>CANMFP010000004.1 GCA_947497265.1 uncultured Isoptericola sp.
TTGATGGAAAGGATCACGCCGTCGTGTCCCCCCCCTTCCGCGACCCCACCCAGCCGCGGGCCGAACGCGCGCGCGACCAGCGCGGCCGCCGCGACCCGGGCGCGCGCGGCGCGCTGCTCCCCCCGGGCTCTCCCCCCCCCCCCCCCCCCGCCCCGGGGCGGCCCCCCCCCCGCCCCCCGCCCGCCCCCCCGCCCCGCGGCGCGGGGGGGGGGGGGGGCCGCCCGGGCGCCCCCCCGCGACCGGATCAGTGGCAGTCCACCTCCTCCACGGTCAGGATGACCTTCGCCTTGCCCGACGGGCTCAGCTCCCAGTCACCCTCGACCTCGAGCTCGGTGCGCGGCTCCGGGCTCGCGATCACGCGGTAGCTGCCCGCGGCCAGCGCCGACAGCTTCTTCGGCTTGCCCTGCGCGTGGCCGTCGACCCAGTTGTGGACCACGTACGACTTGACCCCGGCGACGTCGAGCGGATTCATCGAACCCGGCACGAGCGTGCCGTCGGTGCAGCTCGCCTGCGTGAGCTCCACCGCGGGGACACGGTCGCAGCCGTAGCCCTCGATCGTGACGACCAGCGTCGCCTTGCCCGACGGGCTCAGCTTCCAGTCACCGTCGATCTCGAGCACGTGGCCGGCGGCAGGCGTCGCGATCACGTGGTACTGGCCGGGTGCCAGGTTCCCCAGGTCCGACGGCTTGCCGTCGTTGAGGTCCCCGTCCACCCAGTTGTGCACCACGTAGCCCTTGACGCCCTCGACCGCCACACCGGTGAGCGAACCACCGATGCGCACGTTCTCGCCGTCCCCGTCGACCTCGCAGCCGGCCTGCGTGACCGCGACCGTCGGGGTCACCGGAGTCGGCTCCGGGCACTCGGGCTCGTCGATGGTCACACGGAGGACGCCGAAGCCGTTGGCGTTGACACGCCAGCCGTCACCCGGCTCCACGACGTACCCGTCGCCCGGACGGGCTGCCACGCGGTAGGTGCCCGCGGCCAGGTCGTCGAGGTCGTCGACCACCGGACCCGCACCGTCCTCGGTGAGCGGACGCACGACGTACCGCACGCCCTCCACCTCGGCCGTGACGATCGCTCCACCCGTGACCTCGTGGGTGCCGTCGTCCGCCCAGGCGCACGTGGCCTGGACGACCTCGACGCTCGGGGTCACCGGCGTCGCGTCGGGCGCGGCGATGGTGAACGTCAGGGTCTCGCCCACGACGTCCTCACCGCCGGCCGAAGCACGCACCTCGACCGTGTGGTCGCCCGCTCCGGTCACCTCGACCGGAGCCGTGTACTCGGCCCAGCCGGCGCCGTCGACGTTCACCTCGCGGTAGACCGTCGCGCCGTCCGGACCACCCGTGGCCTCCACCGTGACCGTCACCGGCCCGGTGTAGGTGCCGTCCTCACGATCCGGCACGGCCGGGTCGAGCGAACCGACGACCGCCAGCGGCTCCGTGTCGTCGCCGACCACCCGGAAGTGGTCGAAGAGAACGGTCGCCGAGGTCGTCTGCGAGCCGCCCAGGGCGAACAGGCCGACCTTGGCCTGCGCAAGCCCCTCGTGCTCGACCGGGTCGCCGAACTGCTCCCACGTCTCACCGTCGGTCGAGTACGAGCCCGTGAAGGTCGTGCCCTCCTTGGTCAGGCGCAGGGACCAGACGTCCTCGGTCAGACCGGAGACGTTCGGCTGGGGGTTGACGACGGTGGCGTCGACCTCCGACCGCAGCTCCAGACGCGCCGAGACGGGGTCACCGGCGGCGTTGTCCGTGACGTAGTCCAGCTTGACGTAGTTGTCGTCGTCCCCGTAGAGGATCAGACCGCCCTGCTGGTACTGCTCCACGAGCTGCGAGGCGTCGACCCGCGTCTCGACCGTCCAGTCACCCTCCGGCTGGTCCTGGAGGACGATGTTCGGCACGTCGGTGTTGGTCCCGGTGTAGATGTCGGTCGCCGTGGTGTCGATCTGCAGCGAACCGTCAGCCACCCGGTAGCCCGACTCGTCCTCGCGGACGATCTGCCAACGGCAGGTGTCGAGCTCCTCACCGTCGAACTCGTCGTCCGGCGTGGTCGACACCGAGTCGTCCGGCGTCAGGTGGAACCAGTCGAACTCAGCATCCACCACCGGGGCCGTCGAGCTGGCACCCGCGAGGGAGACCAGCCCGATCTGCGGGTCGACGAGGCCGTCGAGCGACTTCGTCTCCGGCATGTCGGTGAAGTCCGTGCCGTTCGCCGAGTAGGACGCCCGCAGGTCCGAGCCGTCCGTGCTCGTGAAGCGCACGTAGACCGTCGACGGGTAGTCCGCTCCCAGCGCCGCCGTGTTGGAGTCACCGACCTCGTTCGGCTGGCCGGCCTCCTCACGGATGAACTGGAAGACGCGCGTCGACGGGTCCGCCGGGGCCGAACGGCCCTGGATCACCATCTTGGCGTAGTCGTCGTCCCCGCCGTAGATCAGCAGGCCGGCCTGCTGGTACTGCGCGTTCGCCGGGATCGTCACCTTGGCCGTGGCCGTGAAGGGTCCGTCCGGCAGCTCCTGCAGCACCAGGTTCGGCACCGTCGAGTTGTCGGCCCCGTAGATGTCGGACACCGTCGCAGGGATCCGGGCGACGCCGTCGGCGACGACGAGGCCCTGGTCCTGGTTGACGACGTTCCACCGCTCGGCGTCGATCTCGTCGCCGAGGAAGTCGTCCGAGCGGCCCTGGAAGCAGAGCGCCGGTTCGACGGCCTCCGCCGTGACGGTCACCGTCACGTACTCCTGGACGTAGGCACCGCCACCGTCGGTCACCTTCACCTGCAGGCGATAGGTGCCCGGCTCGGTGTAGGTGTGCTCGAACGCCGGCTCACCGTCGACGAACCCGTCGCCGAGCCCGGCGTCCCACGCGTAGACGAGCTCGTCGTCCTCGCCGTCCGGGTCGCTCGCCGTGGCCGAACCGGTCACCGTGAGCGGAGCCAACCCTTCCAGCGGGCCGACCTCGAGGTCCAGGTCCGGACGTTCGTTGGCGGTCACGCCGCGCCCGTCGATCTCGAACCAGTTGACGTTGATGCCACCGGACTCGAGCACGAAGTACAGCGCGTCCGAACCCGACGGGGCGTCCGTCAGCGACGTCGTGACGTCCTCGTAGACCTGCCAGTCACCGGTCGACGGGACCGAGAAGTGACCGATCTCCGGTCCGTCGGGTGCGCCCCAGCGCACCGAGACCTCACCGCCGTCCGGGGAGGCCACGCGCAGCGAGAGGCCGTCCACGTTGCCCAGGCTGATCGGGTCGTGCGCCCACCAGTCGTCGGGCTCGACGAACCCGATGTTCTGGCCGCCACCGGCGCTGTCGCCGGTCTCCTCGGTGACCACGCCGGCGTCGCCCGAGCTCGTCGAGCCGTCGAGCCGTCCGGTCGAGGTGAAGAACTCGGCCTGGACCAGCTTGGGCTGCAGCACCTGCAGGTCGTTGCCGGTGAGCGGCACGCCCGCGGCCCCGCCGTCGTCGGTGTACATCGCCTCGATCACCCAGAAGATGTTCGACTCGATGCCGTGGCCCTCGTCGCGAGCCGTCTGGATGACGCCCTCGCAGCCCGTCAGCTCGTCGAACGGGTGAGCGTGCGAGTCGTGCCCCAGCGACGTGAAGAGCTGCACGTCGGCGCAGTCCACCTCACCGTCCGGGTCGTCGACGGCGATCTCGTAGGCGACCTGGTCGCCCCACTCGAAGAAGCCGCCGTTCTCCGGGAACGTGATCGACACCGTCGGCGCCTCGTTCCCCACGACGATCGTCACGTTCGCGACTCCGGTCTGACCGGAGTCGTCGGTGACGGTGAGCTGTGCGGTGTACGAACCCTCTTCCGTGTAGGTGTGCGACGGGTTCGCCTCCGTGCTCGGGTCCGAGCCGTCGCCGAAGGTCCACTGCAACGAGATCGGCTCGTCGTTCGGGTGCCGCGTGCCCTCCGAGGAGAACTGCACCGTCAACGGAGCCGGTCCGCTCGTGACGTCCGCGGACGCCCTCGCGATCGGCGCCGGGTCACCCTGGACGTAGTTGACCTTGAAGATGCCCGACGAGTCGTTGTTCCCGCCGAAGCCCGAACCCCAGTCGACCATGTACATGGCACCGTCGGGCCCGAACTCGAAGTCCATCGGACGGTCGAACCCGGCGCCGGGGTCGAAGATGCCGGGCAGCACCCGGTTGATGTCCACCAGGTCGTCGCGGTCCTCGCCGTCGAGCTGGAGAGAGAACATCGTGCCCTGGTTCCACTCACCGAGGAACGCCTTGCCGTCCCAGTACTCCGGCCACTTGACGTCCGAGTCGAGCTCGGGGTCGAACTCGTAGACCGGTCCACCCATCGGCGCACCGCCCCCACCGATCTCGGGGAAGTCCGGGTTCGTCTGGTAGCCGTACCAGATCTCCGCCTCGATCGCTCCGGGGAGCTGCTCGATGCCCGTGTTGTGCGGGGAGTCGTTGACGACGCCGCCGGCGCAGTCGAACGCCTCACCCGACTGGCCCGTGGCGAAGTCGTAGTCGATGTAGGCGTTGTTCGAGCCGGTGCAGTACGGCCAACCGTAGAAGCCGGGTTCGCTCACCACGTTCCACTCGACCGCTCCGGCCGGACCACGCGTCGCGCTGGCGCTACCGGCGTCCGGGCCGTAGTCCGCGACGTGCACGTTGCCCGACACCGGGTCGAGACCGATCCGGAACGGGTTGCGGAACCCCATGGCGTAGATCTCGGGCAGCGTGTCCGCCGTCCCGCTCTCGAACATGTTGCCGTCCGGCACCGTGTAGGAGCCGTCGTCCTGCGGGGTGATCCGCAGGACCTTGCCGCGCAGGTCGTTCGAGTTCGCCGAGGTGCGCTGCGCGTCGTAGTTCTGGCGCCCGTCACGCTCGTCGAGCGGCGAGAAGCCCGCCGACTCGAACGGGTTCGTGTTGTCACCCGTGGCGAGGTAGAGGTTGCCCTCGTCGTCGAAGACCATGTCGCCACCCGCGTGGCAGCACGTCTGGCGCTGCGTCGGCACGACCAGCACCTTCTCCTCGGTGCTCAGGTCGATCGACCCGTCAGCGTAGGTGAACCGGGAGATCCGGTTGTGCGGCCCGTCCTCGCCCACGTCGGTCGGGGACCAGTACAGGTACACCCAGCCGTTGGACGCGAAGTCCGGGTCGAGCACGATGCCCGTCAGCCCGTCCTCGTTGGCCTGCGTCACGTCGAGCGTCGCCGCCGTCGTCGTCGTGCTGGTCTCCGGGTCGATGACCCTGACCCGACCGTCACGCTCGACGTAGAGGACCGTGCCGTCCGGCGCGACCTCGAGCATCATCGGGTTCGACGTGTCGTCATCCAGGGGCACCGCCTCGTAGCTCGCGCTCTGCGTCGCGGCGCAGTCGGAGCCCACGACGCCGGCCGCCGTCTGGATCCCGCCCAGCAGGTGCTGGAGGAACTCCGGCTCGGCGTAGGACTCGTCGGTGTGGCCGCCGCCCGTGTACCAGGACCGGCCGCCGTCATACGCCTGGCACCAGGCGATCGGGTGCTCGGCACCCATCGCCCCCGAGCCGGCCGAGTAGCTCGACTCGTCGAGGCTCGCCAGCACGTGCACCGAGTCCCGCGGGTCCGTGCGGAAGTTGTACCACTCGTCGTACCGGTCCCAGCGAGCCGGCAGGTGCGCCGTCGACTCGTGGACGTGGTCCTCGACCTTGACCGTCGCGTCCTGGTTCTGCGGGTGGCTGTTGAAGTAGGCGCCCACCAGCTCGCCGTACCAGGACCAGTCGTACTCCGTGTCGGATGCCGCGTGGACACCGGCGTAGCCGCCGCCGTCCTGGATGTACGCCTCGAACGCGGCCTGCTGGTCGGCGTCGAGCACGTCACCGGTCGTCGAGAGGAACAGCACGGCCTCGTACTGCTCGAGGTTCTCGGCCGTGAACGCTTCGGCGTCCTCGGTCGCCGTGACCGAGAAACCGTTGTCGTCACCGAGCTGCTGGATGGCCGCGATACCGGCCGGGATCGATCCGTGGCGGAAGCCCGCCGTCTTGGAGAAGACGAGGAGGTCGAACTCCTCGGCCGCCGCCTCCACGGGAGGCGGCTCGTCGGCCTCGGCCGCCTGTGCGCCGGCCATGCCGGCCCACGAGAGCGGCAGGACGACGGCGGCCGCCACAGCGGCTCCGACGCCTCGTCTCACAGCTCGCGAACGTACGCTGAGCACTGTACTCACCAGGAACTCCTTCGGTCTGGATCAGTGGTGCTGCGGGGGAAGCGCTCCGCCGTCATCCGTTCACGTCGGCCCGGACGTGATGGAACCGGTCGATGCTGGTGCTGTCTGCGTGCCTCCTTCGTCGGTCGGTGCAGAAGATCAGACGTCGAGCCAGACGCCCTTCTCGGCGCTGCGCTCGACCGCGTCCAGCACCCGCTGGACGGCGAGGCCGTCCGCGAACGACGGCGCCGGGTCCTCGCCGCCGGCGATCGCCGAGACAAGGTCGACGACCTGGTGCGTGAACGCGTGCTCGTAGCCGAGCCCGTGGCCGGGAGGCCACCAGGCCGCGACATAGGCGTGGTGGTCCGCCTCGGTGACGACGATCCGTCGGAACCCGGCGGTGGCACCGGACTCCTCGGCGTCGAAGAAGTGCAGGACGTTCATGTCCTCGAAGTCGAACGCCAGCGAGCCCTTCGACCCGTTGATCTCGATCCGGATGGCGTTCTTGCGGCCCTGGGCGTAGCGCGTGGCCTCGAAGACGCCGAGGCCCCCGCCGGACATCCGCGCCAGGAAGGCGGCCGCGTCGTCGACGGTCACCGGACCGGTCTCGTCGCCCCCGGTGCCGGACAGCCCGGCGAACTCGGTCGCCACCGGACGCTCGGTCACGAAGGTCTCCAGCACGCCGGTCACGCCGGTGATCTGCTCACCGGTGATGAACTGCGTCAGGTCGACGATGTGGGCGCCGATGTCACCCAGCGCTCCGGAGCCCGCCTTCTCCTTGTCCAGGCGCCACGACAGCGGCGCGGACGGGTCGGAGAGCCAGTCCTGCAGGTACTGGGCGCGCACGTGGCGCACCTGCCCGATGCGGCCGTCCGCGACGAGCTGACGCGCGAGCTGGATCGCCGGGACGCGCCGGTACGTGAAGCCGACCATCGCGCGGGCGCCACGAGCGGCGGCACGGTCGGCCGCGGCGACCATCTGCTCCGCCTCGGCCACCGTGTTGGCCAGCGGCTTCTCGCAGAGCACGTGCTTGCCGGCGTCCAGCGCCGCGATCGCGATCTCGGCGTGCGTGTTCCCCGGCGTACAGATGTCGACCAGGTCGATGTCGTCACGCTCGAGCAGACGGTGCCAGTCCGTCTCGGAGGAGTCCCACCCGAGCCGTGTCGCGGCCTCGGCGACCCGCTCCGGGTCACGGCCGACGACGGCGGTCATCTCCGTGCGCAGCGGCAGCTCGAAGAAGCGGGGGGCGGTACGCCACGCGTGGGAGTGCGCGGCGCCCATGAACGAGTAGCCGACCATCCCGATGCCGAGACGTGCGCGGTCTGCGTCACCCATGTGCCTGGTCCTTCCTTTCGGGCGCGGCCCCGCTCCGGTCGAGGCCGGACGGGACCGCGGCGGCGGGGACAGGGCCCCGCCGCCGGGTGGTGTGGTGCGTCCGGTCAGGACTCGAACGCGGTGGGCAGGTACTGCTCGACGTTGTCCGCCGTGACGACCGGCGCGAAGAGCTGGACGGTGCGCGGGACGCCCGCCGATGTCAGGTCGCTCATGCCCTTGTCGTGCGCGACCAGACGGGCGAGCTTGATGCCGTCCGCGGCCTGGGTCGACGGGTAGACGACGGTCGCCTGGACGACGGAGTCGCCGCTCTGGATCTCCCGCATCATGTTGGCGGAGCCGGCACCGCCGACCATGAAGAACTCGTCGCGGCCGGCGTTCTCGATCGCCTGGAGCACGCCGACGCCCTGGTCGTCGTCGTGGTTCCAGATCGCGTCGATCTCCGGGGCGGCCTGCAGGAGGCTGGAGGTCACCTGCTCACCGCTCTGGACGGTGAACTCGGCCGCGACACGGTTGTCCACGTCGAGCCCGCAGTCGGACAGGGCGTCCTCGAAGCCCTGGCTGCGGTCCTGCGTCAGCGGCAGCGAGTCGATGCCGGCGATCTCGGCGACCACGGCGTCGGGGTTGTCGCCGAGCTGCTCGCAGATGTACTGGCCCGCCGAGACACCCATGCCGTAGTTGTCACCGAGCACCGTGCTGCGCGCGGCGAACGGGCTGGAGAACTCGCGGTCGACGTTGATGACCGGGATGCCGGCCTCCATCGCCTCGGTCGCGACGTCGGTGAGGGCCGCGCCGTCGAACGGCAGGAGCACGATGGCGTCGACGCCCTCGGCGATGAATCCCTCGATCTGGCTGATCTGCACGTTGACGTCGTTCGTGCCCTCGGCCACGCGGAGGTCGACGTCCTCGTACTTCTCGGCCTCGGCCTCCGCCGCGGAGGTGATCGCACCCATCCAGCCGTGGTCGGCGGCGGGGGCGGAGAAGCCGATGACGACCTCTTCGCCGGGCTCGTCGTTGGAGGTGCCGCCAGAACCCTCCTGGGTGCTCGCCGTGTCGGTCTCCGTCTCTTCCTCGGGCGGCTCGTTGCTCACGCAGCCGGTCAGCAGGAGTGCCGAGGCGGCGAGAGCGGCGGGGACACCGAGCATGCGGCGCCGGCGGTTCATACGTGCGGACATAGGATCTTCCTCGATTCGGTCCGGGTCGTGCAGGGTCGGTCGTGCGGGTTCTGATGGTGCGGGGTGACGGATCAGCTCGATCTCGGTGCCGAGATGCGCTGCTGCAGCAGCACGGCGCCGACGATGATCGCGCCCTTCGCGATCGCCTGCACCGAGCTGTCGAGGTTGTTGATGATGAAGACGTTCGAGAGGGTCGCGAAGATGAGGGCGCCGATGACGGTGCCGACGATCGTGCCGCGCCCGCCGGCCAGGAGCGTGCCGCCGACGACGACCGCGGCGATCGCCTCGAGCTCCCAGAGCATGCCGGTGGTCGACGAGCCCGCACCCGTGCGGGCGAGCATCATGACGCCGGCGATGCCGGCCGCGAGGCCGGAGAGCCCGTAGACGTACACCAGGTGCCGCTTGACGTTGATGCCCGCGAGGCGCGCGGCCTCCGGGTTGCCGCCCACGGCGACCGTACGGCGGCCGAACGTCGTGCGGTTGAGGAGGAACCAGCCCACGACGGCGACGAGCACGAAGATCCACACGATCTTCGGCACGCCCACGAGGTTGCCCTGGAACGTGTTGTCGAACGACGGCACGTCGACGATCTGCGTCCGGCGGTTCGCGATGAGCTCGGCGAGCCCACGGGCAGCGACGAGCATCGCCAGGGTCGCGATGAATGCGACGACGTTCCCGTAGGCGATGACCACGCCGTTCACGAGGCCGGCGGCGAGCCCGACCAGCAGCGCGCACCCGACCATGACGATCCAGCCGTACTGGTCGGCCAGGTTCTGCGTCGCCAGCGTCGAGGCCCACACGGTCGACAGCCCGACCACCGAGCCGACCGAAAGGTCGATGCCGCCCGTCGTGATGACGAACGTCATGCCGATGCTGAGGACGCCGATCGCCGAGGCGAGACTCAGGATGATCATCAGGTTCGTCAGGCTCGCGAACCGGTCGCCACCCGTGAGGAACCCGACCAGGCAAAGCAGCAGGAGGGCCGCTACCAGGCCGAGGTTACGACCGACGGCCCCGGAGAAGATGCTGTGCCCGCGGCGGTGGTCCGCCCGCGCCTTCGGGGTGTCCGCCGCCGGTCTCGACGACGTCTGCTGCTCGCTCACGCGGCACTTCCTTCCATGACCATGTCGAGCACCTGGTGCTCGTCGATCGAATCGGCGGGCCCTGCGTGCACGACCTCGCCCTCGGAGATCACGAGGACTCGGTCGGCAAGGCCCAGGACTTCGGGGATCTCGCTGGAGACCACCAGGACGGCTGTCCCGGCGTCGGCGAGCCGGCGCACCAGGGCGTAGATCTCGGACCGGGCCCCGACGTCGACGCCGCGGGTCGGCTCGTCGAGGAGCAGCACCTCGCAGCCGTGCACCAGCCAGCGGGCGAGCATGGCCTTCTGCTGGTTGCCGCCCGACAGGGTGCGGATCGACCGATCGACGTCCGGCGGCCGCAGGTCGAGCGCGACGGCCTGCTCCTTCGCCGCGTCCCGCTCGGCTCGTTCGTCGAGCCAGCCCGCGCGCGCCGTCCGGGCGAACGTGGACAGCGTGATGTTCCGGTACACGGGCTCGTCGAGGACCAGGCCCTGGCTCTTCCGCTCCTCGGGCGCCAGCCCGATACCGGCCCCGACCGCAGCCGTCACGGAGCCGTTGCGGAGGCGCCGGCCATCGAGCGCGACGGTCCCGCCGGCGGCCCGACGTGCCCCGTAGATCGTCTCGAGGATCTCCGAGCGTCCCGAGCCGACCAGCCCTGCGAGACCCACGATCTCGCCGGCTCGGACGCTCAGCGACACGCCGGAGAACACGCCGGCCAGCGAGAGGTCGGCGACCTCGAGCCGCACCGGGGCGTCGTCGGGTACCCCGGGACGCTCGGGGAAGGCGTACTCGACGTCCTTGCCGGTCATCAGCTTGATGAGCTCGTCCGTCGGCGTCGAGGCCACGTCCAGGTTGCGGCCGACGGTCCGGCCGTCCTTGATGACCGTGATCCGGTGACCGATCCGGCGGATCTCCTCCAGACGGTGGGAGATGTAGACGATCGCGATGCCCTGCTCGACCAGCTCCTCGACCACCCGGAAGAGGTTGTCGACCTCGCCCGAGTCGAGGACCGCCGAGGGCTCGTCCATGACGATCACCCGGGCGTCGCGCGAGAGTGCGCGGGCCATCGAGACGACCTGCTTGCCGGCCGCGGAGAGCGTCCCGACCTCGCGGTGCGGCGAGATCTCCGGGTGCCCGAGCCGCTCCATGAGCTTGCGGGTGCGCCTCGTGGCCTCGCGCCGCTGGGTGAAGCCCACCGACGCCAGCTCGTGGCCGAGGTAGATGTTCTCCGCGACGGTGAGCCCGTCGACGACGTCCAGCTCCTGGTACATCGTGGCGACGCCGTGCTCCAGCGCCGCCACCGGGTGCGGGATCTCGATCTTCTCGCCGTCCATCAGGATCGTGCCCTCGGTCGGCTGGTGCGCACCGGCCAGGACCTTGATGAGCGTGGACTTGCCCGCTCCGTTCTGGCCGAGGAGGCAGTGCACCTCGCCGGGCCGGACGTCGAGGTCCACGCCGTCGAGGGCTCGCGCTCCGGGGAACGTCTTCACGATGCCTTGCATCTGCAGCAGCAGTGCTGGGGGGTCTTCTGTGACCATGTGACGAACGTAGACGGACTTATGTTGTCCGTCAAGCAAAAGTGTGGGAGCTTTGTGATCGTTACCCGCTCGTGATAGACACCGAGCGACAAAACACGAGGTCGGAAGGGCGTGGTTCACTGTGCTCATGGAAGGGCTGCAGAAATTTCCTCCGCGCCCCACCGGGGCCGGGGAGATGTTCCAGCTGTTCCGGGACGGCACTCCGCACACCCGCGCCTCGCTCGTCTCCGAGACCGGCCAGTCCCGGTCGACCGTCGCCGCGCGCATCGAGGCGCTGACGGCTGTCGGGCTGCTCGCGCCGGCCGGTGAGGCGTCCAGCACCGGAGGGCGACCGCCGTCGACCTTCGCCTTCGACCCCTCGAACCGCATCGTGCTCGGCGTCGACCTCGGGGCCACGCACGCGCGGCTCGCGATCACCGACCTCGCCGCCAGGCCGCTCGCGTCGACGCAGGAGCCGCTGGCCATCGCCGACGGCCCCGAGCCGGTGCTCTCCTGGGTCGCCGAAGCCGGCGCAGACCTCGTCACCCAGGCCGGGCGGAAGGTGGAAGAACTCGCCGGCATCGGCATCGGGTTACCCGGCCCTGTGGACCACGCCGACGGACGGCCGGTCAACCCGCCGATCATGCCGGGCTGGGACGGCACCGACGTCCCCGGCATCCTGCACCGGCTCCTGGGCGCCCCCGTCGTCGTCGACAACGACGTCAACGTGATGGCGCTCGGAGAGCACCGCACCGTGTGCCCCGACGAGCAGGACCTGCTGTTCGTCAAGGTCGCCACCGGCATCGGTGCGGGCGTCGTCATGGACGGAGAGCTGCGCCGCGGAGCACAAGGTGCCGCCGGCGACCTCGGGCACGTCGCGGTCTCGGGCGCCGCCGAGATCCCCTGCCGCTGCGGCAACGTCGGGTGCCTCGAAGCCGTCGCGGGCGGGCTCGCGATCGCCGGCGTGCTGCAGGACTCCGGCGCACAGATCCGGACGACCCAGGACATCGTCGACCTGGTCCGCGCCGGGGACGTCGCGGCCGGTCAGGCGGTGCGTCAGGCAGGCCGCGACATCGGGACCGTGCTGGCCGCCTCGGTCAGCCTGCTCAACCCGTCACGCATCATCATCGGCGGTATCCTCGCCGGTGCCGGCGAGCACCTCGTCGCCGGGATCCGGGAAGTCGTCTACCAGCGGTCACTGCCCCTGGCGACCCAGCACCTGCGGATCGTCACCTCGCGGGCGGGGGCGCAGGCAGGCGTCGTCGGTGCTGCGACACTGGTCACCGATCGTTTCCTGGCTCCCCACTCGATCGACGCGCTCATCACCGTCAAGGAGGACTCGTGAGCAACCGTCAGGCCCTCGTCGTCCGCGGCGGGTGGCAGGGTCACGACCCTGTCGCCACCACGGACCTCTTTCTGCCCATGCTCGCCGTCGCCGGGTTCGACGTCACCGTCGAGGACTCGCTGGAGGTCTACGCCGACGAGTCCGTGATGTCCGGCGTCGACCTGATCGTGCAGAGCTGGACCATGGGCGAGATCCTCGCCGACGAGATGCACGGGCTCCGCCTCGCGGTGGAGAACGGGGCCGGGCTCGCGGGCTGGCACGGCGGGCTGCTCGACGCGTTCCGCGGCGCCACCGACTTCCAGCACATCGTCGGTGGTCAGTTCGTCGCCCATCCGGACGACATGGTCGACCACGAGATCGACGTCCGCCCGGAGCGGGCCGACCATCCGGTCGTCGCCGGCATCGGACCACGCATCCGCCTGACCACCGAGCAGTACTGGGTCCAGACCGACCCGCTCTGCGACGTGCTGGCGACGACCACGCACGCCGTCCGGGACGGAGCACCGTGGCAGGAGCCGGCGACCGTGCCCGTCGTCTGGACCCGGCACTGGGGCCGGGGAAAGGTGTTCGCGTGCGCCGTCGGGCACAGCATCGCGGACCTCAAGATCCCCGAGATCCGGACGATGATCGAGCGCGGCATCCTCTGGGCGGCGCGCGACCACCGCTGAACCGCCGCGCCCGTCGGCACCCTCACTCCGCGAGCGCTTCCGGGCCTCCCTCCAGCAGCCGGGTGAACGCGTCCTCGTCGAGGATCGTCAGCCCGAGGTCGCGCGCCTTGGTCTCCTTGGAGCCGGCGTTCTCCCCCACCACGACGTAGTCGGTCTTCTTCGACACCGACCCTGATGCCTTGCCCCCCGCGGCGATGACCGCCTCCTTGGCCCCGTCGCGCGTGTAGCCCTCCAGCGACCCCGTCACGACGACGGTCAGCCCGGCGAGAGGGCCCGTCGGTCCCTCGGCGGCCTTCTCCGCCATCACGGCGGGTCCCGGGTGGCCGGGGATGACGAACCGGACGCCTGCCGCGGCCCAGACCTCGACGATCTCGCGGTGCCAGTCGACCTGGAACCAGGCCAGCAGCTCGTCGGCGATGACGGGCCCGACACCCTCGACCGCGGCCAGCTCCTCGCGCGACGCCTCGCGGATCGCGTCCAACGATCCGAACCAGTCCGCGAGCGCCCGCGCCGCCACCGGGCCGACGTGCCGGATGTTGAGCGAGACGAGGATGCGCCACAGGTCCTTGGTCCTGGCGCGGTCCAGCTCGTCGAGGAGCTTGGTCGCCTGGCTGGAGGGTTCGTGGACGGGGAGCGTCTCCCCTGCCTCCTCTGCGGCGAGCCGCGCCGCCTTGGAGTGCGTGAGCTTCTTGCGGAACGGTGTCCGACGGCGGAGCCCGCCGTCGTCGTCGACCTTCGGCAGGCCCGTCTCGGCGTCCCGCACGACGACCTCGATCGGCAGGAGCCGCTCCAGCGTGAGGTCGAAGAGCCCCGCCTCGGTCCGCAGCGGTGGCTCGGCCGGGAGGTCCGGCTGGGTGAGGGCCGCCGCCGTGACCTCGCCGAGCGCCTCGATGTCCAGCCCTCCGCGGGACCCGATGTGCTCCACGCGCCCGCGGACCTGGGCCGGGCAGGACTCCGCGTTCGGGCACCGCAGGTCGACGTCGCCCTCCTTCATCGCCCGCAGCGGGGTGCCGCACTCCGGGCACTCGGTGGGCATGACGAAGTCCTCGCGCGGGTAGCCGTCGTCGGCCAGCGCGGGAACGGGCCCGAGGATCTCGGGGATGACGTCGCCGGCCTTGCGCAGCACCACCATGTCACCGATGCGCACGCCCTTGGCCTTGACCACGTCCTGGTTGTGGAGGGTGGCCTGCCGCACCGTGGACCCGGCGACCGTCACCGGTTCCATGACGGCGTACGGGGTGGCGCGGCCCGTCCGCCCCACCCCGACCTGGATGGCGACCAGACGGGTGTTGACCTCCTCGGGCGGGTACTTGTAAGCCGTCGCCCACCTCGGCGCGCGGCTCGTGGTGCCCAGCCGGCGCTGGTCGGCGAGCGCGTCGACCTTGACCACGATGCCGTCGAGCTGGTGCTCGATGTCGTGCCGGTGCTCCGCGAAGTACGTGATCATGTCCACCACGCCGTCGATCCCCTGGACGACCCGGTTGTGCGGCGACACCGGGATGCCCCACCGCTCGAACAGGGTGTACGCGTCCGACTGGTTCGCCAGCTCCGCGTGCTCGCCCTCGGTCCACTGCAGGGCTCCGACGCCGTGCGCGTAGATCCGCAGGGCCTTCACGCGGGCGAGGCCCGCCTCTCGCTCCAGGCCGCTCTTCTTGTCCAGGAGCTGCCGCAGACCACCCGCAGCCGCGTTGCGAGGGTTCGCGAACTGCGGGAACCGGCGCAGCGCGGCCACGCGTGCGCGTTCCTCGTCGAAGGCACGGGTGGCGGCGGCACGGCCGTCCGCGCGGTCCCGCGCCTCGGCCACGGCCCGCTCCCTCAGCTGCTCCTGCAGCTCGTTGAGCCGCTCGAACGCCGAGACGGGGATGAAGACCTCACCGCGCACCTCGACGACCTCCGGGTGGTCGTCCCCGGCGAGCCGCTGGGGGATCTCGGCGATCCGCAGCGCATTCGCGGTGATGTCCTCGCCCGTCTGGCCGTCGCCACGCGTCGCGGCACGCACCAGTCGGCCGCGCTCGTACAGCAGGGCGATCGCCAGCCCGTCGATCTTGACCTCGGTCAGGTAGCCGACGTCACCGCCGTCGACGCCGAGGTCTCGGGCGACGCGCGTGTCCCAGGCGCGCAGCTCGTCGACGCTGAACACGTTGTCGAGGGACAGCATGCGCTCGAGGTGCTCGACGGTCGAGAACCCGGCAGCGGCCTGGCCGCCGACCCGCTGCGTCGGTGACTCGGGACTGCGCAGGGCCGGGTGCGCGGCCTCGAGCGCCTCGAGCTCCCGCATGCGTGCGTCGTACTCGGCGTCGGACACCTTCGGGGCGTCGTGCTGGTAGTAGGCCCGCTGATCCTCCTCGACGAGGGCGACCAGCTCGGACCATCGGCGCTGGGCGGTGGGCTCGTCGAGAGCGGCGGGATCGGTCGTGTCGGTCACGACCCCATCTTGCCGGGTCCCACCGACAGCGGCAGGCCGGTCCGTCGTCACGACACGGACGCCCCGTCTCCCTGGTGCGCCGCTATCAGCCCGCCCGTGTCGGAGACGCGCCAGGCGCGCATCCCACCGGGCCCGTCCGCGGCGACGACGACCCCGTCACCGGACGGGTAGACCGCGCTCACGTCGGGCTGCGTCGACGGGACGGGGCTCCACCACCAGGTGCTGCCGTCCTGCGACAACCACAGGACCGGACCCGACCACTCCTCGGTCTCGACGCTGCCCGTCGCGGCAAGTCCGCCCGGGACCTCGACGATCTCGTCGAGGTGCTCGTCCGGCCCGGTGACGTGCCGCGTCTCGTACGTCAGGCCGTCCTCCGTGTACCGCAGCTCCGTACCGTTCTCGGTGCCGAAACGGACGAGCGAGCCCGCGCCGTCGACCCGGCACTCGCCCACCGTCTCCTCGGGTCCCAGGTCGAGGGGCTCTCGCTTCCAACGCTCTCCGTCGCGCGCCCAGACGACGTCGTCCCCTTCGGCGGTGCCGAGGACGAAGGCACCGTCACCGGCGGCGCACACGTGGTCCGCGGACGAGGCTCCGTCGCCGGGCTCGAACTTCCCGACGGTCCGCCAGGACTTCCCGTCCTTCGAGGTCCACAGGGCGGCTCGGTGCCGTTCGGCGAAGTTCGCTCCCTTGCCGGCCACGCCGGTGGCCAGCCAGCGACCCCCGACCCACTCCATGTCCGAGGCGGAGGCGTACCCATGGGCGAGGACGGGCTCGGGGTCGGACCAGGTCTCGCCGTCGCTCGCCGCGGCCAGGACTCCCACGCGCAGGTCGTCACCCTTGCCGAGCCACCTCGTCTCGAGGGCGGCTCGGCGACCGTCCGGCGCCGAGGCCTCGACGCGCCGCTCGGCGTCGTCCACCGTGACGACGAGCTCGCCGTCCGCCGGCCCGAGGTGCGCGAACTCCGCACCACGCCGCCATCCGTCGTCGAGGATCTCGAAGAACGCGCGCGAGACCGGTACGCCGCCGTCGACGGCGAGGGCAGGCGTCGCGGGACGCTGCCACCGCTGCGGCTCGGCCAGGACCGCCACCACCTCCATCGACTCCTGCTTCTCGCGCAGGCGCACGACCGTCGCGCCGTGCTCCGCAGCCAGGACGCTGCGCACCTCACCGGTGCCCGCCACGCCGGCGCTGGGGCCCGAGTGCGACAGAGCAGCCATCTTCTCGGTCGCCGCGACGATACCGCTGCGCCCCTCCACGTCGATCGAGAGGGCCGCCTGTCGGTTGGCCTGCAGCCAGAGGACTGCGGCATACCCGTCCTGGAACGGTGCCGGTGCGCCGAACCCGGTGGAAGCGGTCTTGGAGTCGTTGTCTTCTGTGTGGCTGACCGACCACCTGTCGTCGTCACCAGTCGTGCTCCACGCCGTCGCGATCGTCCCCTCCCCGGCGGGTACGTCCCGCCGCGTGGTGCCCGTCGCCACGAACCCGCCCTCGACCGACGTCACGCCGACGACCTGCGGTTCGATGCCGGGGACGAAACGTCGGCTCCAGGTCTCGCCGGCGTCGCGGCTCCGGAGCGCCGTGACGAGATCGTCGCCGGCCGGCGCCGTCTCGGTCAGGAGCACCACCATGTCGTCGCCGGACGCGGCCACCGCGACGACGCCGGTCGCCTCCTCGGGTGCATCGATCTCGAACTCGGTCACGCCACCGTCCGGTGCCACCCGCAGCCCTCGGACCGCGTCGCTCGACCGGTCGGTCCCGAGCGCCACGACGTCGCCGTCCGTCACGGCGATGCCCTCGACGCTCATCGCGTCGAGCTCTGGGGACTCCACCGGCTGCCAGGTGCTGCGATCGGTGCTCAGGAGGAGGTAGGTGCCGTACTCACCCTCCGACCACCGGGTCCCCCCGATGGCGGCCGTGTCGCCGGCCGCCGCCACCGTGACAGACCGGACGTCGCCCGCCACGGGCAGGAGGCGCGGCTCCGCCGGTAGCTCGGCGCCGTCGGCGAGCCAGATCGCGAGCCTGCTGAGATCACCGGGTTCGGTCCTGGCCCCTGCGACGAACCACGGCAGGTCACCGGCGGGACCGACGATCGACGCGTGATCGACGACCGGTTGCTCAGGTCGGGTCGACGCCGGCAGGTCGAGCTCGACGAACTCGGCGGGCGGGGCAGCACCGTCGTCCGGGTCGGCTCCCGTCCCGGCCGAGCTCGGATCGCACCCGGCCAGGACCGCGACGAGGAGGATGGACAGTGCTGTGCTCAGCGATCTGGATCGCCGTCGGTCTGTGGTCACGGTCGGCGACGGTATCGAGTCCCGCCGCCTGTCTGCAGGCGTTGTCCACAGGCCGCTGGCCGACCGGTTCGTCCTGTTCTCGGGTCTATCGCCCGGTCTGTCCGGACCGCTACGATTCTTGGCATCACCGATGCCCGACCGAGAGCAAGGACGCCCATGAAGATCGCCGTCGTCGGCGCTGGATTCGCCGGTCTGGCCAGCGCCAAGATCCTGGCCGAGTTCGGCCACCAGGTCGTCGTGTTCGACAAGGCCCCAGACGTCGGGGGCGTCTGGAGCGCGACGCGCCGCTACACCGGCCTCTACACGCAGAACAACAAGGGCTCGTACTCCTTCTCGGACCTGCCCATGCCGAAGCACTACCCGGAGTGGCCCAGCGGCGAGCAGGTGCAGGCCTACCTCGAGCAGTACGTGGAGGAGCACGGGCTGTCCGCCCGGCTGCGCCTGTCCACCGAGGTCGTGCGCGCCGAGCTCACCGACGCCGAGGACGGCTGGCTCATCACCTCCCGGCACGTCGGCGAGGCTGTCGGCGACCCCGAGCCGTTCGACCACCTGATCGTCGCGAACGGCATCTTCTCCGACCCCGTCATCCCGGCGTTCGGAGGGCTCGCTGAGCTCATGCGTGCCGGCGGGAAGGTCGTGGCCGCGAGCCAGCTCTCCTCGGTGGAGGAGGCCCGCGGCAAGAACGTCGTCGTGGTCGGCTACGGGAAGTCGGCCTGCGACGTCGCCGGCGAGATCGGCCCGGTGGCGGAGCGCACGACGGTCGTCGCCCGTCAGCTGCTGTGGAAGCTTCCGAAGAAGCTCGGCAACACGCTGAACTACAAGTACCTGCTGCTGACGCGGCTCGGCGAGGCCCTGTTCCGCTACCAGACGCTCGACAACTCCATGGAGAAGTTCCTGCACGGGCCCGGCAACGCTGTCCGCGGGTCCATGGTCTCGAGCGTGGGTGCCCTCTCCAAGAAGCAGCTGCGCCTGGAGCATCTCGGCCTGGTGCCGCGCGGCGACTTCGCCGACATCGCCCGCTCGACGGTGTCGCTGGCCACCGACGGGTTCTACGAGCAGGTCGCCGACGGATCGATCGTCGTCCATCGCGACGCCGAGGTCGAACGGTTCGCCACCGACGACGACGGTGCTCCGGTCGCGGTGCTCAGCGACGACAGCACCGTCCGCGCCGACCTGGTGGTGTGCGGCACCGGTTTCCACCAGCGGGTGCCGTTCCTCGACCAGGACGTCACGGACCGTTTGCTCGACGACCGTGGCAACTTCCTCCTCTACCGCCAGATCCTGCCGCATGACGTGCCCCACCTGACATTCGCCGGCTACAACTCGTCGTTCTTCAGCCCTCTCTCGGCAGAGATGGGTGCCGTCTGGACGGCGGGATACCTCGCCGGGGCCCTGAACCTGCCGCCCCTCGAGGTCCGGCGCGAGCACGTCCGGGACCGCGTGGACTGGATGGAGAAGCGCACCGAGGGCCGGCACGCCCGCGGCACCAACGTGATCCCCTTCTCGATGCACCAGGTCGACGAGCTGCTCGACGACCTGGGCCTCAACGTCTCGAGGTTCGCCCAGACGAAGCAGTGGCTGCTGCCCGTCGACCCGAAGGCCTACCGCGGGGTCTCCGGCCGCCTGCGCGCCCGCGTCGGCGCCTGACCGCGCACCCTCGCCCCCGGCGCGCGCTCCCGGCCGGTCCCCTCAGCGGAACCGGACCGGGAGCTCGCGCGGATAGCAGGTCCATGCGGATCGCACGAGCTCGATCTCGTCGGGCCCGACCGTGAGCTCGATGTCGGCGACCCGGCTGAGGAAGTGCCCCATCACGAGCCGCGTGATGAGCGGAGCCGTGCGGTGGGCCGGGCACGCGTGCGCCCCCACGCCCCAGGTCAGGTGGAAGCGGGAGTCGACCTGCTCCCAGGGATCCGCGGCCTGCACTGCGGCATCGGCGTTGGCGGCCGCCACGGCGGGGACGACGGCGTCACCCGCCGCGATCGGCTGACCGCCGAGCTCGCTGTGGGTCAGTGCGTAGCGAGGAAGCAGGTGCGGCATCGGCGGCGTGTCCCGCGCGATCTCGTCGAGCGCGTCGTCGAGCGAGAGCCGTCCCCCGTGGACCTTCGCGCCGAACCCGGGGTCCGCGAGCATCCGCTGCAACGCGGTAGCGGTCCAGGCCACCTCGGCGTCGTGCGCGGTCCGGAACAGCAGGCCGACCGCCCCCATCACCTCGAGATCGTTCTCGTGCTGGCCATGAGCCAGCAGCTGGGACGTCAGATCGTCGGCCGGCTCAGCACGCCGCCCGGCGACGAAGGTCGCGAGCAGGTTCTCTATCTCGGCGACGGCCGGGAACGCGGACTCCGTCCCGGAACGTTGGTCCACGGTGAGCTCGTGCATCCGGCGCGCGTCGGCGAGGGTCATCCCGAGGAGGTCGGCCAGGACGCGGACCGGGACGTCGACCGCATAGTCCGCCACCAGGTCGGCCTCGCCACGGGCAGCGAGCCGTTCGAGGGCCGACGTGCACGCGACGCTGACCGTCCGGGTCAGCCGCTTCTCGTCGACGCCCGCCAGGACGTCCGCGATCGGTGCGCGCAACCGACGGTGCTCGCCGCCGTCGCGGTCGTGGACGCTGTCCCGCTGCGCGAGGACCGCCCGCGCCGGCGACCTCCAGGCGACCAGCCGCTCGGCCTCGTAGCGCCACGCACGCGAGTCACGGGAGAACAGCACCTCGTTGCGCAGGACCGTGCCGACCTCCTCGTAGCCGAGCGCCAGCCACGCCGGGACGCCGGGCTCCAGGTCAACCGGGGCCACGGCGCCCCAGCGGGAGCGCAGCGCCGCGTAGCCCGCCTGAGGATCGCGGGCACCGGCGAGGTCGGCGAGCAGCGGCCGGTCCGCGACCTCTTCGAGCCGGACGACGCGGCCGGCGGCGGTGATGCTCATGCGGCGGCGTTCCCGGCCCGTCGGAGGTCCAGCGCGTGCGCGACCAGCGTCGTCAACGCCTCGACCGCCTGCGGCCGACCGCGGACGTCTCCCGAGACGACGGGCGTCCCCTCCGGCAGGTCGAGCGCCGCGCGGACCTCGTCGAGCCCGTGGCGCGGAGAGTCGGGGAACTCGTTGACCACCACCGCGACGGGCAGGCGGGTGTGCTCCTCGAGCTGGTCCAGGACCTCGAAGCTCTGGGCCAGGTCACGCGTGTCGACCATCACCAGGGCGCCGACCGCACCGTCCGCCAGCCCTGACCAGAGGTCCCAGAACCGGCGCTGCCCGGGCGTGCCGAAAAGGTAGAGCGCGGTGTCGGAGCCGACGGTGACACGGCCGAAGTCCATCGCGACCGTCGTCGTCCGCTTCTCGTCGCGCCGAGGGTCGACACCGACGCTCGCCGTCGTGATCGACTCCTCGGTGCTGAGCATCGGGATCTCGCTCACAGCCCGGATGAGTGTCGTCTTGCCGACGCCGAACGCGCCGACGACCAGCACCTTGACCGACCGGGCCACGGTCGGGGCCAGGTGGTGTGCTGTGCGGGGCTCAGAGTCCGCGGAGCCCATCGAGCACCTCCTCGAGCAGGTCCGTGTCGGGCAGGTCGTGCACCGGGGTGGACAGCACCGCCAGGTAGCCGCCGTCGACGAGGTCCGAGACCATGACGGCCACGAGGCTCACCGGCAGGTGCAGGTAGGCGGCGAGCTCGGCCAGGGCCAGGGTTCCGCGGCAGGTCCGCAGCAGCGCCTGCTCGTGCCGGCCCGCCGTCCCGGGAAGCTCACGACCGTCGTCGACGGCGCGCAGCAGCGTCTCCGGCCGCAGCGTGTTCCGGGTCGGGTGCGCTCGTCCGCCGGTCAGGACGTAGGAACGTACCGGGTGGTCGCGGTATCCGTCCGTGTGCATGTCGCCATCCCTCAGCTGACCGGGTCCGTGCCGAGCGCGTGCTCGCCGATCATGAGCACCTGCGCCTGCATCTGCTGGGCGACGAGCCCGGGATCGACCGTCGCGTCGGTCACGACGGCGAGCCGAGAACCGTCCCCGGCGCCGCGCACGAACAGGAACCCGCCGTCGAACTCGACGACGACCTGCCGCAGCCGGTCACCGGCCCCGAACTCGCGGCCCATGCTCATGCCGAGCGCGACGAGTCCGGCGCACGCGGCCGCGACCTTGTCGGCGGTGTCCGGGACCGTGTCGTCGGTCCGGACCTTGACGAGGCCGTCCGAGCTGAGCACGACGGCATGCTGCACGCCACGCACCTGGGCCACGAGGTCGAGCATCCAGCTGTCGGGGTCGTCCGTCCCGGGTGGTGTCGTTCCGGTGGTCTGGGTGGTCATCTGTCCTCCGAGGTCCCGTCCGTCGCGACGGACGGCTCATGGGTGTCAGGGTCGTCCTGCGATGGTGCGTCTGTCCTCGCGGCGAAGAACGCGCCGATCCAGGCTCCCGCCTCCTCCGCGGTCTGGTCGGGGGTCGAGGTCTCAGGTCGCCGTCCCGCCGGCGGCAGGCGGTGCCCGGGCGCAGGCGCCGACCCCGCCACCGCACGCCGGGTGCGTCGCTGCGGCAGCACCGGCGGGCCGCTCGGCGGACGCTCTCGCACCGCGGTGGCGTCCGGCGCCGGCTCCTGGGCCGCGGGCTCCTCCCACCCGTCGTCCACGCCGGGTGCGAGCACCGCGGGAGCCGTGGCGGCCACCTCGGTCAGGTTGCCGGGGACCATCACCACGGCCCGCAGGCCGCCGTACACGGACTCGGTGAGGTCTACCCGAAGGTCGAGGAAGCGTGCATAGGTCCCGACGACGGCGAGACCCGTCTGCGGGACCTCGCCGAGCTCGGCGATGCCCACCGATCGCTCACCGGCGGCGATCGCCCGGACCCGGCTCAGCTCGCGCGGGTCCATGCCCACGCCGCAGTCGTCGATCTCGATGACGGCACCGCGCTGGACCTGCCGGATGACCGCGAGCACCTGGGTGTTCGGTGGGGAGCACTGGGTGGCGTTGGCGAGCAGCTCCGCGACGACGTGCACGAGCGGCTCCACCGCACGCCCGACGATCGCCAGGCCCGGGTCGCCGGAGACCTCGACCCGCTGGAACGCGGTGATCCGGCCCGCGGCAGCCTTCACCACGTCCGGCAGCGGCAGGGCGTCCTCCCACGTCTGTCCCGGGCGGCGGCCGCACAGCGCCACCAGGCTCTGCGCCTGCCGGGCGTGCTGCGCCGCCGCGTGGTCGATCCGCATGGACGTCTGCAGCACGTCCGGGTCCGCGGAGTGTCGCTGGACCATCCGTGCCGCCTCCTCCTGGATGCGGTGGGCCGAGGCCTGCACCTTGCGGCTGAGCGCCACGACAGCCGTTTCGACCGATGCCCGCTGGTCGGCGCGGGCCTCCTGCTCGACGGTGAGCGCCGTCGTCGTCTCCCGCAGCGCCTGGGTCGTCTCGTGGAGACCGGCGGCGAGGCCGTCGCGCTCGATCAGCAGGGCACGGAACGCGGCGGCGTCACGGCGGGACGCGCCGGACAGCAGGACCGCCGCCACGACGGGCAGGACGACGGCAGCGACGGCGAGCACCCACACCGCCCAGGGCGGAGCGGCAGCGCCGACGAGCGGGAGCGCTGCCACGCACAGGACCATGCCGGCGACGCAGAGCCACGGCAGGAGGCGGCCCGTCGCAGGGGGCCGGGCCGGGGTCGTCGTGCTCACCGCACCTCCGTCGGTGTGAGACCGGGTCCGACGGCGTCGTGCACAGATCGCGCGAACGCGACCTTCTCCGCGAACCCGTAGGAAGGTCTGAACCGGGCACAAAGCCCTGACCAGGAGTTTCTACCACAGGGACCACCCGGGTGAAAGAGGAAGCCGAAGCCGAAGCCGCCCCTGCGGGCTCCGCGTCGCACCCCCGGGTTAGGGTCCTGGCCATGAGTGCCGACCCGCTGCTGCGCACCGCGGCCACCTCGCCCGACGCACCGCACACCTCCGACCCGTACCGCTGGCTCGAGGACGTCTCGGGCGACGAGGCGCTCGCCTGGGTACGGGAACGCAACGACGAGGCGCACGACGCGCTCGGCGGCAGCCGGCTCGACCCGACCGAGGCGGCTCTGCGAGAGGTCCTCGACTCGGACGACCGCATCCCCGACGTCTCACGGATCGGGGACCACCTGTACAACTTCTGGCGCGACGCCGACCACGAGCGCGGGCTGTGGCGGCGGACCACGCTCGAGTCCTACCGGACCGACGCACCGCGGTGGGAGACGGTGCTCGACCTCGACGCGCTCGCCGACGCCGAGGGCGAGTCGTGGGTGTGGCACGGCGCGTCGGTGCTGCGTCCGACCCCGGAGCAGCTCGCGGCGGGCGAGCCCTGGCGTCGTGCGCTGGTCGACCTTTCGCCCGGCGGTTCGGACGCCGACGTCACGCGTGAGCTCGACCTGGTCGAGAAGCGCTTCGTGCCGCCGTCCGAGGGCGGGTTCCGCCGTCCGCTGGCCAAGGGCGGCCTCTCCTGGGCGGACGAGGACACCGTCTACGTGTTCACCGACTTCGGCCCGGGCACGATGACGCCGTCCGGCTACCCCCGAATCGTCAAGCTGTGGCGCCGGGGCACCTCGATGGACGACGCGACCGTCGTCTACGAGGGGACCGACGAGGACATGTACATCATGGGGAGCCGGTCCCGTACGCCCGGGTTCGAGCGTGACGTCGTGCGTCGGTCGATCGCGTTCTACCGCTCCGAGACCTCCCTGGTGACCGACGTCGGCACGCCGGAGCAGCAGCTGGTACGCATCGACGTGCCCGACTCCGCCGAGGTCGGCCTGCACCGCGAGTGGCTCCTGGTCGAGCTGCGCGAGGACTGGGCGGTGGGCGGCCGTACCCACCCGGGAGGGTCGCTGCTGGCCGCACCCCTCGACGCGTTCCTCGACGGGTCGCGCGACCTGACCGTCCTGTTCGCCCCGACGCCCGCCACCTCGCTGGCCGGAGCCACCTGGACCCGCCACCACCTGGTGCTCAACGTCCTCGACGACGTCAAGAACGCCCTGCACGTCCTCACTCCGCCGGACCTCGCGGCGGGCGCCGACGGGACCGACCCGTGGACACGGTCCGAGCTGCCCCTCGGCGGCGAGCTGCTCACCGTCGGCGTCCGCGCCGTCTCCCCGGTGGACGGCGACGACGTGTGGGTGACCAGCAGCGGCTATCTCGCGCCCTCCACCCTCGCGCTCGCCACCGTCGTCGGCCCGGGGACGGACCCCACCGAGCCGGAGCCCCTGAAGTCCGCCCCGGCGTTCTTCGACGCGACCGGGATGGTCGCCGAGCAGCACTTCGCGACCTCCGACGACGGCACACGCGTGCCGTACTTCGTGGTCGGCTCCGCGGAGCTCGTCCGCCCGACGGACCCCACGGCGCCCGGCACGGCCCCGACCCTGCTGTACGGGTACGGCGGCTTCGAGATCCCGCTCCTGCCCGGCTACGCCGGGACCGCCGGCCGGGCCTGGCTCGCACGCGGCGGGGTGCGCGTCGTGGCCAACATCCGTGGCGGCGGGGAGTACGGCCCTCGCTGGCACCAGGCCGCCCTGCGGGAGAACCGGCACCGGGCGTACGAAGACCTCGCCGCCGTCGCGCGGGACGTGGTGGCGCGCGGCATCACCACGCACGAGCACCTCGGCGTGCAGGGCGGGTCCAACGGAGGGCTGCTCGCCGGCAACATGCTCACGCAGTATCCCGAGCTGTTCGGCGCCGTCGTGATCCAGGTCCCGCTGCTCGACATGCAGCGGTACCACCACCTGCTCGCCGGCGCCTCGTGGGTCGCCGAGTACGGCGACCCGG
Organism: uncultured Isoptericola sp.; assembly: GCA_947497265.1. GTDB lineage: Bacteria > Actinomycetota > Actinomycetes > Actinomycetales > Cellulomonadaceae > Isoptericola > Isoptericola rhizosphaerae. The sequence goes on from CANMFP010000004.1 coordinate 25,716, forward strand.
ACGTCCCCGAGGACTGGGAGTTCCTGCGGACCTTCTCGCCGTACCACCTGTTCGACGCCACCCGCGAGTACCCGCCGGTGCTGTTCACCACGTCGACCAAGGACGACCGCGTGCACCCCGGCCACGCACGCAAGATGGCCGCGAAGATGCTGGCCGCCGGCAAGGACGTCACCTACTACGAGAACATCGAGGGCGGCCACGGCGGCGCGGCCAACAACGCCCAGGCCGCGCACATGTCAGCGCTCGCCTGGACGTTCCTGCACGAGCGGCTCGCCTGACCGCCCCGCCGCGGGCGGGCAGGACGGCGGCTCAGACCGCAGCGCGCTCCGCGAGCGACTCCGCGACCCGCCCCAGGTTGGCGAGCCCCGCCCGGTGCTCGTCCGCGCCCGCCGGTGCCGTGCGCGGCGCCGCGAGCAGGGTGAGCGAGCCCAGGCCGGCGGGCGCCAGCCCGATACGGCGCCACGGCTCGGCGGCCAACCGCACCAGCTCGCCGAGCTGCGGTCCCGAGCACTGGGAGACCGTCGCCGGCGGCAGACCTGCCCAGAGCGCCACCCCACGCTCGGTCGCGCGGGCGACGAGCTCCCAGGCCCGCTCGTTCCAGCCGTCCGGACCGACCTCCGCCAGATCCAGCCCGATCGCGTCGGCACCCGCCAGCACGGCCGGCGGGATGCCCACCCACGTGCCGCCGAGGTGCACGACCGCCGTCGCACCGGCGTCGTGCACGGCCTCGATCACCGGACGCAGGCCCTCGACGACGCCGGGCCCGTCCACACCACGGATCCTCGAGTAGCCGGAGAACGTCGGCAGCACGCCCGCGTGCACCTGGCCCAGCAGCGGTTCGGCGAGCTGCACCACGACCTCCGCGCCCGGCACCTGGTCCCGGACGTCAGCGACGTGCTGTGCCAGCCCCGTGGCCAGGCCGAGCGAGAGATCGGCGCGCGCACCGGTGTCGGCCAGCACCCGGTCACCCCGCGCCGACCACAGCTCCGCCGCGAGCGTCCACGGCCCCGTCACCTCGACGGTCAACGGGCCCACGTAGCCGTGGGCCGCGATGGAGAGCGCCCCGAGGTCCTCACGCAGCAGGGCACGGGCGCGCCGCTCGTCCACGCCGGTACGGTCCGCCAGCTTCCACCCGTGCGGCCCGAGCTCGACCGCCGTCTCGGCCAGGAGGGTCGCGGTACGGCCGGTCGACCCGGCCCCGGGCCCGCGGTCCGTGAGCTGAGCGAGGAACGGCACGGCGCCGACGCCGGTGGGCAGCTCCGCGAGGTCACCGAAGATCGTCTGCTGCGCATCCAGCACGTCACGCTCGCCACCCGGCCACGGGCCGTGGCCGCTGACCGCCGTCATGCGCGCACCGCCCCGCCCGGTGCGCCCGCCGTGGCCGGCGCGTCGCGCCAGGCTCGTGACACGGTCGCCTGGCCCAGCACCCGGGTCCCCCGGTAGGCGACGACGGACTGCCCCGCCGCGATACCGCGGAGCTGCTCGCCGAGCCGGAGCTCCAGGCCGTCCGTGCCGCCGTCGGCCCCCGCGACGGCCCGGTAGAGCGCCGGGACCGCCCGGCCGTGCGCCCGCACCTGAACCTCGCACTGCGACCAGTCCGCCGGCGGCGGGGCGAGCCACACCGCCTGCTCCCCCGCGATCCGGTCCACGCTCAGGAGCTCCGCCGGGCCGACGACGACGGTGTTCGAGCCGGTGTCGACGTCGACGACGTACCGGGCCCGGCCGTCCGCGGCCGGTCGCCCGAGACCGAGGCCCTTACGCTGCCCGACCGTGTACGCGTACGCGCCCTGGTGCTCCCCCACCACGTTGCCCTCGGTGTCGCGCACCTCGCCCGGCTGTGCGCCGAGGCGTGAGCGCAGGAACCCGCGAGTGTCGCCGTCGGCCACGAAGCAGATGTCGTAGGAGTCCGGCTTGGCGCTCACGGACAGCCCACGGCGCTCCGCCTCGGCGCGCACCTCGTCCTTCGAGGCGAAACCGCCCAGCGGGAACATCGCACGCTCCAGACGCTCCGGACCCATCACCGCCAGCACGTACGACTGGTCCTTCGCGTCGTTCGGCGACCGGTGCAGCTCGCGTGTCACGGTGCCGTCGGGCGCCACCTGCGTCTCGATGCGCGCGTAGTGGCCAGTCGCGACCGCGTCGAAGCCGAGAGCCGTCGCCTTGTCCAGCAGGGCCTCGAACTTGATGTGCTCGTTGCAGCGCACGCACGGGTTCGGGGTGCGCCCCGCCGAGTACTCGGACAGGAAGTCCGCGACCACCGTCTCCTCGAACGTCTCGGACAGGTCCCAGACGTAGTACGGGATACCGAGCACGTCCGCGGCACGGCGCGCGTCCCCCGCGTCCTCGATGGAGCAGCAGCCGCGCGAACCGGTGCGGAACTGGTCACGGTTCCGGCTCAGGGCCATGTGGACCCCGACGACCTCGTGACCCGCCTCCACGGCCAGCGCGGCAGCGACGGCGGAGTCGACGCCGCCCGACATCGCGGCGAGCACCCTCATGCGACACCCCCGGACAACGGGCGGGCGGCGACGAGCCCAGCCGCCCGAGCACGTTCCGCCACCTGGGGCAACGCCGCCAGCAGCCGGTCGACGTCGTCGTGGGTCGACGTGGCACCGAGCGAGAAGCGCAACGCACCACGGGCGTCCGTCTCGTCCACGCCCATGGCGAGCAGCACATGGCTCGGCTGCGGCACCCCGGCCTGGCAGGCCGACCCCGTGGACGCCTGCACACCGGCGGAGTCCAGCAGGTAGAGCAGAGAGTCGCCCTCGGCGCCCGGGAACGTGAAGTGCGCGTTGGCGGGCAACCGGGCAGGCGTGCCCGACGACGTGACGGCCCGCGGGTCCGGACCGCGCAGGACGGCGTCGGGCACCGCGCGGCGGACCCTCTGCACCAGCTCGTCACGCAGGCCACCCAGGACGACGGCACGCTCCTCGCGGGCTGCAGCCGCCTCACGCAGGGCGACAGCGAAGGCTCGGATCGCCGCCGCGTCGAGCGTCCCCGAACGGACACCGCGCTCCTGCCCGCCACCGTGGGACACCGCCTCCAAGGGCAGCTCACGCCGCGCGAGCAACGCACCGACCCCGACCGGCCCGCCCAGCTTGTGGCCCGTCACGGTCAGGGCGTCGACACCCGAGTCGGCGAAGTCGACCTCGACCTGCCCCACCGCCTGGACCGCGTCCGTGTGCACCGGCACGCCGTAGCGGTGCGCGATCCGCACGACCTCCCGGACCGGCTGGACCGTGCCGACCTCGTTGTTCGCCCACATGACCGAGACCAGGGCGACCTCGTCCGCATGAGCGGCGAGCTCCGCACGCAACGCCTCCAGGTCGACCAGACCTTCGCCGTCGACGGGCAGCAACGTGATCTCCGCCCCGGCGTGCCCGGCGAGCCAGAACGCCGGATCGAGCACCGCGTGGTGCTCGACGGCGGAGACGAGCACGCGGATGCGCTGCGCGTTCTGGGTGCGGCGGCCCCAGAAGATGCCCTTGATCGCCAAGTTGTCCGCCTCCGTGCCGCCGCCGGTGAAGATCACCTCGCTCGGGCGTGCGCCGAGCGCCGCCGCGACGGACTCGCGCGACTCCTCCACCGTGCGGCGGGCAGCGCGGCCCGCCGAGTGCAGGGACGAGGCGTTGCCGGTGCGGCCGGCCTCGGCGACGAAGGCCTCGAGCGCCGCCGGAGACATGGGCGTCGTGGCGGCGTGGTCGAGGTAGGCGCCGGGCGCCTCGGTGGTTGTCACGGTCATCAAGTCTACGAACCATGCCGTGGTGCGTTCTCATCCCGCCGAGGTAGTGCGGGTTGCGCCGAGGTAGCGGGGCGGTCTGCGTACTACCTCGACGGGCGGCGCACCAGCTCGGGTCAGGGTCGGAACTGTTCGCCGGGGCGGGGGTCGTGGGACGGGTGCTGGGTCGATCCCTTGCCTCGACCACCACGACCGCCCGGGAAGGGGCCCGGCCCGTCGTGCCGGTCGCGTCCCTTCCCGCGGCCCGGACCCTTGCCCTTGCCGTGCCCCTTGCCGGGGTGCTCGTGCTCCACGTCGCTCCGGTAGACCTGGATCGTCGAGGGCCGAGGTCCGCGCCAGGCGCCTGCCGGCACCTCCTCACCCTCGGCGAGATAGTCGGGGAAGTACGACGTCTGGGCGGCGAAGGAGCCGTCGTCGCCCGGGTGCTGCACGTTCACGTACGCCATGGAGTCGCGCACGTCGACGAGCGGGCCGCAGGTCTCCGCGCTGCGGGGTACCGAGAGGAACTGCTCCACCCGCCCACGACGGCGCCCGTCGAGCGTCACCTTGAACAGGCCGTCGCTCTTCTGGATCGAGGACGGCTGACCGTCCGTGGAGATCCACAGGTTGCCGTCGGTGTCGAACGCGAGGTTGTCCGGGCAGGAGATCGGCGAGACCTTGTCCGCCGGGTAGCCGGAGAAGTAGGTCGAGTCGTCGACCTCCGGGTCGCCGGCGACGAGCAGCAGGTTCCAGGTGAAGGTGGTGGCCGTCTGGTCGCCGCCGTCCTCGAGGATCTCCACCACGTGCCCGTGGCGGTTGGAGCTGCGCGGGTTCGCCTCGTCGGCCGCCGCGTTGGAGCCGACGCCGCGGTTGGAGTTGTTCGTGCAGGCGACGTAGACGCGGCCCGTGAACGGGTTGGGTTCGACGTCCTCGGGCCGGTCCATCTTGGTCGCTCCGAGCGCGTCGGCCGCGACGCGCGTGAAGACCAGCACCTCGGCGAGCGACATGCCGGCCACCTGCGACTCGCCCTCCAGCACCAGCGGCAGCCATTCCCCGGTGCCGTCGAAGGACCGGTCGGAGGGCACCGCGCCGGACCCGTCGATCTCCGACGCCGGCGAGTCGCCCGTGAAGCGCGCCACGTAGAGGTCGCCCTCGCTCAGCAGCGTCTTGTTGTGCTCGCGCGCCCAGCGACTGTTGCCGTGACGCATCCGCCGCGACGAGACGAACTTGTACACGTAGTCGAACCGCTCGTCGTCGCCCATGTACACGACGGCGCGGTCGTCGTCGGACATGATGACGTTGGCGCCCTCGTGCTTGAGGCGCCCCAGGGCGGTGTGCTTGACCGGCTTCGACTCCGGGTCGTACGGGTCCAGCTCGACGACCCACCCGAACCGGTGGTTCTCGTTCTCGTACCCGGGGTTGTTGCCGTCGAACCGCGGCTCGTCCAGCTCCCAGCCGTACCCGGTCGGAGCGTTGCGCAGACCGTAGCGGGCGTCGCGGGGGTCGTTCCCGTTCACCCGCAGGTAGCCGTGGAAGTTCTCCTCGCCCGAGACGACCGTGCCCCACGGGGTGGTGCCGCCGGCGCAGTTGTTGAGCGTGCCCAGGACCTTGCGTCCGGACGGGTCGTCGGTCGTCTTCATGAGGTCGTGGCCGGCCGCGGGACCGTCGACGACGAACTCGGAGCCGATGTGGATCCGGCGGTTCAACCGCGCGATGCGGTCGTACTCCCATGGCGCGCCTTCCCGGTGGCGTCGCATCTCGACCACCGACATGCCGTGCGCGGCGCGCTCGATCGCGCGGCGCGTCGCGGCGTCGTACGACTCGTCGAACATGATCTGCGGGTTGGTGTACTCGTGGTTGGACACGAGCACGCCGCGCCTGCCGCGGCGGGTCTCGACCATGGACCGGATGTGCTTGGGGTCCTCGGGCAGGATGTCGAGGTAGTCGCAGTTGTAGCCGAACTGACGAGCCTGCTGCTCCGGGCTCTGGCGGGCCGGGTCGAAGGCACGGCCGCCGGGCAGGATCGGGTCGCCCCAGCGGATGATCGGCGACCACTCGTAGCCCTCGGGCACGACGAACTGGTCGAGCTCCATCGGCTGCGGCGCGATGGCACGGAACGCGAGCCCCTTGCCGTGCTTGCGACCGCCGGCCGCGGCGGGCTGGGCACCGATCGCCTCAGCGCCCACCACGACGGCGGCCGCGGCCGCCGCGACGCCGCCCAGCATGACACGTCGGCTCAGAGCCTTGGACGCGATGTCACGAAAGTACTCGTTGGCGCTCAGGTTCGGCGCCGGGTGCGCGCAGGCGTCGGCGCACTTGTACCGGCAGGTCGCGGCGGCCCGCTTGCCGCGCGCGTAGTGCGGGGCCACCGTGACGGGGAGCTGGGGGCGGGACTCGGGGGCGATCGTCATCGGGCACTCCTGGATCGGGACCGGGGGTCCTGCCCGACGCTAGGAACGGTGCGTGGCGCGAGGGCGTCGCCCGGCCGACCGCACGATGAACAACCGATGACCTGCAGGGAGGCCGGCCGTGGATCAGCCGAGCGACCCGACCCATTCGCTCGACCCGTCGGCGAAGCCCTGCTCCTTCCAGATCGGCACCTCGGCCTTGAGCTCCTCGATCAGGTCGCTCGCGCAGGCGAACGCAGCCCGTCGGTGCCCGGAGGCGACGGCCACGACGACGGCGACGTCCCCGATCTGGAGGTCCCCCACCCGGTGCACGACGGCGGCACGCACGGTGTCCCCCGTCGCAGCGGCGACACGGTGGGCCACGCGTTCGGCGACGGTCGCGAGCACCGTGGCGGCGTCGGGGTGCGACTCGTAGTGCAGCGCGGTCACGCCTCGGCCCTCGTCGTGGTCCCGGACGTGGCCCGCGAACGTGGCGACCGCCCCGCAGGAGTCGTCGCGCACCAGGTCGGCGAGCCGCGCGACGGCGTCGTCGATCGGGTGGTCGACCACGTCGGCCTCCAGCACCACGGCGGACCGTGAAGTAGAGCCTGCGGTACCGGTGGAGTGCCCCGCGTGCTCGTCCGGAGTACCGGAGGCACTACTTCGCGGGACGGAGGGGTCGGCAACGGGGTCGGCGTGCGCGTGGTCGCCCCCGTGGAGCTGGTCGACGGCGTGCGGCAGGACGTCCGCCAGCGCGTCGAGGCCGTCGAGGACTCCCCCGACGGAGCCGGGCAGGTTCACGATCAACGAATGGTCTGCGACGCCGGCGACCCCCCGGGACAGCGCCGCACCGGGCACGGCCCGCTTGGCAGGATCGGTGGGCGCCAGCGACCTGGCCCGGACCAGCTCGGCGATCCCGGGCACCTCGCGGTCCAGCACGGCCCGCGTGGCCTCGGGAGTCATGTCCGAGGGCGCGAGGCCGGTCCCGCCGGCGGTGACGATCACGTCCGGCGCGCCGTCGTCGTCCACGTCGAGCAGGTCGAGCAACGCCTCGCGGACGGGCTCGCCGTCGGGCACGACCTGGACGGGCAGCACCTCCCAGCCGCGCGCGGCGAACCACTCGGCCGCGGCCGGCCCGGAGCGGTCCGCATAGACGCCGGCAGCGGCGCGGTCGGACGCGACGACGACGGCGGCCCTCACGAGCGCTCCTCGCCGCGGACCCAGTCGCCGGACTTCCCGCCGGACTTCGCGACGACCTCGATGTCAGTGAGCGTCGCGGCCTTGTCGACGGCCTTGATCATGTCGTAGAGCGTCAGGCCCGCGACGGTCACCGCCGTCAGCGCCTCCATCTCGACGCCGGTGCGGCCGGTGGTCTTCACGGTCGCCGTGATCTCCACGGCGCCCGCCGAACCGCTCACCGGGGCGATGTCGATCTCGACGCCGGCGAGCGGCAGCGGATGGCACAGCGGCACGAGGTCCGGGGTGCGTTTGGCGCCCATGATCCCGGCGATGCGCGCGGTGGCGATGGCCTCCCCCTTGGGCAGCTCGCCCGAGGCGATGCGCTCGACGACGTCGGGCCGGGTGCGCAGGACGCCGCGCGCGGTCGCCTGACGCGTCGTGACGTCCTTGGCGGAGACGTCGACCATGTGGGCCGCGCCGTCGTCACGGTAGTGGGACAGGTCGCTCATCGGATCTCCCAGTAGTCGACGTCGTCGCCCTCGTCGAGGTGCGTGACGCCCGGCGGTACGTGTACCAGGAGCGTAGCCGCCGCGAGGTGGGCCAGGAGGTGGGAGCCGGGTCCGCCGACCATCTCGACGCGGCCGTCGGCGTCGCGGCGGCCGCGACGGACCTGGTGCAGGTGCCGGGGCGAGTCGACGGCCTCGGCCAGCGGCGCGCGGCCGCGCGACCGGTGCGTCGGCGTCGCGCCGGTGATCTCGGCAAGGACCGGGCGCAGGAACAGCTCGAAGGACACCAGCGCGCTGACCGGGTTGCCGGGGAACGCGACGAGCGGGACCTCCCGGTTGCCGGCCGCGGTGCCCACGGTGATGGTGCCGAGCCCCTGCGGCCCACCGGGCTGGACGGCGACGTGCCCGAACCAGGCATCAGTGAGCGTCTGCCGCACCACCTCGTAGGCACCGGCCGAGACGCCGCCGCTGGTGACGACGAGCGCCACGTCGTCAGGTGCCTCGGCCAGCACGGCGCGCAGGGCGGCGGAGTCGTCGGCGACCACGCGATGGGAGACGCGCGCCCCGGCCTGCGCGAGCGCCGCGGTCAGCGCGGCGCCGTTGGCGTCGTAGAGCTGGGCCGCGCCCAGGGGCCGCCCGGCAGGGACGAGCTCGGAACCGGTGGAGATCAGCAGGACGTGCGGCGGCCCGGCGGTCTCGACCTGCGCCACGCCCGCCGCGACGAGCACCCCGAGCTGCGCAGGCCCGAGCGGCGTCCGCGCCGGCACGACGACGTCACCGGCTGCGACGTCGGAGCCCGCGCTCCGCACGAAGGTGCCGCCGGCGACCGGCATGGTGAACCGGACCGTCGCCGCGGTGCCGAGCTCGGGGAAAGCAGGTGGGTCGGCGTCCTCGATCTTGACGACGGCATCCGCGCCGTCGGGCATCGGGGCGCCCGTCATGACGGGCGCGGCCGCGCCGCGTGGGAGCGGTGGCGGCGTGGTCCCGGCCGGGACCGGGGCGACGACCGGCAGCTCGACCGGGTCGCCGGGCGCGGCGTCGGCCAGGTCGTCGCAACGCACCGCGTAGCCGTCCATCTGGGAGTTGTCGAAGCCCGGCAGGTCGACGGCGGCCGTCGCGTCGCGCACCAGCACACGTGGCGCCAGCACGGCACCGTCCCGGGCGTCGGCCAGCAACGCGGCAAGGGTGACCGCGGTCGGCCCCGTGGCCGCCCGGAGGAGCGCCGGGCCCACCAGCTCGGCGACGGCCGCAGCATGGTCCGCCACCGGCCGGTTCGTCGCATCGTCATGCACGAGCGCCAGCCTACGGGGGCACACCGCGCACGGACGATCCCCGTCATTCAGGCACGTGCGCCTGGCAGGCGTTGCTGACGACGTAGATACGCCCTTAAGGTCATGGTCATGCCGCAGATGAGGATCAGCGAGGCCGCCGTCTACCTCGGCGTCAGCGACGACACCGTGCGCCGCTGGATCGACCGCGGGCTGCTCACCGCCATCCGTGACGACGCCGGCCGCAAGGTGGTCGACGGGTACGAGGTGGCGATGGCCGCCCGCGAGCACGCCACGCCGCCCGGTCTGCCGCACGGCATGAAGAGCTCCGCCCGCAACCGGTTCGTCGGGCTGGTCACCGATCTCCAGGTCGACGCCGTGATGGCGCAGGTCGAGCTGCAGTGCGGTCCGTTCCGCGTCGTGTCGCTGATGAGCAGCGAGGCGGTCCGCGACCTGGGCCTGGAACGCGGTTCCGTCGCGGTCGCCGTCATCAAGTCGACCAACGTGGTGGTCGAGGTGCCGGACCGGGGCGAGGGATGACGGCGGTGCTCCCCCGCCGTGCGCGCGCCGCCGGGGCCGCGCTCGTCGCCGCGAGCGCCGCCGTCGTCGTCACCGCCTGCAGCACCGGCACCACCGACGGCGGCACCACACTGACCGTCTACGCCGCCGCCTCCCTGACCGAGGCCTTCGAGCAGATCGCCGCCGACTTCGAGACCGAGCACCCCGACGTCGACGTCCGGCTCGGCGTCGCCGGGTCCTCGACCCTCGCCGCACAGATCCAGCAGGGCGCCCCGGCCGACGTGTTCGCCTCGGCAGACACGTCGACCATGGACGAACTCGTCGCCGACGGCCTGGTGAGCACCCCGCAGGACATCGCCGCCAACGCGCTGGAGATCGTCGTCCCGCCCGGGAACCCGGCCGGGGTCTCCGCGCTGGCCGACCTCGCCGAACCCGGTCTCCGGCTGGTGGTGTGCGCCCCGGAGGTGCCGTGCGGCGCAGCCACCACCGCCGTCGTCGGGCACGCCGGGCTGACGCTGCACCCCGTCAGCGAGGAGCAGAGCGTCACCGACGTCCTCGGGAAGGTCACCGCGGGCGAGGCCGACGCCGGGCTCGTCTACGTCACCGACGTCGCCCGGGCGGGCGACCAGGTCGAGGGCGTCATGTTCCGGGAGTCCGCCGCAGCGGTGAACACCTACCCGATCGCTACTATCACCGGCACCCCCCGGCCTGCCCTCGCCGACGAGTTCGTCGACGCCGTCCTGTCCGACGACGGCCGGGCGGTCCTCGCGGATCTCGGGTTCGCCGCACCATGACCGCCCCGGCGACCACCCGCGCCGCCCGCAGGCGCGCCACCCGAGACCCTGCCGAGGTCGCGGCCGGGCTGCCGCGCTGGGCGTTCCTGCCCGCCGCCGTCGGCGGCCTGTTCGTGGTGCTGCCGCTGATCGCCCTGGGTACCCGGGTCGACCTGACCGGCTACTGGGGACTGGTCACCAGCGAGTCGGCCCGCGCCGCCCTGGTCCTCAGCCTGCGGACCGCCGCCGTCAGCACGCTGCTCTGCCTGGGGCTCGGCGTCCCGATGGCGATCGTCCTGGCCCGTGGGCGGTTCCGCGGCCGGAACCTGCTGCGGGCCTTCGTCCTCGTCCCGCTCGTCCTGCCGCCCGTGGTGGGCGGCGTCGCGCTGCTCGCCACGTTCGGCCGCCGCGGCCTGCTCGGCGAGTCGATGGAGGTCGCGGGGCTCCAGGTCGCGTTCTCGACGACGGCGGTGGTCATCGCCCAGACGTTCGTCGCCCTGCCGTTCCTCGTCATCAGCCTGGAGGGCTCGCTGCGCAGCGCCGGTACGCGGTACGACGTCGTCGCGGCCTCCCTCGGCGCCGGCCCGACGACGGTGCTGCGCCGGGTCACGCTCCCCCTCGTGCGGCCCGGCCTGCTCTCGGGCACCGTGCTGGCCTTCGCGCGGGCGCTCGGCGAGTTCGGCGCCACCATCACGTTCGCGGGCAGCCTGCAGGGCGTCACCCGCACGCTCCCGCTGGAGATCTACCTGCAGCGCGAGACCGACCCCGACGCCGCCGTGGCGCTGTCCCTGCTGCTGGTGGCGATCGCCGTCGTCGTCATCGCCGGCACCCACCACCGGGCGACGCCATGACGTTCACGCTGAACGCCTCGGTCCCCTCGCGCGGGTTCGACGTCACGGTCGACGTCGCCGAGGGCCGCACCCTGGCGCTGCTCGGCCCCAACGGCGCGGGCAAGTCCACCGCCCTGGGACTCGCAGCGGGGACCCTGCGCCCGCACGACGGCGAGATCACCCTGGACGGCCGTGCCCTCGCCGGTGCCCGGGCCGGCCGCCGCACGGTCTGGGTGGCGCCACACCGCCGCAGGGTGGCGCTGCTCGCCCAGGACCCGATGCTGTTCCCGCACCTGAGCGTGCGCGACAACGTCGCCTTCGGGCCCCGCTCGCAAGGCCGCTCCCGCCGGGAGGCCACCGCCGCGGCCGACGGGTGGCTCGCCGCGACCGACCTCACCGCGCTGGCCGGCCGCCGTCCGGCCGCGCTGTCCGGCGGGCAGGCCCAGCGCGTCGCCATCGTCCGGGCGCTGGCCGCCGCGCCGCGGCTCCTGCTGCTGGACGAGCCGATGGCGGCCCTCGACGTCGACGTCACACCCACCCTGCGGCAGACCCTGCAGCACCTGCTCGCCCGGCAGACCACCGTCATCGCCACCCACGACGTCCTCGACGCGCTGCTGCTGGCGGACGAGATCGCCGTCATCGACGGCGGCCGCGTCGTCGAGCGAGGCCCGACGGCGGAGGTCCTGTCCCGGCCGCGCAGCGCGTTCGGTGCGTCGATCGCCGGCTTCAACCTGCTGTCGGGGACGTGGACCGGCCACGGCGTCGCCACCGCGAGCGGCGCCGTCGTGCACGGCTACGCCACCCAGGCCGACATGCCGGCCGGGACGGCGATGACCGCCGTGTTCCGGCCCGCCGCCGTCGCGCTGCACCTGACCGACCCGCACGGCTCGCCCCGGAACACCTTCCGCGCCACGGTGCGCTCGGTGGAACCGCACGGCGCGCTGGTGCGGGTGCGCACCGACCAGCTCGCAGCCGACGTGACGCCCCAGGCCGTCGCCGAGCTCGCCCTGGTGCCCGGCCGTGCCGTCGTCGCCACGGTCAAGGCCGCCGAGGTCGACGTCTACCCCCGCTGAGCGGCTAGCTCGACACGTCCGCCGTCGTGAACCGGCTCCAGGCCAGCGCCCCGAAGACCGCGACCCAGGCACCCTGCACGGCCAAGCCGCCCAGCACCGTCGGGACGTCGACCTGGAGGCGCAAGAACTCGCCGAGGTCCAACCAGTGGTGGGTGAGCAGCCACGGATGGACGGCCGAGAGCTGCGGCAGCGCGTCGAGCACACCGCTGACGATCGCGACCACCACGGTCGAGGCCATCGCGGCGACGGGGACCTCGGTCAGCGTCGACAGGAAGAGCCCGACCGCCACGAGACCGGTGAGCGACAGGACGACGTACCCGACGACCCCGAGCGTGCGCAGGATGCCCTCGGCGAGCGGGACGGTGTCGCCGGACAGCAGGGTCACGTCGCCCACGCCGAAGAGCACCGCACCGACGACGAGGCCCGTGACCGCGATCGCGGCGACGGCCGCGACGGCGAACGCCAGGACCGCACCGGCCTTGACGAGCAGCAGGCGGGTCCGCGGCACGGGTACCACGAGCAGGTACCGCAGGGTCCCGGCGGCTGCCTCGCCCGCCACCGCGTCGCCGGAGACGATCGCGACGCACAACGGCAGGAGGAACGGCAGGCAGCTGACCAGCGCCGCGAACACGAGGAACAGTCCGTTGCCGGTCACGCGGTCGGGGAACGGCGGACCCTGCCCGGCCACCGGGGAGTCCTGCGTGACGAACAGGACGATCCCGACCAGCACCGGGACGGCGGCCAGGCCGGCCAGCAGCACGATGTTGCGGACCCGCCCGAACACCAGGCGCAGCTCGCTGCGCAGCAGGCGTGCCGTGGCGACCCCTCGCCGCGCCGGCGGGGCGACCGTGCCCGCCTCAGCGAGCGACATCGAACCCCTCCCCCGTGAGCCGGACGAACACGTCCTCGAGCGTCGGCCGCCGGACCTCCAGACCGAGCAGGTCGATCCCGTCGCCGACGACCGCCTGCGCGATCTTCTCGACGGCGACGTCACCGAGCGGAGCCACCAGAGCGTCGCCGTCCGACCGGACGTCGGCGAGCCCCAGGCCCGCCAGGACGCGCGCGAGGTGGTCCCGCTGGTCCGGGCGGACGGCGACCCGCACCTGCGTGGTCGCGGCGTCCGCGATCTCCTCGGGCGCGCCCTGGGCGAGCAGCCTCCCACGGCTCATGATCCCCACGTGCGAGCACACCTGCTCGATCTCGCTCAGCAGGTGCGACGAGACGAGCACCGTGGTGCCGGCCGCGGCCAGCTCCCGCACGAGCGCGCGCACCTCGCGCGTGCCCTGCGGGTCGAGGCCGTTGGTGGGCTCGTCGAGCAGCAGCAGGTCCCGCGGCCGCAGGAGCGTCGCCGCCAGGCCCAGGCGCTGCTTCATGCCCAGCGAGTACTGCCGGTAGCGCTTGTCCGCGGCCGCGGCGAGCCCGACCCGGTCGAGCGCGGCAGCGACCCGGGCCGCCCGGGTCCCCGGGTCTGCGGTGGCGTCCGCGGCGTCGAGCCGCTCGAGGTTCGCCCGCCCGTGGAGGTACGGGTGGAACGCGGGGCCCTCGACCAGCGCACCGACGCGCGGCAGCACCGACCGGCCGCGTGCGGGCATCGGCGCGCCGAGGAGCTCGACCGTCCCCGCCGTCGGCGCCACCAGCCCGAGGAGCATGCGGATCGTGGTCGTCTTGCCCGAACCGTTCGGGCCGAGGAAGCCGTAGGCGGCGCCACGCGGGACCAGCAGGTCGATCCCGTCCACGCCGACCTGCCCCGAACGGAACCTCTTGGTCAGCCCACGGGTGCGGACCGCGGGCTCCGCGGCGCCCTCGGCACCTGTCATCCGGCGAGCTCCTCGAGCGTGGCCGGCGGCACCGAGCCCGCCAGGACACGGCCGTCGTCGGTCACCAGCACGGACAGCAGCGCGGAGGTGAGGACCCGGCCACCGTCGACCTCCGTGGTGAGCTGCTCGTACAGGGCCCGCGTGTCGAGCTCCGGCAGGGCGGGCATCTCACCGTCGGACGGCGAGAGCTCGTCGAGCAGGTCGTCCGCGCCGCTCGACCCGGTGCCGTCCTTGGGCAGCCGGCCCTCGGCCGCCGCCCCGAGGATCGCGTCGACGTCGACGTCGGACAGCTCGACGACGGTCTCCCAGCCCGTGCCCGAGACGGTGACGCCCTCGGCCCCGTCCAGCGCGTCCGGGTGCTTCTGCTCCAGCGCTCCCGGCTCCGGGAGGGGCACCTCGACCTCGCGGACGTCGGCCCCCGCCGGGGCGGAGAAGTCGAAGACGCTCGCGTCGGGCATCTCGAACGAGACGTCGGTGAACCCGACCTCCAGGGCGGGTGCCGCGTCGTCCCCGACGCCCCACACCTGGGCACGCAGCGGCACGGAGGTCTCGGCGTCGACGGCGACCCGCACCCGGTCCACCAGCGTGCCGTCCGTCTGCGGGCGCATCTCGAGCTGGTAGGCGGCGCGCCCCGCCACCTCGACCGGCTCCGTCGTGGTGACGTCGGTGGTGGTGCGGGCGTAGGCGAGAGCCAGCTCGGCGGCCTCGGACGGCGTCGGCAGGTCGCCGTCCACCGGCGGCTCGGCGGCCTCCTCGGAGAGCTCCTCGTAGCGCTCCAGGTCCGCCGGGTCGACGACGTAGTGCACCGCCTCGTCGTCGGCGCTCGAGTAGGTCCACGCCTCCGGCCCGTCCCGGACCACGGAGTACTCCGAGACCTCGCCGAGCAGGGCAGCCCGGGAGGAATCCTCGCCGTCGGACCAGACCCGGACCGTCGAGCTGCCCCCGAGCAGGTCGAGCGGGCCCGCGCCCTGCAGCTCGGGGACGGTCACGTCGGGCAGCCCGAGCCGCGCCGTGTACACGACGGTCCCCGAGACCGGGACGCGGTCGGCGTTCGCCATGCGGTCCACGAGGTCGTCGGCCGAGACGGAGGGCAGGTCGTCGCTCGCGGACGCGCCGAGGGTGGCCGGGACGACGAAGGCGGCGGCGACGGCGGCAGCGGCGACGGCCGGGACCGCCCACCGTGCCCGGGGCGAGAAGGTGCGCGTGGTGTCCATGGCCCCACTGTGCGCGACCTCGCCTGAGACGACGCTGAGAACGCAGACCTGGCCCCCCGGTGCCATGCTGCGGTGGTGCGTGTACTGGTGGTGGAGGACGAGGACGTGCTCGCGCGAGCACTGCGCCGGGGCCTGCAGGCGGAGGGCTTCGCCGTCGACGTGGCGGCCGACGGCGAGACGGGCCTGCGGCTCGCGCTCGAGGGCGAGCACGACGTCGTGGTCCTTGACCTCATGCTGCCGGGGCGGTCGGGCCTCGACGTGCTCCGCACGATGCGCGGCGAGGAGGTCTGGACCCCGGTGCTCATCCTCAGCGCGAAGGACGGCGACGCCGACGTGACCGCCGGGCTGGACGTCGGAGCCGACGACTACCTGCCCAAGCCGTTCGCGTTCACCGTGCTCGTGGCGCGGCTACGGGCGTTGCTGCGCCGGGGCGCCCCGCCGCGGCCGGCCGTCCTGCGGATGGGCCGGCTGGAGCTCGACCCCGCCTCCCGCGAGGTGCGTCGGGACGGGAGCCCGGTCGAGCTGACCACCCGCGAGACGGCGCTGCTCGAGCAGCTCATGCGCCGACCGGGCGAGGTGCTGACGAAGATCGAGCTCCGCGACCACGTGTGGGACGCGGTGGGCGACGACCTCAACGTCGTGGAGGTCTACGTCAGCTATCTGCGCCGCAAGCTCGGCCGGGACGCCGTCGAGACGGTGCGCGGCGTCGGCTACCGGGTCGTGGGGCGGTGAGGAGCGGCTGGTCGTTGCGCCTGCGGCTGACCCTCGCGGCCGCGGGCCTGACCGGCGTCGCTCTGGCGGTCGGCGCGCTGCTGCTCACCACCGTGGTGTCGCAGAGCCGGATCGCGGCGACGGACGCCGTCCTGCGCGGCACCGTCGCCCAGGTGTCGGCGCTCGTCGCCGAGGATCGCGTCCCGCAGGTGCTCGCCGCCGACGAGCCGGGCGAGGTCGTCCAGCTCGTCGACACGTCCGGTCGTGTGGTCGCCTCCTCGCCCAACGCCAGCCGGACGCTGCCCGTCCTCGCGCCCGAGGTGCTCAGCCAGACGCCCGACGGCGCCACGACCCGCGACGACGCCGCCTACGGTTCCGGGTCGGTGCGGGTGCTCGTCGGCACGGCGCCCACCGGGGGACGCGTCGTCGCCGCCCTGCCGCTGGGCACGATCGAGGGTGCGCTCGACGCGCTGCGCCTCTCGCTCGGGCTCGTGGTGCCCCTGCTGACGCTCGCCCTCGGGCTCGTGACGTGGATGGTGCTGGGGCGGGCGCTGCGCCCGGTCGAGGAGCTGCGCGCCGGTGCCGCCCGGGTGAGCGACGTGGGCGGCCCCGGCACGCTCCCGGTGCCGCGCGCCCAGGAGATCGCCGCCCTGGCCCAGACCCTCAACGCGATGCTCGACCGGCTGGCCGCGTCGGCACAGCGGCAGCGCAGCTTCGTGGCCGACGCCGCGCACGAGCTGCGCTCACCGATCGCGGCCCTGCGGACGAGCCTCGAGGTGGCGCGTGCCCACCCCGAGGCCTACGAGGACGCCGAGCTGACGGCGGACCTCGAGCACGAGGTGATCCGCCTGCACGTGCTCGCCGACGACCTGCTCGTCCTCGCCCGGGTCGGTGCGGCACCGCTCGACGTGCGGGAGGCCGACCTGGCCGAGGTCGCCCGGTCGGCCGCGGGGCAGGTCGAGGTCCGCGGCGAGGGCCGCGCGATGGTCGACCCCTCCGCCGTCGGGCGGGTGGTGCGCAACCTGGTGGACAACGCGCGCCGGTACGCGCGCGACGACGTGGTGGTCGAGGTCGGCGACGGTGTCGTGACGGTGGACGACGACGGCCCGGGGATCGCGGCGGCAGACCGCGAGCGCGTGTTCGAGCGGTTCACGCGGCTCGGGTCGGCGCGCGGCCGGGACTCGGGCGGTGCCGGGCTGGGCCTGGCCATCGCCCGCGAGATCGCGCGCGAGCACGGCGGGGACGTCACGCTGGGCGACGGCGACCTCGGCGGTCTGCGCGCCACGGTCACGCTCCCCACGCCGGACCGCGGCGCGTGAGCGTGCCGTTCAGCCGTGCGCCAGCTCGAGCCGGTAGCCGCGCTTGACCACGGTCTTGACGAGGTCGCGACGCCCGGCGGCCTCGCGCAGCCGCGCCACCGCGACCTCGACCGCGTGCCCGTCGCGGGAGTCGCCGGGAAGCACCTCCAGCACCTGGTCGCGGGAGACGACGTCGCCACCGGCTGACGCGAGGAGCCGCAGCACCTCGACGCCGGTGGGTGACAACGGCAGCACCTGGCCGTCGAGCACCGCCACGCGGGCGCGGATCACCAGAGAACCGGCGACCGTGCTCAGCGCGACGGACTCGATGTGCTCGTAGTGCCCCACCAGGGCCCGCACGAGCGCGCCGAGGCGCCCCCGCTCGGGCTCGAGGGGTGCGATGCCGCGGGCCACCAGCGGCCGGGAGGTGACGGGACCCACGGACGCCGCCACCAGCTCGCCCGTGGTGAAGCGCGAGACCACCTCGTCCCGGACGCCCGCGGCCTCCACCGCTTCCATCCATGCCTCCGCACCCGGGGCCGACGTGAAGACGACGGCGTCGATCTCCCCGGCCGCTGCCGCGCGGACCGACGCCTGCACGGCCTGCGGGTCCGGAGCAGGTCCCCACCGGTAGACGACCAGGGGCGAGACCCGGGCGCCGGCCTTGGCGAAGACCTCGTCGAGACCGTCGGCGCCGGCGCCGTGGTGCTGGATCGCCACGTGCAGCCCGCTCACGCCCTCGCTGAGCAGCACCTCGGCCACCTCGGCGGACGTCTCGGACTCGGCGACCCAGTCGGCGGCCAGGCCGGCCGCCTGGACCGCTCCGCGCGCCTTCGGCCCGCGCGCCACGATGCGGGCCTCGCCCAGCACGCGCAGCAGGTCGTCGGCGAGCCCGTGGGCGTCGGCCGCCTCGATCCACGCCCGGAACCCGACACCGGTCGTGGCCACGACGACGTCCGGCGCGTCCGCCACGAGGCCCGCCGTGGCGTTGACCAGCGCGTCGTCGTCCACGTGCGGGATCATGCTCAGCGCGGGAGCGTGCCGGATGGCGGCGCCCCGGCGCTCGAGGGCGGCGGCGAGCTCGCCGGACCGGCGGTCCGCCGTGACCAGCACGGTGCACCCCGCCATGACCTGCCCCAGGGCAGGCCTCGCCGAGGTGTCAGCCACGCGCGTCCCCCAGGACGACGTCTCCTCGTTCACACACACCTTCCAGCAGGCCCGGCGCCGCCACGTCCCCGACCACGATCACGGCAGGGGCACGGACCCCGAGCTCGTCGGCACGCTTGGCCGCCAGGTCCAGCCCGACGCGCGTCACCCGCTGCTCGGGCGTCGACCCTCGTTCGACGATCGCCACGGGAGTGGCCGGTGCCGCTCCGGCGTCGAGCAACCGGGTCACGATCGTCGGCAGCGAGGACACCCCCATGAGGATCACCAGCGTAGCCGCCCGCTCGGTGACGCAGGCCACGGCGACGTCGTCCAGCTCCTGCTCGCCGCTGCGGGTGTGCGCGGTGACGACGTGGAACGCCGTCGTCGTCCCGCGATGGGTGAGCGGGACGCCCGCGAGCGCCGGCACCGCCAGGGCGGACGAGACGCCCGGCACGACGTCGACGGGCACGCCCGCCGCCGCACAGGCGGCGTGCTCCTCGCCGCCGCGACCGAAGACGAACGGGTCGCCGCCCTTGAGCCGCACCACCTCCTTGCCCGCCAGGGCGTGCCGCACGAGGAGCTCGTTGATGCCGTCCTGGGGCACCTTGTGCCTGCCGGGCGCCTTGCCGACGTCGATCACCTCGACGTCGGCGGCCAGGTCGTCGAGCACCTCCCGGGGCACGAGACGGTCGTGGACGACGACGTCGGCCCGCGCGATCGCCCGCCAGGCGCGGTAGGTCAGCAGGTCGGCCGCGCCGGGGCCGGCCCCGACGAGCGTGACGTGGCCCGCCCGGCCGGTCATGTCAGGCCGGCCCTGCGATGTCGAGGTGCACGACGCCGCCGCGCACCTCGACGTCGAAGGGCTCCAGGTGGGCACCGAGCCCGGGCTTCGGCGTCTTGCCGCCGGCCTCCAGGCACCGGCCGGTGTCCAGCGCGAAGACCTGCTTGAAGATCGGCGAGGCGACCGTGGGCTCCACTCCGCGGCTGCCGACGATGCCACGCGACATGACGTACGCACCGGAGTAGGGGTCGAGCTGCTGGACGGCCCGGACGGAGTCGTCCAGGAGGCGGAAGACGGCCACCTGGACGGTCGAGCCGTCGGCCCGCTCGAGCAGCGCGGCGGCACCGCGCTCCGGGGCCAGGTCGTCGAGGCGGCACACGGCGGTCCAACGGCTGACGGCGCCGGTGGTGTCGGTGGTGGCGTGGATGACGGTCATGCGCGGACCTCCAGGGTGGCGCCGGCCACGAGGACCGGTCCGGAGAGCGACGGGTCCACCGGACCGGCAGGTCCGGCGGCGATCTCCTCGGGGGTAGCGGGGCGCTTCTGCCCGCGCTCGGGGACGTACGCGAGCGTCGGGTCCGGCGTCGTCGGCGCGTTGACGAACGAGCCGAACCGGGCGAGCTTCTCGGGGTCCTCCAGGACCGCCTTCCACTCGTCCTCGTAGCCCTCGACGTGGGCGGCCATCGCGGCGTCCAGGTCGGCCGCGATCCCCAGCGAGTCCTCCAGGACGACCTCCCGGATGGCGTCGAGCCCGCCCTCGTACTCCTCGACCCACGGGGCGGTGCGCTGCAGACGGTCCGCGGTGCGGATGTAGAGCATGAGGAACCGGTCGATCGCGCGCAGCATCTCCTCGGACGTGAGGTCTTCGGCGAGGAGCTGGGCGTGCTTCGGCGTCTGGCCGCCGTTACCGCCGACGTAGACGTTCCAGCCCTTGTCGGTGGCGATGACGCCGACGTCCTTGCCGCGGGCTTCGGCGCACTCGCGGGCACAGCCCGAGACCCCCATCTTGAGCTTGTGCGGCGAGCGCAGGCCCCGGTAGCGCAGCTCGAGCTCGACCGCCATGCCGACCGAGTCCTGCACACCGAACCGGCACCAGGTGGAGCCCACGCAGGACTTCACGGTCCTCAACGACTTGCCGTAGGCGTGACCGGACTCGAAGCCGGCGTCGACCAGCCGCCTCCAGATCTCCGGGAGCTGCTCGACGCGGGCGCCGAACATGTCGATGCGCTGGCCGCCGGTGATCTTCGTGTACAGCCCGAAGTCCTTCGCGACCTGCCCGACGACGATGAGCCCCTCGGGCGTGACCTCGCCGCCGGGCATGCGCGGCACCACGGAGTAGGTGCCGTCCTTCTGCATGTTGGCGAGCATGTGGTCGTTGGTGTCCTGCAGCGCCGCCTGCTCGCCGGACAGGATGTGGCCGTTGCCGAGGCTGGCGAGGATCGAGCCGACCACGGGCTTGCAGATGTCGCAGCCCCGGCCGGGGCTCGTGAGCCCGTCGGGGCGCACGCCGAACCGCTCGATGATCTCGCTGAAGGAGTGCAGGTCGGCGACGAGCACGGCGTCGAAGAGCTGCGCGCGGGACATCTCGAAGTGCTCGCACAGCGCGCTCGAGACCTCGATGCCGGCCTTGGTCATCTCCGTCTCGGTGATCTTCTTGACCAGGGGCAGGCAGGCTCCGCAGGTGGTGCCCGCCTTGGTGCAGCTCTTGACGTCGCCCACCGAGGTGCAGTCGTGCTCCGTCACGGCGCCGCGGATGGTGCCGGCCGAGACGTTGTTGCAGGAGCAGACGTTCGCCTCGTCGGGCAGCTCGAGGTCCGGCGCCCCGGTGCCTTCCGGGAGCAGGAACGCGGCCGGGTCGCCGGGCAGCTGGGCGCCGAGCATCGGACGTAGCGAGGCGTAGGGTGCGGCGTCGCCGACGAACACGCCGCCGAGCAGCGTCTTCGCGTCGTCGGACATGACGAGCTTCTTGTACACGCCCGCGGTGGGGTCGGCCCACACGATCTCGATGCAGTCCTCGGTGCGGCCGTGCGCGTCGCCGAAGGACGCGACGTCGACGCCGGAGAGCTTGAGCTTGGTGGCGGTGTCCGCGCCGGGGAACACGGCCTCGCCGCCCAGGAGCTGGTCGACGACGACCTCGGCCATCGTGTTTCCGGGCGCCACCAGACCGATGCAGCGGCCCTCGATGCAGGCGACCTCGCCGATCGCCCAGACGTGCGGGTCCTCGGTGCGGCAGGTGAGGTCGACGACGGCGCCACCGCGCTCGCCGACCGGCAGCCCGGCGGAGCGGGCCAGCTCGTCGCGGGGTCGCACGCCGGTGGCCATGACGACGACGTCGACGTCGAGGCGGCCGCCGTCGGCGAAGTCCATGCGCCCCACGTGGCCGGTACGGCGGTGCGGCCGCATCTCCTTCGTGGCGGTCTCGGCGCGCACCGCGATGCCCTTGTCGTTGATGAGCCGCTTGAGCGCCTGGCCGCCACCCAGGTCGACCTGGACGCCCATGAGGTGGGTCCCGAACTCGACGACGGTCGCCTGGGCACCGAGCGCCTTGAGCGCGCCGGCAGCCTCCAGGCCGAGCAGGCCGCCGCCGATCACGGCGCCCCGGACCGGCTTCTCGACGACGCCGCCGCGCGTCTCGACGCGACCCGCCGCGCGCTTGGCCTCGACCCAGCCGCGCAGCTCGGCGACGTCGTCGATGGTGCGGTAGACGAACACACCGGGCAGCTCGTTGCCCGGGATCGGCGGGCGTGCCGCGTCCGACCCGGTGGCCAGCACCAGCTCGTCGTACGGGTGGACGGTCCCGAGGCGGTCCGTGACCGTCCGCGCCTCGCGGTCGATCGCGACGACCTGGCAGTCCCGGTGCAGGTCCACCAGCGGGTCGTCCCAGAGCGCCGGGTCGCCGAGCGTGAGCTCCTCGGCGTCGCGGACCTCGAAGTACCGGGTCAGACCGACGCGGTCGTACGGCTTGCGCGGCTCCTCGGCGAAGAGGCTGACGCGCCACGCGCCGGCGGTGTCGCGGGCACGCAGGGCTTCGACGAAGCGCTGGGCGACCATGCCGCCGCCGACGACGACGACGTGCCGCGGGGCGGTGGCTCCGGGGGTGCTGCCTGTGGTGGAGTGCTCGCTCGTCATGCTGCGAACCTAGGCAGCCACCGTGACCGGACCGTCAGGAGGCGGTTACCCCGCGGGAACATCTTGCTCACGCGCGGCGCGGCGCCCGTGAGAGGAACCGGACACAGCGGCACCCAGTCCTGCGCTTAATCGCTTCAGCGCCTTCCGTCCGCGAACCCGTCCCGGCACGGTGAACCGTGCCAGGGACCCGACAGGAAGGACCCACCATGACTCGCCTCCGCACCCGCACCGTCGCGGGCGTCGCGGCCGCGACGCTCGCCGCCGGCGGCTTGAGCGCGCTCGCCGCCCACAGCGCCGCCGCCGACGACGCGCCCGGCATCCATGTCGCCGACGGCCGCATCGTCGAGGCCGACGGCACCGACCTGGTGCTGCGCGGCGTCAACCACCCGCACGCCTGGTACACCGGGACGACCACGCAGGCGCTGGCCGACATCAAGTCGGTCGACGCCAACGCCGTGCGCGTCGTCCTCGCCAGCGGCGAGCGCTGGACCCGCACCAGCGCGTCCGAGGTCGCCTCGATCGTCGACGAGTGCGAGGCCAACCGGCTGATCTGCCAGCTCGAGGTGCACGACACCACCGGCTACGGCGAGCAGGCCGGCGCCGCCACGCTCGACCAGGCCGCCGACTACTGGGAGTACCTCTACCCCACCCTCGCCGGGACCGAGGACCACGTGCTGGTCAACATCGGCAACGAGCCGTACGGCAACGACGAGGCCACCAACGCCGGCTGGGCGGACGACACGTCCGCGGCGATCCAACGGCTGCGCGACGTCGGCTACGACCACGCGCTCGTCGTCGACGCGCCGAACTGGGGCCAGGACTGGACGCACACGATGTACGACCAGGCGCCGGAGGTCGCGGACGCGGACCCGGACGGCAACACGATCTTCTCCATCCACATGTACGGCGTGTACAGCCAGGGCTCCACCGTCACGCAGTACCTGGAGCACTTCGTCGACCTCGGGCTGCCGCTGATGATCGGCGAGTTCGGGTACACGCACTCCGACGGCGACGTCGCCTACGACACGATCCTCGCCGAGACCGAGCGGCTCGGGATCGGCTGGCTCGCCTGGTCGTGGAGCGGCAACG
Organism: uncultured Isoptericola sp.; assembly: GCA_947497265.1. Classification (GTDB taxonomy): domain Bacteria; phylum Actinomycetota; class Actinomycetes; order Actinomycetales; family Cellulomonadaceae; genus Isoptericola; species Isoptericola rhizosphaerae. Next base: position 49,154 of record CANMFP010000004.1, read on the forward strand.
GCGGCGGCGTCGAGTACCTCGACCTCGTGGAGAACTTCGACGTCGGCTCCCCGTCGCCGTGGGGCGAGCGGATCTTCACCGGGCCGGACGGCCTCTCCGAGACGTCCGTCGAGGCCTCCGTGTTCGGCGGGGGCACGCCCGACCCGGACCCCACGCCGGACCCCGACCCGACGGAGCCCGAGCCGGGCGACGGTGCCTGCACGGCCGAGCTGGCCGTCGCCAACGCGTGGCAGGGCGGCTACCAGGCCCAGGTCACCGTCACCGCCGGCGACGCCGCGATCGACGGCTGGACCACCACCCTGCCCGCCGGGGTCGAGGTCACCCAGCTCTGGGGCGGCACGCTGGGCGACGACGGGACGACCGTCACCCACGCCGCCTGGAACGGGAACCTCGGCGCCGGGGCGGCGACGTCCTACGGGTTCATCGGCAGCGGTGCCGCGCCGTCGGACGCCGAGGTCACCTGCGGCACGGACTGACCTTCGCCCGACGTAGCGCTGGTTCGCCCTTCACCGACCGATGCGTGGTCCAGGACGACGCCCGGCTCGGGCGACGTAGCGCTGGTTCACCCGTCACCCGACGACGCGTGAACCAGCGCTACGTCGGTCTCGGCCGAGGCCTCGCCGACTTCCCGGGTCTCGGCCAGCCAGTCCGCCAGCCCGCACACGGCCTCGCGGCAGCTCCCGCAGCCGGTCGTGGCGCGCGTCGCCGCGGCGATGTCGTCGACGGACCGGGCGCCGTCGTCCCAGCAGCGGGTGATGTCGTGCTTGGTGACGCCGTTGCACCGGCAGACCGTGGCGTCCTCGGGCATGTGCTCCGGGGACGACGCGGGCTCCGCGCTCGGCATCACCGGCGTCAGGAGCAGGAACGCCGGGTCCACCGGCACCGGGGTCCGGCGGGTGTAGGCGGCCGTGAGGTCCGCCGCGACCCGCGGGTCGCCCACGCACGTGGCGCCCACGAGGATCCCGTCCGCGACCACCACCTCGACGTAGCGTCCGGCAGTCGCGTCGTGGAGCGCGACCGCCCGGTGCCCGGGTGCCGGCTCGCGCCGACCGCTCACCCCCATCGCCACGATGCTCAAGGCACCCGCCTTGACCTTCACCACGTCCGTGCCGCGCGTCTCCACCCCCTGGTCGGTCGGCGCCCGGGAGGCGAGCAGCGTGCCCAGGCGCACCGCCATCGACGGCCGCTCGCCCTCCTGCGGGAACCGCAGGTGCTCGCGCGGCGCCGCATCCCGCCGGGACTCCCGGGCACGGACCGCCACCAGCGAGGCGAGATGGTCCGCCAGCCGCCGCGCCTGGTCCCAGCCCTCGGCCACCAGCCCGCGCGACCCCTGCGGCGGCTGCGCGCAGTCGCCGATCGCGAAGACACGCGGGTCGTCCGGGCTCGCCAGGTCGTGCCCGACGACGATCCCGCGGTCCGCGGTCAGGCCCGCCTCGCGCGCGATCCCGGCCTCCGGGACCGTGCCCGTCGTGAGCACCACCAGCCCCGCGGCGACCACCTCGCCGTCGTCACCGCCCAGGCGCACGCCTACCACGCGCCCGCCCGCGACGAGCACCTCCCGGGGCCGCGCGCCGAGGTGCAGCGTGACCCCCGCGTCCCGCAGGCCCGCCGCCAGGACGTCCCCCGCAGTGGTGTCGAGCTGGCGGGACATCGGCGCGGACGAGGGATCCACCAGCGTGACCCGCAGGCCGCGGCTCGCCAGGCCGTAGGCCGCCTCGACACCGAGCACCCCGCCGCCGACCACGACGGCGCGGGGCGTGTTGACGCTCGCCGCCACGATCTCGCGGGCATCGTCGAGTGTGCGCAGCGCGTGGACACCGGCGGGCAGGTCCACCGCGCCGTCGCCGTCGACGAGGCCCGGCAGCGGGAGCACGCGGGCGCGAGAACCGGTCGCCAGCACCAGGTGGTCGTAGCCGTGCACCGCCCCGGCCGAGTCAGTGACGGTGCGGACCTTACGGTCGACCGACACGGCGGCCACCCCGCGCAGGGTGGTGACGTGGTCGCCGCCCGGTGCGGGCATCGAGATCGACGCCACCTCGGTGCGGCCGGCGACGACGTCGCTCAGCAACACCCGGTTGTACGGCTCGTACGGCTCCGCGCCCAGCACGGTGATGTCGAACGACTCAGCGCTACGGCGGACCAGCTCGTCCACCAGACGCGAGCCGACCATGCCGTGACCGGCGACGACGACCTTCAGGGGCACGTGGAGTGTCATGCCGGCACCTCCTGGGTGACGTGGACGGGCTGCGCATCCGGGGCATCCTGCGTGACCGGGCTGACCCGGACGGCACACACCTTGAACTCGGGCATCGCGGAGATCGGGTCGACGGCGTCGCTCGTGACGCGGTTGACGCTGCCGGCCCCGCTCCAGTGGAAGGGCATGAAGACGGTGTCCGGGCGGACGGCGTCGGTCCATCGGGCGACGGCCTCGACCGACCCGCGGGCCGACGTCACCCGGACCCGCGCGCCGTCGGCCACCCCCGTGCGGAGGCCGAGCTGCGGGTGCAGCTCGACGTACGGCTCCGGCACGATCCGGTCCAGCTCCGGCACGCGACGGGTCTGGGCACCCGACTGGTAGTGCTGCAGGACCCGCCCGGTGACCAGGTACGTCGGGGCGTCACCGCGCACGTCGTCCGTGGGCCCGGCATGGTCCACCGGCATCAGGCGGGCCCGGCCGTTCGGCGTCGGGAACTCATCCAGGAACATCCGCGGCGTCCCGGCGTGCTCGGCCGCCCCCGCTGACGGCGCCGGGCACGGCCAGAACAGCCCCGGGGCACCGGCCTCCTCGGCGGCGTCCAGCCGTGCGTGCGAGAGCCCGGAATAGTCCGCGACGCCACCGGCCGACGCCCGGGCGAGCTCGTCGAACACGACGGCCGGGTCCGTGGGGAACGTGACGTCCGACCCCAGCCGCCGGGCGAGCTCGGCGAGGAGCCACAGCTCCGAACGCACCTCGCCCGGCGCAGCGACCGCCCGCCGACGCCGGATGACCCGGCCCTCCAGCGACGTCATCGTGCCCTCCTCCTCCGCCCACTGCGTCACGGGCAGCACGACGTCGGCAACGCGCGCGGTCTCGGAGGGCACCACGTCGCAGACCACCAGCAGGTCGAGCGCGACGAGACGCTCGCGGACCTTGTCCGCGTTCGGCGCCGAGACCAGCACGTTGGACCCGTGCACGAACAGCGCGTGCGGGCCGCCGGGCGTGCCGAGCGACCCCAGGAGCGCGACGGCCGGCAGGCCCGGACCGGGGATCGTGGCCGGGTCGACGCCCCACACCGCGGCGACGTGCTCACGGGCGGCCGGATCATCGATCTTGCGGTACCCGGGCAGCTGGTCGTTCTTCTGGCCATGCTCGCGACCGCCCTGGCCGTTGCCCTGGCCCGTCAGGCAGCCATACCCGGACCCCGGGCGGCCGACGAGGCCGAGCGCGAGGGACAGGTTGATCGCCGCCGTGACGGTCGCCGTGCCCTGGGCGGACTGCTCGACGCCCCGCCCGGTGAGCACGTAGGCGCCGCGGCCACCTCGCGTCGGTGCGGCGGCGGCGAGCCGCCGTGCCGTCACGCGCAGCTCCTCGGCGGGGATGCCGCACACGGTCTCCGCGCGCTCCGGCCACCACGCCGCGACCGACCGGACGACGTCGTCCCACCCCGCGGTGCGCGTGGCCAGGTAGTCGCGGTCGGCGAGCCCTTCCGCGACGACGACGTGCAGCAACGCCAGCAGCACCACCATGTCGGTGCCCGGGACGGGCTGCAGGTGGATGCCCTGACCGTCGTCGGTGAGCCGCGCGGTCGCCGAGCGCCGGGGGTCGACGACCACGAGGCCGCCGTGCTCGCGCGCCCCGGCGAGGTGCTGGACGAACGGCGGCATGGTCTCGGCGGGGTTCGATCCGAGCAGCAGCACCACGTCCGCGCCGCCCAGGTCCGTGAGCGGGAACGGCAGGCCGCGGTCCGCACCGAACGCGCGGTTGCCGGCCGCCGCCGCGGACGACATGCAGAACCGGCCGTTGTAGTCGATGTTCGGCGTGCGCAGGACGGTCCGGGCGAACTTGCCCAGCGTGTACGCCTTCTCGTTGGTCAGGCCGCCCCCGCCGAAGATCGCGACGCCCTGCGGGCCGTGCTCAGCCTGGACCGACCGCACGCGCGACACGACCAGATCGAGCGCTTCGTCCCACGTGGTCGCGGCCAGCTCGCCGTCCGCCCCACGGACCAGCGGTGCGGTGAGACGGTCCGGGACGCCCAGGACCGTCGCGCTCGTCCAGCCCTTCTGGCACAGCCCCCCGGCGTTCGTCGGGAAGTCGCGCGGCGCGACGGCCACCGGGAGGGCAGCGCGCCCGTCAGGACCCGAGGTCTCGACGGGCGTGAGCTCCATGCCGCACTGCAGCGCACAGTAGGGGCAGTGGGTCTTCCGCGCCGCGGCGGGTGAGGACACGGACGTGCTCATACGCGGGCCGCCCCCATGGCGCTGCCCCGGCGCCCGTAGACGGCCCAGGTGACCAGCGCCATGACCACGTAGGCGGCGATGATCACCCACAGGGCGGGGACGAGGGAGCCCGTCAGGCTGTTCGACATCGCGAACCCGCGCGGGATGAGGAACCCGCCGAAGGCGCCCACCGCGCCGGCGATCCCGATGCAGCCGGCCGCCGCCTTCGCCGTCGCGGCCCCGCCGCCGCCCACCTTCGCGACCCGGAAGGTCGCCGGGATCATCCGGTACACCGACCCGTTGCCGACGCCGGTGGCGACGAACAGCAGCATGAAGGAGCTGAAGAACAGGGCGAACGAGCCGGTGCCGAGCGCCTGGATCGCGCCCAGCGCACCGAGGATCATCACGGCGAAGCTGGCCACGCTGACGACGGCGCCGCCGAGGCGGTCCGCGACCCAGCCGCCGAGCGGGCGGGTCACCGAGCCGACCAGGGCACCCACGAAGGCGAGCGACAGGGTCACATCCGGGAACTCCCGGGCCAGCAGCGTCGGGAACGCCCCGGCGAACCCGACGAAGCTGCCGAACGTCCCGATGTACACGAACGAGATGACCCAGGTGTGCTTCTCGCGGGCGGCGACCCCGAACGAGCGCGGGTCGGCCTTGGCGGTGCCCAGGTTGTCCATCAGCCGCCACGCCAGGATCACGGCGAGCAGGATGAACGGGACGAAGACGAGGCCGGCGCGCTGCAGCGACACCCCGGCCGCGGTGACGATGATCAGCGGCACGACGAACTGCACGGCGGCGGTGCCGAGGTTGCCGCCCGCCGCGTTCCAGCCGAGCGCGGCACCCTTCTCCTTCTCCGGGAAGAAGAACGAGATGTTCGCCATCGAGGAGGCGAAGTTCCCGCCACCGAGGCCGGCGAGCGCCGCGACGAGCAGCAGCACGCCGAACGACGTCTCGGGCCGCTGTACCACCCACACGAGCGCGAGCGCGGGGACCAGCAGCAGCGCGGCGGAGATCATCGTCCAGTTGCGGCCCCCGAAGACCGGCACGGCCAGGGTGTAGGGCACCCGCAGCGTGGCGCCGACGAGGGCCGGCAGGCCGATGAGCCAGAACATCTGGTCGGCGGTGAGCGCGAACCCGGCGGCGGGGAGCTGGGGGACGACGATCGACCAGATCGCCCAGACGCAGAACCCGAGGAACTCCGCGAAGATCGACACCACGAGGTTGCGGCGGGCGATGCGGCGTCCGCCGTCGCGCCAGAAGACGGGGTCCTCCGGGTCCCAGTGGTCGATCCACCGGCCGGAGCGGTGGACCGGGCGGCGCGGCGGTGCATCGATGGCGGTGGTCTCGCTGGTCGGAGCGACCATCGTCGTTCTCCCCTCCGTGCTCGTGCCCGACGGCGTCGGGCCGGTGCTGCCGACAGTAGGAACCGGGTGTTTCGCCGTGCGGTGTGGGGGCGTGAACTCTCGATGAGGCGAATCTCTCAGTGCATGGCCGACTGCTGTGAGTTCCCGGTTCGGCATGCGGAGGCGTGCTCGCTACGATTGACTTCGAGGTGGACGATCGAGTGCTCCTACCAGGAAGGTCGCGATGACGCAGGCTTCCACGGGTCCGTCCCGAACCACCGACCAGGACGCGTCGCGCGAGACCGACCCGCTGCTGCGGCTCGGACGACATCTCCGCAAGGGCGAGACGAGCGAGGACCTGCGCCAGCTCTTCCTCACCGGTGGCCGCGCCGGGGACGTCTTCTACCGTGACCGCTGGTCGCACGACAAGGTGGTCCGCTCGACCCACGGCGTCAACTGCACCGGATCGTGCTCGTGGAAGGTGTACGTCAAGGACGGCATCATCACGTGGGAGACCCAGCAGACGGACTACCCGTCCGTGGGCCCGGACTCCCCGGAGTACGAGCCGCGCGGCTGCCCGCGCGGCGCCGCGTTCAGCTGGTACACCTACTCCCCCACCCGGGTGCGCTACCCGTACGTGCGCGGCGTCCTGCTGGAGGCCTACCGCGCGGCGAAGGCCCGTACCGGCGACCCGGTGCTGGCCTGGGCCGAGGTCACCGACGACCCCGAGACGGCCCGGCGGTACAAGGCGGCCCGCGGCAAGGGCGGCCTCGTGCGCGCCACCTGGGAGGAGGTGGCCGAGATCGTCGCGGCGGCCCACGTGCACACCATCAAGCGCTGGGGCCCGGACCGGGTGGCCGGGTTCTCCCCGATCCCAGCGATGTCGATGGTGTCCCACGGTGCCGGAGCGCGGTTCGTGCAGATGCTCGGCGGCACCATGCTGTCCTTCTACGACTGGTACGCGGACCTGCCGGTGGCCAGCCCGCAGGTGTTCGGCGACCAGACCGACGTCCCCGAGTCCGCCGACTGGTGGAACGCCGCATACCTCATCATGTGGGGCTCCAACGTGCCGGTCACGCGCACCCCGGACGCCCACTTCATGGCGGAGGCGCGGTACCGCGGCCAGAAGGTGGTCAACGTCTCGCCGGACTTCGCCGACAGCACCAAGTTCGCCGACGAATGGCTCTCGCCGCACCCCGGCACCGACGGTGCGCTCGCCTTCGCGATGGGCCACGTCATCCTGCGCGAGTTCCTCGTCGAACGGCGCACCGAGCGGTTCGAGAGCTATCTCAAGCGGTTCGCGGACGCCCCGTTCCTCGTCCGGCTCGAGCGAGCGTCCGAAGCGAGCTTGCGAGTGCAGGACGATCGCGACCAAGGGAACCGAGCGACGTCCGAAGCGAGCCCTCACGGGACCTCCGCCGTCGTGCCCGGGAAGTTCCTCACGGCGGCGGACCTGCCCGAGCACGCGCAGGAGGCCAACGCCCACTTCAAGACGGTCCTGCTCGACGCCGACGGCACGCCGGTGGTCCCGAACGGGACGCTCGGCCACCGCTACGGCGACGCCGACGAGGGCCGCTGGAACCTCGACCTCGGTGACGTGGACCCGCTGCTGAGCGTCGCGGACGGCGCCGACGCCCCCGAGACGGTGCCCGTGCGCCTGCCACGTTTCGACCTGCTGCCCGACGACGGCGCGGCGGGCGGGCCGGGCGCGGACGAGGCGGCGGCTCACCTCGGCGGCTCCGGCGTCGTCGTCCGCGGTGTCCCGGTGCGACGGGTCGGCGACCACCTCGTCACGACGGTCTTCGACCTGCTGCTGGCCCAGTACGGCGTCGACCGCCCCGGCCTCGGCCTGCCCGGGACGTGGCCCACCGGCTACGACGACGCGAGCACGCCGGGGACACCGGCGTGGCAGGAGGAGATCACCGGCGTGCCCGCGGCCGCCGCCGAGCGGATCGGACGGGAGTTCGCTGCCAACGCGGAGGACTCCGACGGCCGCTCGATGATCATCATGGGCGCCGGGACGAACCACTGGTTCCACTCGGACACCATCTACCGCGCGTTCCTCACGCTCACCACGATCACCGGCTGCCAGGGCGTCAACGGCGGTGGCTGGGCGCACTACGTCGGTCAGGAGAAGTGCCGGCCCCTCACCGGGTGGGCGCAGTACGCCGGCGGGCTGGACTGGTCGCGCCCACCGCGGCAGATGATCGGCACCGGATGGTTCTACCTCGCGACCGGCCAGTGGCGGTACGACGGGATGGCGGCCGATGCCCTCGCTTCACCCCTCGCCCCAGGCAGGCTGGCCGGACGCACGACGGCGGACGCCCTCGTGGAGTCGGCGCAGCGCGGGTGGATGCCCAGCTACCCGACGTTCGACCGCAACCCGCTCGACCTCGCGGACGAGGCCCGCGCGGCGGGCAAGGCGCCGGAGGGGCACATCGTCGACGAGCTGAAGGCGGGCCGGCTGCGGTTCGCCTGCGAGGACCCCGACGACCCGGCGAACTTCCCTCGCGTGCTCACGGTGTGGCGGGCGAACATCCTGGGCTCCTCCGGCAAGGGCAACGAGTACTTCCTCCAGAACCTGCTCGGCACGGACGCATCCGTCCGCGCGGACGAAGCACCGCCCGGTCGTCGCCCGACCTCGATGGTGTGGCGTGACGAGGCGTCCCGCGGCAAGCTCGACCTGCTGGTGACCGCGGACTTCCGGATGACGAGCACCACGCTGTTCTCCGACGTCGTGCTCCCCGCGGCGACCTGGTACGAGAAGCACGACCTGTCCAGTACCGACATGCACCCGTTCATCCACTCGTTCAGCCCGGCGATCGACCCCCCGTGGCAGTGCCGCACCGACTTCGCGACGTTCCACACGATCGCGCAGGTGTTCTCCCGGCTCGCCGAGACCCACCTGGGTGTGCGCGAGGACCTGGTCGCCTCACCGCTCGCCCACGACACGGCCGACGAGATGGCGATGCCGCACGGCACGGTGCCCGACCCGGGCAAGGGGCCGACCGAGCGCGATCTGGTGCCCGGGGTGACCATGCCGAAGCTGACGGTGGTCGAGCGCGACTACCCCGCGTTGGCCGCGCGGATGGCGTCGCTGGGGCCGCTGACGGAGACCGCAGGCATGGTCACGAAGGGCGTGACGTTCTCCCCGGTCGAGGAGGTGCGGGAGCTCGGGCGGCGCAACGGCATCGTGCCCAGCGGCCCGGCCGCAGGACGCCCGCGGCTCGACCGGGACACGCACGCGTGCGAGATGATCCTCGCGCTGTCCGGGACGTCGAACGGCCGCCTCGCCGTGCAGGGCTTCGAGCACCTGGAGCGACGCACGGGGCAGCGGCTCGCCGACCTGGCGAGCGACGAGGAGGGCAAGCGCATCACGTTCGCCGACACCCAGGCGCGGCCCGTCCCGGTCATCACCTCGCCCGAGTGGTCCGGGTCCGAGCACGGCGGACGGCGCTACACGGCGTTCGCCGTCAACGTCGACCGGCTCAAGCCGTGGCACACCTTGACCGGCCGCCAGCACTTCTACCTGGACCACGACTGGATGGTCGAGCTCGGTGAGCAGCTCCCCGTCTACCGCCCCCCGCTGGACCTGCACCGGCTGTTCGGCGACTCCCCCGTGCCCGGCACCCTCGGCACCGAGGCGGGCCAGGCGGCGGTAGCGGTGCGCTACCTGACTCCGCACTCCAAGTGGTCCATCCACTCGGAGTATCAGGACAACCTGTTCATGCTGTCGCTCTCCCGGGGCGGGCCGAACATCTGGATGAGTCCCGCCGACGCCGCCAAGATCGGTGTGGCCGACAACGAGTGGGTCGAGGCGGTCAACCGCAACGGCGTCGTGGTGGCCCGCGCGATCGTGAGCCACCGCATGCCCGAAGGCACCGTGTACATGTACCACGCCACGGAACGCACCATCGACGTCCCGCTGGCCGAGACGACCGGGAAGCGTGGCGGGATCCACAACTCCCTGACGCGCCTCCTGCTCAAGCCCACCCACCTGGCCGGCGGGTACGCCCAGCTCTCCTACGCCTTCAACTACATCGGCCCGACCGGCAACCAGCGCGACGAGATCACCGTGGTCCGCCGGCGCTCACAAGAGGTGCAGTACTGATGATCCGAGCAGGACGAGCGTGCAAGGAGGTGCGGGCATGAAGGTCATGGCCCAGATGTCGATGGTGATGAACCTCGACAAGTGCATCGGGTGCCACACCTGCTCGGTGACGTGCAAGCAGGCGTGGACCAACCGCACCGGCATGGAGTACGTGTGGTTCAACAACGTGGAGACGCGTCCCGGGCTCGGCTACCCGCGCACCTACCAGGACCAGGAGAAGTGGCAGGGCGGCTGGAAGCTCACGAAGCGGGGTCGGCTCACCCTCAAGGCCGGCGGACGCTGGAAGAAGCTCGCCTCGATCTTCTTCAACCCGAAGCTGCCCGACATCCACGACTACTACGAGCCGTGGACGTACGAGTACGACATGCTGCTCAACGCCCCGGCGCAGGAGCACACGCCGGTCGCCAAGCCGAAGTCGCTGCTGACCGGCAAGGACATGAAGATCTCCTGGTCGGCGAACTGGGACGACGACCTGGGCGGCTCCACGGCCACCATGCAGCAGGACCCGGTGCTGCAGCACATGAGCTCCCACGTCGCCGAGGAGCTCGAGAAGACCTTCATGTTCTACCTGCCGCGCATCTGCGAGCACTGCCTCAACCCCTCGTGCGTGGCGTCCTGCCCCTCCGGTGCGATGTACAAGCGGGCCGAGGACGGGATCGTCCTGGTGGACCAGGACCAGTGCCGCGGCTGGCGGATGTGCGTCACCGGCTGCCCGTACAAGAAGGTCTACTTCAACCACAAGACCGGCAAGGCCGAGAAGTGCACGCTGTGCTACCCCCGCATCGAGGTGGGCCTTCCCACCGTCTGCTCGGAGACCTGCGTCGGCCGTCTGCGCTACCTCGGGCTGGTGCTCTACGACGCCGACCGGGTCGGGGAGGCCGCGGCGACCGAGGACGAGCAGGACCTGCTCGCCGCCCAGCGCTCGGTGCTGCTCGACCCGCACGACCCCGAGGTCGTCGCCGCCGCCCGCCGGGAGGGCATCCCCGACGACTGGATCGACGCGGCCCAGCGATCCCCGGTGTGGCGGCTCATCTCCGACTACGAGGTGGCGCTGCCCCTGCACCCCGAGTACCGGACGCTGCCGATGGTCTGGTACATCCCGCCGCTGTCGCCCGTCGTGGACGTGGTGACGTCGTCGGGCAACGACGGCGAGGACGGGCGCACCCTGTTCGCCGCGATCTCTCAGCTGCGCATCCCGCTGGACTACCTCGCCGGGCTGTTCACCGCCGGCGACACCGCGCCGGTGGAGCGGGTGCTGCGGCGGCTCGCGGCGATGCGCTCGTTCATGCGGGACGTCAACCTCGGCCGGGAGCCCGTCGAGGAGACCGCGTCGGCCGTCGGGATGACCGGCGACGAGGTCCAGGAGATGTACCGGCTGCTCGCCATCGCCAAGTACGAGGAGCGGTACGTGATCCCCACCGCTCACGCCGAGGTGGCCGACGACCTGGAGGAGATGGCCTGCTCGTTGGACTTCGAGGGTGGTCCCGGCATGGGAGGGCAGGGCATGGACGGTGCCGGCCCGTTCGGCTCGTCGTCCGGGCAGCCGACGCCGGTCGCGGTCGAGAACTTCCACGCCCTGTCCTCCCGGCAGACGGCGGACTCGCCCTACGGACCGTCCACCCCGGGGCGCGTCAACCTGCTCAACTGGGACGGCAACGGTCGCCCCGACGGGCTCTTCCCGCCGGACGAACCCGGCTCCGACGCACCGCGGGAGGCGTCATGAGGCTCGCGTTCCTGCCCCGACCCGGGGTGCGGGCCCGTCGGCTGGACGCCCTCGAGCCCGTACGGCTCGACGGCCCCTCCCGCGCCACCGCCCACATGGCGGCGTCGCTGCTCCTCGCCTACCCCGACGACGCGACGCTCGCCGCGGCGCGCGAGGTGCGTGCCGCCGTCGGCCGCCTCCCCGCACCCGTGCGCGATCGGCTCGACGGGCTCGCGGCGACCCTCCTGACCGGGGACCAGCGCGACCTGCAGGCGCGCTACGTGGAGACGTTCGACCTCAAGCGTCGGTGCTCGATGTACCTGTCCTACTACGCCGCCGGGGACACCCGACGACGGGGCGAGGCGCTGGTCCGGTTCGTCGAGGCGTACCGGGCCGCCGGGTTCGAGACGACCGGCACCGAGCTGCCGGACTACCTGCCGACCGTGCTGGAGCTCTCCGCCTGCGGCGGTCCCGACGGCGCGCGGATCGCCGGAGCCCTGCTGGACGCGCACCGCGAGGGGATCGAGGTGCTGCGGTCCGCGCTGGCCGCCCTCGACGTGCCGTGGACCGCCGGCGTCGAGGCCGTGTGCCTCACCCTTGCGCCCGTGGACGCGGCGACGGCCGAGCGGGTCGCCGACCTCGTGGCGTCGGGCCCACCCGCGGAGGCCGTCGGCCTGGAGGGGTACGGAGCCGGGCCGGCGGCGCCGGGAACGGCCGGCGCACCCGGAGGGAGGGAGCTGCCGTGGAGCTGAGCGCCGCCGAGATCCTGCTGTGGATCGTGGTGCCGTACGCGTGCCTGACCACCTTCGTGGTGGGCACCATCTGGCGGTACCGGTACGACAAGTTCGGCTGGACCACCCGGTCCAGCGAGCTGTACGAGAAGCGCCTGCTGCGCCTGGGCAGCCCGCTGTTCCACTTCGGGCTGCTGGCCGTCATCGCCGGGCACTTCGTGGGTCTCGTGATCCCGGAGTCCTGGACGCACGCCGTCGGCGTCACCGAGGCGGCGTACCACTTCCTGGCCACGTGGCTCGGCACGCTCGGCGCGCTGCTGCTCGTGAGCGGTCTGGTCATCCTCGTCTACCGTCGCCGGTCCACCGGGCCGGTCTTCCTCGCCACCACGCGCACCGACAAGTTCATGTACGTGATGCTGGCCGCCTCGATCCTGTCCGGCACCTGGGCCACCGTGCACACCCAGATCCTGGCCGGCGGCTTCGGGTACGACTACCGCCAGACGATCTCGCCCTGGTTCCGCTCGCTGTTCCTCCTGCAGCCCGAACCGGCCCTGATGGTCGGCGTGCCCCTGGCGTTCGCGGTGCACGTCACGCTCGCGATGCTGCTGTTCGCGGTCTGGCCGTTCACCCGGCTGGTGCACGCGTTCTCGGCGCCCGTGACGTACCCACTGCGCCCGTACATCGTCTACCGGTCTCGCGACGCCGCCACCGGTGGCGGGACCCGCGCCCCGCGTCCGGGATGGGAACCGAGCACGGCACGGAGGAAGCAGCGATGACGTCCGAGACCCACCCGGACCGGGCGCCCGCGAGCGCCACCGTACCTGGGTCGACGGCCCAGCTCGCGCTGGCCACGGCCGGCTTCGCGATCTGCTTCTGGGCCTGGGCGCTGCTGAGCCCGCTCGGCAACAGCTACGGCCAGCTGTACTCCCTGTCGGACTTCGAGGTGTCGGTGCTGGTCGCGGTGCCGGTGATCGTCGGCTCGCTCGGCCGCATCCCGGTGGGTGCGCTGACCGACCGGCTCGGTGCGCGCGTCATGTTCCCGCTGGCCTCCGCGCTGACGATCGTGCCCGTGCTGTTCATCGGGTTCGTCGCCGACAGCCTCTTGTGGCTGCTGATCGGCGGGTTCTTCCTCGGGCTGGGCGGGACGACCTTCGCCATCGGCGTCCCGTTCGTCAACGGCTGGTACCCGCCGGCCCGTCGCGGGACGGCGATCGGCATCTTCGGCGCGGGGATGGGCGGCACGGCGGTGGCCGCGTTCTCGACGGTGCCGATCCGCGACGCGTGGGGCGACGGCGCCCCCTTCCTCATCGTCTCGGCCGCGCTGGCCGTCTTCGCGGTGGTCTCGCGCGTGGCGCTGCACGAGGCGCCGGCCTGGGCACCGGGCAGCGGTGGCGGGATGCTCGCCCGTACCTGGGCGATCGTCCGTCTGCCCGCGACGCTGCAGCTGTCCTGGCTGTACGCCATCGGGTTCGGCGGCTTCGTCGCGTTCTCGGTGTACCTGCCGACGTTCCTCGAGAACGCCTATGGCCTGGAGCCGTCGGACGCGTCGTTCCGGACGGCGGGATTCGTGGTGCTCGCCGTGGTGATGCGCCCGGTGGGCGGCGGCCTGTCGGACAGGTTCGGCGGGGTCGCGGTCAACGCGGCCTGCTACGCCGTCGTCGCGGTGTTCGCCGCCGTGATCGTGCTCCAGCCGGCGCTGATGCCCGGTGCGACGATCGCGTTCCTGGGGATGGCCGCCGGGTTGGGCGCCTCGTCGGGAGCGACGTTCGCACTGGTGGCGAAGATGGCGCCGGCGGACAAGGTCGGCGGGGTGACCGGCGTCGTCGGCGCGGCCGGTGGCCTCGGCGGGTTCATCCCACCGCTGATCATGGGCGCGGTGTACAGCGCGGACGGCACCTACGACCTCGGCTTCGGCCTGCTGGCGGTGACGACCCTGCTCACGCTGCTGGTCACGCTGGGGCCGGTGCGACGCCGCGTCCGTGCGCAGGCACGGTGATCTCACCGGCACGGTCGACACGCTGTGAGGTCGGTGCTGCACGGGCGACACATCCGCCGCCTACGGTGGCGGGCATGACCGGTCCGACGCCGCGCACCATCGCCGAGCACCTCGCGGCGACGCTGGCTCGCGTGCACCCGCTCGAGACGACCGGCGTCCGGCTGGACGCGGAGGGCGTGCTCGGGCTCGTCCTCGCCCGCGACGTCGTGGCGGTCGCACCGGTGCCGGCCTTCGACAACTCCGCGATGGACGGCTACGCGGTGCGGCTCACCGACCTGCCCGACGACGGCGCGCAGGTCACGCTGCCGGTGCTGGCCGACATCCGTCCCGGCCACCCCGCCGGTGTTGTGGGCGCGATCTCTGGTCCGTTCTGCCCCGCTTCAGAGGACACATCGGGCCAGGAACTGCGCCCGCAGCCATGGGGCGCGGTGCGGATCATGACCGGGGCTCCCCTGCCCCACGGGTACGACGCCGTCGTCCCCGTCGAGCGGACCTCGACCGGCCGGTTCGTCGCGGGCCGCCCGACGACGGAGCGGTCCGTCACCCTGGGCCGCCAGCACCGCGACCACGTGCGCCGCGCCGGGACCGACCTCGCCGCCGGTGACCTGGTCGCCGCCGCCGGCGCCGTCGTCACCCCGGGTGCCCTCGCCGCGTCCGCCGCCGCGGGTCTCACGACGCTGCCCGTGCACCGGCGCCCCCGCGTCGCGGTCGTCTCGACCGGCTCCGAGCTCGCCGGCCTCGGGTCGACCGCCCCGGGCACGATCCCGGACTCGAACTCGCTCATGCTGGCCGCCCTGGCCCGCGCGGCGGGCGCCGACGTCGTGCGCGTGGGCGCCGTGCCGGACGACCCCGGTGCGCTGACCGCCGTCCTCGACCGCGTGACCGGCGACGCCGACCTGATCGTCACCTCGGGTGGCGTCTCGGCGGGCGCCAGCGACGTGGTCCGCGAGGTGCTCGCGGCGGGGACCGCCCAGCACGTCGACGTCGCCGCGGTCGCCATGCGTCCCGGCCGCCCGCAGGCGCTGGCCACCTGGCGTGGCGTGCCGTGGGTCGCCGTGCCCGGCAACCCCGTCAGCGCCCTCGTGTCGTTCACGCTCTTCGCGCGGCCCGCGGTGCACCGCCTCGGCGGGCGCCGCGGCCTGCCGCACGACCGCACGGCGCGGGCGGCGCGCGGCTGGGCCAGCCCGGCGGGCGCCGAGCAGGTGCTCCCCGTCATCACCGGGCACGACGGCGTCGCCCCGGCCGCGCACGACGGTCACCACCTGTCCGCCCTCCCGACGGCCGACGCGCTGGCCGTCGTTCCCGCCGACGTCACGCGGGTCGCTCCCGGCGACGAGGTCACGGTCCTCCCGCTCGGGGACGACGCATGAGGTACGACGCCGTGATCCTCGCCGGCGGTCGTGCCACGCGGCTGGGCGGCACCCCCAAGCCGGGCATCGTCGTCGGGGGCGCGTCGCTGCTCGACCACGCGCTGGCCGCCACCGCCGAGGCCGAGTCGACCGCCGTCGTCGGCCCCCGGGACGCCGTCGCGCAGCCCCGCTGCTCGCTCGTCGTCACCCGAGAGGACCCGCCGTTCGGCGGGCCCGTGGCGGGACTCGACGCGGGGTTGCGCGCGCTCGACCGACCCGGTGCGCCGCCCTGGGTCCTGCTGCTCGCCGTCGACGTCCCCGGGGCGGCGGCCGCCGTACCCGCCCTGTGCGCCGCCCTCAGCGACGAACCCGACGCCGACGGCGCCCACCTGGTGCGCGCGGACCGCGCCCAGTGGCTCGTCGGGATCTACCGGCGGGCCGCGCTGGGAGCGGCGCTGCGAGCGGTCGACCCGCACGGCGCAGCGGTCCGCAGGCTCGTCGCGTCGATGCGGCTGATCACCGTGCCGGACGAGACGGGGACGAGCGACGACGTCGACACCTGGGAGGATGTGAACAGGCTCACCGCGCGGCACGCGGTAGGCCACACCGAGGAGGGAGAACGATGACCCAGGACACCGCCGACGTGCTGGCACGTTGGGTCGAGGCCCTCGAGGCCGAGCTCGAGCTGCCCGCCGGCAGCGTCGACCTCCACGAGATCCTCGACCTGGCCCGGGACGCCGCGCACCACGTCGCCCGGCCCGCCGCCCCCGTGACCACCTACCTCGTCGGCTACGCGCGCGGGCTCGCGGCGGCGTCCAGCCGCCCCACCCCGGACGACGTCGTCGCCGAGCGCGCCTCCCGCCTCGCGCTGGGCTGGCAGCCCGACCGGACCTGAGGAGGCACCGTGCCCCCCGTCGACCTCGGGATCCCCGCGATCCCCACTCCCTGGCAGGACGCCGTGCTGCCCACCGACCGGCCCACCACGGGCGGCCTGGTGGACCGCTACGGGCGCACGGCCACAGACCTCCGCGTCTCCCTGACCGACCGCTGCAACCTGCGCTGCACGTACTGCATGCCCGCCGAGGGCCTGCCCGCCCTGCCGAAGGACTCGGTCATGACTCGCGCGGAGATCGCGCGGCTCGTCGGCGTCGCGACGGGTGAGCTCGGGGTGCGCCAGGTGCGCTTCACCGGCGGAGAGCCCCTGCTGCGTCGCGACCTGGTCGAGGTCGTGCGCGACGTGGCCGCCCTGGAGCACCGGCCGGAGATCAGCCTGACCACCAACGCGGTCGGGCTCGACTCGCGGGCCGACGCCCTGCGCGACGCCGGGCTGGACCGCGTCAACGTCTCCCTGGACACCCTGGACCCGGACACGTTCGCCACCCTCGCCCGGCGCCCGTTCCTCGAGCGCACCCTCGCGGGGATCGACGCCGCCGCCCGCGTGTTCGACCTGGTCAAGATCAACGCCGTGCTGGTGCGCGGGGTCAACCTCGACCACGCCGCAGACCTGCTGGCCTGGTCGCTGGAGCGCGGGTTCGAGCTGCGCTTCATCGAGCAGATGCCCCTGGACGCCGACCACTCGTGGGACCGGGCCGCCATGGTGACCGCGGCGGAGGTGCGGGAGCTTCTGGGTCGCCGCTTCACGCTGGCGCCCGACGACGAGCCCCGCGACGGCGCTCCGGCGGAACGGTTCACGGTCCGCTCGCCCGCGACCGGCGCGCTGCTCGGCCGGGTCGGCATCATCGCGTCGGTCACCGAGCCGTTCTGCGCCGACTGCCGCCGCACCCGCCTCACCGCGGAGGGCGGCGTGCGCGACTGCCTGTTCGCGCACGACGAGTCGGACCTCCTCGGCCCGCTGCGCGCGGGCGCCTCCGACGCCGAGCTGGCCGACCTGTGGCGCACCGCCATGTGGGGCAAGGGCGCCGGGCACGGCATGGACGACCCGTCCTTCACGCAGCCGGAACGAACCATGAGCGCGATCGGAGGCTAGAGCATGGTGGAGCTGCGATACTTCGCCGCCGCCCGAGCGGCCCTGGGACGCTCGACCGACACGATGGACGTACCCGACGGCGCAACCGTCGGTGACGTCGTCGGGCACCTCACCGGCGCCTCCCCCGAGGCCGGACCGGTGCTGGCTCGCTGCGCCGTGCTGCTGGACGGGCGCCGTGCCGCGCCGACCGACGTCGTGCCGGACGGGTCACGGGTCGACCTGCTGCCACCCTTCGCCGGCGGCTGACGCTGCCGAGATATCGAGAGATCGGGGTTCGACGGCCGTCCAACCGTCGTCCGCGAGCAGTGCGGCAGCCCCGCGCGACCGCAGGCCGTACGGGCACACGACGATGACGGGGCCGTCCTTCGGATGAGCCGCCAGCTCCGGCGGGTACTCCCCCGCCGCGAGGTCCTCGAGCCGCGCCCACACGGACCCCTCGGGCCTGCCGCCGGCCACGAGCGACACGTCCACCACCAGCACCCCCTCTTCCACCTCACGACCGACGGGGCCGGGGCCTTCGGACCTCAGCGCCGCAGCGGTGGGCGGCTCGACCCCCGACGCAAGCGGAGCCAACCGCACCTCGTCCCAGGCCGACGTCCGTGCGTCGTACGACAGCAACCGGCCCAGCGCCGGCTCCCCCGTCCCGGTGAGCAGCTTGACAGCCTCCACCGCCATCGTGGCGCCGACGACGCCGCACGCCGGTGAGAGCACCCCGACGGTCTCGCAGGACTCGCCCTCGGCGGACGGCTGCGGGCCGAACACGTCCGGGTAGGTGATCGACCGGCCGTCCGGCGCCGCCGACCACCAGACGGCGACCTGTCCGTCCCAGCCCAGCACGCTCCCCCACACGACGGGCAGGCCCAACGCCGCCGCGGCGTCGGAGACGGCGTAGCGGGTGGCGAAGGTGTCGCAGCCGTCCACGACCACGTCGTACCCCGCGAGGACGCGACGAGCGTTCGCCTCGTCGAGGCGCTCGCGGTGCTCGACGACCCGCACCCCCGGGGCGAGGCGCCGCAGGGCGGCCGCGGCGGACGTCGTCTTGGGCGACCCGACGGTGCCCTCGCCGTGCAGCACCTGGCGCTGCAGGTTGGAGAGCTCCACGACGTCGTCGTCCACGACGCCCAGGGTGCCGACCCCGGCAGCGGCCAGGTACTGCAGCGCCGGCGAACCGAGGCCACCGGCACCGATCACCAGGACGCGCGCGCCGGCGAGCCGCTCCTGCGCCGCACGGCCGAAACCCTCGAGCAGGAGGTGCCGCGCGGTGCGCCGCCGCTCCTCGGCGGGCAGCGCGCCACGGGCCGGCACCACCGGGTCGAGCGGCACTACTGCTCCTTGTGGGCCCGGATGATCTCAGCGGCCTGCGGGAGCACGTCGGCGAGGTCGCCGACGACGGCGAAGTCGCAGATCTCGAAGATCGGCGCCTCCGGGTCGTTGTTGACCGCGACGACGACCTGGGAGGCCTGCATGCCGCCCCGGTGGTGCGGCGCGCCGGAGATGCCCGCGCCGATGTACACGCGGGGCGCGACGGTGACGCCGGTCTGCCCGACGTAGCGGTCGAACCAGCCCTCGAACACGGCGTCCCGGGAGGCTCCGACGGCCGCGCCGAGCGCGTCGGCCAGCTCGGTGACCGGCCCGAAGTCTCCTCCGGTACCCCGGCCCCCGGCGACGACGACCGCCGCCTCCTCGAGGGTGGGGCGGGCCGCGTCACGCTCGGTGGGGGTGCGCTCCACGACGGTCGGGACGACGCCGTCGACCGTCACGGCGAACCCTTCGACCACGGTGCTGACGGCGGCGTCCGCGGGCTGCGGGACCACGGAGTTGGCGCGGACCGTCACCACGGCCGCCGGGGTACGGACCACGCTCGTGGTGTCCCACGAGCCGGCGAAGACCCGCTTGCCGGCGACGATCCGGCCCTCGTCGTCCTGCGTGACGCTCGCGGCGTCGATGACGACGCCGGCGCCGAGCTCGCGCGCGGTCAGCGCGGCGGCCTCCTTCGCGGTGAACGACGACGGCGTCAGCACGACGTCGGCGTCGGTGAGCCGGACGGCGGCCGCGAGGGTCGCCGCGACCACGGCCGACAGGTGGCGGGCCTCGCCCTGCGCGGACGGCGGGAGCTCGGCCTGGTGGACGGTCTCGACGCCGTGGGCGCCGAGCTGCGCGAGCACCTCGACGGTGGGGGCCTCGAGCGTGACGGCCTCGACGCGCCCCAGCGAGCGGCCGATCGTGAACAGCTCGAGGACGCTCGAGCGGACTTCCGTGGCGGGGTCGAGCAGGACCAGCACGGTGCGGTTGTGGGTAGGCGCAGGCATGTCGGCGTCTCCGATCAGACCAGGTCGTTGCGGATGAGGTACTCGGCCAGGGCCCGGCCGCCCGAGCCCTTGTCCTGGACGAGCTCGACCTCGGGCTTCTCCGGCCGCGGGGACGCCTGCGTCGTCTCGGTGCGCGCGCCGGCAGCACCCACCGCGGCCAGGTCGAGGTCCAGGTCGGCCGCGGACCACGTCTCGATCTGCTTGGTGCGCGCGGCCATGATGCGCTTGAAGTTCGGGAACCGCGGGGTGTTCGCGGTGTCCGCGACGGACAGCACGGCGGGCAACGGTGCCGACAGCGTCTCGGTCGCCTCGTCCGTCTCACGGGTGACCTCGAGGGTCCCGCCGTCGACGGCGACCTTCTTCGCGAAGGTCACCGCGGGCCGGCCGAGCTCGGCGGCGAGCAGCGCGGGCACCACGGAGCCGAGCCCGTCGAGCGCCGCCATCCCGGTCACGACCAGGTCGACCGGGCCCTCGGTCTCGAGCCGGCGGACCGCGGCCGCCAGGGCCGCCGTCGTGCCGAAGTAGTCCGAGCCGGCCAGGGCGTCGTCGGAGACGCGGATGCCGCGGTCCACACCCATCTGGAAGGACTTGCGGACCGCGATGTCGCCCTCCGGCGGGGCCACCGTCACGGCGACGACCTCGCTGGCCTCGCGCTCGTCGTCGGGCAGGGCCTCGACGATCCGCAGCGCGGCCTCGAGCGCGTTCTCGTCGAGCTCGTTGAGGGTCCCCTCCGCCGGGTCACGCACGACGCGACAGTCCTCGAAACGCCGCTCGGCGTTGATGTCCGGCACGTACTTCACGAGAACGGCGATGCGCACGGGGAACCTTCCGATCCAGGTGCTCGACGGATGGACGCTGGCGACCAGGGGCCACCGGGGCCGAGCCTACTCGGCCCCGGCCGTGCGCTCCGCCGTCGTCCGCATGGCGTGACGCACCTCGACCTCGTGGCATGGCTCCGCTCGTCGCTGTCGGTGGCCTGGTCCAGGATGGGCCCATGCAGGCCCGCCCCAAGGTCACCCCGCTGACCCGCCCCAACCGGACGCGCAGCCACGTCCCGCCGCTCGGAGTGCGCATCACGTCCGACGGCGGCATCGACGTCGCGGTGCTGGCCTCGCACGCCTCCGGCGTCGAGCTGTGCCTGATCGACGTCGTCGCCCCCGAGAGGGACGAGCACGACCCGGCGCGGTACGTCGAGCGGCGCATCGCCCTGGACGGGCCGACGTACGGCGTCTGGCACGGGCACGTCCCCGACGTCCCGCCCGGGCAGCGCTACGGGTTTCGTGCGCACGGTCCCTGGGACCCCGACGCCGGCATGCGACACAACCCGGCCAAGCTGCTGCTCGACCCGTACGCCCGCGGCTACGCCGGCGAGCTCGCGTACGTCCCGGCGACACTCGGCGGCGGGGCGGCCGACGACGGCGGCCCGGACGAGGAGGACTCGCTGCCGTTCGTGCCCCACGCCGTCGTCCTGGACGGGCTGCCCGAGGCGCCCCCGCTGAGCCGGCCGCGGATCCCCTGGGCGGACACCGTGGTCTACGAGGCGCACGTGCGCGGGCTGACGCTGCAGCACCCCGAGATCCCGGAGGAGCTGCGGGGCACCTACGCGGGCCTGGCGCACCCGGCGATGATCGAGCACCTGACGTCGCTCGGTGTGACGACCCTCGAGCTGCTGCCCATCCACGCCTCGACGGCGGAGCCGTGGTTGGCCGACCGCGGCCTGACCAACTACTGGGGCTACTCCACGATGGGGTTCTTCGCGCCGCACGCGGCGTACGCGACCCGCGCCGCGCAGGAGGCCGGCCCGGCCGCCGTGCTGGACGAGGTGCGCGGCATGGTGCACCTGCTGCACGAGGCCGGCATCGAGGTGCTGCTCGACGTCGTCTACAACCACACGTGCGAGGGCGGCGACGACGCGCTGTTCCTGTCCTGGCGAGGCCTCGACAACCCGCTCTACTACCTGCACGACGGCGGCAGCCCGGCCGCGATCGCCGACGTCACCGGGACGGGCAACACCCTCGACTTCCGACGGCACCGCGTGGTGCAGCTCACCCTGGACTCCCTGCGCTTCTGGGCGGACGTCGTCGGCGTGGACGGCTTCCGGTTCGACCTGGCCGTCACCCTGGGGCGCGACCACGAGGGTTTCACGGCGGACCACCCGTTCCTGGTCGCGCTGCAGACGGACCCGGTGCTCTCCGGGCTCAAGCTCGTCGCCGAGCCGTGGGACGTGGGACCGGGCGGCTGGCAGACCGGCCAGTTCCCCGCCCCGATGGCCGAGTGGAACGACCGGTTCCGCAACGCGGTCCGCTCGTTCTGGCTCGAGTCGCCGCGCGCGGGCTCGCAGGGTGAGGCCATGTTCGGCATGCGCGAGCTGACCACCCGCCTGGCCGGCTCGGCCGACCTCTTCGGCCCCTCCGACCCACCCCTGATGCGCGGCCCGGTCGCCTCGATCAACTACGTGACCGCGCACGACGGCTTCACCCTCGCCGACCTCGTGGCGTTCGACCGCAAGCACAACGAGGCCAACGGTGAGGACAACCGGGACGGCACGGACGACAACCGCTCGTGGAACCACGGCGTGGAGGGGCACGCCCCGGATGGCGCCGACGACGCCACGACCGAGCCGTGGTCCGCCGTCGTCCCGCTGCGTCGCCGCTCGCAGCGCAACCTGCTGGCCACCCTCCTGCTCTCGGCGGGGACGCCCATGCTGACCGCCGGGGACGAGCTGGGTCGCAGCCAGCGCGGGAACAACAACGCCTACACCCAGGACTCCCCCGTCTCCTGGCTGGACTGGGATCTGGACGCCGCGGGCCGAGACCTGCTCGCCACGGCCCGGTTCCTCACCGGCCTGCGGGCCGAGCACGCCGCGCTCCGGGCGGAGTCGTTCTTCCTCGGGTCGCCGCGGCCCGGCGAGGAGGTGCCCGACCTGCTCTGGTTCGACGACGCCGGCGAGGCGATGGACCACGGTGCCTGGGCCGTGCAGGGCCGGCGGATCATCCAGATGCTGAGGCCGGGGCCGGACGACGGCGAGGCGGACGTGCTGCTCGTGATCAACGGAGGGCTGGACGACGCCGACGTGACGCTGCCCCGCCCCCTGACCGGGGAGGGCGCGTGGGAACGCGTCTGGAGCTCGACGTGGGACACCCCCGAGGGCCCGGAGCAGGCCGACGAGGCGGTCGAGCCCGGCCACGTGGTGCTCGAGTCCCTCAGCGTCGACGTGCTCGTCGCCCGCCGCTGACCGACCTGGCTCTGGCAGACTGCGAGCATGGACGCCGACGTCATCGTGATCGGGGCCGGTCTGTCAGGCCTCGTCACCGCCACCGAGCTCACCGCTGCCGGACGCAAGGTGGTCCTGCTCGACCAGGAACCTGAAGCCTCGCTCGGCGGGCAAGCATGGTGGTCGTTCGGCGGGCTGTTCCTCGTCGACTCCCCCGAGCAGCGCCGCCTCGGGGTCCACGACAGCGCCGAGCTCGCCTGGTCGGACTGGCTCGGCTCGGCCCAGTTCGCGCCTGGTGCCGAGCGCGGGGAGGGGCCCGACCGCCACGGGTACGCCTGGGCGCGACACTTCGTGGAGACCGCGAGCGGCGACCTGCGCTCGTGGCTGCATGGCAAGGGCGTCCGCTGGTTCCCGCTGGTGCAGTGGGCCGAGCGGGGCGGCTACGCGTTCGGACCGGACCACGGCACCGCGCACGGGAACACCGTGCCGCGCTTCCACGTCACGTGGGGCACCGGCCCCGCCATCATCGAGCCCTTCGTCCGGGCCGCGCTGGACGCTCGGTCCGCCGGCCTGCTCGACCTGCGCTTCCGCCGTCGGGCCGTCGAGCTCGTCGTGACGGACGGTCGGGTCACCGGCGTCCGCACCGAGATCCTGTCCGACGACGACGCCCTGCGCGGCGCTCCCTCCTCCCGCGAGGTGGTGGGCATCGAGGAGATCTCGGCCGGCGCCGTCGTCGTCGCCTCGGGCGGGATCGGGGCGAACCACGACCTCGCCCGGTCCCGGTGGGACCACGAGGCCGGCACGCTGCCGGACCGCATGCTCTCCGGCGTCCCCGACTCCACCGACGGCCTCATGCTGGGCCACGCCGCCGACTCCGGTGCCGCCCTCGTGCACGAGGACCGCATGTGGCACTACCCCGAGGGCATCGCGAACCACTCCCCCGTCTGGACGAACCACGGGATCCGCATCCTGCCCGGGCCGTCCTCCCTGTGGCTGGACGCCGACGGACGGCGCCTGCCCGCGCCCCTGTTCCCCGGCTTCGACGCCCTCGGCGCGCTGCAGCACGTCACCCGGCGCGGCGACGACCACTCCTGGTTCGTGCTCAACAAGGCGATCATGGACGCCGAGTTCGCCCTGTCCGGCTCGGAGCAGAACCCCGACCTGACGGGCAAGGACGTCCGGCTGCTCGCCCAGCGGGTGCTGCCCGGCGCCGTGGGACCGGTCGCACGGTTCGCCCGCGAGTCCCCCGAGTTCCTCTGGGCCGACACCCCGGAGGAGCTCGCCGGAGCGATGAACGCGCTGACCGAGGCGACGCCGGGCTCGACCGGGCACGTGGACCCGGTCGCACTGGCCGCCGTCGTCCGCGCGCGCGACGCGCAGGTCGCCTCCGGCCTCGGCAAGGACCCTCAGGTCGTCGCCACCCGTGCGGCCCGGGACTTCAAGGTCGACAAGATGATCCGCGTGTCCCCGCCGCGACCGTTGACCACCCCGAAGGACGGCCCGCTCCTGGCCGTGCGGCTGTCGGTGCTGACCCGCAAGACCCTCGGGGGCCTGTGGTGCGACCCGTCCGGACGCGTGCTCCGGCCCGACGGCACCGTGCTGGACGGGCTGTGGGCCGTCGGTGAGGCAGCAGGGTTCGGCGGGGGCGGGGTGCACGGCCACCGGGCGCTCGAGGGCACGTTCCTCGGCGGGTGCCTGCACACCGGGCGCGTCACGGGGCGTGCGCTGGCCGCCGACGCCTGACTCCTGGCCGTCCGAGCCACCAAGTCCCCGAACGCCACACCGCGAAGTAGAGCCTCCTGTTCTCGAGTCGAGGTCTGGGGACACCTCCGCGGTACCGGAGGCTCTACTTCGCGGTCAGAGGGGGCGGCGACCGGTCCGCTGTCGCGCCACCGCAACGACGAGGGCCGCACGGATCCGGCCGATCAGCGCAGCCGGGTCACGCAGGTCGAACCAGTAGGTGCCCCGGTCGGTCTGCGCAGGCACCGCCAGGTCAGGCCGGTCGAGCCCGGCCTGCAGCACGAACCATCGCACCAGCGACTCGGCGGCGGACTCGGCACGAGCATCGGCGAGCTCGACCACCCACCGGCCCTGCCGGATGCCCGGCCGTCCCGCCGCCTCCCGCAGCAGCACGTCGACCAGGTCGAGATCCGCACCGGCACGCAGGGCGGAGTCGGCCACCACCAGTGCCCGTGGTCCGGGCAGCCATCGGGCACAGTCGACGAGCGTGCGCTCGACCGTCGTCACCGGTCGGCCGCCGACGACGGTGCGGTCCCGCCCAGGCAGCGTGATCGCATGGCGGTGCAGGTGCGGGTCCGCGCGGCGCACCGTGGGCTTCGACCGTTGCGTGACATGGACCTCCTCGGCGAGCCGGTAGACGCTCAGGCCATAGATCAGGGCCGCCGTCTCGTGGCTGAACACGAAGTCGTTCTGCAGGGTCTCCGCCGTCGCCGCGGCCATCTCCAGGACGCGACGTTCGCGCCGGAGCGCCGGGCCGTCGTCGTCCACCGTGGTCGGCAGGTAGATCCCCCGCCGCACCCGGCGCAGCTCGCCTCGCCGCACCTGGCGCTCGATCACCGACCGCTGCGCCGCGCGGAACCGGACCACCTCGGGCAGATCGCGGGGGTTGGTCGTCGCAGAGTCACCGGGCCGGCGCCGGCTGGGTCGGCGCTGCGCGGTGCCGTCCCGCGGGGGCGCCGTCATGGTCGGTCGCGGGCCACGCCGTCGCGTACCCGCCGTCGTGCTCGCCGGCGTGCTCGCCGGCGTGCTCGCCGTCGTCGTGCTCGGAGGTGCTGCGTCGTCGTCCATGGCGCCGATCGTGGCAGGGCCGGCCCGGTCGTCGCGGACCCCCTGTGGACAACCAACCGTCCCTGCCGCGAAGTAGCGCCTGCGGTACTCGAGAAGCGCCCCCGGGACTCGAATGGAGTACGGGAGGCTCTACTTCGCGACACGAGGAGGCGGCAGCGGACGGCGGCGGCGGACGACGACGGGACTCGCCAGCCGGGTGCGCGCGCACCGGACGTCGGGGGTGGATAGCGTGGAGCCGTGACGTCGCCCCAACCAGCACCGCCCCGGCCCATCGGACGCATCCCCGTGCTCGAGGTCTCCCCCGTGATCGAAGGGGGACGCTGGCCCGCCAAGGCCACGCCCGGCGAGGTCGTGCCCGTCGAGGCGACGGTGTTCCGGGAGGGCCACGACGCCGTCGCCGCCACCGCCGTCCTCTTCGGCCCGGACCGCAGGGTCCACTCGTGGGCGCCGATGGAGGACGTCGCGCCGGGCCTGGACCGGTTCCGCGGGTTCCTCCAGCCCGACGCCACCGGTGACTGGTCGTTCCGGGTCGAGGCCTGGTCCGACCCGTACTCGACGTGGGCGCACGACGCCACGATCAAGATCGACGCCGGGCAGGACGTCGACCTCATGCTCGCCGAGGGAGCGCGGCTGTTCGAGCAGATCACCGCGCGGAGCCTCCAGCGGCGCCGCACCCCGCAGGACGCCGAGCTGCTCGCCGACGTCGCCCGGGAGCTCGCCGACACGTCCCGCCCGGCCGAGGCCCGCCTCGCGATGGCCACCACCCACGACGTCCGGGCCGCGCTGCGTCGCATCCCGCTGCGGCGCCTGATGAGCCCGAGCGCCACGTATCCCCTGCGCGTCCACCGCCGGCTCGCGCTGGCCGGCTCCTGGTACGAGATGTTCCCCCGGTCGGAGGGTGCGACGCAGCGCCGGGACGGCACCTGGCGGTCCGGCACGTTCGTCTCGGCGGCGAAGCGGCTGCCCGCGATCGCGGCGATGGGGTTCGACGTCGTCTACCTCACCCCGGTCCACCCCATCGGCACCACGTTCCGCAAGGGACGCAACAACACGCTGGACGCCCAGCCCGGCGACCCGGGCAGTCCTTACGCGATCGGCTCGCCGGAGGGCGGGCACGACGCGATCCATCCCGAGCTCGGGACGGAGCGCGGGTTCAAGGCGTTCGTCGCGCAGGCCCAGGAGAACGGCCTGGAGGTCGCGCTCGACCTGGCGCTGCAGTGCTCGCCCGACCACCCGTGGGTCACCGAGCACCCGGAGTGGTTCACGGTGCGCGCCGACGGGTCGATCGCGTACGCGGAGAACCCGCCGAAGAAGTACCAGGACATCTACCCGCTGAACTTCGACAACGACCCGGCGGGCATCTACGCCGAGGTGCTGCGGGTCGTGCGGTTGTGGATCGCCCGGGGGGTCACCCTGTTCCGGGTGGACAACCCGCACACGAAGCCGCTGGACTTCTGGGAGTGGCTGCTCGCGGAGGTCCACGCGACCGACCCTGACGTCATCTTCCTGTCGGAGGCGTTCACGAAGCCCGCCATGATGGAGACCCTCGCCCGCATCGGGTTCCACCAGTCGTACACGTACTTCACCTGGCGCAACACCAAGGAGGAGGTCCTCGAGTACCTCGAGGAGGTCTCGGGCGAGGCGGGGTCGGTGATGCGGCCGAGCTTCTGGCCGACCACCCACGACATCCTGCCGCCCTACCTGCAGGAGGGCGGCGTCGCGGGTTTCGCGATCCGCGCCGTCCTCGCGGCGACAGGGGCCCCCACTTGGGGCATCTACTCCGGCTACGAGCTCGTCGAGGACGTACCGCGGCCCGGCGCCGACGAACAGATCGACAACGAGAAGTACGAGTACCGGCCGCGCGACTGGGAGCGGGCGGACAAGATCGGCATCTCGATGCTGCTGGGGCGCCTCAACGAGCTGCGCCGCGCCCACCCGGCCCTGCAGCAGCTGCGCAACCTGACCGTGCACACCACCACCAACGACCAGGTCGTCGCCTTCTCCCGCCGGGTGCGGGCCGAGCACCTCCCGGCTGCCGGCCGCCCCGGCGCCACGCAGGACGACGTCGTCCTGGTCGTGCTGACGCTCGACCCCCACCAGGTCCAGGAGTCGACGGTGCTCCTGGACCTCGAGTCCCTGGGCCTGACCCGGCCCGAGGGCGTCGAGGATCAGCCGTTCTTCACGGCGCACGACCTGCTCTCCGGCGAGTCCTACCCCTGGGGGCAGCATCCGTACGTCCGCCTGGACCCCCGGCAGCGGGTGGCCCACGTCCTGAGGATCGGTCCGGCATGAACGCGTCCGTGAGCGCCGGGGGCGTCGAGGTGCCCCGCCCGATCACCCGGCAGATCCCCGTGCAGGCACTGCCTCCGCGACAGCAGCCGGAACCGCCACCGCTGGCCAAGCCGGGCCTGAGCGACGACCCGGACTGGTACCGCAAGGCCGTCTTCTACGAGGTCATCGTCCGCGCCTTCTCCGACACGGAGGGGGCGGGCTCGGGTGACCTGCGAGGGATCGTCGACCGGCTCGACTACCTGCAGTGGCTCGGCGTCGACTGCCTGTGGCTGCCCCCGTTCTACCCGTCGCCGCAGCGCGACGGCGGGTACGACGTCGCCGACTTCACGGCGATCGCTCCCCAGTACGGCACGCTGCAGGACTTCCAGCGCCTCATCGAGGCGGCGCACGCGCGCGGCATCCGGGTGGTGATCGACCTGGTCATGAACCACACGAGCGACCAGCACCCGTGGTTCCAGGCGTCCCGCTCGGACCCGGAGGGACCGTACGGCGACTTCTACGTGTGGTCGGACGACGACACGCGCTACCCGGACGCGCGGATCATCTTCGTCGACACCGAGACCTCGAACTGGACGTTCGACCCGGTGCGCCGCCAGTACTACTGGCACCGGTTCTTCAGCCACCAGCCGGACCTCAACTTCGAGAACCCGAAGGTGACGCAGGCGATGATCGACGTCGCCCGGTTCTGGTTGCGGATCGGTGTGGACGGGTTCCGGCTCGACGCCGTGCCGTACCTCTTCGAGGAGGAGGGCACCAACTGCGAGAACCTGCCCCGCACGCACCAGTTCCTGCGCCAGGTGCGCCGGATGATCGACGACGAGTTCCCCGGCCGGATCATGCTCGCCGAGGCCAACCAGTGGCCGCAGGACGTCGTGGAGTACTTCGGCACCGCCGACGAGCCCGAGTGCCACATGTGCTTCCACTTCCCGGTGATGCCGCGCATCTTCTACGCGATCAAGGACCAGCGCGCCAACCAGCTCCTGGACATCATGGCCGACACGCCGGACATCCCCGCCCCGGGCGGGCAGTGGAGCACGTTCCTGCGCAACCACGACGAGCTCACCCTGGAGATGGTCTCGACCGAGGAGCGCGCCGCCATGTACGGCTGGTACGCGCACGACCCGCGCATGCGCGCGAACGTGGGCATCCGCCGTCGGCTCGCCCCGCTGCTGGACAACTCGCGCAAGGAGATCGAGCTCGCCCATGCCCTGCTGCTGTCGCTGCCGGGCAGTCCGTGCCTGTACTACGGCGACGAGATCGGCATGGGCGACAACATCTGGCTCCCGGACCGCGACGCCGTCCGCACCCCGATGCAGTGGACCCCGGACCGCAACGCGGGGTTCTCCACGTCGGACCCCGGCAAGCTGTACCTGCCGCTGATCCAGTCGCTGGTGCACCACTACGAGTACGCGAACGTCGAGGCCCAGCTCGCCCAGCCCTCGTCGCTGCTGCACTGGGTGCACGGCATGCTGGCCGTGCGGCGTCTTCACCCGGCCTTCGGCACGGGGACCTTCACGGCGTGCGCGGCCGACGACGAGGCGGTCCTGGCCTTCACACGCACGGAGGGCGAGACGCTGGTCGTCGCGGCGAACCTGTCCGCCACGGCGCGGTCGGCGACGATCACGCTGGAAGGTCTCGAGGGCTGGTCGCTCACCGACCTGTTCGGTGGTGGGAAGTTCCCTGACGTCGGCGAGGACGGCCGCGTGAGCCTCTCGTGGGGTTCGCGCGACTTCTACTGGCTGGTCGCCACCCCGCCCGACGGCGCCGCGGACGACGGCAGCGGGTCGCCGTGACCGACCTCGCCGTGCGGGCGGCCGCGCAGGGACCCGACCCGAGCGTCGCGGCCCTGCTGGCCACGTGGCTGCCCACACGGCGCTGGTACCCGGGGCGCGGCGAGGTCCGCGCGGAGGCCTGGCTCGCGGTGACCTTCGATCCTGGCGACGACGGCGAGACCACGGCCGGGCCAGACGGTGCGACCCTCGACGCGACACCGGCGGACGTCGTGCTGCTGCTCACCCGCCTCGAGGGCACCGCGCTGCCCGGTGGCGCCGTCACCGTGCAGGTCCCGCTGGTGATCTGCGACCCGGCGGCGCGCGGCCCGGGGTACATCGACACCGTGACCACGTCGTCGGGGGACGTCGCGGTGCACGACGGCGGTGCGCACCCGGTCTGCTGGCTCACCCTGGCTCGAGCGATGGGCATCGGCGGCGACCCGGTCACCCTGACGGAGCGGGGGCGCGTGCTGGCCGGCGAGCAGTCGAACACCTCGGTGATCCTGCCCGGCGTGCCGTCCGCCGGAGGTGCGGGTGGGATGCTGAAGATCTTGCGGACGGTCGCGGACGGCCCGCATCCCGACGTGGTGGTGCCCCAGGCCCTGACGGCGGACGGCTGGGACGGGGTGCCACGGTTCCTCGGCGCGCTCGAGGTCGACGCCGGCGACGCCGGCCGGGTGCTGCCGGTGCACCTGGCGATCATGTCGGAGCTGGTGCCGCACGCCGCCGACGGGTTCGAGCTGGCCTGCGACGTCGCGAGCCGGGGCGAGTCGTTCGCGGACCATGCGGCGGCCCTCGGGCGGCGGGTCGCCGAGCTGCACGGGCGGATGGCGCGCGTGCTCCCGCCGGGCCCGCCCCTGGACGCGAGGCGATTCGTGGCAGGGCTGCGCGGCCGGGCCGCACGCGCCGTGGAGGACGCACCGTCGCTGGCGGACCACACGATCGAGATCGCCGCCCTGCTCGACGCGCTCGAGGACCGGTTGACCGCCCTGCCGGAGCCGGTCCCGACCCAGCGCATCCACGGCGACCTGCACCTGGGGCAGACGCTGTTCGGCGACGGCACCTGGAAGATCCTCGACTTCGAGGGCGAGCCGCAGCGTCCCGTCGCCGAGCGCACGCGCCCCGACCTGCCGTTACGCGACGTCGCGGGGATGCTGCGGTCCTTCGACTACGCCGCCGCGGTCGGCGCGGCGCCCGACCCGGCCACCTGGCAGGACGAGGCGACCCGCGCCTTCCTGGCGGGCTGCCGCACGGCCGCCGTCCCGCCGTCGGGCACCGGCCTGGACGACGACACCGCGGCGCTGGTGCTGCGCGCGCTGGTGCTCGACAAGGCGCTCTACGAGGTGGTCTACGAGACCCACCACCGCCCGCAGTGGCTGCCCATCCCGCTCGGTGCCGTCGACCGGGTCTTCACCTGGCGGCGGTGACGCGCAGCAGCAGCGCGCGGTCGGCGAAGAGCACCGGCATCGCCAGGCCCACCTCGCCCAGCAGCCGGCCCGGCAGCTCCGCTCCGCCGGCCTCGACCCACGGCAGTCCCGCCCCCCAGCGGGCGGCGATGCCCTCGAGGTCGCGCACCGGCCCGTCGAGCGTCACCCGGTAGCGGCGCCGCGGGTCCAGGCCCGGGAGCCGCACGGGCGGCGGCGGCCACACCTCTGACGACGCCGTGCACACCCACCCGTACAGGGCTTCGTCATGCCCGGGCGCCACGACGCCGTGCAGGTCGTACGCCGGGTCGGGCACGTCGGCATGCACCACGCGGCCGGAGTGCAGGAGGCCGCGCCGCTCCTTGTAGAACGCCACCCACTCGGCCAGCCGCCGGCGCTCCGCCGGGTCGGCCTCGGTGACGTCCCACTCGATGCCGAAGTGGCCGAACAGGGCGACGGCGCACCGGAAGTCGAGCGGCAGCGCCCGGTCCGAGGTCGGCGCGACGGGCGCGGAGACGTGCGCACCGAGGAGCTCGTACGGCACGAGCAGCGACGTCCAGCGCTGGATGCCCAGCCGCTCGTGGGCGTCGGTGGAGTCCGACGTCCAGACCCGGTCGGTGTGCTGCAGGATCCCCAGGTCGACGCGGCCGCCGCCCGAGGCGCAGGTCTCGATCTCCAGGCCCGGGTGGCGTGAGCGCAGCTCGTCCATCAGCCGGAGGACGGCGCGGGTCTGGACGTGGACGGCGCCGCGGCCCGACGGCGGCAGGCCCGCCTCACCGACCTCCCGGTTGTGGTCCCACTTGAGGTACGCGATCGGGTGCTCGTCGAGCAGCGCGTCGAGCTGGCCGAGCACGTGGGCATAGGCGCCGGGGGCGCTCAGGTCGAGCACCTGCTGGTGGCGGCCCGGCGCTGCCCGACGTCCGCCGGGGGCGGTGAGGATCCACTCGGGGTGGGCACGCGCGAGGTCGGAGTCCGGGTTGACCATCTCCGGCTCCACCCACAGGCCGACGTCCATGCCGAGCCCGCGCACGTGGTCCACCAACGGCTGCAGCCCGTCGGGGTAGACCTCGCGCGAGACCACCCAGTCCCCGAGCCCCGCGGTGTCGTCCCGCCGCGCGCCGAACCAGCCGTCGTCGAGCACGAACCGTTCCGCGCCCACCTCGGCGGCCGCGTCCGCGAGCGCCGTGAGCCGCGCGAGGGAGTGGTCGAACGTGACCGCCTCCCACGTGTTGACGACGACGGGTCGCGGGCGGCGGGGGTGCTCAGGGCGTGAGCGCAACCAGTCGTGCACCCGCGCGCTCGCGTCGTCGAGGCCGACGCCGTAGGTGGCGTAGGTCCAGGGCGAGGTGTACCGCTCACCGGGGCCGAGCCGGACCTCCCCTGGCTCCAGGAGCTCCCCGGCACCCAGCAGCGACACGCCGTGGTAGCTGCGCTCGGCAAGCATCCGCTGGTTGCCCGACCACCCGGGGTGCACGGCCCAGACCTCGCCCGCGCGGGCGCCGAACCCGGCTTCGCCGGCGCAGAGCAGGAACCCGCTGTCGAACCCGGGCCGCCCGCGGTGGCCGTTGCGCTCGTGCGTGCCGTGCGTGAACGGCTGCCGCTGAGGGCTGCGCTCGCGCAGCTGGTGGCCGGTGAAGTCAAGCAGCTCGCGTGCGCGGTCCGGCACGGGCAGCGCGGGCAGGACGCCGACCAGGTCGTACACGCCGTCCGTGCGGGAGGTGAGCGTCGCCCGCAACCGGAGCAGGCCGGTGCGCGCCTGCTCGATCTCCAGGCGCAGGTCGAGCCCGGCGTCGGTGTCGGTCGTGTCGAGGGTCAGGGCCGCCGACCAGGGCGCGGGGCGCTCGGCCCGGGCGACGTCCGTGACGACGAACCGGGTGGACGGCGCCGCACCGGCCCGGTGGCCGGCGACAC
Organism: uncultured Isoptericola sp.; assembly: GCA_947497265.1. GTDB lineage: Bacteria > Actinomycetota > Actinomycetes > Actinomycetales > Cellulomonadaceae > Isoptericola > Isoptericola rhizosphaerae. The sequence goes on from CANMFP010000004.1 coordinate 82,525, forward strand.
CGCGTACCCCGGGCCAGCCGGTCGAGGCCTCGGGCAGCACCGACACGGGCATCGGTCCGTCGACGGGGTACCCGAACGGCTGGGGCGCGACGCCGAGCGCGAGCGCGTGCAGCTCGTCGGTGGTCGCGCCGAGGTCGGCGCCCCAGTGGACCACCGTGGGCAGGCGGTCGCCGGTGACGGCGAGCACGAGGCTGACCCCACCGGCGCGCAGGTGGTGCAGGCTGCTCATGCGCTCGGTGCTCCCTCGCCGAGCCGGCGGTACGTCGCGGCGATCACGTCAGCGGCCGGCTTGCCGTAGGGGCAGTAGTCGTCGTTCGTCGCGGCGTCCTGCGGCGCGTACAGCTCGGCGGGCCAGTCCCACAGCACCCAGCCCTGCACCCACGGCCGGGCGGCGCTCGCGGTGAGCATGTCCGCGTACCAGCGTGCCTGCTCGTCGCCGTCGGGGGGCCCCTCGAGCGTCCAGTCGTTGGGCAGGGCCGCGGACCCCATCCTGCTGGGGCAGCCGGTCTCCATGAAGAAGAACGGCTTGCCCTCCCGGGCGACCACCTTCTCGATGCGGTCGAGCTGGGCCTCCCACTCCCCGAGCGGGTAGTAGCCGGACGCGCTCATCACGTCGACGGCGTCCCACCAGGTGAGGCGGTCCTCCTGGTACTTGTCGCAGTTGTAGGTGATCAGCCCGTCGTAGACCTCCCGCACGGCGGCGACGACGGCGCGCCAGTGGTCCGCGTGAGCGTCCGCGCGAACCATCTCGCAGCCCACGCAGAACATGTCCACGCCCTCGGTGGCCGCGATCCGCGCATGGTGCACCACGAACCGGGTGTACGCGGCGAACCACTGCGACCAGGTGGGCTCGTTCGGCACGTCCGGCTCGAGGAACCCGATGTGGGCGCGCCACGTGCCGTCGGCCACGTTGACGACCGGCTTGAGGCACACCCGCTGCCCGCGTGCCTTCGCGGCGCGCACGGCCCAGCGGACCTCGTCGTCGGTGGGTGCCGGGGCGTCGCGGAACGGGATCTCGGTGGACTGCGCGGTGGCCTGCTCGGCGGCGTACGTCACCGCCGTCCAGGTGGTGGCCAACGAGTCGACCATCGCGTCCATCGACCGTTCGGCCGCCGGGGTGGCCCACGTCCCGCGCACCCCGGTCCAGCCCCACGTCATCCCGAGCACGGGCCCGCCGGGCAGCGGGACCACCGGCACCTGCCCGCTCATCGGTCGGCCTCCACGAGCTGGTTGAGCGACCGCAGCACCCGGGGGGCCGACACGGCCTCCGCGTCGAGCGTGACGCCGTCGGGCACCGCGACGTGCAGCGTGGCCTCCTCGCCGGGCAGGAGCGTGACGAGCTGGTCGTCCACCCGTGCGTCCGGGTGCAGCTTGTCGGCGAGCAGCGTCAGGTCGCGCACCAGGTTCTGCGCCCGGACCCGGACCCGGTACCCGCCGGGGCAGGTTTCGAGCGTGGTCTCCAGCACCGGCGCCGCGAGCGCCGAGTCACGGGGTTCGGCGAAGAACCACAGCCCGCGCGCGTCGCCCAGGTGGGCGCGCACCAGCTCGCCGGCTGCCTCACCCGCGGTGGCGACGTCGTCGGGCAGCGGCAGCGTGAAGGTGGTGCGCGGCGCGACGTCCACCCGTTCGTGGGCCTTCGCGAGCTCGGTGCCGTCGTCACCCAGGCGTTGCACGACGACGTCACCCGACCAGCGTTCGTCGCTGTCGTTGACGAGCACGGCGGCGAGCCCGTCGCGCCCGTGCGTGCGTCGCGGCTGCACGGTGACCAGGCGGTCCGCGTGGGCGTGCCGCAGCGCGTACAGCAGAGGCTTGGGACGTTCGTCGCCGTCCACCGCCGACCAGGACGTCACCGGCCAGCAGTCGTTGAGCTGCCACACGACGGAGCCCGTGCAACGCGGCGACCAGGAGCGCAGGTGCTCCACGGCGACCTGCACCGCCGTGGCCTGGTTCCACGACATGGCCCAGTGCCAGTCGTCCATGTCGTCCGGTATCGCCAGGTGGCGCACGAGCCCCAGGCTCAGCTTCTTGTGGCCCTCGATCGCCTTCTGGTGGACCTGCATGCCGGGCGACTCGGGGGTCAGCGGGTCGTCGCTGATCGCACGGGTGAGCGTGGCCCACGTGGGCGGTCCCTGCCAGCCGAACTCCGCCATGAACCGTGGGACGTCGTCGCGGTAGCGGGTCCAGTCGAGGCGGTTCCACACCTCCCAGGAGTGCATGGAGCCGTGGTCGGGGTCGTTCGGGGGGACGGCCGGGTCGTCCGACCAGGGTGACGACGGCGTGTACGGGCGGGTGCCGTCCTCCTCGGACACCACGGTGGGCAGCAGCTCGGTGTAGTAGCCCCAGCCCCACGACCTGCCGGCCAGGAGCGGCTCCCAGCCCCACTCCCGCACGCCCCACACGTTCTCGTTGGAGCCGTTCCACAGCACCAGCGACGGGTGCGGGGTCAGCCGCGCGACGTTCTCGCGGGCTTCCGCCTCCACCTCGGAGCGCAACGGCTCGTCCTCGCTGTAGGCGGCGCAGGCGAAGGCGAAGTCCTGCCAGGTGAGGATGCCGCGCTCGTCGCACAGCTCGTAGAAGTCGTCGGCCTCGTAGATCCCGCCGCCCCACACGCGCAGCAGGTTGACGCCCGCCTGCTCGGCGTGGTCGAGCCGGCGCCCGTAGCGTGCACGGTCCACGCGGTGCACGAACGCGTCGTCCGGGATCCAGTTGGCGCCCTTGACCCACACCGGTCTGTCGTTGACCACCAGCGTGAAGGAGGTGCCGTCGTCGTCCGGGGTCTGGTCCAGCCGGACCGAGCGGAACCCGGTGCGCGTGCGCCAGGTGTCCAGGAGCGCGCCGTCGGCGGCGAGGGTGACCTCGACGTCGTACAACGGCTGGGCGCCGTGGCCGCGCGGCCACCACAGGTCGACGTCGTCCACCTCGAGGCGGACGACGGCGGGGCCGCCGTCGGCGGGGACGGTCGCGCTAGCCGTCGGCTCGCCCCGGCCGCCGGCGAGGCGGACCGACACGGTGCCGGACGGCGCACCCGGTGCCGTCACGACGTCGGCGCGGACCTCGAGGTGCCCGCGAGCGCCCTCCGCGGGCCCTGCCTGGTCGCGCGTCCCCTGAGCCGCCTCGTCCCGCCCGACGGATGCGGTCGCGAGCACGCGGACGGTGCCGAGCCGGGCGGTGCGCCAGGTCTCGAGGCGCACGGGGCGCCAGATCCCGACGGTGGCGGCGTCGATCCCCCAGTCCCACCCGAAGTTGGCCGCCATCTTGCGCATCGCGTTGAAGGGATGGTGGTTGACCTGCGGCCGCTGCCCCAGCGCGAGGCTCTGGGCGTCGGCGTACGGCACGGGAGCGGCGAAGCGGACGACGAGCTCGTTGTCACCGTCGGCCAGCAGCTCGGTGACGTCGAGCCGGTAGGAGCGGTGCTGGTTGGCGGTCCGGGCGACCTCGGTGCCGTTGAGCAGCACGGTGGCGACGGTGTCCAGTCCGTCGAAGGCCAGCTCGTGATGCTCGTCGCCGGTACCGGCCTCGTGGGTGAACGTCGTCGTGTACTCCCAGTCGCACCGGCCGATCCAGCCGAGCAGCCGTTCGTGGTCGTCGAGGTACGGGTCGGGGATCAGCCCGGCGGCCATCAGGTCGGTGTGGATGCAGCCCGGCACGGTGGCCGCGACGCCCTGGCCGGCGAGGCGTCCGGCCAGGGGCTCGGGGACGCCGGCGCTCGCGCTCCGGGCGGTCCACCCGGTGTGGAGCGGGGCGGTGCGACGGGAGGAAGGATGGGTCACTTGGTGGCTCCGGAGGTCAGTCCGCTGTAGATCTGCCGCTGCAGCAGGAGGAACGCGACGAGGGTCGGGACGATGACGAGCACCGCACCGGCGGAGATGACCTCCCACTGGGCGCCGAACGGGCCCATGAACCGGAACAGTGACGTCGAGACCACGCCGAGGTCGCGCGAGGGCATGTAGAGGAACGGGATGTAGTACTCGTTGTAGATCGCGATGCCCTTGACGATGACGACCGTCGCGATCGCGGGGCGCAGCAGCGGGAAGATGATCCGTGCGTAGATGGTCAGGCGGTTCGCGCCGTCGAGCATCGCGGCCTCGTCCAGCGACCGGGAGATGCCCCGCATGAACTGCAGGAAGATGTAGATCGAGATGATGTCGGTCCCCGTGAACAGGACGATCGCGGCCCAGCGGGTGTTGAACAGCCCGAGCCCGTTGACCACCTGGAACGTGGCGACCTGTGTGGTCACCGCCGGCACGAGCGTCGCGAGCAGGAACGCCCCCATGACGAGGCGCCGGCCACGGAAGTCGAAGCGGTCGACGGCGTAGGCCGTCATCGTGCCGATGATGATGGTGCCGACGAGCGCCACGACCAGGATGATCGAGGTGTTGAGGAACCCCTGCACCATGCCACCGTCGACGAAGGCGGTGGCGAAGTTGTCGAGGTTGGTCCAGCTCTGCGGGGGTGCCAGGGGGTCGGAGGTCGCGAACTCCTCCTTCGACTTGAAGGCCGCCATGAACACCGTCACCAGCGGGATGATCGCGGCGGCGCAGGCGACCACGAGGCTGGCGTACTTCGCGGTGGTGGCCACGGGGCCGAGCAGCGGGTGCATGGCACGCAGGCCGTGCCGGGCGCGCAGCACCGTCCGCTCGACGGGTCCGGTCCGGCCGGGCAGCGTCGTCGCGCTCATGTCAGGTCCACCTTCTCGTCCGGGAGGATCCGGCGCTGGACCCAGGTGATGAGCAGCACGATGAGCAGCAGGACCACGGCCATCGCCGACGCGAGGCCGAACTTCTTGAACTCGAAAGCCTGCTGGACGGTCTGGATGACGAACGTCGTCGTGCCGTTGGCCCCGCCGGTCATGATCCAGGGGATCTCGAACACCGCCAGGGAGCCGGAGATCGCCAGGATCGTCATGAGGCCGATCACCTGCTTGATCCCCGGGGCGATGATGAAGCGGAACTTCTGCCAGCTCGTGGCGCCGTCCAGGTCCGCAGCCTCGAAGAGCTCGGCCGGGATCGACTGGATCGCCCCGAGGAACAGCACGAAGTTCAGCCCCATGTAGCGCCAGACGCTGGTCGACGCCAGGGAGATGTTCGCCAGGTCGGGGTCGCCCAGCCACTGCGGGGGCTCGGCGACGCCGACGAGCGCCAGCACCGCATCCAGGGTGCCCCCGGGGCGCAGGAAGAACAGGAACACCAGCCCGATCGCGACGCCGTTGATCAGGTAGGGGAAGAACAGGATCCCCTTGAAGAGGTTCCGCACGCGGGTGCGGAAGCTGAGGACGGTCGCGAAGTACAGGGCCAGCACGAGCTGCAGGAACGCGCCCGCCAGGTAGTACAGACTCACGAGGAAGACGCTGAACATGTCCGGGTCGGTGAAGATCCGCTGGTAGTTGTCCAACCCGACGGGCTCCTTGACCGGCGCCATCCCGTCCCAGCTCGTGAAGCTGTACCAGACCATGTTGGCGACCGGGACGTACGTGAACAGCACCAGCAGACCCAGGGGCACGAGCAGGAAGAGCCACGGGGTGACCTTCCAGCCGCGACCGGGCCCACGCCGTCGTGGCGCCGGTGCCGGGAGGGCCGTGGAGCGGGCTGCCGCTCCACGGACCGGGGACGAGACCGTCGACATGGCGGTCCTCCTCTCGGTGGGGTCCCCGGGGCGAGGACGCCAGGTCGCCGCCCCGGGGCGTTCGGTCACTCGCCGACGGTCGCGCGGGCGTCGGCCCAGCGCTGGTTCAGCTCGGCGAAGTACGACTCCTTGTCCCCGTCCGCGGCACCGCGGGCGATGTCCACGAGCTTCTGCCGGTAGATGTTGCCGTAGAGGTCGATCTCGGCGGTGTTGACGACGTCGGTCTCGTGGGCCTCCTGGCCCGCCGGGGCGGGCGTCATCTCCACGTACTCCACGCCGGCCGCCTCGAAGTCACCCAGGGTGTCCGGCGTCGGGCCGTCGAGCAGCGGGGAGATGCCACCCTCGTCGAAGGCGTAGCCGGACTCCTCGGCGAACCAGTCGATCCAGGCGCGGGCCGCGGCCTTGTGCTCGCTGTTGACGTTGACGGCGTTCTTGTAGTCCCCGGCGACCTGGGCGTGGAACGTGCCGTCGACCTGGTGCGGGAACGGCATGTACCCGATGTCGTCCGCCGACGCCCCGGCGTCCTCGGCAGACTGCTGCATCTGGGTGATGGCCCAGGAGCCGAGCAGCATGGTGGCGACCTGGCCCGTACCGAGCAGCGTCTTGGACTCCTCCCAGTTCGTCGTGGTCGGGTCGTCCTCGCTGAGGCCCTTCGCGACCACGTCGTACAGCAGCCCGTCGGAGATGCCGTGCCACTCGTCGGCGGCCCAGGGGGTGTCGGAGTGGGCCACGTGGGTGTTCTGGTAGTCGGGGTCGCCCATGGCCCCGCGGTTGCCGTCCCACTGGCTCAGCGGCCAGCCGTCGGCGTAGTTGGTGTAGTACGGGACGGCGTCGGTCTCGTCCGCGATGGCCTGCAGGTCGGCCAGGAACTCGTCCGGCGTGGTGGGCAGGTCGGTGATCCCGGCCTCCTGCCAGACCTTCTTGTTGTAGACGAGACCCTGGGTGTTGACGGTGATGGAGACGCCGTAGACCTCGTCCTCGAACGCCGCCTCCTCCACGAGGCGGTAGGTCTGGCCCAGCTCGTCCACGGTGCCCAGCGGCTCGAAGAAGCTCGCGTACTGGTCCTTGGTCACGCTGTTGGGGATGAGCAGGACGTCGCCGTAGTCGGACGTGTTCATCCGGACGGCGATCTCGCCCTCGTAGTCGGTGAGCGCCTCGAAGTTGACCGTGACCTGCGGGTACTCCGCCTCGAACTGCTCCTTGTAGTCGGCGAAGACGGTGTCGACGATGTCGGTGCGCTGCGTGATGACGGTGATCTCGCCGGACGGCTCGCCGTCGTCGGCGGCCTCGCCCGGGTCGGTGCCGCCGCCGCAGGCGGACAGGGCGAGCGCGGCGGCCGCTGTGGCGGCCACGCCGGTGATGTTGTGCCTCGTTGCCATGTCGTGCTCGATTCCGGTCGTCGTTGACGGGGTGACGACCCTCACATTAAGCGCTTAAGTAGCGAGAGGTCAACACCCTCGCTCGATCTCAGCGTGACCCGCGCCGGGCCCGCGGCCGTCAGGCTCGCGCGGGAGCCGGCCCCGTCGAGCCCCGCACGCGCAGCACCGGCGTCGCGTCGAGGAAGCTCCCGTGCGGGGCGCCCTCGATGCGCTCGAACAGCCGGCGGGCGACGTGCGCCCCGTAGCTCGTGACGTCGTGGCTCAGCGCGGTGAGCTGCGGGAACGCGGCCTCGCACAGCGGGGAGTCGTCCCAGGCCACCAGCGAGACGTCCTGCGGGACGCGCACGCCCAGCTCGTGGGCCACCCCCAGGCCCGCGAGCGCCATGACATCGTTGTCGAAGACGATGGCGGTCACCGGCCGGTCCGCGGTCAGCAGCGTCCGCGTGGCCGCCGCCCCGGCCTCCGGGGTGAAGTCGGCACGCTCCACCCGGGCCTCCACCCCCCGCCGTCGCGCCTCGTCGAAGAACGCGAGGTCGCGGATGTGCGTGTGGCCGAACGCCTCGGTCCCCGTCACCCTCCCGATCCTGCGGTGACCCAGTCCCGCCAGGTAGCCCACGCACTCCCGCAGCGCGGCCGCGTCGTCGGTCCACACCGCCGTGGCCCCGCCCGCGAGGGACGGGTCCCCCACGACGACGGCGGGCAGCGCGGCCGCGTCCGTGAGCAGGGGCAGCCGCGGGTCGTCCTGGCGCGGGTCCACCACGACGACGCCGTCGACCCGGCGCGCCGCCCGCCACCGCCGGTGCGCGACGACCTCGGCGTCGACGTCGGGCACGACCTGCAGCAGCAGACCGTAGGACCGCTCGGAGAGCACCTGCTCGATGCCGGCCACGAACTGCATGTAGAAGGACTCGAACCCGAGCGTCTCCGGCGCCCGCGCCAGGATCAGACCGATGGTCTCCGCCCGCGCGCCGGACAACGACCGGGCGGCCTGGCTGGGCTGCCAACCCATCTCGGCGGCGATCTCGAGGATGCGCTCACGGGTCCGCGCCGACACCCCCGGCCGGTCGTTCAGGGCGTACGAGACGGCTCCGGTCGACACCCCGGCGCGGTCGGCGATGTCGGCGATCGTGATGCGAGCCATTCCTCACCTCTCCTCGCCAAGGATCGTACGTCCTTCCCGGGGTCGCGCCCGGACGCCGACACGTCGGTGCGCCCATGGAGACAACTCGTGGACGCGGTGGAAGGGTGGACGCATGACACCCGAGCCTCCCGCCGTCGACACCGAGGTCCTCACCGCCGTCGCGCAGGGCACCACCCACGACCCCCACGCGGTGCTCGGCCCCCACCTGCTCCCCGCCGACGAGGGGCCGTACGCCGTGGTCCGGGTGCTGCGACCGCTGGCCGACGAGGTCGTCGTCCTCACCGGCGACCCGGACGGGCCCGGCGTCACCGAGCACCCGACGGTGCACGAGGCCGCCGGCGTGTGGTCCGTCGTCGTCCCCGCCCCGGTGGACGACGACGGCACCCGCCACGCGCCCGACTACCGCGTCCGCTCGCGGTACGGCGACGAGACGACCACCGCCGACGACCCGTACCGGTTCCTGCCGTCCCTGGGCGAGATGGACCTGCACCTGATCGGCGAGGGCCGCCACGAGACGCTGTGGCAGGTGCTCGGCGCGAACCTGCGCACCTATCCCGCCACGGGCGGGGAGATCACCGGCACCTCGTTCGCCGTGTGGGCGCCGAACGCCCGCGGCGTCCGGCTCGTGGGCGACCACAACCGTTGGTCGTCCGTGCACCCCCTGCGGTCGCTCGGCTCCAGCGGCGTGTGGGAGATCTTCGTGCCGGGCGTGGGTGCCGGGACCCGTTACAAGTACGAGATCTGCGGCCCGGACGGCGGCTGGCGCGCGAAGGCCGACCCGATGGCCAAGGCGAGCGAGACGCCCCCGGCGACCGCCTCCGTCGTCGCGGCGAGCGAGCACCGGTGGAGCGACGGCGACTGGATGGCGCGCCGCGCGTCGTCCGACCCGCACGGCGGGCCGATCAGCGTCTACGAGGTCCACCTCGCCTCGTGGCGTCCGGGCCTCGGGTACCGCGAGCTCGCCGAGGAGCTGACGGCGTACGTCACCGACCAAGGCTTCACGCACGTGGAGCTGATGCCCGTGGCCGAGCACCCGTTCGGCGGCTCGTGGGGCTACCAGGTGACGGGCTACTACGCGCCCACCGCACGGCTCGGCTCCCCCGACGACTTCCGGTACCTCGTCGACCGGCTCCACCAGGCGGGCATCGGCGTGATCCTCGACTGGGTGCCGGCGCACTTCCCCCGCGACGAGTTCGCCCTCGCCCGGTTCGACGGAACTCCCCTGTACGAGCACCCGGACCCGCGGCGCGGCGAGCAGCCCGACTGGGGCACGCTCGTCTTCGACTTCGGCCGCCGCGAGGTGCGCAACTTCCTGGTCGCGAACGCCTCCTACTGGTTCGAGGAGTTCCACGTGGACGGGCTGCGGGTGGACGCCGTCGCCTCGATGCTCTACCTCGACTACTCGCGCGAGGAGGGCGGCTGGACGCCCAACGTGCACGGCGGACGGGAGAACCTCGAGGCGATCTCGTTCCTCCAGGAGGCGAACGCCACGGCCTACCGCCGCAGCCCCGGCGTGATGATGATCGCCGAGGAGTCCACCGCGTTCCCGGGCGTCACCCGCCCCACCGACACCGGCGGCCTCGGGTTCGGCCTGAAGTGGAACATGGGCTGGATGAACGACTCGCTGCGGTACGTCGCGAAGGACCCGATGTACCGCAGCCACCACCACGGCGAGCTGACCTTCTCGCTGGTCTACGCGTTCTCCGAGCAGTACGTCCTGCCGATCAGTCACGACGAGGTCGTGCACGGCAAGGGCTCGCTGCTGCGCAAGATGCCGGGTGACCGTTGGCAGCAGCTCGCCGGCGTGCGCGCCTTCCTCACCTACCAGTGGACGCACCCGGGCAAGCAGCTGCTCTTCATGGGATCGGAGCTCGCCCAGGACGCCGAGTGGAGCGAGAGCCAGGGCCTCGACTGGTGGCACCTGGACGATCCCGGGCACGCGGGCGTCCAGCGGACGGTGCGCGACCTCAACGCGCTCTACCGCGCCACGCCCGCGCTCTGGGAACGCGACTTCGACGCCTCGGGCTTCGAGTGGCTCGAGGCCGACGACGCCGCCCGCAACGTGCTGGTCTACGCCCGCCGCGCCGCCGACGGCACCCCGGTCGTCGTCGTGGTCAACTTCGCCGGGGTGCCGCACGAGGGCTACCGGATCGGGCTGCCCGACGGCGGCACGTGGGTCGAGGCGTTCTGCTCGGACGCGCCGGAGTACGGAGGATCCGGCGTGGTGAACACCGGCGAGCTGCACGCCGAGGACGTGCCGTCACACGGGCGGCGGCACTCCCTCGCGCTCCGGGTCCCGCCCCTGGGCGGCCTCGTCCTGCGCCGTCAGTAGAGGTACATCGCCAGGCGCCGACGGGCCTTGGCGACCCGCGGGTCGGACGCGCCGACGACCTCGAAGTAGTCGACGAGCCGGCCGCGCAGCTTCTCCTTGGCATCGTCGTCCGCCCCCGGCAGGAGGTCGAGCAGGCGAGCCAGCGCGTCGTCGACCTTGCCACCGAGCATGTCCATGTCGGCCACCGCGAGCTGGGCGTCGACGTCCGTCGGAGCGTCCGCCGCAGCCTGCCTGACCTGCTGCAGGTCGGCCCCACGGGTGCGCTGCATGAGCGCCACCTGGGCGAGCCCGGCGACGGCCTGCGCGTCCTTCGGGTCCTGCTTGAGCGCCTTGCCGTACGCCGCGGCCGCAGCGTCCAGGTCGTCGCGCTCGATCGCGTCGTAGGCCTCCTGGTGCAGCGGCGGCAGCGGCTCCTCGGGCTCCTCGACCGGCGCTTCGGCAGCCGGCTCGGACCCGTCCTGCGCCGGTACCCGCCCGGTCACACCGTTCTGCTCGGCGGCGGCCAGGAGCTGGTCCAGTACTCCGCGGACCTGCTCCTCGGAGGCCCCACCGGCGAAGAGCGGCACAGGCTGGCCCTGCAGCACGGCGACGACGGTCGGCACACCCTCCGGCTGGAAGGCCGCGGCGAGCTGCGGGTACGCGTCGACGTCGAGGCGGCCCAGCAGGAACCGCCCGGCGTACTCGTCGGCGACCGCCCCGAGGCTGGTGGCCAGGTCGGCGTTCGCCTGGTCGGTGGGCTTCCACAGCAGGACGACCACGAGGTGCTTGGTCGAGTCCTGCACGACCTGCTGGAAGTTGGCGTCGGTGAGGTCGACGACGAAGCCACCGGCCGTGGGCGCACCGCCCGGCTCGCCCGGGGGCGGTGACTGCGGGCGGTTCAGCGCCGACAGGTCGACGGCGCCGCGCGGGCTGAAGCTCGGGTCGGGCACGGGGTTGCTCATGCACTCATCCTACGAAGTCGGGCGGGAGGGACGGACCGGGGCGCGACTACTCCTCGGACTCCTCGCGGTCGGTGTTGCGCTTCTTGGGGATCTCGTTGGCCGCAGCGACCGCCACGTGGGAGTACCCGAGCGGTCGGATCGGGTCCTCCGAGCCCGCCGGCGGGACGTAGAGCGCCACCTGGTCGGTGTACTCGACGTACAGCTCGTTCGTCTCGTCCTCGCCCGCCAGGAGCGCGGACTGCGTCTCGGTGAGCGGCGGGATCGTGCCGCCCTCCTCGACGTCGATCCGGACGTTGCCGTCGAGGACGCCCATGACCACGGCGCCGCCGTCGGACGTCCGCACCGTGAGGGGGTCGTCCCGCGCGGCGAACGCCAGCCGGTACCGGCCGTCGGCCGTGTCGAACGTCTCGGCCTCGCGCACGTTGCGCGCGTCGGCCTGGATCCGCTTGACGAGGTCCTGGCTCTCGCCGGGCAGCTCGAACGCGTCGGCATGCTCCGAGTCGTCGGTGCCCTTGGCCACCAGGTCGGCGTACCGGGCGACGGCGTCGGCGGGGGTCACCGCCAGCGAGTCGTCGTCGGGCGCCACCTCCTCGGAGCCGATGGCCTCCGGGTCGGCGAAGTTCGGCATCGTGGTGCCGGGGATGAGCTGCACCCACGACCACAGCTTGTAGCTGTCCCGCGCGGACTCCTGCTGGTAGGCCACCATGCGGGGGACCTCGAGGTTCTCCGTCGGCTGCGTGATCGTGTACGTGACCCGCGGCCAGGTCTCGGTGGTGGGGATGATCGCGGCCCGGAGGTCCGTCGGGATCTGGGTCACGAGCGAGTCGTCGCCCCGTTCCTCGGCCACCTTGATCTGGCTCTTGCGGACCTCCAGCGCCGGTCCGCCGACGCGGCTGCGGAGGGCCTTCGGGTCGTTCTCCTCCGCCGCCTTGTCGAGGACTCCCGCGACGTCCTGCACGACGGCGGTCTCCTGCTCCATCGTCAGCACGGGCCCTTCGAAGGGCTCGTCGGCGACCGGGGTCGGGAGCTCCTCGGCGCAGCCGGCGAGGAGCGCGGCAGCGGCCGCGAGCCCGACGGCGGCGCCCGTGCGCCGCGCGACGCGCGTGTTCCTGGCAGTCATCGGGTCCTCCCGTCGGTGTGGTCGTCCTGCTGCTCGTCGGGGCGGGCGGCCGTGGCGTCGAAGCCCCACGTCTCCCGCCACGCCGCCGCACGCCGTCCCGAGATGGGCGGCGGGTCGTCGGCTGCCGGGGGCGTGGCCGGTGCCGGTGGCACCACGGGCGTCTGACCCGTGAGCGCGCGGAACGCCCGCCCGACGCCGGACTGCCCGTCGGCGCGGCGTTCCTCCTCGCGACGCCGCAGCTCGCGCCGCGTGAGCGGGCGGCCGTCGAGCATCGGCAGCGACCCGGTCGTCGTGGTCGGCGGTTCGGCCGGCACCGACGGGGACGCCGGTGCGGCGTCCTGCTGCGCACCGTCCTCGGCCGCCGGCTCCGGCGCGGACCGCGTGCGACGCAGCCTGGTCGACCGGCGGGAGAACCGTCCGGCGACCGGGACCGGCGCCGTGCCCGTCCTGCTCTCGCCGGGGTCCTCCGGGGAGGACCCGGTCGCGCCCTGCTCGGGGCCGTCGGTCGAGCCCTCGTCCGCGGGTGCCGGGACGGGTGCGGAGACCGTCGTGTCCGAGGTTCCCGCCGTCGCGGCCCAGCCGGCTCCCGCAGCCGCGCCGGCGGCAGGTGCGGTCCAGACCGGAGCGGCTGCCGACGTCGTCGACCCGAAGGGCGACGCCGGTGCGTCGGGCGACGCGGGTGACTCGGGCGACGCGGGCTCGGCCGGGCTGCCGCCCACCGGGCCGGACGACGCCGTCCCCGGCGTCGCAGCGGCAGCCCCGGCCGCGCCCCCGCCCGCACGGCGCCCACGACCCGGCTTCTTCTTCCGGCGGCCGAGCAGGAGCAGCACGATGCCGAGCAGCAGGAGCAGGCCACCGAGGCCGACGGCGGGCCACAGCCACGGTGTGCCGACCTCGCGGTCCCAGCTGAGCTCGAGGGTAGGCGCCACGGCGTCGGCGTCGGACGCCTCGGCCGGCGCCTCCTCACCCTCGGCAGCCTCGGCTTCCTCCACCGGGGCCGCGCCGGAACCGGCAGCGAGCAGCACCCACGGTCCGGGCCGGTCGTTCCAGCGCAGGCTGACTTCCTCGGTGGCGGTCAGCTCGGTGATCCACATGTCGGAGCCCGCCGGGTCCGGCAGCTCGACCTCCTCGGGCTCCTCACCCTCGGCGGCCTCGGCCTCCTCACCCTCGGGGGCCTCGGGAAGCATCTCGGAGGTGGTCAGGGTGTCCCAGTCCTGGAGGCCGGTGACCCGGGTGTAGGGGTCGCCCTCGAGCCAGCCGAGCACGTCGACGTCACGGCCGACGACCACCGTGACCTCTTGGCCCTCCGGCACCGAGGCGGTGACCGTCACGTCGGAGTCGACGAGGTCGAGGACCCCGGGGTCCGTGACGACGAGCGTGCCGTCACCGACGGGCCGGGCCGTGGCGACCACCGTGTCCGACTCGCGCAGGACGGTCGCTGTCGCGACCCCGAACGCGATGGCGGCCAGACCGGCGATCACCAAGACGGCACCGAGAATGCGTTGCAGCACCAAGCTTCCCTTCGACGTGGACTCCTCAGGATAGGGAGGCGTGGCGATCGCCCCGGACCACGAGGGCACCCTGGACGGATCGGTTCACGAACCCTTCACGAGTCCGGTACCAGCATTCCCGAGCCTCCCACGGCCGCGGGCCCTACGACCACTGAACCGCCGCCGCACGACGGCGATCTTTCCGTTTCGCGAGGATCGGACGTCCGGTTCAGGTGTCGGAGGTTCCACGTGACGTCTATCCTGGCCGGAGCCTCGGCACCCACGACAGACGGAGGTCTACACGTGTCCGACGAGCGCACGCTCTTCCCGATCACCATGCGCGGATACGACCGCGCCGCGGTCGAGAACCAGATCTCCCGCCTCGAGCAGGCCGTCGAGGAGGCTCGACGCAACGTCGAGGCGACCGACGCTCGCGCCATGCAGCTCTCCTCCGAGCTCGCCGAGGCGCACCGCCAGCTGCGGGAGAACGACAAGCCGTCCTACGCCGGGCTCGGCGCTCGCGCCGAGCGACTGCTGCGCTCGGCCGACGAGCAGGCCGCCGAGGTCCTGACGCAGGCGAACCAGCAGGCGTCCGACGTCATGGCGCGAGCCAAGCTGTCGGCCGGCCAGGTCCGCCAGCGAGCCGAGACCGAGGCGTCCGAGCTGCTCTCCAGCGCCCGTCGGGAGGCCGAGGAGATCCGGTCGACCACCGGGTCGGAGGCCGAGGGCATCCTGCAGGGCGCCCAGCGCCGGGCCGAGGAGCTCGTCGGGTCGGCCGAGCGGGAGTCCGCGCTCATCATGAGCACCCTCACCACGGAGGAGAGCGAGCGACGAGCGTCGCTCGAGCGCGAGATCGGCACGATGCGCTCCACCGCCGAGCGGGAGGTGACCGAGGCACGGGTCACGACGGACCGCGAGGTCGCCCAGCTCCGTGCCGAGGCGGCCGCCGAGTCGGCCGCTCTGCGCGAGGAGGCCGAGCGCGAGTCCAACGACCTCCTCGAACGCACGCGGACCGAGGCCGCGCGCATCGTGGCGGAGGCCAAGCACCAGGCTGCCGAGGCGGCCAACGCCGTCACGACCGAGCTCGAGGACCTCCGCGAGCGCGCACGCCGCGCCCTCTCGGACGCCGAGCTCGAGGCCGCCCAGATGCGCGAGCGGGTCGAGAACGAGGCCGCCGAGCGCCACGAGGTGGCCCGGGCCGAGACCGAGCGTCTCGTCGCCGCGGCCGAGGAGCACGCCGCCGAGGCCGAGAAGCGGGTCGCCGTCGCCCTCCAGCAGGCCGACCAGGTGCGCACCGAGTCCGACGCCTACATCAAGGAGCTCGTCGCCGACGCCCGGCGCACCGCGGACTCCATCGTGGCCGAGGCACGGACCTTCGCCGACCAGACCGTCTCCGACGCCCAGGCCGAGGCCGAGCAGAGCCGCACGACGGCGGAGCGCCAGCTCGAGGACCTGACACGCCGGCACGACTCCATCAACTCCTATCTCGAGGAGCTGCGCGGGCTCCTGGGCAGCGAGAAGGCGGCGGACGTCGTCCCGGTCGCCACGGTCGACGCCCCGTCGAGCCCGACCGGCAGCGCGACGTCCGCAGAGACGCGCCACGCCGACAGCACCGACAGCGCCGAGAGCCCGCAGTCCGAGAACCCTCTCGACCAGACGCCCGCCCAGCGTGCCCGCGCGGCCTCCGCCCAGTCGGCGGAGGAGGCGTCCTCGCCCACGGACGAGGCGGCGACCAGCCGGGCCTGAGGCCGTCAGGCCCGGTCGGGCACCGTCACCGCAGCCTGGTGTGCAGGGCGGCCACGGCCCGGGCCACCGCGGCCGGCTCCTCGACCGCGCTGAGGTGAGCCGCCTCCGGCACCACGGAGAGTGTCGCGTCGCGGGCCGCGTCGGCCATGTGGTGCGCGTCGTCGACGGTCGTCACGCGGTCCTCCGCCCCGACGACGACGGCTACCGGGCCCTCGAAGGAGCGCAGGACGTCGGTCCGGTCCGGCCGCGCCGCCATCGCACGCTGCGCCCAGGCCACGCCGGCCACCGCCTGGGAGCGGATCCAGGCGTACACCGTCGGGTACAGCGACCGCCGTTCCAGCTCCGAGGTGGGCCCGAGGAGCTTGGCCGGCATGCCCATCACGGCGTCGAGGGTCTGCGTCGACTCGACGGCGGCAGCGACCTGCAGCCGTCCCTCGCGGGCCGCGTCGTCGTCGGCGGTCGACTTGGTGTCGACGAGGCCGAGGCCCCGCACGAACCCGGGGTGGCGCTCCGCCATCGCGAGCGCCACGTACCCACCCATCGAGAGCCCGACCACGACGGCGTTGCCCTCCCCCTGCTCGCGGAGCGTCGCGTGCACGAGGTCGGCCGTCGCGTCGAGGCTGGCGGGGAGCTGGCCGAGGTCGCTGTGCCCGTGGCCCGGCAGGTCGACGGCGATGATGCGCAGGCCGTCCGGCAGCGCGTCGACCATGGAGACCCACATGCGGTGGTCGAGCGGGAAGCCGTGCAGCAGCACCACCGGGACGCCGGCACCGTCGCGCAGCAGGTAGGTGGCCAGGGTCGGGCTCGTCATGGTCCTCATCCTCTCGTCGTGGCCGGGGCGACGTCCGAGGCGTGCTGCACCTCGCCGTCGTAGTGCGTGGGCAGCGGGGCGTGGCCCGGCAGCACGTGCTGGACGATCTCGTCGAGCACGCGACGCACGGCGGGCTCCCCCACCCACAGGTGCTTGGCGCCGTCCACCCCGATCACCTCCGCCTGGGGCACGCGGGCGAACCGCTCCCGTGCCTCGGCCGGCTGGAGGTAGTCGTCGTGCTCCGGGACGAGGACCACGAGCGGCTTGCCGAACTCGGCCCAGCGGTCGAGGTCGGCGTCGGTGGCGCGGTGCAGCGGCGGCGAGAGCAGGATCGCCCCCTCGATGCTCGGGTCAGCGCCGTGCTTGAGCACGAGCTCCGTCCCGAACGACCACCCCACGAGCCAGGGGTGCGGCAGCTCGCGGAACTCGGCGAGCTCCAGCGCCGCCGCGACGTCGAAGCGTTCCGCGTCGCCGCCGTCGAACTCCCCCTGCGAGGTGCCGCGGGCCGACGTCGTGCCGCGCGTGTTGAAGCGCAGGACGGCCAGGTCGGCGAGCTCCGGCAGGCGCCAGGCCGCCTTGCGGTACACGTGGGAGTCCATGAACCCGCCGTGCGTCGGCAGGGGGTGGAGCGTCAGCAGGCTGGCCACCGGTTCCTGCGCGGCCGGCAGGGCGAGCTCCCCGACGAGCGTCAGCCCGTCCGCGGTGTGCAGCTCGACGTCCTCGCGACGGGCAGGCAGGACGGTCATGGAGCGGATCTGGTGGCCGGTGGCGGCGTCGTCGTTCACTCTTCCACCCTAGTTCGGGTGTCGGCTCACGCTCGCCCAGGACGGCGCGTGCGGCCAGGTCAGCGCAACCGTTCGCGCCGCTCCCAGCATGCGGTGTGCCAGTGCCGGCGCGCCTCGAGGCCGGCCGCCTCGCCCCCGATCGCGTCCCGGGCCCACGCGACCACGTGGGGAGCTCCTGCGGGGATCTGCTGGCGGCACGTCGGGCACGTGTACGCCTTGTCACCGCCGCGCACGCGGCGGACAGTCCACTCCCCGTCACCGGCGCTGACGTGCTGGACGCCTCCGAGGGCGCGGTCCATGTCCAGGGGCTGGTGCTCGGCGCCCCAGGGGCGCTTCCGGGAGGGTCGACGCGACGGCATGCCATCCATTGTCACGCGTCCGCGGCCCTGCCGACACACCTGGCAATCTCGTCAAGGTTCGGCCGCTACAGTGTCCCGGATCCACTTTCGACCGAAGGGCACCTCGTGAAGCTCCGTACCTCCGTCGGCGCCGCCGGCGTCGTGCTGGCCGCCTCCCTCGCGCTGGCAGGCTGTGCCGACGGCGACAGCGCGCCCGAGGAGAACTCCTCGTCCGCCTCCGCCGGGACGTCGGAGTCGGCCGAGGCCACCGACCAGCCCGAGCCCACCGAGGCGGACGTCGCCGCGGTCGCGGCGATCAAGGTCACCGGCGACCCGGGCTCCGAGCCCGAGCTCGCCTTCGAAGAGCTCGAGGTCTCGGTGCCGACCACCCGCGTCGTCGACGAAGGCGACGGCGACGAGCTCGCCGAGGGCATGAAGGTCACCATGCAGTACGTCGCCTACGACGCCGCGGGCGAGCGCCTCGGGTCCACGTGGGAGAACGACGCCCCGGAGAGCTTTACGCTCGGCGACCCCAGCTACGACCTGCTCACCGACCCGCTGCTCGGGCAGCCGGTGGGCACCCGGATCCTCATCGCGAACCCGACCGTCGACGCGCAGAACGAGCCGTCGACCGTCGTCAACCTCGTCGAGATCACCGAGGCGGTCCAGATCCCCGCGCGCGCCGAGGGCGAGGCCGTCGAGCCGGCCGACGGCCTGCCGGCCGTGACCCTCGCGGACGACGGCGCGCCGTCGGTCGAGATCCCCGAGGGCTACGAGGCCCCGGACGAGCTCGTCGCGCAGACCCTGATCGAGGGCGAGGGCGACGAGGTGAGCGCCGACCAGACGGTCACCGCGCACTACACCGGCTGGACGCTGGACGGCGAGGTCTTCGACTCGTCCTGGGAGCGCGGCGAGCCGACGTCGTTCTCCCTGCAGCAGGTCATCCCGGGCTGGACCGACGGGATCTCCGGCCAGACGGTGGGCAGCCAGGTACTGCTCGTCATCCCCGCCGAGCAGGCCTACGGGGCCAATCCGCCGGAGGGCAGGGGCATCGAGCCGGACAGCCCTCTGATCTTCGTCGTCGACATCCTCGACGCCGACTGACCCTCCCCGGGCCACGGCCCGGACCGACGAAGGGGCGGGCCCTCGCTTCACGCGAGGGTCCGCCCTTCGTCATCCCGCCGAGGTAGTACCGGCCCGAGGGCGGAGGACGACGACGGCCCTGCGCTCGGCTGAGCGCAGGGCCGTCGGTGGTCACCACGGCGGGCGAGGGATCAGAAGTCCCAGTCGTCGTCCTCGGTGTGGACCGCCTTGCCGATGACGTAGGAGGACCCCGACCCTGAGAAGAAGTCGTGGTTCTCGTCCGCGTTCGGGCTCAGCGCCGCGAGGATCGCCGGGTTGACGTCCGTCTCGTCCTTGGGGAACAGGCCTTCGTAGCCCAGGTTCATCAGGGCCTTGTTGGCGTTGTACCGCAGGAACTTCTTGACGTCCTCCGTGAGGCCGAGCTCGCCGTAGAGCGCGTCGGTGTACTCGACCTCGTTCTCGTACAGCTCGAAGAGCAGCTCGAAGGTGTAGGCCTTCATCTCGTCCTGCTCGGTCGAGCCGAGCTGGGCCAGACCCTTCTGGAACTTGTAGCCGATGTAGTAACCGTGCACGGCCTCGTCGCGGATGATGAGGCGGATGAGGTCGGCCGTGTTGGTCAGCTTCGCACGGCTGGACCAGTACATCGGGGCGTAGAAGCCGGAGTAGAACAGGAACGACTCGAGCATCGTCGAGGCGACCTTGCGCTTCAGCGGGTCGTCGCCGCGGTAGTAGTCGAGGACGATCTCCGCCTTGCGCTGCAGGTACGGGTTCTCCTCCGACCAGGCGAACGCCTCGTCGATCTCCTTGGTCGAGATCAGGGTGGAGAAGATCGAGGAGTAACTCTTGGCGTGCACCGACTCCATGAACGCGATGTTGGTGTACACCGCCTCCTCGTGCGGTGTGATCGCGTCCGGGATGAGCGACACGGCACCGACCGTGCCCTGGATCGTGTCCAGGAGCGTCAGGCCGGTGAACACGCGCGTGGTCATGAGCTTCTCGGCGTCCGAGAGCGTGTTCCACGACTGGATGTCGTTGGACACCGGGACCTTCTCCGGCAGCCAGAAGTTGCCGACCAGGCGATCCCAGACCTCGAGGTCCTTGTCGTCCTGGACACGGTTCCAGTTGATCGCGCTGACGCGGTCGATGAGCTTGAGCTGGCCGGTGGGTGCCATGGCAGGTTCCTTCAGGTGCGGGTGACGGGGTGCGGTCGAGAGCGGGTCGGCGTCACAGCATGCAGCTGACGCAGTTGTCCACCTCGGTCCCCTCGAGCGCCAGCTGTCGCAGGCGGATGTAGTAGAGCGTCTTGATGCCCTTGCGCCAGGCGTAGATCTGCGCCTTGTTGACGTCGCGCGTGGTGACCGTGTCCGGGAAGAACAGCGTCAGAGACAGCCCCTGGTCGACGTGCTGGGTGGCCGCCGCGTAGGTGTCGATGATCTTCTCGTAGCCGATCTCGTACGCGTCCTGGTAGTACTCCAGGTTGTCGTTCGTCATGTACGGCGCCGGGTAGTACGCCCGACCGAGCTTGCCTTCCTTGCGGATCTCGATCTTCGCCGCCACCGGGTGGATGGAGGACGTCGAGTTGTTGATGTAGCTGATCGAGCCGGTCGGCGGCACCGCCTGGAGGTTCTGGTTGTAGATGCCGTGCTCCATGACTGACGCCTTGAGCCGGCGCCAGTCGTCCTGCGTCGGGATGTGCACGCCGGCCTCGGCGAAGAGCCGCGCCACCCGCTCGGTGGCGGGCTTCCACTCGGCGTCCGTGTACTTGTCGAAGTACTCGCCGGTGGCGTACTTCGAGTCCTCGAAGCCGCCGAACGCACGCCCCCGCTGCTCGGCGAGCCGGTTGGAGGCCGCGATCGCGTGGTACGCCACGGTGTAGAAGTAGATGTTGGTGAAGTCGATGCCCTCGTCGGAGCCGTAGTAGATCCGCTCGCGCGCGAGGTAGCCGTGCAGGTTCATCTGCCCGAGACCGATGGCGTGGCCCATCTCGTTGGCCCGCTTGACCGACGGCACCGACTCGATGCTCGTCTGGTCGGAGACCGCGGTGAGGGCACGGATCGCGGTGTCGATCGTCGCACCGAAGTCCGGCGAGTCCATCGTCTTGGCGATGTTCAGCGATCCGAGGTTGCAGGAGATGTCGCGGCCGACCTCGTCGTAGGACAGGTCCTCGTGGAACGTGGACGGGGTGGAGACCTGCAGGATCTCGGAGCACAGGTTCGAGTGGGTGATGCGGCCCTTGATCGGGTTCGCACGGTTCACCGTGTCCTCGAACATGACGTACGGGTAGCCCGACTCGAACTGCAGCTCGGCGATCGTCTGGAAGAAGTCGCGCGCCTTGATCGTCGTGGACCGGATCCGCTCGTCGGCGACCAGCTCGTCGTACTTCTCGGTGATCGAGACGTCCGCGAACGGCTTGCCGTAGACGCGCTCGACGTCGTACGGGCTGAACAGGTGCATGTCCTCGTTGCGCTTGGCGAGCTCGAACGTGATGTCCGGGATCACGACGCCGAGCGAGAGGGTCTTGATCCGGATCTTCTCGTCGGCGTTCTCGCGCTTGGTGTCGAGGAACCGCAGGATGTCGGGGTGGTGTGCGTGCAGGTACACGGCGCCGGCACCCTGGCGGGCACCGAGCTGGTTGGCGTAGGAGAACGAGTCCTCGAGCAGCTTCATCACGGGGATGACGCCGGACGACTGGTTCTGGATGTGCTTGATCGGCGCACCGTGCTCACGGACGTTGCTGAGCAGCAGCGCGACGCCACCGCCGCGCTTGGAGAGCTGCAGCGCGGAGTTGATGCCGCGCGCGATGGACTCCATGTTGTCCTCGATGCGCAGCAGGAAGCAGGACACGGGCTCGCCGCGCTGCGCCTTGCCCACGTTGAGGAACGTCGGGGTGGCGGGCTGGAACCGACCGGAGATGACCTCGTCGACGATGTCGCGGGCCGTCTGCTCGTCACCGTCGGCCAGCCCGAGCGCGACCATCGAGACCCGGTCCTCGAACCGCTCGAGGTAGTTCTTCCCGTCGAACGTCTTGAGCGTGTACGAGGTGTAGTACTTGAACGCGCCGAGGAACGACTCGAAGCGGAAGTCCGCGGCGTAGGCGCGCTGGAAGAGCTCCTTGACGAACGCGCGCGGATACTTCGCCAGCACGGTGGGGTCGTAGTACTTGTTCTCGACCAGGTGGTCGAGCTTCTCGTCGAGCGTGTCGAACTCGATCGTGTGGGGCAGCACGTGCTGCCGGAAGTACGCCGACGCGGCCTCGTGGTCCTTGTCGAACTGGATCTTGCCGTCCGGTCCGTACAGGTTCAGCATCGCGTTGAGCGCGTGGTAGTCGAGCTCCGACTGCTGCAGCGGGACCGCTGCCGCCTGCGGAGCGTCCACCGACGTGCTGTTCACGCCGAGATCAGTGACTGTCGTTGCCAAAATCGTCCCAATCCGTCACGGACGCGCTGGGCGTCCTCGGCCGTCCCGAGCAGCTCGAAGGCATACAGGTACGGCACCTGGCACTTCGCCGAGATGATGTCGCCGGCGATGCAGTACGCAGCGCCGAAGTTGGTGTTGCCCGCAGCGATGACGCCGCGGATCAGCGACCGGTTGTGCGCGTCGCCGAGGAACCGGCGGACCTGGCGCGGTACCGACCCGCCCTCGTTGCCCCCGCCGTAGGTGGGGACCATGAGGACGTACGGCTCGTCGACCGTCAGGAATCCGTCGGCGGGGCGCAACGGGATGCGGTGGACCGGCATCCCCAGCTCCTCGAGGTCGAGGCGCTGGACGAACCGGTGCGTGTTCTCCGAGACGCTGGAGAAGTAGACGAGCGACCCCATGTCACCCTCCCCCGAAAAAACGTGCTGCGTACCGGCCGACCGCGTCGCGGTCGGGCGGGGTCGTCAGGCCGAGACGGCCTGCTGCGCCGCGACGGCGCTGATCTGGTCGGGGCGGAAGCCCGACCAGTGCGTGTCGCCGGCGACGACGACCGGGGCCTGCAGGTATCCGAGCCCGCGGACCATCTCGAGGGCGTCGGCGTCCTCGGTGATGTCCACGACCGTGTACTCGACGCCCTTCCGGTCGAGGGCACGATAGGTCGCGTCGCACTGCACGCAGGCCGGCTTGCTGTAGACCGTGATGCTCATGTCGCACTCCCTGTCTCGCCGCCCGATCGGCGGTCGTCCGATGTCTCGTGTGTCGCGTCCTGGCGTGCGGTCCACGACGGTCTCGACCGACCCCGAGGCCCCCTTCCGAGGGTCCGTGACCAGCGACGACACCGGTGGAACTACGCCGATGTTGCTGCTGCGGCGGCCAGTGGCCTCCGCGTCCCACAAACACTACACCTAGTGTTCGCGGACTGCTCGCCTACGACATGTTGTGGTCGACACGGTTGTTGTTACACCGGTGTGATTCGCCCGGAATGGCCGTCAGGAGCCTCCGGGAGACTCCTGCGAGCATCGTCGCACGCGCCTCTGACACCATCGCCCGTCCACTGCTCGGTCCACCGGTCCGGGTGCTGCTGGGGCGCGCCGTCGTGCGCCTGGCGGACACCCGTCCACAACCCGTGGACGACGGCGGTCCACACCCTGTGCACGGCGCCCCGACGGCGCCGTGCGTCGGTCGGACCAGACGACCTCAGATCTTCCTCACACCTGACGCGCCCGGGCGTGTCTCGCACGTCCGGGCGCGTCGCCGTCGTCCCCACGGACGAGTCACGAACGAGGGTCAGACGGGCGGGCCGGCCTCGAACACCGCCGGGATGCGGCCCGTCCGGGTCAGCCGGGCGTACCAGTACGCGGAGTCCTTCCAGGTCCGCTCCCCCGTCGGGTAGTCGACGTGCAGGATGCCGAACCGCTTCGAGTAGCCGTAGGCCCACTCGAAGTTGTCCATCAGCGACCACGCGAAGTAGCCCCGCACGTCCGCCCCGGCGTCGATCGCGGCGGCCACGGCCGCCACGTGGTCCCGCAGGTACGCCACCCGCGAGACGTCGTGGACGCGCGCGATGCCCAGTGCCGGGTCCTGGACGACCTCGTCGGTGAACGACGCCCCGTTCTCGGTCACGGCCAGCGGCTGGTCCGGGTAACGCTCGTGCAGGTCCAGCAGCAGCTCCGTCAGGCCGCCCGGCTCGACGTTCCAGCCCATCGCGGTGTATGGCCCCGGCTGCGGCAGGAACTCGACGTCGTCGGCCGCGACCCACGGCGAGACGGCCGTGGTCTTGTGCCCGTCGGCCCGCACGGGCTCACCTTCGCCGTCGAACCGGCGCACACGGGTCGACGAGTAGTAGTTGACCCCCAGCACGTCCAAGGGCTGGCGCACGACGTCGAGGTCACCGTCCTGGACGAAGGACCAGTCCGTGACGCTCGCCGTGTCCGCCTGGACGTCGGCCGGGTAGGTGCCCTCCAGCAGCGGTCCGAGGAACACCCGGTTGGCCAGCCCGTCGACCTGGCGCACGGCGTCGGCGTCGGCAGCCGAGTCCGAGGCCGCACGGAACACGTGCAGGTTCAGCGTGATCGAGCACGCCGCCCCGGGGATCTCCTCGCGGATCGCGCGCGCGGCCAGGCCGTGCGCCAGGTTGAGGTGGTGCACGGCCGCGAGCGCCGCCGCCGGCTCGGTGCGACCGGGTGCGTGCACGCCGGACGCGTAGCCGAGGTACGCGGAGCACCAGGGCTCGTTCAGCGTGGTCCACAGCGCGACACGGTCGCCGAGCTCGCGGGCCATCGCCCGGGCGTAGTCGGCGAAGGCGTAGGCCGTCTCGCGGGCGGCCCAGCCGCCGGCGTCCTCCAGCTCCTGGGGCAGGTCCCAGTGGTAGAGGGTCACGTAGGGCGTGATGCCCCGCTCCCGGAGCGCGTCGAGCAGGTTCCGGTAGAACTCGACGCCCTCGGCGTTGAGCGGTCCCGTGCCGCCGGGCTGGACGCGGGACCACGAGATCGACAGGCGGTAGGCGCTGACGCCGAGCCGCGCCAGGTGGTCCACGTCCTCGGCCCAGCGGTGGTAGTGGTCGCAGGCGACGTCACCGGTGTCGCCGCCCTGGATGGCGCCCGGCACGCGGCAGAGCGTGTCCCAGATGGACGGGCCGCGCCCGCCCTCCGCGGCCGCGCCCTCGATCTGGTAGGCCGCGGTGGCGGTCCCCCACAGGAAGCCGTCCGGGAACTGCCCGGTGGTGCTGATGGTGCTCACAGCTCGATCCTCACTTCTTCCGGACCGTTCGCCTCGGTCCGCAGGCCACCGACCTGGACCGCCCATCGTGTGGAAGCGTTCCCACTCGAGACGACGACGGCGCTCTCGGTGCGTCGTACGCGGAAAGTTGCCGGTGCGCCCTCGCCACCGGGCACACTGACCTCGGAGTCGTGACCCACCGCGAGCTCGACGCAGTGGAGGGTCACGCCCTCGGCCCAGGCATAGTCGGGACGGTCGGTGCGGGCCCCGACGGGGAGCACGCTACCCGGTCGCACCAGCAGCGGCAGACTCGCGAACCCGTGCGTCTGCGCGACCCACCGCGGACCGGTGACGACGCGTCCGTCGACCGCTCCGCCGTCGGCGGTCGCGCCCGGGTCGAGGAGCGTCCAGCGGCCCTCGGGCACGTAGACCTCTGCCACGCCGTCCTCGCGCAGGACGGGGGCGACCAGCAGCGAGTCGCCCAGCATGTACTGGGTGTCGACACCATAGGTCGCGCGGTCGTCGGGGAACTCCAGGACCATCGGGCGCATCATCGGCGTACCGGCGTCCACGACCTCCTCGGCGAGCCGACCGAGGTAGGGCATCAGGCGCATCTTCAGGTGCGTGAACCGCCGGGCGACGTCCACCGCCTCGTCGTCGAAGGCCCACGGCACCCGGTACGACGACGAACCGTGCAGGCGCGAGTGGCTCGAGAGCAGCCCGAACGCGAGCCACCGCTTGAAGACGCCCGCGTCGGGCGTCCCCTCGAAGCCGCCGATGTCGTGGCTCCAGTACCCGAACCCGGACATCGCCAGGGAGAGCCCGCCACGCAGCGACTCCGCCATGGCCGTGTACGTCGAGTCGCAGTCCCCGCCCCAGTGCACGGGCATCCGCTGCCCGCCCGCGGTCGCGGCCCGGGCGAAGACGACCGCCTCGCCCGCACCCCGCCGCCGCTCGAGCATCCCGAACACGGCCTCGTTGTAGAGCTGGGCGTAGTAGTTGTGCATCCGCTGCGGGTCGGACCCGTCGTGCCAGACCACGCCCTCGGCGGGCACCCGCTCGCCGAAGTCGGTCTTGAAGCAGTCCACTCCCTGGTCGAGGAGCCGTTCGAGGTACCCCAGGTACCAGGCGGTGGCCTCCGGGTTGGTGAAGTCCACCAGCCCCATGCCCGCCTGCCACAGGTCCCACTGCCACACCCCGCCGTCCTCGGTGCGCAGCAGATAGCCTCGCTCGGCGCCCTCGGCGAACAACGGCGAGCGCTGCGCGATGTACGGGTTGATCCACGCGCTGACCTTCAGGCCGCGATCGTGCAGGCGCGCGAGCATGCCCTCCGGGTCCGGGAAGGTGCGCGGGTCCCACTCGAAGTCGCACCACTGGTACTCGCGCATCCAGAAGCAGTCGAAGTGGAAGACGCTCAGCGGCAGGTCGCGCTCGGCCATCCCCTCGATGAACGAGGTGACGGTCTTCTCGTCGTAGTCCGTGGTGAACGACGTCGACAACCACAGCCCGTACGACCAGGCCGGCACGCGGGGCGGGCGTCCGGTGAGCGCCGTGTAGCGCCGCAGCACGTCCTTCGGCGTCGGGCCCGCGACCACGTGGTACGTGAGCGACTGCCCCGGGACGGAGAGCTGGACCCGCGAGTTCACCTCGGAGGCCACCTCGAGCGACACCTTCTCGGGGTGGGCGACGAAGACGCCGTACCCGGCGGACGTGACGTAGAAGGGGACGTTCTTGTAGGCCTGCTCGCTGGAGGTGCCGCCGTCGGCGTTCCAGACCTCGACCTCCTGACCGTTCTTGACGAACGGGCCGAACCGCTCCCCCAGCCCGTACACGTGCTCTCCCGGCGCGAGGGCGAGCTGCTCGTGCACCCAGCGCTCGCCGGTGTCCGCGGAGATCGCGGCGACGGACTTGGGCAGGCTCGAGGTGATCACCCGCCCCTCGTGCTCGAAGTCGACCCGCCAGGCGCCCTGCCGGTGCACCCGCACGGTGAGCCCTCCGGTCTCCAGCACGCCCGCCGCCTCGTCGACCTTGACGACGGGTCGGAACCCGGGTTCGGCGTGCACCGCGAAGTCCGGGCCTCGCCGGACGGCACCCGCGTGGTGCTCCACGCGCACCGTCACGACGCCCGGCGCCGGCGAGGAGTAGGTCAGCGTGAGCACGGGCCGGTTGAGGGTGTCCCCCCGGTGGTGGACCACGGACGTGGGTGCGAAGACCGTCATCGTCCCGGCCGCCTCGTCCACCCGGACGTCGTCGACCTCCGTCGCGTACAGCGGGTGCAGCCCGGGCCGGGACAGCCAGTAGCCGTCGGTGAACTTCATGCGTTCCTCTCGGTCAGGACGACGGCCTCGCCCGCGGGCACGTCGATCACGTCGGTGAAGTGGGCACCGCTCAGCACGTCGGCGTGCTCTCCGGCCACGGGCACGCGCGCCGCGGACCCGGAGTGGTTGAGCAGGAAGAGGTGGTCGCCGCGGCGCACGGCCTCCACGCCGGGCAGGTCGGCCAGGCCGGGGACGACGCCGGCCACCCCGGCCCGCTCGCAGGCGTCGGTCAGCACGCGGCGCAGCAACGGTTCGGGCAGGACCGTGCCCAGGTACCAGGCGGTGCCGGCGTGCGTGGCGGTCGCGCCGTCGGGCCCGGGTACCCGGCGCCGGGTGACGGCAGGGGCTCGGGCGAGGTGGCCGACGGCGTAGCTCGCCAGCACCTCCGCCCCCTCGGCGCGCAGCAGCTCGCCGAGCACGCGGGCGCGTGGTGCGTCGTCGGTGCCGACGGTGGTCTCGGCGGTGGCGAGCGGTCCGGTCAGCGGCACGCCGTCGTCGGGCAGCGCGGCCCACTCCTCGCCGCTGACGCCGAGCAGGTCGGCCAGGAGCACGGGGAACCTGCCGCCGCGGACGTGCGCGTCACGGTCGGCGACACCCGTGAAGCACCCGACGACGACGCTCGCGCCGCGGGCCGCCGCGCCCGCCACCGCGTCGGCCGCCGCGGGCGACAGCAGATAGCTCTGCGGCACGAGGAGGACGTCGTAGCCGGCCGCACCGGTGACCGCGAGGTCGTCCGGGTGGGCCAGGTCGACCGCGACGCCCGCGTCCCACAGCACGCGGTACCAGGAACGCAGGACGTCCAGGGTGCGCAGCCGTCCGGTGGGCCGGGCCTGTTCCTCGGCCGCCCACCAGGACTCCCAGTCGAAGAGCGCGACCACGCGTGCCGGGACCCGCTGCCCGACGACGCCACGCAGCCGCGCCAGGTCGCCACCGACGCGCACGACTCCAGCGTGCACCCTGGTGTCCGGGCCCGCGTGCGGGAGCATCGCCGAGTGGAAGCGTTCGGCCCCCGCCCGGGAGGCCCGCCACTGGAAGTAGCACACGCCGTCGGCCCCGTGCGCCACCGCCTGCAGCGCCTCGCGACGTGACCGTGCGGGCGACTTGGGCAGGTTGTGCTCCCGCCAGCTCACGGCGCCGACCGCAGCCTCCATGAGCATCCAGGGCCGTCCTCCGCCGAGCGAGCGCACGAGGTCGGCCGTCAGCGCGGCGTCGGCCGGGGAGCGCGGGTCCCCGGGGTCGGGGTAGGCGTCGTCCGCGACGACGTCGAGGTCCTGCGCCCACGACCAGTAGTCGGCCAGGGCGAAGAACCCCATGAGGTTGGTGGTCACCGGACGTTCCGGGTCGACGGCGCGGACGACCTCGCGCTGCTCGCGGTACAGGGCGCGCAGCTGGTCCGAGGAGTAGCGGCGGAAGTCCAGCGCCTGCGAGGGGTTGACGTGGTACGGCGTGCGCCGCGGCGGCAGGATCTCGGTGAAGTCGGCGTAGTGCTGGGACCAGACGGTGGTGGCCCAGGCCTCGTTGAGGGCCCCGATCGTCCCGTAGCGCTCACGCAGCCACTGCCGGAACTGCGTGGCGGACTCCGGCCCGTAGCAGACCTGACCGAGCTCGTTGCCGACGTGCCACATGCGGACGGCGGGGTGGCCGGCGTAGCGGTCCACGAGGTCGCGGGTGATCGCCAGCGCGTGCTCGCGATAGACGCGCGAGGCCGGGCTGAACTGGTTGCGCGAGCCGGCCACGAGCCGCACCCCGTCGGCGTCGACCGGCAGCGTGTCCGGGTGCAGCCGGCCGAGCCATGGCGGGGGCGACGCGGTGGGCGTGGCGAGGTCCACCGCGATACCGCCGGCGTGCAGCAGGTCCAGCACCTCGTCGAGCCAGCCGAAGTCGCGGACACCGGGACGCGGCTCGTAGCGCGCCCACGAGAAGACCCCCACCGTGACGAGGTTGACTCCGGCCCTGCCCATCAGGCGGACGTCCTCGCCCCAGGTGTCGCGGTCCCACTGCTCCGGGTTGTAGTCGCCGCCGTAGAGGATCCCCAGATCGGCGGTCAGCGCGGCGAACCGGGTGGGGTCGACCGGGCGCCGGTCGGCGCTGTGGGTCTGCGGCACCGTCGCCCTCCTGTCGCTCGGCACGCCTCGTCGCGTGCTGGGTCCGCTCGTCGCGGGTGTCGACCATGTTGTCGAAGCGTTTCAACACGCTAGCCTGTCCCCATGCCCGGTGTCCAGCGTCGAACGGCCGCGCCCTCGCCCCCGCTCGCAGAGCGCCTCGCCACCGACGATCAGCCGCACGATGACGCGCTTCCTGAGGCTGCGGAAGGCCGCCCACCCCGGCCCGGCCCGAACGATCCGCCACGGGGAGACGACGAGCTCCATCGACTGTTCTTCGACACCGCGGCCACCCGATGGGTCGAAGCGCTTCCGGTGGGAAACGGCCACCGTGCGGCGCTCTGCGCCGGCCGCCCCGGGACCGAGCACCTCTGGCTGAACGACGTCGCCGCCTGGTCGGGGCTGCCTGGGCGTGACCCGCTCTCCGGGGTCGCCGCCCGCGGGCCCGCGCACCTCGCCGCGGTCCGGGCGGCTCTTGACGCCGGCGACGTGCGCCGCGCCGAGGAGCTCCTCGCCGAGATGCAGAGCCCCTGGGCACAGGCCTACCTGCCCCTGGCGTCCGCGGACGTCACGGTCCGGCCCGCCGACGGCGCGTCCGGTCCCCGCCCGGCCGACACCCGGCTGCACCGTCGCGAGCTCGACCTGCGCACCGCCGTCGCCCGCCACACCTGGTCGGCCACAGGGATCGGAGAGGTCACGCAGGAGACGTGGGCGGACGCCCGCGGCGGCGCGATCGTCCACGTGGTGCACGCCACCGAACCGGTCGAGCTGTCCGTCGAGCTCTCCAGCCTCCTGCGGCCGTCGACGGCCGGCGCCCACCCCTCGTCGGACCTGGTGCATACCTGGCACCTGCCGGTCGACGTCGCCCCTCCGCACGCCGGCCTCGACGAGCCGGTCCGCTACGACACCGCCCGCGGGCGGACCGGTCGGGTGACGGTGACGGCGCTCGACGACGAGGGCGCGCGGGTGACCGGCGGGAAGCTGCGCACGTCCGCCCGCCACCGGCACGTGCTCCGCATCGACACGTCGACGAGCGACACCGCCCCGACACCCGCGGACCAGGCCGGTGCACGCGGCGGCGAGAGCCTGGACGAGCTGCGGCGCGAGCACGTGGCCGCCCACGCCGACCTGTACGACCGGTTCGCCCTGTGGCTGCCCTCCGCCGACGGCGCCGCCGCGACGGCGACCGACGCCCGCGTCGTCGCGAACGTCGAGCACGCCGACCCCGGCCTCGTCGCCCTGGCCGTCCACTACGGCCGGTACCTGCTGCTGTGCTCGTCCCGCCCTGGTGGGGCGCCCGCCACCCTGCAGGGCATCTGGAACACCGAGCTGCCGGCGCCGTGGTCGAGCGCCTACACCACGAACATCAACCTGCAGATGGTCTACTGGCCCGCCGAGGTCACCGGGCTCGGCGAGTGCCACGAGCCGTTGCTGGACTTCGTGGGCCGCCTCGCCGCCGGCCCGGGAGCCGAGGTCGCCCGTGCCCTCTACGGCGCGGACGGCTGGACCTGCCACCACAACTCCGACGTCTGGGGGCACGCCGCACCCGTCGGGGACGGCCGCGGTGACGCCGCCTGGGCCGCCTGGCCCTGGGGCGGCATCTGGCTGGCGGACCACCTCGTCGAACGCCACCGGTTCCGCCCCGACCGCCAGCTCCTGCGCGAGGTCGCCTGGCCCGTCCTGACCGGCGCCGCACAGTTCTGCCTGGACTGGGTGCAGACCTCCGACGACGGCGCCCTGCACGCACGGACCACGCCGTCGACGTCGCCCGAGAACCACTTCACCGCCGCCGACGCGCACCCCGCCGCCGTGACGACGTCCGCCACCATGGACGTGGCTCTCGTGCGGCGCCTCGCGGACTCCTGCCGCACGGTGGCCGACGAGCTGGGTGCCGCACCCGCCTGGCTCGCGCGGCTCGAGGCCGTCGCGGACGTGCTGCCCGACCTCCGCGTGGACGCTCGCGGCGCGGTGGCCGAGTGGGCCGCGGACCTGCCCGAGGCCGAACCCGAGCACCGCCACCTGTCCCACCTGGTCGGGCTGTTCCCCTTCGACCAGATCGACCTGGAGACCACACCCGCGACGGCGGCCGCCGCCGCTCGCAGCATCGCGTTGCGCGGGCCGGAGAGCACCGGCTGGTCGCTCGCGTGGCGCACGGCCCTGTGGGCACGGCTGGGCGAGGCCGAGCTCGCCGCCGACCAGGTCCGCCGGGCGCTGCGCCCGGCCCTGGACGGGCACGGCGAGCGCGGTGGCGTCTACCCGAACCTGTTCAGCGCACACCCGCCCTACCAGATGGACGGCAACTGCGGTCTGACCGCGGGCGTGGCCGAGATGCTGGTCCAGTCCCACCGCAGGGCCGGCCGGTCCGTCCGGATCGACCTGCTGCCCGCCCTGCCCGCCGGCTGGCCCGACGGCAGCGTCCGCGGGCTGCGCGCTCGTGGCGGTGTCGTCGTCGACGTCGACTGGCGTGGCGGTCGGCTCACCTCGGCCGCCCTGCACGCCACCTGCGACACCGAGGTGATGATCACCCGGCCGGGAGCGCCGTCCACGACGGAACGGCTCCTGCGGGGCGCTACCGTGAGCCTCACCGGACCCGAGTCCGCCGCACCGACCGCGAGGAGCTGACCATGGCCACCATCGAGGACGTCGCCCGCGCGGCCGAGGTCTCGTCGTCCACGGTGTCGTACGTGCTGTCCGGCAAGCGGTCGATCTCCCCGCCGACCCGGCGCCGCGTCGAGCAGGCCATCGCCGAGCTCGGCTACCGCCCGCACATGGGTGCGCGGGCGCTGGCCTCCCGGCGGACCAGCGTCATCGGCCTCATGGCCCCGCTGCGGTCCGGGGTCGACGTGTCGGTCATCATGCAGTTCGTGGCCGGGGTGGTCTCGCGCGCCAAGGAGTTCGAGCACGACGTGCTCCTGCTCACCCAGGACGACATCGGCGGGATCGAGCGGGTGGCCGCGGGTTCCATGGTCGACGCGATCATCGTCATGGACGTCGAGGCCGAGGACCGGCGCATCCCCGTGCTCGGCGCGCTCAAGCAGCCCGCCGTCCTGATCGGCCTGCCCCGTGAGGCGGACGGCCTGAGCTGCGTCGACCTGGACTTCGAGGCGACCGGGCGTCTCGCCGCCCGGCACCTGCGGCAGACGGGTCACCGCGACGTCGCCCTCATCGGGTCCCCTCCCGAGGTGATGGCCCGGCACACCTCGTACGCGGACCGCGTGCACCGCGGCTTCACCGCCGAGTGCGACGAGAACGCGTTGACCGGCACGGTGGAGCCTTGCGAGCCCACGCCCGACGGCGCCCGGACGGCCGTCGACGCGTTGCTCGACCGCGCGCCGGAGACCTCAGGGTTCGTGGTGCACAACGAGCGGGCGCTCCCGCACGTCCTGGCCCGGTTGCGCGAGCGGGGGCGGATCGTGGGACGGGACACCTCGGTGGTCGCCGTGTGCCCGCACGACACGGCGCTGGCGCAGCACGTGCCGATGACGAGCATCGACATCCCCGGCGAGGTGATCGGTGCGGTGGCGGTCGAGATGGCGATGACGCGTCTCGACGGCACCCACCCGTCCGAGACCCGGCTCCTCGCCCCGGTGCTCACCGAGCGCGGCAGCTCCGCCCCGGGGCCGTACGCCCGTGCCGAGGTCGACGTCTGACGCGGCGCCTCGCCCGCGCGGCTCACCCCTTGATGGCCCCGAAGATGACGCCCTTGGTGAAGTGCCGCTGGACGAACGGGTAGACCAACAGGATCGGGACCACGGCCAGCACCAGCACCGCCATCTTCACCGGCAGGCCCGTCACGGCACCCGTGGCGACGTCGACCTGCCCCGTACCCGACCCTGGCAGGGTCGCCCCCTGCAGCACGTACGAGCGCAGCACCAGCTGCAGCGGCCACTTGGCGTTGTCGTTGATGTACAGCATCGCGTTGAAGAACGCGTTCCAGTACCCCACCCCGTAGAACAGGGCGACGACGGCGATCGCCGCCTTGGACATCGGCGTGACGATCTGGAACAGGACCCGCCAGTCCCCCGCCCCGTCGATCCGGGCGGCGTCGGTGATGGCGGGGTCGATGCCCATGAAGAACGACCGCAGGATGAGCACGTTGAACGCCGAGACCGCCGTCGGCAGGATCAGCGCCCAGTAGGAGTCGATCAGCCCCAGCGCCGAGACCAGCAGGTAGGTCGGGATCATCCCGGCGCCGAAGAACATGGTGATCAGCAGGACGAACAGCAGCGGTCGGTGGCCGAACGAGCCGGGCCGTGAGAGCCCGAACGCCGCCAGCACGGAGACGACCGTCGACAACAGGGTGCCGACCGCGGTGATGCCGATCGACACCAGCGCGGCCCGCGTGACGATGCCGCCCGAGAGGATCTGCTCGTAG
This sequence comes from uncultured Isoptericola sp., assembly GCA_947497265.1. Taxonomy (GTDB): domain Bacteria; phylum Actinomycetota; class Actinomycetes; order Actinomycetales; family Cellulomonadaceae; genus Isoptericola; species Isoptericola rhizosphaerae. The sequence continues at coordinate 116,243 of CANMFP010000004.1, forward strand.
GCCGCCAGCGACAGCTCGCCGGGCACCGTGACCAGACCGCCGGAGCGCGTGACGTCCGCCTGCGTCGAGACGCTCGTGAGCATGATCGTGTAGAGGGGGAACGCCACGGCCAGCACGATGAACGCCAGCAGGACCACCTTGCCGGTGAACCCGACCGGCCCCGGGGCCTCCTCCCAGACGGCCCGGTGCTTGGAGCGCCGACGACGGCGGGCCGCCGTCGGGCGCGAGGTGTCCCCGGCGGTTCTCGGGGACGGGACGTGTGTCGTGGAAGTCATGCGCGCTTGTACACCCCCGCCTCGCCGAACACGTGGGCGAGCTTGTTGGCACCGACGACGAGCACGAGCGAGACGATGCCCTTGAGGAGCCCGGCCGCCGCCGCGAAGGACCAGTCGCCGTTGATGACGCCCTGGTAGTAGACGAACGTGTCGAGGACCTCGGAGGCGTCCACGCCGACCGCTCCTCGTTGCAGGATGAGCTGCTCGAAGCCGACCGTCAGCGCGTCGCCGAGCCGCAGGATGAGCAGCAGGATGATGACGGGCCGCAGCGCGGGCAGCGTGATGTGCCAGATGCGACGCCAGCGGTCGGCACCGTCCACCACGGAGGCCTCGTAGAGCGCCGGGTCGATGGTGGACAGGGCCGCCAGGAAGATGATCATCCCCCACCCGGCGTCCTTCCAGACGCTCTGCATGGTGATGAGCACCAGGAACGTGTCCGGGTTCGTCATCAGGTCGAACCCGTCGTAGCCCAGGTCGGCCAGCCGCTGGGCCACGAACCCGGCGCCGCCGAAGAGCTGCTGGAAGACCGTCACCACGATCACCCACGAGAAGAAGTGCGGCAGGTACACGATCGACTGGATCGTGGTCCGCACCCGGGGCGTCATCACGCTGTTGAGCAGCAGCGCCATCGCGATGGGGATCGGGAAGAAGAAGACGAGCTGGAACGCCGTGATGAGCAGGGTGTTGCCCACCGCGTGCCAGAACGCGGCGTTGACGAACAGCCGCTGGAAGTTGTACCAGCCGACCCACTGGCTGTCCGCGATCCCGAGGAACGGCGAGTAGTCCTGCCAGGCGACGACGTTGCCCGCGATGGGCACGTAGGCGAACACGAGCAGCAGGAGCACGGCCGGCATCGTCATGATGATCAGTGACCGGTCACGGGCGAACCGTGCCCGCCACGAGACCTTCCGACGGGGCGGGGCGGTCGGGCCCCCGGTCGCGAGCGTCGGGGCGGCGGTGCCGGCCGCGGCGCTCGCGGCGGCCGGTGCGACCGTCGCGAGCGCCGGGTCGTCCGCGTCCCCCCGGCCGCGGACGTCCTGGGACGAGCCGTACGTCACTGCGCGTCCAGGATGTCCTGGTAGAACTGCCGCAGCTCGTCGCCGCCGGACGCTCGCCACGTCTCGATCGCCTCGTCCATGTCCGCCATCGACTTGCGACCGCGGGAGACGTCCTTCTCGAGATCCTCGAACGGGGCGTCCAGCGCGGCGAACCGGCTCGGCTCGCTGATCTGCATGCCGTAGAACAGCGGGTCGACGAGGTGCTGCGCCGCGTCCGCCATCCACGTGCAGTAGTCCTCGACGAAGCCGGGGTACTGGACCTTGGTGTTCACCACGGGCGGGTCGACGAGGAAGGTGTAGGTGGGCTGCAGCTCGGTCGCGGCCAGGTCGGTCGCCACCGGCAGGCCGTCGCCGTCCGTCTCGTAGTGCACGCCCTCGACGCCGAAGTTGACGAGGTGGTACTCCTCGGTGCCGAACGGCGCCGCGAGGAAGTCGGCCACCGCGAGGAGCTCCTCGATCCTGGCCGGGTCGTCACTCTTCCGGAGGAACGAGAAGATGTTGGCCGGGGCGCTCTTGTAGAGGACCGGGGTGCCGCCGTCGGCCGCGATGGGAGCGAACGCCTGCTGGTCGTAGCCGGGGTTCGACTGGAGCTGGCGCGACAGCGCCTCGTGCCAGCCGCCCACGCCGTCGGTCGCGATGAGCGACTCACCCGACTCGAACCGCTGCTTGGACTCCTCCGTCTTGTCGGCGACCGCGTCCGGGTGGACGGCACCGGAGGCGTAGAGGGCGACGTGCCACTCCAGCGCGGCACGGTACTGCTCGGTCTCGATGCGGTGGACCAGGTTGCCCGCGTCGTCCTGCGTCCACTTCTCGGGGACGGCGAACATCATCGTGGCGGCGCCCCAGAGGTCCTCGCAGCCCCAGCGCTGCTCCCCGGGGCTCGTGAGCTCCTTGGCCAGGTCCAGCAGGCCCTGGGCGTCGGTGGGCTGGTCCGCGATGCCGAGCCCGTCGAGGATGTCCTTGCGATAGAAGATGGCGTTGTTGATGACCTCGCCGGGGAACGGCAGGGCGTAGAGCTTGTCGTTGAAGACGCAGAACTTCCACACGTCGGTGGGGATGTTGGCGAGGTTCTTGTACTTCTCGACGTTGGCGCCGGACAGGTACGGGGTCAGGTCCTCGAAGAGGCCCTCGACGGCCTCGGTGAACCGTGGCGGCACGTTCCAGGTGGGGATGCTGACCCAGTCCGGGACGTCGTCGGCGGAGGCCAGGACGGCGGCGAGCTTGTCACCGTAGGTGTTGCCGTCGGAGATCTGGAACCGGATGGTCGAGCCGAGCGCCTCGTTGACGGCGTCGTAGTACTGGTTGCCCTCCGTGGGCGGGATCGTGCCCCACAGCGGCGTCATGGCCGTGAAGCTGCTGCCGGCTCCCGGCGGCGCGGAGAATGCCTTGACCAGGTCGCTCGGGATGGAGGAGTAGCCGACCGTCGAGCCGTTGACGCCCGGGAAGTCGGGCGCGATGTACTCGATCGGCAGGTAGTTCGGCAGCACGCCGGTGCTCACCGCTCCTCCGCCACCGGCCGAGCCGACGGCTCCACCACCGCTGCTGCAGGCGGCGAGCAGCGACGGCGTACCGATCGCCGCGGCACCGAGTCCCATCAGGCCGAGAAACCCTCTGCGGCCGACCCGATACCGGGCCGGCGAGGTTCCGGGAGACTTCGTCGTCATGCGGACACTCCTTCGTGGACACCACGGCACCCGTTAGCGCCGTGCAGACAACTGCTCCGCGATTCTCCGTCGAAGCGCTTCGACATCGCAGCGTAGCCATCTCCACCGCCCCTGACAACACCTCGCCCGGAATCCGTGCGACGGCCGCTTGGCCGCGCGGATGTTCGCGCGCCGGCCCGGACCGGCCGTGCCGAGAACCGAGGACGGCGTGACCGCGAGCCATGCCGTAGTGTCTGGCCACGCGCCCTGCGGGCCCCCATGTTGTCGAACCGTTTCGATCTTGATGGAAAGGATCACGCCGTCGTGACCCACCCCTTCCGCGACCCCACCCTGCCGCTGGCCGAACGCGCGCTCGACCTGCTCGGCCGCCTCGACCCGGGCGAGCGCGTCGCGATGCTCCACCAGGTCTCTCCCGCCGTCGACCGCCTCGGCCTGGGCCCGTTCCGCACCGGCACCGAGGGCCTCCACGGCGTGGCCTGGCTGGGCACCGCGACGGTGTTCCCGCAACCGGTCGGCCTCGCCGCCACCTGGGACACCGACCTGCTGCGCCGCGTCGGGGACGCGGTCGCCACCGAAGTGCGGGCCAAGCACGCCGCCGACCCCACGGTCAGCCTCAACGTGTGGGCGCCCGTGGTGAACCCGTTGCGCCACCCCCGCTGGGGTCGCACCGAGGAGGGCTGGTCCGAGGACGCCCACCTCACCGCGCACCTGGGCGCCGCCTACGCGGCCGGGCTGCGGGGCAGCCACCGGGTGTGGAAGACGGTTCCGACCCTCAAGCACTTCCTCGGGTACGACCACGAGACGGACCGGGCGGCGACGAGCTCGAACCTCACCCTGCGCACGCTCCACGAGCACGAGCTGGCCGCCTACCGCGGGCCCGTCGAGGCCGGCGTCGTCGGCGCCGTCATGCCCGCCTACAACCTCGTCGACGGCCGGCCGTGCCACGTCTCCGGCGAGCTGCTCGACGAGCTGCGCCGCTGGACCGGCGGATCGCTCGACGGCTCGCTCGCCGTCGTCTCCGACGCTGCGGCACCCACCAACCTGGTCACCGGCGAGCGCTACTTCGACGACCACGTCACCTCGCACGCGGCAGCCTTGCGGGCCGGGGTGGACTCCTTCACCGACAACGACGCCGACGCCGGACCCACCGTCGAACGGATCACCCACGCCCTCGACCAGGGGCTCGTCAGCGCCGAGCACGTGGACCGGGCCGTGCTCCGGCTCCTCGAGCTGCGCCTGCGCACCGGGGAGCTCGACGGCGACGCCGACCCGTACGCGCAGATCGGCCCGGGAGCGATCGACCCGCCCGCGCACCGGGCGCTCGCCCGGGAGGCCGCCGCCCGCGCGGTGGTGCTGCTGCGCAACGCGGACGTGCTGCCCCTGGGCCAGCCGGCGGCACCGGGCCACGTCGCGGTCGTCGGCCCGCTCGCCGACCGCGTGCTCACCGACTGGTACTCCGGCACGCCGCCGTACGCCGTCGGCGTCGGCACCGCGCTGCGCGAGCGGTGGCCGGACGCCGAGGTCACCGTGACGACCGGCGCGGACGTCCTGGCCCTACGGTCGACCACGGCGCACGCCTACCTGACCGTCACCGACGACGACGAAGGCCCCGTGCTGGTGGCCGCGTCGCCCGACGCCGCACCCGCTACCCACCTCGAGGTCACGGACTGGGGGGACGGCCTGCTCACCCTGCGCTCGGTCTCGCACGACCGGCTGCTCACCGGGGCCGGATGGATCGTGCGTGCCACCGCACGGCGGGTCGGCGGCTGGGTCGCCCAGGAGAGCTTCCGCCGCCACCACCATGCCGACGGCAGCTGGTCCCTCCAGCACGTCGGCTCGGGGCGATGGCTGCGCGTCCAGCACGGCTCCGGCCTGGTCGTCGCCGAGGCGCACGGTGCCGCCGAGGCGGAACGCTTCACCGCTCGCACCGTCCGCTCCGGGCATGTTTCTGTCGCTGCGGCCGCCGCCCGGGCCGACGCCGTCGTCGTGGTCGTCGGCAACGACCCCCACCTGTCCGGCCGGGAGACGGAGGACCGACCCCATCTGCGCCTGCCCGACGCCGCGGTCGAGGTGTGGCGCACCGCCCGCGAGGAGCACCCCGACGCCGTGCTCGCGCTCGTCTCGAACTACCCGTACGTGCTCGGCCCGGAGACCGCCGACGCTCGCGCGGTGCTGTGGTCCTCCCACGGCGGGCAGGAGCTGGGGCACGGCGTCGCCGACGTGCTGGCCGGCGACGTGGAACCCACCGGCCGCCTCGCCCAGACGTGGCCTGCCGCCGAGGACGACCCCGGCGACCTGCTCGACCACGACCTCGCCGCCCAGCGCGCCACCTACCGTCACGCCGACGCACAGCCCGCCTTCGCCTTCGGGCACGGGCTGACCTACACCACGGTCGAGTACACCGGCCTGGCCGTCGAGCGGTCCGACGTCGGCGCCCCGGCACCCACGCAGACCCATCCGACGTACGGGCGGGCGCCGTCCGACCCGGACCGCACGGTCCGGGTGCGGGTCTCGCTGCGCAACACCGGCGCACGGCCGGCGCACGAGCTGGTCCAGGTCTACGCCCTGCCCGGCGCGCTGCCGGTCCCCGGACCGCGGCGGCTGCTCGTCGCCCACGAACGCGTGGTGCTGGCGCCGGGCGAGGCGCGCGAGGTGACGCTCGCCTTCGACGTCGCGCGGCTCGCCGTCTGGGACGTCGCCGAGCAGGTGCCGGGTACGCCTGCCGACTGGGTGCACGTCGGCGCGCTGCGGGTGCAGCCCGGCTCGTACGCCCTCGCCGCAGGTCCGTCGGCCGCCGACCTGCCGGTCCGGTCCACCCTGCGCGTCACCGGTAGCGGCCCGCGCACGCGACGGATCGCCGACGGCCCCCTGCACGGCCATGCGTTCCACACCGGCAGCGGCGTGGTCGTGGGCGACCTGAGCCGGGAGTCCGGCGCCTGCGTCGAGACGCCGGCCGGCGCCGGCTCCCCCGGCGTCGTGCGGTACGACGGCGTGGACCTCGCCGGGTGCAGCGTCCTGCGCCTGCGTCTCGCGACCCGACGACCGGCCGCGTCCCGGGTGGATCTGGCCTGGCGTCCTGCCGGCGACTCCGGGGCGCCGTGGCTGCCGCTCGCGTCGGTCGCGGCGCCCCGACCCACCGGCAGCGACGCCCGCTACCGCTGGCAGGAGACGTCGGTCGCACTCGGGGACGCCCCCGCCGGGCCCGTCGACCTCCGCGTCACGCTGCCACCAGGGACGCGCCTGGCGACGATCAGCGCCTGAGGCTCAGACCCTCCGACCGCCCCGGCACACGTGCTGCACCACGAGCTCCCGGTCGGTCACGAGGAGATCGGCGCGGCGGCCCGCGACCAGACCGCCGACGTCGTCGAGCCCCAGCACCCCAGCAGGCACCCACGACGCGCACCGCACCGCCACCGCGAGCGGGACGCCCGCCGCGACCGTGGCACGGACGACGTCGACGAGGTGGGCGGTACCGCCGGCGATGGCTCCACCCTCGGGGTGGTCGGCGTCGACGACGCGCGCGACGCCGTCGGTCACGGTGACCGACATCGGCCCGAGGTCGTAGGCACCGTCCGCCATGCCGGCCGCTGCCATGGCGTCGGTGACGAGCGCGACCTGGTCGACGCCCACGGTCTGGAGCAGGGTGCGGACCAGCGCCGGGTCGAGGTGCACGCCGTCCGCGACGAGCTCCACGACGAGGTTCCCGCTGCGCGCGGCGGCGAGACAGGCCGGGATCGGTCCGGCGTCGCGGTGGTGCAGCGGCCGCATGGCGTTGAACAGGTGCGTCGCCGTCATCCGGCGCGGCACCTCGGCGGCACGCAGCCGCGCGACGACCTGGGCGACGAGATCCTCGGCCTCCTGCGTCGTCGCGTCGGTGTGACCGATCGACGGGACGACGCCGGCACGCACGAGCGCGTCGGCGACCCCGCCGGCCCCGGCGACGCCCTCGACGTCGGGAGCGATCGTCATCGTGCGCAGGTGACCGCGGGAGGCCTCGGCCAGCTCGCGCACCAGCGTGACGTCACCGGTCAGCAGGTGCGCGGGGTCGTGGGCGCCGCGGCGGGAGGGCGCCAGGAAGGGTCCCTCGGCGTGGATCCCGGCGATCTCCCCGTCGTCGGCCAGGTCCGCGAGGACGGCGGCCCGCGCCAGGAGCGTGGCGCGGTCGGCGGTCACCAGCGAGGCGAGCATCGTCGTCGTGCCGTGCCGGCGGTGCTCGTGGACGGCGGTCATCGCCTCGTCGTACGTCGTGGCGTCCGGGAAGCTCGCGCCACCGCCACCGTGGTCGTGCAGGTCCACGAGACCGGGGAGGACGTACGTCCCCGGCGCCGGCTCGTCGGCAGCCCGCACGGCGTCGCCCACCCCGGCCGCGGCGGCATCCTCCAGCGGGCCGACCCACACGATGCGGTCCCCCGCGACGACGACGGCGGCGTCGGGGACGAGGGCCGTCGGCGTGACGACGTCCCCACGGACGGCGAAGACCGCCGGTGCGGAGGGCGTGTCGGTCGGCGGCGGCGGAGGAGGTTCGAGGGCCATCCCTCCATCCTGCACCACGGCGGAGTGGTTAGGTAGCTTTCCTGCCGAACCGTCGCGAACCGTCGCTCAGAAGAGGCGGGAGTCCGCGTCGTCGACGCCGCGCATCGCGTCGTAGTCGAGGAGGAGGCAGCCGATCCCCCGGTCGGTCGCGAGGACCCGGGCCTGCGGCTTGATCTCCTGCGCCGCGAAGACGCCCCGTACCGGGGCCAGCAGGGGGTCCCGGTTGAGCAGGTCCAGGTAGCGCGTGAGCTGTTCGACGCCGTCGATCTCGCCCCGGCGCTTGATCTCGATCGCTACCGTCCCGCCCTCGGCGTCCTTGGCGAGGATGTCGACCGGACCGATCGCCGTCATGTACTCGCGGCGGACCAGCGTGTGGCCCGTGCCGAGGAGCTCGATCTGGGCGGCGAGCAGCTCCTGGAGATGCGCCTCGACGCCGTCCTTCACCAGGCCGGGGTCGACGCCCAGGTCGTGCGCCGAGTCGTGGTGCACCTCGTGCAGGTCGATCTCCAGGCGGTCGTCCGACTTCTGGTGCTGCACGGTCCACACGGCGGTCACGCCGCGGTCGGCCGCCTCCGCGTCCGGCTCCGAGACGGTCAGCGTGCAGGGCGGGCTCATCCAGTTCAACGGCTTGTACGACCCGCCGTCGGAGTGGAGCAGCACGCTCCCGTCGCTCTTGACGACGAGCAGGCGCGTGGCCTGCGGCAGGTGCGCGTTGAGTCGGCCGGTGTAACGAGCCGAGCAGCGGGCGACGACGAGTCGCACGGTCCCCCTTCGGGTGCGGTGTGGTCGGTCAGACGACGAGGCCGCGGCGGCCCGGAGGTGCGGACTCGAGCCACGACGCGAGACCGGCGTAGGCGCCCGAGGACATGGTCAGCTCGAAGTCGACACCGTCGTAGCGGCAGCGGACGAGGTACTGGTCGACCTGGCCCGCCTGGTCCAGCGGGGCGCGACCGGTCACGGTGAGCCGGTCGCGGTGCCAGGTGCGGGTCGGGCGCGGAGCGAGCGACCAGCAGCGCCACCAGTCGATCCGCCCGACGCCGTACTGGGCGATGCCGGCCGACCACGGCGCCTGGGGCCGCGCCGGCCGGGCGCCGCACGGGAAGGAACCCACGCGGCGCGAGAGCGTGCGCAGGCGTGATGCTCCGAGCACCAGCCCGAGGGCGAGCACCACCGCGACCGCGATGACGACCCCGAGCGTGTACCCCACCGTGCGGCCCGCCTCAGGCCAGCGAGCTCTCGCGGCCGGAGACCTCGGTGATCTGGTCGACGACGATCGTCACGACGTTCGCGTCCACCGAGACGAAGCCTCCGCTCACCTGCGCCTCGACCGCGACCTGTCCAGGCGCGGTGGAGACCTTCACGGTGCCGGGTCGCAGCACGGCGAGCAGCGGCGTGTGGCCGGCGAGGATGCCGATCTGACCGTCGGCGGACGGGGCGCTGACCTCGCGCGCCGCGCCGGACCAGACCTTGCGGTCGGCTGCGACGAGGTCGACGTTCAGCTCTGCCATGTCGGGCTCCCGGGTTCTTCAGTCGAGGGTGGCACGTCGTCCTGCCGACCCGTGACCGGGCCGGCAGGACGACGCGGGGGCGTCCGAGGACGAGGGCTCAGGCCCCGTACTCCTTCTGGATGCGCGCCCAGTTCTGCTCGAGGTCCTCGAGCCCACCGATGTTGTAGAAGGCCTGCTCGGCCACGTGGTCGAACTCGCCCTCCGAGATCTTCTTGAACGCCTCGATGGTCTCGCTCAGCGGCACGGTCGAACCCTCGACGCCCGTGAACTTCTTGGCCATGTAGGTGTTCTGGGAGAGGAACTGCTGGATGCGACGCGCACGCGCCACCAGCGTCTTGTCCTCCTCCGAGAGCTCGTCCACACCGAGGATCGCGATGATGTCCTGCAGCTCCTTGTTGCGCTGGAGGATCTGCTTGACGTTCGTCGCGACGTCGTAGTGCTCCTGACCCACGTAGCGCGGGTCGAGGATGCGGGACGTCGAGGTGAGCGGGTCGATCGCGGGGTACAGACCCTTCGAGGCGATCTCTCGCGACAGCTCGGTCGTCGCGTCCAGGTGGGCGAACGTGGTCGCCGGCGCCGGGTCCGTGTAGTCGTCGGCCGGCACGTAGATCGCCTGCAGCGAGGTGATCGAGTGCCCACGCGTCGAGGTGATGCGCTCCTGCAGGATGCCCATCTCGTCCGCGAGGTTCGGCTGGTAGCCGACGGCGGACGGCATGCGGCCGAGCAGCGTCGAGACCTCGGAACCCGCCTGCGTGAAGCGGAAGATGTTGTCGATGAAGAGCAGCACGTCCTGCTTGCGCACGTCGCGGAAGTACTCCGCCATCGTGAGCGCGGACAGCGCGACCCGCAGGCGCGTGCCCGGCGGCTCGTCCATCTGGCCGAAGACCAGGGCGGTCTTGTCGAAGACGCCCGCCTCCTCCATCTCGGCGATGAGGTCGTTGCCCTCACGGGTGCGCTCACCGACACCGGCGAACACCGAGACACCACCGTGGTCCTGCGCCACGCGCTGGATCATCTCCTGGATGAGGACGGTCTTGCCGACGCCCGCACCACCGAACAGACCGATCTTCCCACCCAGCACGTACGGGGTGAGGAGGTCGATCGACTTGATGCCCGTCTCGAACATCTGCGTCTTCGACTCGAGCTGGTCGAAGCTCGGCGGCTTGCGGTGGATCGGCCAGCGCTCGGTGACCTCGAGCTCCTCGCCCTCGGCGAGGTTGAGGACCTCGCCCGTGACGTTGAAGACCTTGCCCTTGGTGACGTCACCGACGGGCACCGAGATCGGCTCACCGGTGTCCGTGACCACGGCGCCGCGGACGAGGCCGTCGGTCGGCTTCAGCGCGATCGCACGGATGAGCGAGTCGCCGAGGTGCTGGGCGGTCTCGAGGGTGAGGGTGAACTTGTTCTCCCCCTCGCCCATGCCGGACAGGTCCAGCTCGACGGTCAGGGCGTTGTAGATGTCGGGGATCGAGTCCTCGGGGAACTCGATGTCGACGACAGGGCCGATCACGCGGGCAACGCGGCCAGTTGCCGGCTCAGCCGGGGCCGCGCCGCGTGAGTCCACGGTGGTGGCGGTCATTGCTTGCCTCGCTTCGAAAGGTTCGGGTGTGAGTTCGTCGGTCGACGGCGTCGTGCGCGGGTGGTCGTCACGATGCCGCGAGGGCGTCAGCACCCGAGACGATCTCGCTGATCTCCTGGGTGATGTCCGCCTGGCGGGCCTGGTTCGCCAGGCGCGTGTAGGTACGGATCAGGTCCTCGGCGTTGTCCGTCGCCGTGTGCATCGCGCGCTGGCGGGAAGCCAGCTCGGAGGCAGCGGCGTCGAGCATGAAGCTGAAGATCCGGCTGCGCACGTACCTCGGGAGCAGGGAGTCGAGCACCTGCTCGGGCGACGGCTCGAAGTCGTACAGCGGCAACGTCTCGTGCTCGCCGGGGACGGCGACGCCCTCGACGACCTCGAGCGGCAGCATCCGCACGACGCGCGGTCGCTGGGTGACCATGTTGACGAACTGCGTGTACACGACGTGCAGCTCGCCCACACCGCCCTCGGCCACCGGCGCGAGGAACGCCCCGAGGAGGGTGTCCGCGATCTCCGTGGCCGTGTCCGACTGCGGGTGGTCCGAGCCGTACGACCACTGACCGGCGAGCTCGCGCCCTCGGTAGCGGTAGAACGAGATCGCCCGGCGGCCGGCGGCGTAGAGGCTGACCTCCTTGCCCTCGGCCGTGAGCTGGGCGACCAGACGCTCCGACTCACGGATGAGCGACGCCGAGTAGGAGCCGGCCATGCCACGGTCCGAGGCGATCACGAGGACCGCGACCCGGTTCGTGTCGGGCCGCTCGCTCGTCAGCGGGTGATCCATCGACGTGTGCGTCGCGACCGCCGAGACGGCACGGGTGATCGCCCGCTCGTACGGGGCCGCCGCCGCGGTGCGACCGCGCGCCTTGCTGATGCGGGACGCCGCGATCAGCTCCTGCGCGCGGAACATCTTCTTCAGCGACTGCGTCGACTTGATCCGCTGCTTGTAGACGCGCTGGGATCCTCCGGCCATACGATCAAGCCTTCTTCTGCACGACGAGCTGCTCCTGCTCGACGTCGGTCTCCTCGTCCGCGGTGTCGCCACCGACGAGCGGGCTCCCGTCGCCCTTGAGGAACCCGTTGCGGAAGTCGTCCACGGCCGCGGCGAGCGCGTCCTCCGTCTCCTGCTCCAGCTTGCCCGTCTTCTCGATCGTGGTGAAGACGTCGGTGTTGCGGCGCAGGTGGTCGAGCAGCTCAGACTCGAACCGCTTGACGTCCGGCACGGGAACGTCGTCGATCTTGCCCTTGGTGCCGGCCCAGATGGACGCGACCTGCTCCTCGACCGGGTACGGCGTGTACTGCGGCTGCTTGAGCAGCTCCATGAGCACCGCACCACGGGCGAGCTGGCCGCGCGACGCGGCGTCGAGGTCGGAGGCGAACATCGCGAAGGCCTCGAGCGAGCGGTACTGCGCGAGCTCGAGCTTCAGCGTGCCGGAGACCTTCTTCATCGCCTTGACCTGTGCGTCACCACCGACTCGGGAGACGGAGATACCGACGTCGACGGCCGGGCGCTGGTCGGCGTTGAAGAGGTCCGACTGCAGGAAGATCTGCCCGTCGGTGATGGAGATGACGTTGGTCGGGATGAAGGCCGACACGTCGTTCGCCTTCGTCTCGATGATCGGCAGACCCGTCATCGAACCGGCACCGAGCTCGTCCGAGAGCTTGGCGCAACGCTCGAGGAGGCGGGAGTGCAGGTAGAAGACGTCGCCGGGGTACGCCTCGCGGCCCGGCGGACGGCGCAGCAGCAGCGACACGGCGCGGTAGGCGTCCGCCTGCTTCGACAGGTCGTCGAAGATGATGAGGACGTGCTTGCCGTCGTACATCCAGTGCTGGCCGATGGCCGAGCCGGTGTACGGGGCGAGGTACTTGAAACCGGCCGGGTCGGACGCCGGGGCGGCCACGATCGTCGTGTAGTCGAGCGCGCCGGCCTCCTCGAGGGCGCCGCGCACGGAGGCGATCGTCGAGCCCTTCTGGCCGATGGCGACGTAGATGCAGCGAACCTGCTTCGTCGGGTCGCCCGACTCCCAGTTGGCCTTCTGGTTGATGATCGTGTCGACCGCGATCGCCGTCTTGCCGGTCTGGCGGTCGCCGATGATCAGCTGTCGCTGGCCACGGCCCACGGGGATCATCGAGTCGATCGCCTTGATGCCGGTCTGCAGCGGCTCGTGCACCGACTTGCGCTGCATCACGCCGGGCGCCTGGAGCTCCAGGGCGCGGCGACCGTCGGTCTCGATCTCGCCGAGGCCGTCGATCGGGTTGCCCAGCGGGTCGACGACGCGGCCCAGGTAGCCCTCGCCGACCGGAACCGAGAGCACCTCACCGGTACGGCGGACCTCCTGGCCCTCCTCGATGCCGGTGAACTCGCCCAGGACGACGACACCGATCGTGCGCACGTCCAGGTTCAGCGCAAGGCCCAGCGTGCCGTCCTCGAAACGAAGCAGCTCGTTGGCCATGGCGCCGGGAAGGCCCTCGACATTGGCGATACCGTCGGCGGCGAAGGTGACGCGGCCGACCTCCTCGGTCACCGCGCCCTCGGGCTCGTAGGACTTCACGAAGCTGTCCAGAGCGGCGCGGATCTCCTCCGGCCTGATCGTCAGCTCAGCCATTGCTCTTCTCCTGTCGTGGCCGCGTCTGCGACCGAACGTTCATCTGCGCCGACCGGTGGCCGGCTGGGCGTCGAATGGATCAGCCGGCCAGCCGGCGACGGGCGTCAGCCAGGCGGGACAGCACGGTGGAGTCGACGACGTCTGCGCCGACCTGGATTCGCAGCCCGCCCACGACGGCCGGGTCGACCGTCACGTTGAGCTGCACGGGGCGGCCGTAGGCGCGCTCGAGGATCTCGCCGAGACGCTGCTCCTGCGCCCCGGTCAGCACCGAGCCGCTCGTCACGGTGGCGACGAGGCGCTGGCGGCGCTCGGCCGCCACGTCCCCGTACCACGTGAGCGTCGGCACGAACCGGCGGCCGCGCAGCGTCGTGGTCGCGCGACGCACCAGCGCCAGCGTGACCTCGTCGACCTTGCCTTCGACCAGCGCGTCGACCAGCGCCGTGCGGCGGGCCGGGTCGGTGGTCTCGTCGGACAGGATCTGCCGGGCCTCGCGCTGACCGACCAGCGCACGCGTCAGGCGGAAGAGCTCGTCCTCCACCGTCTCGAGCGCACCGCGCGACTCCGCCGCGGCCAGCAGCGCGTCCACGCCGAGCCGCTCGACGGCGTCGACCAGGTCGGCGTCGCTCGACCAGCGCGACCGGGTGAGACCCGACACGAGGTCGACCACACGCTCGTCGAACCCGGTCAGCACGGCCGACACGAGGCGTGCCTTGTCCTCACCGTTCCGCGACGGGTCCGCGAGCGAGCGGCGCAGCGCACCGGACTCGTCGAGCGCGGTCACGACGGCGAACAGCTGCTCACCGAGCGTGACCGACTCGCCGGCCGCGGACCGCAGCACCGGCTCGAGCCGCTCCTGGGCGGCCGCCAGCGATGCTCCGCTCGTTCCTCGCATCAGCCCTCCTTGACGCTCGTCGTCGCCGACTGGTCCGCCTCGAGCTCGTCGAGGAACCGGTCGACCACGCGCGACTGGCGCGCGCTGTCCTCGAGGGACTCGCCGACGATCTTCGACGCGAGCTCGGTGGCCAGCGTGCCGACCTCGGCCCGCAGCGAGACCGCCGCGGACTGCCGCTCGGCCTCGATCTGCCGGTGTGCGGTCTCGACGATACGCGCCGCCTCGTCGCTGGCCTTCGTCTTCAGCTCCGCGACGATGGCCGTGCCCTCGGCGCGGGCCTCCTCGCGGGTCTTCGACGCCTCGGCGCGAGCCTCGGCGAGCTGCTGGTGGTACTCCGCCAGCGCTGCCGCGGCCTCCTCCTGCGCCTTCTCGGCCTTGGCGAGGCCGCCCTCGATCTTCGCCGTGCGCTCGTCCAGGACGGCCTGGAACTTCGGCAGCACGTACTTGTAGAAGACGACGGCGATGACGAGCATGACGACCGACGACCAGATGATGTCGTACCAGGCGGGGATGAAGAGGTCGATGCCCTCCGCGGTCCCCTCCGCCGCCACGATGACCGGGGCGGCGTTCTGCGCCGCCGCCATCACGCGGCCGGGAACAGGAAGCCGGCGACGAGGCCGAGGAGCGCGAGGAGCTCGACGAACGCGACACCGAGGAACATGGTGGCGCGCAGCTGGCCGGCGACCTCGGGCTGACGGGCCATGCCCTCGATGGTCTTGCCGATGAGGATACCGAGGCCGATGCCCGGGCCGACGGCGGCGAGGCCGTAGCCGACAGCGTTGAGGTTACCGGTGACCTCGGCGAGGGTGGTGACGTCCACTGGGTTTCCTTCCGTTGGGCGACGGACCGGCGGTCCGACGTCGCTGACTTGCGTCTGTGTGGGTGGTGGGCGTGATCAGTCGAGGAGCCGACCGCGAGGTCAGTGCTCCTCCTCCAGCGAGAGGCTGATGTAGACCGCGGCGAGCAGGGCGAAGATGTACGCCTGCAGCAGCGCCACCAGGATCTCGAACAGCGTGATGGCGAAACCGCCGGCGAGCGTGAGCACGCCGATCCCCTTGAGGGCCGGAGCCGCCTCGAGCAGGAAGAAGTGCGTCGCCGCGAAGCACAGCACGAGCATGATGTGCCCGGCGATCATGTTGGCCGCGAGTCGCAGCGCGAGCGAGAGCGGACGGACCACGAGGATCTGCAGCAGCTCGATCGGCGTCACGATGAAGTAGATCGGCCACGGGATGCCGGGCGGGAAGAGGTTGTTCTTCAGGTAGCCGCCGAGCCCGTGCTGGCGGATGCCCACCCACCAGTAGGTGGCGAAGACCCACAGGGCAAGCACCAGCGGCAGACCGATCCGGGACGTTCCCGCCAGGTTGAGGAACGGGATGATCCCCGTGATGTTGAAAACGAGGATCGCCAGGAAGATCGTCGTCAGCATGGGGACGAAGCGCCGGGCGTTCGCCTTGCCGAGGATCTCCTCCGCGATCTGGACCCGCACGAAGTCGAGGATCATCTCGATGGCGCCCTGGAACCGGCCGGGCACGAGCCTGGCCCGCCGGGCGGCGACGACGAAGACCGCGAGCAGCACGATCACCGCGAGGACACGGATGATCCAGATCCGGTCGATCTGGAAGATCGTGTCCTCGAAGAGGATCGCCGGCGGGAAGAACTCGTCGATGGACGGCACGTGGAAGCCGCCCTCACCCTCGGAGGCGGCGAACAGCGTGGGGGTCGCTGACGTAAACAGGAGGACTCCCGGAGGTCGAAGGTCTTGCAGCACTCCCACGGTCGTGGGCACGCCGTCGGACCTGGCCGTCATGGATTCGGGTACAGCCTACCGGACGCTGTGCCGTGCTCCGACACATCCACGACGATCCGAGGCTGCAATCCTGCGCCTTGTGAACGACCGCACTTTCTCGCGTCCGACCGGCGGGCCGCGCGGGCGGCCGGGGCACGGGGTCAGGGCTGGACGTATGGCATCCGCGCACCCTTGACCGCCAGGTAGTCGAGCAGCGCGGAACCGATCGCCCCGATCGCCAGCACCACGAAGAGCACGTACGGGTCGTAGAAGTCGGCACCCCGCAGCACGGCCAGGACGACGACCAGCACGACGATCTTGGCCAGCCAGGTCCCCATGACCACGCCAGCCATCACCGTGGGGGGCTTGCCCACCGTGCGCTGCATCGACCAGACGGTCGTGGCGCAGAAGAGCGCGGCGAGCGCGGCTCCGACGAGAGCACCCCAGAGCCCTTCGGTCCCCGCGACGAGCACACCGACGGCAGAGCCCAGCACCACGAGCGCCCCCACGAGGACGAGCGTCCACCGCATCGCGCGGCGCAGCATGGCGCGCTCGCCGGCCTGGACCTCGTCGAACGAGCGGCCCGGAGCCCCGGCCGGCTCGTCAGGGTTGTCCGGGGCGGGTGGCTGTGCGGTCATGGTCCGACTCCTTCGACTGCGGTTTCACGGGGGGCGGGGCGGCTACCTGCGCTGTCGGCAACGCACCGGAGGCGACGTCGTCGTCCAGGAAGCGACCCCTGGTGCGCAGCGGTCCGAGCGTCAGCAGCAGGGCGACGACGACGGCGACGAGCAACCAGACGAGGACCACCTGCCAGCGCCAGCGGACGAACGCGGACGCGCCGAACGCGAACACCGCCGTCCAGACGTACAGGATCAGCACGGCACGGCGGTGCGAGTGCCCGAGGGCCAGCATCCGGTGGTGCAGGTGCATCCGGTCCGGGGCCATGGGCGACTTGCCCGCGGCGAGCCGCCGCACCACGGCCATCGTCATGTCGAGCAGCGGCAGCATCGCGACCGCGAGCGGCAGCAGCAGGGGGATGAACAGCGGCGCACGCTGGGCCCCGGACAGCGCGTCGGTGATCGTCGGGTCGATCCGACCGGTCACCGAGATCGCCGCACCGGCGAGGACCAGCCCGAGCACCATCGAGCCCGAGTCGCCCATGAAGATGTGCGACGGGTAGAAGTTGTGCGGCAGGAAGCCGAGACAGACGCCGACCAGCACGGCCGTCATCATGGCCGCGAGGCTCGAGAAGTCCGTGGGGCTCGCCTGCGTCGTGAGCGAGTAGGTGTACAGGAAGAACGCGGAGCCGCCGATCGCCACGATCCCGGCCGCCAGCCCGTCGAGCCCGTCGACGAAGTTCACGGCGTTCATCGCCACGACCACCACCAGCACGGTGACGAACAGCGACAGCCTGGCCGACGGGATGGTGAGCCCGCCGGGAGTCGGCAGCGACGTGAGCTGGACCTGGTTGAACGCCATGAAGCCGGCGGCGAGCACCTGGCCGGCCAGCTTGGTCATCCAGTCGAGGTCCCAGACGTCGTCGGCCCACCCGAGCAGGCAGACGATGACCGCTCCCCCGAGGATGCCGAGCACCTGCGGCTCTTCCGCCACCCCGTCGAGGAACGGCATCTGCCCGGCGACCAGCACGGCGACGACGATCCCCAGCAGCATCGCCAGGCCACCGAGGCGCGGCGTCGGCAGCACGTGGACGTCGCGCGCGCGGACGGCGGAGATGGCGTTCGTCTTGTTGGCGACCCACCGCGCTCCGGGGGTGGCCAGGTACGTCACCGCCGCGGCGATGAGCATGACCAGGAGGTAGGCCCTCACCCGGCCGGCACCTCGCTCGTCTCCTCGCCGACGCCCAGCACGGGCGCGACCTCACGGAGCTGCTCCAGGGACACGGCGCCGTCGCGCGCGACGCGCAGGTGCTCGCCCGTCGCGTCCACGATGGTGGACGCCACGCCACCGGGCGCGGTCCCCCCGTCGAGGTAGCAGCGGACGGCGTCCCCGAGCTGCTCGACGGCGTCGCCCGCCTCGCGCGCCGCGGCCTGACCGGTGCGGTTCGCGCTGGAGACGGCGAGCGGTCCGGTGCGACGCAGCAGCGCCAGCGCGGCCTCGTGGTCGGGCATGCGCAGGGCCACGGTCCCGTGCGTCTCCCCCAGGTCCCACTGCAGGGAGGGCTGGGCACGCAGGATGATGGTGAAGCCGCCGGGCCAGAAGGCCTCGACGAGAGCCCGCGCCGCGTCGGGCACCTCGGTCGCCAGCCCGTCCAGGGTGCGCGCGTCCGGCACGAGCACCGGCGGCGGCATCTGGCGCCCCCGCCCCTTGGCCGCCAGGAGCGCGGCGACCGCGGCGGCGTCGAAGGCGTCGGCCCCGATGCCGTAGACAGTGTCGGTCGGGAGGACCACGAGTCCGCCGCGGGAGATCGCGTTGACCGCCTCGTCGATGCCGGGTCCCCAGGTGTTCGCGTCGGTGACGTCGTGCACGCTGCTCACACGTCCCAGTCTGTCACGGTTCGTAGGGCGTCCCGTGCACGCGTCGGTCGCCGCGCGACGACCATCCGAGGCCGTCCGGCGAGGTCCGGTCGGGTGACCGCGTCCACCAGCCCCGCACGGGCGGCGGTCGCGCGAGCCGCCTCGGCCTGCACCTCGGCGTGCTCCATGACGTAGAGGCCACCGGGTCGCAGGAGCCGCACGGCTGCCGCCGTCACCCCGCGGGGCACCTCGAGCCCGTCGTCGCCCAGCCCGTAGAGCGCCACCGCCGGGTCGTGGTCGGCGACCTCCGGGTCGTGCGGCACGGCGCCCGGCGGTACGTACGGCGGGTTGGAGACCACGACGTCGGCGGTCCCGTCGAGCTCCGCCAGGGCCGTCCGGGCGTCGCCTCGCACCAGGTGCACGACGGCGGCCCCGGCGGCCGTGACCGCCTCGACGTTGCGTGCCGCCCACCCGTGGGCGGCGGCGTCGAGCTCCACGGCATGCACGACCGCTCCCGGGACCTCCGTCGCGACGGACAGCGCGATCGCACCCGAACCGGTGCACAGGTCGACGACGACGGCGCTGCCCCGGTCGGCGACGGCGTGGGCCGCGGCGTCGATCGCCACCTGGGCGACCTCCTCCGTCTCGGGACGGGGCACGAAGACACCCGGCCCCACCGCGAGCTCGAGGTGCCGGAACGCGGCCGACCCGGTGAGGTGCTGCAGCGGCTCGCGGCGGACGCGGCGCGCCACGAGGCGGGCGAAGCGATCGGTGACGGCGCCGTCGTCCGGGGCACCGCCGTCGGGCACGGTGTTCGCGACCGGGGTGTCCAGCAGAGCGAGGCGTCGCACCTCGCCGCGGTCCACGCCGAGCACGTGGGCGAGCAGGACCTCGGCGTCCACCCGGGGCGACGGCACCGCCGCGTCGGCGAGCGTCGCGGTCGCCGCGCGCAGCAGGGCGGCAGCACCCGGCACGGTCACGCGGTCAGGCATCGCCGGCCGCGGCCAGCCGGGCCGCCTCGTCGGCGTCGATCGCCGACTGCACCACCGGGTCCAGGTCCCCCGCCAGCACGTGGTCGAGGTTGTACGCCTTGTAGCCGGTGCGGTGGTCCGCGATCCGGTTCTCCGGGAAGTTGTAGGTGCGGATCCGCTCCGACCGGTCGACGGTCCGGATCTGGGAACGCCGGATGTCGGCCGCCGCCGCGGCCGCCGCCTCCTGCTGCGCGGCGAGCAGCCGCGCCCGGAGCACGCGCATCGCCTGCTCCTTGTTCTGGAGCTGCGACTTCTCGTTCTGCATCGACACCACGATGCCGGTGGGCAAGTGGGTGATGCGCACCGCGGAGTCGGTCGTGTTCACGGACTGGCCGCCCGGGCCGGAGGACCGGTACACGTCGATGCGCAGGTCGTTCGTGTCGATCTCGACCTCGCCCGGGTCGTCGACCTCCGGGAAGACGAGCACACCGGCGGCCGAGGTGTGGATGCGGCCCTGCGACTCGGTGACGGGCACCCGCTGGACCCGGTGCACGCCACCCTCGTACTTGAGGTGGGCCCAGACGCCGTCGCCCGGATCCTGAGGCGTGCCCTTGGACTTGATCGCGACCTGGACGTCCTTGTACCCGCCGAGCTCGGTGTCGGTGGCCTCGAGCACCTGGGTGCTCCAACCGTGCCGCTCGGCGTACCGCAGGTACATGCGCAACAGGTCGCCGGCGAAGAGTGCCGACTCGTCGCCGCCCTCCCCCGCCTTGATCTCGAGGATGACGTCGCGGCCGTCGTCCGGGTCGCGCGGGACGAGCACCCGCCGCAGGTGCTCGGCGGCGTCGTCCAGGGCCGACCGCATGGCGGGCAGCTCGGCGGCGAACGTCGCGTCGTCCCGGGCCAGCTCGGCGGCCGTCTCCGCGTCGTCGCGCGCAGCCTGCCACGTTCGGTACGCACCCACGACCCGGTTGAGCTCCGCGTACCGTCGCCCGAGCGTGCGGGCCCGGCCGGCGTCCGCGTGCACCGCCGGGTCCGCCAGCTCGCGCTCGATCTCGGCGTGCTCGGCGAGCAGCGGCTCCGCCACCGCGAAGTCTTCGGTCACGTCAGCTCTTCTCTCTCATCGATCGCGCAGGCCGTCGACGTCGGTCCGCAGATCTCCTTGCCCCCGACGGACGGACGGTGGGGAGACACGACAGCGCCGGTGGTCCGACGTCCGACTGCCCCTGGAGAGGTTGTCGGGCGGACCACCGGCGCTGCGGAGGTGCTACTTCTTGCCGTAGCGGGCCTGGAACCGGGCGACGCGGCCACCGGTGTCCAGGATCTTCTGCTTGCCCGTGTAGAACGGGTGGCAGGCGCTGCACACGTCCGCCGCGATCTTGCCCGACTTCTCGGTGCTGCGGGTCGTGAACGTGTTGCCACAGGTACAGGTCACCTCGGTGACGACGTACTCGGGGTGGATTCCGGACTTCATGATGCTCCTTGGTGTGATGCCGCCGGGTCGCCTCGCAGGACAGCGAGCCGTGAACCGGACAGCCGACGAACCATTGTGCCAGAACGCGTGCGCGCCTGGAATGTTCTCCGCTGTGACGTCAGATGGTCTCGCCCGGGTCCCCGTCCGAGAGGCCCGCCGGCGTCGTCTTCTGCACGTGCAGGAGGAACTCGACGTTGGTCTTGGTCTTGCGGAGCTGCCCGAGCAGGAGCTCGATCGCCTGCTGCTGGTCCAGCGCGCCCATGACGCGCCGCAGCTTGTAGACGATCCCGAGCTCGTCCTTCGACAGCAGGATCTCCTCGCGGCGCGTGCCCGACGCGTTGACGTCCACGGCCGGGAAGATCCGCTTGTCCGCGAGGTTGCGGGACAGGCGCAGCTCCATGTTGCCCGTGCCCTTGAACTCCTCGAAGATCACCTCGTCCATCTTCGAGCCCGTCTCGACCAGCGCGGAACCGAGGATGGTCAGCGAGCCGCCCTCCTCGATGTTCCGGGCGGCGCCGAAGAACTTCTTCGGCGGGTAGAGCGCCGCGGCGTCCACACCACCGGAGAGGATGCGGCCCGACGCCGGCGCCGCCAGGTTGTAGGCGCGCGACAGGCGGGTGATGGAGTCGAGCAGCACGACGACGTCCTGGCCCAGCTCGACGAGGCGCTTGGCGCGCTCGATGGCCAGCTCGGCGACGATCGTGTGGTCCGAGGCCGGACGGTCGAACGTCGAGGCGATGACCTCGCCCTTGACCGTCCGCTCCATGTCGGTGACCTCTTCGGGCCGCTCGTCCACAAGCACCACCATGAGGTGGACCTCGGGGTTGTTCGCGGTGATCGCGTTGGCGATCTGCTGCATGATGATCGTCTTGCCGGCCTTGGGCGGCGAGACGATGAGACCACGCTGGCCCTTGCCGATCGGGGCGACGATGTCGATCACGCGCGGCGTGAGCCGGGTCGCCTCGGGGTTCTCCAGGCGGAGCCGGTCCTGCGGGTACAGCGGCGTCAGCTTGTTGAACTCCGAGCGCTGCCGCGCCTCGTCGGGCGTCATGCCGTTCACGGAGTCGAGCCGCACGAGCGCCGCGAACTTGCTGCGCACGTTCTTGCCGGTCTGGGTGCCGCCGCTGGGCGGCTCCTCGCCCTCGCGCGGCTGACGGATCGCCCCGACGACGGCGTCACCCCGGCGCAGACCCGACTTGCGGACCTGGTTGAGGGAGACGTAGACGTCCTTCGGGCCGGGCAGGTAGCCGCTCGTGCGCACGAAGGCGTAGTTGTCGAGGATGTCGAGGATGCCCGCGACGGGGACCAGGACATCGTCCTCGCGGACCTCGACCTCCTCGGGTCCCAGGTCGGGGCCGTTGCCGCCGCGGCCGCCGCCCTGGCCGCCGCGGTTGCGCTTGCGGTCACGGCCGCGGTCCCGGCCCCGACGACGGCGCGAGCCGTTGCGGTCCTGCTGGTCGCCGCCGCGCTGGCGGTCGCCCTGACCGCCCTGGTTGCGGTCCTCGGAGTCCCCGCCCTGGTCGGAGCCCCTGGCGCTCTGGGTCTGACCACCCTGGTTGCCCTGGCCGGCCTGTCCCCCCTGGCTGCCCTGGTTGCCTCGCTGGCGCTGTTCCCGCTCACGGGGCGCAGCGACGGCGTCGGCGAGCTCGGCGAGGCGCGCCTCCCGGTCCGCACCGCTCTCGCCGGACGCGCCGCCGGAGCGGTCGGCCCCGGCGTCGGCCGAGGAGCCGGTCGGGCGCGTGGCGCGTCGGCGGCGCTGCCCGGACTCGGCCGGTGCGTCGGTGCGCACCGTCGGCGTCCCGGTGGACGCGGCGGCGACCGGAGCGACGGACGAGGCCCGCTCGACGGCCGGGGCGGTCTCGACCGCGGCGGCGCCGCGCTGCTGCGCGGGAGCCTTCTCGGTCGTGGGCTGCGAGCCGGACGCGCCCCCGCGCCTGGCGCGGATGGTCTCGGCAAGGTCGCCCTTGCGCATGCGGCTCGTCCCCTTGACGCCCATCTGGGACGCCAGTGCCTGGAGCTCGGCAAGCTTCATCGAGCTCAGGTTGTCGGTGGTGTTCGTCACGAAGGACCCTTCCCCCTCGTATGCGGTCCGGCGGTTTCATCCGCTCGGACCGGGGTGGTGGGCGCCCGGGCGCAGGGGGCGCCTGGACGCGGAACCTCACGTCAGTGGTACGACGACGTCGGCTGACGGGGTTGCTGTCGGCCTCCTGCACGGGACGTCGGTGACGATACGGCTGCCGCCGCGCCCTGACACACCTCGGACTGCGACGATGCGCGCGTGAGCGCGGCGCAGAGGGGGTGGGTGCCGTCGTGGTCGATGCTGAAGGCTTGCTTCATGCTACCACCCATGCGGGACGCTACGACACGTCGTGCCCGTCGTGTCGATCGCCGGATGGCCGACGTGCCAGCCGGCTCCCCCGTGCGGGTCACCCAGGAGATCCCCGAGGACGGACTCGAGCTCCGACTCCTGCCCGACGGCCGTGAGCACGAGCACCGTCGGCCCGGCCCCCGAGACGGTCGCCGCCAGCCCGGCGGCACGCACCGAACGGACGAGCTCCGCCGTGGCGGCCATGACCTCCGCCCGGTAGTCCTGGTGCAGCCGGTCCTCCGTCGCGTCCAGCAGCAGCTCGGGGCGGCGCGCGAGCGCCTCGACCAGCAGCGCGGCGCGTCCGGCGGTGAACGCCGCATCGGCGTGCGGCACCTGCTCGGGAAGCACACCCCGGGCGCGGCTGGTGGCCAGCTGTACGTCCGGGACGAGCACCGTCGCCCGGATCCGCGGGTCGAGCTCCAGGTCCACCGCTCGCGGCCCGTCCACCCCGGACCAGGCCAGCGTGACACCTCCTCGTAGCGCCGGGGCGGCGTTGTCGGGGTGCCCCTCGAACTGTGTGGCGACACCGAGCATCGTCCGGGCGTCCAGCGCCTGCGGGTCGGCGAGGAGACCCCGCGCAGCCACGATCCCCGAGACGACGGCCGCCGCGGACGATCCCAGGCCGCGGCCGTGCGGGATCCGGTTCGTGCACCGCAGATGGACGCCCGTCAGCGGCGCACCGGCCAGCTCCA
Organism: uncultured Isoptericola sp.; assembly: GCA_947497265.1. Classification (GTDB taxonomy): domain Bacteria; phylum Actinomycetota; class Actinomycetes; order Actinomycetales; family Cellulomonadaceae; genus Isoptericola; species Isoptericola rhizosphaerae. The sequence goes on from CANMFP010000004.1 coordinate 140,117, forward strand.
GCGTGTGCTGCAGGGCGCGCACCACGAGGTGGTCGGCACCGTCGGGCACCGCGCCGGCGCCCTCCCCCACGACCTCGACGCGGACCTCGTCGCTCGCGACGAGCTGCACCTCGATCTCGTCGTGCAGGCCGAGCGCGAGTCCCATCGCGTCGAAGCCGGGACCCAGGTTCGCGCTCGTGGCGGGGACCCGGACCAGGACGTGGTCGGCACCGAGCCTCATGTCACTCCAGCCCGAGCGCGTCCGCGACGGACACGACGTCGGCCGACACGCGGGTCGGGGCCACCTCTTCACCGTCGAGCGTGCGCAGCGCCCACTGCGGGTCCTTCAGGCCGTGCCCCGTCACCGTGATCACGATGCGGGCACCGGCCGGCACCAGACCTCGCTCCGCACGGGAAAGGACCCCGGCCACGCCGGCCGCCGAGGCGGGCTCGACGAACACCCCGACGTCGGCCGAGAGCAGTCGGTGCGCCGCGAGGATCTCCGCGTCCGAGACGGCCTCGATGACGCCGCCGGAGTCGTCGCGCGCGGCCTCCGCCTGGGCCCACGAAGCCGGGTTCCCGATCCGGATCGCGGTCGCGACGGTCTCGGGGTCGACGGGATGGCCCTTGACGATCGGCGCCGCACCCTCCGCCTGGAAGCCCCACATCGCCGGTGTGCGCGTGGCGACGGCCTGCGGGGCCGAGCCCGGGCCGTGCTCGCTGGTGACGATGCCCGCGTACTCGCGGTAGCCCTTCCAGTACGCCGTGATGTTGCCGGCGTTGCCCACGGGCAGCGCGTGGACGTCCGGGGCGTCGCCGAGCGCGTCGACCACCTCGAACGCACCCGTCTTCTGGCCCTCGATACGGTCCGGGTTCACGGAGTTCACCAGCTCGACCGGGTAGGCCTCGGCCAGCTTGCGCGCGACGACGAGGCAGTCGTCGAAGTTTCCGTCGACCTGGAGCAGCCGAGCACCGTGCGCGATCGCCTGGCTGAGCTTGCCCATCGCGATCTTGCCCTCGGGGACGAGCACGGCGCAGGTCATGCCCGCTCGGGTCGCGTACGCGGCCGCCGACGCCGAGGTGTTGCCCGTCGAGGCGCACACCACCACCTTCGCGCCGCGGCCGGCCGCCGCCGACATCGCCGTCGTCATGCCGCGGTCCTTGAAGGAGCCCGTCGGGTTCATGCCCTCGACCTTGACGTACACCTCGGCACCCGTGCGCTGCGAGAGCGCGGGGGCCTCGACGAGCGGGGTGCCGCCCTCCCCCAGGGTGACGATCTTCTCGGTGACGTGGGCCGGCAGGCGGTCGGCGTACTCGGTGATGACACCCCGCCACTGGTGTGCCGGCATTCTCAGACTCCCTCGACTCGCAGGATGGACGTGATCTGACGGACGGGATCGAGCCCGTCCAGGGCCGCGACCGTCGCGGCCAGCGACGCCTCGCGCGCCGCGTGGGTCGTGATGACCAGACGAGCGACCGGCTCGGTCTCCTCGGGCTCGACCTCCGCCGCAGGCTCCGAGGCGGGCTCCGCCTCGAAGGACGCGGTCAGCGCCTCGCTCTGACGGACGGTGTCGATGGAGACCCCGTGGTCGGCGAGGACCCCGGCCACCTGGGCGAGCACGCCCGTGCGGTCCGCCACCTCCAGGCGTACCTGGTACCTCGTCACGGCAGCGTCGGCCGCCAGGACCGGCAGCGAGGCGTACGCCGACTCACGAGGCCCCTTGCCGCCCACCAGCCGGTCCCGCGCCGCGGACACCAGGTCGCCGAGCACCGCCGACGACGTCGGCCTGCCACCGGCACCCTGCCCGTAGAACATCAGCGGACCGGCCGACTCGGCCTCCACGAAGACGGCGTTGAACGCGCCGCGCACGGCCGCCAAGGGGTGGTCCGTCGGCACGAGCGCCGGGTGGACACGGGCCGCCACGCCCTCCGACGTCCGCTCCGCGATGGCGAGCAGCTTGAGCACGTAGCCGGTCCGGCGGGCCCAGTCGACGTCGTCGCGGGTGATGCCTCGGATCCCCTCACGCGCGACCTGGTGGATCGAGACGCGCGTGTGGAACGCCAGGGAGGCGAGGATGGCGGCCTTCGCCGCGGCGTCGAACCCGTCGACGTCGGCGGTCGGGTCCGCCTCGGCGTACCCCAGCTCCTGTGCCCGCTTGACCACGTCCTCGAGATCGAGTCCCTGGGTGGTCATCTCGTCCAGGACGTAGTTCGTGGTGCCGTTGACGATGCCCAGGACGCGCTGGACCTGGTCGCCGGCGAGCGACTCGCGCACGGGCCGCACGATCGGGATGGCGCCGGCCACGGCCGCCTCGAAGGAGAGGTCGGCCCGGGCGGCGTCCGCCGCCTCGAACAGGACCGGTCCCTGCTCGGCGAGGAGCTGCTTGTTCGCGGTGACCACGCTGGCGCCCTGGGCGAGGGCACGCAGGATCAGGGTGCGCGCCGGCTCGATGCCGCCCATCAGCTCGACGACGACGTCGGCCTCGGCCACCAGCCCTTCGGCGTCCTCGGTGAGCAGCCCGGCGGGGATGCCCTCCCGCTGCCGCGAGGCGTCGCGGACCGCGATGCCGACGACCTCCAGCGGCGCACCGGCGCGCGCGGCGAGCTCGGTGGAGTTCTCCAGCAGCCCGCGCGCCACCTCGGTCCCCACCACGCCGCAGCCGAGCAGCGCGACCCGCAGGGGCCGCACCTCGGACCGCGAAGGGCCCGACGACGCGGGCACGGTGGGCAGGTCAGCTGCAGCAGGCACGAAACCACCTTGGTCGAGAACGGGAAGGACGTGGCTCAGGATAGCCACGCCCGGCGGACGGCGGCCCCACCGTCCCGCATGGTGGGGCCGCGCGCGCGGGGTCGTCGTGCGAGGTCGTCGGCGGCGCCGTCAGCCGAGGTCGAGCCCGAGGAGGTCCTCGAGGGTCTCGCGCCGGACGACGACGCGGGAGGCGCCGTCCGCCACGGCCACCACGGGCGGGCGCGTCAGGCCGTTGTAGTTCGAGGCCATCGACCGGCCGTAAGCGCCCGTGGCCGCCACCGCGAGCAGGTCGCCGGCCTGGACGTCACCCGGCAGCATCACCTCGTGGACGACGACATCACCGCTCTCGCAGTGCTTGCCGACCACACGGGACAGCACCGGAGCGGCGGTCGACTCCCGGCCCACGATCTCCGCGTGGTAGTCGGCGCCGTAGAGGGCCGGGCGGATGTTGTCGCTCATGCCGCCGTCCACGGAGACGTACAGGCGGGTGAACGTGGCACCCTCCGGGGCGTCCTCGGCCGGGGCCGTGACCGCCACCGGCTTGACCGTCCCGACCGTGTACAGGGTCAGCCCCGCGGGCCCGACCACCGCCCGCCCCGGCTCGATCGAGAACCGCGGCAGGGACGTGCCCAGCTCCCGGGAGGCCGTGGCGACAGCACGAGCCACCGAGCGGGCCACCGGGGCCGGCTCCAGCGCCTGCTCGCCCGGCAGGTAGGCGATGCCGTACCCGCCGCCGAGGTCGACCTCGTCGACGAGCACCCCGGTCCGGCCCGCCAGGTCGGCGCGCAGCTGCAGCACCACCCGCGCCGCCGCCTCGAAGCCCGAGGCGTCGAGGATCTGCGAACCGATGTGCGAGTGGATGCCCAGCAGCTCCAGCTCGGGCCGGGCCACGACGGCCTCGAGGGCCGCGAGCGCCGGCGAGGTGCCGCCGTCGGACGCCGGGTTGACCGAGAGCCCGAACTTCTGGTCCTCGTGAGCCGTCGAGATGTACTCGTGGCCGCCCGCGTGCACTCCCGTGGTGACCCGCACCATGACCGGGGCGGTGACGCCGCGCGACGCCGCCAGCTCGGCCACGCGGTCGATCTCGACGAACGAGTCGACGATGAGCCGGCCCACCCCGGCGTCGAGCGCGGCGAGGATCTCGGCGTCGGACTTGTTGTTGCCGTGCAGCCCGATCGCGGAGCCCGGGACGCCGGCCCGCAGCGCCACCGCGAGCTCGCCGCCCGAGGCGGTGTCCACCCGCAGGCCCTCCTGCGTGGCCCAGCGCGCGACGGCGACGGTCAGCAGCGCCTTGCCGGCGTAGTAGACGTCGACGCCGGCGCCGACCTCCCCGAAGGCGGCCTCGAACGCCGTCCGGTACGCCCGGGCACGGGCACGGAAGTCGGCCTCGTCCAGCACGTAGGCCGGGGTCCCGTGCTCGGACGCGAGCTCGCTCACCGGGACGCCGGCGACCTCGACCTCGCCGTCCTGGCGACGCCGCACGCCCGCGGACCACGGTTCGCCGGCGGCGCCCGGCCCGCCCGTCGGCAGCGCCTGCTGCCCGGTCGGCACGGCGCTCACATCCGCTCCGGCGCGGTCACGCCGAGCAGGGCGAGGCCGTTGGCCAGCACCTGGCGCACCGCGTCGTTCAGCCACAGACGGGTGCGGTGGACGTCCTGGACCGCCTCGTCCGGGTAGGGCAGGACGCGGCGGTCCTTCTGCTGGTACCACGTGTGGTAGTCACCGGCGAGCGCCTCGAGGTACCGCGCGACCCGGTGCGGCTCACGGAGCTCGGCCGCCTGCGCGACGATCCGCGGGAACTCGGTCAGGCGGCCGAGCAGCGCCGCCTCGGTCGCGTGGTCCAGGAGCGACGGGTCGAACCCGTCCTGCCGCGACACCGCGCGGTCGGCCGCGTTGCGGTCCACCGCGCAGGTCCGCGAGTGCGCGTACTGCACGTAGTAGACCGGGTTCTCGTTCGTGGCGCGGGTGAGCAAGTCCAGGTCGAGGTCGATGGTGGAGTCGACCGACGACCGCGCGAGCGAGTAGCGGGCCGCGTCGACCCCGACGGCGTCGACCAGGTCCTCCAGCGTGACCACGGTCCCGGCGCGCTTGGACATCCGGACGGGCTGGCCGTCCTTCACGAGGTTGACCATCTGGCCGATGAGGAGCTGCAGGTTGGTTCCCGGCGTGTCGCCGAACGCGGCGCACACCGCCATCATCCGGCCGACGTACCCGTGGTGGTCCGCGCCGAGCATGATGATGACCTCGTCGAACCCGCGCTCGCGCTTGTCGAGGTAGTAGGCGATGTCACCGGCGATGTAGGCGGCCTCGCCGTCCGACTTGAGGACCACCCGGTCCTTGTCGTCCCCGAACTCGGTGGTGCGCAGCCACGTGGCGCCGTCCTTCTCGAACATCCGGCCGGCGTCCCGCAGCCGGGCGACCGCGCGGTCGACGGCGCCGGACTCGTGGAGGGAGTCCTCGTGGAAGTACACGTCGAAGTCCACGCCGAAGTCGTGCAGCGACGCCTTGATCTCGGTGAACATGCGGTCGACGCCGCGGGCCCGGAAGACCTCCTGGGCCTCGACGTCGGGCAGCTCGCGCGGGTCCGGCTCGCCCGCGGCCAGCGCGTCGGCGATCACCGCGTCCGCGATCTCGGAGATGTACTGCCCGCCGTAGCCGTCCTCGGGCGCCGCCGCGCCACGCGCCCGGGCCAGCAGCGACCGCGCGAAGCGGTCGATCTGCGCGCCGTGGTCGTTGAAGTAGTACTCGCGCGCCACCTCGGCACCGCTGGCCTCGAGCACCCGGGCCAGCGAGTCGCCGACGGCGGCCCACCGCACGCCGCCGATGTGGATGGGCCCGGTCGGGTTCGCGGAGACGAACTCCAGGTTGACCCGCTTGCCGGCCTCGGAGTCGCCGCGCCCGTAAGCGGCGCCCGTCTCGACGATCGTGCGGGCGAGCTCGCCGGCCGCGGCCGCGTCGAGCGTGATGTTGAGGAACCCGGGACCGGCGACGTGGACGGCCTGGATGCCCGGCGTGGCACCGAGACGGCCCGCGAGCTCCTCCGCGAGGGCCCGCGGCGACGTTCCCGCCTTCTTCGCGAGCTGCAGCGCCACGTTCGTCGCCCAGTCGCCGTGCTCGCGCTGACGGGGTCGCTCGACGTGTACCGACGCCGGGACCGCGTCGGCAGGGAGCGCGAGGGCGCCGTCGGCCACGGCCGAGGCGAGGGCGGTGCTGAGTGCTTGCGAGAGCTCGTCGGGTGTCACCGGGGGATTCTATCGGCCCGGCGACGGCGGCCGGCTCCCGTCCCACGGTCCTGTTTCCGACCTGCACACCCGCGGTGATAGTCTCGGTCACCGTGCCGAAGGGTCGCCTCGTGCGAACCGTCCGGTACCCGCGCCTGTAGCTCAGTGGATAGAGCGTCTGCCTCCGGAGCAGAAGGTCGGGGGTTCGAGTCCCTCCAGGCGCACCGTCTCGAGGCCCGTACCGTGCACCCACGGTGCGGGCCTTCCTCGTCCCCACCGGCGTCGTCACGACGTCTTCACGACGCGCCTGCCACGTCCGCTTGGACGCCGTCGCACCCACACGTTAGGTTCCAGGCAGCAGTCGACGACGACGACGACGCGTGGTTCCGCACGACCCGGCGGTCCGCGTGGCCACCGCTCCCCGCAACCCGGAGGACCCATGATCGACCACACCGTGCGCACCTACGGGTCGGACGAGCCCCTGGCCCGCACCGACCAGCTCGCCTGGAAGATCGCGGAGGTCGCCACCGAGCAGGCCGACCCGACCGACGCGGTGACCGACATGGTGATCAACCGCATCATCGACAACGCCGCCGTCGCGACGGCGTCGCTGGGCCGCGCACCGATCCTCGCGGCGCGGGCCCAGGCCGAGGCGCACCCCGTGTCACGCGGCGGCTCCGGTGCCACGATCGTCGGCAGCCGCGAGCTCACCAGCCCGGAGTGGGCGGCCTGGGCCAACGGCGTCGCCGTGCGCGAGCTCGACTACCACGACACCTTCCTCGCCGCGGACTACTCGCACCCGGGTGACAACATCCCCCCGATCCTCGCGGTCGCGCAGCACCTGGGTCGCGACGGCGCCGACCTGCTGCGCGGGATCGTCACCGGCTACGAGATCCAGGTCGACCTGGTCAAGGGCATCTGCCTGCACGAGCACAAGATCGACCACGTGGCCCACCTCGGCCCCAGTGCCGCGGCCGGCATCGGCACGCTCCTGGGCCTGTCGACCGAGACGGTCTACCAGGCGATCGGGCAGGCGTTGCACACCACCACCGCCACGCGGCAGTCGCGCAAGGGCGAGATCTCGACGTGGAAGGCCCACGCCCCCGCGTTCGCCGGGAAGATGGCGATCGAGGCGGTCGACCGGGCCATGCGCGGGCAGACCTCCCCCAGCCCGATCTACGAGGGCTCCGACGGGTTCATCGCCTGGCTGCTCTCCGGGCCCGAGGCGCGCTACACCGTGCCGCTTCCCGCCCGCGACGAGCCGCGCACCGCGATCCTCGACACCTACACCAAGGAGCACTCCGCCGAGTACCAGGCGCAAGCGTGGATCGACCTCGCGCGTCGCCTGGGCCGCGAGCGCCCCGAGCTGCGGCAGCCGCAGGCCGTGCGCTCGATCGTGCTGCACACCTCGCACCACACGCACTTCGTCATCGGGTCCGGGTCCGGCGACCCGCAGAAGTACGACCCGACCGCCAGCCGCGAGACGCTCGACCACTCGATCCCGTACATCTTCACCGTGGCGCTGCAGGACGGCGCCTGGGACCACGTCGGCAGTTACGCGCCCGAGCGGGCCGGGCGCCCCGCCACGATCGAGCTGTGGCGCAAGGTCACCACGGCGGAGGACCCCGAGTGGACCCGCCGCTACCACTCGGCCGACCCGGACGAGAAGTCGTTCGGCGGACGCGTCGAGATCGAGCTCGCCGACGGCACGCGTGTCGTCGAGGAGATCGCCGTCGCCGACGCCCACCCGCTCGGTGCGCGGCCGTTCGGCCGGGCGCAGTACGTGGAGAAGTTCCGCACGCTGGCCGACGGGGTCCTCGCCGGCGACGAGATCGAGCACTTCCTGGACCTCGCCCAGCGGCTGCCGGAGCTCGGCGCCGACGAGCTGGCCGGGCTGACCGTGACGCCGGCCGACGACCCGGCCGCCCGTGCCGCCGTCGTCCCCGGGATCTTCTGATGCTGTACTCGACGCAGACCCCCGCGGCGAAGCGCGCCGCGCTGCGCGAGCGCCTGCGCTCCGGCGAGCTGTTGCAGCTTCCCGGCGCGTTCAACCCGCTCTCCGCCCGACTGATCGAGGCCAAGGAGTTCGACGGCGTCTACGTCTCGGGTGCGGTCGTCGCGGCCGACCTCGGCCTGCCCGACGTGGGGCTCACCACGCTGAGCGAGGTCGCCGGCCGCGCCGGGCAGATCGCCCGGATGACCGACCTGCCGACCCTCGTGGACGCCGACACCGGGTTCGGCGAGGCGATGAACGTCGCCCGGACCGTCCAGACGATGGAGGACGCCGGCGTCGCCGGCCTGCACATCGAGGACCAGGTCAACCCCAAACGGTGCGGGCACCTCGACGGCAAGCAGGTGGTCGACGACGCCACGGCGCTCCAGCGCATCCGGGCCGCCGTCACCGCCCGACGCGACGAGAACCTGCTGATCATGGCCCGCACCGACATCCGCGCGGGCGCCGGGCTGGAGGTGGCGATCGAGCGCGCCCAGGCCCTCGTCGACGCCGGTGCCGACGCCGTCTTCCCCGAGGCCATGCAGGACCTCGACGAGTTCGCGGCCGTGGCCGCCGCGCTGGACGTCCCGGTGCTCGCGAACATGACCGAGTTCGGCAAGTCCGAGCTGTTCACCGCCGCCCGGCTGCGCGACGCCGGGGTCGCCCTGGTGATCTACCCCGTCTCCCTGCTGCGCCTGGCGATGGGCGCCGCGGACCGCGCGCTCGACGACCTGCGGACCGAGGGATCCCTCGCGTCGCACGTGCCCAGCATGCAGACCCGCGCCGAGCTCTACGAGCTCCTCGACTACCCCGCGTACAGCACGTTCGACGCCGGGGTGTACGACTTCTCCCTGGAGACGCACCACAGCCACCACCGCCCCGTCTGAACCGGCGCGCCACCCGCGCCGGGCGTCGTTGAGAGCGAAGGAGCACCGATGACCGAGCCCCGAACCCCGTCCGACGTCCGCAAGGGCCTGGCCGGAGTCGTCGCGGACACCACCGCGATCTCGAAGGTCGACCCGGAGACCAACTCCCTGCTGTACCGCGGGTACCCGGTCCAGGACCTCGCCACGAGCCAGCCGTTCGAGGCGGTGGCCCACCTGCTCTGGCACGGCGAGCTGCCCACCGACGCGGAGCTGGCCGAGCTCCAGCGGCTCGAACGGTCGCTGCGCCCCATGGACGACCGCACCCGGCGCGCGATCGACGACGTGCCGGTCGAGGCGCACCCGATGGACGTGCTGCGCACCGCCGTCAGCCAGCTCGGTGGCCTGGACGACACGCTCGGCCGGGAGGACGGCATCCTGGACCCCGAGCTCAACCAGGGCCGCACCGTCTACCTCTTCGCTCAGCTTCCCGGCATCGTCGCGTACAGCCAGCGCCGGCGGCACGGCCTCGAGCCCGTCGCCCCGCGCGACGACCTCGACTACGCGCGCAACTTCCTGTGGCAGACGTTCGGCGAGGTCCCGGACGACGCCGTCGTCGACGCGTTCCGCGTCTCCCTCGTGCTGTACGCCGAGCACTCGTTCAACGCCTCCACGTTCACCGCCAGGGTCATCGCCTCGACGCTGTCGGACGTGTACTCCGCCGTCACCGGCGCGATCGGTGCCCTCAAGGGGCCGCTGCACGGCGGGGCGAACGAGGCCGTGATGCACGCCTTCTCCGAGATCGGCACCGCTGACCGGGCCGAGGCGTGGCTCGACGAGGCCCTGGCCGCCAAGCGCAAGGTCATGGGGTTCGGCCACCGGGTCTACCGGCACGGCGACTCGCGGGTGCCCTCGATGAAGGCAGCGCTGGACGCTCTCGTGGCGCACTACGACCGCCCCGACCTGGCCGAGCTCTACACCGCGCTCGAGTCGGCGTTCGTGGAGCGCAAGGGCATCTACCCCAACCTCGACTACCCCGCCGGCCCGGCCTACCACCTCATGGGCTTCGACACCCCGACGTTCACCCCGCTCTTCGTCGCCGCGCGGGTGACCGGTTGGACGGCGCACGTCGCCGAGCAGCAGGCGGCCAACTCCCTGATCCGCCCGCTCTCGCAGTACGTCGGCCCCGAGCGTCGCGAGGTGCCGTCGCCGTAGCAGCGCGCGGCAGTAGTGTCGGGGCCATGTCCACGAGCTACTCCGACTTCGAGTTCGAGCGCCGATTCCTCGTCCGGCGGCTGCCTGACGTGCTCCGCGACGCCCCGTCGCTCATCGTCCAGTCGTACTTCCTGTCGGACGGCGGCTACGCGCTGCGGGTCCGCATCCAGGCGGGCGGCATCGACGTCGGGGTCGACGGCGAGAGCGACCCCGCCGAGATCATCGCTGCGCACCGGGAGCAGTTCGACTTCGCCGCCGTCACGGTGAAGGGGCCGTCCGCCGGCGGCACCCGGTACGAGGCGGAGCGCCAGCTCGACCCGCTGGTCGGGGTCGAGCTGGTGCGCCGCGGTGGCGCGCGCGTCGTCAAGACCCGGTACGCGGTGTGGCTGGGTGCGGACGGGTGGTCCGTCGACGTCTTCGGCGGAGCCAACAGCCCGCTCGTCGTCGCGGAGTGCGAACGCTCGGGGCCCGTGACGGAGCTGCAGATCCCGGACTTCTGCGTCACCGAGATCACCGACGACCGCCGGTTCTCCAACGAGTCGCTCGCCGTCGGCCCGTACGGGCAGTGGGCCGCCGACCATGCGAAGGAGCTCGCACGGACCGGGCCTCGCTTCCGGGAGGACTTCGGGGAGAACCAGCGGCTCGAGTCACCGTAGCCGTCTGCCCTCGGCGGCCGCCGCACTACCTCGCGGTCGGGCGGTACTACCTCGCGGCGGGCGGGGCTCAGTGCCAGGTGGAGACTTCCTCGACGCCGGCCCGGTACTCGAAGTGCCAGGGCTCGTACTTGCCGGAACCGCCGCGCTGCGCCCACGGCGGGTTCTCCCACCCGTAGGCCGGGGCGTTGTCCCACAGCCACTTGTAGACCTCGGCGCTGCCCGTCTCCTTGGAGCACAGGTCGATCGCCAGCCCCCAGCCGTGCATCGACGTGCCCGGGGTCGCGGCGAGGAAGCCACGGCTCGCCTTCACCGAGTACTGCGAGGAGAGCGAGCGATAGCTGTCCACGAGGCAGAGGTCCCGGCCGAACCGCGCCCGGAACGCCTCGTTGAGCGCGCTGAGCGAGACCGCCGCGTCCGGGCGCAGCTGCTCACCGCTCTGCCACAGGTCGCACAGGGAGTGGTCGGTGAGCTGGCCGTTGGAGCCCTCGACCTGGGTGCCGGCGTCGCAGTCCGGCAGCGGGTCACGCTCGGTGGTCCGGCTGGCGGCGGCCGCGACGCTCCGCTCGCGAGGCGCCGCCGCGATCGCGGCCGCCGTCCCGGGCGTCTTCGCACCCGACTGCAGCAACGACAGCGTCGAGGGCCCGGTGGGCGCCGTGTCCAGGTCGAAGGGCGAACGCTCGTCCGCATCCGCCGTGCCGGTCAGCGGTACGGCGATGGTGGCGGCCGCGAGGGATCCGAGGACCGTGGCGCGCGTGACCCACGTGTGCCCCGTCGGCGCGGCGTGCGCACCTCTGCCGCGGCTCTTCGGCGCGCTCGACGTCCGACGGCGAGGAGGGCGTCCGGAGCGCCCCTCGGCCGCCTCCCGGATCTCACGCCGGGAGCGCGGAACGGGGCCGTCGCCCTGAGACGTCGTGTCCACGCCACCTCCGTGCCTCTCGTGCCGCGCCCGTGCGACACCCTCTCGAGCTGTTGGTCTCACGTCCTCACGGACCGACGACGGCGAGCTCACGCCGACGCCGTGGTCGATCCGTCACGCACCTTAGCCGTGACGTGGCCCACCGCCAAGTCCTCCTTGTTCAAGACCTGTTCACCGCAGCCGCTGCATCGCGTCGCGGACCTCGCCGACAAGTTCCTCGAGGATGTCCTCGAGGAAGACGACGCCGACAGTGCGCGGCCCGTCCTCCACCCGGGCGAGGTGCGCACCTGATCGCTGCATGGCCCGCAGCGCGTCCTCGACCTCGTCGTCCGGGCCGACCTGCGCCGTGGCGCGGACCCGCCACGCGGGCACGGGCCGGTCCCGGTCGCCGTTGGTCGCGTAGAGCACGTCCTTGAGGTGGAGGTAGCCCACCAGGGCCCCCGGCACGCCCTCGTCCGGTGCGTCGACCACCGGGAAGCGGCTGAAGCCCGTACGTGAGACGAGGTGCTCGACGTCGTCCGGCGTCGCCCCCGGCGTCACCGTGACGAGCGAGTCGAGCGGCACCATGACGTCCCGCGCCGTGCGCGAGGAGAACTCGAACGCCCCCGAGAGCAGGCCCTGCTCGTCGGCGAGGACGCCCTCGGCACGCGAGTGCTCGACGATCGACTGGACCTCCTCGGCGGTGAACGCCGAGGCCACCTCGTCCTTGGGCTCGACCCCGAGGAGGCGTATCACGTGGTTGGCCACCCAGTTGAGCGCCACGATGATCGGCCGCAGCACCCGGGCGACCAGCACCAGGGGCGGCGCGAACCACAGCGCCGCCGTCTCCGGGCCGCTGACGGCGAGGTTCTTGGGCACCATCTCACCCAGCACCACGTGCAGGTACACCACGATGCTGAGCGCGATGACGAGCGCCACCGGGTGCACGAGCTGCTCCGGGATGCCGAGGGCCGCGAACGGCCCTTCCAGGAGGTGCGCCAGCGCGGGCTCGGCGATGATCCCGAGCCCCGTCGAGCACACGGTGATCCCGAGCTGGGCGCACGCGAGCATGAGCGAGACGTGCTCCATCGCCCACAGCACGATCTGCGCCCGCTTCTCCCCCGCCTCGGCCCGCGGCTCGATCGTGCTGCGACGCACGGACAGGACGGCGAACTCCGCCCCGACGAAGAAGGCGTTGGCGACGAGCAGCAGCAGCCCGATCAGGAGTGCGGTCCCCGTGCTCATCGGGCCACCCCCCGGACGCGCAGGCGCTCGATGCGACGGCCGTCGACCAGCTCGACGCGAAGGCTCACGTCGTCGACCTCGATGCTGTCACCGACCTCCGGGAGTCGGCCGAGGTGGGCCATGACGAGCCCGCCCAACGTCTCGTAGGAGGAGCCCTCCGGGACTCGCAGGCCCGTCGTCTCGACCAGCTCGTCCGGCCGGAGGACGCCCGGCACGATCCAGGAACCGTCCGCCGCGCGCGCCGTCCCGCCGCGGCGCCGGTCGTGCTCGTCCGCGACGTCGCCCACCAGCTCCTCGACGACGTCCTCCAGGGTCACGACGCCCGACGTCCCCCCGTACTCGTCCACCACGACCGCCATCTGCAGCCCGAGCCCGCGCAGCTCGACGAGCAGCGGGCCCAGGTTGACCGTGTCCGGCACCCGCGGGGCGTCGACCATCAGCGCGCCGGCGGGTACCTCGTCCCGCTTGGCGTACGGGACCCCGACGGCCCGGCGCAGGTGCACCAGGCCGACGATGTCGTCGCGGTCGTCACCGATGACGGGGAACCGGGAGTGCCCGGTCCGGTGGGCCAGGGCGACGACCTCGGCAGCGCTCGTCCCGCGCCGGACGACGGACATCCGGGTGCGGTCCGTCATCACGTCACGCGCGACGAGGCCCTCGAGCTCCAGCGAGTTGGCCAGCAGGGTGGCGGTGCCCTCCTCGAGGGTGCCCTCCTGCGCCGACCGCCGCACGAGCGACAGGAGCTCGGTCGCGGACCGTGCACCGGACAGCTCCTCGCGCGGCTCGATCCCGAGCCGGCGCAGGATGGCGTTCGCCGAGCCGTTCAGCACCGCGATGAGCGGGCCGAACACGATCGTGAAGACCCGTTGCAACGGGACGGCGGTCCGCGCGGTGGCGTGCGGCGCGGAGAGGGCGAAGTTCTTCGGGATCAGCTCGCCGAAGAGCATCGAGAACGCGTTGACGACCAGCAGCGCGAGGACAGCGGCCAGGACCCCGGACACGGCGGTCCCCAGTGGCGTCGCGGCGAGCCCGGCACCGAACAGGCTCAGCAGGGCCGGCTGCGCGGTGTAGCCGAGGAGGACGGTGGTGACGGTGATGCCCACCTGCGCGGAGCTGAGCTCCGTGGACAGGTGCTTGAGCCCGGCCCGGACGATGCGGTCCCGACGATCGGGGACCTTCCGGCCGGGCGGTGGACTGTCGCCCTCCTCGTCGTCGCTGCCGAGGACCGCGGGGTCCAGCGTCACGAGCGAGAACTCGCTCGCCACGAAGATCGCGGTCCCTGCGGTGAGCAGGACGCCGACGGTGATCATGATCGTCTCGGTCAGCACGGCAGGCCTCGCGGGCCGGGATATCGACTGTCATCCATCGTGGCAACGATGCTAACCCGGAGTCGGCGCAGCGTCCCGTCCCGCCGCCACGCCAGCGCATCCCCAGCGAACACCCAGGTTCTGAGTGCAAGATGGGCCTATGACCACCAGTGCGACCAACCCGGGACAGGGCCAGCAGAATGCCACGGTCCTCGTCGTCGAGGACGAGCCGGCGATCGCGACGGCGATCGCCCAACGCCTCTCGGCAGAAGGGTGGCGGGTCGAGGTCGCTCGGGACGGGATCTCCGGCGTCGACGCCGCCGCACGGCTCCACCCCGACGCCGTGGTGCTCGACGTCATGCTCCCCGGCCTCGACGGCCTGGAGGTGTGCCGCCGCATCCAGGCGGACCACCCGACACCGATCCTCATGCTGACCGCTCGCGACGACGAGACCGACATGCTGATCGGTCTCGGTGTCGGCGCCGACGACTACATGACCAAGCCGTTCTCCATGCGCGAGCTGGTCGCCCGCGTCAAGGCGCTGCTGCGCCGGGTGGAGCGGGCCGCGCAGGCCGCCGCCGCCGCGCCCGCCGACCCGCCGCTCGTCGCCGGGGACGTCACGATCGACCGGGCCCAGCGCCGGGTGCACCGTGCGGGCGACGAGGTCCACCTGACCCCGACGGAGTTCGAGCTGCTCGTGATGCTCGCGAGCGCACCGAAGACCGTCCAGACCCGCGAGAAGCTCCTCGCCGAGGTCTGGGACTGGGCCGACGCGAGCGGGACGCGGACCGTCGACTCGCACATCAAGGCGCTGCGCCGCAAGCTCGGGCCCGACCTGATCCGTACCGTGCACGGGGTGGGCTACGCGTTCGAGCCCCCGGCGGGCTGACGTGGGCGTCGTGCGCGACGACGACCATGCGCGGTGGCGGGACCACCGGCTGCCGGACGTCCGACCGCTGGACCCCGTCCACTCCCTGAAGGTCAAGCTCGGGCTCCTCGTCGTCGCGAGCGTGACCGTCGCCGTGGTCATCACCTGGGTGGGTCTGCGCAACGAGCTCGGGCCCAGCCGCACGTTCCCGCTGGCGATCATCGTCTCGCTGGTGCTCACCCAGGTCCTCGCCCGCGGCATGACGTCGCCGCTGCGGCAGATGACGGCCGCCGCGCAGACGATGGCCGACGGCGACTACTCCATCCGCGTGCGCTCGACGAGCCAGGACGAGGTCGGTCAGCTCGCCGAGGCGTTCAACACCATGGCGCGGGACCTGGAGGCCTCCGACCGTATGCGCCGCGACCTCATCGCGAACGTGTCCCACGAGCTGCGCACGCCGGTCGCCGCGCTGCAGGCCCAGCTCGAGAACATGGTCGACGGCGTCACCGAGCCGACGCCGTCGTCCCTCGAGCTCTCCCTGGAGCAGACCGAGCGGCTCAGCCGGCTCGTGACCTACCTGCTGGACCTCTCCCGCGTGGAGGCCGGCGCGTCGGCGCTGATGCTCACCCGGTTCTCGGTGGGCGACTTCCTCGAGGAGTGCGCCGAGGCCATGTCGATGGTCGACGCCGCCAAGGGACTCACCTACGTCGTGGACGTCACGCCCGAGGACCTGCCCCTGGAGGCGGACGTCGAGCGGCTGCGCCAGGTGGTCACCAACCTGCTCCAGAACGCGATCCGGCACTCCCCGCACGGGGCCACGGTGCGGCTGGACGCCTACCCGCAGGGCGACGACGTCGTCATCGAGGTGGGCGACGAGGGCCCCGGCATCCCCGCCGAGGACCGCAACCGGGTCTTCGAGCGGTTCGCGCGCGGCACGACGGATGCCCGGCCCCAGCCCAGCGCGAGCGGCGGCACCGGCATCGGCCTGGCGATCGTGCGATGGGCCGTCGACCTGCACGGGGGTCATGTCGCCGTGGCGGACACGGAGCCGGGCGCGACCATGCGCGTCACTCTTCCGGCCGTCGCCCGACCGGCTCCGGGAGTGACAACGGAATCCGCCGCCTGAACGCGTGAGATCCATCACACTGCATGGTCTTGTGCTGTTCTCCGTGAGCCTTGCATGACGCTGGCGACGCAACTGCTGCCATCGCTTTCCTGCCCTATTACCCCGACACCACTCGGCGGTGAGAGACGGCCCACGAACCGCGTCGTGCCGCCGCCGCCACCGCTCCGAACAAGCGGGCGAGGGCATAGGCTGGAGGGGCCCGAGAACGGGTGCGCAGTCCGAGCAAGCAGTTCGAGCAAGCAGTTCGAGCACGTAGTTCGACCGAGCAGTGCAACCAAAGCATTCAACCAAGCAATACGGGAAAGTGGGCGATCCGGGCGTGGTGTCCCCAAAGGCTGGGTCAGAGTCGATCAACGCCGGTAGTGCGTCGTTCGGAGCGAACGAGTGGCTCGTGGACGAGCTCTACGAGCAGTACCTGAAGGACAAGAACGCGGTCGATCCCGCGTGGTGGGACTTCTTCGCGGACTACACGCCGGACGACTCGTCCGACGGTGCCGCGAGCACGGGCGAGAAGAAGGCCGCACCGGCCGAGCAGACCACCTCGGAGCCGGCCCGGAAGCAGCCGGCCGAGGGCGAGGCCACCGCGTCGACCCCCGCCTCGGGCACCGCGGCCGCCGAGGCGTCGCAGGCATCCGAGCCCGCCCCCGTGCCGGCCGACCCGGAGGTCTCCGCCGCCGCCGCGCCGGTCGCCGAGGCGCTGCCGTCGACCGCGCCGTACGCCGAGGTCGCCCGGTCCACGCCCAAGGACGAGGACGGCGAGGCCACGGACGACGTCCAGAAGCTCCGCGGACCGGCGGCCCGGGTCGTGACCAACATGGAGGCGTCCATCGCGGTCCCGACGGCGACGTCGGTGCGCGCGGTGCCCGCCAAGCTGATGGTCGACAACCGCATCGTCATCAACAACCACCTCAAGCGCGGTCGCGGCGGCAAGATCTCCTTCACCCACCTCATCGGCTTCGCGCTGGTCGAGGCGCTGGCCGACATGCCGGTCATGAACGCCCACTACGAGGAGACGGACGGCAAGCCGCACATCGTGCAGCCGGCGCACGTCGGCTTCGGCCTGGCGATCGACCTGGCCAAGCCCGACGGCACCCGCCAGCTCCTCGTGCCCAGCATCAAGAAGGCGGAGGAGATGGACTTCGCCGGCTTCTGGGCCGCCTACGAGGAGCTCGTGCGCAAGGCCCGCGGGGGCAAGCTCGGCATGGACGACTTCGCCGGCACGACCATCTCGCTGACCAACCCGGGCGGCATCGGCACGGTCCACTCCGTCCCCCGCCTCATGAAGGGCCAGGGAACCATCCTCGGCGTCGGGGCCATGGACTACCCCGCCGAGTTCGCGGGTGCCTCCGAGGAACGGCTCGCCCGACTCGGGGTGTCCAAGGTCATGACGATCACGTCGACCTACGACCACCGCATCATCCAGGGTGCGCAGTCCGGCGAGTTCCTCAAGATCCTCAGCGGCAAGCTGCTCGGCCTGGACGGGTTCTACGACCGCGTCTTCGCTGCGCTGCGCGTGCCGTACGAGCCCGTGCGCTGGGTGCGCGACAACACCGTCGACGCCGAGGTGGAGGCGGCGAAGCCGGCCAAGATCGCCGAGCTCATCCACTCCTACCGCTCGCGCGGTCATCTCATGGCGGACACGGACCCGCTCGCCTACCGCCAGCGCAAGCACCACGACCTGGACATCCAGAACCACGGGCTGACGCTGTGGGACCTCGACCGGGTCTTCCCCACCGGTGGGTTCGGCGGGACGCCCAAGGCCACGCTCCGCGACACCCTCGGGCTGCTGCGCGACTCGTACTGCCGCTCGATCGGCATCGAGTACATGCACATCGCCGACCCTGCCCAGCGCAAGTGGCTGCAGGACCGCCTCGAGCACGGCTACGCACGGACGCCGCGCGAGGACCAGCTGCGCATCCTGCGCCGACTCAACTCCGCCGAGGCGTTCGAGACGTTCCTGGCGACCAAGTACGTCGGGCAGAAGCGCTTCTCGCTGGAGGGCGGCGAGTCCGTCATCCCGCTGCTCGACGCGATCCTGTCGAAGTCGGCCGAGAACGGCCTCGACGAGGTCGGCATCGGCATGGCCCACCGCGGGCGCCTCAACGTCCTGGCGAACATCGCCGGCAAGAGCTACGGGCAGATCTTCAAGGAGTTCGAGGGGCAGATCGACCCGAAGTCCGTCCAGGGCTCCGGCGACGTCAAGTACCACCTCGGCACCGAGGGCACGTTCACCGCGGAGTCCGGTGCCACCACCAAGGTCTACCTCGCGGCCAACCCGTCCCACCTGGAGGCGGTGGACCCGGTGCTCGAGGGCATCGTGCGCGCCAAGCAGGACCGCATCGACCTCGGTGGCGACGGCTTCTCCGTGCTCCCGATCCTGGTGCACGGTGACGCGGCGTTCGCGGGCCAGGGTGTCGTGCCGGAGGTGCTGAACCTCGCCCAGCTGCGCGGCTACCGCACCGGCGGCACCATCCACGTGGTCATCAACAACCAGGTCGGGTTCACCACCGGGCCGACGTCGTCGCGCTCGACGACCTACTCCACGGACGTCGCCAAGGGCTACCAGGTCCCGGTGCTGCACGTGAACGGCGACGACCCGGAGGCCTGCGTCCGCGTGGCCGAGCTCGCCTTCGCCTACCGCGAGCAGTTCGACCGCGACGTCATCATCGACCTCGTGTGCTACCGCCGCCGCGGGCACAACGAGGGTGACGACCCGTCGATGACCCAGCCGCTGATGTACAACCTCATCGAGGCGAAGCAGTCGGTCCGCAAGCTCTACACGAAGAACCTCGTGGCCCGCGGTGACATCACGGTCGAGGAGGCGGAGCAGGCGCTCAAGGACTACCAGGCGCAGCTCGAGCGGGTCTTCACCGAGACCAAGGGCAGCGGGTACACGGCGCCCGACGGTGCCGAGGAGGTCGCCGGTCTGGAGCGGCCGGAGTCCCAGCGCGAGGACGCCGGGACGATGGTCGGCTGGAAGACGTCGGTCCCCCACTCGGTGCTGGAGCGCGTGGGCGACGTCCACGTCTCGCCGCCCGAGGGCTTCAGCATCCACCCCAAGCTGGCGAAGATGCTGGAGAAGCGTCAGCTCATGTCCAAGGAGGGTGGCATCGACTGGGGCTTCGGCGAGCTCCTCGCCTTCGGCTCGCTGCTCATCGAGGGCACGCCGGTCCGGCTGGCCGGGCAGGACTCGCGCCGTGGCACCTTCGTCCAGCGGCACGCCGTCCTGCACGACCGCAACACCGGGGCCGAGTGGACGCCGCTGCTGTACCTGTCGGGCGACCAGGCCAAGTTCTGGGTCTACGACTCCTCGCTCAGCGAGTACGCCGCGCTCGGCTTCGAGTACGGCTACTCCGTCGAGCGCCCTGACGCCCTGGTGCTCTGGGAGGCACAGTTCGGCGACTTCGTCAACGGTGCCCAGACGGTGATCGACGAGTTCATCTCGTCCGCCGAGCAGAAGTGGGCGCAGAACTCGTCGGTCGTCATGCTGCTGCCCCACGGCTACGAGGGGCAGGGCCCGGACCACTCCTCGGCGCGGATCGAGCGGTTCCTGCAGCTCGCCGCGGAGAACAACATGACGATCGCCCAGCCGTCGACGCCGGCCTCGTACTTCCACCTGCTGCGCAAGCAGGCCTACGACCGGCCCCGCCGCCCGCTGGTGGTCCTGACGCCGAAGCAGCTGCTGCGGCTGAAGGCCGCGGCCTCGGACGTCGAGGCTTTCACCACCGGCACGTTCGAGGCGGTGCTGGGCGACGTGGCCGTCGCCGCGGGCACGATCCGGCCGTCGGCCGTCGAGCGCGTGGTGCTCTGCACCGGGCGCGTCTACTACGACCTCGTCGCCGAGCGCGAGCGACGGGGGGACGAGGCGACCGCCATCATCCGGCTCGAGCAGCTCTACCCGTTCCCGGAGGAGCAGCTGCGGGACGAGCTCGCGAAGTACCCGGGCGCCGAGGTCGTGTGGGTCCAGGACGAGCCCCGCAACCAGGGCGCGTGGTGGTACCTCCACCTGGCCCTCCCGGAGGACATGCCGCGCGTCGACGTGATCTCCCGCCCGGCGTCCGCCTCCACCGCCGCCGGCACGGCCAAGCGCCACAAGGAGGAGCAGACGGTGCTGCTCGACGAGGTCTTCACCCGCTGAGGCCCGCACGACGAGAGGCCCCGGTCACGCCGAGCGCGTGACCGGGGCCTCTCGTCGTCAGCGACGGTGGTCTACCACCGGTCGTGGACGTGCTCGCTGATCAGCTCGTCGTAGAGCTCCCGCACGCCGGAGACGAAGAGCGGTCCCAGCACGTCGGCGTCGCCCGCGGCCGCGTTGAGGCGTGCCTGCTCCGGGTTGCGCGCCCCAGGGATCACGGTCGAGACGCCCGCACGCTGCCACACCCACGCGAGCGCGGCCTGGGCGGGCGTCAGGTCCTGCTGCAGGGCCGACGCGACCAGGGCCGAGAACCGCTGCGCCGCCTCGACGCCCGCCTCGAACGGCACGCCGGAGAACGTCTCACCGACGTCGAAGGCCTCGCCGGACCGGTTGAACGTGCGGTGGTCGTTCTCCGCGAACGTCGTGTCCTTCGTGTAGCGCCCGGAGAGCAGTCCGGAGGCGAGCGGCACCCGGGCGATGATCCCGACGCCCGCCTCGGAGGCCGCCGGCAGGACGTCCTCGAGCGGCTTGTGCCGGAACGCGTTGAGGATGATCTGCACGGTCGCGACGCCGGGACGGGCGATGGCGGTCAGCGCCTCGTCGACCGTCTCCACGGAGACGCCGTAGGCCGCGATCGCCTGCTCCTCGACCAGGGTGTCGAGCGCGTCGTACACCTCGTCGTCGGAGTAGACGGCCGTCGGCGGGCAGTGCAGCTGCACCAGGTCCAGCCGGTCGACACCCAGGTTCCGCCGCGACCGGTCGGTCCACTCGCGAAAGTTCGGCAGCACGTAGTTCTCCGGCACCTGGTCCGCTCGACGGCCCATCTTGGTCGCCACGGTGATGCCCTCGCCAGGATGGTCCGCGAGGAACCGCCCCAGCGCCTGTTCGCTCCGGCCGTCGCCGTACACGTCGGCGGTGTCGTAGAAGCTGACCCCGGCCTCCAGCGACGCCTCGAGCACGGCCCGCGACTCGTCGTCGCCGACCTCGCCCCAGTCCGCGCCGAGCTGCCAGGTTCCCAGGCCGACCACCGACACCATCCGTCCGGTCCGGCCGAGTACCCGCTGATCCATGTGAATTCCCCTCTGAAGTGACCACCACACGGTACGCGGACGTGGGCCCATCGGCGCGGCGACTACGGTGTGACCGTGAACACGACCTCGAACCCCGCTGCGCCCGAGGCGCCGTCGGGCACCCAGTACCGCCTCACCGCCGGGACGCACGCCGCCACGATCACCGAGGTCGGCGCCATGGTCCGGGAGTACACGGTGGGCGGGCGCGACGTCTTCGTCCCGTTCGACGAGGCGGAACCGGCGCCCGTCTTCAACGCCGCCGTGCTGCTGCCCTGGCCCAACCGCCTCCGGGACGGCCGCTACCAGGCCGACGGCGCGACCCACCAGCTCGCGGTGAGCGAGCCGGACCGTGGCACGGCTCTGCACGGGCTCGGCTGCTGGTACCGCTGGACCCCCGTCGAGGTGTCCGAGGACTCGGTGACGCTCGAGCTCGCCCTGCCGGCCCAGAAGGGCTGGCCGTTCCAGCTCACGAGCCAGGTCCGGTACTCCCTCGACGCCGAGCACGGCCTGGAGGTGCGCGTGACGACCCGCAACGTCGGCAGCGGCACCGCGCCCTACGGCGTGGGCTTCCACCCGTGGCTGTCCCCCGGCGGCGCCGACCTCGACATGTGCACCGTCCGGTTGGATGCCACCGAGCACGTGCGCGTCGACGAGCGCCTGCTGCCCACCGGCGTCGAGCCCGTCACCGGGGACCACGACCTGCGCGAGACCCGTTCCCTCGCGGGCCTGGACCTCGACGACGCCTGGGTCGGCGCGACGCGCGACGCCGACGGCCTCTCGTGGTGCCTCCTCGGCTGCCCCGACGGCCGGACCCCCGCGGTCTGGATGGACGACTCGATGGACTGCTGGCAGGTGTGCTCCGCGGACCACATCGCCGGGCACCGCCGGCTGGGCCTCGCCGCCGAGCCGATGAGCTGCTACGCCGACGCCTTCAACACCGGTGACCGGCTGGTGCGCCTGTCCCCCGGCGACTCGCACACCGTGCGCTGGGGTGCGACGCTGCGCTGAGCGGTGCCCGGGGGGTATCAGCGTGGACGCAGGGCTCTCCCTCGTCCTGGCGGGCGCGACCCGGGTGGTCGAGCGGGCCGCCAGGACGCGCTACCGGACGGCGTGGGATCATGCGGTGCCGCGTCCGAGCACGGAACAATGGCGGCGCCAACGGGAACAGCAGGGTGGTGAAGGTTCGTGACGGAGCGCGAGGTGCGCATCTGTGTGGTGGGCGACGAGCTCGGCGTGGGCGTCGGGGACGCCCGTGCCCTGGGCTGGACGGGCCGGGTGCTCGCGCGGACCAGGTTCGACCGGCCGGCGATGTCGTTCGTCCTCGCCGTGCCCGGGGAGACGACGTCGGCCCTCGGCGCGCGCTGGGAGTCCGAGACGGAGTCCCGCTTCGGCCCTGAGTCGACCCACGACAACCGCCTCGTGGTCGCGCTGGGCCGGCACGACCTGGACGCCGACCTCTCCGTGGCGCGGTCGCGGCTGAACCTGGCGAACATCCTCGACGTGGCCGACAACCGCCGGCTGGCGACGTTCGTCGTCGGGCCCCCGCCCGGACGTCCCGAGGACGGCGACCGCATCGCCGAGCTCTCGGCGGCGTTCGCGGACGTCGCGAACCGGCGCCGCGTGCCCTACGTGGACACGTACACACCGCTCGCCCAGCACGAGCAGTGGCTGGCCGATCTCGCGACGACGGGGGCGACCTATCCCGGCCAGGCCGGCTACGGGCTCATGGCGTGGCTCGTGCTGCACACGGGGTGGCACGCCTGGCTGGGACTGCCGAACGACGCCGACGGCTCGTGACCGTCAGCCGCGCGAGACGATGACGCGCGCGGAGGTGACGTTCGCCGTCAGGTAGGCGACGTTCCCCTCGCCCGTCGCGGAGCGGTCGACGGCGAGGGTCCGCGCCGTCGAGGGCTGCACCTCGCCGTCGAGCACCACCTGCCCGGCCGCTCCACGTACCTTGAGGCTGACCTCGACGTCCGGATCGAGCCGCAGCGCCACGTCGCCCGAGACGGTCTTGGCCGTCACCATCGGCGCGGTCCCGGTCGCGGTGACCGCCACCGCCCCGGAGACGGTGCTGGCCGAGACCCGGCCCAGGGCGCCGTCGACCGCGAGCGCCCCGGAGACGACCTGCGCCGAGACGTCACCGGTGTGGCCCGAGGCCGCGACGTCGCCCGACACGGACCTGAGGTAGAGCGAGCCGCTCGTGTCGCTGGTCCGGATCGCGCCCGTGACGGACTTGACGACGGTCCCGGTGGTGCCGCGGACGTCGATGTCGGCCTCCGCGGTGCCGACGTCGACGCTGACACCCGGCGGCACGACGAGCCGCACGACGGCGCGCTCGGAGTCTCCCAGGGACTTGACCCGCGCGACGAACGCCTCGACCCGCGACCGTTCGTAGGCCACCCGGAGCCGGTCGCCCTCGCGCACCACCTGCAAGGGCTTCTTGCCGACCTCGACGATCTCCAGGACGGTCCGTCCGGCGGCGGGGTCCACGACGACGTCCACCCGGCCGCCCTGCATCCGCAGGGACGCCGCGACGACCCTGCCCACGTCGAGGGTCTGCGGGGCGGCGACCGCCCAGGACTCGTTGCTCATGGTGCCTCCGTGGTGCCGGACCGCCAGGGCGCCGCGATGGCGACCGCCCGTGTGGGATCATGGAGCGACCCCCCGTCAACCTTCTCCCGAGGAGACAGCCATGAGCAAGCGCGGAAGCAAGCGGCGCGGCCGCAAGAGCAAGGCCGCCAACCACGGCAAGCGCCCCAACGCCTGAGCCGCCGGGCCTGAGCCGAACGGAAGGGCCGGACCCCACGGGGGTCCGGCCCTTCGTCGTCCCCTGCCGCGTCCGGCGGTCCGCCGGACGCGGCAGGGTCAGTCAGCCACTGCCATGACCGTGATCTGCTCATGGATGCGCACGCGCAGCTCCGCGGGGGCCCGCTCGGCGCACGACCGCTTGACCAGCTTCTTGACGAGCTCCTCGAGGCTGAGCTCGGCCAGGCACGGCGAGCAGTGCGCCACGTGGGCGCGCATGCGGTGCTCGTCGTCCGGCGTCATCTCGGAGTCGAGGTACTCGTACAGGTGCGTGAGGATGTGCTGACAGTCGCTCTCGCCCTCCGCGGGCTCGTGCGGGACCGGCGTGATGTCGGCGTTCATGACTTCCCTCCGCGTGCTGCTGCCAGGCCCCGGTCCGCGGCGTAGTCGGCGAGCAGCTCGCGCAGCTGGCGTCGTCCACGGTGCAGCCGGGACATCACCGTCCCGATCGGTGTCCCCATGATCTCGGCGATCTCCTTGTACGGGAAGCCCTCGACGTCGGCGTAGTACACGACCATGCGGCGGTCCTCGGGCAGCTCGGCGAGCGCCCGCTTCACGTCGGAGTCGGGGAGGCGGTCGAGCGCCTCCACCTCTGCCGAGCGCAGCCCCTGCGAGGTGTGCGTCGCGGCTCGCGCGATCTGCCAGTCCTCGATGTCCTCCGTCTGCGACTGCTGGGGCTGTCGTTGCTTCTTGCGGTAGTTGTTGATGAAGGTGTTCGTGAGGATGCGGTACAGCCAGGCCTTGAGGTTCGTCCCGGGCTTGTACTGGTGGAACGCCGCGAAGGCCTTCGCGAACGTCTCCTGCACGAGGTCCTCGGCATCGGCAGGGTTGCGCGTCATGCGCAGGGCGGCCGAGTAGAGCTGGTCGAGGTACTGCAACGCGTCACGCTCGAAGCGCGCGGCGCGGTCCGCCGTCGTCTCCTCCGGGGCGCGTTCGGTGTCCTCGCCGATCTCGTCCGCGGTCGGGTGCGCACCTGCTGTGCGCTCGGTCTCGTCGGTCATCACCGTCGAGCCTAGTTCAGCCGGCGCGACGGCGGCCGGTCGTTCTGGTGCAAGCGTGGCCACGATGGGTGCAACGACCCGAGGTCCGGTCCCATTCCCGGCGCCTCGCGGATCATGACGCGACCGCCGCGAAGCGCCGCCGGTAGGCGACGGGGCTGGTGCCCAGCCGACGGGCGAAGTGGTGCCGCATGACGGGGGCGCTGCCGAAGCCCACGAGGCGGGCGACCTCGTCCACCGACGCCTCGGTGGACTCGAGGAGCTCTTGCGCGCGGGCGACGCGCTGGCGCGTGAGCCAGGCGCCGGGCGTGGTGCCGGTCTCGTCGCGGAACCGCCGCGCGAACGTGCGCTCGGAGAGCACGGCACGGCGCGCCAGGGCGGCGACGGTGTGCGGTTCGGCCAGGTTCTCGCGCATCCAGGCGAGCAGGTCGGAGAGGGAGTCGGCCTCGCAGGGCAGCGGGTCGACGACGTACTGCGCCTGGCCGCCGTCGCGCTGGGGCGGGACGACCATCCGGCGGGCGACGGACCGCGCCGCCTCCCCGCCCAGCTCGGTGCGCACGAGGTGCAGCGCGGCGTCGATGCCGGCGGCGGTCCCGGCGCTGGTGATGACGCGGCCGTCGTCGACGTAGAGCACGTCCGGGTCGACCTCGGCCCGGGGTGCGACCGCGGCGAGCCGGTCCGAGAACATCCAGTGGGTGGTGCAGCGACGGCCGTCGAGGAGCCCCGCCGCGGCGAGCACGAACGCGCCGGAGCACAGCGAGAGGATCCAGGCGCCGCGGGCGTGGGCGTCGCGGACGGCCTCGAGGTAGGCGGGTGGGACGTCGATCCGGCCGTCGTCGGAGATGACGTCGTAGGCGACCACGACGACGACGTCGGCGTCGGCGGTGGCGTCCAGCCCGGCCTCGACGCCGACGGGGAAGCCGCCCTTGGTCGGGATCATCCCGGGCTCCGGGGTGCAGAGCGTGAAGTCGAACGTCGGCCCGCCCGTGGAGCGCCGGTCGATCCCGAAGACCTCGTAGGCGATGCCGAGCTCGAACGGGGCGACCCCGGGGACCACGACGGCGGCGACCTTATGGATCATGCCTGCCATGCTGCCACGAGGTTGGCTGGAAGTCGACGCTCATTGACATGTCTGCCACTGGTGGCTGGAAGTAGACGAGCGAAGACTTACTGCCATGAACCTTCTGCTGCTCCTCCTCGTCGCCCTCCTCCTCGCCACCTGGGTCGCCATGCTCGGCCGCACCGTCCGGCGCGACGGCCTCGGGACCCGACAGCCCCCGCGCTCCCACCCTGCCTGGTGGGACGAGCCCTCGTCGGGTTGAACGGACGGCGGTCCCGACACGCCACCACCGTCGCCGCGCATGCATCCGCGGCCTCTGCCAGAGTGAACCCATGCTGCTGCGACGACTCGCCCGCCCCCTGCTGGCCGCCCCGTTCGTGTACGACGGGCTCTCTGCCGCGCTGCACCCGGCCGAGCACACGCCGGCCGCGCGCGAGGGCGCCGACCGCGTGACCCAGACCCTCGGGGTCGACCGGCTCGACGACACCCAGGTGTCGCTGCTGGTGCGCGCCCACGGGGCCGTCACCGTGGCCGCCGGGCTGCTGCTCGCCGTCGGCCGCGCGCCACGGACCGCCGCCCTCACGCTGGCGGCGCTCAGCGCCCCCCTGGCCGTCGTCAACGAGCCCTTCACGTCCAAGGGTGAGCTGCGCAAGGAGAAGACGGCGAAGTTCGTGCGGAACCTCGGCGCCGTCGGCGCCGCCGTCATCGCCGGGATCGACCTCGAGGGCCGCCCGGGCGTCGGCTACCGGATCGGGCAGACGCGCGCCACGGCCTCCCGGTCGGCGAAGCACACCGTGGAGTCCGCGACCAAGGACGCCAAGGCCGCCGCCCAGCACGCCAAGGCGTCCGTGGCGAAGGCCCGGGCCAAGGTGTCCTGACGTTCGGACGCGACGTCCTGCGTCGGGCGGGGTCAACTAGGCTCGAAGCCATGACGACTGCGCCCGACAGGACCACACCGCTCTGGGACGCCCCGGTGGCGGACGCCCCCCTGGACGCGACGGTCGAGGTGCCGGGCAGCAAGTCGCTCACGAACCGCCTGCTCGTCCTCGCCGCCCTGGCCGACGGCGAGGGCACGCTGCGCGGCGCCCTGCGTTCGCGCGACGCCGACCTGATGATCGGGGCCCTGCGGTCCCTGGGCGCCACCATCACCGAGGGCGACCACGCCAGCACGCTGCGCGTCACGCCCGGCCCCCTGACCGGCGACACCGACGTCGACTGCGGCCTCGCCGGGACCGTCATGCGGTTCCTGCCGCCCGTGGCCGCGCTGGCCGACGGCGACGTCCGGTTCGACGGCGACCCCGAGGCGCGGGTGCGCCCCATGCTGCCGGTGCTCGCGGGGCTGCGCAGCCTCGGCGTCCAGGTGACCGGCGCCGGGCCGGACTTCCCCACGCACCTGCCGTTCACCGTGCGCGGGCGGGGCCGGGTCGCCGGCGGGGCCGTCGACGTCGACGCCTCCGGCTCCTCGCAGTTCGTCTCCGCGCTGCTGCTCGCCGCGCCGCGGTTCGAGCGGCCCCTGGTGCTGCGCCACATCGGCGCCACCCTGCCGAGCCTGCCGCACATCGCCATGACGGTCGCGACCCTGCGCGACGTGGGCGTGGAGGTGGACGACTCCCGCGACGGCATCTGGCAGGTGACCCCCGGGCCGATCGCCGCGCGCGACGTCCGCGTCGAGCCCGACCTGTCCAACGCCGCCCCCTTCCTCGCCGCCGCCCTCGTCGCGGGCGGCACCGTGCGCGTGCCGGGATGGCCGGAGCAGACCACCCAGCCCGGCGCGATGGTCCCCGGCCTGCTGGAGCAGATGGGTGGCACCGCCACCGTGGACGGCGACGTCCTGACGATCACCGGCACCGGGGAGATCCACGGCGTCGACGTCGACCTGCACGCGGGTGGCGAGCTCGCCCCGACCTTCGCCGTCCTGGCCGCCCTCGCCGACTCCCCCAGCCGGCTGCGCGGCATCGCGCACCTGCGCGGGCACGAGACGGACCGCCTGGCCGCGCTCGCCACCGAGATCACGCGCCTCGGCGGTCGCTGCGAGGAGACCCGCGACGGGCTCGTCATCACCCCGCGCCCCCTGCACGGCGACGTGTTCCGCACCTACGCCGACCACCGCATGGCGACGTCGGCCGCGCTGCTCGGCCTGCGCGTGCCAGGGCTGCAGGTCCAGGACGTCGCCACTACCGCCAAGACGCTGCCCGGCTTCGACGCGATGTGGCTGCGCATGCTCGGCCGCCCGGCGGAGGACCAGGGCTGATGGCCCGCCGGGTCCGCGACGAGCACGCGCGGTACGCGCGCCCCTCCAAGCACGGGTCTCGGCCACGCACCAAGCAGCGACCCGAGCACGCCGACGCCGTGACCGGCCTGGTCGTCGGCGTCGACCGGGGTCGGTACACCCTCGTGCTCGACGACGGCGGTCCCGACGAGCGCGAGATCCTCGCCATGAAGGCGCGCGAGCTCAGCCGTACCCGCGCCGTCGTCGGCGACCGGGTGGACGTCGTCGGCGACACCTCCGGGGACGAGGGGACCCTCGCCCGGATCGTCCGCATCACCGAGCGCACGTCGGTGCTGCGCCGGACCGCGGACGACACCGACCCCTACGAGCGGATCGTGGTCGCCAACGCCGACCAGCTCGTCGTCGTCACCGCGCTCGCCCAGCCCGAGCCGCGCACCGGCATGATCGACCGCTGCGTCGTCGCGGCGTACGACGCCGGCATGGACGTCCTGCTGTGCCTGACGAAGGCGGACCTCGCCGCCCCCGACGAGCTGCGCGACCTCTACACCCCGCTGGGCGTCGAGGTGGTCGTGACCCGGCGTGACGCGCCCGACGCGGTCGAGTCCGTCCGCGAGCGCCTGCTCGGCCGCACGTCCGTGCTGGTCGGGCACTCCGGCGTCGGGAAGTCGACCCTCATCAACGCCCTGGTCCCGGACGCCCACCGGGCGACCGGCGTGGTCAACGACGTGACCGGGCGCGGGCGCCACACCTCCACCTCTGCCGTCGCGCTCCGGCTGCCCGTGGCCGCCGGCACCACCGGGCGCGCCCACGACGGCTGGGTCATCGACACCCCGGGCGTGCGCTCCTTCGGCCTCGCCCACGTCGAGGCGGGGCACCTGCTCGCCGCCTTCGAGGACCTCGACGAGGTCGCGGCCCGGTGCCCCCGAGGCTGCACCCACCTGGCGGACGCTCCCGACTGCGCGCTCGACGAGTGGGCCGCCGACGCCCCGGACGAGGCGACCCGCGCGACACGCACGGCACGCCTGACGTCGTTCCGGCGCCTCCTGGCCTCGCGGACCGCTACCGTGTGACTCGTGGCCACCTTCCAGCAGACCTCCAGCCAGCACGGGCACGGACGCACGTACGAGGACGACCTGCGCCTGGCCCACGTGATCGCCGACCAGGTCGACTCGATGACGATGTCGCGGTTCAAGGCGGTGGACCTGCACGTGGAGACCAAGCCGGACGACTCCCCCGTCTCGGACGCCGACCGGGGCGCCGAGGAGTTCATCCGCGCCCAGCTCGCGCGGGCCCGCACGCGGGACGCGATCGTGGGCGAGGAGTTCGGCGAGGCGGGCAGCGGGGCGCGGCGCTGGATCATCGACCCGATCGACGGGACCAAGAACTTCGTGCGCGGCGTGCCCGTGTGGGCCACGCTCATCGCGCTGGCCGACGGCGACGAGGTCGTCATGGGGCTCGTCTCGGCCCCGGCGCTGGGCCGGCGCTGGTGGGCGGCCAAGGGTTCGGGCGCCTGGACCGGCAAGTCCATCGCGGCCGCGAGCCGTATGCACGTGTCCGGCGTGCAGTCGTTGTCCGACGCCTCCTTCGCGTACTCCTCACTGGCGGGCTGGGAGGAGCGGGACAAGCTCAACGGGTTCCTCGACCTGACGCGCGAGTGCTGGCGGACGCGGGGCTTCGGCGACTTCTGGTCGTACATGCTGGTGGCCGAGGGCGCCGCCGACGTCGCGGCCGAGCCCGAGCTCGAGCTCTACGACATGGCCGCTCTGGTGCCGATCGTCACCGAGGCCGGGGGCCGGTTCACCTCGCTGGACGGCGCCGACGGCCCCTGGGGCGGCAACGCGCTGGCGACCAACGGCCACCTGCACGACAAGGCCCTCGTCTACCTCGGCTGACGCGAGACCCCCGACGCCCACTGTCCTGTTGTGGGCGCGATTCTTGGCCCGATTCGCCCCTTCTGGGGCGACTTCGAGCCCAAGAATCGCGCCCACAACCCCGGACCGAGGCGGGTGAGGGGGGCGGGCCTACGGACGCGGCACCTGGTGCGCCTCGGTCGGGTGGTACCAGAGCAGGTCCCGCTGGTCGACGCGCTCGGTCGCCGACTCCAGCGCCGCGTCGTCGTCCGCGTCGACCGCGGCCAGCACCGCTCGCACGTCGGCAGCGGCCTCCGGTTCGTCGACGTGGATCGCCTCGACCTTCGTGCCGGGCACCTCTCCCACGTCGACACCGGACGGCGGCACGTCGCCCGCCGAGTCGGAGACCGCGTGCTCCGGGACCTCCACGGTGACGACCACGCGCAGCGGCACGGCGTCGGCGCTCCCGGCGACGAGCATGAGCGAGGCGTCCGCCGCCGCGAGGAACGCGGCGTACTCCCGGGCCTCGTCGTCCTCGTCGGGCAGCGCGGACACCAGGGCGGCGGTGACGGCGTGCGCGCCCCGGGGCGGCACGTCCCACCACCCGACGCGCGTCGTCACCGTGACGGCGTCGAGATCGGCGAGGGTCGCGGGCACGTAGAGGCGCATGCCCCCAGTGTGCCCGGAGCCCGGCGTCAGGCCGCGGCGGGCGCGCCGACCCGCTCGCGCACCAGCGCCGCGAGCCCGGCGAAGGCCTGCCGGGCGGACGACGACGGAGCATGCTCGGCGAGCGTCCGCCCGGCGAGCAGCGCCGCGTCGAGAGCGGCGCCGTCGTCCGGCACCAGGTGCGCCTCGGCGACCCCGGCGTACCGCACGAGCGCGTCGCCGACCGCTCGCTCCGGGTCCGGCCCGACGGCGGAGGACCGCAGACGGTTCGCCACCACGACGCGCGTGGCGGAGACCGGCACGGGGGCCTCGGCGAGCTCCTCGAGCCCTCGCACCAGGCGCTGGATCCCCACCGGGTCCGCCGCCCCGACCGCCACCACGACGTCTGCGGCCTGGAGCGCGGCGAGCGTCGCACCGTTGCGCTGCGGGGCGTGCGTGTCGTACATGAGCAGCTCGTCGGCCTCGACCAGCGGTCCGCAGTCCACCACCGTCCAGTCAGCCAGCGACCGTGCGCGCTCGAGCACCACCTCGAGCGCGCTGGCGGGCAGCTCGGGCCACCGGGCCGCGCGGGTGATGCCGGTCAGCACGCGGAGCCGGCCCTCCACGACCGGCGCGTGGCGTGCCAGCGTGGGGACGTCGAGGGTGCCGTGACCCGCCGCCCGAGCGACCGCCGCGAGCCCGGGAGCGTCGTCGAGCAGACCGAGCCGGGAGGCGATGCACGAACCGTAGGTGTCCGCATCGACGAGGAGCGCGGACTCCTCGGGCGGGCGCGCTGCTTCCTGACGCCGTCGGCGACGCCCGGCGCGGTGCCCACCGAGACCGGCCAGCTCGGCGGCGAGCTCGACCGCCGTCGTCGTGCGCCCCGGCGCTCCCACGGGTCCCCAGACGGCGACGACGGCCCCAGGGCGCTCCGGCGCGCCCGGCGTGCGTCCGGACAGCGCCGAGAGGTCCATCTCGTGGGTGGCCAGGGGGTCGTCGACCCGGGCGGTGTCACGGACCGCGTCGAGGAGCCGCGGGTCGGCGGCACCATCGAGCACCGCTTCGAACCCGAGCGCCTGGAGGCGTTCCGCCGGTCCGTCATCGGCGATCGCGACGACGCGGGTCCCCGTGCCGTGCAGCCGGCCGACGGCCTCGCGGTCGAGGCCCGGGAGGTCGGCCGAGACGACGGCCACCGTCCCGGCGCCGGCGGCGGCCGCCGCGAGCAGCTCGGCGAGGTCCCCGCAGCGCCGCGTGACGCTCGTCCCCGCGCCGGGGGCACCGAGCGCGAGCACCACGTCGGTCTCGTACGGCCCGCTCACCGCGCACAGGACCATGACCTCGGCGGGCATCACGCGCCCGCCACCGGCACGACGGTCACCGATCCCTCGGCGCTGAGCGCCGACAGCACCGCGGGAAGGTCGTCGGCGCCCACCAGGACGTGCAGCGTGCCGTGGTCGCTCACGACCAGCCCACCCTCGGAGGCGTCGACCTGCTCGACGACGACGCCGGTCACGATCGGCTCCGGCTCCCCCGCGTCGCCGTCGGCGCCCTGCTGTGCCGCCGGGACGAACCAGAGGTCGACGACGGCGCCCTCGTGGATGCGCTCGGAGAGCCCGGCACCGACCGGCACCGCGACGGATCGCACGGTGACGGTGGCGGCGTCACCCACGGCGGTGGCGGCGACCAGCTCGCCCTCGGAGACGACGCGCAGGGCCACCTGGCCCTCCGGGACGGCGGCGTCGGCTCGCAGGTACCGGTCCGCCTCGGCCCCGAGGTTGACGTCGACCACGCGCAGCTGCGACTCGTCGACGGGCTCACCGGGCGTCAACGTGCCGGCGGCGGCGTAGACCGGTGCGGTGCGGTCGGCGTTCGAGACGACCCACGAACCCAGCGCGACCGCGACCGCCACCAGGACGACCCCGATCACGAGCCGGGGGTCCCGCCACGTCGGCCGGCGCAGGCGTGGTGCGGCCGGGGCGGGGTTTGCTTCGTTGCTCACGGTGGTCCTTCGGAGTCGGCCGGAAGCGCCTCTGCGTCCGGTACGGGCGGTCTGTCCGTCGGGCGGTTCGCACGCTAGCGATCCCCGACGGGTGCCGGTGGCCCGATCCATCATCCGGGACGAGACGCCGTCGCGACAGCATCTCGCATCACCTGTGGACAACCGGCACGAACAACGACCCCTGTGGGAGGATCGAGCCATGGCCAGCCGCTTCCTCTCCCTCGCCGAGGTGCAGGAGACGCTCAGCATCTCCGCCGCCCAGGCTTACTCGCTCGTCCGCAGCGGCGAGCTGCCCGCCATCCAGGTGGGCCCCAAGAAGGTCTGGCGGGTCGAGACCGCGAAGCTCGAGGAGTACATCGCGCAGCAGTACGACCGCACCCGACAGCGCATCGACGCGGGCGACCTCTGACCGGTCGCCCGGGACCGTTCAGGTCTCGCTGACCCGGACCAGCGCGGCGAACGGCACGACGCGCACGGCGGGACGCGCCGAGTCGAGCTCCTCGACGTCGAGGTGATCGGCGCCCACGCGCGCGATCCTGCCGAGCACGACGTGCGCCGTCGTGCGGACCTGCACGCGCGCACGGTCTCGTTGCAGCCCGCGCAGCGCCGTGCCCAGGCCCAGCCGGTCCGTGCGAGCGGCCGACGGCGCCGCGTGACGCCCCAGGCCCGCGATGCCCACGACCGCGGACAACGGCACGACGTGCTGCCACCGACCGCCGCGCGGGGACCGCGCGTCGACCTGGACCCACTCTTCCGCGACCCGCTCGAGCCGCCCCTCGAGCGACTCGCCGTCGCGCAGGTCGAGGCGCAGCGGCCTGCCCCGGGCCGCGCGCAGCCGGTCGACGAGCGGCACGGACGCCTGCTCCGCGCGCGTCAGCTCGGCGACGGCTCCCTCTCGCTCGGCGGCCTCCTCGGCCGCGAGCTGCGCCTCCAGGTCTGCGAAGAGCAGTGTCCAGCGCGAGGTGTCCGACGGCGTCACCCGCGTCTCCTTCCGGTTCCCGGCCCGGGTCGGGCCGCGGCCCAGGATGCCGTGCCCTGGACAGGAGAGCCACACTACGCTTCAATATCCACCATCAGACATCATCAACTGATACCAACACGCATCAACGAAGACCCGATGGAGGTCGCAGATGGGACGTGCGACGACGACGCCACGACCGGCACGCAGCATGGCGGGGCTCCTCGCCGTGCTCGTCGCGTCCGTGGGTGCCCTGCTCCTGCTGGCCCTGCGGCTCCGTGCAGTCGTGCCGACCGACGCCGACGCCGTGCGCTCCGCGCGCGTCGAGACGTGGGTCGAGCTGCTGGTCCTGACCGGCGGGACCGCCGGCGCCGCATGGATGCTCCTGAGCGTCCTCGCCGCGCTCGCGGGGGTCGCCGCCGTCCGGCGGGGTCGCTCCGACCGCACCGCCGAGACGATCGTGGGCCGGTGGGCGCCGGCGATCGTCCGCCGCCTCGCCCGGGGAGCCGTCGGGGCAGGGGTGGGTGCGGGTCTCGCGCTCGCGCCCAGCGCCGCGCTCGCCGACGAGCCGCCCGTGCCCGAGACCACGCCGGCCGTCGTGCTGCAGCTCGGCTGGGAGACGACCGGGAACACGACCGGAGCGGCCGACGAGACGCTGCCCGCACCTCCCCGGACCGCCGATCCCGAACCCGACGCCGAACCCGCCGAGCCTGCTGGACCTGCGGAGTCGGCGGAGCCCCCGCAGCCGGACCAACCGGTACAGCCGGACCAACCGGCGCAGCCCGCTGAGCCGGCCCAGACCACCGATGACGTCTCGCCCACCGTCACCAGCGCCCAGCGCACGTCGCACCAGGACGACGGCGCGCACGAGGTGGTCGTGAAGCGCGGCGACACGCTGTGGGACATCGCCGGCCGCGAGCTCCCGGACGACGCCTCCCCCGGCGACGTCCTGCGAGCCGTCACCTCGTGGCACCAGACCAACCGCGACGTGATCGGGGACGACCCCGACGTCATCCTCCCTGGTCAGGTGCTCCGCGCGCCCTGACGGACCGCCCACCGACGTCGACCTGCCCGGCCCTACCCGACACGGAGTGCCCCATGACCACGACCACCTCAGAGAACCCCGACCCGACGGCCGCCTCCCGCCGGCTGCGCGTCGCGAGCCCGCCACGGGGTCGTCGTCCGGCGGCTCCCCCGAGCGCGTCCCGCCGCCCGGAGTCCCCGCGGCGCCTGCGTGTCGGCGCCGTCCCGTCCGATCCCGTGCCGGTGCCCGGTCGTCCCCTGCCCTCAGCACCGGCCGCGCCGTCGCGGCTGCCGGACCCGACGGCGATGTGCGGGTCGGTCGTGCGCGCCGCGGTCGAGGTCCTGCGGGGCGAGCGTCCCGCGGCCCACATCGCGCGCTGGGTGACCCCGCAGGTGCTGGACCAGCTGGTCCACCGTGCACGGCTCGTCCAGGCACGCCGCCGCGGGCCGCACACGGCGGTCCCCGTGTCGGTCCGACGGATCCGCACGGTCCGCCTCGGCGACAGCACCGCCGAGGCGACCGTCGTCCTGGAGGACGACGGTCGCGTCCGGGCGGCCGCCGTCCGGCTCGAGGCACGGCGCGGCGTGTGGCGCGTCGCGGTCCTCGAGCTCGGCTGAGAAGCTCGCCCGAGACCGCTACGCCACCGGGCGGGTCACTCGTTGACGCCGTGGCACATCTTGTACTTCTTGCCCGACCCGCAGGGGCACTGCGCGTTGCGCGGGGTGCCGGGGAACGTCCGACCGTCGGCGCTGGCGGACGACGCCTCGCCGTGCAGAGCACGCCGCGCCGCGCGCGAGTCCCCGCCGGTGGTGGCCGACCCGTCCTCGCCCGGAGCGGAGTACTGCAGGTTCTGCGGCGGCTTCGGGGCGTCCAGACCCTTCGCGACCAGGACCGGCTCCTCCGCACCGCCGAACGCCGCGGGAAGTCCCGCCGACTCGGGCTCGTCGTCCGAGGACTCCTCGGCGGCGTCGGCCCCGACGACGGTCGCTCCGCCGGCACCGATCGCCTGGGCGGCGGGCGTGCCCGCCGTCGCCGCGGCGGCGCTGACGGAGATCGTCGGCTCGTCGCCCGAGTCCGCCGACTCGTCACCGGCCTGCTTCACCTCGACGTCGAGGTTGAAGAGGTAGCCGACCGACTCCTCCTTGATCGCCTCGGTCATGGCCTGGAACAGCTGGTAGCCCTCACGCTGGTACTCGATGAGAGGGTCGCGCTGGGCCATGGCGCGCAGACCGATGCCCTCCTTGAGGTAGTCCATCTCGTAGAGGTGCTCACGCCACTTGCGGTCGAGGACCGACAGCACGACGCGACGCTCGAGCTGCCGCATGGCCGGGGAACCCAGCGACTCCTCGCGGGCCGCGTAGGCCACCCGCGCGTCGGAGAGCAGCTCCTCGAGAAGCATCTCCCGCGTCAGGCGGTCGCGGCCCCCTGCCTCGGCCACGACGTCGTCCACCGTGATCGAGACCGGGAAGACGGAGCGCAGAGCGGTCCAGAGACCGTCGAGGTCCCAGCCCTCGGCGTTGCCGTCGTCGGCGGCGCCGTCCACGTACGCCGTGACGACGTCCGAGACGAAGTGCTGCACCTGCTCGTGCAGGTCCTCGCCCTCGAGGACCCGGTGGCGCTCGTCGTAGATGACGGTGCGCTGGCGAGACAGCACGTCGTCGTACTTCAGGACGTTCTTGCGGATCTCGAAGTTGCGGGACTCGACCTGCGACTGCGCGCTCTGGATGCCGCGGGTGACCATCTTCGACTCGAGCGGCATGTCGTCCGGGAAGCCGGCCCGGCCCATCATCGACTCCGCGAGCCCTGAGTTGAACAGGCGCATCAGGTCGTCCTGCATCGACAGGTAGAAGCGCGACTCCCCCGGGTCTCCCTGACGGCCGGAACGACCACGCAGCTGGTTGTCGATGCGCCGCGACTCGTGCCGCTCGGTGCCCAGCACGTAGAGCCCGCCGAGCTCGACGACCTCCTCGTGCTCGGTCGCGACCGACTCGGTCGCCTTGGCCAGGACCTCGGGCCAGGCCGCCTCGTACGCCTCCGGGTCCTCGGTGGAGTCGAAGCCGCGCGCCGCCATCTCGGCGACCGCGGTGAACTCGGCGTTGCCGCCGAGCATGATGTCGGTGCCACGGCCGGCCATGTTGGTCGCGACCGTGACGGCGCCCTTGCGGCCCGCCTGCGCGACGATCGAGGCCTCGCGCTCGTGCTCCTTGGCGTTGAGGACGTCGTGCGGGACGCCGGCCTTCTTCAGGAGCTTCGACAGCAGCTCGGACTTCTCGACGCTGGTGGTGCCCACGAGGACCGGCTGGCCCTTGGCGTGCCGCTCGACGATGTCGGCCACCACCGCGTTGAACTTGCCCTCCTCGTTCTTGTACACGAGGTCGGGCTGATCCATGCGGATCATCGGCTTGTTCGTCGGGATCGGGACGACGCCGAGCTCGTAGGTGCCCTGGAACTCGGCAGCCTCGGTCTCGGCCGTACCGGTCATGCCGGCGATCTTGTCGTACCGGCGGAAGTAGTTCTGCAGGGTGATCGTGGCGAGAGTCTGGTTCTCCGCCTTGATCTGCACGCCCTCCTTGGCCTCGATGGCCTGGTGCATGCCCTCGTTGTAGCGACGCCCCGCAAGGATGCGGCCGGTGTGCTCGTCGACGATCATGACCTCGCCGTTCAGCACGACGTAGTCCTTGTCCCGCTTGAACAGCTCCTTGGCCTTGATGGCGTTGTTCAGGAACCCGATGAGCGGGGTGTTGAGCGACTCGTAGAGGTTGTCGATTCCGAGGTAGTCCTCGATCTTCTCGATGCCCGGCTCGAGGACCCCGACGGTGCGCTTCTTCTCGTCGACCTCGTAGTCCTTCTCGACCTGCAACCGCTTGACGACCTTGGCGAACTCGACGTACCAGCGGTTGGCGTCGCCGGCGGACGGCCCCGAGATGATGAGCGGCGTCCGCGCCTCGTCGATGAGGATCGAGTCGACCTCGTCGACGATCGCGAAGTGGTGACCGCGCTGGACCAGGTCGTCCGGCGACCAGGCCATGTTGTCGCGCAGGTAGTCGAAGCCGAACTCGTTGTTCGTGCCGTAGGTGATGTCCGCCGCGTACTGCTCGCGGCGCTCGGTCGGGTTCTGACCCGAGACGATCACGCCCGTCGTCATCCCGAGGAACCGGAAGACGCGGCCCATCAGCTCGCCCTGGTACCGCGCGAGGAAGTCGTTCGTCGTGACGACGTGCACGCCCTTGCCGGTCAGCGCGTTGAGGTAGGCCGCCGTCGTGGCGACCAGCGTCTTGCCCTCACCGGTCTTCATCTCGGCGATGTTGCCGAGGTGCAGGGCGGCGCCGCCCATGAGCTGCACGTCGAAGTGTCGCTGGCCGAGCGTCCGCCGGGACGCCTCGCGGACCGTGGCGAACGCCTCGGGAAGCAGGTCGTCGAGCGTCGTGCCGTGCTCGAGCCGTTCCTTGAACCGCGCCGTCTCCTCCTGCAGCTCGGTGTCGCTGAGCTCGGTGAAGCTCGGCTCGAGCCGGTTCACCTGCTCGGCGAGTCCGGT
Source organism: uncultured Isoptericola sp. (assembly GCA_947497265.1). Lineage (GTDB taxonomy): Bacteria > Actinomycetota > Actinomycetes > Actinomycetales > Cellulomonadaceae > Isoptericola > Isoptericola rhizosphaerae. The sequence continues at coordinate 178,546 of CANMFP010000004.1, forward strand.
CAGCTTCTTGAGGATCCGGCCCTCGCCCAGGCGGAGGATCTTCTCGAGGATCGCAGGCACGCAGTTCTCCCGTGTCGGTGGTGCCCGGGAAGCCTCCCGAGCCCGTTCGGTGGCGGCAACCGGGCCGGACGACGGCGCCGTCGTCCCGGTCGCACCGCATGCCATCCTATTCCCCCGGGCCGAGGCGTGGGGCCAGGTTCGCGGCCGACGAAAATCTAGGCCTCGGCCGCCGGTTGCCCGTGCGCCGCGGGCGGCGACGACGCCGACGACGCCGACGACGCGCGGACGTCGCTCAGCTCCGCGGTGAGCCCGGCGGCGAGGTCGCCGGCGGGTGCCACGGCCACCTCGGGCAGTCCGAGCCAGGTGGCCAGGAGCCGGAGCTCGGCCGCCAGCGCGGCCGGCGTCGAGCCGTCGCCGTGCGGCGTCCTGTGCGCGGCGACCACCCGCAGGACGCCGGCGGACCGATCGGCCTTGAGGTCGACCATCGCGGTGATCTGCTCGCCCTGGAGGAACGGCAGGACGTAATAGCCGAGCCGGCGCTGCGGCGCGGGGACGTAGATCTCGATGCGGTAGAACACGTCGAAGAGCGCCTCGAGCCGACGGCGCTCCCACACGAGCGGGTCGAACGGGCTGAGCAGCGCAGCCCCCGCGGCACGTCGTGGCACCACGGCGTCCCGGTGCCGGTAGGTGGTTTCCGCCCAGCCGTCGACGGCCACGGGGACGAGGACACCGGCGTCGACCAGGTCCTCGAGCGCTCGCTGCGCGCGGGGGCCACGCAGCCTGAAGTAGTCACGGAAGCACCGGGCGGTGCCGACGCCGTGGGCACGGGCGCCCAGCTCGAGCAACCGACGCACCGCGTCGTCGTCGGAGACCTCAGGTGCGTGACGCAGGGCCGGGGGCAGCACCCGCTCGGACAGGTCGTAGCAGCGCTCGAACGCACCGTTGCGCCGGGCCGACATGACCTCGCCGGTGAAGAACAGGTACTCGAGACAGCGCTTCGCCGTCGTCCAGTTCCAACCCCACTCGAGCCGGGAGCGCGGGGCCGTCCGGCCGGCCTTCTCGAGCTCGTCGTGGATCCGGCTCGCGGTGACGGGGCCGAGCTCGCTGACGAGCGAACGCACCAGGTCGAGCTCGTGCGCGTGGGCCTGCGGCACGGCGGAGATGGCCCCCCACGCCTCCCGCTCGTACGCCCGCCGACGCCACTCGAGCAACGGATACGTTGAGGTGGGGACGTAGGAGGCGACGTGCGCCCACGTCTCGACCAGGCGGCGCGGCGCTCGCCCGGCGGCCCGCTCCAGCAGCCCCGTGTCGTACGGACCCAGCCGGGAGAACACCGGGACCAGGTGGGCGCGCGCCAGCACGTTGACCGAGTCGATCTGCAGCAGGTTCAGCCGGTCCACGACGCCGGTGAGACGCCGCATCGTGACCGGCCCGTCGGGTCGTCCGCGGTCCAGACCTTGCGCCCGCAGCGCGACCCGACGGGCCTCGGTGATCGACATCGACTCCATGCCGGCATCCTGCACCCCGACACCGACACGGAGCCGGGTTCACGTCATCACGTCAGCGAGGACACCGGCGCCGCCCCGCTGCACGTCGCGTCGAGCTCGATGACGCCGTACGTCCAGCCGCGGCGTCGGTACACGGCGGCCGGGCGGGCCGACTCCTTGTCGATGAACAGGAAGAAGTCGTGACCGACGAGCTCCATGTGCTCGACGGCCTCGTCGGCGGTCATCGGTTCACCGCGGTGGAGCTTCTGTCGGATCACCACGGGCGAGTCGCCGAGCTGGTACTCGACGGAGTCCCCCGGCGTGGAGAGCGGGGCCGGCTCGGTGCGCGGCTCGGGCTGCGCGGCCAGGACCACGTCGTAGGGGCGCACGTCCACCGGCGGCGAGACGCCCGGTCCGCGGCGACGGTGGTCCTTGCGCCGGTCACGGGAGCGGCGGAGCCGCTCGCTGAGCTTGTCGATCGCGAGGTCGAGAGCGGCGAAGCGGTCGTCCGCGGCCGCCTCCGCCCGAATCACGGGCCCCTTGTCCCGCACGGTCAGCTCCACCCGCTCGCTCTGGTCGGCGAGTCGTGGGTTCTTCTCGTGCGTGACCTCCACGTCCACGCGGCGCGCGTTCGGCGCGAGCTGCGTGACCTTGGCGAGCTTGTCCTCCACGTGGTCACGGAACCGGTCCGTGACGTCCGTGTGCCTGCCGACGACGGCGATCTCCATCGTGTTGCTCCACTTCGTCGTGGGCCGCTCCTGCTGCATCCTTCGGGCGGCCCTCGTGTGCTTCTGGGCACCGCGGTGGGTGCCGGTCCTGGCACCACCTCCCGGTCGCCGGATCACCTGCCCGGCCCGCTCGTGGGATGCGGCGATCGCTCCGCTCTCGCGGTCCGCTCGCCGTCGGGTTCCCAGGTTATCCCAACGCGTCGACGGGGTGAACCTCTGGCGACGTCGCGTCGTGGGGAGATTCGGTGACAGCCCCCGGCGGTGGTGTCGCGGCCAGCACGAGACCGGCCAGGACGACGGCGCCGACCGAGGTCAGCGCCCGCTCGGAGGCTGCGAGGGTGGCCCCGGTGGTCAGGACGTCGTCGACCAGGACGCAGAGCGATCCCTCGGTGCGTCGGCGCGCGGCGACCGAGGCGTCGAGGTTGCGTCCGCGGGCGCGCGCCCCCAGGCCGACCTGGTCGCGCGTCGAACGACGGCGTCGCAGCCCCGGTACGACGGCGGCGCCCACCCCGCCGGTGCGCAGCCCGGCCGCGACCGCGCCGGCCAGCACGCCGACCGGCTCCCGGCCCCGGCGCAGCCGCGCCCCCGGTGCCGACGGCGCCGGGACGACCAGCACGCCCGCGTCGCCGACGGCGGACCGCACGAGCGGTGCCAGCTCTGCCGCGGCGTCGTGCAGCGCCGGGGCGAGCAGAGCGTCGAGGTCGGCGCGCTCCCGGTCCTTCCAGGCGACGACGACGTCACGCACCGGACCCGCGTAGTCGCACACGGCCCAGACCGGCAGTGGCGGGACGCCGTCCATGCGGTCGAGGCGTGGGGCGCCGTCCTCGACACGGCGCAGCGGCATGCCCACGACGGCCGCCGCGCACGAGGAGCAGCACCGCACGTCGTAGGACCCGCAGCCCGGGCACGACACGGGGACCACGAGGCGAGCCAGTCGGGTGAGCATGACGCCAGGGTGCGCGGCACCGCGCCGCACCGGGCGGCTCTGGCACCGGACGGTGGACGGCGGGCGACCGTGGACGGCTTCCGGCCCGGTCATCCCGGGTAGGCGACCGCCACGACGTCCTCGGAGACCACGGGCCAGAGGGCCGCGCTCTGCCGCACGAACAGCGTCCCGTCGGCGTCCAGCGCGAGCGTCGGGCTCGCCCCGACGCCGGCCGCGAGCGCCGTGGGCACGGCCGTCGTCGCCAACGGGCGCGTCAGCCCGTCGTTCGACCCGGCGAGACCGCCGACGCCCGCGGCGAACAGTCCCCGCGTGCCGTCCGGGTCCCGTGCCAGCAGCTGGAGGGTGGACTCCTCCGACCAGTCGACAGCCTCGGCGGAGGCCACCGGCCCGCCGACGCGCACGGGTGCCGACAACCCGGTGGGGACGTCCTCGGCGTCGCGCTCGATCGCCGCGACCCAGACCTCGGGCCCGTCGGGCCCGTCGGTGACGAGGGCGATGCGGGCGCCCTCGGGTGCCACGCGCAGAGAACGCACCGACAGGTCGGCCAACCACTCGGCCTCGACCGGCACCACGCCACCGGTGGGCAGGGCGACCCGCAGGTCGCCGCCCACAGCCGTCCAGACCGTCCCGAAGCGGTCGACCGACGGCGGGACCAGCTCGGGCCCGGCGAGCAGCTCGGACCGGCCCTCCTCGCCGAGCCGGACCAGCCGTACGGAACCGTCCCGCACCACGATGGACCCGCCGGTCCCCACGGCGACGGCGGTCACGTCGAGCCCCGCGACGTCCTGCGGCTCGGCCAGGTCCGTCAGCTCACGGCCGACGACCCGGCGCAGCGCCTGGCCCTCCTCGGTGTCCAGCACGGCGACCGCGTCCCCCACGGTGACGGGCCGCGACGGCTCGGCCGCCGACGTCGCCGCCAGCGGCGAGGTGCCGGACGAGAGCACCACCGTGCGGCCGTCTCCCTCCCGCAGGGTCGCCTCGAGCTGGGCCACGAGCAGCGCCCTGTCGTCCGGCGGGGCGGTGGTGATCGCCGAGGTGAGGCTCACGTCGATCGTGCCGTCGTCCGCGACCGTCACCGCGTCGATCGCCAGGGTGGCGCCGTCAGGGACCACCGAGATCGTCGACTGCGCGAGCCGTTCCGGCGGTCCGTCGAGGATCGCCTGGGTCGCGCCGGTTCGCCACGACTGCCCCGGGTACCAGCGCACGTCGGGGACCCACCACTCGCGGTCCGACGTCGGGTAGTACAGCGAGGTCCGGTGGAACGCGTTCCCGAGGAAGTCGGCCAGCACGAGCATCCCGTCCTCGAGCCCGCTGATGCGCCACTGTCCGTCGTCGCCCCGTGTCAGGTCGAACGCCACCTCGACGACGCTGGGTTCGGCCAGCTCCGAGTAGACGCCCGACTCGTCGAGGGACGCGACGACGGTGGCCTCGCCGCGCACCGACGTCTCGACGGTGGACTCGTCGAACTCCTCGACGGTCCACCGGGGGTACTCCGACAGCACCAGGACCTGCGTGTACTCGTCCCACGCGGACCAGGCCACCGGCGTCGTGTACTCCTTCGCGATGTCGAGCGTCGCGGCCGACGCCGGACCGAACTGGGCCGCGCTCACGAACCCCTGGACGATCTGCTCGGGGCTGGCGTCCATCGCCGGGCCCTGCACGTCGAAGCCCAGGTCGCTGGCGCTGTCGACCTCGGCGGAACCCTCCATGACGCCGCCCGTGGTGGGGATGCTCGCGCACGCCCCGACCGACGACACCAGCACGGCGGCGCAGAGGGCCCGCGCGAGGCGCCGGCGGATCCCGTGGTTCATCAGGACTCCTCCTCGGACGGCAGGTCGGGGATGGCGGTGGGCGTGGGACCGGTCGGCGGGTTCACGACGGGCACCTGGCCCGTGGGGACGTGCTGCCCGCCGGAGCGCGACGGCCCCTCGACCGGCAGCGGCGGGCGGTCGATCTCGATCCCCGCGCGCCGCGGCAGGGTCAGCCGGAAGCTCGCGCCGTGGCCGGGCCGCCCCCAGGCGTCCAGACGTCCGCCGTGCAGCCGGGCGTCCTCCTGCGAGATGGACAGGCCGAGACCCGTGCCCCCCGTCGTCCGGGCCCGTGCCGGGTCCGCCCGCCAGAACCGGTCGAAGACGCGGCTGAGCTGTTCCGTGGTCAGACCCACGCCGTGGTCGCGCACCACGACCGCGACGGCCCGGGCGTCCTGGCCGACCGTGATCTCCACCGGGTTGCCCTCCGCGTGCTCGATGGCGTTCACCACGAGGTTGCGCAGGATCCGCTCGACCCGGCGAGGGTCGATGTCCGCCGTCGTGCGCGTGTCGGGCATGTCCACCGAGAGGAAGACGGACTTGCGCTCGGCGAGCGGGGCGCACGTGTCGACGACGGCCGTGACCACGCTGCGCAGGTCCTGCTGCTCGACGTCGAGCACGGCCGCGCCGGCGTCGAACCTGCTGATCTCGAGCAGGTCGGTCAGGAGCTCCTCGAACCGGTCGAGCTGCGTCTGCAGCAGCTCCGCGGACCGTCGCGCGGACGGCTCGAGGTCGGCGCGCGCGGTGTGGATGATCTCGCCCGCCATGCGGATCGTCGTCAGCGGGGTCCGCAGCTCGTGCGAGACGTCGGAGACGAACCGTCGCTGCGCGGCGGACAGCTCCTCCATCCGGGCGATCTGCTCCTCGAGGTTGTCCGCCATCTCGTTGAACGTCCGCGCGAGCGTCGCCAGCTCGTCCTGGCCCCGCGACCCGGGGACACGGACGTCGAGGTGCCCCTCGCCGAGCCGGGCCGCCGCGGTGGCGGCCCGGCGCACGGGAGCGACCGTCTGCCGGGTGACCGTCCACGTCAGCAGGCCGATCATGGCCAGGATCACCACCGAGCCGAGCGCCAGGGTCCGCTGGACGAACCCCAACGTCTCCTGCTCCGAGGCCAGCGAGTAGAGCGCGTAGAGCTCGAAGGTGCCGGCCGACGGCAGGTCGACGGTGGCCCCGACCACGACGCCGGGCTCCTCGGCACCCGACCCCGTGAAGTCGGCGGGGATCGGCACCGACTGCAGCACCTGGTCCCCCGTGGCGAGCGTCGCGGCGCGCAGCTCCGGGGTGACGACCTCGCTGACCGCCAGTCCCTGGCGCGACGACGAGTCGACGAGGGGCAGCTGCTGCTCGGGCGCCTGGCGCAGGAAGTAGTCCTGCGCGCTCGAGCCCCCGGCGCTCAACGACAGGATGACGTCGCGCAGCAGGGCCTGCTGCTCGCCGGTCTGCGTCGCGGCCGTCGCGGCGAGCCGGGTGCGCACCTCCTGGATCACGGCGGCGTTCTCGCGCTCGACCTGGTCCAGGCGCTGGTCGAAGAGACCGTCTCGGATCGAGAACGACAGGTAGACGCCGAGGACGGCGACGGCCAGCACGCCGAGCGCGACCGCAGAGGTGACCACGCGCACCTGCATCGAGGAGCGCCAGCGGTGCACGAGCGACCGGGCACCTCGGACGAGGGCGTCGGTCGCACGGACGTCAGCGGGCGGCACCGGCCTTGTAGCCCACCCCGCGCACGGTCTGCACGACCTCGGGGTTCTCCGGGTCCTTCTCGATCTTGGAGCGCAGGCGCTGCACGTGGACGTTCACCAGGCGGGTGTCGGCGCTGTGCCGGTATCCCCAGACCTTCTCGAGGAGCACCTCGCGGGTGAAGACCTGCCAGGGCTTGCGCGCGAGCTCGACGAGCAGATCGAACTCGAGCGGGGTGAGGCTGATCCGCTCCCCGTCGCGGGTGACGGTGTGCCCTGTGACGTCGATCTCGATGTCGCCGATCTTGAGGCGCTCCGGACCGGGCTCGTCGGAACGGCGCAGCCGGGCCCGCACGCGGGCGACGAGCTCCTTGGGCTTGAACGGCTTGGTGACGTAGTCGTCGGCACCGGACTCGAGGCCGAGCACCACGTCGACGGTGTCCGTCTTCGCGGTGAGCATGATGATGGGGATGCCGGACTCGGCACGGATCTCCCGAGCGATCTCGATACCGTCCTTGCCCGGCAGCATGAGATCGAGCAGGACGAGGTCGGGCTGGGTCGACCGGAACATGCCGATGGCGGCATCGCCGTCCGAGCAGAAGCTCAGATCGAGCCCTTCGGACTCCAGGACGATGCCGATCATCTCGGCGAGGGCAGTGTCGTCGTCGACCACCAGGACGCGGGACTTCATGCGCACAGTCTGCCAGGGTCCACAGCGTTCCGTGCCGGGCCGCGCCCTGAGGGCCGTGAACGCTATAGGGTCGTGGCGGTCACGCACCCGTCCAGCCAGCCGTGCCCCAGGAGGCAGCAGCATGAGCACGCCCGACCAGCCGACGCCGCCCTCCGGGTGGGGCGAGGCTCCGAGGCCGCCCGCCTACGGGCAGTACGGCCCAGGGCAGTACGGGTCCGGACGGTACGGCCCGGGTCAGCCCGGGGCCGACGGCGGCACCCCCCCGGGAGCGCCACGGCCCGGCCCGGTGGGGCCCGACCCCTACGGCCCGTCCGCGTCCAAACCCGGCATCGTCTCCCTGCGTCCGCTGTCGCTCGGGGAGATCTTCGACGGGGCGTTCAGCGCGGTCCGCCACAACCCTGCGGTCATGCTCGGCCTGGTGGCCGTGGTCGTCGCCACCGCCACCCTGCTCGCGGCGCTGCTGGCGCAGTTCGCGGTCCCGCCGTTGACCGACCTGCTCGCCGAGCCCTTCGGCACCGACGCCGAGCTCACCGGCTTCACCGCGGCCGACGCCGGCTGGTTCGCCCAGATCGTGGCGGTGTCGAGCGCGCTGTCCCTGACCCTCCTGATCGCCCAGCCCGTCACCGAAGGGTTCATCACCGTCTCGGTCAGCCAGTCCGTCATCGGCCGCAAGATGTCGGTGAGCGAGGTCTGGCAGAAGGTCCGTCCGCGGCTCGCCGTCCTCATCGGCTGGATGCTGCTGCGGACGATCGGCCTGGGCGTCGCCACGTTCGTCGTCTTCCTCGGGGCGATCCTGCTGGTGAGCGCTGTCGCCGTCGCGACCGACTCGGCAGTGCTGTCGGTGCTCGTCGCCCTGCTGTGCCTGGCTGCGATCATCGTCCTGGCGGCCTGGCTGTGGGTCCGCCTCATGCTCGTCGCGCCGGCGCTCGTGCTCGAGGGCACCGGGCTGGGCCGCACGATCGCCCGTGCGTGGCGTCTCACCCGCAGCGCGTACTGGCGTGTCTTCGGGACCGTGCTGCTCGCCAGCATCATCGCGGGCTTCGCCGGCCAGGTCGTCTCCTACCCGCTCGGCATGCTCGGCATGCTCGTCGACGGCGGCGACTTCGGCTGGGGGATGATCGTCAGCTCCGTCGTCGCGTCGGTGATCGCGAGCATGCTCTACCTGGTGTTCGTCTCCGGCGTCGTCGCACTGGTCTACACCGACGTGCGGATGCGCCGCGAAGGGCTCGACGTCCAGCTCGCCGCAGCCGCCGAGCGCGTGGCGAACCAGCCGCCCGACAGGCCTGCCGGCCCGGCCGGGATGCAGCCGCCGCCCGGAGGCACCCCGCAGTGGTGACGGCAGCGACGACGGTGGGGCTGCTGCACGGCGTCACCGGCGAGGTGCCCGTCGTGCCGGACCGTGAGACGGCCCGCGACTGGCTCGTCGAGGAGCTCGCCCGCCCCGAGTACTCCCAGGACCCGTCGGTCCTCATGCGGCTGCTCGACTGGCTCGCCAGGGTCTTCGGCGACATCGGCACCGTGGACATCAGCCCCTGGCGGCTCGCGGTCGTCCTGGCCGTGGTCCTGGTCGTCGTGGTGGCGGTCGCGTTGTTCGTCGCGGGCCCCGCCCGGCTGCGGCGCCACGCCGCCGGAAGCTCCGCCGTCGTGCACGACGACGACACCCGGACCGCCGCGCAGATGCGGGCCGCCGCCGACGACGCCGCCGGCCGGCAGGACTGGCCGCTCGCCGTGATCGAACGCTTCCGCGCCGTGGTGCGCGGGCTGGAGGAGCGCGTGGTGCTCGACGAACGTCCCGGCCGGACCGCTCGCGAGGCCGCCGAGGCCGCGAGCGCCCGGATGCCCGACCTCTCCGCCGATCTGCACACGGCCGCCGGCCGGTTCGACGGGGTCCGCTACGGCCACCTCCCGGCCGGGCCCGCGGACGACGCCGCGATGCGCGCGCTCGACGACCGGGTGTCGTCCACCCGGCCCAGCCCGCCGGCGTCGCGAACCCCGGAGGAGGCGCTGTGAGCGCGCCCGCCGCCCCCACGGCGACCTGGAGCTCGGCAGCGGTCACCGGCGACGGCACGACGCTCGGCTCCCGCAGCCGACGCCGCTGGCGGGCCGCTCGGTGGCTCGTCGGCGGTGTCGCCGCGATGCTCCTCGCGGTCGTGGCCCTCGCCCTGCTGCGCCCTGCGGGCTCGCTCGTCGCGTACGACCCCGAGAACACCCGACCGGACGGCTCGCAGGCCCTCGCCCACGTCCTCGAGCGCCAGGGCGTCGAGATCGAGCACGTGACGCACGTGGCGGACGCCGTCGAGGCCGCCGCTGCGGGCACCACGCTCCTGGTCGTCCCCGCGCCGTACATGCTGCCCGAGCAGGTCACCGCGCTCTCCGCCGTCGACGCCGACGTCGTGCTGGCGGGCGCCGACGACGGCCTGCTGCGGGCGGCGACCGGAGACCAGGTCCAGCGCTCTTCCTGGGCCTCCGCTCCGCCGTCCGCGACCGAGCCGGGGTGCGACCTCCCCGCCGCGGTCGCCGCGGGCCCCTCGATGCTCGAGGCAGGGCTGGAGGCCACCTCGCCCGCCGTGACGACGTGCTGGTCGAGCCCGGACGGCTCGGCAGTGCTCGCCGCGGTCGAGCAGGGCGGTCGCCAGGTGGTCGCCGTCGACGACCCGGCGTTCCTGCGCAACGACGACGTGCTCACCGAGGGCAACGCCGCACTGGCGCTGCACCTCCTCGGGCGTCAGGACCGGCTGGTCTGGCTCGTGCCCGACCCGGCCGACTCGACCGTCGCCGGGGACCAGACCGCCGAGCCGGAGCCCGAGGCCGTGCTGCCGGCCTGGTTCGGCGCCGCGCTGTGGTGGGCCGTCCTGGTCGCCCTCGTCGTCGCCGTCTGGCGGGGCCGACGCCTCGGCAGGCTCGTCACCGAACGGCTGCCTGTCGTCGTGCCCTCCGCCGAGTCGGCGCGCGGGCGCGCCCGGCTCTACCGCCGCGCACGCTCGCGCGGGCACGCGGCGGCCGGCCTGCGGGCCTCGACCGCCCAGGCCGTCGCCCACCGGCTCGGCCTGGCCCGGTCCGCCCACCCCGACGCCGTGGTCGACGCCGTCGTGCGCGCCTCCGGGCGCGACCCGCACGAGGTCGCCGACCTGATCTACGGCCCCCCACCCGCCGACGACGCCGCGCTCAGCGAGCTCGCCCGCCGGCTCGACACCCTGGAGAGCGAGGTTCACCGACCGTGACCCACCCTGACGAGAACCAGCCGGCACCCGCCGCACCCGGAGCTTCGGAGGCACGCACGGACGACTCGTCGCAGGCACCCGCTGCGTCGACGACCGAGAGCGCGCCGACGACCGGGGTCGCACACGCGGCGGCACCGGCCTCGGCGGCACCGGCCGGCGAGCCGGCTCCGCCCGAGCCGTCGCAGCCGTCGCTCGAGCTGCGCCGCGCGCTGGCGGCCGTGCGCACCGAGGTCGGCAAGGCCGTCGTCGGGCAGGACTCCGCCGTGACCAGCCTGCTCATCGCGCTGCTGTGCTCCGGGCACGTGCTGCTCGAGGGCGTGCCGGGGGTGGCCAAGACGCTCCTCGTCCGCTCGCTCGCCGCCTCGCTGGACCTCGACTTCAAGCGCGTGCAGTTCACGCCGGACCTCATGCCCGGCGACGTCACCGGCTCGCTGGTCTACGACGCCCGCACGGCCGAGTTCTCGTTCCGTCAGGGCCCGGTGTTCACCAACCTGCTGCTCGCCGACGAGATCAACCGGACGCCCCCCAAGACGCAGGCCTCGCTGCTGGAGTCGATGGAGGAGCGCCAGGTGTCCGTGGACGGTCAGCCGCGCCCCCTGCCGGAGCCGTTCGTCGTCATCGCCACGCAGAACCCCGTCGAGCACGAGGGCACCTACCCCCTCCCGGAGGCGCAGCTCGACCGGTTCCTGCTCAAGGTGCTGCTGCCCCTGCCCGAACGCGACTCCGAGATCGAGGTGCTGGCCCGCCACGCAGGCGGGTTCGACCCGCGCGACCTCGGTGCGGCGGGCGTCCGCCCCGTCGCGGACCCGGGCGTGCTCGCCGCCGCCCGGGCCGAGGTGCGTCAGGTGGAGGTCGCTCCGGAGGTGCTCGGCTACGCCGTCGACGTGTGCCGGGCGACGCGCCAGTCGCCGTCGTTGCAGCTCGGCGTCTCCCCCCGCGGGGCGACCGCGCTGCTCGCGACGGCCCGGGCCTGGGCCTGGCTGTCGGGCCGCATGTACGTGACGCCCGACGACGTCAAGGCGCTCGCGCACCCGACGCTGCGGCACCGCGTCCAGCTCCGTCCGGAGGCGGAGCTCGAGGGCGTCACGGCCGAGTCGGTGCTCGGCACCGTCCTGGCCGCCGTCCCGGTCCCGCGCTGAGATGGCGCTGTCCTGGCGCGCCGTCGTGCTGGCGGCGCTCGGCCTGGTGCCGGTCGCGATCTGGCCGGTGCCCGGGACGGTGCTGCTCTGGGCCGCCGTCGTCGTGGTCCTCTGTGCGCTCGACGTCGCGCTGGCGGCCTCTCCCCGGCAGGTGACGGTGCAGCGGACGGTGCCGTCGTCAGTGCGCCTCGGTACCCCGACGACGTCGCAGGTGGTGCTGACGAACGCGAGCCGCCGCAGGCTGCGCGCCCTCGTGCGGGACGCCTGGCCCCCGTCGCTCGCCACCGCGCGGGGCGACGACGGCGGCCTGCGCCCGCACACGGACCCCGCGGAGCCCGCTCGGACCGCCCGGCACGCCGTGGACCTTCCCCCCGGGGAGTCGGCGCGGCTGCGCACGCCCCTGCTGCCCACCCGGCGTGGCGAACGCATCGCCGGCGCGGTCACCCTGCGCACCCTGGGGCCGCTGCGCCTGGCGGGGCGGCAGGCCTCGATCGACGTGGGCGGCCGGATCCGCGTGCTGCCCGAGTTCGCGTCGCGCCGGCACCTGCCGAGCCGCCTGGCGCGGCTGCGCGAGATGGACGGGCGCGCCGCGGTCCAGGTGCGCGGCGAGGGCACCGAGTTCGACTCGCTGCGCGAGTACGTGGTGGGCGACGACGTCCGCTCGATCGACTGGCGGGCGACGGCGCGCGGCGGTGACGTCGTCGTGCGGACGTGGCGCCCGGAACGCGACCGACGCGTCGTGGTCGTGCTCGACACCGGCCGGACGTCGGCGGCGCGGATCGGCACCTCGTCCGACGGGTCGCTGAACACGGGCGGCACCCGGCTGGAGGCGAGCGTCGAGGCGGCGCTGCTGCTCGGGGCGCTGGCCGACCGCGCGGGCGACCGCTTCCAGGTGCTGGCCTACGACCGGGTGCTGCGGGCCCGGGTCGCCGGTGCGTCCGGACCGCGGCTGCTGCCCGCGATGGCGGACTCGCTCGCCGCCGTCGAACCGGTGCTGCTGGAGACGGACTGGACCGGCCTCGTGGCCCAGGTGCGCACGCGCGTCTCGCAGCGTGCGCTGGTCGTGCTGCTGACGTCCCTCGATCCCGCGGTGGTGGAGACAGGGCTGCTGCCCGTCATCGACCAGCTCTCCGGGACGCACCAGGTGGTGGTCGCGGCGGTCGCCGACGCGGAGGTGGCGGCGATGCGCGCCGGCCGCGAGGACGTCGAGGAGGTCTACGGTGCGGCGGCAGCGGCTCGAGGCGACCTCGAGCGCTCGGCCGTCGCGGCGGTGCTGCGCCAGCACGGGGCGGAGGTGTTCGAGGCGTTGCCCGACCAGCTCGCGCCGCGGCTCGCCGACACCTACCTCGCCCTCAAGGCCGCCGGCCGTCTCTGACCCCGCCCCCGCTCCGAGCGTTGTGGGCGCGATTCGTGGCCCGATTCGCCCGGTCTGTACGGGTCTCGCGCCCAGAAATCGCGCCCACAACCGTTCGGGCGGGGTCGGGCGGGCGCGGCGGGGTCGGGCGGGCGCGGCGGGGTCGGGCGGGTGCGGCGCGGTCAGCCGGCGGTGGGCAGCACGGCGCCCGCGCGGTCGACGTCCAGGTCGCCCGTCTCCCCTGCCCGCACGGCGCGCCGCCCGAGCACGAGGTAGTACGCGAGGAACACGCCGAGCGCGAGCGCCCCGATGACGATCTTGAGCCACCACGCCATCCCGGACCCGGTGACGAACCCCTCCACGACCCCCGACAGCGCGAGCGCCCCCACGAGCCCGACGGCGACGGTGAAGAGCGCGCGCCCCTCGGTCGCGAGCGCCGTCGCCCGAGGTCTCGCACCGGGGTCCACCCAGGCCCAGAACAGCCGCAGACCGGCCGCCCCGGCGACGAAGATGCTGGTCAGCTCCAGCAGCCCGTGCGGCGTGATGAGCTGGAAGAAGAGGGGGAGCTCGCCGTAGGCGGCCATCATCCCGCCGGTCGCCCCGACACTGACGGCGTTCTGGAGCAGCACCCACACGGGCCATGCCCCCGTCACGCCGAAGGCGATCATCTGCGCGGCGATCCACGCGTTGTTCGTCCACACCATCGCGGCGAACGATGTCTGCGGGTCGTAGTACGAGGCGAACGCCTCGTCGACGTACTCCTCGCGCTGCGACGGCGTACCCATCGCGGCGAGCGCGTCGGGGTCGACGGCGACCCGCACGCCGGCGACCAGGGCCACCAGGAGGAAGGCGGCGGTCACCCAGAACGTCCACCACCGGATCCGGTACAGCGCGGCCGGGACGGTCACGGTGGCGTACCGGACGACGTCGGACCACGCCGGTTCGTGCGCTCCCGCGATCCGGGTGCGCGACCGGCTCAGGAGCTCGGAGAGCCGGGTGACGAGCACGGGGTCGGGCGCGGCGGATCGCACCGTCGACAGGTGGGTGGCGACGGCCTGGTAGAGACGGACGAGCTCGTCGGCCTCGGCGCCGTCGAGCCGGCGCTGCTTCGCGAGACGGTCGAGGCGGTCCCACTCCGGGCGGTGCACGGCGGTGAAGGCATCCAGGTCCACGCCCGCTACCCTGCCACAGGAGGGAACGTCGTGAGGACGCGCCCACAGACGGACCCGACGAGACGGAGGCACGGTGCAGGACGGAATCCTCATCGGAGAGGGCGTGGTGCTGGACTCCCGCCCGGCGTCGTTCGCGTCGCGGGCGGTGGGCTCGCTGCTGGACGCTCTGGCGACGCTGGCACTGGGCTTCGTCACCCTGGTCGTGGTGCTGGGCACCACGCTCGACCGCCTGAACCAGCAGTGGGGCAGCACCCTCGCCATCGTGCTGCTGGTGACGTTCCTCGTCGCGCTGCCCGTCGCGATCGAGACGCTCAGCCGCGGTCGCTCGCTCGGCAAGCTCGCCACGGGGTTGCGGGTGGTGCGCGACGACGGCGGCCCGGTGCGGTTCCGGCACGCGTTCGTCCGGGCGCTGGTCGGCGTCTTCGAGCTGTGGTTCACCTTCGGCGCTGTCGCCGTGATCACCTCGCTGGCCAACGCTCGCGGCAAGCGGCTCGGCGACCTGCTCGCGGGGACCTACTCGGTGCGGGTGCGCGGCGCCCGCGGCTGGGAGCGGCCGCTGGTCATGGCACCGGACCTGGCCGGCTGGGCGGGAACCGCCGACATCCGCCGCCTGCCTGACGGCCTGGCGCTGCGGGCTCGGCAGGTCCTCGACCGCGCCCCTCGCCTCGCCCCGTCCTCACGGGTGCGGCTCACGGACGAGCTCGCGGGTCAGGTGGAGGCCTACGTGGCCCCCGGGCCGCCGTCGGGCACCCCGCCCGAGGCGTTCCTGCACGCGGTGCTGCACGAGCGCCGGGACCGTGAGCTGGTGCGCGGGCGGGCCGAGCGAGAGCGCGCGACGCAGCAGGCCGAGGTGCTGCACCGCCTCCCGTACGCCGTCGCCGACCCGCGGGACTGAACGCCGCACCGTCTCGTTCCTGGAGACGGGCTGTGTCCCGGCTCGGAGCGGCCTCTAGGGTGACGGCATGCGAACCCACCTTTCCCGGACCACCGCTCTGGCCGCCGCCGGTGTGCTCACCCTCTCCCTGGCCGCGTGCGGAGGCTCGGACGAGGCGGCGCAGGCGTTCTGCGACTCCTTCACCTCGGTCGAGGACCTGTCCGCCGACCTGCAGAGCGTCGACCTCAGCGACCCGGACGCCGCGGCCGCCTCCCTCGAGGAGCTGACCACGGAGATCGAGTCGATCGAGGCCCCCGAGGAGATCGCGGACTCCTACGCCGTGGTCAGCTCCGCGTTCCGCAGCTTCAGCGACACGATCTCCGGCGCCCTGGACGACCCGGCGAACGCCGACCCCTCCGTGCTCACCGAGGCGACCAACTCGTTCACGAGCGAGGAGTTCTCGAACGCGACCGACGAGCTCGACGAGTACTCCACCGCGAACTGCTCCTGACCCACGGCGCACGAGCGCCTCACGACGCCCCGACCGGTCCCGTACCGGCCGGGGCGTCCGCCATCCCGGCACGGGAGGACTCGGACCGGCCGAACAGGCGCACCAGACCGGCCAGGACCAGGAACGTCGCCCCGAACCACACGGGCCGGCTCGCCCACCAGTCCGTGCTCCACGGCTCCGGGAGGCTCTGCCCGAGCCCCAGGAGGACCGCGCCGACGACGGCGAACATCGCGGTCAGATGCCACAGGTAGACGGTCATGGACCGCTGCGACAACCACCGGACCGTGCTGCGGCCCGTGCTCTCGGACCACCGGGCCAGGGCGGGCCGGACCGCGAGCGCCAGGCACACCATCGCCACGGCGTGCAGCACCACGGGCGCGGTGGGCGGCGCGAGGTTGGAGATCTCGGCTCCCGGCATCCCGATCAGGCTCGCCGGGTAGGGGCCGACGGCGATCAGTGCCGCGGCACCGGTGAGCGCGGTCACCGCACCGGTGACCAGCAGCGCCCGGCCGTGCGGCACCGCCCGGCGTCCGTCGCGGCGGTCGGTCGCGTAGGCGACGCCCGCGCCGAACGGCACGGCCCACGCGAGGAGCACGTTGGCCCCTGCCGGTCCGTCGAGACCGGCCCCGAACCGCAGGGCGTCGACGGCGAGCGGCAGGGCCACGACGACGCCGGCCGCGCCCCACCGCCACCGGCGCCAGGCGCGCTGGAGCACAGGGGCGAGGGCCACGAGGACCACCCACACACCGAGGAACCACAGCGGCTGGGGCACCATCCGCACCAGGCGCCACACGGCGGCGTCGGGCACGCCGACGGCGAGCATGGCCACGACCGCCACCGCCCACACACCCAGGAGCACGACGACGGGCCGCGCCGCGCCCAGCAGGCTCCCGCCCAGGGCGCGCCACCAGCGGCCCGGGAGCCCGACCGTGCGCGAGCTGCGGTAGGCGGCCGCGGCACCCGCGGCGAGGAACAGCAGCGGCAGGGTCTGCAGCCAGGTCACGGTCCAGCCCGCGCCGTGGCCGAGGGCGTTGCCGATCCGCAGGGTGCTGCCGTCCCAGGTCGCCTCGGCCATCAGCCAGTGCAGCATGACGACGGCGACGATGCCGAGCGCCCGGACGGCGTCGACGAACCCGTCCCGCCCGGGCCGGCGAGGTTCGGCCCGCTCGGTTACCGCTGCCGCACTCGGGGCTGGCGCTGCCGGCGCGGGCGGCGCCTTCGGCACGAGGGTCGTGGTCTGGGTCATGACAGGCTCCGCAGGTCGAGGTCGTGGTGACCCCTCCAGCCTGCTGACCTGCGGCGACGCGGACCATGGGTGGTTCCCCCGGTCTTCGCGCCGAGAACCCCCGAAAGATCTCGGGGGTTGTCCCTACTCGGGGCTCTGCGCAGAGATGCCGAGGTGCCGCAGCACGGCGAGCACCCGGCGGTGGTCGGCGGCGTCCTGCGGGAGGTCCAGCTTGGCGAAGATCGATGCGACGTTCTTCTCCACCGCGCCGTACGACAGGAAGAGCAGCTCCGCGATCGCACCGTTGGACCGCCCCTGGGCCATCAGGTCCAGGACCTCCCGCTCCCGACCGGTGAGCCGGGACAGCCCGTCGTCGCCGGACGACGCTCCCATGAGCTGGGAGACCACCTCGGGGTCGAGCACGGTCTGGCCGTCCGCGATGCGCACCAGGGCGTCCAGGAAGTCACCCACGTCCGCGACCCGGTCCTTGAGCAGGTAGCCCACGCCGCGCGAGCTCCCGGCGAGCAGGCGTCCCGCATAGCGGGTCTCGACGTACTGGCTGAAGAGCAGCACGCCGAGGCCCGGATGGTCGCCACGGAGGGCGAGCGCGGTGCGCAGCCCTTCGTCGGTGAAGGTGGGCGGCATGCGGATGTCGACGACGACGACGTCGGGCAGCTCGCCCGCGTCGTGCTGCAGCGCGACCTCCCGTTCGAGCGCGGCGCCGTCGGCCACCGCGGCGACGACCGTGTGGCCGCGTCGCTCGACGAGCGCCGCGAGGCCGTCCCGCAGGACGGCGGAGTCCTCCGCGATCGCGACGCGCAGGTGCGGAGCCGGGGGCGTCGGACGGCGCGAGCCCGGTCCGGCGCTCACGAGCGTGGCCGGGTGGGTGTCGCCGGGCGGGTGTGAGTGGGCAGCAGCACGCTGACCACCGTAGGCCCGCCGACAGGGCTGGACAGGTCGAGGGTGCCGTCGACGGCCCGGACGCGGTCGATCAGGCCGGCCAGCCCGGTGCGGTGCCCGCTGCCGTCCGGTGCGACGACGGCGCCGCCCCGGCCGTCGTCGCGCACGCGGACCCGCAGACCGTCGGCCGTGCGCTGGACCATCACGTAGGCGCCCGAGGCCTCGGCGTGCTTGACGACGTTGGTCACCAGCTCGGCGACCGTGTAGTAGGCGATGGACTCCACCGCCGGGGCGAGCCGGCCGCCTGCCTCCACGTCCGGGTCGACGTCGACCGTCACCGGCAGCGCCGCCCGCGCCCCCAGCGTCTCCAGCGCCACGGCGAGGCCGCTGTCCAGGGCGGGCGGGTGGATGCCGCGGGCGATCTCGCGGAGCTCGGCCAGCGCCTCCTTGGTGGAGTCGTGGGCGGTGCCGACCAGGTCCTCGGCCAGGGTGACGTCGTCGCCGCCGCCCGAGAGCAGGTCCCGTGCCTCGCCGAGCTGCATGGCCACCGCGACGAGGCGCGCCTGCGTGCCGTCGTGCAGGTCCCGCTCGATGCGACGCAGGCGGTCGTCGGCGTCCTCGACGACACCGGCCCGGGTGCGCTCGAGCTCGGTGACGCGCAGGCTCGCGCGCGTCGGGCCGAGCAGGGCACCGGCCAGGAGGCGGACGAGGGCGACGAACGGCGCCTGGACCAGCGACCAGAGGAAGAACAGCACCACCCCGGCCACGACGAGGGGCACCTGCCGGGCCGGGGTGTCGGCGAACCAGTACCAGTCCCCCGCCATGATCGAGAAGCCGCGGTGCATCGTGCCGTCCGGCGCCTCCTGCAGCGGGAGCACCCACGACCAGGCCCAGTGGGTCATGCTGCCCAGCGCCGCGACCAGGAACACGGTGGAGACCACGAAGGACGCGAGGGACAGCGGGAACGTCGTCACCATGTACAGGATCGCGCGCCATCCCGTGGCGTCGCCGGCCGTGCTGCCGAGCCGACGCCAGAACCCTCGGCGCGGCTGCCGGGGTGCGGGATCGGCGATCTCCATGTCGAGGAAGCGGCGTGCCATCCGCCGGTACATCCCGCCCCAGCCGCGCGCCCCGAGCACGAGACCGCCCGCGACGAACAGCCCCACGACCGTCGCCGCGAGCCCGACCGTCAGCACGGTGGTGAGCACCGCGTAGGCGAGCGCGAACGGGGCGAGCGGCAGGGCGAGCCAGAGGAATCCGTAGGCGCGCCAGGTGCGCCGCGCGAACGGCGCCGTGCGGAACCGCGGGGCAGGCGTGAGGGTGGTCATGGTGCCATCCTCCCGACCGGCAGCGGCTGCTGCCCAGGGTGTGTGCCGCCGTCGTGCCCGGGGGCTACCCCCCGCAACCTCCCCCCGCAACCAGGTGGGGGTCAGTAGCGGTAGTGGTCCGGCTTGAACGGCCCCTCGACAGGCACGCCGAGGTAGTCGGCCTGGGCCTTGCTGAGCTCGGTCAGGCGCACGCCGAGCGCGTCGAGGTGCAGGCGCGCCACCTTCTCGTCCAGGACCTTGGGCAGTCGGTAGACCTGGCGCTCGTACTGCCGATCCTCGGCCGGGCGGGCCATGTCCGCGAACAGCTCGAGCTGGCCGATCACCTGGTTGGCGAACGAGTTGGACATGACGAACGACGGGTGACCGGTGGCGTTGCCGAGGTTGAGCAGGCGCCCCTCGGACAGCACGATGATCGACCGCTCGGCGCGCGGCCCGTCCGCGCCGGCCGGGCCGCTGCCGGCCGGCATCGTCCACTCGTGGACCTGCGGCTTGATCTCGGTCTTGACCACGCCGGGCACGTCGGCCAGGCCCGCCATGTCGATCTCGTTGTCGAAGTGGCCGATGTTGCCGACCACGGCCTTGTCCTTCATCGCGAGCATGTGCTCGGCGGTGATGACGCCGAAGTTGCCGGTGGTGGTGATGAAGAAGTCCGCGTGGTCGAGGACGTCCTCGAGCCGAGCGACCTGGAAGCCGTCCATCGCGGCCTGCAGCGCGCAGATCGGGTCGACCTCGGAGACGACGACGCGCGCACCCTGGCCACGGAACGCCTCCGCGGCGCCCTTGCCGACGTCGCCGTAGCCCGCGACGAAGGCGACCTTGCCGCCGATGAGAATGTCGGTGGCGCGGTTGATGCCGTCCGGCAGGGAGTGGCGGATGCCGTACTTGTTGTCGAACTTCGACTTGGTGACCGAGTCGTTGACGTTGATCGCCGGGAACAGCAGCTCGCCCGACTCCGCCAGGTGGTACAGGCGGTGCACGCCGGTGGTGGTCTCCTCGGTGACGCCGCCGATCTGCTCGGCGACGCCGGTCCAGCGCAGCGGGTCGGCCTCGAGCGCGCTGCGCAGCAGGTCGCGCACCACGTTCATCTCCTGGGTGTGGTCGGGCTCGCCCGGCAGCGTGTTCGGCGGCACGACGCCCGCGCGCTCGTACTGCAGGCCGAGGTGGACCAGCATCGTGGCGTCGCCGCCGTCGTCCAGGATGAGGTTCGGGCCCTCGCCCGCCGGCCAGACGAGGATCTGCTCGGTGCAGGCCCAGTACTCCTCGAGCGACTCGCCCTTCCAGGCGAACACCGGGACGCCCTGGGGGTCCTGCGGCGTCCCCTCGGGGCCGGCGACGACGGCGGCCGCGGCCTCGTCCTGCGTGCTGAAGATGTTGCAGCTCGCCCAGCGGACCTCCGCGCCGAGCGCGGTGAGCGTCTCGATGAGGACGGCGGTCTGGACAGTCATGTGCAGCGAGCCGGCGATGCGGGCGCCGGCGAGGGGCTGCGCCTCGCCGTACTCCTCGCGCAGCGCCATCAGGCCCGGCATCTCGTGCTCGGCGAGCCGGATCTGGTGGCGGCCGGCCTCGGCGAGCGCGAGTGAACGGACCTTGTAGCGGCCGGGGGCCTCGTCGAAGCCGGGGGTCGGCTGCGCAGCGGTGGCCGTGGCGGTGTCGGTCATGGGTGCCTCCTGGGGACGTGTCGGTGCTGTCGCGCGCTGGGGGCTCCCGTCGGCGCTGTGGGCGCACCTCGAAGGGCGCCCACGTCCCAGGGTAGTAGGTCGGACCCACGCTTGCCCCGGGCTCGAATGTTATCGATTCGTGATCTATGGTCGATCAGATGACCTCGACGCCCCAGACGACTCAGACGGCGCAGCGCAAGCACCTGCTGGACGTGCTCCGGTTCGGTGCGGCGTTCGCCGTCGTGGTCTACCACTTCACGGCCACGCCGACCGCGAGCCAGTACTGGGGCACCGAGGTCAGCACACTCTTCGAAGGGCTCAACCAGGTCTCCCGCTACGGATGGCTGGCGGTCGAGGCGTTCTTCGTCATCAGCGGGTTCGCGATCCTGTGGTCGAGCCAGGGACGCACGCCGGCACAGTTCACCGGCTCGCGCGCGGGACGCCTCTACCCCGGGCTGTGGGCCTGCGTGCTGGCCACCGCCGTCCTCCAGACGTTCTGGTCCGGCGGCCGTGAGCTCAGCCTCCGCGACACGCTCCTCAACCTCACCATGGCGCCGGACGTCTTCGGCGCGGAGCTCTCGCAGGTCGTCTACTGGACCCTGCTCGTGGAGCTCAAGTTCTACGTGCTCGTCGGGGTGCTCATGCTCTTCGGCGCGCTGACCCGGGTCCGCGCCCTGACCCTGGCGCTCGCCTGGCCCGCGGCCGGGATGCTGGTCCAGGGCTTCGGCTACCCGGAGGTCGCCGAGCACCTCGTGGTACGCCACTCCGTCTACTTCGGCATCGGGATGGTCCTGTTCTTGCTCTGGCAGGACGTGACGGCCCACCGCGACCGGACCGTGCCCGACGGCGTCGCTCGCCGCGCGCTCCTCGTCGACCTCGGCGCGCTCGCGCTCCTCCTCGGCCTCTCCGTGGACCGCGTCACGACCTCCGCCCACCAGGCGAGCGGCCTGCAGGGCGTGCCCGTCCACGGCGGCGTCGCCGTGGCGGTGCTCCTCGCCGTCGTCGGCGCCGTCTGGCTCGCCGTGCAGCCGTGGGCCACGCTCCACAACCGGCACCTCGCGGCGCTGTGCGTCCTGGCCGGCGCGCTCACGTATCCGCTGTACCTGGTGCACACCCAGTTCGGCTGGGCCGTCACGGAGCTGCTGAGCAGCAACGGCTACGGCACCTGGACCGCGCTGACCGCCGCGACCGCCGTCTCGATGCTGCTGGCCGCGGCCATCTACTACGCCGTGGAGCGGCCGTTCGCGACGCGACTGCGCCGCGCCGTGACCAGCGCCCTGACCCCTGATCTGGCTCGACGTCCGCTGACACCGAGGGTCCCTGACGACAGCGTGCACCACGGCCGCGACGCGATCGCCCAGGTGCAGCAGTCGCGGGTGGCTGCCTGACGTCCCCTCGCCACGGCGGGACCAGGAGGCCGAGGAACGACAGAGCGCCCGTCCCGGACGTCATCCGGGACGGGCGCTCCGTCGTGCTCGGGTGCTGCGTTGCAGCGACGCCTCACGTGGTGAGGATCAGCCCTCGAACGCGGGGATCACGTCGGGGTTGGCCTCGAGCCAGGCCTCGACGCCGGCGGCCGGGTCGTCCGGGTGCTGGTTGACGACCGAGTCCTCCAGGGCGCCGTACTGCGCGTCGTCCAGCTTGATCTGCGAGATCCAGTCGGCGACCTCGGGGTGGTCCTCCGCGAAGCCGTCGGTGCCGAGGAAGTGCAGGCCCTCGGCCTCGCCGAGCGCACCCTCCGGGTCCTCGAGGGTCTTGACCGGGTAGGACGCGTTCGCCCAGAACGGCTGCCACAGCGTGACGAGGATGTCCTCCTCGTTCTCGGTGGCCTGCTCCAGCTCGGTGAGCATCGCCGTCGTGGAGGACGTCTGCAGCTCGTAGCCCGCCTCGTCCAGACCGTAGGTCGGGATGACGTTGTCCTGCACGGCCGCCGTCAGGCCGGCGCCCGGCTCGATGCCCGTGATGGTGCCGTCGAACATCTCGGCGTTGTCCGCGAGCTCGGCGATCGAGTCGATCTCGGTGTACTCCGGCACCGCCAGCGTCAGCTTGGCGTTGTCGTAGTAGGTTCCGAGGTCCTCGATGGAGTCGCCGTACTCCTCCATGTACTGGGCGTGCGTCACGTCGGGCCAGGCCGACGGGTACATGTCGACGTCACCCTCGGCGAGCGCCGTGTAGAGCAGGCCGGCATCCTGGACGTCCTGGTGCTCGACCGTGTACCCGGCCTCCGAGAGCACGTTGTCCAGCAGGTAGGCGGTGCTCAGACCGTCGGTCCACGACGGGATGTAGCCGAGGTTGATGGTCTTGCCGCCCTCGGCGGTCTCGTCACCGCCGGCTCCGGTGTCGGTGCCCTCGTCCGAGCCGCACGCGGTGAGGGTCAGGCCCAGCGCGGCGGCGGAGATGATCGCGACGCCCTGGCGGCGGAAGTTCTTGCGGTGGGTGCTCATGGGTGAGCTCCTTCCGTGTCGGTGGATGGTGTCCTGGAGCAAGGTGGGGTGCGGCGGTTCAGACCGCGCCAGCGGTGGCGGCTCGAGCGCCGTCGCCCTTCCGGCTGCTGAGGATGGCGACCAGCGACCGGCCCGTGGGCTGGCCGATGGCGCCGGTGAGGCGGTCGAGGAAGATCGCGAGGATCACGACGGACAGGCCGCCCTCGACCCCGAGCGGGACGTTGAGCGTGGAGATTGACGACACGACCACGCCACCGAGGCCCCCGGCGCCGACGATGCCGGCCACGACCGCCATCGACAGGGCCAGCATGATGACCTGGTTGACGCCGGCCATGATGGTGGGCAGGCCCAGCGGGAGCTGGATGCCGCCCAGGATCTGCCGCGGGGTGCCCCCGAACGCCTCCCCGGCCTCGACGGTCTCGGAGTCGACCTGACGGATGCCCAGCTCGGTGAGCCGGACCCCGGGCGGCAGCGCGAACACGATGGTCGCGCACACGCCGGGGACGACGCCGATCCCGAAGAAGACCACGACGGGGACCAGGTAGACGAAGGCCGGCATGGTCTGCATGAAGTCCAGCACCGGCCGGATGAAGGCGCTGACGGTGTCGTTGCGGGCGGCGAGGATACCGACCGGGACGGCGATGACGACCGCGATGACGGTCGCGACCAGCACGAGGCTGAGCGTCTCCATCGCGGGTTCCCACATCTCCATGCTGATGATGAGCAGCATGCCGACGAGCGTGAAGACCGCGAGCCCCCAGGACCGCACGAGCAGCGCGAGCAGGGTGAACACGGCGACCATGATCAGCGGCGCGGGGAGCAGCAGCAGATCGGTGATGCCGTCGATGAGGAACGACATCACGGCGGTGATGGCGTCCAGGAGCCACTCGAGGTTGTCGTTGATCCAGTCGATACCGCTGTCAACGGCTTCACCGATGGGTACCTTCGGGATGGTCGCGCCGTCGGGGGTGGACATCGGCAACATCACTGTGCTCCTGCGGAGTCGAGGACGGGCTCGCCGTCGGTGGGACCGTCGTCCACGCCGTCGGCCGGGCTGGCGGCGCTCTCCGTGCTCGGCACGGCGAGCGCGCTGAGCAGCGTCACCCGCGGGATGACGCCGTCCAGGCGACCCTCCGCGCCGACCACGGCCAGCGGCGCCCTGGTGGCCGCGGCGTACTGGAACAGCTCCGCCAGCGGCGTGTCCGGGGCGACCTGGGCCACGGTCTCGTCGCTGACCGGCAGCCTGTCGCTGCCCAGACGGACCGCGTCGGCGACGTCCTGCTCCCACACGATGCCGAGGACCCGACGGTCGCGGCCGGTCACGAGCAGGGAGGAGACCTGGTGCTCGCGCATCAGCTTGTGCGCGGCCTTCGGGCCGGACTCCGGGCCGACCACGGCGACGGGACGCTCCATCACGTCGCCCGCGGAGAGCACGCGCGACCGGTCGACGTCCGCGACGAACTGCGCGACGTAGTCGGTGGCCGGCTCGTTGAGGATCTGTTCGCTGGTGCCCACCTGGACGATCCGGCCGTCACGCATCATCGCGATGCGGTCACCGAGGCGCATGGCCTCGTTGAGGTCGTGGGTGATGAAGAGGATCGTCTTGCCCAGCTCCGCCTGGAGCTCGAGGAGCTGGTCCTGCATCTCCTTGCGGATAAGCGGGTCCAGGGCGCTGAACGCCTCGTCCATCAGCATGATGTCGGTGCCGGCCGCGAGTGCCCGGGCGAGCCCGACGCGCTGGCGCATGCCGCCGGAGAGCTCGGACGGCAGCGAGCCGCCCCAGCCCTTGAGGCCGACCATGGCCAGCGACTCCTCGGCGCGCGCCTCGCGCTCGGCCTTGCTCACCCCGCGCAGCTTCAGCGGGTAGGCGGCGTTCTCGCCGACGGTGCGGTGCGGCAGCAGGGCGAAGTGCTGGAACACCATGCTCACCTTGGTCCGGCGCACCTCGCGCAGGCCGGCGGCGGACAGGTGCGTGACGTCCTGGCCGTCGATGCGCATGACACCGTCGGTCGGTTCCAGCAGGCCGTTGACCATGCGGATCAGCGTCGACTTGCCGGACCCCGACAGACCCATCACCACGAAGATCTCGCCCGGCGCCACGTCGAACGTCGCGTCGATGACGGCGGGGGTCAGGCCTTCCTTGCGTAGCTGCGCGCGGTCCGCGCCCTCGTTCAGCATGCGGACACCGCGCTGCGGCCGGCGTCCGAAGATCTTTGTCAGGCCACTTGCCTCGATGGCTGGCACATTTCTCCCGGGTCGGGGACAGTCTGCTGCCGTCGGGACCGCCGGTGGACGTGCCCGAGCGGGTGGTGAACCCGCGCCCGCGGCTCGCGCCGCGAGTCGACATTCACGTTCTTTGCACGAGCGTAGGCCACACCTCTGAGGGTCCTGCACGAATTCACCCGGTCCCCCGATGATCTTTATCACCATGTGACCAAATCAGGGAGATCGACCACACTTTGGGGTTCAGATATCCCAGATATCGCCCGTGATGACCGTCGCCGACGGCACCCATAGAGTGACCTGCGTGCACCGCGACCGCCTCCACCTGCGCCTCATGCTGGCGCTGACGTTCTCCACCGGCATCGCCGACGCCGTCGGCTACCTGGGCCTGGACCGGGTATTCACGGGGAACATGACCGGCAACATCGTCATCCTGGGCATGGCGCTCGCCGGGGCGGACGACCTGCCCGTCGTCGGCCCGCTGCTCGCCTTCGCGACCTTCCTGGCCGGCGCCGCCCTCGGCGGGCTGGTGGTGCGCTCGGAGGACGTCGGCTGGACGGGACGCACGACGGTCCTGTTCGGCGTCGTCGGCGCGCTGCTGGTCTCGATCTCCGTGGCGCTGGCGGTGTTCGACGGCGGCATGCCGTACGGCGTCCAGCTCGCCGTCACCGGTTCCCTCGCCGGCGCGATGGGCCTGCAGGCCGCCACGGCCCGGCACCTGGCCGTCAAGGAGATCACCACCGTGGTGGTGACCAGCGCCATCACCGGCCTGGCGATGGACTCGCGCCTCGTCGGGGGGCACGGCAGGCACGTCCGACGGCGCATCGCCGCGATCGCGCTGATCGGTGCGGGGGCGTGCGCCGGCGCCTTCCTGCTGCAGGTGCACGTGGCCTGGGGCGTCGGCCTCGCGGCGGCCATCACCCTGGCGGTCACGGTGCTCGGCCACACCGGCGGCCGCACCACGACCGACGGCACCTCGGACGGCCGGCCATGACCTTCACCCCGCCCGAGCCGCACCAGACCCGTCCCGACCTGCGGGGCACGTTCGGCATGGCGGCCACCACGCACTGGCTCGCCACGGCCACGGCCCAGTCCGTCCTGGAACGCGACGGCAACGCGTTCGACGCCGCCACGGCGGCCGCGTTCGTGCTGCACGTGGTCGAGCCGCACCTCAACGGGCCCGGCGGGGACATGACCGGCGTCTTCGCGGCGTCCGACGGCGTCCCTACCGTCCTCGCCGGACAGGGCCCGGCACCGGCCGGCGCGAGCATCGAGCACTACCGGGACGCAGTAGGGCTCGAGCTGGTCCCCGGTGCCGGTGCGCTGGCCGCCGCCGTCCCGGGCGCCGTCGACGCCTGGCTCCTCCTGCTGCGCGACCACGGCACGTGGACCGTGCGCGAGGTCCTGGCGCACGCGGCCGGCTACGCCCGCGACGGGCACCCCGTGCTCGGGGCCGTCGCCGCCACCGTCGAGCGTGTCGCCGGGCTGTTCACCGAGCACTGGCCCACCTCGGCCGAGCGCTGGATGCCTGGCGGACGTGTCCCCCGCGCCGGTGAGCTCGTCACCAATCCCGAGTACGCGTCGGTCCTCGAGCGGCTGGCCGAGGCCGCCGACGCCGCGCCCACGCGGCAGGCCGGCGTCGACGCCGCACGCAGCACCTGGCGCGAGATCGTCGGCACGGCCGCCGAGGCCTTCGTCACGACACCGCACCGGCACTCCGACGGCCGCGACCACGCGGGCGTCCTGATGGCCGACGACGTCGCCCGCTTCCGCGCCGGCTACGAGCAGCCGGCGACGGCGGACTTCCGCGGGCGCACCGTCGTCAAGACCGGTGCGTGGGGCCAGGGACCCGTGCTGCTGCAGGCGCTACGGATCCTCGACGGGTTCGAGGACGACCGCCTCGACCCGGCGACGGCGCTCGGCGCGCACACGATCCTCGAGGCGCTCAAGCTGGCCCTCGCCGACCGTGACGCCTGGTACGGGGACACCGACGTGCCGCTCGACCACCTGCTGTCCGAGCAGTACGCCGCCGAGCGGCGAGCCCTCGTCGGCGAACGTGCCTCGCACGAGGTGCGCCCCGGCGTCGTCCCCGGACGGACCGCTCCCCCGGCACCGCTGCGCACCGCTGCCGACGCGGCGGCGTCGGGCACGTCAGCGATGGGAGGCGCCGGTGCGGGCGAACCGACCGTGCAGGCGAACGGGACCACGCGCGGCGACACCTGCCACCTGGACGTCGTGGACCGGTGGGGCAACATGATCAGCGCGACGCCGTCAGGCGGCTGGCTGCAGTCCTCGCCGACCGTGCCCGGGCTCGGGTTCTGCCTCGGCACGCGGCTGCAGATGACCTGGCTCGACGAGGCGTCACTGTCGCGGCTCGAGCCCGGCCGCCGGCCGCGGACCACGCTGTCGCCCACGCTGGTGCTGGACCGGGCCGGCGTGCCGGTGATGGCGTGCGGCACGCCGGGCGGCGACCAGCAGGACCAGTGGCAGCTGCCGTTCCTGCTGCGCGTGCTGGTGGGCGGCTACAGCCCGCAGCAGGCGATCGACGCGCCCACCCTGCACACGACGTCGATGGGCGACTCGTTCTGGCCGCGCACCTGGGTGCCCGGGGGCGCGGTGGTCGAGACGCGGCTCGGGACCGACGTGCTCGCCGGGCTCGCCGCCCGGGGGCACGTGCTGACCGAGGCCGGGCCGTGGTCGCTCGGGCGGCTCTCCGCCGTCACGCGCGACCCTGCCACCGGAGTGCTGGGCGCCGCCGCGAACTCCCGCGGCGCGCAGGGGTACGCGGCGGGGCGGTAGCGCGACGATGATCACGAGACGGCCGTTCGGTCAGCCGGCGAGCGTCACGACATGGCGCCGGTCCGACGGCAGCAACGCACGCTCGATCCTCGCGTCGAGCGTGACGAGCACGCCACGACGGTCTGCCGCCACGTTCAGCAGGTGGAAGTCCGTCACCTGGCGATGCCCGACCATGCGGGACAGGTCGACGGCCGGTTCCGCAAGGCTTGTGTCGTCACGCCAGAACTGATGCTGGCGGCGTGCGCGCACCCGCGCCAACGCAGCAAGCGCATCAGCGGTGGACGCTCCGGGATTGGCGGCGGCGTTCGACAGCAGCCGCACCAGCCCTTGCTCAGTCGTCGCGCACGTCGCGAACGCCGGGACGCCCCGCAACCAGCTCAAGGCCGTCGCGTGGTGCACGTGCGCCGCGACGTGAGCGGCGAACAGGACGTTGACGTCCGGCAAGCAGACCCGGTCAGTCACGCGTGGTCCCCCGGACGAGGTCGGTGTCGTCCTCGTCCAACAGGTCGGCCACCTGCTCCGTGGTGATCGTCGGGCGGTCCGGGTGGAAGACGAGGAAGTCCTCGTCCTGGGCGGACAGCAGGTCTGCCTTCTCGACGAGGCGCGCCACCGTGGCAGCGCGCGGCTCGCCTGCCATGGCGTTCCGGTCGATGATCGCCGCCAGCCGTGCCGTTTCCGTCAGGTGGATCCTTCGTCGTGTCGTCGCGGCCATGGCATCCATCTTACTCGGTCAGGCAGCCACCTAGCAGCCTCGCATGCGGCCGTCGGATGCGTCGCACCTCGGCCCGGTGCGTCAGGGCATCCGGCGCGGAGCGACGGCGTCCCCGTCAGAGGTCTTCCCGGCGTGCCGCAGGTCCGGCTCCAGATAGATGACCCGGGCGATGTCGACGGCGGCACGCACCCGGGACTCCGCCGCGTCGATGGCGCGCGCGACGTCTGCTGCGGTGGTGGCTTCGTCCACCTCGATCTTCGCCGCGACCAGCAGCTCGTCCGGGCCGAGGTGCAGCGTCTTGAGGTGGATGATCGAGCGGACGCCCTCGCCGACCAGCGCCGACCTGATCGCGGTGACGTGCGCCCGCGTGGCGGACTCACCCAGCAGCAGGGACTTCGTCTCGATCGCGAGGACGATCGCGATGAGCACCAGCAGCACGCCGATGCACGCGGTACCCGCCGCGTCCCACCGGCCGTCGCCCGTCAGCAGCGTCAGGCTCACCCCGAACAGCGCCAGGACCAGGCCCACGAGGGCGCCCAGGTCCTCCAGGAGCACCACGGGCAGCTCCGGCTGCTTGGCCCGCCGCACGAACTCCACCCACGAGGCGCGGCCCCGTACGGCGTTCGACTCGACGATCGCGGTACGGAACGAGAACGACTCCATGACGATCGCCGCGACCAGGACCGCGAGCGGCACCCACCACCAGCGCCCCTCGATGGGCTCCGGGTGCTGCCACTTGTGGAACGCCTCGTAGAGCGCGAACAGGCCACCGACGGCGAACAGCACGATCGAGACGACGAACGCATAGACGTAACGCTCGCGTCCGTAGCCGAACGGGTGCTCCTCGTCCGCGGCCCGCTTGGCCGCCCGCCCACCGAGCAGCAGCAGCGCCTGGTTGCCGGAGTCGGCGAGCGAGTGCACGCCCTCGGCCAGCATGGACGACGCACCGGTCAGCGCCCAGGCGCCGAACTTGGTGATCGCGATGCCGAGGTTGGCGAGGAGTGCGGCGACGACGGCCTTGGTACCGCCCTGTGCAGACATGGTTCGGATCTTAGCGAGGGCTGGCGCCGGGTGGTGTCCCGTCCACCGTGCGTCGCTCGTCGTCCGCCCTGGCTTCCACGAGGCGACCCAGCTCCCTCTCGTGGCGCTCGATGGCCGCCTCGCAGGCCGCCACGAACCGTTCGAGGGACGCGCCGGGCGTCACGTCGCCGAGGTAGTACTCGACGAGCCGACGGCGCTCCTCACGCGCCGGGTCCTGCGTCGTCGCCGTGCGCAGCAGCCCGGCGACGTCCTCGATGCCGTCCACCCGGAGCCGAGGTGCGACCTGCAGCAAGGGCGTCGTCGCGACGGTCGCCCACGGTGCCGCGACGTCGGTGACGACGAGCGGACGCAGGGTCGGCAGCCATTCCGTCGCAGCGGCCGAGATGTCGCAGACGAGCACGTCCGCCTCCGCGAAGGTCGCTGCCATCTCACCCGTGGTGCGCACCTCGTGGCCGCCGGAGGGATCGGCGGCGGCCGCCGTCTCGACCACCTCCCGCACCTCGGCGTCGGCCGCGGCGTAGGCGGGCGATCGGACACCGGTCAGCGGGTGCGGGCGATACAGCAGGCGCAGCCCGGGGTCCGCGACTACCGCGCGAGCCAGCTCGGGCCCGAGCACGTCCACCGACCCGTAGGCGACCGACGGGTTCGCGCCCTCCCACGTGGGCGCGTAGAGGACCGTCGAGCGTTCGGCAGCCGCCCGGGAGACCGGGTCCGGGCCGAGCACGTCAAGCTGCGGCCGCCCGACGGGCACGCACCGCGCTGCCGCGTCGAAGTACGGCAGGTTGCGGGCGAAGCGGTCGACGGCGGCCTGGCCCGCCACGAAGACCAGGTCGTACGCCTTGTGCTGGTTCGACACGGAGACGGTCTTGTCGGAGTCGCCGTGCAGCAGCGACACGTGCACGAGCCCTCCGAAGCTCAGCATCGTGAAGTTCTGCGGACTGTGGTTGACATAGAGGGCGAGCCGCACGTCGCTGCCGGTGAGGATCTCGTCGAGCGTCGCGTGCTGCGCCACCGTGACGACCCGGAGCGACGACTCGGTGCGCAGCAGACGGGCCGTGCGTGAGTCCCCGGCGATGACGACCAGCGGCACACGGCGGTTCAACGCTTCCAGAGCGGTGTACCACTGGCGGATCTGGTACATGCTCTCCGGGGGGTCGCCGAAGAACACGACGGCGCGCGCCGAGAGCGTGGTGCCCTGCAGCGCGTCGTCCTCGCCCAGTCCGTCGGGTATGCCGCCAGGCAGCATCCCCAGACGGCGGATGATCCGCCCGCCGGTCGACCGGACGGTACGGCGCAGCCCTGCGCCGCGCGTCGAGCCGGCCATGAGCACCCCTCTTCCGCGATCTGCCGTCGATCGCCTGTCGAGCGTCCATCTTCGCACCGGTCGACCCGGTGCTCCGCCTCACCGGGTCGGTGTCGCGCCGCCTTCCTGGCGCCGTCCGACCTCGAGGACGGTGCTGCGCCCGACCGTCTTGACGACGTGCAGGGCCCGCCCTGAGACGTCGACGGACTTCAACCGACGCGATCGATGAGCCGGGAGTACGAGCCGAAGTCGTACTCGCCGTGAGGTTCGGCCCAGGCGCCCTCGGTGTGCTCCGCGAGCCTGGCGAGCTCAGGGTCCGGCATCTCGCCGTCAGCCAGGTAGTACACGTCGGCATGCCGGGCCAGCTCCCTGACGTAGGCGACGACGTAGTCGTCGACGACGCCCTGCGGGTCGTACCCGGCGAACAGGCACACGCGCCGGACGTCCCGCCCCTCGGGAAAGCGGTGACCGATACCCAGCCTGCGCGAGGGTGACGGGTCGGGTCGCGTCGAGAGGCCTTGGCGAGCTCCGGTCTCGCGGTAGTGGGCCAGCGGGTTGACGCTGTCGCCTCCCGGGTCGAGGTGCTTGGACCAGTACCACCACGTGTCGAACTCGGGTGAGGGGTTGCGCAGAGCTTGCCAGCCGTACTCGCAGTAGTGGGCCAGCGGGTTGCGCCGCACGGTCGGGTTCATCGGCTGGTAGTAGGTGGTGTCGAACATGGGCGAGGGATCGAGTCCCTCAGCGGCACCCTTGGCGACATAGTGCTCGATCGGGTCCATCCCCTCGGGGATCCCGGCGATCAACGAACGGGCGACCTCGCCGAGGTAGTGGTCGACCTCGAAGCTGCCGGACTCGGCGATCACCTCGGCGGCTCTCCGGCGCCGCACGCTGGCGTTGCCCTCGACGGTGGTGTACCAGCGCCGCGGCTGCCCCTCGGCCGCGAAGGGCGCCAGATCCACTCCCCCGGCGATGCGCCGCCGAGTGGCCGCGCCGTCGTCGAGGGCGAGGTAGAGGTCGATCGTCTCCCCCTCGAAGACAGCGAGGTCCCCGTCCGTGACGTGGGCCCTCCAGCCCCGGGGATCCTCCGCGAGGGGGGCCCGTAGCTCCACGCCGGTCGAGCGGCCCACGAGGAGAAGCAGCGGGGCGCCGTCGTCGCGAGGAGACGAGATCGTCAGCCAGGCGTCGGTGGCCGTGCCGTCGAACCTGACCAGCGTCGGGGGGCGCGCAGGTCTCTCGTGGGCGGCCTTCTTCACCAGATGACTCAGTGTTCGTCTCATCCGGCAGTCTCCTGACGACGTCTGATCAGAGGAGCACAGCATGCGTGGTGACTGTTGCCATCGTGAGGGCCAGAACGAGATGCCGCCAGTGCCAACTCTGCCAAGTCGTCGCCGATCCTGCCCGTCGTCATCCCGACGGGCCTCCAGGCGCCGAGGACTTGGTGACCGCGATGCCGAGATTGGCGAGAAGCGCGGGCACCGCGGGCACCGCGGGCACCGCGGGCGGCACCATGTCCACCGACGGCAGTCACGGACAGCCTGCTGCCGAGAACGGGAGGCAGTCGTCGATGTGGATGGGTATCCTCTGCTGCGAGATCCACATTTACCCTGCGTTCACCGGGCTCCGTGTCTGCGGTGATGGACTGCCCCCACACAGTGGCCGGGCACGTTCGCGGAGGCTCCACAGGGCTGAACCGCAGATTGGATGGACTACAGGACAACAGCGCCTACGATGCGTGCTGACGGAGGAGGCTAAGCACTTCTTCGACACGAAGTGCGCGCCGACCTACCCCCACGCCGTCCGGCTCTGAACGAGTCCTGAACACCAAGGAGTTCCATGGGTGCTCGAAGTCTCGCCGTCCTCGTCGTGATCGCTGTGGCAGCCGTCGTGGGAGTCATCGCCGCGCTGCTCGACAGGACCGACGTCTCGCTGGTCGTCGTGGTGCTCCTTCTTGCCGGGACGGCTGTGCTCGCCCTGCAGGTGTTCCGCCGCGCCGGCGCCGCGGCCGCCGGCGTCCGGGACGCTGGGCGTGAGGTCCGGCGCCTGCGGAGCGAGCTCGCACGTCACGACAAGCGCAGTGCGGCTAACGTCAGAATGGTCCGCCGGGAACTTCTGCGCAGCCACACAGCAGTGACAAGTCTTGGTACGGAGGTCCGCGAGCTTCGTGCCGACATCTCCTCGGTGCGAAGCACGGTCGATGCTTCACGGCCCGGAAAGCTCCTCACGCAGGTGCAGGCGCTCGAACAGATCCGAGACAAGTTTCACGTGCCCGGGCCGTTGCCTGACGTCGGCGGCTGGGCCCTGGACCCCACGGGTCTGCTGTGGTTGATCGACGAGATCGAGCGGCGCCGCCCCGCCTACGTCGTCGAGTGCGGCAGTGGAACCTCGACCTTCTGGATCGCCATAGCCCTGCGGCAGAACGGCCAAGGACAAGTTGTCTCGTTGGAGCACCACCGAAAGTTCGCCGAACGCACGCGCTCTGTCTTGGCGCGCCACGGCCTGACGGATGTGGCCGAGATTCGACACGCCCCACTTGTGGCAACGCAGACCCCGCGCGGCAATTTTCGCTGGTACGACATCGACCCCGAACACATAGGGCCGATCGACCTACTCGTCGTAGACGGGCCTCCTGGAACAATGGGACCTCTAGCGCGCTACCCTGCCCTTCCTTCACTTCATCGGGCGCTCACTCCGGGCGCATGCATCCTCGTCGACGACATGCACCGTGTTGACGAGAAGGAGGCAGTCAAGCACTGGCTGGAGGAGATTCCGAAGCTGCGTCGCAGCGGCTATATGCACGAGAGCTCGGAGGTGCTTGTGTATGGGTGAGCCCATCCGCGGGACCCTACGTTGTCAAATCGCGGCGAGCAACCGAGCATGAGCACGGACATCGACTCACGTGCCGCCCCGGGCGTCTCAGCATCCGCTGGGAACATCGCGCCCCCGGCCCAACGCACGTCTCGCTTCCGCCCTGATGTCGAGGGCCTGCGCGCGGTCGCGATCGTCAGCGTCCTGCTCTACCACGCGGGGATCGTCGCCATCCCTGGCGGCTTCATCGGGGTGGACGTCTTCTTCGTCATCTCCGGCTTCCTCATCACGGGCCAGCTCGTACGCGAGCTGGAACGGAGCGGCCGCGTCTCTATGCTCCGCTTCTACGCCCGGCGGGCGCGACGTCTCCTGCCTGCTGCGGCACTTGTGCTCGCCGTCACGGCCGGACTCGTGTTCTTCGTGGGCAGCATCGTCGACCGCCGGGTCTTCGGGGGCGACATCGTCGCTGCGGCCGCCTACGTGGAGAATTGGCGCCTCGCAGGTCGCTCCGTGGACTACCTGGCCGAGGGCGTCAGCGTCTCGCCGGTGCAGCACTTCTGGTCGCTGTCCGTCGAGGAGCAGTTCTACATCATCTGGCCGCTCCTCCTGATCGTCGTCGCCTTTGTGGCTCGGCGATTTCAGTGGCCAGCGCGGGTCGTCATGGCAGCCGGGCTGTTCCTAATCGTAGTGCCGTCGTTCGTCTGGTCGGTCGTGATGTCCAGCGCGAGCCCCGCGAACGCGTTCTTCGTAACCACGACACGCCTGTGGGAGCTCGGGATCGGCGGCCTTGTCGCCGTCGGCGTGGCTATTTGGCCTCGGGTACCGCGGATGGTCGCACTGAGTCTCGGTTGGGGCGGCATCGTCGCCATCGTCGCCGGAGCACTGGTGCTCGACGAAACCGTAGCCTGGCCTGGCTCGCTGGCTCTCGTCCCAGTTCTCGGGACCGCAGCCGTCATCGTCGCTGGCGCGACGGGCTCCGCCCCCAGCTTCCTCGGAAACCGACTCATGGTGTGGCTCGGAGGCCTCTCATATTCGCTCTACCTTTGGCACTGGCCGCTCCTCATCGCCGCGACCTGGGTCTGGGGCGAACTCGGCCAGAAGCGTGGGCTGCTGATCGTAGTCCTCGCCCTCATCCCGGCATGGCTCTCTTACGAGCTTGTCGAGAATCCAGTCCGACGCGTCGCGCAGGAGCACTGGTCGCCGAGGATGACCCTCTCCGTGGGGCTAAACCTGACGGCGCTCACCGTGATTGCAGGACTGCTTCTCACGAGCAGCACCCCCACGAGCGCACCGGCGAGTGCTAGCGACCAGAGGCCGGGCGCCCAAAGCCTGCAACTGGAGGACGGTAGTGTAACGGGAATCGATAGCCCCGCCGTGGTCGACAGTTTCACCCCGCTTCCGCAGGACGCCGTGATGGACCGCCCGGATGCCTACGACACCGGCTGCCAAGTGGACCAGCAGACAGATGAGCCCAACCCATGCGCCTATGGCGATAGAAGTGGCTCAACACGCGTAATGCTTCTCGGTGATTCGAAGGCCCTCCAGTGGATCGATGCCCTCGAGCCGATCGCGAAGGACCAAGGCTGGGCACTCGACGTGGCGACCAAGAGCTCCTGTGGGTTCTCCCCTGCCCTGCAGGTGAAGGCAAGCGGAACGCCTTACGACAGTTGCCAAGCGTACAATTCCGCTCTCCTTGATCTCGTCCTCGAGAAGCGGCCCGACGCGGTCATCGTCTCACAAGGCGCGGGGAAGGCCCTCAACGAATCGGGCGAGCTCACCCGCGGCGCGATGGTAGACGGCCTCGTTTCCATCTGGCAAGAGTTGGAAGACGCAGGTATCGACGTCATCGCGATCACAGACAACCCGCGTCCACCCGAACTACCTACCGGCGGACGGGAAGTATACAAGTGCGTGGCCGGCCACCTGGACGATCTTCCGACGTGCGCCTTCGATTTCGACGCAGGCCTAAAGCGAAGCGGCACCTTCGCCCTTGAGCCAGCGGCCGGCCTGGTGGCTGACGCCGACCTAATAGACATGAACGACGCCGTCTGCGACGCCGTTTGTCCGCCCGTCATCGGGCACGTCCTCGTGTACCGGCAGGGGTCGCACCTCTCGCGCACCTACGTGCGATCGTCTGTTCCCATCCTGAGCTCGCGGCTCGTCCCGGCGCTCAACGATGCCACTGCCACCTAGCGGGCATGCACATCAGACCCGGTAAAGGAGCCCATCCCATGGTGAACGATCTCGAATCGTCGGCAAGGAGCGTCTCGTTCGGCGTCGATGCCCAGGTGGTCCGCGCCCACGCGGACCTCTTTCGAACTCGTCGCGGCGGAGTCGACCGTCTCGTCGCCACCGCGATACGTACCCATTCGTACGACTGCCGCCGGGTCATCGCGGCTGTGCTGGATCCCAATCTGACCTTAGAAGCACTCATAAACCAGGTTCGCCAGTCGGAGGTCCCGCGAGGGTCCGATGTCGACACCTCGGCCCAGGCACTATTAGGCCTTGCGCGCGTGTTCGCGCAGCAGTCATTGCTCCCGACCGACCGGACAGACGCGATCGCGCTTTACGCAGCCGCCCGAGAGCTCAAGCCGTACGCGGAATGGGCCCGAGTCGACCTGCGGACGTTCGCCCAGCTCCTCCTCTTTACTGGCGACCTCGACGAGGACGACCGCCTTCTCGGTCGCGTCGCCCGGCTAGAGAGGCACTTTCTCCTTGCCGATGCCGCATCGCGACGCGCACACGTAGGCAGCGAAGAGTGGCTGTCGCACGTAAACGCAGCCCTTGCCTCAGTCGCAATTGCACCAGTCGCCCTGCACTCGTCGTCGTTGGTCCCCTTTGACGGGCTGTCAGCAGCGGTCACGCTGTCGCCGGTCGACGGCCCTCTGATCACAGTTGTGATGCTGGCGTACAGGCCAGGCCCCGAGATCTACACGGCCGTTCGATCGATACTCGACCAGACGTGGAGGAACCTCGAACTCCTTGTCGTGGACGACGGGTCCGGTCCGGAGTTCTCCAATGTCTTCACCGACGTCACAAAGTTGGACACACGCATCACCCTATTGCGACGTTCCGCGCACGTCGGTACCACTTCCGCATGCCAAGTCGGGCTCAACTCTGCTCGGGGAGAGCTTGTCACGTTTCAGGAGGTGAGCGACTGGTCCCACCCAGAACGACTGGCGCGCCAGGCCCAGCCTCTGCTCGACGACGCAGACGTCCAGCACACATCAAGCCGAGCAGTCTGGTGCCGCGACGATCTTGTCTTCACGCGCATCGGTGAGGCCACGGTGGCCGCCCACGCCGCGTCCACCATGTTCCGTCGTTCCGTCCTTGAAAAGTTGGGCGAGTCAAGCACGTACCAGGGTCGGGTTGCGGGCCTCGTTGAGCGCCTCGACAACGCAATGTCTGGGCGCGGTTGCACGCTCAAATCGCCCCTCGCCTTCGTCAGGTCCGAACGGTCGAAACATTTACTTGGCGCTACTGAGGACCCTGGCACAGAGCTTGATGTCGAAGCCAACTTCGACGTTGTGTTTGCGGGTGACTGGCGACGATTCGGTGGCCCCCAGCGCTCGATGATCGAGGAAATTCGCGCCCTCCAATCGACCGAAATGCGGATTGGCATCATGCAACTTGAAGCCCTCCGCTTCGCAACCACCCGGGACGAAGCACTGTGCGAAGCCGTTCGGCAACTGATCGACGCAGGCGTCGTGCAGTTCGTCTCGCTGCACGACCCGGTGACCATTGACGTTCTGCTCATCCGATACCCGCCGGTACTCGAGTTCGTGCCTTCAATCGAGCCGAACGTCCGCGCCTCCACCGTCGTTATCGTAGCGAATCAGGTACCGGTGGAGATCGACGGTACGGATCGGAGGTACACCGTTGCTGACTGCGACTCCCACGTCCGCGCGCTGTTCGGCTCGGGCCCATACTGGCTGCCACAGGGGCCGTTGGTCCGGTCGTCGATCGAGGATGAGGGCGCTCCCGTGGGCCTGCTCCCCTACGATAATCCGGGCATCATCGACGTGGACGCATGGAGGACTCCGCGCGAGCGTCTTCGTGGCGTCCGCCCGGTGATTGGTCGAGTTTCTCGCGACGCTGCCCTTAAGTGGCCCGACGACCCACAAGAACTGCTTCAGATATACCCGTCGACCCCTGAATTCGACGTCCGCATCATGGGAGGACGCCGTACGGTCACTACCGTCCTGGGCAGCGTGCCGGCAGAGTGGCTCGTCTATGAAATCAACGAGGTTCCCACACGGATCGTACTCGGCCAGATCGACTTCTTCGTATACTTTCACCATCCTGTTTTGCAGGAAGCATTCGGTCGAGTGATCCTCGAAGCGCTTGCCTCCGGGTGTGTCGTCATACTTCCTCACCATTTTGAGGCCGTTTTCGGTGACGCTGCGCTCTACTGCCGACCTTCCGAGGTGCAGGGACTCGTCCGTCGATACCATTCCGACCCTTCCCTATATCGGTTGCAGGCGCGTCGAGGCCAGAGCATCGCACGTAGTCAGAACGGGCATGAACACTTTCGCGAACTAGTGGTAAACCTTGCTGCCCTGCCGGGGATCGGCATCGAATGACCCTTTCACCAGGTGCTGCGGCTCGCGCAAATCCCAGCCTTCCAATTACGCGCAACTCCCACCCAGGTACGGACTCACCCCCCGCGGAGAAAATTCAGTGACCACCGTCCCCTCCAAAACCTTCCGCACCGACCCGGACGTGGTGGCCACGGCTGCCCGACACTTCGCGCGCGACATCCACGAAGGCGGTGCTCGTGCCGCGACGGCAGCCCTCGACATGCAATCGGTCAATGCTCGCGAAGTCCTCGCGCGGATGATCGACCCCCATATGGACTTCACGACACTCGTGGCAGATGCTGCTGACCCCTCCGGGTCACTCTCGCGGATCACCCCCGAAGCGCCGATCGGCCATTTGCTGAATGCCCTTGCCAGGACCGTCGCGCACCAGCGTCTCTTGGAGAGCGACCTCGACCACGCGCTCGACTTGTTCCGGGTCGCTCGACATCACATATGCGTCGCGGACTGGGACAAGGAAGATCGCGTCGCCTACGCCAAAGCCCTCTGGACCGGTCACGCTCGGGAGGACCTACGTGCCGACGAAGAGCTCTTGGCGGCGCTTCCTCGCGAAACGAGAGCGTTCATCCAGATTGATCTCCACGGGACCGAGCACGGCGTCGGCACAGCTTCATGGCTCGCGCTGCTCAATGCACATCTGCTAGATCACGACGTCACCCCGATAACTCTCAAAGCTGCGACTTTCGCCTCGACCCCTTTCGACCGGTTAAGTCCGGGCGAGCGGCGCCCTCCAGCTTTCGGGCCGTTGATCAGTGTCGTCATGCCCGCGTTTCGGCCCGGAGGGGAGATCCTTACCGCTGTCCGATCAATCATCGACCAGACGTGGCAGGACTGGGAGCTGCTCGTCGTGGACGATGCCTCCGGCGCGGAGTTCGACGCCGTGTTCGACCAAGTGGAAAAGTTGGACAAGCGCGTCCGCGTGCTACGCCAGCCAGTGAACCAAGGGACCTATGCCGCTCGCAATCGAGCGCTCGACGAGTCCAGAGGCGAGTTCATCACGTGCCAGGACATCGACGACTGGTCGCATCCTGAACGCCTCGAACGACAGGTCTCTCCACTGCTCGACGACCCGTCGCTCCTGCGAACATTCAGTCGCTCCATCCGGTGCAGCGACGACCTCGTCTTTCAGTACCCCGGCTATCCCACATCCCGCACCAACGCTTCCTCACACCTCTTCCGCCGGACGGTACTCGATTCCGTCGGACGGTTCGACTGGGTGCGCAAGGCAGGTGATACCGAGTTTGATTGGCGCCTCGATGCAGCATATCCCGGCCGGCGCCTTCACATTCGTCAGCCGTTAGCGTTCGTCCGATTACAGTCTGAATCACTCTCGCGTGGTGACTTCGCACCGGAGTGGATGCATCCCGCTCGAGTCGAGTACCGCGCGTCAGTTCTGCACTGGCACGGTCAGATCGCTGCGGGCGCGACCAACCCTTTCATCCCGAACGATGTCGCGAAACGTCCACTTACCGCGCCCCGCCCGTTTCTGCCCGATCGGGGCGCTGCCGAACGACCGGTCGACATCGCGTTCCTCGCCGACTGGACGATGGACGGAGCCTCCCAACGCGCTGCTTTGGACGAAATGCGCCTCCTCGCGAGTTCAGGGGCACACGTCGGACTCGTTCACGTTCGCAGCATCTTCAGCGAAGCACCCAGGCGTGCTCCGCTCGCCATCGCCGCACGCCGGGCACTCGCCTCCGGCACGGTGACGTTCGTATCGCTCGAAGAGTCGGACCACATTCCACTTGTGGTCATCCGGCAGGCGGAAGCTCTTGAGTTCCCATCGAGCCGTCCCGTGCGGCTTACGACCGACCGCGTGATTGTCGTCGCGGACTCCACTTCCGAGCAAGCGGACCATCCCGACCGACGATGGTCAGTCGGTGATTGCGACCACAACGCGTGGACAATCTTCAGGACGCCTCCGGTGTGGATGGTGACCGAGGAGGGCCTCCGTGACCCAGTGTCGCGCCACGTCGGACCTGGTCGGGTGTCGGACGAGCTCTACCCGACGGTGCTCGACCTCGACGCGCGGGCGAGTAGGGGCTGCCGACCGTTCAGGGGACAACGCCCTGTGGTCGGGTGGGTCAGCGGCCACGAGACGGGCGGCCTGCCTGGCGACAGAGCCAGCTTGCCTCTGGTCCTACCGACCGACGGGTCAGTCGACGTCCGACTCCTCGGCGGCGGCGTACACATCAGAAGGCTGCTCGGTCATATCCCCCCGCAATGGCTCGTCTTCGATGCCGGAGAAGTCAGCGCACGCGAACTGGCTCAGCAAGTAGACTTCATCGTCGGCTTTCCTCCGAGCGGTCCGACCTTCGAAACGCTCAGGACAGTGCACGAAGCCTTGGAGGCCGGTTGTGTCGCGGTGCTCGATCCCGCCTTTGCTCGCTATTTTGGAGACGCTGTCATCACTTGTGAAGTCGGAGAGGTGACCTCGGTGGTGAACAGCCTTCGCGGCGACTCCGAGGCGTTCCACGCACAGTGTGACCGCGGGCGGAGGTGGACGTACGAACGCTTCGGAGGCTCCCGCGACCGTCTTGCCACGGTTCTCGGCACGGCAAGCGTCGAGGGCGAGCGCAGCGTATCGGCTTGATCAATCGGCGGCGGCCGTGTGCCGGTCGGCAGCCTCCAGCCGCAAGGCATTGACGTCAGCGATAATGCGGCGGGTCATAGCGTCCGTCCGCTGCTCGATCCGGTCGCCCTGGGCCTCGGCTGCTCGTATGGTCTTACGCTGAGCTCTGAGCAACTTGTCTGTTTGGGTCGCCATCTCCTTGACGCTCGCGTCAAGTTTGCTCATCGTCGCCTTCGATGCTACTGCCATCGTCCGGGCATCACTCTGGGCAATACGCAGTTCCCGGGCGACACTGTGAATGAGCGGCGCCACCAAGACCATCGCCGCGCCCAGCGCCGCCCCCCCGACCTCCGGCAGGGATGCAGCGTAACCGATGGCGGCGACCACGCCAGCGACCATCGTGAAGGCTGTGAGGATGTTCTTTCGCGATAACTTGTACACCTAAACTCCTGAGTCTCGCTTGTGCGTGCGTGATGGCGTCGAGGATATTAATTGCCCGACTGCTGGGCGCGCCATTTGACGCTGCCACCAACGTAGGACCGGATCGGCGTTTCAGTCGCCTACTCTGTCATTGCGCCTTCGGCTCTCCTTCGCCGAAATCGACGTGCAGGGCTCCCTCCGCGGCGAGATCCGTGAGTAGCCGCGCGTAGGCATCCTCGTAGGCCTCTCCCAGGGTACGGTCCCACTCGGGTACGAGGGCGGGGAGGTGGCCAGGGTTCTGCGTGACCTCGCCAAAAACCAGGCCGGCGTCGGTCTCGAAGAAGTCCAAGCGCTCAATCGGGCGGCGGATCGCCGCAGACAACCGCGAACTGGCCCGGATAACCTCTTCCAGGTCCGCCGGTGGCTCGAGTTCGTCGCCGACGTCGATCAGCGCTCGGACATCGAAGAGCTCGGTTCCATCTGCGGCGAAGGTCCGCGCCTGTGACCTCACGTCCTTCGCCCGAGACCAGTCTCCGGTGCGCACTTCGAGGTACACCGGCTTGCCATAGAAGCAGAAGACCTTGATGTCGCTAGGCACAGAGCCATGGTCGCCCGAGCCTCGGGCCGAGAGGAATTCCTCGGCGAAGTAGAACGAGCGACGCTGGTGTCGGTCCCAGAGGCGTCGAACCACCGCGTCGCGCGTTGTGAGCTCGTCCGTCAGCATGTCGCGGAAGCTACCGGATGCTTCCCTCACGAGTGGGAAGACGTTCATTCCGCCACCGCCGACATTGCTCTTGAGGACGAACTTTTGCGGCAGTGTGTCCCAGTCGATCGAGTCCGGGTCCTCCCACTGGCCGAGGATCCGGGGCACCCGGACGCCATGCAGATCCGCGAACCTTTGGGCCGAGCGCTTCGTGTAGAGCTGGAGGATCGGCTCCCGAAAGCCCTCCCGCTCGTTCACACGCTGGGTGTTGTGCCGGCGATGCATGCGCGCGGCGAGCGAGTACGACGGGACACCGAGAGTGGTCTCCGGGTCAGCCGCATCCCCCACCGTCCGCTCGAACGGCGACTTCACCTCCTCCGTGAGGATGAGGATCTGTGCCTTCAGCGTCTCGATCTGCCGACGACGGCGTTGGACCCGCCCGGTCACCTTGCGCAGCATGTCCCGAGCCCGTGCGAGAGAGGTGGGACGTTGGGTGGTGGCGCTCATCGGCCGTCCTCCGATGTGAAGGTGCCGCCGGGCACACGATTGGCGAGCGCACCCGCGCGGTACGGCTGCAGGAGCATCCGAGCATGCGCGCTATCGAAGAGATCCCCCAGGCGTCGGTCCCATTCGGGGGTCAGTGCGGGGATGCGAGCTGGATCGACGTCTATCGCCCTCAGGACAGGGCCTCCCTCCTCCGCGTCCCAGAGCACTTGCACGTAGGGCCGCGAGATGTGCGCCGAGAGGGTCGCGCTCCAGGCGCAGAGTGCACTCAGGGCTGGTGGCGGAGGAATCTCGGGATCGTAGGCAACGGTGGACCGGATGTCCCCGACGTCGGCGCCAGCAGGGTCGAAGTGGCAGGTCCTCCCACGGTGCCGCACCTCGACGAGGCCGACCTCGCCGTGGAAGGCGTGGACGACAACGGCTGCTTCCGAAGACGGCGCGACCGCCGTCAGCACCGATGCTGGAAGCCCATGGGAGTGCGCGAACGTCTTCGTGCGCGCCCGGTCCTCGAAGATCGCGCCAGCGCCGTCAAGGCCGCGGCCCGGCTCGTCCGCTCGGCGGTGCACTCGCTGGAGCAGACGTGCACCGGCGAGAAAACTGGGCGTGCCGTTCGTCTTCTCCACCTTGGCCAGCGACATGATGCGCTTGCCCACGCGTTCGCCGAGGACTCGCTGGAGCCGCCGACGCTCCTCTATCAACTCGGCCCGCTCCGCGTCGAGCGCCTCGAGCTCGCGCTGAGCCGAATCGATCTCCTCTGCGGCTGTCGCGAGCCGCTCTGCTTGATCGGTGCTCTCGCTTGCAGGAGGGGTTGCGACGGTCCGCGCACGCACCCATGGGAGGCGGCGGAGCACCGCGTTCATTCGGATCGACACCGATCACCTCGGGGGAGAGTCCTGAGCAGAGGGCGGTTTTCATCATAGTGCCCTGACGGGGCGCCTCGGACGAGGCACCCAGTACCCTGGAAGGGTGCGATCAGGCCTTCGGCATCGTCAGGAAACCTCGTCGACGGCAGTGACGAGCTTCTGCCGCAGCGGCTCGACCAGTGTCCGTGCGTAGGTGTCGGTGATGTGCGACGACTGCCGGTACACCAATACGTTGCCGATCACGGGAACGCACTCGTCGTCGGGACAGATCTCCGACGCCATGTCAATGACCTGCACGTTCGAGACCTGCTCGGCGGCACGTGCCTGCGCGGCAGCCCCGCTCTCGTGCACGCCCGTCTCACGGTCGAACGTGCATGCCGCAAGGTCCTCCGGATGATCAGCCACGCACTCGTAGACCACCAGGCCGTCGGGGTTGGGATTGTCCAGAAGCACGACCATGGGGATACCCACACTGGTGAGCTGCGTCCAGCGGCGCACCTGAGCGTCCACCATGGCATCGACCGACCGGCTCTCGATGTCTGATGCATCAGCGAGCACGTCGTTGACTCGTTGTGAGGTCAGGACTACGTCAGGTCTCAGTTCGACCAGCTCCTGCAGAGCAGCGTCGTTCCAAGCCGCGCACGACTCGTACGGCTCGCCCTTGTTGACCTGCATGCCATCGTGGAAGCCGCAGGCGGACTTGGTGTACGAGACGACCCGCCAGCCCTTGTCCTCGGCGATCTCGCCGATAGCGGAGTACCACTGCATGATCTTCGAGTCACCGACGACGCCGATCGTGACGTTGCCGTCGGGGTCGCCCCACTCGCAGCGCACCGGAACAGGCGATTCCTGGTCCACCTGGCAATGCTCCGGGTATGGCGGCACGTCGTCCACCGCCGTCACCGCATCCGGTACGAACCAGTCGACACTTGCCAAGCTCTTCGTGGTGCCGGCGGGTGGCTGAACCTCCGAGCCGAGCGCTGTAGCACCCTGAGCCTGCTGGCTACTTGCACTCCCCCCTCCCGAAGGCACCACCAGGACCAGCGCGAGCCCTGCCACCACGCCTACCGCCGTGAAGTTTGCGCCAACGGAAAGGCTGAGGCGGTTCGACCTGGCAATTGACGGAGCGAACCGAATCGGGTTCTCGATCAGTTTGAGGGAGAGGTAGGCCGGAACAATAGAGGCGGCGACGATAAGCAGCCCCCACCGTGCTCCCAGCTCACCCCACTGGGCGGTGGCTGCCGTGAGCAGTGGCCAGTGCCACAAGTACAGGGAGTAGGAA
Organism: uncultured Isoptericola sp.; assembly: GCA_947497265.1. Classification (GTDB taxonomy): domain Bacteria; phylum Actinomycetota; class Actinomycetes; order Actinomycetales; family Cellulomonadaceae; genus Isoptericola; species Isoptericola rhizosphaerae. The sequence goes on from CANMFP010000004.1 coordinate 223,536, forward strand.
AGGCCGCCGATCCAGACCGCCGGCCGCCACGAGAGCAGCCCGGCGACGCCAGCCCCACCCGACGTGTATCCGGCCACGATCATCACCGCCGTCCCGACCGTAGGGACGAGGGCCGCGTAACCCGGCCACGCAGCCGCACTCGAGATCATGACCCCGCTGGCAACGACGGCCGCGAAGCCACACCAGCCCCCGATCACAGCCACTAGGCGCGGGACCTGCTGCCACATCGGCGCGCCGATGGCGACCAGCGCCCCGATTCCTAGCTCCCACAACCGAGTAGGCGTCACGAAGAACGCGGCAGCGGGGCTGGTCGCAGTGAGAAAGATCGAGTAGGCGAGCGACGGCAGGATGACCGCCACGATCCCACCCGCGAGCACAGGGCGGATCCCCAGCCGGTGGTGGCGCCGGATCCACCATGCGAGCAGGACCAGCAGCAAGGGCCAGACGATATAGAACTGCTCCTCGACAGCGAGGGACCAGAAGTGTTGCACAGGAGAAGCCCCGACGTCTTCGGCGAGGTAATCCACCGAGCGGTCGGCCAGCCGCCAGTTCACCACGTAGGTCGCCGCCGCGACGACGTCCAACCCGAAGGAGCGCCATTCGACCGCTGACGTCGTCAGCCACGTCAGGATCGTGGTGACCACCAGGACGAGACCCGTCGCGGGCAGCAGCCGCTTGGCCCGCCGCGCGTAAAACGTGGGGAGCGAGATCCTTCCGGTCTTTTCGATCTCACGAATGAGCAGCCCTGTGATGAGAAACCCGGAGATCACAAAGAATACGTCGACCCCGACAAAACCCCCAGGAACGTACCCGACCCCGGCATGATAGACGAGCACGAGGCCGATAGCGACCGCGCGCATACCTTCGATGTCGGGCCGGAAGGAACCTGCTCCACGTTCCCTGACCCGGTGAGCACCGGTCTCGCTGCTGGTCAACGCGCGTGCTCCTCAGAGCTTGATGTGCGGATGCGGTAGCGTCGGGCCTGTTGTGGCTCGGTCATCTTACATAGCCCCTCGGGCCAACTGTCGTCGTGGGATGCGTTGCTCGATCGCGGCCACGGTCCGGGCGCAGTTCTGGTTGTCGCGCAAAGGGAATGCTGCGTCGATGCGGGCCTGATAATAGGGGTCCGGCCGGCAGTCGCGCTTGAGCAGGTCCTCCACTGCCTCGAGCGTCTGGTCGAGGGTCCGCACTACGGGACCGAATCCGTCCCGCTCGTAGTCGAACCACGACGGCGAGGAGTGCTTGGTCTCGAAGTCGTCCTCGTCGAACCGTGCGTAGACGATCGGCGTGCCGATGTAGGCGACATCGAAATGGACCGAAGAATAGTCGGTGACGAAAGCGTCGCACCCTCGGATCAGATCCTGGAAAGACATCTCGTTCGTATCCGCGATCTCGATGCGTTCGCCCGCCACCGTCGCGCCCACGAATCGGGATGCCATGTTGTAATGAGGCACAAACAGCAGCTTGTAGCCGTACTTATCCAACATATCGTGCAATCGTCGACTCTCGAGCATTCCGGACATGAAACGCTCGTACCTCGATCCCTCGTAAGGGATCTCGCGCTCTTGAGCGCCGTCCAGCACCTTCGTGACCAAGTACTTGCGCCAGGTAGGCATGAAGAGGATGGTTCGGCTGGGCGGCGTGGGTGAGAGCGCGTCGTAGCGCGGCATACCGGCCTCGACGAGCTGCGTGTCATACCCAGATCCAGATCGCAGGGCAGCCGTTTCCCCCGGCATCACGGTCAGGCAGACGTCGTATCCTGTCGTTCCACGCTTGACGACGTCCGGACTGAGATGAACACCGTGCTTGAGGTAGACACGGAGTGCGCCGACTCGCCAGACGATGTGGCGGGTGTAGTCGCCAGCTCCCCACCCTGAGGGAATGAAGTATCGGATTGAGTATGCGTTTGCCAGAACCGTGGCATGCAGCATCAGGAGCTGGTGGAGCCACGACGAGTGCGCGACGACCTTGCCGTGGGAGGCGACGCGCTCGTACTGAGGACTCGACCTGTCAATGACGTAGTACACGGCTTGCCGGGGCCGCGTTTCTCGCAAATGCCGGAAGAGGTGAACTCCGTTGTCCTGCGCCGTGTCGGTTCGCTCACCGATCAGCCAGATCTCACGCCCGGCGAAGAACGGGCGGGTCACGAGGCGGAGGAGCCGCAGCCACCGCATCCGCCAGTGAGCAGGTCCTCTCGCAATGAAGCCGGCGTCCTTCTTGTACAGCATGCCTGCCCACTTCAGGCGTGCTGCCAGTCCTGACCCCACCTGCGTGGTGAGAAAGGTCGCGGTGCCGTCGCCGACCGTGTGGAGGAGGTAACGGACCGCGCTCTCACGTTCCTCGCCGAGTGCATCCGAGACGTTCACAGGCATGCTCACGGTCCGCGCGCTGATGAGTGCGCCCCGGCGAGGCCGAAGATTCCGGCGCAGCCGCAGATTCTCGACCTCCGTGTCGACCTCGATGACCATCCGACGGTGCCCGTCACCCACTCCTGCCAGGGGCAGTCGAACGGTGAGTGCCTCCCAGCGGACGACGCCGTGGCCGTCCTTCCGGGGGGTCAGTGCCATCGGCTCGGAGCGCACGACGTCGCCCGAAGGGCCTGTCAACGCCACCCGGTACCGCCATGGAGGCTCGATCATCGCAGGAACGAACTGCGCGGCAAGGAAGCCGAGCAACTCGATATCACCCTCGAGCGGATCCACCGCTTCGAGCAGCGGGTTGGCTGCAGCGAGAGCCAAGCGACCAAGGTAGTCGCCGAGCAACGAGCCGCGCTCCACGTCGTGGGCCATCAGGGTCCGATGGATATAGAGGGCAACGCTCCGCTTGGTCCCGCGGTCCGTCCACACCAGCAACGGAGTCGAGGTCTCCAGAGGAACCTCAGCCAGACCGTCGACCTCACGAAGGACTCGTCGTGACCAGGACGTGAGCTTTCCGACGGTGGGAAGAACGGCGACGGATCCGTAGCGACTCGGCGCGCTCTCCAGCCAGTCGCAGGCCGCCGTCGCGAGGTCCTCGTCCGAGCTGGAGATCGCCGAAACGAGTGAGACCTCGTGGGCCTCGACGGATGTCTGAACGTCCATCTCCGTCTCGGGCCCGCAGACGATCGCGACCGGCACACCACGGAGCCGAGGAGTGCTCTGCATCTCCTCGAGGACGGCCGGCAGGAGCTCCGCCCGCCCTTCGGAGACAAGGAATACGAGGGAGATGTCTGCGGGCGGCAGCTCCTCGTCGGCCACAAGGGCATCGGTCAGCACGTCGTTCACAAGCAGCTCACTCAGCGGGGTAGGAACTCGTTGGTCGGGCGGCGCGCCGGTCACAGCCGGACAGCGCGCGGATCCTTCGAAGCACCCTTCGTGTCGAAGAAGCGCTGGGACTGAGCGACCAGGGCGTCGACGTCGTAGGCCGTGTGGTCCTGGACCAGGATGACGAGGTCGGCCTCGCGGACGGAAGCCTCAAGGTCGTCGACACGCGTCAGGACGGTGCCGTCCACGCGCCACTCCTCGACCGCCGGGTCGTGGAAGCGCAGGTCCGCCCCGCTGGACAGCAGCGCGTGGGCCAACGGGATCGCTGGCGACTCGCGCTGGTCCGCGATGTCTCGCTTGTAGGTCACGCCGAGCATGAGCACCTTGGCGCCGCGCAGCGCCTTCGAGTCCTCGTTGAGCGCATCCTGCGCACGCCGGGCGACGTACGACGGCATCGTCGCGTTGATCTCCTGGGCCAGCTCGACGAACCTGAACGGGTAGCCCAGACGCGAGCGCACGTTGTGGCTGAGGTAGTTCGGGTCGATCGGGATGCAGTGCCCGCCGACGCCCGGCCCTGGGTAGAACGCCTGGAAGCCGAACGGCTTGGTCTTCGCCAGATCGATGACGTCCCACAGGTCGATGTCGAGCTCGTGGCAGAACCGCGCCATCTCGTTCACCAGCGCGATGTTGATGTGCCGGTAGGTGTTCTCCAGCAGCTTCGCTGTCTCCGCCTCACGAGCGCCCTTGGCCTCGACCACCGTGTCGACGAACCGGCCGTAGAGGTCCGCAGCACGTCGTGTCGCGGCCTCGGTGGTGCCGCCGACGACCTTCGGCGTGTTCTTCATCCCGTACACCGGGTTGCCCGGGTCGATGCGCTCGGGCGAGTAGGCGAGGAGGAAGTCCGTCTCTGCGCTGAGGCCGCCCTTCTCCAGCAGCGGGCGCAGGACCTCCTCCGTGGTGCCCGGGTAGGTCGTCGACTCCAGGACCACGAGCATCCCGGGACGCAGGACCTCCGCCGCGGTGCTCGTCGCCGAGACGACGGCGCCGAGGTCCGGTCCACCGTCCGGGCTGAGCGGCGTCGGCACGCAGATGACCACGGCATCGGTGTCGCGGATCTCCTCGATGTCCGACGTCGCGACGAAACCCCCGTCGAGCATCTTCTGCACGTCGGCGTCCGTCAGATCGTCCACATGAGACCTGCCCGCGTTCAGGCCCTCGATGATCTGCGGGCTCACGTCGAACCCACGCACCGAGAGCCCCGCGCGCACGGCTTCCTGCGCGAGAGGCAGACCGACGTAACCGAGTCCGACTACTACGAGGTCGAGCGACATTTCTTGCTCCAGTCCTGGGAGAGGCACATATCTGATCTTGCGAGGTCGAGCACGATTCGCCCAGATCACTAGGTCGAGTCGTGGGCCGGCTGCTCGGATGCTCCGCGCCGGTCCTGTAGCCGCCACCACTGCACGGCGGGCCCGCCGGCGCCATGCACCGATGCCGCGACTCGCTCACAGTTCCGCCGATCATGGTAACGAACCATGCTCTCGGCACGCCTCGCATGCTCCGGCTTCACGGTGTAGCCAGCATCCATGATGCGCTTGACCTCGTCGACGAGACCATCGACGTCCTGCACGATCTGCCCCGGCAGATCCTGCTCGATGTCCAGGAGCGACCCCTGAGGTCCGAAGAATCGTTCCTGGTCGAACTGGAAATAGACGACCGGACGGTGCTGCAGGGCGAAGTCGAAGCCGACCGAGGAGTAGTCGGTGACGAGGGCGGCGTGGTCACGCAGGAGCGTCTGGACGTCGGTCTCCCCCTGTCGCAGCATCTGCACGCCTGGCGCGTCGAACATGTCGGCGAAGTGGCGCATGTTGGGATGCAGGATGAAGGTCACCCGGAGCCCGTCGCTCAACGACTCAGCAAGCCACGGGTGCGACAGGAAGGCCTGCCACCGGTCCCGGTACTCGCTCGCGCTGAAGGAGTCGCGATGTGTCAACCACTCGCGCCACGTCGGGATCACGAGGAGGCCCGACGGAGGATGTTCTTGCGGGGCCAGGAGCCGGTCGAACCGCGGCAGCCCTGTCACCCGGACCTGCGCCGGACGGTACCCGAACTCCTCGATGGCGACGCTGCGCTCACGGTCGGAGCTCACGTGGAAACGGTCCGTGAAGAAGCCTGAGGCGAACCGACCGTAGTTGGCCACCATGTTCTTGGTGCCGGAGACGCCATGCCGCAGAAAGACGCGCACGCCACGCACGCCCGCGATCACCCGAGGGTCCCGGGAGGGCAGCAGGTACTCCGCATGATGGGTGCTGACCAACCGGCTCGCGAGGAACGAGACGCGTACGTGTTCGGGCGAGTTCCGCAGGACCACGTTTCCCAGCCCGTCGAGACGCTCCAGGTCCGGCGCCTCCCGGTCGATCACGTAGAAGGCGCGGCGACGCGGGTGGTGCTCGCGGAGCCACCTGAACAGGTGGTACCCGTTGTCCTGGGCCTTGTACGGAAGCTCTCCGATCAGCCAGATGCCGAGGAACGGGCGCACCAGGGGCAGCCACCTCGCCAGGCGGGACCACCGCAAGATCTCGCGGTGGACGGATTCGTCCATCCGCTCGACACGCAGCGAGCGGTTCTTCCCCCGGAAGGTCGTGTGCGGGACGAACTGGAGGACATCTCCGCGATGCCGCACCGGGCCCCAGGCGAACTCGCGGTCACCGGGATCAGCCTTGATGCGTACCTTCTGGACATGCCCGTCGGCGTCTCCGACCTCGACGTAGAGGTCCAGCAGCTCGTCCCGTGCATCGAGCCGGTCAGCCAGCCCTTCGAGGTCCAGCGCGACGGACGCGCTCTGGACGAAGCGCCCTCGGTCGGCCCGCGCCACGTCCGGCAGGTCCACGAGATCGCCGTCGAAGACGTAGCGGTTCTCGCTCTCCCTGGGGATCGCGACGACGCGGACATCGGTCGCCGGCCGGTCACCGCAGTGAGTCTCGACCTCGAGCACCGGCACGGCATCAGCGCCCTGCCGCTCGCGGACGATCACCTCGAACTTGCGGCGTGTGGTCGCGCCGAACGACAGGCTGAGGTTGCCCTTCTGCGTGACCACGACCTGCGCGGACTCCGCAGCGGTCGTGCTCGATCCGGGCTCACGGAGCGTCGCGGCGAAGTTGCCGAGTCGTACCGGCTCCGGCGGCTCCACCTCGGCGGCATCGGTGACGTCGAGACTCTCGGGTACCAGGTGCATCCACAGATCGGCCACGTCGCCGGACCGCGCCGCTCCCCGGCGAAGCTCGTCGAGGGGAAGAACCACCGTCGTCTTGCCCTCGGCCTCGGCCGCTACCACCCGCACCGCGGCGCCACTCTCGCGCAGCACAGCCGCGAGCTCCCCGACCTTCCAGCCCTGGCGCACATAGCGGATCGTGAGGTGGAGGGCATCCTCCCGCAGCGCGAACCGGACACTCCGCTTGCGCGGCGTACGAGGGGCCGCGTCGGCGGCCCGATTCCTCGCACGACCTGGCACGATATTGCGGAGCGTCGTTCGGAACGGCGTCGAGGACGGCGCGCTCATGACGTGGTGCGCTCCAGGCCGCCGATGAGCACCCGGGCAGGGCAACGCACGCGCGCTTTCCGCACAGATCCGATCATCGCCCACCCTTCTCCCGGTGTTCACCCGCCCGCGCCGGGCGGTTCATCATAATGCGCTATCGGGGATGCCTCGACGAGGGCTCCACCAGCGTGACGCGGGGTCAGGCGCCGAACGTCCGCCGTACGCGGCCCGCGACCGCACCCGGGAAGCCCCGCAGCGTCCTGCGCTCCAGCGCGGCCTCCAGGTCGGCGACCCGTGCCTGGAGACCCGCGATCTGCCGCTGGTCCGCGCGGCGGGCCTTCTCCAGGTCGCGCACCTCGTCGCGCAGCCGGTCGGCGCCCAGCGCGAGGTCGGCGATGCGCTGCCCCGTCGCCACTCGACCCGCGATGTCGCGGAAGGCTTCCTTCGCCCAGGTCGGGTCCTTCGCCAGCACGGCGTCGAAGTCCCACAGGTGCCCGAAGCGCTCGATGTCCCCGGCGTAGACATCGTCCAGGATCGCGAGCACGTCGTCGCCGAACACCCGGCCGGCCACCGCCAGCGGCGTCTCGTTCTCGCGGGTCAGGGTGTAGGTGCCCGGGAGCCCCTGCGCCTCGAGGTGGGCGCGCAGGTCGTCCAGCATCAGCGGCAGCTCGGACACCTCGTACAGGTGGCTGTACGGGACCACGCTCTCGCCGAGCGCCTCGGTCTGCGGCTTGAAGTGGGAGTCGTTGAGCAGGTCTGCACCGCCCGGTCCACGCAGCGCCTGGACGAACCGGGCGAAGTCCTCCACGACGTCGGCGTCGCTCTCGGGGACACGCGGCATCCACGGAGCGTCGCGGAACTTGTGCCATGCGTGCCGGGGGTTGCCGACGAGAAACTTGGACTGCCATGCGGACCATGCGCGCACGCGCGGGTCACGGATGACCCCGAAGATGAACCAGCCGTTCTCCGGCGAGATCTCGGCGCGCTCGTCCTCGTCGAGGTCGACCAGCTTCGGGACGTCGACGAACGACGCGCGCCGGTGGATCGTTTGCTGCCGCGTCGGAGCGAGACCCATGACCGAGTGAAACGTCGCCGGGTCCTGGCCGCTGAGCTCCGCCGTCAACCACTTCAGGCTCGTGCTCGCGTTCTTGGAGACGTTGACGAAGACGACCTTGCTCTGCGGCACCACCATCGAGTTCCAGATGCGGCCTGCTTTGGCGGCGTTCCGTGGACGAGACGCTGAGATCGCGACGCGGCCGCGCACCTCGGCGCTGCGCACTGACATGTTCAGTCGTACTCCTCTTTGTTCCCACCAGACCCGGCACAGGTGAACCGCGCGGAGACAGCCTACGGCAACCGGAGCATCCGGCTGGACGTACCGCGCTTCCGGGATCAGTCAGCGCGACGCGGCGGAGCCGGCGGGCTCGTCTTCCGCTCGGCCAGCCCTGCCAGCTCACGCGAAGCGCGCCCCAGCACGCGAGACGCGAGCGAGAGCGCCGGCGTCCGCGGTTGCGGGAGCTCCCGGTACCCGAACCGTCGGAAGTCCTCGGCGTAGAAGCTCTCGAGGCGCGCCAACAGACCCTCCGAGACCTCCACGTCCTTGCTCGAGATGCCGCGCGTCTTCTCGCTCGTCCGCACCGGTTCGACCTCGGTGGACAACCCGAGATCGAACCGCTCGTTGAGGTCCGTCATCGCCGTGTCGAGCCCGTCCTCGAGCCGGTAGACCTGCGCCTCGCGTACCAGGAACTCGACCTGCGGGCGGATGTGGTTGTCGTGGACGAACGGGTTGCGCTCGAAGCGTTCGAAGGTGTGCTCGGCCCACGCGTCCACGGCGTCGGCGGTGGTCATGAGCTCCTGCTTGTGGCGCATCACGTACTCGGAGCGGAACCGCGCGACCGGGTCGCGGACGACGGCGAAGATCGCGTCGAACCGACCCAGTCGCAGCGTCTCCTGCAGGAGCTGTCCGTGCATGTGCTGCGGCGTACAGGTCCGCAGGTAGTTGGGCTTGCCCTTACCCATGCGGCCGTCGTGGTAGGACATCTCCCACCCGGCCGCGACGAAGTGGTTCTCCACGGAGGAGCCACCCGTCTTGGGCACATGGATGAACAGGACGTTGCGGTCGTCCTTCGTGAAAACTGGCATGGCGGTCGCGTCCCGTCAGGAACTGTGCGGCAGGCCGCCGACCATGCCCGCTGCGACCGTCTTGTTCGTGGACTCGTCGACCAGGATGAACGAACCGGTCTCCGAGTTCTGCTGGTACGGGTCGACGAACAGCGGCTGCGTCACGCGGAGCTGGATGCGACCGATCTCGTTGAGCTTGATCTCGGTCACGCCCTCGTCACGGTGCAGGGAGTTGACGTCCACGCGGTAGTTGATGTCCTTGACCATGGCACGGGCCCACCGGGTCGTGTGCTTGATCGCGTACTTCTTGCCCACCGTCAGCGGCGCCGACTCGTCCATCCAGCAGATCTGCGCGTCGATGTTCTGCAGGGCGGCCGGGGTGTTGTTCGGCCGCGCGATCATGTCGCCGCGGGAGATGTCGATCTCGTCGGCGAGGCGCACCGTGACGGCCATGGGCGGGTAGGCCTCGTCGACCGGGCCGTCGGCGGTGTCGATCGACTCGATGGTCGTCTCCAGGCCGGCCGGCAGCGCGACGACGCGGTCGCCCGGCTTCATCACGCCGGAGGCGACGGTTCCCGCGTAGCCGCGGTAGTCACGGGCGTCGTGCGACTGCGGGCGGATCACGTACTGCACCGGGAACCGCACGTCCACGAGGTTCCGGTCCGAGGCCACGTGCAGGCGCTCGAGGTGGCTCAGGAGCGGCGAGCCCTCGTACCACGGCGTGTTCTCCGAGCGGTTGACGACGTTGTCGCCCTCCAGCGCGGAGATCGGGATGAAGGTCAGGTCCGGCACCCGCAGGCGCGACGCGAACTCCGTGAAGTCCTTGCGGATGTTCTCGAAGACCTCCTCCGAGTAGTCCACGAGGTCCATCTTGTTGACGCACACGACGATGTGCGGCACACCGAGCAGGGTCGCCAGAAAGGTGTGGCGCCGGGACTGCTCGATGACGCCCTTGCGGGCGTCCACGAGGATCAGCGCGGCGTCCGCCGTCGAGGCGCCCGTGACCATGTTCCGCGTGTACTGGATGTGCCCCGGGGTGTCCGCGATGATGAACTTGCGCTTCGGGGTCGCGAAGTAGCGGTAGGCGACGTCGATCGTGATGCCCTGCTCGCGCTCGGCCCGCAGGCCGTCGGTCAGCAGCGAGAGGTCGGTGTAGTCGTTCCCGCGGTCCTTGGAGACGTTCTCCACGGAGTCGAGCTGGTCCTCGAAGATGGTCTTCGAGTCGAACAGCAGGCGGCCGATGAGGGTCGACTTGCCGTCGTCGACGGACCCCGCGGTGGCGAACCGCAGCAGGTCGGTCGAGCCGTCGGTCAGTGCTTCGGCCAGGTTCTCGGTCGTGGTGCTCATGGCTTAGAAGTAGCCCTCTCGCTTGCGGTCCTCCATGGCGGCCTCGCTCACCTTGTCGTCGCCACGTGTGGCGCCGCGCTCGGTGATGCGCACCGCGGCGGTCTCCTCGACGATGGCGTTCAGGGTGGAGGCCTGGGACTCGACGGCAGCCGTCAGGTTGGCGTCGCCCACGGTGCGGTAGCGCACGGAGCGGATCTCGGAGGTCTCGCCCTCCTTGAGGGGGGTGAACTCGTTGACGGCGAAGAGCATGCCGTCCCGGTTCACGACCTCACGCTCCTGGGCCAGGTACAGGTCCGGGATGTCCATGTTCTCGGCCGCGATGTAGGACCAGATGTCCAGCTCGGTCCAGTTGGACAGCGGGAACACGCGGATCGACTCGCCCTGGTGGACGCGGCCGTTGTAGAGGTTCCAGATCTCCGGACGCTGGTTCTTGGGGTCCCACTGCCCGAAGTCGTCACGGAACGAGAAGACCCGCTCCTTGGCGCGGGCCTTCTCCTCGTCGCGGCGCCCACCACCGAACGCGGCGTCGAAGCCGTGCTTCTCCACGGCCTCGAGCAGCACCGGTGTCTGGATCCGGTTGCGCGAGCCGTTGGGCTCCTCCTTGACGAGGCCGCGGTCGATCGCGTCCTGCACGGAGGCGACGACCAGCTGGATGCCCAGGCGCTCGACCCACCGGTCGCGGGTGTCCAGCACCGACTGGAAGTTGAGCCCCGTGTCCACGTGCATGATCGGGAACGGGATCCGCGCCGGAGCGAAGGCCTTGGCCGCCATGTGGAGCATCACGATCGAGTCCTTGCCGCCGGAGAACAGCAGCACGGGCCGCTCCATCTCGGCGACCACCTCACGGATGATGTGGATGCTCTCCGCCTCAAGGCTGCGGAGCTGGCTCAGGACGTGAGACGTCACGACTGGGCACCTTCCTTGATCGCCACGCCGACGCCCTGGAGCGCCGCGCGCAGGTGCGCGGCGAGGCTCGGGTGGCAGACGAACAGATCGGGGAGCCAGGGATCCTGGCGGTTGTACTCGAGCGGGGTGCCGTCGAGCCTCGTGCAGTCGTACCCGGCGGCGAGGGCGACCGCGACCGGAGCCGCGGAGTCCCACTCGTACTGGCCACCGCCGTGCACGTAGGCATCGACAGTACCGTCTACGACGGAGACGACCTTCACGCCGGCCGATCCCATCGGCACCAGCTCGACGTCGTCGCGCCCGGCGAGCTCGGCGACGAAGGCGGGCGGGCGGCTGCGGCTCGCCGCGATGCGCAGCGGACGCTCCCCCGCCAGCACGGCCTGGGCCTCGGCGTCCCGCGTAGCGGCCGACGACGGCGCGCCGGTCGTGTGCACCACGCCACGGGCGGGCAGGGCCACAGCGCCGGCCGCGAGCCCGCCGGGACCGCTCGTGCCGCCGTCGGCCCCGCGGACCCACAGCGCGACGTGCACGGCGAAGTCATCGCGCCAGGACCCCGCCCCGCCGTCGGCCGGACGCTCGGCGAACTCGCGGGTGCCGTCCAGCGGGTCGATGATCCAGACGCGGTCGGCACCCGTTCGCGCCGAGTCGTCCTTGGCCTCCTCGGAGAGGACGGCATCGTCGGGCCGGGCGTGGGCGAGCGCGCCGGCCAGCCACGCCTGCGCGGCGGCGTCGCCCGCATCCTTGAGCCGGCGCGGCTCGAAGCCACCGCCCGCGGCGTCGACCTCGTCGCGCAGGGAGAGCAGCACCGCACCCGCGCCCTCGGCCAGCGCAGCCGCGAGGGCGGCGTCGTCGAGCACCGGTTCCGGAAAGACCGGGGTGGTCGTGGACATCAAGCTCCTTGTGTCTGGGGAGTGTCTCGGGAGGTGGCTCACCGCGGCCCTCGGACGCCGCTGAGGCTACCATTCCGACCATGCCTGTCACCGTGCGCACCCGACGGCCGAGACGACCGGCGACCACACCGGTCCGCGGTTGTCGCTCCGCCGTCGAGCACCGGGACGGGGGCCGGCACCCGGCATGATCGACATCGATCCCGGCCTCATCGTCGGGGGGCTGCTCGTCGGGTTCATCGTCGGGCTGACCGGTATGGGCGGCGGTGCCCTGATGACGCCGATGCTCATCTTCGTCTTCCGCGTCGACCCGCTCGTCGCCGTCTCCAGCGACATCGTCGCCAGCCTCTTCATGAAACCCGCCGGCGCGATCGTGCACCTGCGCCGCCGGACCGTGAACCTCCAGCTCGTCCTGTGGCTCTGCCTCGGCTCGGTGCCCGCCGCGTTCTGCGGAGTGTTCCTCATCCGTGCCCTGCCCTTCGGCGACTCCCTGGACGAGGCGCTGCAGATCATCCTCGGCATCGCGCTGCTGATGGCGGCCACGATGCTCGTGGTCCGCGCCACCCTCGGCATGGTCCAGCACCGCCGGGCGCTCGGCGAAGGCCCGGCCCGCCTGTCGAACGCCGAGGTCGTCGTCCGCAAGGTGCCCACCGTGATCCTCGGGGTCGTCGCCGGGCTGCTCGTCGGGATGACGTCGGTCGGGTCCGGGTCCATCATCATCGTCGCGCTGCTCATGCTCTACCCCGCGCTCAAGGCCTCCAACCTGGTCGGCACGGACCTCGTGCAGGCAGTCCCGCTGGTGGCCGCGGCGTCCCTCGGCCACGTCCTCTACGGCGAGTTCGAGCTCGGACTCACCGTGTCCCTGCTCGTCGGTGCGATCCCCGGCGCGTGGTTCGGTGCCCAGGTCTCCAGCCGCGCCCCCGGTGGGCTCATCCGCCGGGCACTGGCGATCCTGCTGCTCGCCTCGGGCCTCAAGCTGCTCGGCGCGTCCGTCACGGTCGTCGCGGTGGCCGCCGTCGGAGCCCTCGTGCTCGGCAACCTCGCCTGGGTGATCGTGCGCGAACGGCTCAAGAAGCGCCCGCCACCGTCGGCCACCGCCGAACCACCCACTGCCGCACCAGCCACCGCCGAACCGGCCTCCGTCACGAAGGACAGCACCGAGAGCTCATGAACACTCCCGAGACCACCCACGTCCTGACGCCCGACGAGCTCGACCTGCTCGAGCTCCACCTCGGGGGCGGCACGCCGACGATGCGCCTGGGCGGTGGCAGCCCGAACGCCGCGGTCACGCTGACGGACGCAGAGAACACCCCCCTCGCCGTCCTGGAGACCGACGGGACGGCGACGGCCGTGAAGCCGCTGGCCCGCGCCGCCGGTCCACACTGGGACCCCGCGCTGCGCCGCACCGCCCACGAGGTCCGGGACGAGGTGCGCCGCGCCGTCGGACCGGACGCCGACGTGCTGGCGGTCGTCGTCACCGAAGCACCCACCCGCGACGAGCTGGCCGCGCTGCCGGACGTCACGGCCGGCGCCGCCGCCGTCCTCGTCCTCGCACCCGCAGAGCGCCGGGCACCGGCGCCCGGAACGCTCGGTGGCCCCGGCCTGGCCCGCGCCGCCACGGTGGTGCGCGACGCCGTCGGCGGCACCGGTGCGACCCGGCCGCGCGCCGTCGTCGTCCCCTGGGCGGCCGACGCCGGGCTCTCCTGGGAGGAGATCGCGGCGCAGCACGGTGCCGACCGGTCCGTGCTGCTCGCCGACCACCGGTCCACCGCCACGCGCGCACGCCTGGCACGGCTCGGCACGCTGTGGGCCGACGAGGTCGCCGACCTGTACCCCGAGCCCGTGGCCGAGGAGGTGACCCGTGCGGCGAGCAGCGCCCGGCGCGAGGGCACCGTCGTGTTCTTCACGGGGCTGTCCGGCTCCGGCAAGTCGACGGTCGCGCGCGCACTGGCGGCCGAGCTCGACGACGAGGGCCGCCACACCACGCTGCTCGACGGCGACGAGGTGCGCCAGCACCTGTCCAAGGGGCTCGGGTTCGACAAGGCCTCGCGCGAGCTGAACGTCGAACGGATCGGCTACGTCGCCTCCCTGGTCGCCTACCACGGCGGCACCGCCGTCGCGGCCCCCATCGCGCCGTTCGCGAGCGGACGGGCGCGGGTGCGCGAACTGGCGGAAGCCGCCGGACGCTTCGTGCTGGTGCACGTCTCGACGCCGCTCGAGGTGTGCGAGGCCCGCGACCGCAAGGGCCTCTACGCCAAGGCGCGCGCCGGGGAGATCCCTGAGTTCACGGGCATCTCCTCACCGTACGAGGTGCCCGAGGACGCCGACGTGGTGGTCGACACCTCGGTGACCTCCGTCGAGGACGCCGTGGCCCAGGTGCGCGCCGTCCTCTGAGCTGTCAGCCCTCGTCGCGCTGGCGGCGTCGGCCGCCACCACGGCCACGGCCACGGCCGCCACCGCCGCCACCACGGCCACCCGGTCGGCCGCCCGACCGCGCCTGGCGGTGCGCGCGGACGAACTTCTTGTAGGCGGTGGTGACCTGGTCGACGGGTCCGTCCATGACGAGGCGGCCTTGGTGCATCCACAGCACGCGGGTGCACATGGCTTCGATGGTGGAGATGGAGTGGCTGACCAGGAAGACGGTGCCGGCTTGTTGGCGGACCTCTTCGATGCGGGCTTTGGAGCGGGCCTTGAAGGCGGCGTCGCCGGTGGCGAGGGCTTCGTCGACCATGAGGATGTCGGGGATGGCGGCCGAGCTGATGGCGAAGCGGAGGCGGGCGGCCATGCCGGAGGAGTAGGTCTTCATGGGTAGGTCGACGAAACTGCCGATGTCGGCGAACTCGACGACCTCGTCGAACTTGTCGTCGATCTGCTTGGGGGTCATGCCCAGGGCCAGGCCGCCGATCTCGATGTTCTTGGAGCCGGTCATCTGGGGCATGAGGGCTGCGTTGACGCCGAGCAGGGCGGGTTCGCCGTCGACGTAGACGGAGCCGGAGTGGGGTGGGATGAGGCCGGTGATGGCGCGTAGCAGGGTGGACTTGCCGGAGCCGTTGATCCCGACGATCCCGATGGACTCGCCGTGGCGTGCGGTGAACGACACCCCGCGCACGGCGTGGACCTCGCTGACCGCACCGACGTGCTGACGCCCCGCCCCGAGCAGCCGCTTGACCAGGCTGCGCCGGACCGGCTCGGCCTTCTCGACAGGCACGCCCGAGCGCTGCGCCCGCGCCCGCTGCTTGCCTCCGAACACCCGGAAGACGATGTGCAGGTCGTCCACCACCAGGCACGGGTCGCCGAGCGGGATGCTCTCCGCGTGCTGACCGGCGTCGTCCTCCTCGAGCTCCATGTCGAAGTCGAGGTGGGCGTCGGCCTCGCTCACGTCCTCAGTCACGTCCGTACCTCTCTTCGCCACGCCAGAAGATGATGAAGCCCACCACGAAGAACACGACCGCCCAGACGACCCCGAGGATCCACATGATCGGTTCCTGGACGAACGCCTCCTCCTCCATCATGGACGAGCGCCCCAGATACAGGTAGACGGCGATCGGCTGGTAGGTGAGCACCGGCTCCAACCAGACCTGCACCGACTCCGGGAGCCTGCCGACGTAGTGCGCCAGCGGGAAGATCACTCCCGAGCCGTACATGGCGAAACGCAGGACGAACGAGATGATGTTGTCCAGGTCCGGCGTGATGGCCACGGCGCGCGCCATGATGAAGGCGAGCCCCATGTTGAACACCCACATGAGTGCGACCGCCGGGACGAGGAGCAGCCACTCCCAGGTGATGTGCACGGTGTCGTAGTCGCGTAGCAATCCCGACGCGAGCACGATGATCCCCATGACGACCAGCGCCGGCAGGAGCGTGGCGAGGTGCGACACCACGTTCGAGATCGGCAGCACCGCGCGGGGGAAGTGCAGCGACCGGATCAGGTTGGTGCGCTTGTTGATCGACTGCGCGCCGCCGTTGACGGACTGCTCGACGAAGCGGAACAGGAAGATGCCGATCACGATGAACGCGATCGTGTTCTCGACACCGCGGCTCGTCCGCAGGATCAGACCGAAGATGATCACGTAGACCGCGGCGTTGAGCACCGGGTTGAGGATCGCCCAGAGCTGCCCGAGGTAGGTGTTCTGGTTCTTGGCGTACGCGGTCGCCGTGCCGAGCACCCGGATGAAGGCCCACCGCGAGGCGACGTCCTTGACGTAGGACCACAGCGGTGGTCTCACGCCCATCTTCGTCAGGCCGTACTGGTCGGCGAGCGCCCGCCGCTCGGCCGACGACATGCCGGGAGTGATCGGTTCGGGTGGCTCCGGCGGGCTGGGCCGCCCCTCGGGGCGGTCCGGTGTCCCACGGTCACCAGAGGTGGCCCCTGAGGTGATGTCGGTGGTCACGAAGGTTTCTTACCTGTCCTTGGGAGGTGCGGCCGTGGTCTTCCGGCCCCGTCGATCGTACCGTGGCGCCGTCGGTGGCCGACGCCGCCTGCGTGGAATACTCGGTGTGCCATCGGCACCCTGCCCCCCTCAGGAAGGAACGGATGTCCCCCGTGAGCTCTCCGCGCCGCTCGCCCGTCGATCGAGGCCGTGAACACCTCGGCCGCCTCCTGCTCAAGGTCGGCAGCCTGGCGAACCGCCTCGTCCGGCAGTCGGTGGTGGGTGAGCCTCCGCTCTTCGACCCCGAGCTCGACGAGCTGCCCCGCTATCCGGTCGTCGTCTACTTCGCCGACCCGCCCGAGCTGGCCTACCAGATCCAGCAGTGGTTGCCTGTCCTCGAGCAGCTGGCGCAGCACCGCCCGCTCGCGATCGTCAGCCGGAACTGGGGCACGACCACGCTGCTGCGCGACTCCACCAGCCTGCCGGTGCTCTTCACGCGCAAGCTCGACGGGCTCCGGCGCATCTACGACCAGATCGACGCCAAGGCGGTCATCTACGTCAACAACGGCATGCGGAACTTCCAGTCGCTCATCTACCAGCGGGGTCTGCACATCCACGTCAACCACGGCGAGTCGGACAAGATCTCGATGGTCTCCAACCAGGCCAAGGCGTACGACCACGTCGTGGTGGCGGGTCAGGCGGCCGTGGAGCGGCACCAGCGAGCACTGATCGGCTTCGACCTCGAACGCCTCGAGGTGTGCGGCCGTCCGCAGCTCGACCTGCAGGTCGAGCCGGTGCTCGCCCCGGTCGCCGGCCGACGGACGGTGCTGTACGCACCGACCTGGTCGGGCGAGGACGACGCCAACAACTACACGTCGCTCGACCGCTACGGGGTGGCGATCGTCCGCACCCTGCTCGCCCGTGACGACGTGCGGGTGATCTACAAGCCCCACCCGCGCGTGCTGACGACCGACGACAAGGCGGTGGCGGCAGCCCACGCCACGATCAGGCGGCTGCTCGCCGACCAGGACCCTGCCGCCGGTCACGCCATGCCCTTCGAGGAGAACATCCTCGGGCTCTTCGACGGCGTGGACCTCCTGGTCACCGACATCTCCTCGGTAGGCCTCGACTTCCTGTACCTGCGCCCGGACGCACCGATCGTGCTCACCGACCGGCGCTCCGACCGCGAGCGCCTTCTTGCCGACGCCCCGATCGCCGGGGCCGTGGACGTCGTCGACGACGAGTCCGTCGCCGACCTCACGGCACTCCTCGCGGCGAACCTGGCGGACGACCCCCGTCACGAGGCCCGAGCCGGCATGCGCGACCACTACTTCGGCTTCGCGCGAGGCGAGAGCAGCCGTCGATTCCTGGACTTCGTCGTCGGCTGCGTGGACCGTCGGGACGCCCTGATCCTCAGCGACTGAGCTCGCGCTCGATGCGCGCGACCTCCCGGTCCCGGACGGCCATGAGGTCCTCGCACGCCGCCACGAACCGGCGCGTCGCCGCTCCCGGCGTCGTGTCGCCGAGGTAGTGCTCGCGCAACCGCAGCCGTTCGCTGCGGGTCGGGTCGTCGCGCACCTCCCGGTCGACGAGCTCGAGAAGCTGCTCGAGCCCTTCCACGGGCAGTGCCGGCGCCAGGTCGAGCAGCGGGCTCGTGGCGATCATCGCCGCACCCGCGGGCCGGGTGACGACGATCGGCGCCCCCGTCGCGAGCCAGTCCATCGCGACGCCCGAGACGTCGCACACGAGCAGGTCCGCGTCGGCGAAGGCCGGTCCCACGTCCCGGTGGGTGTCGGTGGCGTGCGGCTTCGCTCCCGCCGGTGCCGGCACCGAGCCCAGGTACTCCCGGATCGCCGCGTCGGCGTCACCGTACGCCGCGTCACGCACGCCGGTCAGGGGGTGCGGGCGGTACACCACCCGGTAGCGCCCTGACTCCACGAGGGTCCGGACCAGGCGCAGACCGTGGGTGGCCACCGAGCCGTACTCGGCGGACGGCTGGCCGCCCTCCCACGTCGGCGCGTAGAGGATCGTCGGCACCGGTCCCCGCTGCGTCTCCGAGCGGAGCCGCAGCTGACCGTCGAGCTGAGGGCGCCCGACCGGCACGCAGCGCGCGTGGGCGTCGTAGAGCGTGCTGAAGCGTGCCATCCGCTCGACGGCGGCCTGACCCGCGACGAAGGAGAAGTCGTAGGCCTTGGTCTGGTTCGACACCGTGACGACCTTGTCGCTGTCACCGTGCATGAGCGAGGCGTGGACGAGGCTCCCGAACCGGAGGCACGTGAAGTTCTCGGGATTGTGGTTCACGTACAGCGCCAGCCTGGTCGTCGAGCGACCCAGAACGTCGTCGAGCGTCGTGTAGTGCGCCACCGTGCGGACGGCCAGGCCGGAGTCGCGCCGCACCGCGGCAGCCGTGCGCGAGTCCCGCGTGACGACCACGACGGGGTGCTCGGCGTCGAGCGCCCGCAACGCCTCGTACCACTGCTCGAGCTGGTAGAGCGCTTCCGGGGTGTCCGCGAAGTACACCAGCACCTCGTAGGGCCAGGACGTGCCGAGCAGCGCCGCGTCCTCGCCGCGACCGTCGGGCGTCCCGGCCGGCAGCAGGCCGAACCGGCGGATGACCTGACCGCCGGCAGACCGGATCCGACGGCGGAACGTGGCACCACGAGGGGTGGCGGGCATGGGTCTCCTGAGGTCGGTTCAGCGGGGGGCGCGCCGCAGCATACCGGCCATGCGCCGCACCAGGTTGCGCTCGGCCGACGGTGCCGACACCGGTGCCGGCGACGTCGCCGGCACCGGACGGCGACGCTCGACGTCCGCGAAGACGTCCGCCCATCGCGCCACGACGGCAGGTGCGGCGTACTTCTGCGCCGTCGTCATCGCGGCACGTCGCATGCTCTCCATCGCGGCGTCGTCGAGCGTGACGAACCGTTCGATCGCCTCGGCCAGGGCGTCGATGTCGCCCTGCGGCACGAGGAACCCGTCCACGCCGTCGGTGATGATGTCCGCCGGGCCGTAGCGGATGTCGTACGCGATGGGGACACAACCTCGTGCCATCGCCTCGGCGAAGACGAGCGGGAGCCCTTCGGCACGGCTCGTCAGCACCAGGAACGAGGCGTCGGCGAGCCGTTCGGCGGCGCCCCGGACGAACCCGCGCATCGTCACTCCGGGGACCTTGGCGGCGATCCGCTCCAGCTTCTCGCGATCAGGTCCGTCGCCGTAGACGTCGAGGGTGATGTCGAGCCCCGTCCGGGCGGCCGCCCGCTGCACGCCTCGGATCGCGTGCGGGACGCGCTTGCGGCCGTTCAGGCTGGCGAGCATGGCGCCGGCCAGACGGTCGGCTCGCGTGGGGTCGCTGCCCGGCGGAAGCTCGGTGCTGTTGGGGATGACGAAGGTGTTGTCGCGCGACCCGACCCGGTCCAGCACGTCGCGCCGTTGCCCCTCGGTGAGGAACACGATCGCGTCGAAGTCGTCGACGTGCTCGATGAGCGGCGCCCGGGTCCGCGAGAGCGGTCCGTGCGGGTCCGTCGCACCGGCCGTCAGGTGCGCCCCGTGCACGAGCTGCGCCGTGTACACGCCCGGCCGCCGGAGGCTGGCGAAGAACTTCGTCAGCGACTTGCTGTCGACGACGACGTGGGCGGGCTCCTCGGGGAGCACGTGGTCGATCCACATCCGGTACACGGCCCAGACGGAGCCCCACGAGCGGCCCTCGCGCCCGTCCCGGGTGTACAACGTGACCTGCCGTCCGGTGTCGTGTCGCTCGTCGACCGCCGCGAGCGTGCCGTCCCTGCGGAAGTGCAGCTCCCGCAGCGAGTTGCCGTCCTCGTCCTCCTCGACGCGCACGCGCTCCCCGGGCTCTCCCTGCGGGCGGGCCGTCGGCACGGCGCCGGGCTTCGGCGCGACCCGGTCGTCGGGCAGTGCGCGGACGTCCTCCCAGACGTTGTGCAGGGTGACGCCCGGGATCAGCTCACCGCGCTCGATGAGCCTGGCCTGCATCGACTCGACGTCGAGCGTGGCGGAGAAGGTCAAGATCCGGACCGACACCCCCGCTTCCTCGACGAAGGTCCGTGACCGGCGCAGGAGCGCCGACGTCATACCGCCGTAGGCGGAGGGGATCGACCAGGTGGCGGCGGCGTAGCTTCCCTGCGGGAACGTGGCGTCCGTGCGGCGTCCGGAGGTTCTGGGCACCGCTCCATCGTAGTGGCGGACGACACCCGGCAGCACCGACCCGAGCGCCGTGTTCATCCCGGCTCAACCCGCTGGCCACCGCAGCGTCGCACCTCCGTGCTTCCCTGAGGGCGTGAGCGCACTGGTCGAGTCCCCGCTGCAGCTGCTGTGCGCCGTCGAGGCGCATGCCGCCGGGCACGTCACGCCGTCCGCGACGCGCGGCCGGATCGTGGCGCGGTCCGACGTCCCCACGCTCGCGATCGCCGTCGGTGCCCTGCGCGACCTCGGGCTGCCCGACGGCCTCGACGTCGCCGTGGGGCCGCCGGGCCGGGCGTTCGGCGACGGTCCCGTGCACCTGGTCGGCGACCCGTTCTCCGGGGTCTTCCAGACCGCGCTGGCACGCGCCGGCGCTCCGGGTCGCATCGTGGTGGTCGACGACGGCCTGGCGACGCTCGACATGGCCCGGCGGCTCGTCGACGGCGAGCCGATGGTGCGCCTGTCCACCCCGGCGGGTCCGCTGCGGTACACCCTCGGTGCGGTGACGACGCGGAGGCTGCGCCGCCTGGCGCGAGCCGGTCGGCTGACCGTGTGCACCATGCTGCCCCTGGACGACGACCTGGCCGACGCTCTGGGCGCCCTCGGCGTCGATGTCGTCGCGCACGCCTTCGAGTGGCTCGCCTCCCGGCCCGACGCCGGTGCACCGGCCACGATCGACGAGCCGACGGTCGTGGTCGGTTCCGGCCTGGTCGCCGACCGGCTCGTGCACGCCGACCAGTACGCCGCCTGGCTGGCGGGCCTCGCCGCCGACGGCCCGGTCCGCTACATCCCGCACCGTCGCCACGACCCCCTGGTCACGGCCCTGTTCGAACGGCTGCCCGGGGTCCGGGTCGACTCCCCCGGCGCGCCGGTCGAGATCCGCCTGCGCGGGCTCGGCGCCGACCAGCGGGTGGTCTCCCTGCCCTCCACGTCGGCCGTGACCCTCACGCGCCTGCTGGTGCCCCGCGGTGTCGGCGTGCTGCCGCAGGACGTGCCCGACTCGTGGTGGACGGAGCGCGCCACCCCAGCGCTGCGTGAGCACCTCGGTGTGGCCGCGGACCTCGCACGTGCCGCGGCCGGGCGGGGCGTCGGCGAGCCTGGGTCCCGTGCCGAGCACCGGTCGGGACCGCGCAGCCGCTCCGTCGCATGACGGGCCTGCGTGTCCTCGCGGTCGCCGACTCCGACTCCTACCTCAAGTGGGCGGCGTGGAGCCTCGCCCGGCTCCGGGACGACGGCGGCACCCCGGCGGTCGAGCCGGTCGCCGTCGTGGTCCGCTCACCCCTGGCCCCGACTCCCGAGCAGGCGCGCGCGGCGGTCGCCGGTACGGGACTGACCACTCCGGCGGTGCTGTCCCCCGGAGCGGTCGGCCGGCTCGCGGCCACCCACCGGCCCGACGTCGTGCTCATCGCGGCGACCGGGCCGGTCGCCGAGCTCGTGGCACGACGTGTGCTGCGGGCCACACGGTCCGGACGGCGCCCGGCGCTGGTGACCGGGCTGCCCGGGATGGCGCTGCCGGCCACGCCGCACGGCACCGGGTGGCGCCGCTGGGCCGACGCGTTCGTGGTGCACGGCCGCCACGAGGCCGATCCCTACCGTGCCGCGTTCGCCCGGCACGGCGCCGCCCCGCACGTCGTGCTGTCCCGGCTGCCGTTCCTCGACGCGGCGGCCGATCACGCCGCCCCTGCCGGTGCTCCGCCGTCGGGCACGCCGTCGCGCACGTCGCCACGACGCGTCCCGGGGACCCCGCACCGCGTGGTCGTGGCCGCGCAGGCCAAGGTACCGGCCACCCGCGACCAGCGGGTCCGGCTGCTCGACGGGCTGGCGCGCCTCGCCGACGACGGCTACGAGATCACGGTCAAGCTGCGGGCACGCGCGGGCGAGCGCCAGACGCACAACGAGCCCCACCCGCTCGACGTGCTGTGGACGGCCGAGCACCGGCGGCTCGGCAGGTCCGCCGACGAGGTGGGCTTCGCCGTCGGCCCGATGTCCGACCACCTCACCCCCGGCACGGCTCTGCTGACCGTCAGCTCGACGGCCGGGCTGGAGTCGCTCGCGCGCGGCTTGCCGACGGTCTTCCTCGCCGACTTCGGGGTGGGCCGCGAACAGCTCAACGAGGCGTACCTCGGGTCCGGGTGCCTGTACCGGCTGGACGAGGTCGCCGCCGTCCTGCGCGCCGGCGGACCGACCCCCGACCCCGCGTGGTGCGAGGACGGGTACCTGCACCGCGGCGACGACCTGGGACCGGCCGTGCGCGCGCTCGCCGAGCAGGCCCGGACCGGGACCCTCGAGGCGCGGGACGCCGTCGTGCCCTGGTCGTGGCCGCGGTACCTGTGGTCGACCACGCGCTCGGCGCTCCCCGTGGCGCTCTCCGCCCGCCTCACCCGCTGAGTCCGGGCGTCAGGCTCGGTGGTCCGCGGCGGCCCGCGCCGTCAGGCCGCGCACGAACCCGGCCCCCCAGCACGCGTGCATCACCACGAGCACGACCGGCAGCGTCAGCGCCACCTTTCCGCGCAGGGCCGGTCGGCGTGACGCCGCGTGGCCCGCGGCGACCAGCACGCCCAGCAGGTAGGTCACGGGCACCGCGAGGCCCGCACCCAGCACGAGGGCCGACCCGACGGCGGCGCCGCAGGCGACCAGCAGCAGCGACAGGCCGAGGAACATCACCAGCACCGGCGGCGCGAGGTAGCGCAGGCCCGCCGTGGAAGGATCGCGCCGCACGACCTCGCGGCGCCACATGCCCGTGCGCCAGAACTGCTTCGCCACGGCCCTCAGCGTGCGGCGCGGGCGGTACTCCACGACCAGCGACGGGTCGAACCAGAGCACGCCGCCCGCCCGGCGCAGCCGCAGGCACAGGTCCCAGTCCTCCGCCCGGAACAGCGTCGGGTCGTAGCCGCCCACGGCCTGCACCGCGCTGCGGCGGAACGCCCCGAGGTAGACCGTCTCCGCCGGGCCGGCGCGGCCGCCCGTGTGGAACGACGCGGGCCCGATGCCGGCCGGGTGGCTCATCGCGCGAGCCGCCGCCGCCTGGACCGTACCGACGCCCACGGGCGTCATCACGCCGCCCACGCCCACGGCGCCGGTCGCCCGGAGCAGCCCGACGCACCGCCGCACGTAGTCCGGTGGCAGCTCGGTGTGCCCGTCCACCCGGACGACGACGGCGTGGTCGGCCGACACCTCGGCGCCCGCGCCGTGCTCGATCGCCAGGTTCAGACCGATCGAGCGTGACCCCGTCGGGTTGTCCACCACCGTGACGCGGTCGTCCTGGCCGGCGAGGGCGGCGGCGATCGTTGCCGTCGCGTCGTCCGACGGACCCACCGCGAGCACGAGGCGGAGGTCGCCCTCGTGGTCCTGCGCCAGCACCGACCCGACCGCCGCCGCGAGATAGGCCTCCTCGTCCCGCACGCACGCGACGACGGTCACCCCGCACGCCGGTGCCAGCTCGCCGGCCTGCTGCAGGGTGACCGTCTCGTCGGGCTCAGCCATCCATCTCGCCCTTCACCGAACCGACGGCTGCCCGCAGGTCGTCGCCTGCCCCGGCGTACCGGCGTCGCACGAGCCGCCGCAGGCGCCCGCCCAGGAGCCGCCGGTCCGCGGCGTCCACCACGGCGACGACCCGCGGCGAGCGCCAGCGCGGCACGGGCAACCCGCCCGGGAGGCCCAGCGCGGTGAGCCGCTTGCGACGGAACCACAGCCGCAGGCTCGCGTCGTCGAGCTCGCGCAGCAGGTCGGCGGTCTCGTCGCGGAAGCGCGCCAGGAGCTGTGGCTGCTGGCAGTAGGAGACCGCGCGGACCAGCCGCTGCATCGCGGCGGCGTCCTCCCACCGGCCTCCGGACCGGCCGAGCGCGTCGATCGCCACGGCCGGCACCCGGTTGGAGTTGGGGTACGGCTCGAGACGTTCGAGCAGCATGCGGGTACCGACGTTCTGCGTGGGCACGCCGTACAGGGCGCGGGCCGTCGCGAGCGCCGTCGAGAAGCACGACACGACCAGCCCGGGCGCCGACTCGCCGTACAGGGACTCGGCCAGCACCGCGGCCGGGGCCACCTCCAGCTCGACCCCCAGGGTGCGCGCGTGCTCGACCAGTTCCGCGGTGCCCTGCCGAGGGGCCGACGGGTGCGGCTTGAGCAGCACCCGGGTGAACCCGCGATCGGCGGCCATCTGGATCATCCGGCGGTGCAGCGCGGCCTCCTCGGCGTCGGTGATCAGCCCGATCGCCGCCATGTACTGGCCCAGCAGCAGGGCGTACGACCCGGCCTCGGGCAGCCGCTCGGCGAGCGCTCGGGGCACGACGGCGGAGTGCCCGTTCGTCGGTCCCTCTCGCTCCGCGCGAGCGACGTCGGCCGCGACGGCCTGCTCGGTGAGCGCACCGACGATCTTGCGGAACGACTCGGCGGGCACGACGACCCCGGGGACGTCCCACTCGGCGAGCAGCGTGGGGCGCACGCCCGGCAGCAGGTCGAGGTGCAGCAGCCGCTCGACACGACCGCCGACGTCGTGCCGCAGGTCGAAGCGTGTCGGGCCGTAGACCATGAGGCCGTCGGCGTACACGCTGACGGCGGCCGAGGAGAAGATCGCGACCAGCGCGCCGGTCGGCGGGGTGGCCACGGACTCCCCGACGATCTCCAGGGGACCGTCGCCGAGGCCCCACCGCTCGCGCAGCAGCCGCTCCCACAGCGGCACGTCCGCCGGCCGCGGCTTCCACTCCTTGGGGTGGTACGGCGTCACCACGTCGTTCCAGGCGACGACGGCGTCGAACCGGTCGGCGAGCGCCGCGAAGGCGGGACCGGCGGTGAAGTCGTCGGTGGTCTCGGGCGCCGGGACGTTGTGCTGCACCACCAGGACGGTCCGCTCGCGCCGGGGCAGCACGCCCGCGTCCCACGCCGCGGCGACCGTGGCCGCACCGAACAGCGTGGAGGCGGTCACGACCTGCGTGGTCACGTCGCTCACAGCGGCACCCCCTGCTTGCGGACGGCTCGCACGCGTTCCGGGCCGAGCGCCGCGACCTGCCGGGTGACGACCTGCTTGTCGAACCGCCCCACGAGCTGGCGGGCACGGGCGGTCATCGCGTGCCACACGTCGTCGGCGTAGGCCCCGCGGCGAGCCACATGGTGGTGCAGCACGGCGAGGACGTCGCGCAGCACCTTGGGCTCGTAGGCGTCCAGGCCGTCCCGCCGGAGGCGCTCCAGCACCGTGTCGTAGGCCTCGAGGAACCCGAGCTGACGGGCGTCCCCCACGTCGGTGAGCGAGCCCGTGACGGCCCGCCGGTAGACGTAGCCCGGCGCGTCCACCACGGCGTACCGGTGGGTGCCGAGGAGCAGGCGCCACGCCCACTCCCGGTCCTCCGCCGTCGGGAGCTGCTCGTCGAAGACGGCCAGGCCGTCGTCGACCACCCGGCGGGAGAGGAACCGGGAGGAGACCTGGACGTAGTTGACCATCGTCGACCGCGAGGTGGGCATGATCCCGGTGCGCGGGTCGAGCGGTACGTGCCGCCGGGGCTCGGGCGCCCGCACCCGGCGGCGCTCGTTGCCGTACGCCTGCACCTGGTCGCACACGAGGAAGTCGACGTCGTGCCGCTCGGCGGCGTCGAGCATCGCGGCGAGGTGCCCGGGGAAGTACCAGTCGTCAGGGTCCAGGAACGTCACCCAGCGACCGCGCGACTCCCGGATGCCCCGGTTGCGCGCCGCCGACACGCCCTGCGGCGCGCCGTGGTGCACCCAGCGCAGGAGCGGGAGCCGGGCGGAGGCCTCCTCCAGGACCGCGAGCGTGTCGTCGGTGGAGCCGTCGTCCACGACCACGACCTCCAGGTCGCGCAGGTCGAGGTCCTGGCGCTGCAGGCTCCCCAGGGCATCGGGCAGGTGCCCGCCGGCGTCCCGTGCGGGGACGACGACGGACACCTGCGGTCGTGAGACGGTCATGCGTGCGGCGTCCTCCGTGCTTCGAGCGGTCGGTCTCCGGGCGTGCTCAGGCGTCGATGCGGCGCAGGCGCGACATCGGGGCCAGCTCGCCCGGCATGACCTTCTTCTCGCCGTCGCCCAGCGCGTCCTGGAGGATGCGGATGTCGCGCACGAGGTTGGTCAGGCCCTTCGGCTCGAGCGACGCGGCGTGGTCCGAGCCCCACATCGCGCGGTCCAGCGTGATGTGCCGCTCGACGGCGACGGCCCCGAGCGCGACGGCCGCCAGGGAGATCTGCAGGCCGGTCTCGTGGCCGGAGTAGCCGACGGGCACGCCGTACCGCTCCTGCAGCGTGCCGATGGTGCGCAGGTTGGCCTCCTCGGGCGGCAGCGGGTACGTCGAGGTGGAGTGCAGGATGACCAGACCGTCGGTGCCGAGGATCTCCACGGCCGCGTCGATCTGCTCCAGCGTCGACATGCCGGTCGACAGGATGAGCGGCTTGCCGGTGTCCGCGAGCGCCCGCAGGAGCTCGTGGTCGGTCACGGACGCCGAGGCGATCTTGTGCGTCGGCACCCCGAACTCCTCGAGGAAGCCGACCGAGGGCACGTCCCACGGGGAGGCGAACCACTGCACGCCCTGCGCCTTGGCGTACTGGTCGATCTCGGAGTACTGCTCGTGCTCGAACTCGACCTTGTACTTGTACTCCAGGTACGTCATCTCGCCCCACGGCGTCTGGCGGATCTTGTCCCGCTGGTCCTTCGGGGTGGAGATCTCCGGGGTGCGCTTCTGGAACTTCACGGCCTGGCAGCCGGCGGCCACCGCGACGTCGATGAGCTGCTTGGCGAT
The DNA here is from genome assembly GCA_947497265.1 of uncultured Isoptericola sp. Taxonomy (GTDB): domain Bacteria; phylum Actinomycetota; class Actinomycetes; order Actinomycetales; family Cellulomonadaceae; genus Isoptericola; species Isoptericola rhizosphaerae. The sequence goes on from CANMFP010000004.1 coordinate 250,880, forward strand.
CTCGACGTCACCGTTGTGGTTGATGCCGATCTCCCCGATCACGTACACGGGCTCGCCGGTGCCCACGGCGTGCTCGCCGATGTGGACGGGCTGGGCCGGGGCGGTGGAGGTGGCGGTCATGACGGGGTCCTTCCGGTGGGTGGTGATGCGGTCGCAGATCTCGCGGACGGCCCCGTGGCCGCCGCGCGCTTCGGTGACGACCCGCGCGGCGGCGAGCACGTCGGGGTGGGCGTCGGCGACGGCCACGGGCCAGCCGACGACGCGCAGGGCAGGGAGGTCGTTGACGTCGTTGCCGACGTAGGCGACCCGGTCGGGGTCGAGCCGGTTGGCGGCGCACCAGTCGCGCAGGGCCGTGGCCTTGTCGTCGACGCCCTGCAGGACGTCGACGGCGAGCTTGCGGGCGCGGGCGGTCACGACCGGGTTGGTCTCCTTGGACAGGATGAGCAGCGGGATGCCGGCCGCGCGCAGGTGGCCGACGCCGAGGCCGTCGCCGCGGTGCACCCGCACCTGCTCGACGCCGTCCTGGGAGACGTAGACGCCGTCGTCGGTGTGCACGCCGTCGAAGTCGGTGACGAGCGCATCCACGTCCATCCCCTCCGGTGCCGAGTGTCGAGGTCGGGACCGTTCTGCGGGCGCAGTACGGTCCGAACCTCGACACTCGGCGCCGGTGGGTTGGTCGAGGAGCACGCGGGAGAGCCAGAGGTCGCGGGGCTCGTCGATCTCGACCGCCCACTCGGCGGCCACCGGCTGCAGGCCGACCGACCCGAAGAACCGCGTGCCGTGCTCCCGCAGCCCCGCCGTGCGCATCACGTAGAACGCGCCGGTCTCGCGGTAGTGCGGCGCCCGGTCCTGCCGGCGGGGCCGGTGGTCGGTCGTGTGACCGACCGGGACCGGCCCGTCCGGGCCCGTCCGCCACTGGAAGTCGTGGGTAGGTGCCACCGCGACGACGACGTCGTGGGTGCCGTCGAGCACCTGGCGCACCGCGCCGTCGAGGTCGGCCGGGTCGACGAACGGGCTGGTCGCCTGCAGCAGCACGGTGACGGCGGGCTCGGGGGCGCCGTCGGCCGCGAGCGCGTCGAGGACGTGCAGCACCGCCGACTCCGAGCTGGCGGTGGCTCCCGACAGGTCAGCGGGACGTTCGACCACCCGGGCACCGTGCCGGCCGGCCTCGCGGGCGATCTCGGCATGGTCGGTGGAGACGACGACGTCGGTCACCACCGGTGCGGTGGCCGCCGAGCGCACCGCGCGGGCCACCAGGGAGCTGCCCCCGACGCGCTGCAGGTTCTTCAGCGGCACGCCGGCCGAACCGCCACGGGCGGGGACGACGACGAGCACGGAATGGTTCATGGCGGCGACACTATGAGCCGAAAGCAGCGCACCCGGCCATATCCCGGAAACTGTCGAAGAACTCTCCGTGACCCGTTGGTGAACACTTTCCACTATCTGTCGCACAATGCGTTCCCACGCCATGAAGATGTCACTTCAGGCGCATCGAAGGGCTAGCCTTCCAGCGTCCACGACCCGGCACGAAGGAGCCCGAACAATGCCCGAGGCGCCCCCCGCGGTGGCCGTCCATCTCGGCACGCACCGCCCGACGGTGCGCGCCGTGCGCGAGTGGTGCGGTACGCACCGTGGAGCGCTCGCCGCGCACCACGTGTCCGCCCGGACGTCCTGGTCCGCGCTGCGCGATGCCGTCCCCGGTCTCGACTGGCGATCCGACAAGGGCCGCGACCGGCTGCGCGAGCACCTCACCGCCGACGGACCCGTGCTGTTCTCCTCCACGGCCCCGCTCGGGCCGGCCTACCTGCCCCGCGGCGGGACCCTGTACCCGTACGCTGCGGCCGGCGTCGACGGGCTGGCCGCAGCACTCACCGGCGTGCCGTGGGGCGTCCAGCTGACCGTCGCCGCCCACGCCGACGTCGTCACGGCGGCATGGGTCGCCGCCGTGCGGCACGGCCACGTCGTCGACCTCGACACCTACCGGTCCACGCTCGAGGGGCAGAGCTGGGTCCCGCTCGTCGAACGCCTCGTGGACGCCGTCGGCGCCGACCGGGTGAGCGTGCACGACGCGACCACCGTGCGCACCGCAGGCGACCCCCCGAAGGCGACCGCCGCCGTCGGACGCTCCGTGCTGACCTCCGCGCTCGACCACCTGACCGGCCGGGCCGACGACCTGCCGCTCGCGGACGTCGCGGGCGAGCCCGAGGCGCACTGGAGCGCACGCCAGATCGAGGTCGCGCTCGCCGCACTGCCGCACCTGCGCTCCCACGACGAACGCAGCGCCCTCACCCGGTTCGTGGACCGGCAGGTGGACGACGGCGGCACGCCGGTCCAGCCCCTGACGCCCGCCCAGGAGGCCGAGCTGGCCGCCCGCGACGAGGCCGACCTGGCCCGGCTGCGCGACATCGTGGAGGTCCGATGACCATCGTCCAGCGGCTCCGCGGCGCCGTCACCGCGCGGCGCCCCCTGCCGCCCGGCCGGCAGGTCGTGCTGCACCTCGGGTCCCAGAAGACCGGCACCACCGCCGTGCAGTCCTGGTGCCGTGAGCACACGGCCGAGCTCGCGGCCGCCGGCGTCGTCACCCGCACCACGCAGCCCGAGATCCGAGCCGCGCTGGGCGGCTGGTACGACGTCACCCGCCCCGGCGCCGACGACAACCTGCGCGACTTCCTGACGTCCGCCTGGCGCACCACCCGGGCGCCGGGGCTGTTCTACTCCTGCGAGTCCAACACCGGCCCGGCGTTCGCCCCCGGCGTGCCCGGCCTGTACCCGCGGATCACCGAGAACCTCGAGGGCGTCGCCCGCGCCACCGAGGGCGTCCCCCGGCACGTGCAGTTCACCGTGCGCGGCTACGGCGACTTCCTCGAGTCCGCCTACCAGCAGCAGCTCAAGCACGGCAAGATCGTGCGCTTCGACGAGCTGGCCGACCGCGTCGTCGCGACCATGTCCTGGCGTGGCGTCGTCGAGGAGCTCGTGCGCGTCTTCGGGGCGGAGCACGTCACCGTCTACGACTACGACCGCGACCGCACCGGCCACCGACCGCTCGTCGGGCAGATCGTCACCGACGCGCTCGACCGGCTCGGCGCGACCGGCGTCGAGATCGGTGACGAGGCCTCCCGACGTACCAACACCCGCTACACGCAGCGCATGGCCGACCTCTCCCTCGAGGTGCTGCCGCTGCTGCACGGTGCGGACGAGCGGGCGGCGTTCCACCGGTTCGTCACGGACGCGCTCGGCCGGCACCCGGCGCCCGGCGACGTCCCGGCGTCGTTCCTGGACGCCGGGACCGCCGCCGAGCTGGCCGAGCGCTACACCGACGACCTCGCCGCGGTCGGCTCGCTGGTGGAGCTGAGATGACCGCCGTCGTACCCGAAGACCTCCGTGAGCAGCCGCTCCCGGGCGACGACGCGCGACCGGGCGTCCGCGGGGACCTCGAAGGCACCGTCGTCGTCGAGGCGTCGGCTCGTGTTCAGGCGACGCTGGGCCCGCAGCGCCTCCAGCGCCGCCTCGCGCGACGGGCGCCATGCCAGGTCCTCGCGCAGGACGAGCGCCTCGAGGTCCTCGGTGAGCGACTCGTTGCGCAGCACCACGTCGACCACGGTGTGGCGGCGGTACCGCGCGACGAAGTCCTCCGCGGAGGCGGCCCGGCGGATCCAGCGCATCGCGCGCGGGCTCGACAGCCGCGCCACCCGGAACGACAGCAGCCCCGTGTGCGGCGCGACGCCCGAGCGGTGGTACGTGCGCGGGTTGAGCGCCGGGGCGTACGCCGGGTCGAGGACGACGTCGAGCCAGCGGTCGAAACCGTCGGCGGTCCCGTCGTAGAGGTGACCCAGACCGGCCTCCCGGACGGTCCCCGCGAGCCCGCCCCGGCCCTGGCAGCCGTACGAGTACAGCGAGAGGTAGGTGTCCAGCGGGTCGCGCACGGAGATCACGTGGACGCGGCCCGACGGCGGACGGTCCTCCAGCTCGACGTGCTTGCGGAACGCCACCTCGTCGTCGTCCAGGAAGTCGCGCAAGAAGTGCGAGACGTAGGTGGAACCAGACTTCTCCACGTCGAGATAGGCCAAGGAATGGAAGGCGTGCACGAATTCTCCGGTCGGTCGGCGCGAGGATCGAGCGCCGAGTGAATCACATCTCCGCGCGGAAAGTCGATGAATCACCGATGAACACCTCACCAACAACAATTGTCGATCTCGCCGCCACCCACCGGCTCGACAACACGGTCCAACCGTACGACTGGGGTTCCCACGACCACATCCAAGGCCTGCTGGGCCTCCCCCGCGACGGCCGGCCCGCGGCCGAGCTGTGGCTGGGGGCGCACCCGTCCGCACCGTCACGGCTCGGCACCGGCGCGTCCGTGGCGGAGCTGGTCGCCGACGCGCCCACCGCGGTGCTCGGCCGGCGCGTCGCGGACCGCTTCGGTCCCCGCCTGCCGTACCTGCTGAAGGTTCTCGCCGCGCGTCGCGCGCTGTCGTTGCAGGTGCACCCCCGGCCGCACGCGGCGCGGGCCGGCTACCACCGCGAGACGCGTGCCGGGCTGCCCGCCGGGGCGCCGCACCGCTCGTTCCACGACACCGAGCACAAGCCAGAGATGCTCGTCGCCCTCACCTCGTTCGAAGGGCTGGCCGGCTTCCGCAGCCCGCGCGCCGTCCTCGAGCTGCTCGACGGCCTGGACGGCCAGCTCGTCTCCCGGGTCCGCGGTGCGCTGGAGGGCACCCGGTCCGCCGCCGGGCTGCGGGCTGCCATGGAGCTGGTCGTCGCGGCACGGTCGGCGCCCGGCTGCGCGGCCGACGTCGCGGCCACCGTCGCGTCCGTGCGGGACCGCGCCGCGCACGCCTCGCCGTCGGCCCGCGCGGACGCGACCGTGCTGCAGCTCGACGCCGAGCACCCCGGTGACCCCGGTGCCGTCGCCTCGCTGCTCCTCAACCGGGTGTCGCTCGAGCCGGGCGAGGCGATGTTCGTCCCGGCCGGCGAGGTGCACGCGTACCTGTCCGGGCTCGGCATGGAGATCATGGCGGCCTCGGACAACGTGCTGCGCGCCGGTCTGACGACGAAGCACGTCGACGCGGACGCGCTCGTCGAGTGCGCGGCGTTCGCCCCGCGACCGCCGGTGCGGCCGGACACCGTCGTCGCCGGGAACGAGAGCCTCGTGACGAGCTATCGGGCGCCGGTCTCCGAGTTCGCCCTCATGACCGCCGACGTCCACCCGGCCGAACCGGTGGCCCTCGCCCCCGACGGTCCGCGGATCGTGCTCGTGCTGGACGGCGTGGTGCGGCTGCTGACGGATGCGGGCGAGGTGGAGCTGCGCCGCGGCGAGTCCTGCCTGGTGCCCGACGCCGCCGGGCCCGTCACGGCCGACGGCGCCGCGCACCTCGTCTGCGCCTGGGTCCCCTGACCCCCGCCCCACCCTGCGGCGTGATCCTCCCCGGCGGCCGAACGGCAACAGGAGTGGGAGGGGTCAGGTGAGGTGGTTGTCCACCAGCGACAGGGCCGCGCCGATCGCCATGTGCATGTCGAGGTACTGGTACGTGCCCAGCCGGCCCCCGAAGTGCACGTCCGCCTCACCGCGCATCAGCTCGCGGTAGCGCAGCAGCCGCGCCCTGTCCTCCGGGGTGTTCACCGGGTAGTACGGCTCGTCCTCGCGGGCGGCGAACCGCGAGAACTCCCGCATGATGACGGTCTTGTCGCGCGGGTAGTCGCGCTCGGGGTGGAAGTGCCGGAACTCGTGGATCCGGGTGTACGGCACCTCGGCGTCGGCATAGTTCATCACCGTGGTGCCCTGGAAGTCGCCGACGTCGAGCACCTCCGTCTCGAAGTCCAGCGTCCGCCAGGACAGCTCGCCCTCCGCGTAGTCGAAGTACCGGTCGACCGGCCCGGTGTAGACCACCGGCACCTGGCCCACCACGGCACCGGCGTGGACCGGCTGCGAGGTGTCGAAGAAGTCCGTGGACAGCCGCACCTCGATGTTCGGGTGGTCCGCCATCCGCTCGAGCCACGCCGTGTACCCGTCGACGGGCAGGCCCTCGTGGCGGTCCGAGAAGTAACGGTTGTCGTAGTTGTACCGCACCGGCAGCCGCGAGATCACCGACGCCGGGAGCTCCCGCGGGTCGGTCTGCCACTGCTTGGCGGTGTAGTCGCGGATGAACGCCTCGTAGAGCGGGCGGCCGATGAGGCGCACCCCCTGCTCGTCGAGGTTCTCCGGCTCCTTGTCGCCCAGCTCGGCCGCCTGCTCGCGCACCAGCTCGCGCGCCGCCTCCGGCCCGTACGCCGACCGGAAGAACTGATTGATGGTCCCCAGGTTGATCGGCATGGGGAACACCTCGCCCCGGTGCGTGGTGTACACCCGGTGCTGGTACCCCGTGAAGTCGGTGAACCGGTTGGCGTACTCCCACACCCGCTCGTTCGAGGTGTGGAACAGGTGCGCCCCGTAGCGGTGCACCTCGATGCCGGTGGTCGGGTCGTCCTCCGAGTACGCGTTGCCCCCGAGGTGGTCCCGGCGGTCGATCATCAGCACGCGGCGGCCGGCGGCAGCCATCCGCTCGGCCACGGTGAGACCGTAGAACCCGGTCCCGACGACGACGAGGTCGGCGTTCATGGTCAATCTCCTGAAGGTTTCTAGAGGTCGTCGGGGACGTAGCCGCCGCGCTTGCGCGTGTAGCGGCGGTAGCCGGCCTGGCGCACGCGCTGCGGGACGAGCCGGTAGCCCGCCCGCACGACGACGTTGCGCACCATCTGCGGCGTGGACACGAAGCCCTCGTCGTGCAGGGTCCGCTGCAGCGCCAGCTCGGAGGCGAGCAGCCGCCGTCCGCCCCGACGGGCGTAGGCGCCCGCCCCGACCCGGTAGAGCACCAGCGGATCGGCGACGTTCTGGGCGTGCGCACCGGCGGCGAGCATCCGCGCGAACAGCAGGTAGTCCTCCATGAGGTCCAGGTGCTGGTACCCCCCGACGGCGGCGACGGCGGACCTGCGGTAGACCACGGAGGGGTGGTTGAACGGGTCGCGGAACCGGGCGGCCTGGGCGATGCCCTCGCCGGAAGGCGGGACCCGGACCATGCCGCGCTCGTCCTCGTCCTCCTCGAACTCCCAGATGGCCGAGCCGACGATGTCGTAGCCCTTCGCCACGAGCGGCACCTGCACCGCGAACCGTTCGGGCAGCGAGATGTCGTCGGCGTCCGCGCGTGCCACGATCTCGTGGCGGCAGACGGCGAGACCTTCCTCCAGCGCCCGCGCCAGGCCCAGGTTGTGGGGCAGCGGGACGACGGTGACCGGGACGTCGGTCAGCTCCGGCAACCGCTCGAGCACCGCCGCGATCTCCTCGCCCACGGGTCCGTCGCGCACGACGACGATCTCGTCGGGACGCAGCGTCTGGTCGACGGTCGCGCTGCGGAACCCGCGCTCGAGGTGCGCGGCGTCGTCGCCGCGGTACACCGGCAGCAGCACGGAGAAGCGCTGGTCGTCGAGCGGCTCGCCGGTACCGAAGCTGCCGGTGGACGCCGCGGTGCGACGCACGGGCACGGGTGCCGGGAGCGACGCGCCCGCCTGGAGCCGGGCGACGGTGAGCGCCGCAGGGCCGACGCCGGAGAGCACCTCCGTGTCCGGGCGCGGCGCCCGGGTGATCCCGTGCCAGAACCCTCGCCAGCCGGCCCCGGCGAGGGTGCGCCGGTCGCTGGAGCGCAGGAACGTCCGCAGCCACCGCCGCACCGTCGAGCCGCCGTACAGCACGCGCTCGCGGACGGACAGCGCCTCGGAACGCGAGAACATCCAGATCTTGTTGCGCACCTCGTAGTAGAAGCGCGGCCCCGGGTCCGCATCCGTCGCCCCGAGCTTCTTGGTGCGGTGCTCGACCACGCTGCCGGGCACGGAGAGCCCGACGCGGTGCCGCAGCAGACGCGTCGCGTACTCGAAGTCGTCGTTCCAGATGAAGTAGTCGGTCACGGGCAGCCCGGAGCGCTGCACGGCCGCGGTGTCGATCATCATCGACACGAAGGACATCGAGCGGACCGGGATCGCGCCGGCCGCCTGCGCCCGCTCGACCTCGGCGGTGCTCGCGCCCGGGCGACGGCGCGGCGTGTTCATGGGGTGGTCGGAGCCGTCGGTCCACACGACCCGGCTGCAGAGCGCCGCGACCTCGCCGTCGTAGGCGTCACGCGCGGCGAGCAGGGCGGACAGCGCGGTGGGCGTCGGGATCGTGTCGTCGTCCATGACCCACACCAGGTCGGCGCCCAGCTCGGCCACGGCCGTCGCGATGCCGACACCGAATCCCCCTGCTCCCCCGGTGTTCCGGGCCAGCGCGACGACGTGCGGGGCCGTGGCGTGCTGCCGTGCGACGGCGAGCGCATCGTCGGTCGAGGCGTTGTCCACGACGACGATGCGATCCACGGGGCGGTTCTGGTCGCCCAGGGCGTCGAGCGCTGCACCGAGCAGCTCGGCTCGGTTGTACGACACGACGACGGCGACGACTACGGGGGCGGACATCCGGAACATCCTAGTCGTCGTGACCAGGTGCGAAGTCCGCCCGCCAGGTCTGCGGGGAGACCAGGTGGGGGGCTGCCGCACGCCACGTGCGGGCGAGCGAACGCCAGCGCGTCGCCAGGCGGACGTGAGCGACGACGGCGGCCCCCGCCAGGCGCCAGAACCTGCGGCGGTCGCGGCGCAACCACACGCCGCTGGTGCCGTCGGCGTCGAGCACCAGCACCGAGTCGTGGGAGGGCACCTGCCACCAGCCGGCGTCCGTGCGCCGGAGGGCCGCGGTGGGTGCCTCGCGCCCCGCTGCGGTCACGGGCCGCAGGGTCCGCAGCACGCCGCGCACCACGAACGCGGCGAGCGCCGGCGCGCCGGAGGGCCGCGCACCCGTGCGGGGTGCCGCCGTCGTCCCCGCGACCGTGTCGAAGGCCGGGTCGCCTGCGCCGTGCCGGGCCGTCTCCGGGTGCTCGGCACCGACGGCACGCACCTGCGCGACGACGGAGCCGAGCTCCGGGTGCAGGCGGCCAGGACCGGAGAAGACCTCGCGCAGGGCGCGGACGTGCAGGTCGACCGGGTAGTAGCGCATCGCCAGCAGCAGCTTGAGGTCGGTCGCGAGGAGGGCCGCCGGCAGCAGCCCGGCCCTTCGGGCGTGCAGCAGCGCGGTGATCACCCGGTTGCGCACGTGCAGGTACGCCTGCCACTCGACGGAGTCGTCCTTCTCGGTCCAGGCCATGTGCCACAGGCAGGCGCCCGGCAGGGAGACCGTGGGGAAGCCCGCCTCCCCGGCGCGCAGCGAGAACTCGGCGTCGTCCCACTTGAGGAACAGCGGCATGCTGAGCCCGACCTCGCGCAGCGCGGCCGCCGGGATGAGGCACATCCACCAACCGTTGAAGTCCGACTCGGCGCGCGCGTGCAACCACGGCGTCGCACGCAGGCCACCGGCGAGATCGTGCCACTGGTGCTCCATGACCGGCGGGCCCCAGTTGAAGGTACGGCGGTGGATCACCTCGCTGAAGGAGTTCAGCACCGTGGGCCGGGCGAGGTCGAGCATGTGCCCGCCCACCACCACCGGCGTGGTCGCGGACCGGTGGAACCGGACGGCCCGGAGCAACGCCTCCGGCTCGACCTCGACGTCGTCGTCGCAGATCAGCACGGCGTCGGCGCCGGCGTCGAGCGTCTCCAGCATCCCGCGCGAGAAGCCGCCCGAACCCCCGAGGTTCGGCTGGTCGACGATCCGCAGCCGGTCCCCGAGCGCTGCCGCGACGTCCCCGAAGCCCGGATGGTCCGCGACCTTGCGGGTGCCCTGGTCCACGACCTGCACCCGGACGTCGGCCGCGGTCAGCTCGGCCGACCCGGCAAGCGTCGCCAGCGTCGCCACGCAGTAGTCGGGCTTGTCCATCGTGGTGATCGACAGGAGCACCTCGCCGTCGCGCCGGGGCGGCACGTCGACGGACCACCCACCCCCGCCGACGACGACGCCACCTGCGGTCGCGCCGTCGTCGGCCGCGGCGCTCACCTCGCACCACACCCAGCCGCCGTCCGGCGAGAGGTCCGCCTCGAGCGGCTCGTCGACCGGGCCGGAGGCGACCTCGCTGACCCGCCCCCCGGCGTCCGACCGCAGCAGCCGCAAAGTGCCCTCGCCGGAGACCTCGAGGCGGATCCGTGCCCGCGTCGCACCGGTCCACCGGGCCCAGTAGGAACCCGGGAAGCCGTTCAGGTAGGTGCCCAGACCCTGCGTGGCGCCGGGCGGCACGTGCAGCGCGCCCCCGTCGAGCACACCGGGACCGTCCTCGACGGTCAGCGGTCGCCGCGCGGGCAGGTCGGAGAGGATCAGACGGTGGGCGAGATGCACGACGGCGAGCCTACTGGCTCTCCCTCCACGCACCGGTGCGCGGTGATCTCGAGATGCTGTGCATAGACCCCTGAGGCACAGTAAACACAGGGGGTTCACACCATGCAACGACGTCGTTGGTACCACCGCACGGTCTCCGTGCTGACCGCACTGCTCGTCGCAGCCGCCGGAGGGGTCGCCGCGAGCGCGCCGGCATCGGCCGCGGACGCGCCCGACAAGTTCACCGTGTCCGGTTCCGGATACGGTCACGGCGTCGGGATGAGCCAGTACGGGGCCTACGAGCTGTCCCGGCAGGGATACGGCGGCATCAAGATCCTGAAGCACTACTACAAGGGGGCGAAGGCGCCGTACACCAAGACGCCGAAGCGCATCCGGGTGCAGGTCCACGGTCCCGACCCGTACAACTTCTCCGGCTACGGCGACTCCGGGCGCACCACCTGGGTCAGAGTCTCGGGCGGCGACTGGCGCGTCAAGAAGCCGGGCAAGGGCACCGTCGCCCAGGGCAGCGGCAAGGTCACCATGAAGGTCCGTATCGGCAACCGTGGCGCCGTGCGCGTCAAGGTCGGCGGCAAGGTCTACAAGGGCGACATGATGCGCGTCCAGTGGTCAGGCACCAACTACTGGCGCTCGCACGGCAAGAAGGCCGTCGCGACGATCGACGGCGCGCACGGCTCCTACCGGCACGGGCGGCTCACGATCGTCAACCGGAAGATGACGCCGAACATCACCAACGACGTGCTGCTCAACACCGAGTACCTGTACGGCATCGCCGAGATGCCGTCGTCCTGGGGACTCAACGGCGGCGGCACCGCGCTCCGCGCGCAGGCCATGACCGCCCGGTCGTACGCGATCTCCAAGCACGACGGCAAGTCCACGTGCCGCTGCCACATCGTCGACGACGTCCGCGACCAGCACTACACGGGTTGGAACAAGGAGAACGAGGGGTCCGGCGGCCGCTACGGCGCGGTCTGGACCAAGGCGGTCGACAAGACGACGAAGGGCAAGACCCGAGCACGGGTGCTGCAGGTGGGAGGTCGGCCCGTCGCGGCCCACTACTTCTCCTCGAGCGGCGGCCGTACCGGCAACTCCGAGGACGTGTGGTCCTCCAGGCTGTCCTACGAGCGCAGCGTCAACGACCCGTACAGCCTGCGCGCGCCCGGGAACTCCTACGCCTCGTGGACGCGGACCATCACCCAGAAGCAGGCCCGCAGCCTCTTCGGGCTCAACAAGGTCGCCTCGATCAAGGTCACCCGCAAGTGGTCCAGCGGTCAGGTGCGCACCCTCACGGCGACCCAGCCCAACGGGCGCACGGCGACGCTGTCCGGCAAGGCGGACCAGATGCGCTCGTGGGTGGGCCGCGCGACGACGCACGGCAGCATGCCCGCGTCGTGGATCACGAAGATCAGGGGCTCATGACGTTCACCTGACACCCGCTAGCTCACCAGTCGTCGGTCCTCTCGGACGGACGCGTTCGCCAGCAGGTCGGCGGCGGCCTTCTCGATCGGCTCGAGCAGCGCGGACTGGAGCTGCGCGACGTCGGCCCGGTACCGCTGCTCGTGCGCCAGCACGTCCTGCGCCCGTCCGGCCAGAGCCATGCCCAGGTCCGCGCGGTCGACGTCGAACGCCCACTCCGGCCGACCGACGTCCTCGAGGAAGTACCGCATCTTCGGGTGCGAGACGATGCTGAGGATCGGCGTGCCCAGGCCGAAGGGGATCATCGAGGCGTGGCCGCGCATGCCGACCACCAGGCTGGCGCGCCGGTAGTGCGCGAATCCCTGCTCCGGGGACATGAGGTTCAGCCGGTCCACGGGCAGCTCGCGGCCGTGCTGCGCCGCAAGGTCCCGCACGAACCGCTCGTCCCCCGGTAGATGCGAGGCGAACCGGACCTCGGCGCCCGATGCCGAGACCTGCCCGATGAAGGATTCCATCTGCGCGAGGAACGTCTCGTAGCCGCCACCGAACCGGCGCGACGACCGGTCGTAGGCGGCGTTCACCAGCACCCGGCCGGTCCCGACCTCGACCGGCGGGAGGCCCGGGCGGATGCGCTGCAGGACCGTCGTCGGGCACGGGACGAACCGCACCTTGTCCTGCAGGTGGGAGGGAAGCATCTCGCGCACGCGGTCGACGGACCCGTGGTTGCGCAGGCCGAGGAACTGGGCTCGTTCGGTGAACGCCTCCAGACTCGAGCGGAACAGGTCACCGTGGAACCGCTGCCCTGCGAAGAGGTTGAGGCCGACGGCGTACGCCGCGAACGGGACGTCGAGACGCTCGAGCATCGCCCGCGGGACGTTCCACTGCCATCCGGAGCTGCCGTTGGGCGAGGTGTCCGGCAGGAACAGGCCGCCGCCACCGACCACGAGAGCCCGTTGTGCGTTGGTCAGCTCGAGGCGCTCCTCGTCGAAGACCTGGTGCACGTGTACGGGGAGCCAGTCGACGGGTCCCGCTGCCTCGACGAACGCCGCCCTGACGGCGAGCGGCAGAGCCAGGTCGCCGAAGTTGCCACCGTCGGAGACGTAGAACGCGGCGTGCGCGACACCTCCGGTGGGTGCCGTCTCCGGCGCGGGCGTGATCGGAGCCCGGACGCGGCGCAGGACCGCGTGTGCCGCCGCGTTGCCCGGGTTGGCCCGCACGGCGTGCGTCGCGTGCTCGACGCCGCGCTCGTACCGGTGCCGGATCCAGGCGATCTGCGCCCGTTCGGTCTCGGCCCGGCTCACGAGGAAGTCGTCCTTGTGCAGCAGCGCGAGCACGTCGTCGGCGGCGTCGTACCGACTCGTCGCCCGCAGCACCCGGGAGAGGAGGAAGACGTACCGCGGGTTCGCGAGGACGCCGGGCCGCGCCGCCAGCTCGGCGAGGACCTCGAGCGCTCCCTCGTGGTCGGCGTCCTGGGCGAGATCGTCCGCACGGCCGAGCAGCTCGGAGAAGGTCGCTTCGGCGGCGGTCATGCGGCAGTCCTCGTCTTCATCGAGATGACATGAGAGTCGGTGGCGGCCGCGTGGGCCATGATCCACTCCTGCTCGGCCCGGGAGTCGTGCCCGGACGAGTGCGGGATGCTCTGCGCTCCGTCGACGCGCAGCATCCCGGAGCGGTAGAAGTCGAACCCGACCAGGTCGACGACGGGGCACACGTCCAGGTGCAGCAGCAGGCGGAGCATGTTGAAGCCGGCCGTCGGCAGCTTGAACGGGTCGTCCTCGCCGATCAGGCCCAGGCTCGGCGCCGGCCACCGCAGGCTGAGATCACCCAGCATCCGCTGCCGGCCGGGCACGGCCCGGACCTTGACCGACTCCCTCCAGAGCGTCGGCTCCCCCGACACCATGATGCGGACGTCCACCGGGACGTCGAGGTTGAAGTCGTACTTGTGGAACGCCACGTGGACGTCCGTCCGCTCACCGGTGTGGACGGGGTCGATCACGAACGAGTTGAAGCGGATCACGACGTCGTAGGAGTCGATCAGCTCGCCGAGCTCCGCCGTGAGGAGCGCCGGGGAGTTCGCGACGAGTGCCACCGACCTCCCCCGGAGATAGTCGGCGAATCCCTCGACGTCGACCCACTCCGTCTCGGTGACCAGCTCCGGCGGCGCGAGGGCGACGTGCTTGGCCCCGATCCTCGTCCAGGCGTCCATCAGGGGGGTCAGGCCGTCGGTGAGGGCGGCGGCGCTCGAACGGGCGATGAACTCCTCCACGGCCCGGTCGAACGCCCACGACCGCAAGAACTTCGGTGCGAGCCCGACCGCCCGGCGATACGCGGCCGCACCGGGGGCTCCGTCCTGGACTGCGGGGAGATGACCCGGCACCTGCTCGACGAGCCGGCGGACGCGGGCGCGGGCTTTCTCGTCGGCCACCCTCCGTCCGACGGCGTCCGGGTCGCCCCCGCCGCGCCGTTCCGCCACCTCCCAGCACTCCCGCGCGCCAGCCCAGTCGCCTCGCGTCGCGTGGAGCGTGCCCCTCAGGTGCAGCACCTTGGAGTACTCCGGCCGGGACCGCTCCATCACGGCGAGCACCGCGTCGGCGAGGTCGAGACGGCCGGCGTCCACCGCAGCCTCGGCGACGGCGAACGACCGGCTCGCGACGCCCGGCAGGTCCCACCAGCTCGATTCTCCGACGGACAGTCGCAGCCAGAGCCGGCTCCCGGACGGCGAGGTCTTCCGCACCTGCCGGGCCAGTTCCTCGCGCGACCGGGCCAGTGCATCCGTCCCACCTCCGGTCTGCTCCAGCGCCAGCTCCCGGAACGCGGCGTTGTCGGCCGCCCGGCGTGCCGGTCCCGAGGTCGGCGCCACCCTCGCCAGCGCGGTCGCCGCACGCTGCCCGACCATGCCCACGACCCGTCGCACCGCGCGCTGCCTGGCGCTCATGCCTCCTCCTTCACGAGAGCCCGGCCGGTGCCGGCACCGTCCGCCACGTCGTCCAGGACACGGGTCCAGCTCTGTCGATATCGGCCTGCCGAGAAGCGGCGGACGACGTCTCGTGCCGCTGTGCTCAGACGCTTCGCCAGGCCGTCGTCGCGCAGGACGGCGACGATCCGGTCGGCGAACGCCTCGACGTCCCCGGCCGGCACCAGGAAGCCGTCCGTCCCGTCGCGGATCACCTCGGCGGGGCCGTAGTTGAGGTCGTAGGCGATGAACGGTGTGCCCACCGCCATGCCCTCGGTCAGCGTGAGCGGCAGGCCCTCGTAGCGGGACGTCATCACGGCGGCGCGGGCCGCGGCGAACGCCCCCAACGGGTCGGCCGTGTGCCCGCGCATATCGACCGCGCCCTCGAGCCCGCGCTCCGAGATCCACCGGCGGACCTCGTCCTCCAGAGGTCCCGACCCGTAGATCTCGAGCCGCGCGTCCGGCACCGTCCTGCGGGCCGCCGCGAAGGCCTCCAGGAGGTGCTCGATCCGCTTCTGCTCGGCCAGACGGCCGATGAAGACCAGGTGTCGGCCTCGAGGCACGGCCGGGCGCTCGCGGGGGGCGGGCACCGCGTGGTGCACGATCTCCAGGGGCAGGTCCCCGTACCGCTCGACGAGGTCCTGCCGCTGACGGCTCGTCAGGCACACCATCGTGCGCACGTTCGTCAGGTCGTCGAAGAGTCCGTCCCAGTGCGGCTTCGTCCCGGCCGTGGCGTCGTACGGTTCGCCGAGGTGGGAGTTGTGCAGGACGCTCACGCCGCGAACCCCGGGGTGCCGCATCCGCCGGAGCGCACGCTGCCAGACGTTCTCCCCGTCGGCGAAGACGACGACCTGCTCCCAGGCCGCGAACTCGCGGTCCAGCCACCGTGCGAGCACCGTGCCCACGTCGGTGCGCTCCCCCGTGGTGTGCAACGTCGCCGGTGCGGTACCCAGCGGCGGTTCGTACCCGACGGTCGCCCACCGGTACCGGCCCTCGGCGATGTAGTCCGACCGCAGCCACCGCCCGGTGCCCGGGTCGATCTCGCTGGTCACGACAGGGGCGCCGTCGATGTAGAGCCAGTTCTCGGTACGGCGACCGTGCTCGTCGTACAGGCTCACGCGTCGCGTGCGACGTCCGTTGCGGGACGTCACCTCCTGGCGGCGCACGACGCCGTCCACCGAGGTCTCGACGACGCGACGGGACTCGTCCGTCTCGACATGGCGGATCAGCGAGACCCCCCGCCCCAGCACGGCTGCCGGTGCCAGCGGTGCCCTCCTGCCGGCCTCCTGCAGGTCCTGCCACGAGGGCGCCTCGTGCAGGTAGGCGTGGACATGGAGTGCGGGGTCGAGCAGCCCTGCCTGCCGTGCCATGGCGACGTCACGCTCGTTGACGACCCCGGTGACGACCAGGTGGCTGGACCAACCGCTCCGCGCGAACATCCCGGCACGCTCCAGGACGGCCCTGGCTCCGCCCGCGATCCGGGCGTCCAGGCTGCGGACGAAATGGACGACAGCCGTATCTTGTCGAGGCACGGCGTGAGCGTAACCAGGCCAGACGTCACCGAAGCAGCAGTTCGGCGACCGTGGGGCGAGTCGCCGACCACTGTTCGCCCGAGGGGCACCTGCGGTTCATCCGCACGTCATCGCCCCGGCCGGCGGGCCCCCGTCAGGTCGGGTCAGAGGGCCCGCGCCTCCGGCTCCAGCAGCACCGGGATCCCGTCCCGGACCGGGTAGGCGAGCGGGCGCTGCGCATCGGTGGAGTGCAGCTCGGGCTCGCCGTCGGGCCCGACGGCGTCGACGAGCTCCGCGCCCGTCACCGGGCAGCGCAGCACCGAGCGCACCCACGGGTCCATCCAGGGCGTTCCGGTCTCGCTCATGCGTCCTTCTCCTCCCGCACGAGCGACAGGACGTCGTCGCGCAGCTTGATCATGATGTCTTCGTCGGCCGCCTCGACGTTGAGCCGGAGCAGGGGTTCGGTGTTGGAGGCACGCAGGTTGAACCACCACCGCGGGTGCTGACCGTCCCAGTGGGAGACGGTCATGCCGTCGAGGGTGTCCACGACCGCCTCGGGGTAGGCGCGCGTGTAGACCTCGCGCACGCGCTCGGCCGCCTCGGCGGCGTCGGTCACGGTGGAGTTGATCTCCCCGGAGGCGGCATAGGGCGTGTACATCTCGGCCAGCGCGGACAGCGGGTGCGGCTGGCTGCCGAGGGCAGCCAGGACGTGCAGCGCGGCCAGCATGCCGGTGTCGGCGAACCAGAAGTCGCGGAAGTAGTAGTGCGCGGAGTGCTCCCCGCCGAACACCGCGTCGTGGGAGGCCATCTCGGCCTTGATGAACGAGTGCCCCACCCGGGTGCGCACCAGGCGCGCGTCGGCGGCGCCGAGCAGGTCCGGCACCGCGCGCGACGTGATCAGGTTGTGGATGATCGTCGGGGTGCGGCCCGCGGCCAGCTCACGGGTGATCTCACGCATCCCGACCAGCGCCGTGACCGCCGACGGCGAGACGGCACCGCCGCGCTCGTCGACCACGAAGCAGCGATCCGCGTCACCGTCGAACGCCAGGCCGATGTCGGCCTCGTGCGCCACCACCGCGGCCTGCAGGTCGACCAGGTTCGCCGGCTCCAGCGGGTTGGCCTCGTGGTTCGGGAACGTGCCGTCCAGCTCGAAGTACAACGGCACGATCTCCAGCGGCAGCGCGGGCAGACCCGCCGCGGTGCCCAGCATCGCCGGGACGGTCAGCCCCGCCATCCCGTTGCCCGCATCGACGACCACCTTCAGCGGCCGCACCGTCGTGACGTCCACCAAGCCCCGCAGGAACGCGGCATACTCGGCCAGCAGGTCGACGTCGCCGATCACGCCCGGCGTCGTCTCGGCGCCGTCGGGGCCGGCAGCACCGTCGAGGATCTCCTCGGCCCGGGTGCGCACCTGCGCCAGCCCCGAGTCCTGCCCCACCGGTCGTGCCCCGACCCGGCACAGCTTGATCCCGTTGTACCGCGCCGGGTTGTGCGACGCGGTGAACATCGCCCCCGGCGCGTCCATCGACCCCGACGCGAAGTACAGACCGTCGGTCGAGCAGAGGCCGATACGCACCACGTCCACACCCTGCGACGTCACACCCTGGGCGAACGCCTCGACCAGACCCGGGCCCGACTCACGCATGTCATGACCCACCACGACCCGCGAGGCACCCTCCGGCGCCACCACCTCGCGCGCGAACGCCTCGCCGATCGCCCGCGCCACGGTCGGCGAGAACTCCTGGGGGACGACGCCACGCACGTCGTACGCCTTGATGATGCTCGAAAGATCGGTCACACCGGACAGCCTACGGCGCACCGGCAGCGGCAACCTGCCGCGAGCCGGCCGTCCGTGGCAGGCTTCACCCCTCCGGGTCCGCCGTCCTGTGGTTGGCTGAGGCCGTGACCGCGCTGCATCTGCTCGACAACTCGCTGCGGCGCTACGACTGGGGCTCGCCGACGCGTATCCCCGCGCTCCTCGGGACGGTCCCCGACGGGCGGCCGGTGGCCGAGCTGTGGCTCGGCGCCCACCACAGCGCCCCGAGCCGGGCGGGCGGGGTGCCGCTGCACGAGCTCGTCCGGTCGGCGCCGGACGCGATGCTCGGACGGCAGGTCTCCGACCGGTTCGGCCCGCGGCTGCCGTTCCTGCTCAAGGTCCTCGCCGCCGACCGTGCGCTGTCCCTGCAGGTGCACCCCAGACCGCACCTCGCCCGTGCGGGGTTCAACCGGGAGAACCGCCTCGGCATCGCCCCCGGCTCCCCCGAGCGCTCCTTCCACGACGACCAGCACAAGCCCGAGATGGTCGTCGCCCTCACCGAGTTCGACGGCCTCGCCGGCTTCCGCACCCCACGGACGGTCCTGGACCTCCTGGCGGGGCTCGACGGCCCCCTGGTCGCCCAGATGCGCGCCGCTCTGGAGACGGACCGCTCCCCCGCCGGCGTCCGGTCGGCGTTCACCCACCTGCTCGCCGCCCGCACCTCGGCACAGTGCCCCGGCGCGGTGGCGACCACCGTCGAGGCCGTACGCGACCGCCTGGCGTCCGGGTCGCCGTCGGCCCGGGCGGACGCCACGGTGCTGGCGCTCGCCGAGCAGCATCCCGGCGACCCGGGCGTGCTCGCCTCGCTGCTGCTCAACCGCGTCACCCTCGACCCCGGTGAGGCGCTGTTCCTGCCCCCGGGCGAGGTGCACGCCTACCTCTCGGGCCTCGCGGTGGAGGTCATGGCCTCGAGCGACAACGTGCTGCGCGCGGGGCTGACGACCAAGCGGGTGGACAGTGAGGCACTGCTGGAGTGCGCGTCGTTCGCGCCGCGACCGCCTGCCGTCCCCGAGCGCACCACGTCGGGCGCCCAGGGGGGCGTGCACACCTACCGCGCGCCGGTGACCGAGTTCGCGCTCACCCTGGCCGACGTCGCCGGAGGTGCGGACCTGCCGGGCTCCGGTCCGCGCGTCGTTCTGACCCTGGACGGCGAGGTCGAGCTGCACGCAGCGGCCGTGCCGCGCCCGACGCCGCTGTCCCGCGGCGGGTCGGTGTTCGTGCCGCACGACGCGGGCGCCCTGCGGGTCTCGGGCCGGGGGCACGTCGTCTGCGCCTGGGTCCCCTGATCTCGACAGCGCAACGGTCACGGTTGGCGATCGCCGAAGCTGCGGAGGGCTAGGCTCAGCCCGTCCGCACCCGTAGTGCGAGGTCAGGTCGACACCGTGAGAGGCGTAACCCCAACAGTGATCCCCCGACGAGCCCACCGTGCGGTCGCCCGGCTCTGGCACCGTGTTCCCTCTGTCCGGCGGCGCGACACTGAGATCGCACGCCAGCGCGAACAGGTCGAAAAGCTGCGCGCAGAGGTCGAAAAGCTCCGCGAACAGGTCGAACAGCTGCGCACTCAACGCGCCGAGCTGCGGACCCGACGTCAGCAGCTGCGAGAGCAGGCCGAGCGCCTGCGCTCCCAGCGCGATTCAGCCCGCGAACGAGCGGGACGGTTCGAGAAGCGGGAGACGGAGCTCGTCGACGCGCTCACCACGGCGCGCTCCCGGCTCGATGCGGCACGGGCCATGGATCGAGGCCGCGATCGCTCTGACGCAGAGCCCTCGTTCCGGCGCATGCTCCTGTGCCAACGTCGGCTCCTCGACCAGCAAGCACCCGGCTCACCGCGCGACGGGATCGTGGACAAGGCCCGCATGCAGGTGCTCGCACATCTCCACGGTGTGGCGACACCGGGCGTGCTCGCATCGTGGCCCGACGTGGATCTGATCGACCTGACCGGCCTGCCGGACCAGTTCGTGTTGAAGTCCGCTGGTGGAGCGACATCTCGCGCCGTCTGGCCCCTTGCCCGGCGCACTGATGATCGCTTCTCGGTCATCACCACCGATGAACTGGTCACCACGGCACAACTGCAGGAACGATTGCGCGATCAAGTGGCACAGAACGGCCGGCGTCGCCTCTACGACCACGTACGGCCGCCCTACTTCGTGGAGACCCTGCTGCATGGCATGGACGGGAGCCCGATTCCCGACGACGTCAAGTTCTACATGTTCTTCGGCCAGGTCGGGCACGTGCTTCTCCGCCGCGCCGACAAGCACGGACGCACCTCGACCGCGCGATACCGCTACCTGTCCGCCGACGGGGAGGATCTTGGTGCACTGACCACCGATCGCGTCGTCGACCCGGCGATCCCGGTGCCTGACTCGTTGCCGCAGATGCTCGAGGCCGCACGACGACTCTCACTGGCGACGCGGTTGCCGTTCGTCCGCGTCGATCTCTACGAGACCCCCGAAGGTCCCGTCTTCGGGGAGTTCACCCCCGCACCGGGTGGTAGCCAGGTCTACACCGCGGAGCATGATCGGTTCCTCGGTCAGCTCTGGGAGGATGCCCAGACCCGCCTCGACATCGAGGTTGCTGCGGGTATGCCGTTCCGCCACGACGACGAGCCGGAGCAGCCCACCACCTGACGCGTTGAAATCAGTCCGGCTCGGCGCGCAGCACGCGCAGGTGGCCTCGGCGGGCGGTCTCCGTGACGTTCGGCTCGGCGGGCGACGGCGCGGCGTCCGTCCGGCGGCCACGGCCGGCCTCGCGCACGGCCTCGGCGAGCGCCGAGAGGTCGTCCTTGGACGGCGGCGGGACGGCGAACTCCGGCTGCAGCCGGACGACCTCCCAGCCGCGGGGCGCCGTCAACCGCTCGGCGTGCACGGAGCACAGGTCGTAGCTGTGGGGCTCGGCGTGCTGCGCGAGCGGTCCGAGCACCGCGGTTGAGTCCGCGTAGACGTAGGTGAGGGTCGCCACAGCAGCCTCCGTGCATGCCGTGCGCGAGCACTGCCTGGTCGATCTCACGCCGGGAGAATACTTCCGGGTGCGCCCTCCCCGCTCCAGGCGCGCCGGTCGTGGCTACGCTCGGACGGTGAGCAGCTTCGACCTGACGCCCCCGCGCGACTCCCCCGCTCCCCGTGGCCTGCGCCGTCGCGACCGCCGGGGCCGCGGCATCCGTGGCCCGCTGCTGCCACCGGGGGCGCCCGCGCGCCGGACCCGCGCCGAGCGGTTCGACGACCTGGTGCTGGACGCGCTCGCCCGCGTGGAGAGGTCCTGGCCGGCGGTGAGCGGCACCGAGCTCGCCGTGGAGGACGTCCCGCCGTCGGACCCGGCGCCGTGGGAGTCCGGCGGGGTGCCGCTGGGCCGGCTCTTCCCCGCGGAGGCGGGCCAGCCGGCACGGATCGTCGTCTACCGGCGGCCGGTCGAGTCACGTGCCCTGGACGTCGAGGACCTCGCGGTGCTGGTGCACGAGGTCGTCGTCGAGCAGGTGGCACATCTGCTGGCCCGGACGCCGGAGGAGATCGACCCCGGCTTCGGGGCGCGCTGAGCCTCTCGGGCGCCCGGCCCGGATCGCCGGTCAGGTCACCACGCGTCGACCCGCCGCACGGCGACGCCGCCCGGCGCGACGACCGTGGGCGTCGGGTCGAGCGTCGCGACGAGCGCGTCGGCCGTCTGCGCGGCATCCGCTGCGGCCAGGCGTACCGACCAGACCAGGGCCGCGTCACCGGCCGCCGCGGCCTCCACGGTGACCGCGGTGACGGCCCCGACGTCCGCGACGGGCAGCTCGACGGTGCCGCCGACCGGCACGGTGACCTTCTGCTCGGCCGCCACCGTGCCGTCCTGGTCCAGGCCGCGCACCGTGGCGATCACGTCGCCGGAGGGAGCGTCGTCGACCCCTCGGTCCGCCGGGACGCCCGCGAGCACGAGCGTCGCGCCGTCGGCGCCACGGGGCAGCGCGACCTGGCCGGACGTCGGTTCGTCCGGCGCGCCGAGCGTCCGGCCGGCGCTCCACGCCACGTCGTACGGCGTGCCGTCGACCACGGCGTCCTCGTCCAGAGCGCCGGGCACGGCGAAGCGTGCTGCCCCGACCACCGGGACGTCCGCGTCCACCACCACGGTGTAGGGCCCCGGTTCCAGGCCGCCCAGGGGGACGCCGACGACGTCATCGGCGGCGAGGGCGACCCGCTCCGCCCCGCGCAGGGTCACCCGCCCGTCCGGGCCGTAGACGCGCACGTCGGCGGTGCCGGCACCGTCGGGAGCCAGCAGCCACATGGTGGCGGCGTGCTCGTCGTCGGCCGCCTCGCCGCGGCTGACCACGCCGCTGACGCTCAGCGTGTCGGCCGGCTCGGCGCCCGCCTGGACGAGGTCCGTCCCCGCGGGCAGCAGACCGTCGATGCCCTGGCTCTGCAGGGACGTGGTCACCCGCGCGCCGGTGGCCTGCACGTGCACGGCGAGCCGGCGCTGCTCGGGGGCGAGCGAGTCGAGGCGCGTCACGACCTGCTCCCCCGGCGCCACGGTGAACGCCGACTGACCACCCACGGCGACACGCCCGGACGGGCCGAACACCTCGAGCGCGACCGACGCCGGCCGAGGGCTGGGGTTCTGCACCGCGAGCAGCGCGCTGGCCCCCACCTCGCTGCTGCCGCCCACCAGCCAGTGCGAGGTGCTGGGCGTGGCGCAGGACGCGGCGGCGAGCCCGCGCAGGTCGCCCGCCGTCGTCAGCGACGCCACCGCGGCGGAGGTCCGCAGCGGGTCGGCCGCCGAGGGCTGCGCGTGCAGCACCCGCACCTCGTCGGCCGGCCCGGACGTCACCGCCGCACCGGCACCCTCGGTCAGTGGCTCCTCGCCCGAGCCGTCCAGCGCCGTGAGGCCAGGAAGGTCCGTGGCGCCGCCGACGGCGGCACCGAGCGTGGTCTGTGTGCGCACCGGTGCGGCGTCGAACTCCTCGTCGCCGACGTCGGCGCCGTCCGGGAGCCGGACCGGCGGCGGGCACACCGACAACCGCTCCGCGGGCTCGACCGGGACCTCCCGCGTGCCGGCGTCGAGCGCTGCCTGGGTCGCACCCGTCCACCGGCCCACCCACTGGTCGCCGACGGCGGCGGTCGCGCCCAGCACGCCCACGACGGCGAGGCCGGAGACGACGGCGACGGTCGCGCGTCCTGCGCGCACGAGCCGGCTCATCGGAGCCTCCGGCGGGCGACGGGCAGCGCGAGCAGCACGTAGGCGACGAGCACCAGACCGGCGACGGCGAACCAGGGCGGTCGCGAGGACGCCTCGTGGGCCACGGTGACGTGTCCTGCCTCACCGCCCAGCTCGAAGGCCTGCCGGCCGTCCACCTCGACCGCGGTGAGCCGCCGGCCGTCCAGCTCGGCCCGCCACGACGGACCGGCCGTCTCGGCGAGGACGAGGACGCGGTCGCCGGGGCCGTCCCCGACGCGGTCGTCGACGGCGGTGCCGTCCGCCGCGAGAGTACGTCCCGGTGCCTCGACGGCGCCCTCGTCGGGCACGTCGTCGAGCACGGAGGCCCAGCCCGGTGGCGGGACGTCCTCGACGCCGACCCGCCACAGCAGCACGGCGCCCTCCGTGACCCGAGCCAGCCCGGGCACGAGGTCGAGCGTGGTCACCAGCTCGGGGTCGCCCTCCGGCGGGAGCTGGACCGCGCCGACCCCCAGCGCGGACAGCCGGGCCGCGAGGTCGGGGGCCCGGCCGACGGCGACCTGGGCGACGAGCTCGTCCAGCCCGGCGACGTCGTCGCGGGCCGGGCCGGGCGCGAGACCGGCGTCCCGGGCCCGCACGACGACGGACGAGTCGAGCAGGCTCGAGCCGTCCGCGTGCAGCAGCGTGTAGTCGACGACGCCGTCCGTGCGGTCGAGCTGGAGCACCCGGGCCGCACGCGGCGGCGACTGCATCTGCTGCCCGACAGCCGGGACGACGGCCGCGTCGGTGACCTGCAGGTCGGCCACCGAGTCGGCGCCCTGCGCCTCGTCCAGCCACCACACGGCCAGGCCGCCGACGGGCAGGACGAGCGCGAGCGCGGCCAGCGCGCCGACGCCGACCCGCCGGGTGCGGCCTTCCCCGGGAGCGGGTGCGGCGGCCAGCGCGGCGAGCCCGAGCCCGAGCAGCAGCACGGACAGCCCTGCCCCGGGCCAGCCGTGGACGGCGGCGCTCATCCCGTCCGCGGCCTGGCCGGAGGCGACCGTCGTGCCGGCGGCCAGCAGCGCGGCGACGAGGCCGACGACGGCGAGCGCGATGCCGAGCCGTGAGGCCACGACGCGGCGGCGCACGAGCAGCCCGACGACCGCGAGCGCCAGCACGCCCGCGCCGAGGAGCCACGGGCCGGCAGCCAGCACGAGCGCGAGCGGGCCGTCGTCCGGCGCGGTCCCCGCGAGCCACGGCGTGGGCGCCGTGGGGTGGCCGAGGAGCAGCATGAGCCCGTCCGGCGAGGGTGTCGACAACGGCACCCCCGGTTCGGCGAGCAGCGGACGCCACCCGCCCTCCGACCAGGTCGCCACGGCGTGCCACCAGAACGGCAGCGGCACGACCACGGCTGGCAGGAGCACGAGCAGCAGTCGCCGCCACTGCCGCCACGCGACGGCGATCCCGCCGACCACGGCCACGACGGCCACCGGGAGCAGCACGGGGGCCGCGCTGACGGCGACGGCGAGGAGCAGGCCCGCAGCGGCGGCGGCACCGAGCGAGCCGCGCCGTGCGGCGGGCGGTCCTACCGCGTCACGGGCGTGGGCACCGACGGCGCGGGCCACCGCGACGAGCACCCACGGCAGGGTCAGGTGGGCGAGCAGCGCGCCGACCCGTCCCGTCCCGAGGCTCTCCAGGAAGCCTGGCGCGGCCGTCCAGACCAGTGCGGCGGCTGCCCGGGCCCAGGCCGAGCGGGTCACCACTCCGGCGGCGAACCAGCCGCCCAGCGCCGCGAGCGGGAGCGCCGCCACGACCAGCGCGTTCACGACGAGCTGCGCGCTGCCGCCGGTGACGGCGGTCAGGAACGCGAGGACGAGGAGCACCGGGTCGGCGGGTGCGCCGGTCCCGAGACCGTCGCGCACCCAGCCGGAGGTGGCGGCCTCGACCGCCGTGGCGAGGTCGGCGGGCGCGGGCAGGAGCGCACCACCGACGACGCGGCCGCCGTCGGCGAGGACGCCTTGCCACGGCCCGAACGCCGCGCCGGCCACCGCGACGGCGGCGAGCAGGACCAGCGCGAGCGCCGTCCGACGGCGGCGGGCCAGCCCGCGCAGCTCGTGGCGCTCCAGGTCGCTCGGCTGCCAGACGACCCGCTGGGCCTCGGTGCGGGCGAGGCGGGCGTCCCGGCGTTCGGCCACGACCTGCCGCCAGCTCGCCCGCAGGGGGCGCAGGACCCGCCGTGGCTGGGTGCGGGTCCGGGCGGCGCGCCGTCGTCCCCGGACCCACGGCACCACCCGCAGGACGGTGACGATCGGGGCGACGAGCTCGTCCCGGGCCTGCGCGGGGCGCTTGAGGGCGAGACGGTAGGCCGCGGCGAAGGGCGCCCACACCAGCATGGCCACGGCCGCGACCGGCAGGAGCGGCAACGGGACACCGACGAGGCGCGCGTACAGCTGGCTGCGCCGCCGGGCGTACGCGGACGCCGTGGCCCCGGCGGGGACACGGTTGCCCCGCAGTCCGCGCAAGGAGGCCTGCGCGTGGTGCACGACGGCGTCCGGCACCACCACGACGCGGTGCCCGGCCAGGCGTGCACGGCGGCAGAGGTCGAGGCTGTCGCCGAACCTGCCGAGCTCGGGGTCGGTGCCCGCGAGCGTGGTCCACACGCTGCGCCGCACCAGCGCCCCGGCGAGCCCGACCGCCAGCACGTCCTCACGGGCGTCGTGCTGACCCTGGTCGATCTCGGTGTCGTCGAGCCCGGTCATCCGCCGGCCCAGGGGCGAGACGGTGTAGCCGACCTCGACGAGCAGCCCGGGGCGTTCCGGGTCGGGTGCGGCCTGCGGCCCGTCGTCCTCGACGTGCCACCGACGCTGCTTGCACCCGGCGACGGCGACGGCGGCCGAGTGCTCGACGGCGCGCAGCAGGCGGCCCAGCGCGTCGGGTGCCGGGACCGAGTCGTCGTGCAGGATCCACAGCCAGGTGGACGGCGGGAGGTCGGTCACAGCGAGGGCATGGTCCACCGCCTCGCCGAGCGTGCGTGCTCCCGCACCGCCGACGAACCGGCGCCCGCCCATGCGCAGGTCGGTGTGGCTCGCGGTGGACTCGGTCGTGTCGACGTCGACCACGACCACGTCCTCCGGCGCGCGGTCCTGTGCGGCGACGGCATCGAGCGTCGCCTGCAGGAAGCGGGTGCGGCCCTGGGTGACGACCACGGTCGTGACGGTGACCGCGACACGCCCGGTCCCGCCCCGGGACGTCGTCGTGTCGAGGGCCGCGCCGTCGGTCGCGTCCTCGTCGTGCCGGGGTGCCTGGGTCAGGTGCGGAGCAGTCATCCTGTCCGCCATGATGCGGCGCGCAAGGCGGACCGCGTGGGATATCCGTCAGACGGCGCGCCGCTTCAGCTTGCGACGCTCCCTCTCCGACAGCCCGCCCCAGATCCCGAACCTCTCGTCGTTCTCGAGCGCGTAGTCCAGGCACTCGGACCGGACCTCGCAGGATGCGCAGACCTTCTTGGCCTCGCGCGTCGACCCGCCCTTCTCAGGGAAGAATGCTTCCGGGTCGGTCTGGGCGCACAGAGCTCGTTCCTGCCACCCCAGCAGGGTCGCGTCGTCCTCGACGACGTCCTGGCCGAACAGCGGCAGGACCGGTGCGACCCGGTCCGGCTCGCTCATCACATCAGACGGGAAGGCCTCGTCCCCGTCGAGCAAGTTCCACATGGCGTGCCCCTCCATGCCGTTCTGTCGGAAACTGCATACCTGGAATTACACGCGTGTCTTTCCGGGTCGTCAAGCCGAAATGTGCTAAGCCGCCAAACTGCACGTCGTGTTCACAACTGTCTGAGGTGCACTTGAGGTGCGCCTGAGGCGCGCGGCTGCTCGTAGGCTGACGCCGTGAGCACTCCACCCAGCACCGTCACCGACCTCCTCGAGCGCCTCGTCGCCACCGGCGGACGACCTGCCCTGACCTGGTACGGCGACGACGGCGAACGCATCGAGCTGTCCGGGGCGGTCCTCGGCAACTGGGTCTCCAAGACCGTCAACCTGCTCGTCGAGGAGTTCGACGCCGGGCCGGGCACCGACGTCGTGGTCGACCTGCCGGTCGGTTGGCGCCAGACCGTGTGGGCGCTGGCGGCCGCACGGTGCGCCGCCGCCGTGGTGCTGCGCGACCCGGACGCCGACGCCGCGGACGCGGACGCACCCGACGTGGTGGTGACCTCCCGGCCCGATCGCTGGGCGGGCACGACCGCCGAGCTCGTGGCCGTCGCCCTGCCCGCGTTGGCCCGCCGGTTCGACGGCGACCTGCCGCCGGAGGCGATCGACGCCGCCGCCGCGGTCATGACCTACGGCGACGCCATCGGGTTCGACCCCGCGGCCGGGCGACCCGCACCGCTCTCGGCGCTCCCGGGTGCCGACGGCGCGGCCGGTGCCGGGGACGACGCCGGGCGCGCGCTGGTCCGCGGCGCGGGAACCGTGCGCCGCGTGCTCGGCGAGACCGTCGACGTGTGGGCACGCGGCGGGTCCGTGGTGCTCACCTCGGCCGCCACCGCCCGCGAGCTCGCCCAGGACGCGTCCCGGCTCGAGCGGCTGGTCACCTCGGAGCAGATCACCCGGTCCTGACCGCTCAGCTGCGCCCGAGCGCGCGATAGCGCCAGCCCGCCGCCTCCCAGGCCGCGCGATCCAGCGCCTGCCGGCCGTCGAGCACCGTCCGGCCGGCGACGAGCTCGCCGACCCGCACCGGGTCGAGGTCGCGGAACTGGCGCCACTCGGTCAGCAGGAGGACGACGTCGGCGCCCCGCAGCGCCTCGTCCACGTCCTCGGTGCAGGCGAGCTGCGGCGCGCGCAGGCGGGCCGTCGGCACGGCCTGGGGATCGGTGACCACGACGTCCGCACCCGCCTCGTGCAGCCGCGTCGCGACCTCGAGGGCGGGCGAGTCGCGCACGTCGTCGCTCTCCGGCTTGAAGGCTGCACCCAGCACCGCCACGCGACGGCCCACCACCGAACCACCGAGCATCTCGGCCGTCAGCTCGACCATCCGCTCACGACGTCGGCCGTTGATGCGGTCGACCTCCCCGAGAAAGGCGACCGCCTCGCCGGCGCCGAGCTCCTCGGCACGGGCCGTGAACGCGCGGATGTCCTTCGGCAGGCAACCACCCCCGAAGCCCAGACCCGCATTGAGGAACTGCCGCCCGATCCGCACGTCGTGCCCGATCGCGTCCGCGAGCTGGGTCACGTCACCACCGGCGACCTCGCACAGCTCGGCCATCGCGTTGATGAACGAGATCTTCGTGGCCAGGAACGAGTTCGCCGCGACCTTCACCAGCTCCGCCGTCGGATAGTCCGTCACGATCCGCGGCATCCCCTCCGCCAACGGGATCGCGTACACCTCGTCCAGCAGCCGCGAGGCCCGCTCCCCCGCCTCGCCGTCGGGCACCCCGTAGACGATCCGGTCCGGGTGCAGCGTGTCGTCGACCGCGTGGCCCTCCCGGAGGAACTCCGGGTTCCACGCCAGGACGGCACCGGGCACGGCGGCCGAGACGACCCCGGCGAGGCGCCCCGCGGTCCCGACCGGCACGGTCGACTTGCCCACGACGACGTCCCCCACCGCCAGGTGCGGCAGCAGCGACTCGACGGCCGCGTCCACGTACCGCAGGTCCGCGGCGGACGACCCGGCAGCCTGCGGGGTACCCACGCACACGAAGTGCACCGCGCAGCCGGCCGCCGCACCGACGTCGGTGCCCACCCGCAGACGGCCGCTGCGCATGGCGTCGACGAGGAGCTCGTCGAAGCCCGGTTCGTAGAAGGGCGCCTTGCCGAGCGCCAGGGCACCGACCTTCTCCGGATCGACGTCCACACCGACGACGTCGTGGCCCGATGCCGCGAGCGCCGCCGCATGGACCGCACCGAGATAGCCCAGCCCGATCACCGAGATCCGCATGCTGGCGAGTCTAGGGACACCCGGTTGCGTCCGGGCGGCCAGGGCGGGTGAACCCGCTGGCGTGCGCGTGAACACTCCGCCGACCCAATCGGACGGACCCGACATGCCGACCACATCCGGACCGGTCCGATGTCGCCCTGCGCAACCACTCGGCCGAACGTAGCGTGCGCTGTGTGAACCGTCACCCTCTCTCCAGGACCCGGTCTGCACTCGCCACCGGAGTCGTCGGACTGCTCTCCTTCGCCCTCCTCGTGCCGCCGGGTGCGCAGGCTGCGCCCGCCGCCGACGCAGCGCCCGCGGCCGCTGCGCCCGCAGCCGTCGAGGCGGCCGACGGGACCGCCGAGGAGCCGGCCGCCGCGAGACCCGTGACGCCCGATTCCGAGGAGGCGGAGTTCGTCCCGGCCGAGGATGTGGCCACAGGCGACGGCGAGGCCGGGGCCGAGGGCGGGGCCGACTCCGACGAGGTCGTCCCCCTGCTCGCCCCCGAGGCCGAGCCCCAGGTCGCGACGGCCGACGCCACCGGCTTCGCCGTCGTCGGCGTCACGTGGTCCGGCGACGTCGCCGAGGGCGCCCTCGTCGTGGAGGTGCGGACCAGCGCGGACCCCGAAGCACCGGCCGACGGCGACGCCGGCTGGGACGCCTGGGAGGAGGTCTCGGCAGAGCCCGCGCCCGACGGCACGCTCGACGGCACCGAACCCGTCGTCGTCGGCGACGTGGCACGCGTCCAGGCACGGGTCTCCGGCACGGAGCCGGTGCACGACCTGAAGCTCACCGTCGTCGACCCCGGCACGTCCCCCGCGGACGACGACGTGCCCACCCCGCCCGAGGGCGTCTCGCCCGGTGGCGCGTCCGTCGCTGCGGTGAGCGCCGTGACCCCGCGGCCGTCCATCAACTCGCGCAAGGCGTGGGGCGCCAACGAGAAGATGATGACCTGGAAGCCCAAGCGGGGTTCGATCCGCGCGGCGACGATCCACCACACCGCCGGCACGAACAACTACTCGAAGTCCAAGGTGCCGGCCATCATCCGCGGGATCTACGCCTACCACGCCAAGACGCGGGGCTGGGGCGACATCGGCTACAACTTCCTCGTCGACAAGTACGGACGCATCTGGGAAGGGCGCTCCGGAGGAGTCACCAAGCAGACCATCGGTGGCCACGCCCTCGGCTACAACACGAACACCACGGGCATCTCGGTGCTCGGCAACTACGAGAACGCGACGGTCTCCAAGTCCGCCGTCAGCGCCGTCGTCAGCCTGGCCGCCTGGAAGCTCTCGCTGCACGGCGTCCGCGCGAAGGGGTCCGTGAAGATCAACGGCACCCGCGAGCAACGCATCCACGGGCACCGGAACGTCGCGCAGACCGCCTGCCCGGGCCGCACGCTCTACAAGAAGCTGGGCGAGATCCGCCGCCGCGCGACCGCCGCGCAGGAGCGAGCCGCAGCCAGGCAGTTCCAGGGCAACATCCCTGACGGGAGCTTCATCCGGAACCCCGGCGGCAAGGTCGCGCTCGTGGAGAACGGCCGCAAGCACCTGGCGTACTGCTCCGTGGTCAAGCACTACGGCGAGCGGTGCAGCAGCGCGCGCAAGGTGAGCAGCACGACGTGGAAGGGCCTCATCAAGAGCAGCCGCCTGCAGCGCACCGTCCGGAGCAACGGCCGACTCTTCTGGATCGGCACCGGCAGCAAGCGCGAAGCCTTCGACACCGCCTCGCTCCGGCGCGCCAAGAAATCCTCCTCTTCGGTGTCCCTGCATCCCGACGCGCTCAGGAGGCTCCCGTACGGCAACCCGATCGTTCGCCCGGGCGTCATCGTCACCAACCGCAGCAACGGCAACGACCGGCTCATCATCAACGGCCGCAAGCACAGCGGGAAGATCGGCAACTACCTGCAGAAGAACACGCCCCTCGGCGACCTCGACCGCGGCTACCTGGACCGCGGCAGCATGGCCCGGCTGCCGAACATCGGCAAGACGACGGGCGTCGTCGAGGGCAAGAACGGCCGTTCGTTCCTGTTGACGACGCGCGGACTCGCACGGACCGACGGCACCGGGAAGTTCCGGTCGTCGACGAAGAGCCAGGACTGGCGCAAGGCGCTCAAGTCCGAGGTGCCGCGTTCCGGCGGATGGAGCCGCGTCGTGGCCGTGCGCCAGAACGGCAAGAGCCAGATCTACATCCTGCGCAACGGCGTGCTCCGGCCCGTGTCGAAGGCTCGTGCCCGCCAGGTCAACGGAGGGTCGATGCCCAAGGTGCACGTCATCCTCAAGGTCACCAAGAAGCAGTTCTCGGTGGGTTCGCGGCTCTGACCCTCACAGTTCCTCTACCGCATCGGACCTGGGGGACCGCAGCACCGACGTCCAAGACATCTATGCTCACCTATCGTGAACCACACGCCTGCCCGCCACGTCGCGCCACGGGACGAACCGTCCCGCGGGCCGGCGCACGCCCGGACGCTGCGACGGCACTCGCTCGTGCGCGCCGTCGGGATGGTGGCGACCGCGGCCGTCGCCTTCGCGGGCGTCGGGGCCGCGACGGCGGCCGTCAAGCTCACGGGGAACATCCAGACCGTCGACGCCGACGCCGCACTGGGCTCGGACCGCCCCGAGGTCGTCGTCCCTGAGGACCCGTCCGCGGGGTCGCCCCTCAACGTCCTGCTGCTCGGCTCGGACTCCCGCGGGGGCGACAACGCCGGCGTGGTCGACGACGGCACGGACGGTGCCCGGTCCGACACCACGATGATCATGCACATCTCCGCCGACCGGTCCCGCGTGGAGCTGATGTCGATCCCGCGCGACACGACGATCGACGTCCCCGCGTGTCCCACGTCCTCCGGCGGGGAGACCGCGCCGCTGTACGGGACGAAGTTCAACGGAGCCTTCGCCCAGGGCGTCATGACCGGCGGCGACGTCGAGTCCGGCGCCCTGTGCACGATGAAGACGATCGAGACGATCTCCGACGTGCGCATGGACGGGTTCATCGTCGTCGACTTTGCCGGGTTCGAGAAGATGATCGAGGCGCTCGGCGGCGTCGAGATGTGCATCCCGAACGACATCTCGTCGAAGAAGGCGGACAACCTCGTGCTGTCCGCGGGCACGCAGAAGCTCGACGGCGAGACCGCGCTGAAGTACGCCCGTGCCCGGACCGGCCAGGGGCTCGGCGACGGCTCCGACATCGGCCGGATCGGCCGCCAGCAGGAGCTCATGGCCGCCCTCGCGCGCACCGTCCTCGGCCAGAACCTGCTCACCGACTCCCCGCAGCTCCTGCAGTTCCTCGGAGCCGTGACCGACTCGCTCACGATGAGCAGCAACCTCGGCTCGATCCAAGGACTCGCCGGGCTGGCGTACAGCGCCCGCGGCCTGCGACCTGACACGATCGCCTTCATGACGGTCCCGTGGCAGTACGACCCGTCGAACCCCAACAACGTGGTGCTCACCGACGATGCGGTGACGGTGTTCGACAACCTCAAGCACGACCGTCCACTGAGCGACGTGATCGAGGAGGAGCCGGCGGACGAGGAGAGCGCAGCCGGCAAGGACGGCTCGACCGACGACGAGTCCGCGAACGACGCGGCGGACGAGGACGACACGGCGAACGACACGACCGACGGGTCCGGCGAGCAGCCGGCCGACGAGAACGAGGACGCCACGGACGCCAAGCCGGAGCCGGAACCCACCGAGACCCGTGAGGCCGGCGCCGAAGCCTTCACGGGCGCCGACGTCACCTCGGTCTGCGGGTGATCTCGTGACGGACGAGCGACGCATCCCCCCGAGCTTCACGCCCACCGGCGGCCACAGCTCGCGCCCCCAGCAGACCGGCGACGCCATCTCGGTCGGCGGCGCCGGCTCCGCCCGGCCACGTCCCGGCGGCCGCGTGGGACGCCGTGACGACGCCGTGCCGATGGAGTCGCGCGAGCCCCGCGTCCGCCGGCAGTCGTCGCGCGAGATCCCCGTGACGCCGCAGGCACCGCAACGCCGGTCCGCGGCGCCCTCGCGGCAGCCGCAGTCGTACGCCCCCGCCGTCGGCAGCTCGCGGACCAACGCACCGCGGCCTGCGGGGCAGCCCGCCGCCCGACGACCCGCCGGCGACTCCGGGACACGCGTCATGCCTGCCCGGCAGCGTCCGCCGGCAGCCGCCGCCACGCCCGCCGCAGCACGCGGCAACGGTGGCGGGTCGGGGCGCGGCCCCTCCGGACCCGGGCGGAACCGTCCGGGCGGGTTCCGGGTGCGCAAGCGTCGGGTCGCCGGGCTCGCGTTCCTCCTCGTCCTGGTGCTGCTCCTCGCCTGGCCGATCGGCCTCATCATCTGGGCCGACGGGCAGATCCAGCACACCGACGCCCTCTCGGACGCCGAGGGGACGCCGGGGACCACGTACCTGCTCGCCGGGTCCGACGCCCGCGGCTCGGGCGGCGTCGACGACGGCACCTCCGGCGCTCGCACCGACACGATCATGGTGCTGCACAAGCCGCGGAGCGGCCCGACCGCGCTCATCTCCATCCCTCGCGACACCTACGCCGAGATCCCCGGCGAGGGCATGAACAAGGTGAACGCCGCCTACGCCTGGGGCGGCGCGCCCCTGCTCGTGCGGACCGTCGAGGCTCTCAGCGGCCTCACCGTGGACCACTACGCCGAGGTCGGGTTCGGCAGCCTCGAGGAGATCGTGGACGCCGTCGGCGGCGTCGAGCTCTGCCTCGACTACGACGTCGACGACCCGAAGTCCGAGCTGGTCTGGGAGGCAGGATGCCACCAGTCCGACGGCGCCACCGCCCTCGCCTTCTCCCGCATGCGGTACTCGGACCCCAAGGGCGACATCGGGCGGGGCGAGCGGCAGCAGCAGGTGATCGCCGGCATCGCCGACACGGCCGTGCAGCCGAGCGTGCTCCTCAACCCGATCGACCAGGTCCAGCTCGTCGGCGCAGGGACGGACGCCCTGGTGGTCGACCAGAAGACGGGTTTGTTCAACCTGGGACGGCTCGCTCTCGCCTTCAAGGGGGCGACCGGTCCCGAAGGGGTCACGGGCACGCCGCCGATCGCCAACCCCGGCTACAACCCGGGCGGCGGCGTCGGCTCGACCGTCCTGCTCGCCGAGGAC
Organism: uncultured Isoptericola sp.; assembly: GCA_947497265.1. Lineage (GTDB taxonomy): Bacteria > Actinomycetota > Actinomycetes > Actinomycetales > Cellulomonadaceae > Isoptericola > Isoptericola rhizosphaerae. The sequence continues at coordinate 285,016 of CANMFP010000004.1, forward strand.
GCCGACCAGTTCTGGGCGGACCTTCGCGACGGAAACCTCGAGCCGGGTTCGACGGTCGGCGGCCTCTGACCTCCCGCTGAGGTAGTAACGCGCGTGCCGAGGTAGTAGGACAACGGCCGAGGTAGGAGCGCTCGTTCCAGTGGGCGAGACGTTGTCCACAGGGGCGCGCAGGGGACCTGTGGTTTCGCTACCGTGACTCCGATGTCGCCGTCGACTCCCCTGGTGAAGGAATCCCTGATGCCCCGTGCCACCATTTTCGGTGCGGCCGCGCTGACCGCGCTGCTGCTCGCCGGATGCACCACCTCCGAACCCGCACCCACAGAGCCAGGGACGACGGCGGAGGCCACCTCGAGCCCGTCGCCCTCGCCCGTCGAGTCCTCACCCGCTCCGGTCGTGATCGCTCCCGAGCGGCCCGCCGAGATGGATGACGACGGCTACCAGGGTGCCGAGGCCGCCGCGAAGTACTTCCTCAGCCTCGACGACCACATGATGAAGACAGGCGACACCGCCGAATGGGAGGCGATGTCGCACGAGGAATGCAGCACGTGCACCAAGCGGCTCGAACAGGCCCGGACCATCGCCGAGAACGGGGATGAATTTCATGGCGGCGAAATGACCGTGGAGATCCTGCACACCTACGAGCAAGATGAACCCACCGGCATCTGGCCCATCGACATCAGTGTGGAAGTCGAACCAGTCACCATCACTAATCAGGAAGGTGACGAAGTGTTCAGCGAGGACGCTGTGGTTGCCGAACAGCGCATCGAAGTGACCCACCAGCGCGATCGTTGGGTCATCGTCAACGTGGTCGGCGCCGAGCATCTCGATCGGGACGACGCATGAACGCTGTTCGACTCGCAACCCTCTGTTTTTCGCTCGCACTGAGCGCGACACCCGCACCACCAGCGCCCTCCGACTCTCCATCGCCGTCTTCGCCTCCGGGCTATCAGGGCTACGTCGACGACGAGAGCAACACCGCGCACGTCGGCGGCGTCGGCGAGGGCGCCAACCCCGCGACGTCCGAGGACGACGGCCCCCGCGACCGCTACTTCCGCACCGACACCCACACCTGCAACATCGCCACCACCGCGGACGGCATCGAGCTGATCACCACCCTGGACACCTGCCCCGACGGCTCACGAGAAGCAGACATCGAGAGCGCCCCCTGCAACGACGACGAGTACGAGCTCGCCGAGCTGTGGGTCGAACGCCTCCAGGACGACGGCACCTACACCGCACCCGAGCAGGTCTCCGGCCGCGAATGCATCACCCCAGCCGACGTCGCCGCCCAGGCCCGACGCGCCTTCGCCGCCATGCGCATCACCACCCCCACCGCCACGGTCCAAGCCCGCGAACCGCTGCTGGTCAACGTCCACTACCCCGCCTACGCCACCACCCAACCCCAGACCCAACAGGCCACCCTCCTGGACGTGCCCGTCGAGATCCGCGCCGACCCCATCGAATACACCTGGAACTTCGACGACCCCCACACCCCACGCGGCGACACACTGACCACCACCGACCCCGGCCGACCCTGGACCCAGGACAACCCCAGCCCCGACGCATCCTGGATCGGGCACACCTACACCCACCTCGGCGACCCCGCCCACGACCCCGACACCCACGTCGACGACCAAGGCGACTGGTACCGCGACACCGTCACCGTCACCCTGGACACCACCTGGCAAGGCCACTTCCGCATCGCCGGCACCAGCACCTGGACCACCATCGACGGCACCATCACCACCACCAGCACCACCGAACCCGTCACCGTCACCGAAGCACGCGTCCGCCTCCACTGCGACGACCTGCACGGAGCCACCACCTGCTGACGCACGACGGAACGACACCATCCGACGCCGCACCCCCTCATCGGGGCCGGTACTACCTCGGCACGACCGGTACTACCTCGGCGTGGCGCGGCGGGTCTCGCGCAGCCGCTCGCCCTTGGCGTGCGCGACGTCGCGCAGCTCGGCCTGGAACGCGACCATCCGTTCGCGCAGCGCGAGGGACTCCGCATCGGTGCCCGCACCGAGGATCTGCGCCGCGAGCAGGCCGGCGTTGCGGGCGCCCCCGATCGACACCGTGGCGACCGGGACTCCGGCCGGCATCTGCACGATCGACAGGAGCGAGTCCATCCCGTCCAGGTGCTTGAGCGGCACCGGCACGCCGATCACCGGCAGCGGCGTGACCGCGGCCAGCATGCCCGGCAGGTGCGCCGCTCCCCCGGCACCCGCCACGACCACCCGCAGGCCCCGGTCGGCGGCACCGCGACCGTACTCGATCATCTCGGTCGGCATCCGGTGCGCCGAGACCACGTCCACCTCGCTGGCCACGCCCAGCTCGTCCAGCGCCTCGGCCGCGGCCTGCATGACGGGCCAGTCGGAGTCCGACCCCATGACGATCCCGACGACGGGCTTGTTCTCGCTCATCAGTTCTCCTCGATCTCCTCGCCGCGCAGCAGGGCGGCCGCGGCGACCGCACGGCGGCGGACCTCGTCCAGGTCGTCGCCGCTGACGTTGACGTGTCCCAGCTTGCGGCCCGGGCGGATGTCCTTGCCGTACAGGTTGACGCGCGCCTCCGGGAACCGCGCGCCGAGGTCGGGCAGCGCGTCCGTGAGGCGCTCCAGGCTCGAGCCCAGGACGTTCGCCATGACGGTCCAGCGTGCGGTCGGCGCGGTCGCACCGAGCGGCAGGTCCAGCACCGCCCGGAGGTGCTGCTCGAACTGGCTCGTCGCGGCGCCGTCGATCGTCCAGTGCCCGGAGTTGTGCGGACGCATGGCGAGCTCGTTGACGAGCACCACCGGTCCGCCGTCACCGTCCGGCACCTCGAACATCTCCACCGCGAGGACGCCGGTCACGTCGAGCCCCTCGGCCACCTGGACGGCCACCTGGCGAGCCCGCTCGGCAAGCTGCAGGTCGAGGCGCGGAGCGGGCGCGATCACCTCGGCGCAGACGCCGTCCCGCTGGATCGACTCCACCACGGGCCATGTCCGCACCTCTCCCGACGGCCGGCGGGCGACGAGCACCGCGAGCTCACGGCTGAACGGCACCTTGTCCTCGACGAGGAGCTCGGGGCCTCCCGCGGCGTGGGCGGCGATCCAGTCGTCCGCCTCCGCCGGTGCGGCGACCACGCGCACGCCCTTGCCGTCGTAGCCGCCCCGAGCGGTCTTCACCACGGCCTCACCGCCCGGTGCGCCGTCGAGGAAGACCCCGAGCGCGGACCGGGCGGCCTCCGGATCGGTGGGCAGCGCCGCCCAGCGCGGGCACGGCGCCCCGAGCTCGGTGAGCCGACGGCGCATCACGATCTTGTCCTGGGCCTGCACCAGGGCTCCAGGGCCCGGCCGCACCGGGGTGCCGCCGTCGACCAGGTCGGCCAGGAGGCTGTTCGGCACGTGCTCGTGCTCGAAGGTCAGCACGTCGGCCGCGGCCCGTCCGTCCGCGGGGGCCACGAGCGCGCGGATCGCCGCCTCGTCGGACGCGGCCCCGACCGGGGCGTCGACGACGACCTGCGCCGCCGCTGTCGCGGGGTCCTCGACGAGCACCCTCAGATGGACACCGAGCTCGGCGGCGGCCGGGGCCATCATGCGGGCGAGCTGGCCGCCACCGACGACGGCGACCACGGGTGGGACGGGGGCACTGGCGGGGGACGTCACGTTGGTCGAGGATACCGGCCGGGCCGATAAGGTGGCCCGCATGTCTCGTGCCCCGGCAGCCGCACCCGCCCCGCAGCGGTGGCCGGCGCGCACGATGCTCGCACTGTGGGCGCGGCGCATCGAGCTGCTGCGGTTCGGTTCGGTGGGCGCGCTCGCGTTCGTGGTGGACCTCGCCGTGTTCAACCTGATGCTGCACGGGCCTGTCGACGTGCTCGCCCACAAGCCGATCACGGTGCGGATCATCGCGGCGGCGGTCGCGACTCTCGTGGCATGGGTCGGCAACCGGTACTGGACGTTCGCGGACCGCCGTACCCCGCGCCGCGGACGCGAGCTGCTGGAGTTCGCCGCGGTGAACGTCGGCGGGCTCGCCATCTCGGCCGGATGCCTGGCGGTGTCCCGGTACGTGCTCGGCCTCGACTCGGCACTGGCGGACAACGTCGCGGCGAACGGGGTCGGCCTCGTGCTGAGCACGATCTTCCGGTACGTCATGTATCGCACGGTGGTCTTCCGCGGCGTCGGCTGACCCCGAGCGTTGTGGGCGCGATTTCTGGGCCTACAACCAGCCGCAAACGGACAATACGGGCCAGAAATCGCGCCCACAACGATGAGACGGGGCGGGGCGGGGCGGGTCTCAGCCTTCGTTGTGGTGGAGCCAGCCGCGGCGGCGCCCGCGCGACGAGATCGTCGACCCGGGCGGGAGCACGACGCTCGGGTCGAGCGTGCGCGGCACCCCGGCGAGGAAGATGCGGAACACCGGCGGACGCCGCTGCGCCAGCTCGAGACGACCGCCGTCGGCAGCGACCAGGTCACGTGCCAGCGCCAGCCCGAGGCCGGTGCTGCCTCCCGTCGTCGTGCCGCGTTCGAAGATCCGCGGAGCGATGTCGTCCGCCACGCCGGGGCCCTCGTCCGAGACCTCGAGCGCCACCGCACCCTTCGGGCCGGACGGTTTCGAGCGCACCGCCGTGACGCCGTCGCCGTACTTCAAGGAGTTCTCCAGGAGCGTGGCGATCACCTGCGCCAGCGCACCGGGGGTCGCCAGGACCCGGTGCTCGTCCGGCACGTCGACCACGAGCACGCGTCCGGCGGTGCGGAACGTCTCCGCCCACTCCTCCTCCTGCTGGCGGACCACGTCAGCCAGGGCGACCGCCTCGGTGGTACCGCCCTGCGAGCGTCGGGACGTGGAGAGCAGGTCGTCGACCACGGTCACCAGCCGCTCCACCTGCTCGAGCGACACCCTGGCCTCCTCGACGACGGCCTCGTCGTCGCTGGTCAGCATGATCTCCTCGAGCCGCATGGTCAGGGCGGTCAGCGGCGTGCGGAGCTGGTGGGAGGCGTCCTGCGCGAACTGCCGCTCCGAGGCGAGCCGCCCGGCCAGCCGGTCGGCGCTGCGGGCCAGCTCGGCCGCCACCAGGTCGATCTCCTCCACGCCGGACGGTTCGAGGCTCGGACGCACCTGCCCGGAGCCGAGCTGTTCGGCCGACGCCGCGAGGTACACCAGAGGCGCGGAGAGCCGGTTCGCCTGCCACACGGCCATGGCCACGCCGGCCGCGATGGCGACGACGCCGGCGACCACCGCGAGCGCGACGGTCTGGGCGGCCTTGATGTAAGCGCCCCAGGCAGAGACCTCGATGGACACCGAGGCACGCTCGTCGGTGGTCTGCGCCGCCTTGAAGATGGTCGGTTCGCGCAGCACGTCGCCGAACTCGAGCAGCTCGCCGTCGGGCAGGCTGACGGTGACGCGTGCCGGGAGGTCTCCGGAGCGCCCCTCCGCTGCGCGCAGGAGCTGCTCCTCGCTGGGACTCTCACCCTGCGCCTGGGCGCGCTCGACGGTCCGGACGAACGTGTCCAACCGGTCCGAGACCCGGCGCTCCTCGTTCGCGACGACGTACTGTGCCCCGAAGAAGCCCAGCGGTACGCCGAGCAGGACCACTGCGACGGCGACCGCGGAGATCGTCGCCAGCAGGACGCGACGGCGCACCGGAGGTCAGGCCTGCTGACCGAGCTCGAACCGGAAGCCGAGCCCCCGGACGGTGGAGACGTAGCGCGGGGAGTTCGCGTCGTCGCCGAGCTTGCGCCGCAGCCACGACACGTGCATGTCGAGCGTCTTGGTGGACCCGACCGGGTCCGAGCCCCAGACGTCGCGCATGAGCGTGTCGCGCACGACGACGGAGCCCGCGTTGCCCACGAGCACCCGGAGCAGGTCGAACTCCTTGGTGGTCAGGTGCAGCTCACGCTCCCCCTGGAAGGCTCGGTGCGCGGCGACGTCGACACGGACGTCCTGCGCGCGCAGCTCCTCGTCCTCCGCGGCCTCGCCGTGGGTGCGGCGCAGCAGCGCCCGGACGCGTGCGAGCAGCTCGGCGAGCCGGAACGGCTTCGTCACGTAGTCGTCGGCACCGGCGTCCAGGCCCACCACGAGGTCGACCTCGTCGGCGCGGGCGGTCAGCACCAGGATCGGCGTGCTGAGCCCGCGACCACGGATCTCGCGGGCGACGTCGAGCCCGTCGATGTCCGGCAGACCGAGGTCCAGGACGACGATGTCCGCGTCCCCGGCGTTGTCGATCGCTCCTTGACCAGTTCCTTGCACGACGACGTCGTAACCCTCACGCGTGAGAGCCCGCGCCAAAGGCTCGGCAATCGCCGGGTCGTCCTCGGCCAGCAGTACGTGGGTCATTCCCTCATGCTAGCGGCAATATGCCTGGTCCTGGCACCTCGCGACACGGCGGTCCGATCATCCCCAGGGGCCATGCCGCACGGCGACCGGGTCCCACCACGGGCGGACGCGCGCAACCTCCTGACCTGCCTATGGTGTCGAGCATGGGCTGGTCAGCGCGGTTGAGCACGTGGTTCGAGCGCCACCGTTTCGCCGTGGACGCCACCGGCACGGTGTTCTTCGGCATCTTCGTCGCGGCCACCGCGACGACGCTCTCCGACACGCGCACCCAGTCCGGCTGGGTCGTCGCGTGGTCCCTGGCCACGGTCGCCCCGCTCGCGTGGCGACGCACCCGACCTGTCGCGTCGTCCGTCGCCGTCTACGCCGTGGCCCTCGCACACCTGCTCGCCGGCCACACCCTGCTCATCCCCGCGGACTTCGCCGTCCTCGCCGCGCTGTGGGCCGTCACCGTGTACGGCCCAGGCTGGGCGCACGTCACGGCCATCCTCTCGACCGTCGTGGGCTCGTTCCTCATCGGCCCCGTCGTCGCGGTGCAGGAACGCAGCACGGGCCAGCTCAGCCAGCTCGTCGGCCTGAGCCTGCTCTGCACCCTCCTGGGTCTCGCTGTGTGGGCGCTGGCGCTCGTGCGGCGCCAACGGCGCGTGACCCTGGACGCCCTGCGCGACCGCGCGGAGCGCCTCGAGCTCGAGCGCGACCAGCAGACCCGCATCGCCACCGCCGCCGAGCGCGCCCGGATCGCCCGCGAGATGCACGACATCGTGGCGCACTCCCTGTCCATCGTCGTGGCGCAGGCCGACGGCGGCCGGTACGTCGCCGCGAACGACCCCGCCGCCGCGGTGCGGTCCCTCGACGTCATCTCCGAGACCGGGCGGGCGGCCCTGGCCGACATGCGCCGCCTGCTCGGCGTCCTGCGGGACGACGACGGCCCCGAGCCCGAGGCTCCCTGGCAGGAAGACGGCGGTGGCACGACCGGCCACGGGACACGCCCGACAGCACGCGGGCGGGCACGGCGCGCGGACGGCGGCACGATGGCCGACGGCGCGGCCCGGGCGGGCGACGCCGCGGCAGGCGCGGTGCTACCCGGGCGAGGTGCGTCGTCGGGCTCCGCTCCCCTGGCGCCGCAGCCCGACGACGCGGACCTGACGAGCCTCGTGGCGCAGGCGCGCGACGCCGGCACCCGCGTCTCGCTGGTACGCGTCGGTGTGGCGCGGCGTCTGCCGCCCGGCGCGGGACTGACGCTGCACCGGGTCACGCAGGAGGCGCTGAGCAACGTGCGCAAGCACGCCGGGCCCGACCCGCGCGTGACCGTCGTGCTGCGCTGGGAGGCCGAGTCCGTGGCGGTCGAGGTGGCCGACGACGGTCGCGGGGCGGCAGCCGGCGACGGCGAGGCCGGCTACGGGCTGCTCGGGATGCGCGAGCGCGCCGCGATGTTCGGCGGCTCGGTGACGGCCGGCCCGCGCCCCGGCGGCGGCTGGCGGGTACGGTTCACGATGCCGGTGCCCGCCGCCGCACCCGTGCCCACCACGCCCCCAGGACCGCCGGCATCCTCCGTGCCACCGGTGCGCCCCGACTCCCAGGAGCCCGCATGACCGACGCCGTGAAGGTCGCGCTCGTCGACGACCAGCAGCTCGTGCGCGCCGGCTTCCGGATGGTCATCGACTCCCAGCCCGACCTCACCGTGGCCGTCGAGGCCTCCGACGGCGCGCAGGCGCTGCGCCTCCTCGCGGACCACCCCGTCGACGTGGTGCTGATGGACGTGCGCATGCCCACGATGGACGGCCTCACCGCGACCGGGCGGCTGACGGCGCAGCCCGCGGCACCGCGCGTCGTCGTGCTGACCACCTTCGACCTCGACGAGTACGTGCTCGAGGCGATCCGGGCGGGCGCCTCCGGATTCCTGCTCAAGGACGCCCCGCCGGAGGAGATGCTGGCCGCCATCCGCACCGTGCACCGCGGCGACGCCGTCATCGCGCCGTCGTCCACGCGCCGGCTCCTGGAGCACCTCGTCACCGCGCTGCCGACGACGGCGGCCGGCCCGGCGCACGACGCGCTCGGCGAGCTCACCGAGCGCGAGCGCGAGGTGCTGGTCCTCATGGCGCGCGGCCGGTCCAACACCGAGATCGCCGCCGAGCTGTTCGTGGCCGAGGCGACGGTGAAGACGCACGTGGGCCGGGTCCTGGCCAAGCTGGGTGCCCGCGACCGGGTGCAGGCCGTGGTGACCGCCTATGAGACCGGGCTGGTGCGGCCCGGGTCCTGAGGGCCGGCCTCGGCCCTGCACAACCCGTAGATCCCGGGTTCGAGCACCGCGGCCTCGACCCGTCGTCGTCGGCGGTGACCTGCAAGGATGGACGACTGGACTGGCATGGTGGACGTCCGCCGAACCCAGCGAACCACGAGGAAGGAGCGCGCAGTGCCCGACGCCGCGCGCCCCTCCGTCGTCCTGACCGTGCGCACCGTCGGCGAGGGCACCACCGTCACCGTCGACGTGCCCGCCGACGTCCCCGTGGAGTTCGGGAGCTGCGACTCCGGGTGCTGCCCCGCGACGGACCTCGACGTCGACGGCGCCGCGGGTTCCATCGTCGCCGACGAGCGCACGTGGAGCATCGCCAACCTCAGCGCATCGGTCCCGCTGCGCGTGTGGAACCTGGAGCGCCCCATCGACCAGGTGCGGGTCGAGCCCGGCACCGTCCTCGCGCCGCCGTTCGACCTCGCCGGGATTGCGGGCGCCTCGGGTCACGTCCTCGACGTGTTCGGGCCCGACCAGCGGCCGGCCTGGTCCCCGCGGTGCTCCTCGGGCTGCGTGCCCGCATGGGGCCTCGACCCTGCGTCGCGGCGCCACGCGGTGATGGTGGCGCTCGTGTCCCCGCGCATGACGGGCGACGTCACCGCACCCCTGCCGACCACGCTCGAGATCGCCGAGATGCTCGACATCTCGCCCCGCACGGTCGAGGAGCACCTCGTCCAGCTCGCCCGGGTGCTGCGGCTGTCACCGGTGACCGCGCGGGGACCGGGATGGATCCGCGAGGCGCTGGCGCACCATGCGCTGGAGCGCCCCTACGTCGCTCCGCCCGGTCACGACCTGCCCTGGTGACCCGGGTTCGCGCCCACCTGCAGCTCCTCGGTGCACGCCTGCACGACGTGCTGGGAGTGGGTGGCGACGACGACGGCGGCCCCGTCCCGGGCGAAGTCCCGCAGCGAGTCCAGGACCATGTCGGCGTTGTCGCGGTCGAGGGCGCCCGTGGGCTCGTCCGCCAGGATCAGCGTCGGTGCCTTGACGAAGAGCCGAGCGAGCGCGACGCGTTGCTGCTCGCCGCCGGACATGCGGAAGACAGGCTCGTCCCCCCGGCCGCCGAGACCCACGCGGTCGAGAGCCTCGTCGTCGGTCAGGCCGTCCGCACCGCGCCGACCACGCACCCGGGCGACGTCCAGGTTGAACCGCACCGTCGCGTTCTCGACCAGCGCGTAGTTCTGGAACAGGTAGCCGAGCTTGTCGCGCCGGAACCGCCGCGCCGCACCGGCACCGAGCGCGGTCACGTTCCGGCCGTCCACCTCGATCACCCCGGAGGTCACGTCCTCGAGCAGTCCCAGGCAGTTGAGCAGCGTGGACTTGCCCGAGCCGGACGGTCCCGTCAGGGCGGTCATGCTCCCGGGACCGACCTCGAACGACCGGTCGGCGAACAGGATCCGCTCCCCGAACGCCTTGGTGACGTCCTTCGCGATGACTGTCGACACGTGTCTACCTTTCCTCTGGGCTGTGGGGACGGCGATCGGGGATGCGACCGGGGCCGCTACGTGTCCGCGGACCGGGTGCGCACGAGCCGGGCGGACGTGGACCGTGCGAGCGCTGCGACGAGCAACCAGCCGAGCACCGCACCCGCGGTCGCGATGCCCACGTACCACGCCGTCACGTCGGACCGCAGCGCGTCCGCCGTCCCCGGCGCGCCCGCCAGCGACGCGGCGCGGTCGACCGACCACAGCACCGCGAGCACCGCGAGCCCGAGCTCGACGACGAGGAGGCTCCGGGCCGCCCGCCAGAACCGCCACCCGCAGATGTGCCGGACGTAGATCTCCTGCGCGCGACGGCGGGCGTGGATCATCACGACCCCGACCGCGGTCGCCGCGACGACGCCGAGCACGCCCACGAACGCGACGACCGAGGTGCGCAGGTCGACGGCGACCTGCCGGGTCTGCTTGGCCGCCGCGGCCCCCGCCGGCAGCACACCGGCCACCTGGTCCCGGAGGTCCGCCGAGCCGGCGCGCTCGAGCGCGTCGTCCTGGTCCAGGAACAGCACCTCGCCGCCGGCCGTCATGTCACCGTAGGTCGAGTCCGACAGGGCCTCGAGCCCGGCCGGCAGGACGAGGAGCGCCGCGTCGTAGGCCCACGGGGACACGTTCGGGTTCCACCGGTCCCCGTAGGTGAAGAAGTCCTGGTCCGGGGCCAGCTCGCCCTCGGCGTGGCCCGGCGCCTCGGTACCCGCCATGCCGGCCCGGCCCGCCAACCACGCGGCGGTGCCGCTGCGCACGTCGTCGCCGCACCCGGGCGCCAGGAGCAGCGTCGGCTCACCACCGACGTCGCTCGCGCCGAGGCGGACGCCGCCGGCGGCCAGCACCTCGTGCTCGTCCAGGTAGCTCGGCGAGACGGCGAGCACCGGGCACGAGACGTCCGGGGCGAGGAACGGTCCCCGCGGGTCGCCGGGGACCATCTCGGTCGAGACGTCGGCGACGACGATCGCCGCGCCGTCGTCGACCGCCTCCCGCGCCATCGCCCCGACGCGGGAGAAGAGCTCCGGGTCGGCCTGCATGTCCGCCGTCCCGCTGATGAGCACGGAGGACGTGTCGGCCGCGTCCGCCCAGGCCTCGCGGGCTGCCGCCCGCTCCTCCACCACGAGGTACGCCTGGACGCCGGCGAACCCGACCACCGCCACGAGGACCACGGCGGGGACCCGCACCAGGTACATGGCCGCCATCGCCAGCCGGGACGGGAACTCGCCCTTGACCGCCGGCAAGATCGCCGACCGGGACAGCAGCGCGAGCGCCAGGGCATGGGTGACGAGGGCGACGGCGAGCAGCGCACCGACGCTCACCGCGGCGACCACGACGAACGCCCCGAACCGGGCGAAGCCGTTGTAGAGCCCCAGGCCGGCCACGGCGGCGACCGCGACGAGCCCGAGGGCCACACCCGCGCTGGCCGACACCTCACGCACGTCACGGAGCAGGATCTGACTGTACGACCGCCCCTGGAGACGCTGGACACCGTAGGCGGGGGCTCCCATGACCACGCCCGCGCCGACGAGGACGACGACGGCCAGCAGGGTCACCAGGGCCGCTCGGCCGAGTGGCCCGCCCGCGGTGTGCAGCGGCAGGTCCACGAGCCCCGGCACGGGCGCCACCACGCCCCCCATGCCGAGCTCCGACAGGGCTCCCAGCAACGCCTGCGCGTCCTCGCGCTCCCCCCACACCAGGTAGTACCCCCGCGGGTCGAGGTCGCCCACCTCCTCGTACGGGTGGAACCGGACGTCGGTGTACCGGCTGAACCCGGCGTACCCGTCGGCGAGGCGTCCGGCGACGGGACCGCCGTCGCCGCCGGGAACGGCGTAGAGGTGGGCCACGCTGTCGGGCGCGCGGACGTCGTCGACGAACCGTGCGACGTCGGCGCCGGTGCTGCGTGCCGTGGCCACGACCGCTGCTCGCGCGTCGGCAGCGGTGCCGTGCGTCATCGGCTCGTCCACCCGGACCTGGTACGGGGCGTCGGTCATCTGGAACTCGTCGAACGCGTGGAAGGACGTCAGCGCGAGGAGCGTCCCCAGCGCCACGCACAGGACGTAGGCGAGCTTGACGGACCGGTGAAGCATCGAGGGCGGTGTCCTTGGTGTTGTCGGGTGCTGGTGCGGCGAGCACGTGGGGCCGGGCGTCTGCGGCCCGGCCCCACGCGTCAGCCGACTAGCACGAGGTGCGCCAGTAGGCCTTGTCGACCGCGTACCAGCGGGACGGCGCGCTCGTCGTCGCCCAGTACCCGGCCGACCTGTTCTCCCGGTCCGTGTACGTCCCCACCGACGTCGCCCCGTGGCAGGTCGACCCGTGGTAGTAGTTCGACCACACGGTGCTGCTGTTCACGCCGTGGTTCCAGGTGCCTCCGCCGACGTAGTCGACCGCGGCGTGGGCAGCGGTCGCACCGCCGGCCACGAGGGCCGCGATCACGGCGCTGGTCGCGACGGGCTTGCGGATCTTCTCGAACATGTCTGCTCTCCTTGCGTCGGAGCATAGTGATGCTGGACAGGTTGCGGCGCCACAACGTGTCCAGCGTGCACGCGCCGACGAGGGACGGACATCGCTGCCTACGGGTTCTCTTCGATCCGTCTGTGTGGTATCGACCGAAGCCTGAACCGGCCGGTGGGCGCCCGTGCCCTGGTGAGACAGCACCTGTTCTCGTGCCTATCCTGTGGGATGCCTCGCTCCGGACCTGTTCGCGACGTGGCAGCGCCCCCCGCCTCCGAGACGCCCGAGTCCCGGTGGTCGCGGCGGTTCGCGTGGCCGGTGCTCGTCGCCGCGCTGGCCTCGGTCCCCGCGGTGTGGCTGACGCTCCTCGAGGAGCCCTACCAGTCCGTCGGCACCGTCGCGAGCCTGCTGACCGGCGCCGTCCTGCTCGGGGAGACCGTCGTGCTGTTCGCCGTCTCCCCGGACAAGCGCGGCTGGCTGTGGCAGCACCGCTGGCTGGTGGTCGTCACGGCCGCGATCGTGATCTCGGCCGTGCTGGCGATCGGGCCAGTCCAGCTGCTGCGGCTCGTGCGCGCCGTCGGTGCGCTGCGGCTGCTGCGCGCCCGGCACATCGTCCGGGCCGGCCGGCGGCTGATGGGCCGCGCGACGCTGGACAAGCGGTGGGAGCGGGTCCTGACCGCGGCGGTGGTCGCCGTCGTCGCCGCGTTCGTCGCGGTGGTGCTGGCCGATCCCACCTCCCGCAGCCGCGTGCTCCTCGAGGGCCTGCTGGGCGGGCCCGGCTACACCTGGGCGGTCGTCGTCGCCGGCCTGCTCCTCGCCGGCGCGGTGCTCGTGCTCGTGCGCGGCCGGGCCCGCGCCCCGGAGCGACCGTGATCTCGTTCCGCGAACGGCCCCGGTCCTGACGGCCTGACCAGCGGGGCGGCGCTCAGGGACCTCTCAGGGTGGGCGTCATACCTGGGTATGACCTGGGCGCCGCCACGACCAGCCCCCGGGCCGACGACGGCTCGCCGGCCGGTCCGTAGCGTCGGTGGTGTCATCGAGCTCCCGTCCCCGGGAGCCGCCGGAGCAAGACCCGTGGAGACATCTCGTGGACACCACCGTGTTCGTCCCCGTCACAGACACCGACACCCCTGACACCGGCCGGCTCGCCGTCCGGGCGCGCGGTCTGACCAAGACCTACGGCTCCGGCGAGGCGCAGGTGCGCGCTCTCGACGGCGTGGACGTCGACTTCGCCGAGGGGCGGTTCACCGCGATCATGGGGCCGTCCGGCTCCGGCAAGTCCACGCTGATGCACCTGCTGGCGGGGCTGGACAGCGCGACGTCCGGGCAGGCGTTCCTCGGCAGCACGGAGACCACCGGCCTCGGCGACAAGGCGCTCACCCGCCTGCGCCGGGACCGCGTGGGCTTCGTGTTCCAGCAGTTCAACCTGCTGCCGATGTTCACGGCGCGTGACAACATCACGCTGCCGCTCGAGCTCGCCGGGGCGAAGACGGACGGCGAGTGGTTCGACACGCTCGTGCGCACGCTCGGCCTCGAGCAGCGGCTCGAGCACCGTCCGAGCGAGCTCTCGGGCGGGCAGCAGCAGCGCGTCGCCATCGCCCGCGCCCTCATCGCCCAGCCGGAGGTCGTCTTCGCCGACGAACCGACGGGCAACCTGGACTCGCGTTCCGGCGCCGAGGTGCTCAGCTTCCTGCGCCGCTCCGTGCGCGAGCTGGGCCGCACCATCATCATGGTCACGCACGACCCGGCCGCCGCCGCGTACGCCGACCGCGTCGTCCTCATCGCCGACGGCCGCATCGCGGGCGAGATCAGCGACCCCACGCCCGAGGCCGTCCTCGCCGGCCTCGACGCCCTGCGGTCCCTCGAGGGTCCCGTGGCCGACGACGCCGCGCAGGCGGGTGCCTGATGCTGCGGATCACCCTGGCGCAGATGCGCCGCAGCTCCGGCCGGCTCGCGGCCGCCGGCATCGCGATCGTCATCGGCACGGCGTTCGTCGCCGCGACGCTGCTGGCCAGCGGTGTCATCACGCAGACCACGTACGACTCCATCGCCGCTCGGTACGCCGACGCCGACCTGGTGATCGGCGCGACGTCGGAGGAGCCGATCACGGAGGTCGCCGCTCTCGGCGAGGTCGACGGCGTGGACGCGGTCGCCCCGATGAGCAGCTCCTACGCGGAGCTCTCCGCCGGGTCGCGGTCGGTCTTCCAGAGCGTCATCCCCACCGCGGACGACCGGCTCATGCCGATGGAGACGACGGTCGGCTCGATGCCCACGGGGGCCGACGAGGTCGCGCTCCCCGCAGCCGTCGCCGAGCGGCTCGGCCTCGAGGCCGGGGACCGGGTCAACCTCACCCGTGACGTGCTCACCGAGGACGACACCTGGGAGCAGGTGACCGAGCGACCCGTCGTCGTCGGGATCCTCGACGACCCCTACGGGGCGTACTCCGAGACCGGCGGTGCCGCCGTCGTCGACGCCGACACCTTCGCGACCTGGATCGCCGAGGAGAACGGGACCGAGGTAGGTGCCACGGAGGTCGCCGTCGCGCTCGCTCCGGGAGCCGACGTCGCAGACGTCCAGGCCGCGCTGGCCACCGCGGTGGACGGCACGACGAGCATCGGCGACGCCCGATGGGTGGTGACCACCGACGAGCGGGCCGCCGACGTGGCCGCGACCCTGACCGGCGGCCAGGACCTGATGTTCCTGATCTTCGTCCTGACGTTCGCCGCGATCGCTCTGGTCGTGGCAGGACTGGTCATCGCCAACACGTTCCAGGTGCTGGTGGCCCAGCGCGCCCGCACCCTCGCCCTGCTGCGCTGCGTGGGTGCGGACAAGGGGCAGGTCGGCCGGGGCGTGCTCACCGAGGCCGGGATCCTCGGCGCGGTCGCGTCGGTGGCCGGGGTGCTGCTCGGCATCCTGCTCGGGCAGGGTGCCCTGTGGGTCGCCCAGGCGATGGACGTCCCCGTCCCGCTGCCCGACAGCATCTCGCTGACCTGGCAGGTCGTGGTGGTCCCGGTGCTCGTCGGCACTCTCGTGACGGTGGGTGCCGCGCTCGTGCCCGCACGGGTCGCGACGCGGGTCGCTCCGCTCGCGGCGCTGCGCCCCTCGGACGCTCCGTCCGCCTCGCGCCGGGCGGGCCGCGTGCGCCTGGTGCTCTCGCTGCTGGCCGCCGTGCTCGGCTTCGCGCTGCTCGGCCTGGGCGCGGCGCTCGGGACGGTGGCGCAGGAGCCCACGTCCGGCCTCCTGGCCGGGATCGCCGGCGGCGCGCTGTCGTTCGTCGGCGTGGCGGTCGGCGCCGTCTTCTGGTTGCCGAAGGTGACGGCGCTCGCCGGGCGGGCGGTCGGGGCGTCGGGCCCGACGGCCCGGCTCGCCGCGGCGAACACCCTGCGCAACCCGCGCCGCACCGCGACGACGAGCACCGCGCTGCTGATCGGCGTGACCCTGGTGGCGATGATGTCGACGGGCGCCGCCAGCGCCCGGACCTCGCTGACCGAGGCGCTCGACGAGCAGTTCCCGGTGGACGTCGTGGTGTCCAGCACGACGTACGACGAGGACGGCTCCCCGGCCGCGCTGTCGGAGAGCCTGCGTGCCGACGTCGCGGGCACGGCCGACGTGACGGCGGTCGCCGACCTCGCCGACGTGTCGCTGAGCACCCCGGAGATCGTCGTCGCCGGTGGTGACCTGGTCCCCGCCGACGGGCAGGACGACGGCGAGCAGTGGTCCGTCGAGGTCACGGCCCTCGACCCCGCCGCGGCGCGGGAGGTGCTCAACTCTCCCGCCCAGCTCGACGGCCTGGCGCCGGGCACCGTCCTGCTGGGCTACGACCAGGCAGAGCAGATGGGCCTCGCCGACGGCGACCGGCTGGCCCTCGCCGGTGCGGACGGCACGGCCACCTTCGACGTCATGGTCAACGAGGCGGTGCCGTTCACCAACTACCTCGCCGCCGACGACCTGCTCCAGGTGCAGGAGAGCTCGGTGATCACCGAGATGTACGTCGCCCTCGCGGACTCGGCGGACGCCACCGCGGCCGTCGGCACGATCCAGGACGTGGTCTCGGACTCCGGCGAGGCGGCCCAGGTGACGGGCATCGCGGTGCAGCGCGCCGAGTTCGACCAGGTGATCGACACGATGCTGGGCATCGTCCTCGGCCTGCTGGCCGTGGCCGTGGTCATCGCACTGATCGGCGTGGCGAACACCCTGTCGCTGTCGGTGATCGAGCGGCGCAAGGAGTCCGCGACCCTGCGTGCGATCGGCCTGTCGAAGGGCCAGCTGCGGGGCATGCTGGCGATCGAGGGCCTGCTCATCGCGGGCGTCGGTGCGGTGCTCGGCATCGCGCTGGGCCTCGTGTACGGCTGGTCGGGCTCTGCGGCGGCGCTGGGGATCATGGGTGACGTCACCCTCTCGGTCCCCTGGCTCGACGTGACGCTGGTGCTGGTGATCGCCCTGGTGGCCGGCCTGGTCGCCTCGGTGGCCCCGGCCCGGACGGCGCTCAAGGCCTCCCCGGTGGAGGCGCTCGCGGCGGAGTAGCGGACGACGATGCCGGGGCCGTCCACAGCCTGTGGACGGCCCCGGCGTCGTGGTGCCCGACGGCGGCACGCTGGTCCCATGTCCGTCCGGCTCACGCTGCACCCCGGCGAGGACGTCGAGCTGCCTGACGGCGCCCGGCTCGGCGACCTGCGCGCTCCCCTGGCCCGGCTCGTCCGCCGCCCCGAGCTGTGGCACGCCCCGCTGATGGCCGACGGCACGCCGGTGGGCGACGACGCCGTCGTCGGGCACCGCCCGCTGCTGCCCGGCGCGACCCTGCGCGTCGCGGCCACGGGACCGGCACCACCGTCCGCTCCCGACGTCGCGGCGCTGCGCAGCCCATGGCTCGTCACGCCGACGACAGGCCCGGAAGCCGGCGAGACCATCCCGCTCACGACCAGGCGTCCCGTCGTCGTCGGCCGGGGCGCGCGGACCGTGACCGTGCGCGCCGACGCCCGCGCCAGGGTCCGTGCCGCCCGGCGCCGGCCGCGCGGTGCACGCCTCCGGGCAGGCTCCCCGCCCGCCGCGCTGCTGCGCACGGACGGCGGCCGCGAGCGCCGCCGACGGCTCGGCGGTCTGCCGCGCCGCTGGCGTCCCGGCACCCTCCTCGAGGTCGCCGGCACCCGGTACGAGCTGCTCCGCTCCGGCGAGGTCTCCGGCTGGCTCGCCCCGGCAGCGCCGGAGCGCTCCACCACGCTGCCCGTCAACCCGGCGATGCTGCTCACCGGGCTGGTCCCCGTCCTCGGCTCGATCACCTTGGCGGTGATGCTCCGCCAGCCGCTGTACGCGCTGTTCTCGCTGGTCGCCGTCGTCGCTCTGGCCCCCCAGGTGGTGGCCGCCGTCCGGCGGCGGCGCGCGCAGGACCAGCTCCCGCCGCCCGGCACGGCCCCCGCCGGCACCGCCCCGGGTCGCACGGCCGCGCGGGTGGTGGCCTGCCACCAGGCCTCTGACGTCGCGTGGCGCCGTGCCCTCGACACCCTGGCCGCGCGGGCGCGCAGCGGCGCCCACCAGGACCCCGCACCGGCCGGCCGCACACCCGCCGACCTGCTGCCCGACGGCGCGCTGGCGGTGCGCGGCCCGACCGACGCCGCCCGCGCCGTCGCCCGCGCCGTCGTCGTCGACCTCGCCGCGGCCGGAATCGCCGTCCAGGTGACCGGCCAGGGGCACGGTGCCTGGTCCTGGTGCCGCTGGCTCAGCGACGACCGCCCCGCAGGCGGCGCCGGGGAGGAGGGCGCGGCCGCCCGCCTGCTCGTGGTGGACACCCCGGACGAGGATGCTCTCCGCGTCGCGGACGAGGCGGTGCGCCGGGGAGACCTCGTCGTGCTGTGCCTGCCGAGCGAGCCGGGCGGCCGCGAGGTCCCCGCACCCTCCTGGTGCCGGGCGTCGCTCCGGCTGTCCCCGGACGGACGGGTCCATCGGACGGCACCGGACGGCACCGACACCGCCGGTCCGGGCGTCGGGGTCACCACGGCCTGGGCCGAGCGCACGGCCCGCCGCCTGGCGGGCCTGCACGGTCTGCGTCGCACGCCGGCCGACCTCGACGCCGCTGCGCGTGCCGCGACGGCCGTGCTGCCGACGTCGGACCCCGGAGCTGCCGACGTGATCGACCCCGGCCTGCCCGGCGTCGTGCCGCTGGCCGACCTGCTCGACGGTGTGGACCCCGCCCGGCGCTGGGCCGACGCCGCCGGGTGGCAGGTGCCCCTCGGCGTCGACGCCACCGGCACCCCGGTCACGCTCGACCTCGTCGCCGACGGCCCCCACCTGCTCGTCGCCGGGACGACGGGCTCCGGGAAGTCCGAGCTGCTGCAGTCGCTCGTCCTCGGGCTGGCACTGAGCCGATCCCCCGCCGACCTCGCACTGGCACTGGTGGACTTCAAGGGCGGCGCCTCGTTCGGTCGCTGCGCCGACCTGCCCCACGTCGTCGGGCAGGTCACCGACCTGGAACCCGGGCTGGCCGGCCGGGCACTCGCCGGGCTGCGCGCCGAGCTGCACCGCCGGGAGCGGGTCCTGGCCGAGCGTCGGGCGGCCTCGCTCGACGACGCCCCGCCCGGCACCCTGCCCCGGCTCGTGGTGGTCATCGACGAGTTCCGCGCCCTCGCCGACGACCTGCCGGACTTCCTGCCGGGGTTGCTCCGCATCGCCGCCCAGGGCCGGTCGTTGGGGGTCCACCTCGTGCTCGCCACGCAGCGTCCCTCGGGAGCGGTCAGCACCGACGTGCGCGCGAACGTCTCGGCACGCGTCGCGCTGCGGGTCGTGGACGCCGCCGACTCCCACGACGTCGTCGACCACGCCGCGGCCGCCCGCATCCCCGTCGGTGTCCCGGGACGTGCGGTGCTCCGCGTGGGCGCCGCCCCGCCGGTCGCCCTGCAGTGCGCGCACGCGGGCACCCTGCCCGCCGACGGCGGCCCGGACGTGCGCCGGGCGCCCAAGATCGGAAGAGCACACGTCTGAACTCCAGTCACGGTACGATATCGCGTATGCCGTCTTCTGCTTGAAACGGGGGGGGGGGGGGGGGGGGGGGGGGGGGGGGGGGGGGGGGGGGGGGGGGGGGGGGGGGGGGGGGG
>CANMFP010000005.1 GCA_947497265.1 uncultured Isoptericola sp.
CCCGCCGGTTACAACCCGGGGGGGGCGATCGTCGACCGTCGGCGGGACAGGGCCATCCCCTGCGCGCTGTGCGCCCCCCGCGGCCCCCCCCCCCGGGGGGGGGCCCGGGGGGGCCCCGCCGACGGCCGGCGCGAGGCGACAGAGCGGTCAGCCGGCCAAGGCGTCGCCCTCCAGGCGTGCGCCGGGGATCGCTGCGAGCAGGTCGCGTGTGTACTGCTCGCGGGGCGTGTCGAAGACCTCGTCCGTCGAGGCCTGCTCGACGACCTTCCCGGACTGCATGACCACCACGTCGTCGGCGATCTGGCGCACCACCGCGAGGTCGTGGGTGATGAACAGGTAGCTCAGACCGAGATCGGTCTGCAGGTCGCCCAGCAGCTCGAGGATCTGGGCCTGGACGAGCACGTCGAGCGCCGAGACGGCCTCGTCGAGCACCACCACCTCGGGCTTCAGCGCCAGGGCCCGCGCGATCGCGATGCGCTGCCGCTGGCCACCCGACAGCTCGTTCGGGAACCGCCGCATGGCCGACTGCGGCAACGAGACCATGTCCAGCAGCTCCCGCACCCGGGCCTCGCGCTCCTTCGCCGAGCCGACGCCGTGCAGCTTGAGCGGCTCCTCGATGGACCGGAAGATCGAGAACATCGGGTCGAGCGAGCCGTAGGGGTTCTGGAAAACCGGCTGCACGCGGCGCCGGAAGGCGAACGCCTCCTTCGTGCCCAGCGAGGCGACGTCCACGCCGTCGAACTCCACGGCCCCGGACGTCGGTTCGAGCAGACCGAGGACCATGTTGGCCGCCGTGGACTTCCCCGAGCCCGACTCGCCCACGATGGCGAGCGTGCGCCCGCGACCGAGCGTGAACGAGACGTCGTCGACGGCCGTGAAGTCGGTCGACGAGCCGGGTCGCGGTCCACGGATCTGGAACACCTTGGTGAGGTTCTTGGCCTCGACCACGGTGGCTGGTCCCGCCACGGCGGGCGGCTCGTCCGTGTGGTGGGCGAGCAGCTCCGCGGACTCCTCGCCGTGCACGTGCGCGGTCTGGATGCGGCGCGAGGCCAGGGACGGGGCGGAGGCGACCAGCCGCTGCGTGTACGGGTGCTGCGGGTCGGCGAGGATCGCCTGGGCGGGGCCGGACTCGACCACCTTGCCCTTGAACATGACCAGCAGGTGCTCGGCACGCTCGGCGGCCAGCCCCAGGTCGTGTGTGATGAACAGCAGCGCCGTCCCGAGGTCTCGCGTCATGCCCTCGAGGTGGTCGAGGATCTGGCGCTGCACGGTCACGTCGAGGGCCGACGTCGGCTCGTCGGCGATGAGCAGCTGCGGCCGCGAGGCGAGGCCGATGCCGATCAGCGCCCGCTGCCGCATCCCGCCGGAGAACTCGTGCGGGTACTGCCGGGCGCGGCGCGCGGCGTCGGGCAGGCCGGCCTCGGCGAGCACCTCGGCGACCCGCGCGCGCAGCGCGGTCTTCGACCCCTTGAACCCGTTGGCCTTGAGGGCCTCCTCGACCTGGGTGCCGATACGCCACACCGGGTTGAGGTTGGACATCGGGTCCTGGGGAACCAGGCCGATCGCGCGTCCGCGCAGCGCCTCCTTCTCGGCCCGGGAGGCCGTGACCAGGTCGCGGCCCTCGAACCGGATGGAGCCCCCGGTGACCTTGCCGGTGCCCGGGAGCAGGTCGATGATGGCGGCCGCCGTGGTCGACTTGCCGGAGCCGGACTCGCCGACAATGGCCACGCTCTGCCCGGGGTAGACGGTGAGGTCCGCCCCGCGGACGGCCTTCACCTCGCCGGCACCGGTGGTGAAGGAGATCTCCAGGTCGCGGATCTCGAGCAGCGGCTTGCTGGGGTCGAAGGGCGCGGGACCGGCGGTGCCGTCGGCGCCCTCGTTCGTCACGGGGAACTGGGTCGTCATCGCTTGCGAGCCTTCGGGTCGAGGGCGTCGCGCACGACGTCGCCCATCATCATGAAGCCGAGCACCGTCAGGGCGAGGCCGCCGGCCGGGTAGAGGAGGATCTCCGGCGCGGTACGGATCGCACCCTGCGCGGCGGAGATGTCACCACCCCAGGAGACCGTGGACGGCGGCAGGCCGATGCCGAGGAAGCTCAGCGTCGCCTCGGCGACGATGAACTGACCGAGCGCGACCGTCGCGTAGACGATGATCGGCGCCGCGGAGTTCGGCAGCACGTGCTTCCACAGGATCTGTCCGCGGCCCATGCCGAGGGACCGGGCAGCGGTGACGAACTCGTTGTTCTTCACCGACAGCACGGTGCCGCGGGTGATCCGGGCGATCTGCGTCCACCCGAACAGCGCGAGGACGAACGCCACGGTGAAGGACGTGCGGTTGGTCGTCACCGACATGATGACGATGGCTGCGAGCACCAGCGGGATGGCGAAGAAGATGTCCGTGATGCGGCTCAGGATCGTGTCGAACCACTTGCCGTAGTACCCGGCGACCGCGCCGATCGCGGTACCGAGGACCACGACCATCGTCGTGGCGAGCACGCCGACGACGACGGACGCCCGCGCCCCGAAGATGGTGCGCGTGTAGATGTCGCAGCCCTGCCGGTCGAACCCGAAGGGGTGGCCGGCCTGCGGACCGCCCAGCGCGTCGGCCAGGTTGCAGACGCGCGGGTTCAACGACGTGAAGAGCCCGGGGAACGCGGCGACGAGGACGACGAGGACGATGATCGCGGCCGAGATCCAGAACAGCCAGCGGCCACGCATCTGGTGCCAGGCGTCCCGCCAGAGGCTGGTCGGTGCGTCGTCGGCCTTCACCGCGTCGACGGCGCCGAGACCGCCCTCGTCGATCGGTGCGACGTAGCGTTCCTGCCCGGGCCGCGGGGTCGGCGTCACCGACCCGCCCGGGTTCTCGTAGCGGTTGTCAGGCATAACGGATCCTCGGGTCGAGGGCGGCGTACAGTAGGTCCACGAGCAGGTTCGCCGCGATGTAGACCAGCACCAGCACGGTGGTCAGCGACACGACGGTCACGCTCTCGCCGCGGATGATCGCGTCGTAGAGGGTGCCGCCCACGCCGTTGATGTTGAAGATGCCCTCGGTGATGATCGCGCCGGACATCAGGGCGCCGATGTCGGCACCGAGGAACGTCACCACGGGGATCAGCGAGTTGCGCAGCACGTGGCGACCGGTCACCTCGGAGCGGCGCAGGCCGCGCGCGCGGGCCGTGCGGACGTAGTCGGCCGACATGTTCTCCGCCACGGAGGTGCGGGTGAGCCGCAGCACGTAGGCGAAGGAGACCGCGGCGAGCACCATCGCAGGCATCAGCAGACTGATGAAGTCGGGATCTCGTCCGGCGCTGACGGGCAGCCAGCCGAGCCGGACGCCGACGACGATCTGCATGACGAAACCGACCACGAACGTCGGCACCGCGATGAAGATGAGGCTCACCACCAGGGCGCTGCCGTCGAAGATCCCGCCCTTGCGCATGCCGGCGACGAGCCCGAAGCCGATGCCGAAGATCGCCTCGAAGGCCAGCGCCATGAGGGCGAGCTGGATCGTCACCGGGAAGGCGTTGGCGATCACGTCGGTGATCTCGCGGCCCCGGAAGTCGACACCGAAGTCGAGCGTCACCACGCCGCGCAGGAACAGCAGGTACTGGATGACGAAGGGCTTGTCGAGGTTGTACTCGGCGCGGATCTGCTCCTGCACCGCCTCGGGCAGACCGCGTTCACCACCGAGCGCGGCCACCGGGTCGCCGGGTCGCAGGAAGACCATGGCGTACAGCAGGAGGGTGGCCCCCAGGAACACAGGGATCACCTGCAGGAGCCTGCGTCCGAGATACCAGAGCATGCGAAGTTGTCTCCTCGTGTACCTGGAGGTTCACCCCAGGTTACGGGTTCTGTCTCGTCGCGGCGTCGCAGCCGCGAACGGCGGGAGGGGCGGAGGGCGTCGGTGGACGGTCCGTGGCCCCGCACGTCGAGTGGTCGACGTCAGACCGTACCGGACGACGCCGACCACTCGGAAACTCTCGCGACAGGACGCCGCCCCCGCAGGTGCGAGGACGGCGTCCGGTCAGCGGGTCACTCCTTGGTGATCTGGTACAGGATCGGGTCGCTGTCCCAGCCGAACTGAACGTTCTCGACCGTGTCGGCGTAGCCACCGGTCGCGTTCTGGTACCACAGCGGGATGCCCGGCAGGTCCTGGAACAGGATCTCCTGGGCCTCCTTGTAGAGCTCGGTCGCCGTCTCGGTGTCCGGGGCCGCGCCGGCCTCGGCCAGCTTGGCGTCGAACTCCTCGGAGGAGTACTGCGCGTCGTTCGAGCCGGCTCCCGAGCCGTAGATCGGGCCCAGGAAGTTGCTCATCGACGGCCAGTCGGCCTGCCAGCCACCGCGGAAGAGGCCCTCGACCTCGCCCGAGTCGCGGGCGTTGAGGAACTCGTCGAACGTGGTGTACGGCGCGAACTCGCAGCCGATCTCCAGGTCCTGGCGGATGGTGTTGCACACCGCGTCGACCCAGTCCTGGTGGTCGGAGTCGGCGTTGGAGGCGATCTTCAGCGTGTAGTCGTCGCCGACGGACTCCATGCTCTCGGCCTCGTCCCACAGCTCCTTGGCGCCCGCGGGGTCGTACTCGAGCACCTCCGAGCCGGGGATGTCCTCCGAGTAGCCGTCGATGACCGGCGAGGTGAAGTCGGTCGCCGGGGTGCGCGAGCCGTTGTAGAGCGTCTCGGTGATGGTGTCGCGGTCGATCGCCATCGAGATCGCCTGGCGGCGCATCACGCCGGCCTCACCCTGGAACTCGGGGAGCCACTCGGGCACGTTGACGACCTGGATGAGCGCGGCCGGCTGGTTGACCGCCCGCTCGCCGAGCTGCTCCTCGAAGGTCGCGAACGCCGACGACGGCACGTTCGGCAGCACGTCGAGGTTGCCGTCGAGCATGTCGTTGTACGCCGTGTCCTCCTCGGTGTACGCCACCATCTCGATGCCGCCGTTGGCGGGCTGGCGCGGACCCTCGTAGCCCTCACGCGGGATGAGCTTGATGAGGCTGTCGTGCTCCCAGCTCTCCAGCTCGTAGGGGCCGGCGCCGATCGGCGTCTCGCCGAACGAGTCCGGGTCCTCGAAGAAGGCCTCGGGCATCGGGAAGAACGCCGTGTAGCCCAACCAGAGGGGGAAGTCGGCCGACGGCTCGGCGAGCTCCGCGGTGAACGTGGTCTCGTCGACGGCCTCGACCTCGATGTCGGAGGCCTCCGAGTCCGAGAAGCCGGCGAAGCCGTTGAAGAAGTACTGCTGGTTCTGGGCGTTGTCCAGGTTCGCGATGAACTTCCACGCGTCCACGAAGCTCGCGGCCGTGACCGGCGTGCCGTCGGAGAAGGTCCAGCCGTCCTGGATCGTGATCGTCCAGGACTTGTTGTCCTCGGTCTCGATCGACTCGGCGATCTCGTTCTGCGCGGCGCCGTCGGCGTCGTAGTAGACCAGACCGGAGTAGATGTTCTTCACCACGAGACCGCCGTAGACCTCGTTGGTCATGCCGGGGGTCAGGGGGTTCTGGGGCTCACCGCTGTTGACGGAGACGATGCCGGTGCTGGCGCCGTCGCCCTCCGCGGTCGAGTCGCCTTCGTCGGAGCCCGAGTCTCCGCACGCAGAGAGCAGCAGCGCCGAGGCCAGGGTGAAGGCGCCGATGCCTGCTAGACGTCGTCGAGGTGTCACGTGTCCTCCTGAGTAGGTGTGCACGCTCCCGGCATGGATGTCCGGGCGCGGTGGTGCCCTGGCGCGGATGGGCGCTCACGGCACGATGCGGGAAGGAGCCTAACCCCTCGATCGTGTCCCGGGTCACTCGTCGGCGACAGGGTGCCTCGATCGTGACCCGATTGGAACGCTGACGAAACCCGGGGGCCTGCGCAAGCGCTTTCCGAGGCGCCGGATGCGACATTCGTCCGGTTCGCGACCGGGACGCACGTCACATCAGCCGACCGTCGTGCAGGTCCACCACACGGTCGGCCCGCGCCACCAGCTCCGGGTCGTGGGTGGTCACCACGGCCGCCACCCGCTGGGTGTGCACCAGCTCGCGCAGCAGGTCCATCACCCGCAGCGCCGTGGCGGAGTCGAGCTGACCGGTCGGCTCGTCGGCGAGCAGCACGCGCGGAGCCGCCACCAGGGCCCGGGCGATCCCGACCCGTTGCTGCTGCCCGCCCGAGAGCTCGTAGGGCCGCTGGGCGGCGTGCTCCAACAGGCCGACCCGGTCCAGGACCTCGGCCACCCGGCGCGCCCGCTCGGCCGGGGGTGTGCGCCGCAGCCGCAACGGTACCTCCACGTTCTCCGCCGCGGACAGCACCGGCAGCAGCCCGAACGCCTGGAACACGTAGCCGATCTCGTCCCGGCGCACGGCGAGCACCTCGTCCGGACGCATCGCCGTCAGCTCGCGCGTGCCCAGCCACACCTGGCCCGACGACGGCGCGTCCAGCCCGCCGAGCACGTTCAGCAGCGTCGTCTTGCCCGACCCGGAGGGGCCGCGGACCACCAGCAGCTCACCCGGCCCCACCGTGAGGCTCACCCCGCGCAGCGCGTGCACGGCGGCCGGCCCGCTGCCGAAGGTGCGCGTCACCTCCGTCGCCGCGAGCGCCGTCGTCGTGCCCGGTACCGCCGTCATCGGTCCCCCTCCTCGGAAGCGTCCGGCCGGACCTGGACGTGGTCCGGCTCCAGGGCGAGCCGCACCCGGTCGCGCAGGTCCAGCGCCGCGACGAAGTCCGTCGGCAGCTGCAGGCGCCCCACCCGGTCGAGCACCGCGAACTCCTGCGCGACGTGCCGCTCCACGCCCTCGTCGTCGGTCTCCGTGCGGCGCAGCACCTCGGTGGCGGTGCGGCCGTCGCGGATCTGCACGGTGCGGGCCACGTGCTCGGAGACGGTGGGGTCGTGGGTGACGATGAGCGTGGTCACCCCGGTGGCCGCATTGACGGCGCGCAGCGCCTCCAGCACCTCCACGCTCGTGGCCTCGTCCAGCTCACCGGTCGGCTCGTCGGCGAGCAGCACCCGGGGGCGGTTGGCGACCGCCACCGCGACGGCCACGCGCTGCTGCTGGCCGCCGGACATCTCGGCCGGGAGCCGGTCGGCGAGGTCGGTCACCCCCAGCAGGTCGAGCAGCTCGGCCACCCGCTCGTCCCGTTCGCCCCGCGGCGACCGGGCCAGGTCCAGCACGAGCCGCACGTTCTGCGCGGCCGTCAGGTACGGCAGCAGGTTGCGGGACGTCTGCTGCCAGACGAACCCGACGGCGTGGCGCTGGTAGCGCACCCGCTCCCGCCTCGACATGGTCAGCAGGTCCGTACCCGCCACGACGGCCGATCCCCCGGTCGGGGTGTCCAGCCCGGACAGGATGCCCAGCAGCGTGGACTTCCCTGAGCCCGAGGCCCCCACCACGGCGACCAGCTCTCCCGCCTCGAGGCGCAGGTCCAGCCCTTGCAGGGCCTGCACCTCCACGCCGTCGGTGGCGAAGATGCGCACCAGCCCGCTGCACAGGATCTCGCTCATGCGTCCGTCCCTCCCGGTTCCATCGCCTCAGTCCGTCCCGGCCCGCAGGTGGTCGACGTCGTGCCGGCGCCCCAGCGTCCCCGCGACGGCGGTCCCGGCCGCCACGACGAGGAGCAGCCCGAGGCCGAGCGCCCCGAGCCAGAGCGGGTCGGCGGCGAGCGCCGGAGCGCTGTCGCCGCCGGTCAGCGGGGTGAGGTCGACGACGGCGAGCACGAGCGCGGGCACGGCCCAGCCCAGCGCTCCCCCGGCGAGCAGGCCGGCCGCCGTCCACGGCGCCGTCTCCCACGCCACGATCCCCCGTTCGGCCCCGCGGGGCAGCCCGAGCGTGCGCAGCACGGCCAGCAGGCGCCGCCGTGCCGGTGCCGCCAGCACCAGGGCGAGCAGCACGACCGCGGCGCTCAGCAGGACCGACAGGGCCACCGCGAGCACGAAGGCGACCTGCAGGCCTGCCGCCGACGGCGAGGCGAGCAGCTCCTGCTCGCCGTCCGTCGGGTCGTCGACGACGGCGTTCGGCTCAACCGCCGAGATCTCCTGCTCCGCACGGGCCCGGTCGGCTGCCGTGGCGCCGTCGTCGAGGCCCAGCAGAGCGAGGCGGGAGAAGCCCGGGTCGACGTCGAGCCGCTCGACGGCCACGGCGTCGACGAGCAGCGCGGCGGTCGCCGGAGGGAAGCCCGGGAGCCGGTCGACCTGCTCGAGCACCTCGATCTCCGCCCCGCCCGGCCACCGCGACGGACCTTCCGCGAGGTCGCCGGCCACGATCGCCGGCAGCGCGTCGCCGGCCGGCTGCACGAGCTCCGCCGACCGGGTCGGCGCGCCCGGCACGTCGGCCTGCACGGCCGCGAGGGCCGCGGCATCGGTCGCGTACACGGTGACCGATGCCGTCCCGCTCGCGGTCCCGACCTGGACCCGGCCCAGGTCGAGCACCGGCGCGACCGCCGCCACCCCGGTGACGCCGGCGAGCGCCGAGACCGTCTCGTCGTCCATGAGCGGGCCGGCCACCCGCACGTCGGCGCCGACCGTGCCCCACGCCTGGCGGGTGACGCCGTCGCGCACCGTGGTGGCCAGCACCGTCGAGGAGGCGGCGACACCCACCGCGAGCACGAGGGCCAGGGCCGGCACCAGCCCTCCGGCGGCGTCGCGCCGCACGCGGGCGGCACCGAGGAACGGCACCAGGTCGGCCCGGCGGGCCAGCACCTGCTCGATCCCCCGCACGGCGGGCGGCACCAGCCGCACCACGACCAGCGCCGCCGTCAGGCTGACCAGCAGCGGTGCGGCGACGATCAGCGGGTCGACGGCGGGCCCGGTGCCGGCCGCGCCGGTGACGACACCCCGGTCGAGCGCCAGCCACGTGGTCAGGCCCGCCGCGAGCGCGACGGCGCCCTCCGCGAGCAACCGGCCGCGCCGCCGTCGGGCGGGCACCGCGTCGAGGTCCGCCCGCTGGTCGCGCAGCCCGCGCGAGGACGCGACGGCACCCAGCGCGACCGCCGGGGCCAGCCCGCAGGCGAGCACCGCGAGCACCTGGCCCGGCGTGACCGCGCCCGGCACGGCAGCCAGCCCGAGCGCCGCCCCCGCGACGGCCGCGGGCAGGCCGGCGACGAGGCCCTCGGCGGCCACCACCCCCCGTACCCAGAGGCTCGACGCCCCACGCGCCCGCACCAGCGCCAACGCGCCACGGCGGCGCTCGAGGACGAGCCGGGCCGCCAGCACCAGCACCGCCACCAGGGCGCCGAGCGGGCCGACGGCGAGCACCGCGACGATCGCGTCCACCCCCTGACGCTGGCCCAGCACCCGCTGGAGCACGTCGACCAGCCCGGAGTCCGGTTCCAGCACGACGGCGTCCCCCGCCACCGGCGTCGACGTCGTGGCGGTGAAGCCCCGGAGCTGGGCCAGGAGCGTGAGGGCCTGCGCCGACGTGACCGCGCCGGTGTCGACCGGGTACCAGATCCGGGTGGTCGGGCTGGCGACCCAGGCGCCCAGCGTGCCCGGGTCGGCGAAGACGGCGGCCGTGGCGATCTTGCCGATGTTCGGGTCGATGACGACCTCGGGGGTCACCGCGAGCGGACCGTGCACCCAGTAGTCGGCGCCGGCGTCGCGCGGCTCCCAGATGCCGACGAGCTCGGCGGGCGGCAGCAGCGGGTCGCCGGTCGGGTGCACGGAGCCGAGCGTCCAGCCGAGCTCCGCGGCGCTCGCCGTCGACATGGCGACCTCGACGGGCACGGGCTCGACGTCCACCACGCCGTCGGCGCCGGGCAGCAGCGCGTGCCGGTCGGACACCACGGGGGTCGGCTCGGGCCACCTGCCCTCGACGAGCTCCACCTGGTCGCGCGCCGTGGGACCCGCGCGCAGGATGATCCACGGCGAGGCGACGTCGTTGCCCTCGACCCGCTCGACGTCGACCCGCTCGCCGGAGGTGATGAGGTCCGGCTCGCCCAGGACGCCCGCCAGCGGCTGCGGCTGGCCGGCGGCCAGGTCCCGCAGACCGTCGCGGTAGCCGGCCAGGTCCGGCTGGGGAGGTTCGACCGGCGCGGCCCCCGCCCCGCCCAGGACCGGACCGTCGTAGGCCACGTAGCCCTCGCCGTACCCCGGGACGCCGGGGCTCGTGGCGATGACGTCCCGGGCGATCGCCGAGGCCTGGGCCGTGGCGTGCGCGAGCTGCTCCGCGTGCAGGCTCGCGACGGCGCGCGGCACGGCCGACGTCACCGCGGCGGCGAGCAGCGCGACGACGGCGAGCGCGACGGTCGGTCCGGCAGCCGTGCGCAGGTGGCGGCGGACCAGCAGCAGGAAGCTCATCGCACCTCCGGGCGGTAGGTCGTGTCTCGCGCCTGCGCCGCGACCCGTACCGCGACGACGGCGGCGACGGCGGCCGTCCCCAGGGCTGCGGTGCCGGTCAGGGCCACCACCGTGCCCGCGTCCACGACGAGCGCGGGCTGCGCGGTGCCGACGGCGAGGCTGCCGAGCGTGGCTCCCACCAGGCCGGGGACCGTCGCGGCGGCGACGGACCACCCCGCCAGGATCCCGGCGCCCAGGGCGACGACGCCGACCACCGCCGCCTCGAGCGCGCGCCCGGCCGCCTGGGAGCGTGGCCCCAGGCCCGCGGCGCGCAGCACGACGACCTCGTCCCGCCGGCCCGACAGACCGGCGACCGCCACGACCGCCAGCCCGACGACGGCGAGCGCCGCCGCTCCTGCCGCGGCGAGCGTGAAGGCGAGGCGCACCGGCGCGGCGGCGTCCACGCCACCGCCGCCAGCCGTGACGACCTCCACGTCCTGCGGCTCCGCGGCCGACGCCGCGGCCGCGGACCGGGCCGTGGCGGCGAGGCGTTCCACCGCGCCTGCGTCGTCGGGGTCCGACACGGCCAGCCAGACCTCGGCGGGCCGCGGGAGCTGCGCGGCGGCGCGCAGGAGCGACGCGTCGAGCGTGGCGAGGTCCACCAGGGCTGCCTCGGGGTGCGTCTGGCCCGGCACCGCCGCCGTCACACCGACCACCCGCAGCGGGACCGTGGAGCCCGCCGTCGTGGCCTCGACGGTGTCACCCATCGCGAGGTCCCACCGTTGGGCGGCCGCCTCGCTGACCACCGCGGGGACCGGCGTCGCGGCGGGGGTAGCAGGGTCCGTGGCGACGAGGCGCAGCCGCGAGGCGTGGTTCGAGTCCAGCACCGCGTCGATCCCGAGCGTGCCGTCGGCCGGCGTCTCGAACCGGACCGACCCGATGTCCGCCGGGGCCCAGGCGGCGGCCGACACCTCGAGCGGCACCTCGGCGGACGCGCCGCCGCCCGGCACCGTCGCCGCGACCGACACGGCGAGGGCCGTCTCGCGCGGCCAGGGCACGCCGTCGAACCCGATGTCGAGCGCCACCAGGCGAGCACCGGGCGGCGCGCCTGCCGGGAGGTCCGCCGTCAGGCTCGCCGTGCTCGACCCCTCGGGCAGCTCGGTGGTGCCCGCCTCGACGACCGTGAGGGTCCCGTCGGCCGCGGCCAGCCAGGCCGACACCTCGACCTCGATGGTCTCCGTGGCCGCCGCCTCCTCCAGCTCCTCGAGGACGTCGGCGGGCAGCTCCTGAGGCGCCTGCAGGTCGACGTCGCTCGTCACGGACGCGTCCAGCGCCAGGACCAGGCCCGTCGCGTCGTCCGGCACCGACGGGGCCGTGGCGAACGGGGCGTCGCCGCGCAGCATCGCGGACAGCGGGGCGGCGTCGGGGGTGCGCACCACGGCCGACACCCGGTCGGCCGCCAGGGCCGTGAGTCCGACGGTCGCACCCTGGACGGTCGCGTCGGCGACGAGCGCCGGCGCCGCGGCGGCCACGCCGCCGAGGGCCGCCAGCTCGTCGGCCCGGGGCGGCGGTCGCTCCGCGCTCAGCCGGCCCGGTGCCGGCACCGTCACCCGCACGTCGGTCCCGACCCGCTGCGCGATCGCGTCGGCGCGCGCCTGCTCCGACGTCCCCGCATAGGCACCGGCCAGCACGGCCGAGCCCGAGGCCAGCACCAGCAGCACCACGCCCACGACCACCACCCGCAGACGCCGCGCCACCTGCCGGCCCGCGAGCACCGCCGTCGTGCCACGACCCCGCGCCGCCAGAGCCGCCCAGCCCCGCGCGGCCGGGCCCAGCAGCCCCATGACGACCACGCCGAGGGCCGCCAGGACCAGCGCCGGTGCCGCGGCGGCGAGCGGGTCGGTGCGGGCGCCGTCGGGCACCACGACGAGGGGCGATCCGAGGGACCGCAGGCGCAGCAACCCGGCCGCACCGAGCGCGACGGCGGCGACCACGGTGCCGAGCGCGGCGACCTGCCGCAGGCGCCCCGACCGGTCTGTGACCTCGCGACGGGCGACGGCGCGCGCCTGCAGCGCGACGACGACGGTCAGGACGACGACCGAACCCACCGCCGTCAGGGCGCCCGTCCACGCGACGCTCGCCGTCGGTGCTGCCCCACGGACGGCGAGCACGCCCACCGCGAGCGCCGTGCCGGCGCCCGACGCGAGCACACCGACGACGGCGGCCTCGAGGAGGCCCGCCGCCGTGAGCTGCCGCGGCGCCGCGCCACGGGCCACGAGGATCTCGGCCTCGGTCTCGCGGGTCGCCGCGAGGAGCCGCGCGACCTGTGTCAGCGCCACCACCGCGGTCAGCGCGAGCAGGACCACGGGCACCGCGGCGACCGCGCCCGCGTCCCGCTGGGCGGTGTGCACCACCGCGGCCCGTTCGCCGAGGTCGCCCTCGACGACGACGCCGCGCACGGCCACGCCGTCGGCCTCCCGCAGGGCGGTCCGCAGTCCGTCACCACCGGCGGTGAGGCCGGCGGCGTCGCCCGACGTGAACGCCTCGAGGTCCGGCGTGACCAGCCACGTGGCGAACGGGGTGTCGGTGCCGTCCGGGGTCTCGGACCGGACCACGTCGAGCGGCGCGCCGTCGAAGACCTCGTCGACCAGCTCCCGGAAGCGCACGTCCTGCGCGGCGGCGTCCGGCGCGACGCGCGTGGTCACGGTCAGGCTCGCCGGCTCTGGCTCGGCCAGGGCCGTGCGGGCCGCGTCCGTGGTCGAGGCGACCACCGCACCGAGCATCACCCCGCTCGTCGCCGCCACGACGGCGACGAGCAGGGCGACGAGGCTCAGCAGGCCCCGGTGCGCCCGGGCCCGGCGGCGCAGAAAGCCCATTCAGCCGCCGACGCGCAGCTCGACGACCTCGTCGCCGAGCTCGGCGAGGAGCCGGTGCCGGTCCTCGCGCCGCTGCCTCTGCTCCGCCGGGTCCGGCACGGGGGCCGCGGCCAGCAGTCGCTTCGTGTAGTCCTCGCGCGGGTTGCGCAGCACCGTGTCACGGTCGCCCTGCTCCACGATCCGGCCGTCCTGCAGCACGACGACCTTGTGGGCGAGGAGGTCGATGACGGCCAGGTCGTGGCTGACGAACAGGCAGGCGAAACCGAACCGCTGCTGCAACGACGTGAACAGCTCCAGGACCGAGGCCTGCACCGAGACGTCGAGCGCCGACGTCGGCTCGTCCGCGACGAGGAGCTCCGGCTCCAGGGTGAGGGCCCGCGCGATGGAGACGCGCTGACGCTGCCCGCCGGAGAGCTCGTGCGGGTAGCGGTTGTAGAACGAGCGCGGCAGCTCGACGGCGTCCAACAGCTCGAGCACCCGGTCGTGACGGGACGCGGCGTCACCCACCTGGTGCACGGCGAGCGGCTCCGCGATCGCCTCGCCCACCGGGAACCGGGGGTTGATCGAGGCGGCCGGGTCCTGGAACACGACGCCGATCCGGCGGCGCAGCGCCTTGAGCTGCTTCTTGCCGAGCGCGGCGTAGTCCTCGCCGAGGATCCGCACACCGCCCGAGACCGCCGGGATAAGCCCCAGCGCGCACTTGCCGATGGTGGACTTGCCCGAGCCCGACTCGCCGACCAGACCGACGATCTCGCCCGGACCGACGGTGAACGAGACGTCGTCGACGGCGCGGAACGCAGGCTTGCCCAGACGGTGGTACTCGATGACCAGGTTGTCGAGGGCCAGCGCCGGCTTCACACGACCGGGCTCGCTCGCCTGCCCCGCGGCGACCTCGGCCTGGCCGACGCCCTCCCCCAGGTGGGGCACCGCACCGAGGAGCTTCTTCGTGTACTCGTGCTGCGGGTTCGTCAGGACCTGCTCGGCGGTGCCCGTCTCCACGAGGTCGCCCCGGAGCATCACCGCGACGCGGTCGGCCATGTCCGCCACCACGCCCATGTTGTGGGTGATCAGCAGGATGCCGGTGTCCAGCTTGTCCTTCAGCGATCGCAGCAGGTCGAGGATGTCCGCCTGCACCGTGACGTCGAGGGCCGTTGTCGGCTCGTCGGCGACGATGACCTTGGGGTCGCAGGAGATCGCCATCGCGATGACGACGCGCTGGCGCTGCCCGCCCGAGAGCTCGTGCGGGTACTGCTTGAGCCGTCGCTCCGGTTCCGGGATGCCCACCATCCGCAGCAGGTCCGCCGCACGGGCCATCGCCTGCTTGCCGTAGGCGATCCCGTGGAGCTGGAGCGCCTCGGTGAGCTGGTCGCCGATGGTCAGCACCGGGTTGAGCGCCGTCATCGGCTCCTGGAACACCATGGCGATGTCGTTGCCGCGCATCGTGCGCAGGCCCGCCTGGTCCAGCTCGCCGACGACCTTGTCGCCGACCCGGACCGTGCCGGAGACCCGGGCGTTGGCCGGGAGCAGCCCCAGCGCCGTCGTGGACGTGACGGACTTCCCGGAACCGGACTCGCCCACGAGCGCGACGACCTCGCCGGGACGGACCTCGAGCGAGACCCCCTTGACGGCGTGGACGTCACCGAACTCCGTGCCGAACGTGACCTCGAGGTCGGTGAACGACAGGACGGCGGCGCCGGTGGAGGTGGCGTCGGACGACGAGGTGATGTCGAGGGTGGTCATCAGGCCTTGGTCCTGTTCTGGCGGGGGTCGAAGGCGTCACGCAGGCCGTCGCCGATGAAGTTCACGGTCAGGGCGATGGCGAGGATCATCAGACCCGGCCACCAGAACAGCCACGGGCGCGTGGTGAACGCCGTCTGGTAGTCGGAGATGAGCAGGCCCAGCGAGGTGTCGGGTGCCTGCACGCCGTAGCCGAGGTAGCTCAGCGACGTCTCGAGCAGGATCGCGGAGGAGATGGTCAGCGTCGCCGAGACGATGATGGTGCCGATGGCGTTGGGCAGGATGTGCTTGAAGATGATGCGGCCGCTGCCGGTGCCGACGGCCGTGGCCGCGACGACGAAGTCGCGCTCCCGCAGCGAGAGCATCTCCCCGCGCACCAGCCGGGCCAGGGACGTCCACAGCACGATGCCGAGCACGATGGTCAGCCCCCAGATCCCCCAGGCGCTCGCCATCTTGCCGAGGACGGCGGCGAGCACCAGCAGCGGGATGACCAGGAGCAGGTCGGTCAGGCGCATGAGCAGCGACTCGAGCCAGCCGCGGAAGTAGCCGGCCACGGCGCCGACCACCGTGCCGATGAGCGTGGAGATGACGCCGACGCCGAACGCGATGATGAGCGACTTCTGGGTGCCGAGCATCACCAGGGCGAAGTAGTCCTTGCCGATGGTGTCCTGGCCGAACGGGTGCTCCCACGTGGGGGCGCCCGTGCCGATCTTCTCGTACG
Source organism: uncultured Isoptericola sp. (assembly GCA_947497265.1). GTDB lineage: Bacteria > Actinomycetota > Actinomycetes > Actinomycetales > Cellulomonadaceae > Isoptericola > Isoptericola rhizosphaerae. Next base: position 15,573 of record CANMFP010000005.1, read on the forward strand.
GAGCCTCGGGGACCTTGTCCCACCACCCCGGGATCGGGCCGATCCCGATGGACGTGAAGGCGACGAGGACGATGACGGCCAGCACGACCATGGCGACGATCGCGCCCCGGTGGCGGAAGAACCGCATCCGGACGAGCTGGCCCTGGCTGTAGGACTTCTCCTGCGCCGGAGGTGTCTGGAGGTCAGTCATGGCTCGCTCCGCGGGTGTGAGGCGTACGGGTTCCGGTCATGGGTCTCACCGCCGGATCCGTGGGTCGAGGTAGGCGTAGGCGATGTCGGCGAGCATGTTCATCAGGATCGCCGCGGTACCGGTCACCAGGAAGAACGCCATCACCGGGGCGGGGTCGACGCGGTCGAGACCCTCACGGAACATGGCCCCCATGCCCTTCCAGCCGAACACGCTCTCGGTGATCACCGCGCCGCCGATGAGCCCGGCGAAGTCGAACGCCACGATCGTCGTGATGGGGATCAGCGCGTTGCGGAAGGCGTGCTTGGTGACGACCGCCCGCTCGGAGAGTCCCTTGGACCGCGCGGTGCGCACGTAGTCCTGGTTCATCACCTCGAGCATGGACGAGCGGGTGTAACGGGAGTACGACGCGACCGAGATGAGGGTCAGGACCACGGTGGGCAGCACGAGCTGCATGCCGGTGTCCAGCACCGACTCCCAGAAGTCGCCCGAGAAGTTCGGCGTCTCAGAGCCGATCGTCGAGATCGGCCGCGACTTGAGCTGCAGGAAGCTCGCCCAGCTGGCCACGAGGATGTCGAACACGATGACCAGCGAGGTGATGGCACCGGTGATACCGGAGATCAGCATCGCCTGCTTGCGTGCGTAGCCGCCCCAGGCGGCGCCGATGCCGATCGAGACGACCACGGCGAGCAGGAACAGCCCGATGAGGACCCACCACGACGACGGTTCGAGCAGGATCCCGGCGAAGGCGAGGTAGCTGAGGGTGCCGACGACGGCGGTGGTCAGCGCCGCGTACAGCACGCGGCGGTTGCCGAGCCCGGCGACGATGGCGGTCACCAGGACGGCGGCACCGAGCGACGTCAGCAGCACCATGCCGAGGCCGAAGAACGGGTTGCGGAACCAGTCAAGGGCGTTCAGCACCCACAGCACGAGAGCGACGAACGCGAAGGTCACCGCACCGGTGCTCAGGATGCGTCGCCAGGAGCCGCCGAGCACCGCTCCGACGACCACTCCGGCGACGGCCGCTGTGCCGAAGATCATCAGCGGTTTCATGTCGCCACCGGCTATCCAGTCGTTGAACCGGATCGCGCCGTACTCCTTCAGGAGGACCGCCGCCCAGAACACCGGCAGCGAGAAGAAGAGGAAGGCGAGGAACGTCACCGAGTAGTCGAACCCGGAGTACTGGCGGATGGCGGAGATGATCCCGACGGCGATCCCGACGACGATGGCGAGAAGGGTGGCCGCCGTGACCAGCCGGAGCGTCGAGGTCGCGGCTTGCGCGGTCAGGTCGAGGACGTTGGCGCCGGTGACGGTGGTGCCGAGGTCGCAGGTGCCCGTGAAGCACTGGCCGACGCCGGCGAGCCAGTCCACGTAGCGGACCACGTCCGGGTCGTCGAGCCCCATGTGATCGACGCGCGCGTCGATGAGCTGCTGCTTGTTGTCCGCGTTGCTCTCGCGCAGGTCCTTGAGCGGGTCACCGGAGTTCACGGTGAGGACGAACATGAGGAACGACGCCGCCAGCAGGACGAGGGCGGAGATGCCCAGGCGGCGGAGGATGAACTTGAGCACGAGGTGCCCCTTCACGATCGGGCAGGCGTGCGGGGACAGGGGAGCTCCCCTGTCCCCGCACGCGCGTGCCTCTCAGGCGGTCAGGACGTCAGGACGCGCGAGCCCACTGCTCCGCGTTCCACACGATGCCCGACTGCGCGGCCGTGTCACGCACGTTCTCGAGGTCGGAGCTGTACGCACCGACACCCGGGTGAGCGAACAGCGGGATGCCGAACAGCGTGTCCCAGAGCTGCTTCTCGATCACCTTGGTCTGCTCGACGTGCACCGCCTCGTCGGCGGTCGAGGCGAGGGTCTCCCACGCCTCGTCGACGACCTCGTCCGAGTAGCCGCCGTAGTTCTGCGGCTGGCCGGTCGCGTAGATGTTCTGACCGGAGGCCTTCTGGCCCGAGCCGGCCCAGGCGAACAGCGCGACCTCGTAGTCACCGTTGGGCAGGTCCTTGTCGAAGAACTCCGGCGAGCCGGTGTCGACGATGTCGAAGCCCACCTGGTCGCACGACGCCTTGATCGAGGCGATCTCGTCGGCGCGGCGCGGGTTGGGCGCGGAGTAGCCGATGCGGACCTCGGTGCCCTCCTCGAGACCGGCGGCCGCGAACTTCTCCTTGGCCGTCTCCAGGTCGACCTCGTCGTAGCGGCCGTCGTACGACTCGGCCACGATCTCGTCGTACTTCTCCGTCTGGAACGGGAACACCTCGCGGGCGTTCATGACCACGGCGGTGTCGTCGATCGGCTTGATCAGGTCGTCGACGATCTTCTGGCGCGGCACGCAGTAGGCGAACGCCTCGCGGGCGTCCAGGCTTTCGGAGAAGATGCCGTTGTTGAAGTTGAAGTCGAGGTGCTCCCAGGTCAGCGTCTGGCCGGTGGTGACGGTGACCTGCGAACCGAGCTGCTCGAGCTGGTCCACCGTGTCCACGGTGGCCTGCGGCTCGATGACGTCGAGGTCACCGTTCTGCAGGGCCTGGACGTGGGTGTCCGCCGCGGCGAACCGGAACGTGACGTCCTGGGTCGCGGCCGGCGGGCCCCAGTAGTTCTCGTTGGCCGTCAGGGTGATGGACTGACCGGCGACCCAACCGTCCTCCTTGAACATGTAGGGGCCGGAGGAGGGGACCAGCGCCGGGTCGGGCAGCTCGCCCGGCGTCTCGGAGAGCCAGCCCGTGTTCCAGAACTCGACGGCGTCCTCGAGGACGTCCATGTCGACCTCCTGGATCGCGGTGACGAGCTCCTCGGTGGTGATGCCGATCTGCTCGGCGACCACGTGCGCCGGGAGCGGGGTGCTGACCAGGATCTCCCAGTCGGCGTAGACGCGCTCGTAGTCGTACTGGAACGTCTTGGCGTCCGCGGCGTCGGCCTGCGGACCGTCCGGCACGTAGTCTCCGAGGGTCAGGCCGCTGATGCTGTTGAACAGCGCCTCCTCGCTCGCGTCCTCGGTGACGGCGCCGTCGGCGGTGATCGCCTGAGTGGCCCAGTCGAGCAGGAAGTCGGCGTAGGTGATGGGCGTACCGTCGGACCACACCGCGTCGTCCGCGATCGTGTACCGGACCTGCAGCGGGTCCTCGGAGATGGCCTCGTAGGTGCCGAAGTTCTCGTCGTGGCAGATCGTGCCGTCGACGCCGAAGTACCAGAAGAGACCCTGGATGCGCTCGGTCACGGCGCTGTTGTACGTGGAGTACGTCTCCGGCGTGAGGGTGTTGTAACCGAGGAACTCGTCCTCGCCGACGGAGTACTTGACCTCACCCTCCGCGGTCTCCGTGGTGCCGGTGTCGACCTTGCACGGATCGCTGATCTGCTCGGTCTCCATCGACTCCGCAGCGGTGTCCTCGGTCTGGGGCTCGTCGTCGGCTGCCGGGCTGGAGCATGCCGAGAACAGCAGGGCGCCCGCGGCGACGGCCGCGACGGCTGCGCTTGCTCGCCTGATCTTCACTGGGTTTCCTCCTCAGGGGAAGGACCCCCGTCGTGCTCGACCGGCGCGCGACGCGCTGTGTCCGGTCTCACCCTCGGAGGGTCCGTGGTGTTCGCCACACCGTACCCAGCAGAGAGTGATGCTATTCACCCTCTCGACACTTTCCGAGTTGATCGTTATGGATCTGAGACTGCCTAGAAGCACAACGCACGATTTCGCCGGTCGCACCGGAACACAAGCGAAACAAGGTGACCCTGTTCCATCACATCAACACCAGTATGGCGGTGTTATGGAAGGGGCAGGAAAGGGAATCGACCCCGAATTCCCGCACCATCAGGGGCGATGGCCTCGCTTCTCGTTGCCGCGGCGGTAGTTCCCGGTGGCCCGCGCGAGGAGCTCCTGGTCCTGGGCGTCGTCCCGGCCCAGGAGCGAGACCAGCCGGGCCGCCTTCGCCCCGGAGACCACGACCACCAGCCGGCCGCCCCTGCTGACGAGGACCCGGCCGTCCTTCGTGACCCGGTAGTCGAACGGGTCGTCCTGCAGGCTCATCGGTCCGCCTCTGCGTGGCGCCGCCAGCGGTACGGCGTCGTCGTGGACACCTTCACCATGCCCGCCCGCTCCAGGATCGGCCGGGAGTGCTCGGTCGAGTCGCTGTGCATCAGCGGCTTGCCCGCCGCGAGCGCCGACCGGGCGCGGGCAGCGGTCAGGGCCCGGTAGATGCCGCGTCCACGCCACCCCGGGCGCGTCGAACCGCCCCAGACTCCCGCGAACTCGGTGCCGGCGACGGGCTCGAGCCGCCCCGCGCTCACGATCTCGTCGCCCGCCTCCGCGATCCAGATCTCCATGGCAGGGTCGACCGCCTGCCTGCGCAGGATCGCGTCGGCGTTCCCGGCCGACGGCGGGTCCCCGAACACCTCGTCCGCCATCGCCTGCATCGCGCGGACGTCCGCCTCGGCGTCGATCCTGCGCAGCGTCACGCCGTCGGGCGGCACGACGTCGACGGCCGCGAGCTCCTCGGTCCGGCCGACCATGATCGACTCGGTCCCGTCCGGGACGAACCCGGCACCGGTCAGCGCCTCGTGCAGCCCGGGTGCGTGGTCGTGTCCACGCGTCTTCCACTCGACCCGGACGATCTCCTCGTCACCGCGGTAGTGCTCCACCGCGGACGCGACGAGCTCGCGCACGCCCGCCGCGTCGGCGCCACCGAGATCCGGGTAGGTCACGAACCCGCGGCCACCGGGGAACGTGACGAGCCACAGCGGGCCGAGACGGTCCACTCGCGACGCCGACGGGGTCTCGGCGTCCGTGCGGAGCTGGTCGTCATAGGCGGCGAGCAGCGGAGCGAGACCGGTCATGCCCGTGACGTTGCCACCCGGTCGCGGTGAGAGCAACGCATTTCCGCGGGTCGTCGGATCCGCCTACGAGAGCGGAGCCCTGAGGTCCTCGTCCGACCACAGGGCCGCCGCCGCGTGCCCGAGCAGCAGCTTCGGGTAGTAGGTCCACGCGAACCACGGGGCCCGGGCGGACGGGCCGAGCGCGGCGTCGAGCGCGAGACCTCCGACCGTGAGGGCCACGCCCAGCGGCCGCCGACGGGCCGGGAAGCGCCGGATGACCGCCGTCGACCCCATGAGGTAGGCGTAGTGGGCCGCGGCCCAGGTGACGCCGGGGACCCGGCGGCCGATCCCCCGGTCGATCCAGGCGACGACGGCCGGGTGCACGTGCAGCGCGGCGAACGTCAGGTGGTCCGCCTCGCCCTGGCCCGGACGCTCGTACCAGCGTGCGCACGCCCGGGTGTTGTTGACGTAGGCACCACCGCTGAGGTCGACGGCGAGCAGGCAGGCCGCGACGGCACCTGCCCGGCCGGCATCGTTCCTCCGGGCGACGAGCGGTGCCACCACCGCACCGGCCACCGTCGTGGCGACGGTCAGGGCGTGGTCGACGGGCGTCGCCTCCGGCCCGACGAGCTCGGCCCAGAAGCGCCGCACCTCGCCGCGTCCGAGACTCACGCTGCCACCGTGGCACGGGGCGCGACCAGGGGCAACGGCGGGCTCCCCCGGCGTGGCGGGTGCGGTACCGGCCGGGTCCGCACCGGAACGCGATATCGACGAGCGGTATCTCGCCGTCGTCACCGGAATGGACTCTCGCTATCGGCCGGGCGCATTGGCGCGCTGCCATTCATGACAGCTGTCGAGATGGTGCAGCCGACATGTCGACGACATGATCGTCGTGCGAATGGTGATTGCTGTGCGGCAATTCCGCTCGGTGGACGAGAGGGGGTCCATCAGGCCAGCGCCCCTGCGAGGAACGAGCGCACGGACGTCGTGACCTCGTCGAGCGCGGACTCGAGGAGGAATTGGCCGCCCGGGTACAGGTCGACTCGTGTCTCGGGCAGGTCGCGGGTGAATGCGCGCGCCCGCCGGACCGAAGATCTCGCGGCCTCGCGGTCATAGACCCGATGTCCGTCGACGATGGTGAAGCGATGGTGGACTGCAGGCGTGCTCCATGGCCACGCCTCAGGCGCCGTCGGCGGGCCGCGGCAGCATGCCGTCGACGAGCGCACGGACACCTGCGGCGTAGGTGTCCCGTGCCGCGATGTGCGGCCAGCGCGTCCCGATCTCCGCCAGGCGCGGCAGCAGCCGCGGGTCGCGTGACGCGAACCCTGGGTAACGGGCCCGCTCTTCGCGCGTGGTCGTCCGGGACCGCGCGCGGATCAGCACCTCGCCGACGCAGTGCGACCACAGGGCTCGAAACAGGTCCACGGCCTGCTCGCTCGAACATCCCGCCTCCACGGCGGCGGCCAGCACGACCTCGACGAGGCGCACCGAGGCGTCGTCGAGCCGTCCGAGGAACCCGTCGACGGCGAGCACGTCCGCCGCCCACGGCCGGCTCGCGAGCGCGTCCCGCATGGCGACCGCGGCCACGACGACGCGCTCGCGCGGCGCCCGCGGCAGATCGGGCAGCGGCACCTGCTGCAGGAAGTCGTCCAGCACCAGGACCAGGAGGTCCTCCCGGTCACGGACGTGGCGGTAGAGCGTCGAGGGACCGACGCCCATCGCCGTCGCGAGACGCCGGAGGGTCAGCCGTTCCGCACCCTCGTCCTCGATGAGCCGGCGCGCGGCAGCGACGATCTCCGCGCGCGACGTCGTGGACGGACGGCCGCGACGACGGGTCTCGGGCTGCGCACGTGACATCGGCCCATCATCTCCCGACGCTCTCGGTACGAGCCGTCGCCCCGCCTGCTCCTGCTGCCCTCCGGGTAAGGCGTTGCGCACCGGCGGCGTCTTCCTTTATTTTGAGAACATGTTCGCAAAACAGCCGAGCGCTACGCAGGAGGAACTCATGACCACACCGCCCCCGTCCCGCGCAGCCCTGTGGTGGAGCGCCCTCGGGCTCGCGACGACCCTCGTCGTCGCGCTCGTGACGATCCTCGACGCGACCGGTGACGGACTTCTCGCCGCCCATCTGCGCTCCGCCTACCCCGGGTACACCGGGGCCCAGGTCGCGACGGCCGTCGACCTCTCCGCGAGCATCCTCGTGTCGGTCGCGGTGCTCGGCGCGCTGGTCTGGACGACGACCATCGCCCTGATAGCGACTCGTCGCCGTGGGGCGGGCGTGCTCGCCCTCGTCGCGCTGGTCCTGGGCGTGACCGTCTCGCTGACCGTGATACTCATCCGGGACACCTCGGGCGAGCTCGGCTTCGCCCTGCCGATCAGCAGCACGCTCCTGCTCCCCTGCGCCGCCGGTGCCGTCGTGGCCTCGCTGCTCCTGCGCCGGCGCAGGCGCCCCGCACCGTCCGAGCGGTGAACGTCAGAGGAACCTCATGGCCCCACATACCCCACTTCCCGCTGCACCGTCCGGCCAACGCGCTTCACGTGCTGCTCAGGTGGGGTCGCATGCGAGATGTGCGGCGGCCACGGTTCCGTCGCCACGGCCGTGGGCGGGAGGTCGATGGCTCGGCGCGGACCTCACCCCCTCCGTATCGTGCGCTCATTTCGTGCTGAGGCGCGCGGCAAGTGCGTCTGCGATCTCGTCCGCAGTCCGCGCTGCCGTGTCGAACTCCACGACCTCATCGGACCATGCGGCGTCGTCAGCGCGCCGGCGCTCAACGTCCGTCCAGGTCGGCTCACCGACGAAGACGAGACCGCGATCCCTGCCGCTGAGCCTTCGCTCATGCTCCCGCGCATCGGAGATCATGAGGTACACGAACTCGATGTGTGCACCGGTTCGCGTGGCCGCAGTCCGCCAGGTCTGCCGAGCCTCTTCACTGTCGTTGACAGCATCGACGACGACATCGTGACCGAGCCGCAGATTCTGCTCCGCCATCGCACGCGCCGCCTCATACGCAGCGACGCCAACCTGCCACCCTGACGGCAGACCGCAGGCAAGGATCGACTCCTCGACCGCATCGATGGAGAGATGGACCGACCCCGTGCGCGCAGCGACGATCTCGGCGACGCTCGTCTTACCAACCCCGGGCAGACCGGAGACCACGACGAGGCGACCGGTCACGCGACGACTAGCGGTGTGATTGCAGCGACCTTCTCGCGCAGAGCGCGCCGCTCGAGCCGCAGCTCGTAGTGTGACTGCAGATTCATCCAGAGCTCCTCGGACGTTCCGAAGTAGCGCGCCAGTCGGATCGCAGTGTCTGCCGTGATCCCGCGCTTGCCATGAACAATCTCGTTGATCCGCCGCGGGGGCACGCCGATGGACACAGCCAGCTTGTGCTGCGTGATACCGAGGGCCTCGATGAAATCCTCCATCAGGATCTCTCCCGGGTGGATCGGCTCGATCAGGTCGCCCTCAGTGGTAGTCGACGAGTTCGACATTGTCCGCACCTCCATCTCTCCAGACGAAGCAGAGACGCCATTGCCCGTTCACACGGATGCTGTGCTGCCCGCGTCGGTCGCCGACCAGACGCTCCAGGCGGTTGCTGGGCGGGACCATGAGGTCCTCGACATCCTTCGCCGCATGGATCAGCTCGAGCTTCCGTAAGGTCGCCCGCTGCACCGTCGACGCCGTCATTAACGCTAGACGTTAAACCGGAACTCCACCACGTCGCCGTCGACCATCACGTAGTCCTTGCCCTCGATGCGGGCCTTGCCGGCCGCCTTGGCGGCCTGGACCGAGCCGTGCTCGACCAGGTCCTCGAACGAGACGATCTCCGCCTTGATGAAGCCTCGCTCGAAGTCGGTGTGGATGACGCCGGCGGCCTGCGGGGCGGTCCAGCCCTTGCGGATGGTCCAGGCCCGGGCCTCCTTGGGGCCGGCCGTGAGGTACGTCTGCAGGCCCAGGGTGTCGAACCCGACGTGGGCGAGCTGGTCGAGGCCGGCCTCCGTCTGCCCCGACTCCGCGAGCATCTCGGCCGCCTCGTCGGGCTCCAGCTCGACGAGCTCCGCCTCGAACTTCGCGTCCAGGAAGATCGCGTGAGCCGGCGCCACGAGCTCGCGCATGCGGTCCTGCATCGCGGTGTCGGCGAGCCCGGCGTCGTCGGTGTTGAAGACGTAGATGAACGGCTTGGCGGTCATGAGCTGCAGCGAGGCGATCTCGGCGAGGTCGAGACCGGCGGTCTTCGCGCCCTGGAACAGGGTGGTGCCCGCCTCGAGGATCTCCTGCGCCTGCTTCGCCGCGGCGAACAGGACCGGGTCGCCCTTCTTGATCTTGACCTCCTTCTCCATCCTCGGCAGCGCCTTCTCCAGGGTCTGGAGGTCGGCGAGGATGAGCTCGGTGGAGATCGTCTCGATGTCGCCGGCGGCGTCCTGCGAGCCCTCGACCCGCACCACGTCGCCGTCGTCGAAGGCGCGCGTCACCTGGCAGATCGCGTCGGCCTCACGGATGTTCGCGAGGAACTTGTTGCCGAGCCCCTCCCCCTCGGAGGCGCCCTTGACGATGCCCGCGATGTCGACGAACGACACCGTCGCGGGCAGGATGCGGTCGGACCCGAAGATCTCGGCGAGCTTGCCGAGCCTCTCGTCCGGCAGGGGCACCACTCCCACGTTGGGCTCGATCGTCGCGAACGGATAGTTCGCCGCGAGCACGGTGTTGCGGGTCAGGGCGTTGAAGAGGGTGGACTTGCCGACGTTGGGCAGGCCGACGATGCCGATAGTGAGTGCCACGTCGGCCCAGTCTACGCATCGTCCGCACCGCGACCGGTCAGGCCCGGGGCCTCACGCCTCGACCGTCACGGCTCGACCGTGATGTCCCGGTGCCAGGACTCGGTGATGTACGCCGTGTGCCAGCCCAGCTTGGTGTAGAGCGCCTCGGCCCCGGTGGGGCTGTCCGCGTCGACCTCCAGACCCACCCGGCGACGGCCACGGGCGGCCGCGTCGGCGATGACGGCGTACAGCAGCGCGGTCGCCACGCCCCGGCCCCGCGCCTCGGCCAGCGCACCGATGTAGTCGATGTAGGTCCCTCTGCTGCCGGACGCGTCCGGCTTGGACTCCGATCCCACCAGGGCACCGGCGGGCACCGGCTGCGCCTCGGGGGCGGAGGGGTCGTCCGTGAACGCCAGCCACCAGTGGTCCCAGCGGTGCCCCGGGTCCTCGCGCAGGCGCTGCACGAACTCCGTGAAGTACTCCTGGTAAGAGTTGAAGTGGTCGGTGAACGCCGTCTCCAGGACCTGGTAGACGGCGTTGACGTCCTCGGCGACCGGGATGCCGTTGTCGTGCTGCGAGACGCGGCGCACGGTGACACCGTCCTTGGGCGCGGGGAACGCTCCGGGCTCCCCCTCGTGGGCCTCCACCGGTCGCGTCATGTGCCACCAGGTGCGCGCGCGGCGGAAGCCGGCCGCGGTCAACCAGCCGCGCACGACGTCGTCGCCGGCGAAAGCCCCGGCGTCGAGCTGCGTGGCCTCCAGGCCGCGGACCTGGGCGAGCTCCCCGCCGACGTCCGCCAGCCACGCGTAGCACCAGGCGGCCACCCGCTCCTGGACTTCGGTCGCCACGGTGCGGTCCACCTCGATCCCGATGACCGCGCGGCCCGCCGCCCGGTCGTGGGCGTGCGCCCAGGCACGGACGATGCCGTCGGCGTCACGCACCACGACGTGCCGACGCGTCCAGGACGCCTGGCCGGCGATCTCGTTCTCGACGGCCTGCACGTAGGCCTCCGTCGACCCGGTGTGCGGAGCGGCCTGCCGGGCGCGGAGCTCGCTCAGCCGTGGAGCGTCCGCGAGGCCGGGAGCCACCGCCGTCCAGTCGTCGGGAAGAGTCGCTGCCGGTCGGTCACTCGCAGAATTCACGCCGACCAGTGTGTCAGGTCCGTGCGACACGCCCGGGTGCGTGGGCACCGCGGGACAGGTCAGCGGAAGGCTGTGACCTGCGCCAACAGGTCCGGCAGGCGTCGTTCGTAGACCCGCGCGCCCCAGCGAGTGCCGGCGGCGAGCGCCCCCGCCGCCGTGGCGGTCCCGACGGCGAGCGCGGCCCAGCCGAACCCGGTCGCCCCACCCAGCAGGGCGACCAGGGCCAGCACGAGCGTCGGCAGCACGAGCGCGAGCACCACCAGGAACGCCACCGACTGCGCCACCAGCGTCGCGACGGTGGCGCCCTGCGGCGTCTTGAAGGCGCTCTCCCCCGGCTTCGGCACGGGGTACACGAGCCGCGCCGAGACGGCGCTCGACGTCCCGAGCGAGGCGCCCAGCACGCCGAGCGACAGACCCAGCAGCGCCGGCAGGACGTCCCACCTCGCGGCGGCGCCCGCGGCCGCGACGGCCATCGCCGCCACCAGCGGCACGCCCACGACCAGGACCGGCAGCACCCTGCCCCACCGGTCCGCCCCACCCGGCACGCCCGTGGCCACGTGCAGCGCGAACGCCGTGTGGTCGTACCCCACGTCGTTGGAGATCCCGAAGCCCAGGATGAAGGCGACCAACGGCGCCACGACGAGCAGCATCCCGACACCCGCACCGGACGACAGACCGAACGCCGCGAGCGCGACCGGCAGCAGCGGTATCACCGCGAGCGAGACGGCGTAGCGAGGGTCGCGCAACCAGTACGTGGCGCACCGCGCGGCGACGGCGCCCGTGGGTGTCGCGGGGAACCGGCCGAACCAGCCCAGGCCGCGCACCTTCCCGCCGGCGCCGCTGTGCGGCGGGCTCACCAGGGCGCGGGCGAGTGCACGGTCCCAGACCCACCAGGCGACGCCCAGGGTGACGACGACGACGGCGAGACGGGCCAGCAGCAGCCCCCACGCGCCGTCGTGCACGGCCCCGGCGAAAGCCCAGGGCGCCCCGAAGGGGGTCCACGCGACCACGTCGGCCACCTGGGCCAGCGCGTCGAACACGGCCGGCTCGGGGCCGGACGCGGTGACCGTGACGCCCTCCGGACCGGCGGACCGCTCGGCTCCGGAGGTCAGCCAGGCGATGCCCGGACCGACCAGCAGGAGCGGGACGATCGCCACGACCATGAGGATCTCGCGGTACCGGCGGGAGTCGAGCAGCGGGGCGAGCGCCGTCGTCGTGGCCCGCGAACCGACCACGCACAGCGCGAGTGCGGCGACGGCGCCGACGAGCGCCGCGAGCAGCGCGAGCGGGTCGCTCGCCCATGCGAACGAGGTGCCGAGCGCGGCGAGCAGCGTCACCGCCGCCGGGACGGACACCACGCTCGCCACCGCGAGCCCGGCGAGCAGCCGGCGACGCGGGATGGCGAACGTGACGAACCGCATCGGGTCCAGCGTGGCGTCCACCCCGAACGCGAACAGCGGCACGACCCACCACCCGAGCACGACGACGGCACCCACCACGGTCAGGAGCTGCCCGGTGAGCACCGGGTCGTTCCGGCCGCCGGCGATCGCGACCGTCACGAGGAGACCGACGACGAACAGCCCGTAGAGCAGGGCGAAGCAGAGCCCGATGGTCTGCCACACGCTGCGCCGCAACGTGTTGACGAGGAGCCTCAGCTTGAGTCGGACGAGGTGCGCAACCACGCCAGGCCCTCCGTCCCTCGCCGACCGCCCACCAGGTCGACGAACCGGTCCTCCAGCGTCTGCTCGCCGCGCACGGCGTCCACCGTGCCCGCGTCGAGCACGTGCCCGCCGGCGATGATCGCGACGTGCGAGCACATCCGCTGGACGAGGTCCATGACGTGGCTGGACACGACGACCGTGCCTCCGCCGCCGACGTACGAGTGCAGGATGTCGCGGATGTTGGCGGCACTGACGGGATCGACGGCCTCGAACGGCTCGTCCAGCACGAGGACGCGCGGGGCATGGATCATCGCGCTCGCCAGCGCCACCTTCTTGGTCATGCCGGCCGAGTAGTCGACCACGAAGGTGTCGCGGTCCGCGGCGAGGTCCATCGCCGCCAGGAGCTCCTCGGTGCGTTCCGCCACCGTGGGCCGGTCGAGACCGCGCAGCAGGCCGGCGTAGGTGAGCAGCTGGGCGCCGGTCAGGCGGTCGAACAGGCGCACGCCGTCGGGCAGGATCCCGAGCCGGGCCTTGGCCGCGTCGGGGTGCGCCCACAGGTCGGTGCCGAGCACGTGCGCGGTGCCGAAGTCAGGGCGCAGCAGCCCCGTCGCCATGGACAGGCTGGTCGTCTTGCCGGCACCGTTCGGGCCCACCAGCCCGAAGAACGAACCGGCCGGCACGTCCAGGTCGATCCCCGCGACGGCGATCTTGTCGTCGAACTTCTTCCACAGGCCGCGCAGGCTGAGCGCTGCGGCCGGGTCGGGACCCCGGTGCGTGGGGTCGGGAGGCGCTGTCACGGGACCACCGTAGCCGTCCCGGCGGCGCCGGATCCGCCCGTCTCCCCGAGCGCCTCCCCCACCGGTGTCGGTGCCGCGTGGCAGCCTGAAGCACATGGAGACGACGACCGCTCTGCTGCTCTCGCTCGGCACCCTCGGCGTGGGGGTGCTCGTCGGCTGGCTCTGGCACGCCCTGCGCGCGACCGGCCAGGACCGGTCCGGGGAGATGGAGTCCGTACGCCTGCAGAGCGACCTCGCCGGGGCACGACGCGAGACCGCCACCCTGCGCGACCAGCTCCAGCAGGCCGGCCAGGAGGCCGAGCGCCGGCTCGTGGACGCACGCGAGCAGCACGCCCGGGAGCTGGCGGCGGCCCGTGACCAGGCGGACAAGCAGCTCGCCCAGGTCCGCCAGGACGCCGAACGGCAGGTCGCCGAGGTCAAGGGCGACCAGGAGCGCACGGCCCAGCAGTTCCGCTCGCTGGCCGGGGAGGTCCTGCAGTCCAGCAGCAAGCAGTTCCTCGACCTGGCCGAGCAGCGGCTCAAGCAGTCCGCGGTGCGGGGCGACGAGACCCTCGCCAAGCGCGAGCAGGCGTTCGCCGCCCTCGTCGAGCCGATCGGGAAGAGCCTGGAGCAGGTACGCCTCGAGGTCGCCGAGCAGGAGAAGAAGCGCATCGAGTTCGACTCGCGCCTCAGCGAGAACATGCGCAGCCTCGCCGAGGTCAACACCGAGCTGCGCAAGGGCACCAACGACCTCGTCACGGCGCTGCGGTCCTCGCAGGAGCGAGGCGCGTGGGGCGAGCTGCAGCTCCAGCGGGTCGTCGAGGCGGCCGGGATGATCGAGCAGGTCGACTTCGACGTCCAGGTCCAGGCCACCAACGACGACGGCGAGACGCTGCGGCCCGACATGGTGATCAACCTCGCGGGCGGCAAGAACATCGTGGTCGACTCCAAGGTCGCGTTCCTCGGCTACCTCGAGGCTCAGCAGGCCGACGACCCGAAGGTGCGTGAGGACCGCATGGCCGCCCACGTCCGGCACGTGCGCAAGCACGTCGACGACCTCGCGTCCAAGCGGTACTGGGACCTGTTCGACCAGGCTCCCGAGTTCGTCGTGATGTTCGTGCCCGCCGAGGCCTTCCTGTCCGCGGCCCTGGAGCGTGACCCGTCCCTGATGGAGGAGGCGGCGCGCAAGAACGTCATCCTGGCCAGCCCGGCCACCCTGCTGGCCCTCCTGCGCACCGTGGCCTACTCCTGGCGCCAGCAGGCGCTGGCGGACAACGCCCAGCGCGTGCTGAAGGTCGGCAAGGAGCTGCACTCCCGGCTGGTCACGATGACCGGTCACGTGACCAAGATGGGCCGCTCGCTCGAGGCATCGACGAAGGCGTACAACTCGATGGTCGGCTCGCTCGAGCGCAACGTGCTCACCTCGGCGCGCCGGATGGTCGAGCTCGACGTCGTCGACGCGCGCGACGAGATCTCCGAGGTGCGCGGCCTGGAGGAGACGCCGCGCCCCATCACCAAGCCGGAGCTGCTGGCCGCCGACGAGGGCGGCGTCGTCGCGATCGACTCGGTGAGCGCCGACTCCGCGCTCGAGGCGCTGGTCGAGGCGGACCGCAGGGCGCTCGAGCGGGCGGCCGCGCGCCGCGAGGACCAGGACAGCGCCGCGGACTCTGCGGACGACTCCGACGCGGCTGCGGCGGGCTGACGCCGCCGGGGCAAGTACTCTCGCTCCGTGGAGCGAGAAACGTGAGCGTCGACGCCTGGGTGACGCTGGCAGTGGTGGTGGGAGTGCTCGCGCTGCTGGTGCGAGGCCGCGTCGCGCCCTCGCTGGTGCTGCTCGGTGGGGCCGTCGCCGTACTCGTGCTCGGCGTGGTCACCCCGCAAGAGGCCTTCTCCGGGTTCTCCAACCCGGCCCCCGCCACCGTCGCCGCCCTCTTCGTGCTGGCTGCCGCGGTCGAGAAGACGGGCGCCCTGACACCGGTGATGCAACGCACGCTCGGCGACAACGGCACCTACCGGCGCCCGCTGCTGCGCAGCCTGACCCCGACCATGGCGGCTTCGGCCTTCCTCAACAACACGCCCGTCGTCGCGATGCTGGTGATGCAGGTGTCCGCCTGGGCGGAGCGGCGCGACATCGCCCCGTCGAAGTTCCTCATGCCGATCTCGTTCGCGGCGATCATGGGTGGCCTGCTGACGGTGATCGGCACCTCCACGACCCTGGTCGTCTCGAGCCAGATGACGACGTTCGGCCTCGAACAGCTGGGCTTCTTCGAGATCGCCCAGGTCGGGCTGCCGATCGCCCTGGTCGGCCTGGCCGTGCTCGTGGTGATGGCACCCGTCGTCCTGCCGGACCGACGGTCGGCCCGGGCCGAGGTCGAGGAGGAGGGCCGGCGGTTCTCCTTCGAGATGCAGGTCGTGCCCGGCGGCCCGCTGGACGGGAAGTCCGTCGAGCAGGCACGGCTGCGGCGCCTGGAGGGACTGTTCCTCGCCTCCGTCGACCGCGGCGACACGGTCATCGCGCCGGTCCGGCCCGAGACGGTCCTGCGTGGGGACAACCGTCTGCACTTCGTCGGCCCCGCGAGCCGGGTCGTCGACCTCCAGGACACCCCCGGTCTGCGGTCCACCGAGCTCGCGCACGTCCTGGACCTCGAGGAGCCGGCCGTCCGCTACTTCGAGGCCGTCGTCGGGCAGCGGTCGCCCCTCGTCGGCAAGACGCTCAAGGACGTCGGGTTCCGCTCCGCCTACCAGGCCGCGGTCCTCGCGATCCACCGGTCCGGACAGCTCGTCGCGAACCGGCTGGGCACGGAGCGCATCCGGCTGGGCGACACCCTCATCATCGTCAGCGACCCCGGGTTCCGGGACCGCTGGCGCGACCGGCCCGACTTCCTCCTCGTGGCCGAGCTCGACGGGAGCCCGCCCGTGGCGACGTCACGCGCCTGGGTCCCCGTGACGCTGCTGGCAGCCGTGGTCGTCCTGGCCGCCACGGGCCTCGTGCCGATCCTCGACGGAGCGCTGGTCGCCGCCGCCGTGCTCCTCGCCGCCAAGGTCCTCACCGTGACCGAGGCGCGCCGGGCGATCGACTTCGACGTGATCCTCGTCATCGCCTCGGCGTTCGGCCTGGCGGCCGCCATGGAGAGCTCCGGCCTGGCCGAGATCATCGCGGGCGGACTCGTGGAGGTGGCCGGCGCTCTCGGCCCCTACGGCGTGCTGCTCGGCCTCGTGCTCGCCACGATCGTGCTCACCGAGCTCATCACGAACAACGCCGCCGCCCTGCTCATGCTGCCGATCGCCGTCAACGCGGCTGCCGCGGGCGGCGTCGACCCGCGCGGAGCGGCCATCGCCGTGGCGGTGGCCGCCTCGGCGTCGTTCCTGTCCCCCATCGGCTACCAGACCAACATGATGGTCTACGGCCCGGGCGGCTACCGGTTCACCGACTACGCGCGCCTCGGCTGGATGCTCACCCTGCTCGTGATCGTGGCGACCGTCGCGCTGGTGCCGGTGTTCTGGCCCGCCGTCGGCTGAGGCTCAGACCGGCTGGATCGGCAGCTCACGCCGCTTCTGCGGGCGCGGGCGGTCGTCCGAACCGCCGGACTCCTTGAGCCCGGCCCGCAGCTCACGCGGCAGCGAGAACATCAGGTCCTCCGTCGCGGTGCGGACCTCCTGCACCTCGCCGTACCCGTGGTCCGCGAGCTTGCGCAGGACGTCGTCGACGAGGATCTCCGGCACCGAGGCGCCCGACGTCACGCCCACCGTGGTGACGCCCTCGAACCAGGCGTCGTCGATCTCCGTCGCCCGGTCCACCCGGTACGACGTGCGGGCACCGGCCTGCAGGGCGACCTCGACCAGCCGGACCGAGTTCGAGGAGTTCGCCGAGCCGACCACGATCACCAGGTCGCACTCGGGGGCGAGCTTCTTCACCGCGACCTGACGGTTCTGGGTCGCGTAGCAGATGTCGTCGCTCGGCGGGTCCTGCATCTCGGGGAACTTCTCGCGCAGGCGCCGGACCGTCTCCATCGTCTCGTCGACGGACAGCGTGGTCTGCGAGATCCAGACGACCTTCTCGGGGTCGCGCACCACGACCTTGTCGACCTCGTCGGGCGAGTTGACGACCTGGACGTGGTCGGGCGCCTCACCGGCGGTGCCCTCGACCTCCTCGTGACCGTCGTGGCCGATCAGCAGGATGTCGTAGTCGTCCTTGGCGAACCGCACGGCCTCCTTGTGCACCTTGGTCACCAGAGGGCAGGTCGCGTCGATCGTGTCCAGGCTGCGGGCCGCCGCGGACTCGCGCACCGCGGGCGAGACGCCGTGGGCCGAGAAGACGAGCCGCGCACCCTCGGGCACCTCGTCCGTCTCCTCGACGAAGATCGCCCCCCGGTCGCGCAGCGTGTCGACGACGTGCTTGTTGTGCACGATCTCCTTGCGCACGTAGACGGGCGCGCCATAGGCGTCGAGCGCCTTCTCGACGGCGACCACGGCGCGGTCCACGCCGGCGCAGTAGCCACGCGGCGCAGCGAGCAGGACACGCTTGGTGGTGGTGGGTGCGGGGGCCGGAGCAGTCGTCGTCACCCGACCAGTCTAGGAGGCCAGGTGTGGAGAGCCTGTGACGGCCCGCGAA
The DNA here is from genome assembly GCA_947497265.1 of uncultured Isoptericola sp. Taxonomy (GTDB): domain Bacteria; phylum Actinomycetota; class Actinomycetes; order Actinomycetales; family Cellulomonadaceae; genus Isoptericola; species Isoptericola rhizosphaerae. Next base: position 33,509 of record CANMFP010000005.1, read on the forward strand.
CGGCCTGCCGCACGTCCGCTGTGGGTGGTGTGCGGCATCCTGGGACGCGTGACCGACGCCAGCCCCGGACCCGCCTCCCCCCTGCCGCTGCCCGAGCGCGCCGCGGAGACCACCGCCGAGCGCCCGTGGCCCGTCCGCCTGCTGTCGACCAAGATCCGCGACTACGTCGCCCGGATGTCCCCGGTGTGGGTCGAGGGACAGGTCGTCGAGCACACGTACCGCCGGACCTCCGGGATGCAGTTCGTCACGCTGCGCGACACCGACGTCGAGGCGTCGCTGCCCGTGAACATGCTCACCCGCGCCTACGACGGTCTCGACCGCAAGCCCGACGTCGGCGACCACGTCGTGGTGCAGGCGAAGCCGGAGTTCTGGGTCAAGACCGGCCGGATGTCCCTGCGTGCCACGGCCATCCGGCAGGTCGGTGTCGGCGAGCTCCTCGCCCGCATCGAGCAGCTGCGCAAGGTGCTCGCGGCGGAGGGGCTCTTCGACGCCGACCGGAAGCGCCCGCTGCCGTTCCTACCCGCGGTGGTCGGGCTCGTCTGCGGCCGGGAGTCCAAGGCGGAGCACGACGTCGTGGTCAACGCCCGGGCGCGGTGGCCACAGGTGCGCTTCGAGATCCGCGAGGTCGCGGTGCAGGGTGTCAACGCCGTGCGCGAGGTGTGCGAGGCGATCACCGAGCTGGACGCCCGCCCCGAGGTCGACGTGATCGTCGTCGCGCGCGGTGGCGGCTCCGTCGAGGACCTGCTGCCCTTCAGCAACGAGACGCTCGTGCGGGCCGCCGCCGCCTGCACCACTCCCCTGGTCAGCGCCATCGGGCACGAGACCGACACCCCGCTGGTCGAGCTGGTGGCCGACTACCGCGCCTCGACCCCGACGGACGCCGCCAAACGGATCGTCCCGGACGTCACCGAGGAGCGCCAGCGCGTCGTCCAGGCCCGCCAGCGGATCCGCGGTGCCGTCACGGCGCTGCTGGCCCGTGAGCAGCACGGGCTCGACTCCGTCCGGTCACGACCGGTGCTCGCCCGCCCCCAGACGATGGTCGAGGCGCGGGAGACGGAGATCGCCCAGCACCTGCGCCACGCGCGGCACCGTCTCGACGCCGCCCTGCTCAGGGGAGCCGGTGAGATCGGCCGTCTCGCCGGCCAGGTGCGGGCGCTGTCGCCCGCCTCCACCCTCGACCGGGGCTACGCCGTCGTCCAGCGCGGCGACGGTGCGGTGGTCCGTGCCGCGGCGGAGGTGGCCACCGGCGACCCGGTGCACGTCCGGCTCTCGGCCGGCTCCCTCGACGCGACGGTCACCGCCACCGCACCCTGACGGACGCGGGCTCTGCTCAGCCGGACGCGGTGCGCGCGGCGCGCCGCATCCGGGCGGCCAGCCGCGCGAAGGCGTCGGCGAGCTCCCGGCCCTCGATCACCTCCACGTCGGCGTCCAGCTGCGTGATCCACAGCGCGAGCCGGTCCGGGTCGTCGGAGCCCACGTCGACGCGGCACCTCCCCGGACCGACCGGCTCCACGTCGGCCGCCGCCCCGAGCGCCGCCTCGACCACCTCGGCCGGGGCGTGGACCTCGATGCGTGCGCGGTAGCGCCACGTCGCCCGCCGTACCCGCCCGGCGACGTGCTCGGCCACGCTGTCCTCCGGGAGCGGACGCGGCGTGAACCGCGCACCGGTCGGCGCTCGCGGCACCACCCGGTCGGCACGGAAGACGCGCCAGTCGTCCCGGTCGAGGTCCCAGGCGAACAGGTACCAGCGCGACCCCCAGCTCACGAGCCGGTACGGCTCCACGTGACGCGTGGACTCGGCGCCCGCATGCGACCGGTAGGCGAACCGGAGTCGTTCACGACCGCGGATCGCCGCGGCGACAGCGCTGAGCGCCCCCAGGTCGAGCGACGGGTCGGGACCGGGGACCACGCTCGTCGAGCCGCGGATCGCCTCGACCCGGCGCCGGAGCCGCGAGGGCAGCACCTGCTCCAGCTTGGCGAGCGCCGTCAGCGACGTCTCCTCGGCACCGGCACCACGAGCCGCCGCGGCACCGAGGCCGACGGCCACCGCGACCGCTTCGTCGTCGTCCAGGACGAGAGGCGGCATCGCCGTGCCGGCCGACAGCCGGTAGCCGCCCGCGACGCCGGGACGCGCCTCGACCGGGTAGCCGAGCGAGCGCAGCTTCGAGACGTCGGTGCGTACCGTCCGTGCGCTGACCTCGAGCCGCTCCGCGAGCTCGCCGCTCGTCCAGTCCCGCCGGAGCTGGAGGAGCGACAGAAGCCGGAGCAGACGAGCCGAGGTCTCGAGCATGTCTCGATCCTGCCACCGATCACGGAAGAAACCCTGCCGCAATCGATGACAGCGTGGGGTCATGACCAACGACACCGCACTCGTCCCCTTCCGTATCGACATCCCGCAGGCCGACATCGACGACCTGCGCGACCGGCTCGCCCGCACGCGCCGGCCGCACCCCGTGCCTGGTCGCGATGACCGCACGGACTTCAGCCGTGGCATCCCGCCGGCCTACCTCGCCGAGCTCGCCGAGTACTGGCGCGACGGGTTCGACTGGCGCGCGCAGCAGGCGGCCCTGAACACCTACGAGCAGGTCACCACCGTGGTCGACGGGCAGATTTTCCACGTGATGCACGCCCGCTCGGCGAACCCCGAGGCCGTGCCGCTGCTCCTGTGCCACGGCTGGCCCGGCTCGTTCGTCGAGTACCAGCGGCTCGTCCCGCTGCTGACCGACACGTTCCACGTGGTCGTCCCGTCGCTGCCCGGCTTCGGGTTCTCCACCCCGCTGTCCGGCACCGGCTGGGAGGTCGCCCGCACCACCGAGGCGTACGCCGAGATCATGACCCGGCTCGGCTACGACCGGTTCGCCGCGCACGGCACCGACATCGGCGCCGGCGTCGCCGGCCGGCTCGCCGCGCTGCACCCCGAGCGCGTGATCGGGACGCACGTCGGCAGCGACGGCAGGTCGCTCGGGATGGTCGGCGACCAGTTCCCCTGCCCCGACGGGCTGACCGAGGACGAGCTCGCACAGATCGAGGCCGTGCGCACGCAGGAGGCGGCCGAGCAGGGCTACTTCGCGATGCAGAACCACCGCCCGGACACGATCGGTGCCGCCCTCGTCGACTCGCCCGTCGGCCAGCTCGCGTGGATCGCCGAGAAGTTCCGCACCTGGGCCAACCCCGCCCACCGCACGCCGGACGAGGCGGTCGACCGCGACCAGCTCCTCGCGAACGTCTCCCTGTACTGGTTCACGCGCAGCGGCGCCTCGAGCGCGCAGCTCTACTACGAGGCGTCCCACTCCGAGCTCGACTGGCTCATGGCCGCCGACGTGCCCTCCGCCTGGTCGGTGTTCGACACCCACCCGTTGATGGCCAAGGTGTTCAACGCGTGGGGGACCGTCGACCGGTGGGTCGAGCACACCGCCGGCGGGCACTTCCCCGCCATGGAGGTCCCCGAGCTGCTCGCCGACGACCTGCGCGCCTTCTTCGCCGACGTCGGCTGACCCCCGGGACGAGGGCAGGCTGGGCAGGGCGGTCAGCGGGCGCGGACCACCCGGCCCTCGTCCCAGACGGGCTCCGCCGACTCCCGGACCGTGCCGTCCTGGCCGAACACGAGGAACCGGTCGAAGCCGCGGGCGAACCACCGGTCGTGCGTCACGGCGAGCACCGTGCCGTCGAACGCCTCGAGACCCTCCTGCAGCGCCTCGGCGCTCTCCAGGTCGAGGTTGTCGGTCGGTTCGTCGAGCAGCAGCGCGGTGCAGCCCGCGAGCTCGAGCAGCAGGATCTGGAAGCGGGCCTGCTGCCCGCCGGAGAGCCGGTCGAAGGGCCGCTCGGCCGCCGTCGTGAGCTCGTAGCTGCGCAGCGCCGCCATGGCCTTGCCTCGATCCTGCGCATGGTCCTCCCAGAGGATGTCGCGCAGCGTGCGCCCCGCCAGCTCGGGATGCGCGTGGGTCTGGGCGAAGTGGCCCGGCACCACACGTGCCCCGAGGCGCGCCGAGCCGGTGTGCGCCACGTCGCCACCCGCGAGCAGCCGCAGGAAGTGCGACTTGCCCGAACCGTTGGACCCGAGCACCGCGACCCGCTCGCCGTAGAAGACCTCGAGGTCGAACGGCGCCATCAGACCGACGAGCTCGAGCGCCTCGCACATGACCGCGCGGGTGCCCGTGCGGCCACCCCGCAGACGCATGCGGATGTCCTGCTCGCGCGGCGGCTCCGGCGGCGGCCCGGCCTCGGTGAACTTGCGCAGCCGCGTCTGCGCCGCACGGTAGCGCGAGGCCATGTCCGGGCTGTTCGCCGCCTGCTGGCGCAGCGTGAGCACCAGCTTCTTCAGCTGCGCGTGCTTCTCGTCCCACCGCCGGCGCAGCTCCTCGAACCGCGCGAACCGTTCGCGCCGTGCCTGGTGGAAGGTCGCGAAGCCCGCACCGTGGACCCACGCGTCCGACCCCGCCGGCCCGGGCTCGAGCGCCACGATCCGGTCGGCGGAGCGCGCGAGCAGCTCACGGTCGTGAGACACGAACAGGACCGTCTTGCGGGTCGCGCGGAGCTGGTCCTCCAGCCAGCGCTTGCCCGGGACGTCGAGGTAGTTGTCGGGCTCGTCCAGGAGCAGGACCTCGTCGGGGCCGCGCAGCAGCGCCTCGAGCACCAGCCGCTTCTGCTCACCGCCCGAGAGCGTGCGCACCTCGCGCCACTGGGCGCGCTCGAACTCCACGCCGAGCGCCGCCGTCGTGCACACGTCCCAGAGCGTCTCCGCCTCGTAGCCCTGGACCTCCGCCCAGTCCGCGAGCGCCTGCGCGTACCGCATCTGCGCGGGAACCCCGTCGGTGCTGTCGTCGAGCTCCATCACCTCCTGCTCCGCCGCCTCGACCGCGCGCGCGGCGTCGCGGATCCGCGGTGGCGCGACGCCGGCCAGGAGCTGGCGCACGGTGGTGTCGTCGCGCACCGAACCCACGAACTGCGGCATGATTCCCAGCCCGCCGCTCACGGTCACGGTGCCGGCGTCGGGCAGCAGCTCGCCGGTGACCAGACGCAGCAGCGTCGTCTTGCCCGCACCGTTCGGGCCGACGAGCGCCGTCGCGCTGCCCTCCCCCACGCGGAAGGAGACGTCGTCGAGCAGCGCGCGACCGTCCGGCAGCACGTACTCGACGTGCGCTACCTCGAGATGACCCATGGGTCGATGGTGCGCCGTCGGGGCCGCCCGGGGCAACGGGATATGCGAGCCGAGCGGGCCGGAGCGCGGCACAGCGTCCTGACGGACGGACGGACGGGCGGCATGTCGGTGCGGTGCGGTTGACTGTCCCCGTGACCGACGCAGAACCCGCCCCGCAGGCCGACGTCCCTGACGTCGGGACGCTCACGTACGAACAGGCTCGCGACGAGCTCGTCCAGGTCGTCGCGCGGCTCGAGGCCGGTGGCGAACCGCTCGAGGCCTCCCTCGCCCTGTGGGAGCGCGGCGAGGCGCTCGCGGCCCGCTGCCAGGAGTGGCTCGACGGCGCCCGCGAGCGGCTGGCCGCCGCCCAGGCGACGGCCAGCCCCGCCGGAGACGACTGATGGCGCGGCACGTCCTCGCCGTGGGCGAGGCGCTGGTGGACGTGGTGCACCGGGCGGACGGTTCCAGCGCCGAGCACCCCGGCGGCTCCCTCGCCAACGTGGCCCTGACCCTGGGCCGGCTCGGCCGGGACTCGCGGCTGGCGACGTGGCTCGGCCGGGACGACCGCGGGGACGCGGTGCGGGCCTGGCTGGCGGAGTCGTCCGTGACGACGACGGCGGGCAGCGACGGCGCGCCGCGGACCTCGGTCGCGCAGGCCACGCTCGACGCGGGCGGCTCGGCGACGTACGAGTTCGACCTCGAGTGGCAGGTGCCCGACGACGCAGGCGCCACCGCCGACACGCTGGCGGTCCACACCGGGTCGATCGCCGCGGTGCTCGAACCGGGAGCCTCCGACGTCCGCGCCCTCGTCGAGGCCGCGCGGACGACGTCGACGATCACGTACGACCCCAACGCCCGCCCCGTCCTCATGGGCGAGCCCGCGGTCGCACGGACGCACGTGGAGGCGCTCGTCCGGCTGGCCGACGTCGTGAAGGTCAGCGACGAGGACCTCGAGTGGCTGGCCGCCGGGACCGCCCCGCTGGACGTCGCGCGCGCCTGGGTGCACGATCTCGGCGCGGCCATGGTGGTCGTGACCTTCGGCGGCGAGGGCGCGACGGCGGTGACGACGTCGGGCGAGGTCCACGTCCCGTCCCGGTCGGTCCAGGTGGTCGACACCGTCGGCGCGGGCGACTCCTTCATGGGTGCGCTGCTCGACGGCCTGTGGTCGGCCGAGCTGCTCGGCGCAGACCGGCGCGACGCGCTGCGCGCGATCGACCACCACACCGTCCAGACACTGCTGGCACGCTGTGTCGCGGTCGCCGCGGTGACAGTCTCCCGGGCGGGTGCGAACCCGCCGTGGTCCCACGAGCTGGAGGACGCATGACCCCCACCGAGGCATGGACCGCACTGCGGTCCGGCAACGCACGATTCGTCACCGACTCCCCCGCCGAGCGGTCCCAGATGTCGCTGCGGCGTGCCGAGCTCACGTCGGCGCAGTACCCCCACACGGTGATGTTCGGGTGCTCGGACTCCCGGGTCGCGGCAGAGATCATCTTCGACCAGGGCCTGGGCGACCTCTTCGTGGTCCGCACGGCCGGGCACGTCGTCGACACCACGGTGATCGGCTCGATCGAGTACGGCACCGAGCTGCTCGGGACACCGCTGGTGGTGGTGCTCGGGCACGACTCGTGCGGCGCGGTGAAGGCCACGGCGGACACCCTGATGACCGGGGAGCAGCCGCCCGGCTTCGTCCGGGCCGTGGTGGACAAGGTCATCCCGTCGATCGCCGGGATGACGAGCCGCTGGGACGAGGTCTCCCACGACGGCGTGCCGCTGGAGGATCACCTGCGCACCGAGCACGTGCGGCACACCGTCAGGCTGCTGCGCGGGTACTCGGCCGCGCTGGACGCCGCGGTCACCGCGGGTCGGGTGGCGATCGTGGGGGTCGAGTACGACCTCGCCGAGGGATCGGCCCGGCTCGTGGCCGTGGACGGCGAGGTCGGCGAGGAACCGTTGGCGTGACACCTTTCACACGCTGACCGCGCCGCGGGTGCGGCACGATAGACGCATGACTTCCGACACCGTCGCCGGCGGCGCCGACGCGCCCGAGACCGAGTACCGCATCGAGCACGACACGATGGGCGAGGTCCGCGTCCCGGCCCGAGCCCTGTATCGCGCCCAGACCCAGCGTGCGGTCGAGAACTTCCCGATCTCGGGCACCCCGCTCGAGCGCGGCCACGTCCAGGCGCTGGCCCAGGTGAAGAAGGCCGCCGCCCTCGCCAACGCGGAGCTCGGCGTGCTCGAGCAGGACGTCGCCGACGCGATCGCCGCCGCCGCCGACCGGGTCGCGTCCGGCGAGCTCGACGAGCACTTCCCGGTGGACGTCTACCAGACCGGGTCCGGCACGTCGTCGAACATGAACACCAACGAGGTCCTGGCGACCCTGGCGACCCGCACCCTGGGCCGCGACGTGCACCCGAACGATCACGTCAACGCCTCGCAGTCGTCGAACGACGTGTTCCCGACCTCGGTGCACGTGGCCGCCACCGCCGGCGTCGTGCGGGACCTGGTGCCCGCGCTGGCGCACCTGGCCGACGCCCTGTCCGCCAAGGCGGAGGAGTTCGCCGGCGTCGTGAAGTCGGGGCGCACCCACCTCATGGACGCCACCCCGGTCACGCTCGGCCAGGAGTTCGGCGGGTACGCGGCCGCGGTGCGCTACGGCATCGAGCGCCTGGAGTCGGCGCTCCCCCGGGCGGCCGAGGTCCCGCTGGGCGGCACCGCCGTCGGCACCGGCATCAACACCCCGGCGGGCTTCCCGCAGCGTGTCATCGAGCTGCTGCGCGAGGACACGGGGCTTCCGCTGACCGAGGCGCGCGACCACTTCGAGGCGCAGTCCGCCCGCGACGGGCTGGTCGAGCTGTCCGGTGCGCTGCGCACGATCGCCGTCTCGGTGACGAAGATCTGCAACGACCTGCGCTGGATGGGTTCCGGCCCCAACACCGGTCTGGGCGAGATCGCCATCCCGGACCTGCAGCCCGGCTCGTCGATCATGCCGGGCAAGGTCAACCCGGTGATCCCGGAGGCGGTGCTCATGGTGGCCGCCCGCGTGGTGGGCAACGACGCGACGGTGGCGTGGGCCGGCGCGACCGGCACCTTCGAGCTCAACGTGCAGATCCCCGTCATCGCGCAGGGTGTGCTCGAGTCGATCCGCCTGCTGACGAACGCCTCCCACGTGCTGGCGGACAAGACGGTCGCCGGTCTGACCGCCAACGCGGAGCGGGCCAGGGCGTACGCGGAGTCCTCGCCGTCGATCGTCACGCCGCTGAACAAAGTGATCGGCTACGAGTCCGCGGCGAAGGTCGCGAAGAAGGCGGTGGCCGAGGGACTGACGGTCCGCGAGGCCGTCGTGGCGCTCGGGTTCGTGGAGCGGGGCGAGGTCACGGAGGCGCAGCTCGACGAGGCGCTCGACGTGCTGTCGATGACCCGCCCCCCGCAGGCCTGACCCCTCCCCCGCTTGTGGGTGCACGACACGCCGCTGTGCCGTTCGTGTCAGCGGCGTGTCGTGCACCCACAGCGGGTTCGGGCACGCTTCCCGCAGTCAGATCTCGAGCGACTCCAGCATCTCCGTGACCAGGGCCGCCACGGGCGACCGCTCGGACCGCGTCAGCGTGACGTGCGCGAAGAGCGGGTGGCCCTTCATCGCCTCGATGACCGCCGCGACGCCGTCGTGCCGCCCCACCCGCAGGTTGTCCCGCTGCGCGACGTCGTGGGTCAGCACCACGCGCGAGTCCTGACCGATGCGCGACAGCACCGTGAGCAGCACGTTGCGCTCCAGCGACTGAGCCTCGTCGACGATGACGAACGCGTCGTGCAGGGAGCGTCCGCGGATGTGAGTGAGCGGGAGCACCTCGAGCATCTCGCGGTCGATGACCTCCTCGACCACCTCGGGCGACACGAGCGCGCCGAGCGTGTCGAACACCGCCTGCGCCCAGGGGTTCATCTTCTCGGACTCCGTGCCCGGCAGGTAGCCGAGCTCCTGACCGCCGACGGCGTACAGCGGGCGGAAGACGAGGATCTTGCGGTGCTGCCGGCGCTCGAGGACCGCCTCCAGCCCGGCGCACAGCGCGAGCGCCGACTTGCCGGTGCCGGCCCGTCCGCCCATCGACAGGATGCCGATGTCCGGGTCGAGCAGCAGGTCGATCGCGATCCGCTGCTCCGCGGAGCGGCCGTGCACCCCGAACACGTCCTGGTCGCCACGGACGAGCCGCACCTGCTTGTCCGCGGTGACGCGTCCGAGCGCCGATCCGCCGGCCCCCTGGATGACGAGACCGGTGTGGCACAGCAGCGGGCTCGCCTCCGCCACGACCTGCGGGTCGAGGGACGCCAGCTCGACGGTGGAGCCCTCGTACAGCGCCCCGACCTGGTCGTCCGTCATCGCGATCTCTCGCATGCCCGTCCAGCCGGAGTCCACGGCGAGCTCGTGGCGGTACTCCTCCGCGCGCAGCCCGACCGCGGAGGACTTGACGCGCATGGGGAGGTCCTTCGAGACCACCGTGACCTCGCGTCCCTCGGCCGCCAGGTTGGCGGCCACCGACAGGATCCGCGTGTCGTTGTCCCCGAGCCGGAACCCGGCGGGAAGCACCTGCGGGTCCGTGTGGTTCAGCTCGACCCGCAGGGTGCCGCCGTCGTCGCCGATCGGCACGGGAGCGTCGAGACGGCCATGCTTGATCCGCAGGTCGTCGAGCGCGCGCAGAGCGCTGCGGGCGAAGTAGCCCAGCTCGGCGTGGTGCCGCTTGGCCTCGAGCTCGGTCACGACCACGACCGGCAGGACGACGTCGTGCTCGGCGAATCGGTGGATGGCTCGCGGGTCGGACAGCAGGACGGACGTGTCGATGACGAAGGTGCGCAGGTCGGTGCTGGTGTTCTCAGTGGCCACGATGTGCTCCTCGCGCAGAGCGGGACGGTGGTGTGGGCGGGCGACCGGCCGAGCGCACGTCGTGCGGCAGAGCCGGGGCCGGCCCTCCTGCGCGGAGCGTGCACTCCATCAGATGGCCTCCCGAGAACGCACAGGGAGTGCGTCCTGCACGTCACGCTACGACGACGACGGCGTGACGGACGTCACGAGACCGGCGCGTCGCGAAGTCGTCGTCGAGAGTTCATCTGCCCGTGCCCGTCGGCGTCCGACCGGTAGTCTGGTCCGTGGTGAGCCGGGAAGTCTGGTCGGCGGTACCGGCTGGGACGCCGGCTCGACCCACGCCCTGAACGAACTGGAGCCTCCCCTGAGCACCGACGTCGACAACCAGACCTTCGGACGGCGCCTGTCGCGCTTCCTCTCCCGGGAGACCACCGGCGGCGCACTCCTCATCGGCGCCGCCGCCGTCGCGCTGATCTTCGCCAACTCCCCGTGGCGCGACGCCTACGAGTCCCTCTCCCAGACCGTCGTCGGCCCCGCCTCTCTCGGCCCGCTGCACATCCATCTGGACCTGTCGCTGTCCGCGTGGGCGGCGGACGGGCTGCTGGCCATCTTCTTCTTCACGGTCGGCCTCGAGCTCAAGCACGAGTTCGTCGCGGGCTCGTTGCGCAGCCCCAAGCAGGCCGGCGTGCCGATGCTCGCGGCCGTGGGCGGCATGACCGTTCCGGCCGTCTTCTACGTGGTCGCCGTCATCGCCCTGGGCGACTCGAGCGCGCTGCACGGCTGGGCGATCCCGACGGCTACCGACATCGCCTTCGCGCTCGCGATCCTCGCCGTCTTCGGCAAGGGCCTGCCGGTCGCGATCCGCACGTTCCTGCTCACCCTCGCGGTGGTCGACGACCTGCTGGCGATCATCATCATCGCGGTCTTCTACACCGACGCGATCCACGGCGCCTGGCTCGGCGGCTCGCTCGTCGTCGTCGCCGTGTTCGCCTGGTACATCCGTACGCGGCGTCCGCGGTGGTGGATCCTCGTCCCGCTCTTCGTCGTCGCCTGGGCGTTCATGCACGCCTCGGGCGTGCACGCGACGATCGCCGGTGTCCTCATGGGGTTCGCGGCCGCCGCCCGCCCGATCCACGGCGAGACCGAGACCCGGACCCACCACTACGAGCGAGCGGTCAAGCCGTGGTCGCAGGGCCTGGCGCTCCCGCTCTTCGCCTTCTTCTCCGCGGGGGTCGACCTGGTCGATGGCGGTGGTCCGGTCGAGATCCTCTCCCAGCCCGTGGTCATCGCCATCGTCGGCGGGCTCGTGATCGGCAAGCTGATCGGCGTGCTGGGCACCACGTGGCTCGTCACACGCGTCACACCGTTGCGGTTGCCCCCGGGCATCGGCGTCCGGGATCTGCTACCGGTGGCGTTCCTTGCCGGCATCGGCTTCACCGTGTCGCTGCTCATCTCCGAGCTGTCGTTCGGGCACGGCTCCGAGCACACGCTGGGTGCCAAGGCGGCCATCCTCATCGCCTCCGTGGTCGCTGCGACGCTCGGCGCCCTGACGCTGCGCTGGGACGCCAAGCAGGACCGCGGGCCGGACATGAACCGGGACGACCTGCCCGACGAGGTCACCACGGTCATCGGCGACGAGGAGGACCGCAAGGAGCACTGAGCTCAGCGGCCCAGCAGCGCGTCCCGCTGCATCTCGACCTGCCGTCGCAGGGCCACCAGGACCGCTGCGACGGCGGGACGGCGCCAGGACTCGGGGTGCACGAGCGCCCGGTACGGCAGCCGGTCACGGACCTCGTCCGGCAGCAGCCGGACGAGGTCCGGGTGCCGGTCGGCCGCCAGGCACGGCACGAACCCGACCCCGGCGCCCGCCCGCGTGGCCTCCACGTGCACGAACACGTTGGTGGACGTCATGGCGTCCCGGATGCCCGGGACGAGCCGGCGCGGGGTGTCCAGGTCGTCGACCTGCAGCATCGAGTCGATGAAGTGCACGAGCCCGTGCCCGGCGAGCTCGGCGACGGTCCGCGGCGTGCCGTGCTCGGCGAGATAGTCCCGCGACGCGTACATCCCGAGCTCGAACTCGCCGAGCGGCACCACCTGCGCACGCGGTGCGGGGGCATCGCCGACGACCACCTCGATGTCGACACCCGACCGGTGCTGGGCCGGACGCCGCGTGACGGTGACGGCCTCGACGGTCAGGTCGGGGTGGTCGCGCCGCAGCCCGACGACGGCGGGCGGCACCACGTAGGCGCTGAACGCATCGGTGGCGGTCATCCGGACCACCCCCATGACGGGGTCGGTCTCGCCGTCGTCGGCCACCAGGCGCCCGACGGCGTCCGAGACGGCCTCGGCGGCGCGCGTCGCCCGCTCGCCGAGGGCGGTCAGCTCCCACCCGTCGGTGCCGCGGACGAGGACCCGGTCGCCGAGGCTGCGTTCCAGGGCCGCGACCGTCCGCGCCACCGTGGTGTGCGTGACCCCGAGCTCGGCGCCCGCGGCGGTGTACCGGCCGGTGCGCGCGACGGCGAGCAGGACGAGCAGGTGGTCGGCGGACGGCGTCGGCATGCCCCCACGGTAGACGGATGTGCGTGCGCGCACACCGGGTGTGCCTCAACGAGCGTTGCGCGCACATCGCGCGCCTGTGACCATCGGAGGACGATCGCAAGACGTGCCCTGTCGACGACGACGCCGGAGGTTGCCATGCCCACCGCCCCGCTCCCGGGACCCGACAAGGTGCTCGCCTCCGCGGCCGACGCCGTCGCCGACGTCCCCGACGGAGCCTCGCTCGCCGTCGGCGGCTTCGGGCTCTGCGGCAACCCGATGGCCCTCATCGAGGCGCTGCTCGGCCGCGGCACGCGCGACCTGTGGGTCGTGAGCAACAACTGCGGCGTCGACGACTGGGGCCTGGGCCTGTTGCTCGGTGCCGACCGGATCCGCCGGATCACGGCCTCCTACGTCGGCGAGAACAAGGAGTTCGCTCGCCGCTACCTCTCCGGCGAGCTGCAGCTCGAACTCACCCCGCAGGGAACGCTCGCCGAGAAGCTGCGCGCCGGCGGTTCCGGCATCGCCGCCTTCTACACCCGCGCCGGGGTCGGCACCCAGGTGGCCGACGGCGGCCTCCCGCAACGCTACGACGCCGACGGCGGGGTGGCGGTCGCCTCACCCGCGAAGGAGGTGCGGACCTTCGCTGATCCCGCCGCGCCGGACGGCTCCGAGACCGAGTACGTGCTCGAGGAGGCGATCCGCACGGACTTCGCACTGGTGCACGCCGCCAAGGGCGACCGGCACGGCAACCTGGTGTTCCACCGGTCGGCCCGCAACTTCGCGCCGCAGGCCGCCATGGCCGGGCGCGTCTGCGTGGCGCAGGTCGAGGAGCTCGTGGAGCCGGGCGAGCTCGACCCGGACGAGATCCATCTGCCCGGCGTCTACGTGCACCGCGTGGTGCCGGTCGGCACGGAGATCGAGAAGCGGATCGAGAAGCGCACCACCCGTCCCGCCGGGGCGCCGTCGACCCCGGCAGCGAGCCCCGGCCCGGAGACCGACGCGCCACGCCGCGGCCGGACCCGGGACGAGATGGCGGCACGGGCCGCCGCCGAGCTGACCGACGGCTCGTACGTGAACCTCGGCATCGGGATGCCCACGCTGGTGCCGAACCATGTGCCGGACGGCCGCCACCTGGTGCTGCAGTCCGAGAACGGGCTCCTCGGGGTCGGCCCTTACCCGACCGAGGACGAGGTCGACGCCGACCTCATCAACGCCGGCAAGGAGACCGTGACGCTGCTGCCGGGCGCCTCGGTGTTCGACGCCGCCACGAGCTTCGGGATGATCCGCGGGGGCAAGATCGACGCCGCCGTCCTCGGCGCGATGCAGGTCTCGGCCACCGGCGACCTCGCCAACTGGATGATCCCCGGCAAGATGGTCAAGGGCCCCGGCGGCGCGATGGACCTCGTCAACGGTGCGCGGCGGCTGATCGTCCTCATGGATCACACCGCCCGCGACGGATCGCCCAAGATCCTCGCCGAGTGCACGCTGCCGCTCACCGGACGCGGCGTCGTCGACCGCATCATCACCGACCTGGCCGTCATCGACGTGACCGACGACGGCCTGCTGCTCCGCGAGCTGGCCCCCGGGGTGACGGCCGACGAGGTCGTCGCCGCCACCGGTGCCCCGCTGCGGATCGACCCCGATCTCGCCCCGTCCCGAAAGGTTCAGCCATGACCCGCACCACCGAAGCGCGCCCCGACGACGTCGTCGTCGTCTCCGCCGCCCGCACCCCCCAGGGACGCCTGGGCGGCGCGCTCACCGCGCTGTCCGCCGTCGAGCTCGGCGCGGTGGCCGCACGCTCCGCTCTCGCCTCGGCGGGCGACGTCGCCGGTGACGTCGACGCGGTGATCCTCGGCCAGGTGCTGCAGGCTGGCGCCGGTCAGAACCCGGCCCGGCAGACCGCCGTCGCCGCCGGGATCGCCATGGACGTCCCCGCCGTGACCGTCAACAAGGTCTGCCTGTCCGGGCTCACCGCCGTCGTCGACGGGGCGCGCCTGCTGCGCACCGGTGAGGCGTCGGCGGTGCTGGTCGGCGGGCAGGAGTCGATGACCAACGCCCCCCACCTGCTGCCTGGCGCGCGGGCCGGGTTCCGCTACGGTGACGCCACCCTGCTCGACGCCGTCGCGCGCGACGGGTTGTCGGACGCGTTCGACGGGCAGGCCATGGGCCTGAGCACCGAGCAGCACAACTCCGGTGAGGTGTTCGTCTCGCGCGCCGAGCAGGACGAGATCGCGGCCGCCTCCCACCAGCGGGCGGCCCGCGCCGTGAAGGACGGGGTGCTCACCGACGAGATCGTGCCGGTCGAGGTACCGCAGCGACGCGGTGAGCCCGTCGTCGTCTCCTCCGACGAGGGGGTGCGCCCGGACACGACCGCCGACGGCCTCGCCCGGCTGCGGCCCGCCTTCTCCTCCGACGGGACGCTCACCGCGGGCAACTCCTCGCAGATCTCCGACGGCGCGGCGGCGCTCGTGCTGACCACCCGCGACCGTGCCGAGGCAGCCGGGGTGCCGGTGCTGGCGACGGTGCGCTCGGCCGGCCAGGTCGCCGGGCCGGACACCTCCCTGCACTCCCAGCCGGCCCGCGCGATCAGCGCGGCGCTGGCCCGCGAGGGCTGGACGCCCCAGGACCTGGACCACGTCGAGATCAACGAGGCCTTCGCCGTCGTGACGGCCGTGTCGACGCGCGTGCTCGGGATCGACCCCGAGATCGTCAACCCGCACGGCGGCGGCATCTCGCTGGGCCACCCGATCGGGGCGTCCGGTGCGCGCCTGGCCGTGCACGCAGCGCACCAGCTCGCGCGGGGCCGCGAGGCCGGGCGCGGTGGCTCGCGTGCCGCCGTCGCGCTCTGCGGCGGCGGCGGCCAGGGCGAGGCGCTGCTCCTCGAGGCCTGACCCGCCCCAGAACGTTGTGGGCGCGATTTCTGGCCCGATATGCGCCATATGCGCCCATATCCGGCCCAGAAATCGCGCCCACAACGCTCGGGGGGGCTTGTTTACCGGACGAGGGAGCGGAGCTGCCGCAGCGCCACCGAGAGGGTGGCGATACCCGGCCGGTCCACGGCGCGCGCCATGGCCAGCGCGTCCATCGCCCGCAGCGCCGGTGCGCCCCCACCCTCGAGCCACCGCTCGATCCGCTCCGCGGCGTCACCGGAGTCGGTACCGTCCAGCACCGAGGCCGTCAGCGCGATGGTCACCGCGTAGACGTCGTCGCGCAGCGCGGCGCGGGCCATCGAGTCCCACCGGTCGTCCTGCGCCAGACCGGACACGTTGGTGAGCATGTCCCCCACACCGAGCCGGCTCGTCAACGTGAAGTAGGTCCGCGCCACCTGGTCGAGCTCCCAGCCGCGCTGTGACGCCAGCTCGGCCACGTCGAGCAGCGGCAGCGAACCGAGCAGGCCGGCACCCCGCCGCGCGAGCTCCGGGCCGCAGCCCGCCGCCTCCAGGCTGGCGACCCGCTCCGTGAAGCGCTCCAGCTCGGCGCCCTGGAGCAGGTCGTCCAGCCGGGCGGCGTAGGAGCGGACGGGATCCGCGTACGCCTCGATCTCCTGACCGACGTCCACCCGGTCCGACCGGTGCTGCACGAACCACCGCGCCGTCCGGTCGAGCAGCTGACGCAGCTCCAGGTAGAGATCGGTCTGCACACGTGCCGCCACCACGTTGTCGGTGGCCTCCACGGCAGTGACGAACCCGCGCAGGTCGAGGATCTCCCGGGCCGCGACGAACGCCCGCGCGATCTGCTCCGTCGGCGCGCCGGTCTCGTCCGCCGCACGGAAGGCGAACGTGATGCCACCCCGGTTCACCATCGAGTTCACCACGGCGTTGACCACGATCTCGCGCCGCAGCGGATGGTCCGCGAGGTCCCCCGCGTAGCGGTCGCGCACCTCCTGAGGGAAGTACTCGGCCAGCGTGCGGGCGAACCACGGGTCGTCCGCCAGGTCCGTCTCGGTGAGGTCCGCCTTCAGGGCGAGCTTCGTGTAGGCCACGACCACCGCGAACTCCGGGCGGGTCAGCCCCTGCTGCTGCTCGACGCGCTCGGCGACCTGGACGCCGTCGGGCAGGAACTCCAGGGAGCGGTCCAGCTCGCCGCGGCCTTCGAGCCACTCCATGAGCCGCTCGTGCACGGGAAGCATCTCGGCGGCGTTGGCCCGCGAGTTGCCCAGCAGCACGTTCTGCTCGTAGTTGTCGCGGAGCACCTGCTCCGCGACCTCGTCGGTCATGGACTGCAGCAGCTCGTTGCGCTCGTCGATCTCCAGCCGATCGTCCCGCATCACGTCGCCGAGCAAGATCTTGATGTTCACCTCGTGGTCCGATGTACCGACACCGGCCGAGTTGTCGATCGCGTCGGTGTTGATCTGGACGCCGGCCAGCGCCGCCTCGACCCGGCCCCGCTGGGAGACGCCGAGGTTGCCGCCCTCCCCCACGACCCGGGCACGCAGTGCGGCACCGTCCACGCGGATCGCGTCGTTCGCCCGGTCGCCGATCTCGGCGTTCGTCTCGGTGGAAGCCTTGACGTACGTCCCGATGCCGCCGTTCCACAGGAGGTCGACGGGCGCCAGCAGCACGGCCTTCTTGAGCTCGGCCGGCGTGAGGCTGGTGACGCTCTCGTCGAGACCGAGCACCTCGACCATCTGCGGCGTCACCCGGACGGACTTGGCCGACAGCGGGAACACGCCGCCACCGGCCGAGATCAGGTCCCGGTCGTAGTCGTCCCACGAGGACCGCGGCAGCTCGAACAGCCGCCGCCGCTCCGCGAAGGAGACCGCGGCGTCCGGGGCGGGATCCACGAAGACGTGCCGGTGGTCGAACGCGGCCACGAGCCGGATGTGCTCGGAGAGCAGCATGCCGTTGCCGAACACGTCCCCGGACATGTCCCCCACGCCCACCACCGTGAAGTCCTGCGTCTGGGTGTCGTGACCGAGCTCGCGGAAGTGCCGCTTCACCGACTCCCAGGCGCCACGGGCCGTGATGCCCATCGCCTTGTGGTCGTAGCCGGCGGACCCGCCGGAGGCGAACGCGTCGTCGAGCCAGAAGCCGTACTCGGCCGAGATCTCGTTCGCGATGTCGGAGAAGGCCGCCGTGCCCTTGTCCGCGGCGACCACCAGGTACGGGTCGTCCCCGTCGTGACGCACCACCCGGTCCGGCGGCACCACCTCGGTGCCCTCGCGGTTGTCGGTGATGTCGAGCATCCCCCGGATGAAGGTGCGGTAGGCCGCCTGCCCCTCCGTGAGCCAGGCCGCCCGGTCGCCCGGGTCCGGCAGCTGCTTGGCGACGAACCCGCCCTTGGACCCCGTCGGGACGATCACGGCGTTCTTGACCATCTGCGCCTTGACCAGGCCGAGCACCTCGGTGCGGAAGTCCTCGCGCCGGTCGCTCCAGCGCAACCCGCCGCGCGCCACCTTGCCGAACCGCAGGTGCACGCCCTCGACCCGCGGCGAGTACACCCAGATCTCCGCCATCGGGTGCGGTGGCGGCAGGCCCGGCACGCGTGCGCAGTCGAGCTTCATCGACACCCACGGCTTCGGCTCGCCGTCGGCGTCGCGGGTGTAGAAGTTGGTGCGCCAGACGGCGTCGACGACGCCGACGAAGGAGCGCAGGATGCGATCGTGGTCGAGGCTGGCGACGTCGTCCAGGGCGGCCAGCAGCGCGTCGGTCGCCTGCTGCGCCCGCTCGGCACGGTCGCCCTCGGCCTCCGGGTCGAAGCGCACGGCGAACAGGCGCACCAGGTCGGCGGCCAGCTGCGGGTACGCGATGAGGGCCGCGTCGATGTACTCCATCGAGAACGCCGAGCCGGCCTGACGCAGGTACCGCCCGATCGACCGCAGGACGACGATGTCCCGCCACGACAGCCCGGCGCGCAGGACCAGCGCGTTCAGCGCGTCGCTCTCGGCGGCGCCGGACCACACGGCGCAGAAGGTCGCCTCCAGGGCCGCCGCGGTGGCGTCGTCGCCCCACAGGTCGGGGTCGGAGACGGTGAGTCCGAAGTCGGAGATGTGCCGCGTCTCGTCGTTCTGGAGGTTGATCGTGTACGGCCGCTCGTCGATCACGTCCACGCCGAGGTCGGTCAGCAGCGGCAGCACCTGGGTGAGCCGGTGCTCGCGCAACGAGGCCAGGGTCAGCCGGCGGACGCTCGGGTCGTCCCCCTCCGGCCTGTACAGGTGCACGGCGATGGGATGGTCCTCGGTGAGCCCGTCGAGACGCGACATGTCGCCGACGGCGGCCCGCGGCGTGACCTGCTCCTTGTAGGCCTCGGGGAAGGCCGAGCCGTAGCGGCCGAGGATCTCCGCCGCACCCTCCTCGCCGTGGACGTGGTGCAGCTCGTCGACGACGGCCGCCTCCCAGGTGCGGATGGCGTCCTCGAGCCGGCGCTGCAGCTCCGCCTCGTCCACGGCGGGGATCGCGGCGTCCCGCGGGACGCGCACGACGAAGTGGAGCTGGGCGAGCGGCGAGTCGTCCACCCGCGTCGTGTGCTCGACCCGCTCCGCGTCGAACGCCTCGCGCAGCAGCGCCTCGACGCGCAGGCGCACCGTGGTGTTGTAGCGGTCCCGCGGGAGATACACCAGGGCCGAGACGAACCTCCCGAACTCGTCGGTCCGCAGGAAGATGCGGGTCCGGCGGCGTTCCCGCAGACGCGTCACCTCGCCGGCGACCTCCGCCAGGTGCTCCGCCGAGTCCTGGAAGAGCTCGTCGCGCGGGTACTGCTCCAGGGTCTGCAGCAGGTCCTTGCCGGAGTGGGAGGTGGGCGCGAACCCGGAGGCCCGCAGCACCGCCTTCACCTTCGGCGCGACGATCGGCAGGGTGAGCACCGACGCGGCGTACGCCGCGGAGGTGAACATCCCGATGATCCGCCGCTCTCCGGTGACGTTCCCGTCGGCGTCGAAGGTGCGCACGCCGACGTAGTCGAGGTACACGTCGCGGTGGACCGTCGCCCGGGAGTTCGCCTTGGTGATGGTGAGCAGGCGCGGCTCGCGCGCGGTGCGTCGCGCCTCGGGGCGCAGGTGGACGACGGCGGAGGTCGGCTTGCGCAGGATCCCCAGCCCCGTGTGGGGCAGCGGGCGCAGCACGTCCTCGCCGTCGAGGGTGTCGAGGGTGTACTCGCGGTAGCCGAGGAACGTGAAGTGGTCCTCGGCCAGCCAGGTGAGGAACTCGATGGTGGGGGCGACCGAGGCCGGGTCGACCGTCCCCGGCGGCTGCACGCGCAGGTCGGTGCAGATGTCGAGGCAGGCCCGGCGCATCGCGGACCAGTCGTCGACCGACGCGTGCACGTCCGCGACCACGTCGCGCAACCTGGCGACCAGCGCCTCGCGCTCCTCCTGGCTGGCGATCCGCTCCGTCTCCACGTGGATCCACGACTCGAGACGGCCGCCGTGGGCGCCGATCTCCAGCAGCTCGCCGTCGTCGTCGCGCCGGACGGCGAGCACCGGGTGCTGCAGCAGGTGGAGCGTGGAGCCGTGCCGGGCGACGGCCGCGTCGACGGAGTCGACGAGGAACGGCGCGTCGTCGGTGCAGACGTCGACGACGGTGCGGCGCGACGTCCAGCCGTCCTCACGGAGCGTGGGGGTGAAGACCTGCACGAGCGTCTGGCCGGGCTCACGGCGCGACACGAGCTGGACCGTCGACACGGCGGCGCCGACGACGTCGCGCGCCTCCCGCTCGCCGAGATCCTCCGCGGAGTATGCCTCCAGCAGCGTTCGCACATGGCCCTGCAGCTCGGCGGGGAGGCCCTCCACGGCCTCCAGGACCTGCGGGTCGGAGACAGCGACGTCGGTCATGTACCTCTTCGTTCTACGTCGGGACGTGGACCGTGACCTGGTGGACTCGATGCTATCCAAGGGGCCGGGTCACGCCAGGCGAGAGCTCGCCGTCGTGCTCCGCGGCCGGTGCGTGCCGCTCGAGGAACTCGTAGACCTCGGTGGTGTCGACACCGGGGAACGCGCCGGACGGCATCGCCGCGAGCATCGAGGCGTGCGGGCGGGCGCTGGGGAGCGCCTGGCCCGCCCACCGTTCGGCCAGGGGCTGCGCCGGCTGGCGGCAGCACGAGTCGTCCGGGCAGCGTGAGGTGGACCGCGCCGTCGTCTCCCGGCCGAGGAACCACTTGACCTGCGCGTACGGCACGCCCACGCTCACCGAGAACCGGCCGTCCGGCGTGTCCGAGACGCGGGAGGTGCACCAGTAGGTCCCCGTCGGGGTGTCGGTGTACTGGTAGTACGGGCTGAGCCGGTCCTGGATCCCGAACACGACCCGCGCCGTCCACTGCCGGCACACGTGCTGGCCCTCCACCGTGCCGAGCGCGTCCGCGGGGAACCGCACGCCGTCGTTCTCGTACGCCTTGTGGATGGCGCCCGACTCGTGGACCTTCATGAAGTGCACGCCGATGCCGAGGTGGCGCGTGGCGAGGTTGGTGAACCGGTGCGCCGCCGTCTCGTAGGACACGGCGAACGCGTCGCGCAGGTCCTCGATGGAGATCGCCCGGGCGTCCTTCGCCTCGCGCAGGTGCTTGACGGCGTCCCGCTCCGGCAGCAGCAGCGCCGCGCACAGGTAGTTGGCCTCGACCCGCTGCCGCAGGAACTCCGCGTAGTCGCCCGGCTCGGCGTGCTCGAGCACGTGCGAGGCGAGCGCCTGCAGCAGGGCCGACCGCGCGTCCGAGCGGCCCCGGATGCCGTTGCTCGGCAGGTAGACGCGCCGGTTGCGCCGGTCGATGACCGCACGCGTCGACTGGGGCAGGTCCGGCTCGTAGTGGATCGAGAAGCCCAGGTGCGCGGCGACGTCGACCGCGGCCCGCTGCGGCATCGGGCCGCGCGTGTGCCCGACGTCGTCCAGCAGGGAGCGCGCCACGATCTCCAGGTCCGGGAAGTAGTTGTCCTGCGCGCGCATGTCCGCCCGCAGCTCGGTGTTGGCGCGGCGCGCCTCCTCGGGGGTGAGCGCGCGCTCGCGGTGCAGCCGTTCCAGCTCGGCCTGCAGCGCGACGATCGCCTCCAGCGCGTCGCTGGGCAGCGACTTGCCCACCCGCACCGGGCGAACGCCCAGCGCGGAGAAGAGGGGGCCTCTTTGCACTCGCTCCAGCTCGATCTCGAGTGCGTCGCGGCGCGACGGCGGCTCCGGCGAGAGCAGGTCGTCGACGCTGGTGCCGAGGGCGCGGGCCACCGCCTGCAGGCGGGCGATCGTCGGTTCGCGCTTGCCGTTCTCCAGCATGGAGACCTGCGACGGTGCACGTGAGATGGCGTCTCCGAGCTCGCCGAGGGTCATCCCCCGGCGCGTCCGCAGGTGCCGGATGCGCCGGCCGATCGTCAGGGCGTCAGGCTCGGTTCCCGCCGGGAGCGCCGTCGGGGGCGCCGCGCCGGTCCGGTTCGTCGTCGTGATGGCCATGGTCCAGCGTGACATGGACCACTGCTTCTGGGAAGCAGAAGAATGCTGATACTTCTTCTCACGAATCCTGGCCGGAGGGCTTGCGCAGGGCGCAGAGTCGTTCTCGAGGGCAGGTCGCCGCACACCACGGCACTGCTGCACCACGAAGGCACCACGACCGGAAGGCACGATCATGACCGCGACGCTCGAGACCGGCTCCACGAACGGCACCACGACCCGGGAGACCCGCCCGGGCGACCAGGTCACCACCGCGGCGACGCTCGCCGAGCGGTGGGCGACCGACCCGCGCTGGTCCGGCGTCGTGCGCGACTACTCGGCCGAGGACGTCGTCGCGCTGCGCGGGTCCGTCGCCGAGGAGCACACCCTCGCCCGGCGTGGCTCCGAGGTCCTCTGGGAGCTGCTGCACAGCGAGGACTACGTCAACGCGCTCGGTGCGCTGACCGGCAACCAGGCCGTGCAGCAGGTCAAGGCCGGCCTCAAGGCGATCTATCTGTCGGGCTGGCAGGTGGCCGGCGACGCGAACCTGTCCGGGCAGACCTACCCCGACCAGTCGCTCTACCCCGCGAACTCGGTGCCCGCGGTCGTGCGCCGCATCAACAACGCACTGCTGCGCGCCGACCAGATCGACGTCGAGGAGAACGGGGCGCCGACGCGCAACTGGCTCGCGCCGATCGTGGCCGACGCCGAGGCAGGGTTCGGCGGACCGCTCAACGCCTACGAGCTCATGAAGTCGATGATCGCCTCGGGCGCGGCCGGCGTGCACTGGGAGGACCAGCTCGCCTCGGAGAAGAAGTGCGGCCACCTCGGCGGCAAGGTGCTCATCCCCACCAAGCAGCACGTGCGGACCCTCAACGCGGCACGCCTCGCGGCCGACGTCTCCGACGTGCCGAGCGTCATCATCGCCCGCACCGACGCCGAGGCGGCCACCCTGCTGACCTCCGACGTCGACGAGCGCGACCGGCCCTACCTCACGGGCGGGCGCACCGCCGAGGGCTTCTACGAGGTGACCAACGGGATCGAGCCCTGCATCACCCGTGCCCACGCCTACGCCCCGTACGCCGACCTCATCTGGATGGAGACCGGTACCCCGGACCTCGAGCTCGCCAAGAAGTTCGCGGAGTCCGTCAAGGCCGAGTTCCCCGACCAGATGCTGGCGTACAACTGCTCGCCGTCGTTCAACTGGAAGAAGCACCTCGACGACGACACGATCGCGAAGTTCCAGCGCGAGCTCGGGGCGATGGGCTTCAGCTTCCAGTTCATCACCCTGGCGGGCTTCCACGCCCTCAACCACTCCATGTTCGATCTGGCCCACGGTTACGCCCGTGAGCAGATGACGGCCTACGTGCAGCTGCAGGAGGCCGAGTTCGCCTCCGAGACCCGCGGCTACACCGCCACGAAGCACCAGCGAGAGGTGGGCACCGGCTACTTCGACCGCGTGTCCACGGCGCTCAACCCCGACGCCGCCACCCTCGCCCTCGCCGGCTCCACCGAGGCCGCTCAGTTCTGACTCACCCCGTTCTTCCGGAGGTACACCATGACCACGATCACCGACCGCCCCCGCACACCCGAGCACGCGCCGACGCCGCCCCGCGGCATCGCGCTGTCCGACTCCGCCACCGTCGCCGAGGGCACCATGGACGTCGTCGGCCCCCTGGAGCCCGGCTTCGAGGAGATCCTCACCCCGCGGGCGCTGGAGTTCCTGGCCCTGCTGCACGACCAGTTCGCCGACGCCCGCTGCGAGCTGCTGCTCACCCGCCAGCGGCGCACCCGGGAGATCGCCGACGGCGCCGACCCGGACTTCCTGCCCGTCACCCGCCCCGTGCGGGACGACCTCTCGTGGCGGGTGGCCGGCTCCGCCGGTGCTCCCGGGCTGTCCGACCGACGCGTCGAGATCACCGGGCCCACCGACCCGAAGATGACGATCAACGCGCTCAACTCCGGCGCCAAGGTGTGGCTGGCCGACGCCGAGGACGCGCAGTCCCCCACCTGGTCCAACGTGATCACCGGCCAGCGGGCGCTGCGCGACGCGATCCGGGGCGAGCTGACGTTCGAGGCGCCGTCGTCGGACGGGGGTCGCACGCCCGGCAAGCGGTACGCGCTGCGGACGCCCGAGCTGACCGAGATGCCGACGATCGTCTTCCGGCCGCGGGGCTGGCACCTGTTCGAGTCGCACCTGGCCTACACGGGCACGGACGGCTCGACGCAGCCTGCCTCCGGGTCGCTCGTCGACTTCGGGCTGTACTTCTTCCACAACGCCGCCGAGCTGATCGAGCGGGGGCGCGGGCCGTACTTCTACCTGCCCAAGCTCGAGGGACATCGTGAGGCGCGGCTGTGGAACGAGGTCTTCGAGCTGGCGCAGGAGGCTCTCGGCATCCCGCGCGGCACCATCCGTGCGACGGTGCTCATCGAGACGCTGCCCGCCGCCTTCGAGATGGAGGAGATCCTCTACGAGCTGCGCGACCACTGCGCCGGCCTCAACGCCGGGCGTTGGGACTACCTGTTCAGCGTCATCAAGTGCTTCCGCAACCGCGGCGACTCCTACGTGCTGCCCGACCGGGCGCAGGTCACGATGACGGCGCCGTTCATGCGCGCCTACACCGAGCTGCTCGTGGCGACCTGCCACCGCCGCGGGGCGCACGCCATCGGCGGCATGAGCGCCTTCATCCCCGACCGCCGCAACCCGGAGGTCACGGAACAGGCGTTCGCGAAGGTCCGCGCGGACAAGGAGCGCGAGGCCGGCGACGGGTTCGACGGCTCCTGGGTGGCGCACCCGGACCTCATCCCGATCGCCCGCGAGGCGTTCGACGCGGTGCTGGGCGAGCGCGAGAACCAGGTGGAGCGGCTGCGCGACGACGTCACGGTGGGTCAGGCCGAGCTGCTCGACGTGGCCTCGGCCCGCCGCGAGGGTGCGACGATCACCGAGGAGGGCCTGCGGACCAACATCTCCGTGGGCGTGCGGTACATCGCCTCGTGGCTGCGAGGTGCCGGGGCTGCGGCCCTCGACAGCCTCATGGAGGACGCCGCCACGGCGGAGATCTCCCGGTCGCAGGTGTGGCAGTGGATGCACTCCGGGACCGTCACGGCCGACGGGGTGACGATCACCCGAGCGCTGTGCGACGCCATGCTGCGGGAGTTCCTGCGGACCGCTCCGCGGTCGAGCGGGGACCGTCTCGACGACGCCGCGGCGATCTTCCGCGAGGTGGCGATGGGTGACGAGTTCCCGCCGTTCCTCACGACGAGCGCGTACGCCCGCTTCTTCTGACCCTCCCCTTCGGTCGCCGAGTATCCAGGTTCGGACCGGTATGGGCATCCATACCGGTCCGGACCTGGATACTCGGCTGTCGGGGTCAGCTGGGGAGACGCTGGCTCACGTCCCGTCCACGTCGAAGGGGGCCATCTTCAGTTCGCTCGGATGGGAGCGGTGGAGCTGCTCCCACCGCGTCCGGACCCTGCGGAAGTAGGTGGTGCTGTACCACTTACGCTCCACCGCCACGCCGAGCGCTCTGAGTGCACGAACCCGACTGACGTGTGCTCGCAGATGCAGCACGGTCCAAGCGACGTAGCCGAGCACGAAGATGATGACCATCGAATACCCGAGCCAGACGAAGCCGCGTGATCCTGGGGCCACGACGGCCGCGAACGACACGGCGACCATGATCACGAACAGGGCACTCCAGGTTCCGGCCGAGACTCTGCCGGGCAGCGTGAGGGTGCGATGCGCCGCCCGGCGCAGTGCCCGGGTCGCCACCCATAGCATCAGCACGCCGAAAAGGACGCCCCCTCCCGCCACCATGAGGTCGTCCGGTACCGAATCCAGCAGAAACGCCAGGGCGTCGGCCTGCCAGGCGCCGAGCGATGCGGGGAATTCGAACGTGGAGACCGCTGAGGCCATCACCAGCACGATGCTCATGCAGCACAATGCCAGGACGGCCCGACGGCGAGATGCACCCGTCACATCGAGCAGCTGTCGCCACACTGCACGCACCTCTGTGGCCAGCACCACGAGGACACCGACGACAGCTCCTCCGGCCATCCAGGTGCCGACAAGTTCGAGGAGCGACGTCAGGGCATTAGCCGTCGCAGAGCCTCCGCCGATGTAGTGGACGAGGAACGCGATCACGACGCCCGCGATGCCGCATGCACCCGCCATGGAGGCCGCGCGAGCGCCGAGCCTCAGAGCCGCTGGTACCAGCTCGCGGCGGATACCAACTGACCAGAAGTGCCCGACGGCCAGCCAACAGATCGGTCTCCACAGGAGCAGGACATGGTCGACCCGAGTGCGCGACCTCGCCCACGAGGCGATCCGGCGCCGTGCTTCCAGCCCCAGGATCTCTGCATACCGATGCGTCGCCCGCAGTTCGTGAGGTAACAGGCGGCCACGGCTCATCCGCAGCACCGCAGGGGTGAGCAGGTCACGGTCGCTCGGAACGCCCGGCACGCGCTGAAGGTCAGGGCGCGGAAGGAGCACGGAGAGGCGCCGCAGGCGCCAGTCGGTGTGGTCGACACCCCTCCCCATCCCGAATTCTTGCAGCAGGCGTCGAAGGAGGTTGTCTCGCCGTTGATCCCAGTCCGCGGGCACGTAGACACTCGCGCACGCGACGACGAACATCCCACAGCTGATGACGACACACATCGCGACGAGCCCGACGACGAGGGCAAGCAGTGCAGAGAGCATGTGCGGCCCTAGGCCGCGTCGCGAGGCGCCAGCGCCTCCATCTGCGTCATGACGAGCCGGATGGCCTCGGGCTGCTTGTCCGGCGGGTACCTGTGCTTGATGAGCAGCCGCTTGATCGACGAACGCATCTTGGCGCGCACGTCGTCGCGCACCGTCCAGTCGGTCTTGATGTCGCGGCGCATCACCTTCACGAGTTCCCTGGCGATCTCCGCGAGCTTGGCGTCTCCCTGGATCTCCACGGCTGACTCGTTCGTGGCGACAGCGTCGTAGAAAGCGAGCTCGTCATGGTCCAGCGGCGGGTCGAACTTCTCGCCACGAGCTCCTTCGGCTGCGACCTCCTGTGCCATCGCCACGAGCTCGGTGATCACCTCGGCCGAGGTCAGGTTGGAGTTCGTGTAGCGCATCATCAGCTCGGCGAGCCGGGCGGAGAAGATCTGGCGCCGGACCAAGTTTCCTCTCGTCGCCGCACGCGACTCGGACGTGATCAGCGCCCGCAGCGCCTCGATCGCCACCTGGGGGTTCGGTGCCTCCTTCGCCTTGGCGAGGAAGTCCGCGTCGATCTGGTCGAGCCGTGGCCGTGACAGTCCCGCCGCATCGTAGATGTCCACGACGTCCTCCGCGTCCACGGCCGTCGCGGTCAACTGGTTCAGCAGTCGCTGTACCTCGTCCGGGATGGGCTCGCCGGAGGACTGGCGTTCCTCGGCGTCGAACTTGCCCATCCAGACACGGACGGCCTCGTAGAACCGGACGTCGTCCGCCAGCCCTTGCAGCGTCTCGTGCCTGCCGGCGAGCGCCCAGGACCGTCGGAGCGCCGGAGCCAGACGTCGGAACGCGTCACCCACGGGCTCGCCGTCCCCCTCGACACGGTTCGCCGGGGTCTGCGGGCTGCGCAGGTAGGCGACGGCGTGCATCGTGGCGTCGATGCCCGCACGTCGGGACCCGCGCCTGGCAGCGTAGACCTCGCGCCACCCGCTGGGGTCGACCAGCGCGGCGACCTGTGCGACGTGCTCCCGTGCGACGTCGGCGGCATCGTCCACCGACTGCCCGACGGGCTTCTCCGCCTGGTCCTGGATGGTGTACTCGGCGAGTGCCGAGGCAAGGTTCTCGGCGACCGGCGCATAGGCCACGAGCAGCCCGGCGTCCTTGCCGCGGAACGTCCGGTTCACCCGGGCGAGCGTCTGCATGAGCAGCGCGCCCTTCAACGGCCGATCGAGGTACAGCGTGTGCAGCGACGGCGAGTCGTAGCCGGTGAGCAGCATGTCGTTGACGATGACGATCTCGAGCTCGTCGTCCGGGTCCTTGAGCCGCTTCTTCAACGCGGCGTTCGCGCTGGGCCGTCGGACGTGCTGAGCGATGTGCTCAGGATCCTTGGGCGTTCCGGAGTAGAGCACCTTGACGGCACCCGTCGTGAGGTCGTCGGAGTGCCAGTCGGGCCGCAGCTCGACGATCTGCTCGTAGAGCCGGGCACAGATCTCGCGGGTGGAGCACACCACGAGCGCCTTGCCCGGTGCGCCCTCGCCAGCCACAGCGTCCGACGACGGCCGCACGCTCTCGGCGACGGCGTCGCGGCGCGCGTCCCAGTGGTCGAGGAGGTCCTCGGCGAGAGTCTTCAGCCGCGCAGGCGCGCCGTAGACGGCGTTGACGACGGCGACCGACTTCTCGATGCGGTCACGTTCGGCGTCGTCGAGCCCGACGGTGGCCTCGTCGGCGGCAGCGTCGATCGTGGCCAGGTCGACGTCGCCCGGGAACTTGACCTTGACCAGCCGGGACTCGAAGAACACGGGCACGGTGGCGCCGTCGGCCACTGCCCGCGTGAGGTCGTAGACGTCGATGACGTCGCCGAAGACCGCTTCGGTGTCCCGGTCGTGCTCGGAGATCGGCGTACCGGTGAACGCGATGAGGGTCGCGTTCGGCAGTGCGTTCTTCAGGTGCCAGGCGTAGCCGTTCAGGTCGCCGTAGTGGCTGCGGTGGGCCTCGTCGACGATCAGCACGATGTTGCTGCGGTCGGAGAGCACAGGGTGCTTCGCGCCGGCGTCCTTCTCGGCCTTGGTGAGGCCGAACTTCTGCAGCGTGGTGAAGTAGATCCCGCCGGTGCGCCGGTTGGTCAGCTCGTCGCGGAGCTCGGCGCGGCGCATCACCTTGCGGGGGCTCTCTGGCAGGAGCTCCGACCGGGCGAACGTCTCGTAGAGCTGGTCGTCGAGGTCCGTGCGGTCCGTGATGACCACGATGGTCGGGTTGAGCAGCGCCGGGTGCCGGGCGACGGCCGCGGCGTACAGCTCCATCTCCATCGACTTGCCCGACCCCTGCGTGTGCCAGACGACGCCCGCTCGCCCGTCGCCGTCGACGGCCCGGACGGTCTCGCCGATCGCCTTGGTGACGGCGAAGTACTGGTGGGGCTTCGCGACGCGCTTGGCAAGGCCGTCCTCGTCGGCGTCGAAGGCGACGAAGCCGCGCAGGAGCTGGATGAACCGCTCAGGGTTGAACAGTCCGGAGAGGGTGACTTCGAGCGGTGTGGCCGGCTCCACCTGGCCGGGCAGTCCGTCGTCCTGCACGAGGTGCAGGTGGCCGCTGTGCTCCGGGTAGCCGTCGGGGCCGACGACGCGACCGTCGTCGTCGACGTTCCACGGCGCGTAGTGGTTGAGCGGGGTGAACGGCGTGCCGTACTTGGCGATGACGCCGTCGCTGACGAGGGTGAGGACGCAGAAGCGGAAGGCCATCGGCAGCTCGCGCACGTAGGTGGCGAGCTGCGCGTGGGCGGCGGCGACGTCGGACTGGCGGTTGCCGGCGTTCTTCAGCTCGACGATCACCACGGGCATGCCGTTGAGGTAGAGCACCAGGTCGAAGCGCCGCTCGACGTCACCGTCGATCACGGTGACCTGGTTGACGGCGAGCCACTCGTTCTCGTGCTCGTGCTGCGACACGAGGCGCAGGGTCGGGTGGAACTCGGTGCCGTCGGCCGTGTAGGTGATCCGGTAACCGCTGGTGAGGTAGTCGTGGATGCGCTTGTTCTCGGTGATGGCGTCCTGCGAGCTGGGGCGCAGGATCTCGACGAGCGCCTGGTCGAGATGCTCCCGCGGCACGTCCGGGTTGAGCCGCCGGAGCGCGGACTTCATCCGCGACGGGATCGCCAGCTCGGACCGCTTCTCTCGCTGCGGCTGCTCCCCCAGCGCGTCATATCCGGGGTGCCCGACGGCGGAGGTCATTCCGGGCGCGATGGCCTTGCCTTCCAGCGGGGCCCAGCCGAACTCGGCGAGATGCTCGCGGGCGAGCTGTTCCCAGTCGGCTTCGCTCGGGTGGTGCACGGTGTCTCCCCTGGTCGTCGGGTGCGTCTGCAGCCATCGTCACGGACGCAGGTGTCCTGTGCGCGAGGCGCGTCGATAAGGGGTGTATCAGTCGTCGCCCCGTGACCAGGTGGCGATTCGCCGGTTGCGGGGCTTGGACGAAGTCGGTGGTGTGCTCCAGGAACTCCGAGTACGTCTCGACATCGCGTGGAACGGACGGTGTCGAAAAGTCGTCGAACGACATGAAGAACCGGAGGCTCGCACCGCCGTCAGCCACGAGGTCTTGGAGGAGGAAGAACTCGACGTAGCCGTCGAAGTCGGTGAACAGGTCGAAGAAGTCGGCGTGTCGCGCGAGGACGGCATCGAGCGGGCTCGGTTCCCCTCGGTAGTGCCGACGGATGCACTCCAACGTCAGGTCGAGACGGTCGGCGATCTTCCGGGTGAAGCCGCGCGCGCCGTTGATCGACATCTTCCCGTCGACGCGGTTGCCGGGGAACAGCAGCATGCCGCCGATCGTGTAGGTGATGGTGTTGACCCAGTCGATGTACTCCGGAGGCATCTCGGCAACCAGGCCCCGGGTCGACGTCCACGAGGTGAAGGTCTGCAGGACCGAGTCGCTGGCGAGCCAGAACTCACCGGCCTCCGACCGGTGGTGGAGATAACTGTGCGGCGTGATGGCGTCGAGAACGAAGGGCCGCCCGTCCGGCAGCGGCTTGCTCCACAGGTACTGGTGGTAGCGCCGGAGCGTCGCGCTGTACGTGCCAGGGTCCCGGCCACCCGAGTCGGTCCGGAAGTCGAAATCGACATCGATGTACACGGGTCATTCATTCGTCGGTCGGTTCACCTGCAGTGCTTCGGGCTTCAAGCTCACCGGCAAAGACAGTGACTGGCCCGCGACCCGCGCGCACTGGGCGACGAGATCAGCGCGGAGGTGGGGCCACACGGCCGCGAAGAGGTCGGGGGGCGGGGGTGTCTCGCCGTCCCCCAGGGTGACGCCGTAGGCGGAGCCACCCTCGTACTGGTCCTCACCAGACTCCTGCGCGCGAACGGTGACGTCGGCCTCGACGAACCAGTAGTTCGGGTGGCCATCCCCAGGAGCCTGCAGGTTCAGGTGGAGCTGCACCTCGACTCGATCCGCGAACGGGTACTGACGTCGCGTGCCTTCGGACTTGACCAACACCAGGTGCGTCGGTTCAGCGAACATCGTTCACCGTCACCGGGGCGGTGGACCACGCCGACGGCACCGTGTCGGGAACGCTCGTGAGTGTGACGCTCTGCTCCCATGAGACCCGGTTCGTCGGGCGCCCCCGACGCCGGGGGGCGCGTCGTGGGATCACAGGTGCGTCCGGGTCCACCGGCTGCACGTCGAGCCGAACACGGTAGCCGAGGGCTCGCAGCACCCGCGCAAGCGTCGCCATCCGCACGTTCCCATCTCCGTGGAGGATCTGCGAGACACGGCTCTCGCCGACACCGAGTCGCGTCGCGATTACGCGCTGGGAGACGCCGGCGGTCTCGCGTGCACGGTTCATCATTGCGACAGCGTCTACGGCGAGCCGCGCGGCGCTGCGCTCCAACTCATCCCTGCCGGTCATGGTTCACGTCCTCGTCTCGTACCTTCTTCGCCAACGCGATCTCGCGAGGCGGGGTCGGTCGCCGCTTCGGCGGCTTCACGAATGCCGTCGCGAGCCGGATGTACTCGTCGAACTCAGGCCACTCGGGCGGGCTCCACAGCCCCGCACCGTCGAAGTTGATCTTGGGGTCGTACCCTCCGCACCCGTCGGTGTCGAAGAAGGCGATGCGCAGGTTGAACCTCTTGATCTCCCAGATGCCGTCGCGCAACTGATTGTGACTGTTCGGCCCAGGCACGTCTCCCTCCTCTGCGAACCGCTCGAACGCCGCGTGGAGCCACACGCGGTGCCCGATCTGTTCGTCCGGCTCCAGATCCGGCGCCGACGCCGGATCCACGAGACCGCACTCCAGGTCGTCGAGGAACTTCGCGACCGGGGAAGTCACGCAGTCCGCTCGCACCGCGCAGGCGATCTCGTGCTGGTCGCCGTCAGCGATGACTCTACGCTCGACTTTACCCATGCGTGAACCCCTTACCTCCCGAGACGTCGCTGATCCAGGTCACAATCTGGCATCCGCCACTGACGCCGCTGGTCACCGAGCCATCAGACGACGAGCCCGAGGAGTGCCGTCAGCGCCCATGCCAGACTGGGTATGCCGTACGCGGTCGTGCGACGCCTGCGCACCCGTCGAGCGTGGGCCTCGGCGGTCCAACGCTCGGCCTCCCACTCCTCGAGCCGCACCGCATGCTGTTCCAACGCGTGTTGATAGGCGGCCTTCCGCTCTGCCTCGGCGGCGGCCTGCGCCACGCGCGCCTCGGCCATCTCGGCGACCCAACGGTCGTAGTCCGGATTCGGGCGGTAGAGAGGCCTTGGTCCGTACCTCGTGATGCAGGTGGTGCCGACACCGGCCCATTTGCTTTCTTCCCTGGTGAGGGGCTTGCCGCAGATCCTGCAGTTGTAGCTCTTCACCGGGACCCGTCGATCCGGTTCCGGCCGCACTTCTGGCATCGGCGCCGGACCGGGTTCCGGAGGCGCGGCGGGCTGCGGCGGACCGTCCAGTAACGCCGCGTGGCTGACAATGACGAGGAATCCCGCGACGAAGGCCGCCGCGACGATCAGGGCCGCAGTCTCCGAGACCTGCCCGGCAGTCAGGCCGAGCGGCGCCAGGAGGAGCACGACGACGGCGGACCATGGACCAGGCAGCCGCTGGTTGGGGTCGAACTCGACGGCACCGTCCGCGCCGTGTGTCGGCTGCGCGCTCATCCGCGCCGTCCTGGACAGCGAAGATCCCCCGATTTGCGCATCATCGTGGAGAGGCGTGGGGGATGTGGACTCCCCACGGTAGCGGCAGGACATGGCTCGTGCATCGGCAATTCCTCGACTGGTGCCAGGGATCAGTAGCGGGACCTGCGGTTCTGGGAGAGCCCGCCGTAGACACGCGGGTCACGGCCCGGGCCGAACTCGAGGTCGTCGCGCGGTGCCGCGTATCGAGCTCGAGCATCGCCATCTCGACGCGGTCGGCACGCTTCCGCTCGCGTTTCATCTCCCGTCGCTGCTCCGGGGTGAGGTCCGAGGACGGACGCTTGCCTTGCGAGGCCACCTTCTCGCTGACCTTCCCTACCCGGCGGCGCCGCACCACGCACGCTGGTTCAGCATCGTTGACGACCTTGGTCGATCGCTTGCAGGCGCGGACACCGCCGTCGTCGAGGTGCCAGGGCAACCTGTGGTCATCCTCCGCCGTGAAGGAACGCCCGCATGACACACAGGTGACCCGCTTCCTCGCTGCGGCCCTGCCCGCCTTTGCCTCGGTGTCGACGGCATCGTGCCGCCGTATGGGCACCAGCCGCGCCCGTCGGCGTCCTGGTGCGGAGGAATGGCGCCCACGCTCTCACGGACGAACTCCCGACCACACTTACATCTCGCCCTGCGATTCGCACTGGGCACAACGGCGGCACGCGTCGCGACGCTCGCGGCTCCCGCGGGCTTCGTGGTAGCGGGTGGCTTCGGTGCCTGCCCGCCGGCGCACCACTGCTTGGTGACCCGATTCTTGTGTGCCGGTAGACGTCCGCTCTTCTCCCGCGGGACTGCCGACCGCAACGACAGCGAACCTGTCCCGGTTTCGATGCCTTCGACTTTCGCGCCGTCGAGCTCTTCTTCGAGGTCGTGGTTCGAGGCAACTGCCGTACGGGGCCACGAGCAACGGATCCTGGACTCACCGGACCGCTGACCAGACGAACGCGGCGGGTCACAGGCCGGCCACCTCCGCAGCCTCCTCGACCCGGAGCCTGCCCGACATGAGGGCCGGCAGGAGGGCGTCGCGGGTGGCGGACAAGCGCGCGTTCTCGGCAAGTGCGGCACTCGCTCGCACATGCAGGGGCTGCGCGAACTCGTCGAAGCCGCGCATCACGTCCGGCGAAGCCAGCCGGACCGACAACTTCTTGAAATTGCCCCGCGACAACTCCATGAAGGTCGCCCCGTTCGCGTGGTCCTTGAACTCGCCCACGCGACTCCGCATCTCGTGGAACAGCCAGTAGCGCACACCTGGGTCGTGCGGCTGAACCACGATGAACCCTTGGTTCACCGCCATCGGCCTCTCGGCGATCGCGAACGCTCCGATCGTCGCGCGCGAGGTCATGAAGATGCTGCCGACCGGGTAAAGGGAGGACGAGATCGACTGCAGCCCTGCCTCCGTGATCGTTCGACTCGTGTCGCTGACGTAGGGACCCGCGAGTGCCGTGACATCGGTGGGCGTCAGCCAGCGCACGGCGCCACCCCAGAACTCCTCGACCTTGGACTTCGGAGTACCTCCGCCGCCGATCTCTGCCACATCGGCGAAAGTCCTCGACCGATCCATCGCTCCGACGGCTACGTTCGTGAACTCGGCGTGAGCCAGCTCATCGGCGGTGGTGGCGAGCTTGGCGTTGGCCGCGATCTTGTCGTCGAGGGCGCCCAGGACGTCGGCGATCGCCCGCTGCTCTTCGGGATCCGGCAAGCGCACGGGGAGGTGCGATATGTAGTTTCTGTTCAACATCGGCTGCGCACCACCCGAATTGAACCCAGTGAAGTCAAACGTCTTGAACCAATGGAACACCCATCGAGGATCGTTACCGCGGAAATCGCGAACGAAGAGCGTTGTATTGAGCGGCCAGTAGTCACCCTTTACGAACACCGCATTGCCGATGGATGCGCCCGCGCGTCCAACTACGACGCCTGGACCGGCTGCCCGCGCCTCGTCATGAAGCCCAGAAATCCCACCGGATCCGACTACCGGAATAGGGCCCTCGCGACGCGCCCCCTTCGGAAGGTCGTATCCACGTTGAAGTCCAACAACCTCGCTCAGGGGTACCGTCCGCCACTTAGCCACGAACCCTCCCGAGCTGCTCGCGGACGACCTTCTCCAGCCGTGCCGACTCCTCGAACTGCGCGAACAGCTCGCCGGTCAGCTTCTCGATCTTCTCCTCGATCGGCACGCCGTCGTCCTCGACCTCCGGCACGCCCACATACCGCCCAGGCGTCAGCGCGTAGCCGGCATCCTTGATCTCACCCAACGACGCCGAGTAGCAGAACCCGGCCTCGTCGGCGTACTCGGTCCCGTCAGCGGACGGCGACCCGAGCCACGCGTGATACGTCCCCGCGATCTTCGCGACATCCTCGTCGGACAGCGCCCGCTCGGCACGGTCGACCATGTGTCCGAGGTTCCGGGCGTCGATGAACAGCACCTCGCCGGCCCGCTCCCCCTTGGCCTTCGCGAAGAACCACACGCACACCGGGATCCCCGTGGACCGGAAGAGCTGCGTCGGCAGCGCCACCATGCACGCCACCAGGTCGGCCTCGACGAGCTGCGCCCGGATCTCTCCCTCGCCGGAGGAGTTCGAGGACATCGACCCGTTCGCCATCACCACGCCCGCGGACCCGCCCGGCGCCAGCTTGGACAGGATGTGCTGGATCCACGCATAGTTCGCGTTGCCGGCCGGCGGCACGCCGTACTTCCATCGCGCGTCGTCCGTGTTCCGCGCCCAGTCCTTGATGTTGAACGGCGGGTTCGCCATCACGTAGTCGGCCTGCAGGTCGGGGTGCAGGTCACGGGCGAACGTGTCGCCCCACCGCGGCCCGAGCTCGCCGGTCAGCCCGTGAACGGCGAGGTTCATCTTGGCCATGCGCCACGTGCGCTCGTTGAGCTCCTGCCCGTACACGCTGATGGCCTGCGGGTCGGCGCCATGCCGCTCGAGGAACTTCTCGGCCTGGACGAACATGCCGCCAGACCCGCAGCACGGGTCGTACACGCGGCCGGAGTACGGCTCGAGCATCTCCACCAACACCCGCACCACACCGGGCGGCGTGTAGAACTCGCCGCCCCGCTTGCCCTCGGCGGCGGCGAACTTCCCGAGGAAGTATTCGTACACCTCACCGAGCACGTCGCGGGCCTTGGAGACCTTCTGCCCGTCTCCCCCGACGCCGGTGAACCGCGCCGAGGAGAACAGGTCGACCAGCTCGCCGAGACGACGCTGGTCCACGTTGTCCTTGTTGAACATCGTCGGCAGCGTCCCGGCGAGGCTGGGGTTGGCGCCCATGATGTGCGCCATCGCGTCGTCGACGAGCTGCCCGATCGACGCGTCCGGCTCGTCCAGGGTCGCCACGCGCCCCTTGGCGTGCTGGGCCAGGTACTCCCACCGGGCCCGCACCGGCACCCAGAAGACGCCGGCGCGACGGTACTCGTCGACGTCCTCCAGCAGCGGCTCGGCATCCTCCGGCTCCAGCCCGTCGGCGAGGCACTCGGCCAGGATCGCCTCGCGCCGCTCGGTGAAGGCGTCCGAGACGTACTTGAGGAACACCAGCCCCAGGATCACGTCCTTGTACTGGCTCGCGTCCATCGAGCCGCGCAGCTTGTCCGCGGCCTTCCAGAGCGTGTCCTTCAGCTCCTTCATCGTCGTCGCAGTAGCGACAGACGGTGTCGCGGCCTTCTTCCTCGGTGGCACAGACAAGTCCTTCCTCAGGGGTGGGTGGTCTCATCCAAGCGCATACGTACGACACCCGCGGCCACGCCGTCGCACAGCGCCTCCGCGAGTTCGTCCAGGTGTGCCAGCTCGCGCCGCGCCGCGGCGGCACGCGCGTCCGCGGCACGCAGCACACGGGCGACCTCGTCGGCCTGGTCCTCGGACACCAGCCGCGTCTCCCAGGCCCGCCATCGCTTCGCCCCGGGTGCCTGCGCGCCCACGTCGCGCGCCACCATCCCCGGCACGACGACGGCGCCAGGCCACGCGCCGTCATCCCGCTTCGGCCGGCGGGTCACGCGCAGCACCCACGCGGGCGACTCCACCACGGAGAAGCCGTCGTGGTCGACAGCGGCGGCCGGGTGCGGCGTGGAGGTAACGACGACGTCGCCCGGCTCCGTAAGCCGTCCCGACGGGTACGCCTCGGCGAACAGCAGCGTGTCGATGCCCCGCGACCCCCACGGTCGGGATCCGGTCAGCTCGTCCACACCCAGGACTCGCGTCAGCTCAGGGTCACGCTCGGGCGCATCGACCACGTGCGCCGCGTCGAGGCGGTTGCCGGGGACCCTCCGGACGCGGCGCTCGTCCGCGAGCGCCCCCAGCCCCGCCTGCCGCACCTGGACGGCCTCGCCCCGCTCGACGCGCGCGCCCAACGAGGGGCGGGTGCCGCCGTCGAGCATGGCCGTCAGCTCGGTGATGCGCACTGCCGCGGCACCGCCGTCGTCCAACGAGCCACGGGCGACCGGCTGCCCGGGTTCGACGAGGCTCCCGCCGCGGGCCAGGTGCTGGGCCACCTTGACGAAGCGCGCGAACCGGAACGAGTGGGCTCGCACGGTGTCGAGCCCGCCCAGGGACGCCTCGATGTCGGTCAGGAGGTCGTCGACGACGCCGCGTGCGAAGGTCTCGTCGAAGGGCTGGTCGGACAGGTCCGCCACCATGGTCCAGCGGTCGGCGATCGAGACGTCGGGCGGGGCGCCGAGCACCCACAGGCCGAGACGTTGCCGGGACCGGTCCGTCACGAGTCCGGGCGGCAGCACGAGGGCCGCGCGCAGCCGGTCGGTGCGCAGCAGGGCCGACCGGACGGCCTCGGTGCGGGCGTCCGTGGCCTCGGCCAGGGCGCTCGCCGGCCCGATCACGATCGCCCGCTGGTGCGGGTGCAGGCCCAGCACGATCTCGTCGACGCGTCGCAGCACCTCGAGATCGCTCAGCTCGGGTGTCCCGGTGCTGGGGATCTGGGTGACCACGAGGGCGCCCGACGGCGGCAGGGGCGTCGAGCCGTCGGCGTCCAGCGTGGCGGGGGTCCAGCCGTGCGCGGCCAGCCGCCGTCGAGCAGCACGGTGCCCTGACGGAACGAGCGCGGTCGGGACATCGATGCCGTCGGCACCGGCGAGCACCGCGCGCAGAAGATCGCCGCAGCCCGGGTTTGGGTCGGCGACCGTGCCCTCGCCGCCCACCTGGGCGGCGAGCCTTGCGACCAGGTGGAGGGCCGCCGGAGCCAGGGCAGACGCCGTCAGCTCCAGGCGGCGGGCACGGTGACGGTCCGCGACCAGTGCCTCGGCTGCGGCTCCCGGGGTGAAGGCGGCGTCGGCGGCGAGGTCCGCGAGCGCGGCGACGCGTTCCTGGTCCGGGCCGAGTGCGGCGATCTCGGCGTAGAGGTGATCGTCGTGGGGGTCGACCTCGTCGGCGAGATCCAGGAGGTCCTCCCCGTCGAGGGCAGCGAGCGGCTCGTCCGTGGCTGCCTTGAGGGCGAGCATCGCGGCGAACCCGGTCCGCAGGCGCTCCGCGAGCTGCGGGTCGTCGACGTCGAGGGAAGCACCCAGGGCGACGTCGGCGCGGAACTGCTCGTTGTTGCCGAGGCCCGTGGCCTCGATCCACGCGACGACGTCGGACGCCTGGAACCGGGGCGAGCCGTGCCGCTCGGCGACGGGCTCCGGAAAGGGGTGCGGGCCGCCGGCGTGGCGCCGGCGCCACGTCGAGACGACCGGTCGCCGCACACGAGCGGTCTCCGCGATGTCCGGGAGGGACAGGCGCAGGTCGTCAAGAACGGTCGCGATGCTCATCGAGTCGACAGTACTCGGTTGATGGTATTGCTCGCTGCGCACCTTGCGATAACCCCTCTTATCGCCGCTTCTTATCGACCACAGACCACCTCGACGTCAGGGTGAGACCACACCGCACGAGAGGAGACAGCCCATGACCACCCATCAGACCCACGCGACGTTCGGCCCCACGGGCGACGCGATCACGATCGACGGACTCGTCGTCGACGACGCCGACATCATCACCGAGGCCCGCCGCTGGACCGGAGGCGAACGCGGACCCGCGGTCAGCGACACCACCGCCCTCGACGGCGCCGACGTGACCCGGTTCGTCACCGAAGCGCTCGGGCTCGGCGCCCGGGCCATCGCCGCCACCGGACAGGCGCAGGAGTCGCAGGCTCTCAGCCACCTGATCCGCGACGTCGGCGACCGCGCGGCCGGCGCGAGCAACGACGCCGCCGAGCGCACCGCCCGTGCCACCCGGGAGGCCGCCCAGGCCATCACCAAGACCGCGGACACCGCGCGCCAAGCCGTCACCGACGCCGAACGCCTGCACCGGGAGCAGCTCAGCGCGGCCGTCACCAAGGCCGGCACCGAGCTGCACGACCTCGTGTCCCGCGTGCTCGGTGGCGAGAACCCGGAGCTGCTCGACCGGCTCCAGCCCGTGCTCGCGAAGTTCGCCACCGACCTGGACGCCAAGGTCACGCGGCAGACCGGAGAGCTGCTGGAGAAGGCCGCCCGCCAGTTCGACCCGGCCGACCCCACCTCCCCCATGGCCAAGCACGCCGCAGCCCTCCAGGAGCAGTACTCAGGGCTGACCAAGTCGTTCACCGACAACCTCTCAGTGGTGACCAGCAAGCTGGACGCCCTCGAGAAGGCCGTCGCCATCGAGCAGGCGACCGGCCGCCTCGCCCAGGTCACGCCCCTCAAGGGCGACACCTTCGAGCAGGCCGTCCACCGGCACATGGCACAGATCGCGACCGGTCTCGCCGATGAGTACGCCGAGACCGGCGATCGGGCCGGCGCGCTGCCGTACAACAAGAAGGGCGACGGCGTCCTCCACGTCGACAGCGACGCCGCCCGCGTGGTCATCGAAGCGACCGACTCGGGCCGGCGCAACTGGGGCTCCTACCTGGAGGAAGCGGAACGCAACCGGAACGCCGTGGCCGCACTCGGCGTCGTGCGCACCCCGGAGCAGAACGGCGGACACTCCGTCCGGCTGATCGGCCCGCGCCGCTTCGTCCTCGCCTTCGACCCCGGGTCCGACGACGCCGACCTGCTGCGCACCATCGTCCAGCTGCTGCGGACCGCTGCGATCGCCGCGACCAGGTCCTCCGGCGACCAGGAGCTCGACACTGCCAACGAGAAGGTCACCTCCGCCGTGGCGCGCCTCGGGACTATCGACACGATCAAGTCGACCGCCGGGCAGATCAGCAAGAAGGCCGGCACCATCGAGCGCGACTGCGACAAGATCCAGACCGAGATCCGCCGCGACCTCGACGCCGCCTTGACCGCCCTCGCCGGGGCCCAGGACGCTCAGCAGGCCACCGTGACCCCGCTGCACAGCACGGACGTGGCCTGATGAACGGCACCCAGGCTGGGCACAGCGAGCCCGAGGACCAAAAGCCCGAGGGTTTGGGCGCGGCACCTGTTCGACGACGCACGCGGGCACCGCTCGTCGCGCTCGCCGTCGTGGTCGTCGCCGCCCTGATCGCCACCGGCGTTGCCCTCAGCCTTCGGCCCACCGCGCTGGAGCGCGCCTACGACGCCTGCCTGGGCGAGGACGAGACCGTCCTCGGCATCCGAATGCTCGACGACGGCTCCACCCTGCACGTCGACACCGTCGGCAACGACGACGCCTTCGGTGCGGACTACGCCGACGCCGCCTGCCTGCTGAACGAGCTGGATACCCGGCAGCGAATGATCTCCCTCATGGACAGCACCCGCGCCCTCGACGGGCGCCAGAGCGACACCTGGGACGACTTCACCGCCACCTGGAGCTACCACCCGGACTCCGGGATGGACCTGCTCGTCGTCGAGGACTGACCCCACACCCAGCCGCCGGTTCCGACGACGGCCCGGCACGTACCGCACCACCGAGAGGAACGACCATGACCACGCCGTACCCGCAGGCCCCCGTGCCTCATCCCCCTGTCCCGACACCCGCCCCGGACACCGCTCGCTCGAACGGACTGGCCGTCGCCGGTTTCGTCCTGGGTCTCACGGCCCTGGTGCTGTGCCTGGTGCCCATCGTGAACAACGTCGCCTTCGTCCTGGCGCTCGCGGGACTGGTGCTGGCGATCATTGGCCTCGTCAAGGCTCGGCGTGGCGCGCCTCGCCAAGGGCTCGCCGTCGCGGGCATCGTGCTGGCCGTGCTCGCCGGCGTCGGCGTGCTGGCCTCGCAGGCGTTCTACACCTCCGTCCTGGACGACGTCTCCGAGGCGTTGGACGACACGCCTGTCGCCACCGACGTCGGCACTGAACCCGCCGAGGAGGTCGGCACGGCCGCCGATGCTTCCGCGGCGACGTCCGACGACGTCGCCGCGGACGAGGAGGAGCCCGAGCCCGAGGGCGGCACGCGGGACAACCCGTACCGGTTCTCCGAAGTGGTCGGCAACGACGACTGGACGGTGGACCTTGGCAAGCCCCGCGAGGCATGGGACACCATCCGAGCCGAGAACCAGTTCAACGAAGCCCCGGCCGACGGCATGGAGTACTGGATCGTCCCGGTCGAGGCGACCTACACCGGGTCCGAGACGGGGACACCATGGCTCGATCTGACAGTCGAGTTCGTCGGGGACGACAGCGTCACCTACAGCGACAACTGCGGTGTGATCCCCGACGACCTCATGGATACCGACGAGCTCTACGAGGGTGGTAAGGCGAACGGCAACCTGTGTGTCACGGTGCCCGCCGGCGCCGAGGGCTCCTGGACGCTGACGGCCGGATGGTTCGGTGACCCGGTCTTCTTCCGCACCAAGGGCTGACCCAAGACCGGGTGCGCCGGACCGACCCCCGACGGTCCGGCGCACCCTTTGCCATGATTCCGAGTCCGTCCACAGGCGGGCTCGGGGTCGTCGCCTGTGGATGACGCCTGCGGGCGGTGAGCGGCCCCGGGCAGGGTGGCAGCCATGAATCTCACCTCTGCGTCCTTCCGCCCTGGCGACAAGGTGGCCGACGACGGCGCCCTCCTCGAGCTCGCCACCTTCCTGTCCGGCGGGGTCCTCCCGCGCGAGCGTGTTCTCACCCTGACCTGGCTCGACGCGGACGACCGCGTCACCGGCATCGCTGTGCCGGTCCGTGACGTCCCCGAGCAGCCCAGTGCGGAGGACGCCGCCCGGTTCGGAGGCGTGATTGCCTCCGTGACGAGCCAGTCCGTGCCGGGCGGCTCCGTGGTGGCGATGCTCGAGCGACCTGGCGAGCAGTCCGTGACCGCCGCCGACCGTGCGTGGAACACCGCGCTGCGCACCCAGGCCGCCGAGCGCGGCTTCCGGCTGCACGGCCTGTTCGTCGCCGCCGGCGGTGCGGTCCGGCCGCTCGCCCTCGACGACGCCGCCTGAGGTCCTGGACGCGGCGCGCCAAGAAGGCGCCTGGTTGATACCTGCTAGTTTCGCCGCCGTGAGCCGCG
This sequence comes from uncultured Isoptericola sp., assembly GCA_947497265.1. Lineage (GTDB taxonomy): Bacteria > Actinomycetota > Actinomycetes > Actinomycetales > Cellulomonadaceae > Isoptericola > Isoptericola rhizosphaerae. The sequence goes on from CANMFP010000005.1 coordinate 75,583, forward strand.
CCGAGCAACGCCCGCTGCTGTTCCTCGACGTCGACGGCACCGTGCTGCCGACAGGCGGGGTGTCACTCCCGGAGTCCCTCGAGGCTTGGTATGCCACGTGGCAGCATCCGAGCAACCCGCAGCTTGCTGCCATCGATCGCTCGCACGGCCCGCGGCTCTTGGCGCTCGACTGTGACGTCGTCTGGGCAACAGCGTGGATGCACGACGCGAACGCCGTGATCGCACCGATCCTCGGTCTTCCTGCCCTGCCGGTAGCGGAGATGGGTGTGCTGCCAGGGATCGAGGATCCGGTCTGGGCCGACGACGACGGGTCTGCTGAGCTGAGTTGGAAGACGAGGCACCTGTGCCGGATCGCGGCGGGGCGCCCGTTCGTGTGGATCGACGACGAGCTGACGGCCGTCGACCGCGCATGGGCGGGGGCGAACCACTCTGGGGCCACACTCCTGCATCGCGTCGACTCGCTGGCGGGTATGCAGGCCAGCGACCTCGACGTCGTCGAGGCATGGCTTCGCGGGCTGGCCGAGGGTGAACCGCCGTAACCCCCTACCAGGACACGGTGATCCCGCGTGGCCTGATCAGGGTTGGACGAGGCGGACCTCGGCGTCGTGGACCTCGATGGGGTAGGTGGTGTCGGTCGTGGTGGCTTGGCCGGGCACGTCGGTCCAGGTGGGGGTGCCGGTGATGCGGAACTGGCCGTGCCAGGTGGTGGTCAGGGTGACCGAGTAGGTGCCGGGGGCGGGGTAGGGCAGGTGGATCGCGGTGGGGGTGTCCCACGGCCCGCCGGGATGGTCGGTGACCACGGCCTCGGTGCCGTCACCGGGATCCCAGGTGTACTCGGCCGGCACGGCACGGATCTGCACGGGCACCCCGAGCAGGGTGGTCTCCAGCATCTGGGGGGTGTCGTCCGTGCGGGGGTGGACCCCGAAGTTGACGATGGCCCAGTCACGTTCGGCGTGCAGGGCGATCTGGGCGGGCTCGATAGGCATGGCCTTGAACTCGCGGGTGGCGGCGTCCAGCAGGTCGGCCGGGGTGACGCAGGCGCCCTCGTCGACCAGCTCGGCGGGCCTCTGGGCGTCGCCGGGCTGGTCGGTGACGGCCCACAGCCCGGCGAGCTCGTAGGAGTCCTCGTCACAGTCCAGTCCGTCGTAGGCGATCTCGGTGCCCTCTTCGCACGCCTCGGCCAGCAGGGTCGCGTCCAGGTCCCGCAGCCAGCACTGATGCACCGTGGCCCGGAAGTAGGTCACGTCCGAGTCCCCACCACCAGACCCATCGATCGCTGCCTGCTGCTCTTCAAGACTGCCGAGCATGTCCACAGAGTCCTTGCTCATGTCTCCATCGACGTTCCACGATGAATCTGAATCTGCTGTAGCCGGAGCCGTCACCATGAGATTCAGGAGCGCGGCGAGAAGCATGACCGGCAGGGCTGGCGCAATCGCCCTCATCACTCGGGCCGGTGGGTGACAGTCACGACGACCCACTTCTTGTCACGGAGGGCCATTTCGATGCGTGCTTCGCGAGTGCTGTGATCGACCTCATCGATCGACGTTCCATCGGCGTCGAGGATCTCTATCGATTCTTGTTCGATCACCACGTCAAGCGGGAAGATGCCCGTGGCCGCATCAATCTCGTACGACTCCTCGATCGTGGTCGTCATCGCGCCACCAGTGAACGTCGCGTCGTTCTCTTCCAGCCAATCGAGCCGATCGAGCGTCGCGGTGCAGAAACCGCAAGCCCGGTGGGACATGGATTCGAACCGCGAGCTGTCGCCAGTGGTGAGCATGTAGTCGTACAACGACAAGAAGTACTCCGCCGCCGCGGCTGCCCCGTCCGCGTCCTTCTTGTCCATCGCGGCCGGACGCTCCGGCCCCTCCGCCTCGGCCTCTTCCGACGGTTCCGGCGACACCGACGCGGACGGTGACGCGGACGCCGCCACCGAGGCCGGCAACGGCAGCTCCGACCCCTCCGGCTCGGGCTCCCCACCGGTGCACCCCGCCAGCAGCAGCACTCCCGCAAGGGCCGCCGCGGCAGCCCACCTCGGGCCAGGGCTTGGCGTAGGGCGAGGGACAGGGTCAGAGGAATCGTGCCGGGTCGTGCGCGTCATCGCGTCTCCAGGGCATAGACAGGCCAGCGGCCAGGACCAGCCACCGACCCTAGCGACCCCCGCACACCCGCGGAACCGCACATCCCAGCCTGTGGACAACCTCGCCGGCGCTACCACCACGACGGCCCCGCACCGCACCGGCGGGTCACCCAAACCGGTCCGAACCTCGACATTCGGCGCCCGCGGTGGGCGCCCGGACCGAGAACTGCCTACCTAAGCCCTGGACCTGCGCGCCCTGGCCCCTTACATTTTCCGTGACGGACGCCACAGCACGCCCGTCCGGCGGTCCTGCCCGGACCGTCGCCGCCCGAGACACCGACCCATCGAGGGAGCCGCCGAGACCGCGTCGGCCTGACCGGCCCGCGCACCGCAGGAGGGAGCAGGACCGTGACCGACGTACTGGTCCTCAACGCCGGCTACGAGCCGCTGCACCGGGTGTCGGTCAAGCACGCCATCACGATGCTGGTCCGCGAGGTCGCGGTCGTCGAGGAGTTCGTCGAGGGTGCCTCGTTCGGCCCCTACCCGCTCCCCCGGGTCCTGCGGCTCGTGCGCTACGTGACCATGCGCTGGCTCTACCGCGGTGGCGGTCGCCCCGCGGTCACCAAGGACGGCATCAAGCGACGGGACGGCGCGTGCGCCTACTGCGGCGGCCCGGCACAGACGGTCGACCACGTTGTTCCCCGGTCGCGGGGCGGCGACAGCTCGTGGCTCAACCTCGTCGCCGCCTGCCGTCCGTGCAACCACCGCAAGGCGGACCGCACTCCGCTCGAGGCGGCGATGCCGCTCCGGCTGGCTCCGTACGTCCCGCCGTTCGACCACGGGCTGGTACGACGCCATCGTCGAGCCAGACCCGTGGCCGCCTGAGCGGCGAGCGGCGTCAGACGCCGTCGATCGGCTCCCAGCGGCGCTCGGCCGCGTCCTGCTCGGTGTCGGCGCCGGCGTTCGGCTCGGCGCCGGCCAGCTCCGCCTCGCCGACACGCGCGATCGTCCCGGTGACGGGCTGCGGCACGGCCGGCCCCTCGGAGTCGAGCACGCGAGAGGCCACGACGGTGCTGCCGAAGTTCGCGTGGCAGTCGGTGCAGTACCAGTCCGGCGCCGGCACGGGCACCTCGAAGCCGCCGTAGACGACGTCGGGCTCGGAGCTGACGACGTCGTCGCTGAAGGTCATGCCCCACACGATGCGCTTGGTCTTGCCGCGGGCGCCGCACCCGGGGCACTGCGGCCGCATCCGGGCGCGCTGCGCGGAGACGGAGTGGGCGTGCATGAGGTCGTGGCAGTGCGTGCACATGAGGTGCACGTCGCGGATGACCTGCTCGAGGGTGCGCCCGCCGGCGGTCGTCGTGCCCAGCCGCACCGCGCCGTCGTCGTGCGCTTGGAGCTCGTGGACGTCGACGAACCGCTCGCAGGTGGCGCAGCGCTCCTCGCGACGCATGGCCCAGCCGGACACCGCGCGGTGTCCGAGGACGCGCAGCACGTGCACGTCGGGGGCCGCGGTGCCCTCGGCGCAGTCGCCCGGGTCGATGGTGTGCACGGGACCGTCGTGGAACTGGTTGGCGACACCGTCCAGCACGGCGCGGGCGTGCTCGGCGGGCAGCCAGCCGGAGGAGCCGATGTAGGTGTCCGCGCCGTCGAAGAGGTCGGCCCACACGATGGGCCGGTCGGGGCCGAACAGCTCGTCCGTCACCCAGGAGTCGCCGTCGGAGGATCCCATGAGCTCCACCGACGCCACGACGCCCGCGTCACCGAGGACGGTCACGACGACGTCGCCCCGCTTGGGGCCGTCCGGACCGCCGGGCAGCGAGTGCTCGTGGGAACGGGTCGCGATCGCGATGGACTCGTTCAGCCAGTCGGTGGACCAGTTCAGGTACACGGACGGCACGAGCCATGCCGGCAGCGACGACACGGACGGGAAGGCCTCGGCTTCGGTGCTCACGGAGTGCAACATAGCCGGTCGGGCCCCCGGAGCGGTACCCCGGGGACGCGCCCCGCTCAGCGGCCGAACGCGGCGCGCAGCTCGTCCTTCGCCTGTTCCAGGGTCCGACGGCGGGACTCCGGCAGATTGTCCCCGGCCCGGTTGAGGTAGAAGGTCAGCATCGACATCGCGGACTGGTAGGGCGTGCCCTTGCGCCGCTCGCTCGCCTCGGCTGACCGTTTGAGGGACGCGGCGATCCGGGCCGGGTCGTCCCAGGTGAAGACGTCGTCCTCCAGGTCGAGCGCGTCGGAGTGCTCGGTGACGTCCTGCGACCACCGCTCGTCGTCGTGCTCGGGCTTCGTGGCTGCCATCGTCCGACGCTAGGACGATCGGCGCGAGCTCGCGAGGGCGTTCAGTCGCGCAGCGCCTCCGCCTCGGCGTCGGTGAAGAGCCGCGAACGGATGAGGAACCGCACTCCCTCCGGCGCCTCCACGCTGAACCCGGCACCGCGACCCGGCACCACGTCGATGGTCAGGTGCGTGTGGCTCCAGTACTCGAACTGGGCCCGGCTCATCCAGACCGGCACGTTGAACGTCGCGCCGCCGTCAGCGCCGCCGTCGGCCCCCGGCGCGTCCGGCACGGTCAGGTCCCCGAGGTGGACGTCCGCGTCGCCGGTGAGGAACTCCCCGGCCGGGAAGCACATCGGGCTGGACCCGTCGCAGCACCCGCCGGACTGGTGGAACATCAGGTCGCCGTGCCGGCGCCGCAGCCGAGCGAGCAGCTCGGCCGCGGCGTCGGTGACCGCGACGCGGGCGGGCCGCTGCCGCGCAGCGACCGCCCCGCCGTCGTCCGTCATCTCGCCTCCTCGTGCGAACAGTCGGCCTAGAAGAACCCGTCCCGCACGCCGGAGTAGCTGACGAGCAGGTTCTTCGTCTGCTGGTAGTGGTCCAGCATCATCTTGTGGTTCTCGCGCCCGACGCCGGACCCCTTGTACCCGCCGAACGCGGCCGCGGCCGGGTAGGCGTGGTAGCAGTTGGTCCACACCCGGCCGGCCTCGATGGCGCGGCCCGCGCGGAACGCCGTCGTGCCGTTGCGGGTCCAGACCCCGGCACCCAGCCCGTAGAGGGTGTCGTTGGCGGTCTTGATCGCGTCGTCGAAGTCCGCGAAGTCGGTCACGGACACCACGGGGCCGAAGATCTCCTCCTGGAAGATCCGCATGGAGTTCTTCCCCTCGAAGATGGTCGGGGCCACGTAGTAGCCGCCGGACAGGTCCGCGCCCAGGTCGACGCGCTCGCCCCCGGTCAGCACGCGCGCGCCCTCGGCCTGGCCGATGTCGAAGTAGGACAGGATCTTCTCGAGCTGGTCGTTGCTGGCCTGCGCCCCGATCATCGTCTCGGTGTCGAGCGGGTTGCCCTGCACCGCGGCCTTGGTCCGTTCGAGCGCGTCGCCGAGGAACTGGTCGTAGATGTCGGACTGGATGAGCGCGCGGGACGGGCACGTGCACACCTCGCCCTGGTTGAAGGCGAACATGGTGAAGCCCTCGAGCGCCTTGTCGTAGAAGTCGTCCCGCTCGGCCGCGACGTCGGAGAAGAACACGTTCGGCGACTTGCCCCCGAGCTCGAGGGTCACGGGGATGATGTTCTGCGACGCGTACTGCATGATCAGGCGGCCGGTCGTCGTCTCGCCGGTGAAGGCGATCTTGCGGATCCGTGACGAGGACGCGAGCGGCTTGCCCGCCTCCGCGCCGAACCCGTTGACCACGTTGAGCACGCCCGGCGGCAGCAGGTCGCCGATGATCTCCATCAGGTAGAGGATCGAGGCGGGGGTCTGCTCTGCCGGCTTGAGGACGACGGCGTTGCCTGCCGCGAGCGCCGGCGCCAGCTTCCAGGTCGCCATGAGGATCGGGAAGTTCCACGGGATGATCTGGCCGACGACGCCCAGCGGCTCGTGGAAGTGGTACGCGATGGTGTCGCCGTCGATCTCGGAGATCGAGCCCTCCTGGGCCCGGATCGCCCCCGCGAAGTAGCGGAAGTGGTCGACGGCGAGCGGGATGTCGGCGCCGAGCGTCTCGCGCACGGGCTTGCCGTTCTCCCAGCTCTCGGCCACGGCGATCTTCTCGAGGTTGGCCTCGATGCGGTCGGCGATCCGGTTCAGCACGTTGGCTCGCTCGGTGACGGAGGTGCGTCCCCAGGCGGGTGCCGCTCCGTGGGCCGCGTCGAGCGCCCGCTCGATGTCGTCGGCGTTGCCGCGTGCCACCTCGCAGAAGGTCTGCCCGGTGACGGGGCTGGGGTTCTCGAAGTACTCCCCGCTCGACGGCGGCACGTACTCGCCGCCGATCCAGTGGTCGTAACGGCTGCGGTACTCGACGATCGCCCCGGGCTGCCCCGGGGGCGTGTAGACGGTCATGCTGGCTGCCTCCTCGCAGTACACACCTCGTCGGGTGCACGGCCTGCGGCGCAGTGCCCGACGGCGGCGCCTCGACGCGCCGTGACGGTCACGTTAGGCGGGCGGGGTTGCAGCACCGTTGCAACGGGCGGGGAACCGGCCGGACGACCTCAGCGCAGCACCGCGTCGACGACGGAAAGGTGTGCCCGCGCCCGGCTCCACAGGGGGCTGCCGTGCTCGGCCCGCTGCACGAGGAGGCTCCACGCCTCGACGTCGTCCGCGCCGTCGTCGGTCCGGGTCCACGCGTCGAGCGCTGCGGCGCCGGGGCTGCTCAGGACGGCGGAGCGGAGCTCGGCGGTGAGCTCGGCGCGGGCCCGCTCGACGCCGGGGGCCAGCGAGCGCGGGAGCAGCGGCCCGGCGCTGGCCGCGAGCGCCGCTGTCGGGTCCCCTGCCGCGAGGTGCTCGCGCACGACGTCGACGTCGCTGCGCACGCCGGGCGCCAACCGGTAGGGGCGTGACCCGCTGACCAGGGAGCCGGCGACGCGCCGCAGCCGGGAGATCTCGACGCGGACCGCGACCTCGGACAGGTCGCCCGGGTGCAGCAGCACGGCGAGCTCCTCGGCGGTGAGCCCGCGGGGGTGCTCACCGAGGAGGGCGATGATCTCGGCGTGCCGCGGCGAGAGGCGGTGGTCGCCGCCCGGGCCGTGGAGCACGGGTGTGCCGAGGAGCTGCACGAGGGGCCGGCCAGCGTCGACGCCGTCCCCGGGCCACCCCGGCTCCACGCGTTCGCGCGCCGCGAGCTCTCGCTCGAGGCTCGCCACGGTCGCGCGGACCAGGGAGAGCGCGACGTGCGAGGCGGCGGCACGTCCGCCGGTCACGTCCAGGACGCCGAGCACCCGGCCGTCGGCGCCACGGATCGGTGCGGCGGCGCAGTTGAGCGACTGGACGGGTCGGGAGAAGTGCTCGGCGCCCAGCACCTGCACGGCGCGGCGGGTCGCGAGCGCGGTGCCGGGGGCGTTGGTGCCGACGCTCTCCTCGCGCCAGACGGCGCCGGCGACGAACCCGACGCGCTCCGCCGTCGTGCGGGTTCGGGCGTCGCCCTCGACCCACAGGAGCCGACCGGCGTCGTCGCAGACGGCGACGACGAGGCCGTCGTCGCGGGCCGCGTCCACGACGAGCTCGCGCACGAGCGGCATGAGCGGCGCGAGGGGGTGCGTCGTGCGGTAGTCGTCCAGGTCACGGTCGGCGAGGCCGGTCGCGGCGTGCAGCGAGTCGGGGTCGACGCCGGAGCTCCGGCTGCGGCGCCAGGACTCGCCGACGAGGGGGTCCAGCCCGGGCGGGAGGCAGCCGGTACCGAGGAAGGTGTCGTAGGCGGTCCGCACGGAGCGACGGTCGCGACGGACGGTGCCGCGGGGCGCGGGCGTGCCTCCGGGGGCACGGGCGGAACCGGCGAGGTCCTGCGCGGCAGCACGGTCGAACATGGCGCCTCCGACGTCGTCGTGCGGTGGTGGCCTCAGTCTAGGGCTCGGCCGGAGGCCCTGGCAGAGCCGTCGTCTCACATCGTGGTCCCAGATATTGGACGCCGGGTGTCCTCCCAGGTCGCCGCGTGCCTAGGGTGTGGGCAGACCCCCGCGGCCCCGCCCGTTCACCCACCCACCGGAGGACACCATGCCCGCTCAGCTCGACCCGGACCCCCGCCTGCAGGAGTACGCCCACCCCGAGCGGCTCGTCACCACCGAGTGGCTCGCCCAGCACCTCGACGACCCCGGCCTCGTGGTCGTCGAGTCCGACGAGGACGTGCTGCTCTACGAGACAGGCCACATCCCCGGTGCGGTGAAGGTCGACTGGCACACCGACCTGCTGCTGCCCGTCGAGCGTGACTACCTCGACGGCCCCGGCTTCGCCGAGCTGCTCGGCTCCAAGGGCATCGCCCGGGACACCACGATCGTGCTCTACGGCGACAAGAACAACTGGTGGGCCGCGTACACCGCCTGGGTGTTCACGCTGTTCGGCCACGAGGACGTCCGCCTGCTCGACGGCGGCCGCAACCTCTGGGTGGCCGAGGGCCGCGAGCTGACCACCGACGTCCCGAGCCCGGAGCCGGCCGAGTACCCCGCCGTCGACCGCGACGACTCGACGTTCCGTGCCTTCAAGGAGGACGTGCTCGCCCACCTCGGCAACGGCCCGCTCGTGGACATCCGCTCCCCGCAGGAGTTCAGCGGCGAGCGCCTCCACATCCCCGACTACCCGGAGGAGGGTGTGCTGCGGGGCGGCCACATCCCCACCGCGCACAACGTCCCGTGGGCCACCGCGGTCGCCGAGGACGGCACCTACAAGCCGCGCGCCGAGCTCGAGAAGATCTACCTCGACGGCGGCCTGGGCATCCAGGCGGACGACAAGGTCATCACCTACTGCCGCATCGGCGAGCGCTCCAGCCACACGTGGTTCGCCCTGCACTACCTGCTGGGTCTGCCCGACGTGCGCAACTACGACGGCTCGTGGACCGAGTGGGGCAACGCGGTCCGGGTGCCGATCGTCGCGGGCGACCAGCCGGGCGAGGCACCGCGACGGGCCGCCTGAGCAGCCGGACCGCCTGGGACACTGGAACCATGACCGACGACGCGTCCACCACTCCCGAGCTGCCCGCGCAGCTCGCCGAGATCCGTGAGGACTTCCTGGCGCTGACCGAGCCCGACCGGCTCCAGCTCCTGCTCGAGTTCTCCCGCGAGCTGCCCGAGCTCCCCGAGCGCTACGCGCTCGCACCCGGGCTGCTGGAGAAGGTCGAGGAGTGCCAGTCGCCCGTCCGCGCCTTCGCCGAGCTGGACGACGGCGTGGTGCACTTCTACGCCTCGGCACCGCAGGAAGCACCCACCACGCGCGGGTTCGCCTCGATCCTCGCCCAAGGGCTGTCGGGACTGACCGCCCAGCAGGTGCTGGACGTGCCCGAGGAGTTCCCCCTGCAGCTCGGGCTGACCCGCGCGGTCAGCGCGCTGCGCCTCAACGGCATGGCCGGGATGCTGACCCGCGCCAAGCGGCAGGTCGTGGAGCAGCTCGCCGCGGCCTGACCTCCCGCTCACCCGAGAGGCTCACTCGCCCGTAGCCTGGGCGGGTGAGCCTCTCGAGCGTCCTGCTCCTCCTGGCCGGCTTCGTCCTGCTCGTCGGCGGCGGGGAGGCACTGGTCCGCGGGGCTGCCTCGCTCGCGCGGACGATGGGCATGTCCTCCCTCGTCGTCGGCCTCACCGTCGTCTCCTTCGCGACGTCCAGCCCCGAGCTCGCCGTCAGCGCCGGCGCCGCCCTGTCAGGGTCCCCCGGGCTGGCCGTGGGCAACGTCGTCGGCAGCAACATCGCCAACATCTTGCTCGTCCTCGGCATCTCGGCGCTGGTGGTCCCGCTGATGGTGACGTCCCGCGTCGTGCGCACGGACATCCCGGTGATGATCGGACTGTCAGTCCTCGCCCTGGTCCTCGCGCTCGACGGGACGATCAGCACGGCCGACGGCGTCCTGCTGCTCGCCCTCCTGGCCGCCTACCTCGTGGTCACGATCATCCGCTCCCGGCGCGGACGGGACGACGCGCCGCCGGCAACCGCCGCCGGGGCCGCCGGTGCACCCACGAAGGCGGCCTCCGCACCGCGCCGCTTCCGCGCGACCCAGACGCGCTCGATCCTGCTCGACGTGGTGCTCGTCGCCGTCGGCGTGGCCCTCCTGGTCACCGGGGCGCAGCTCCTGGTCCGCGGCGCGACGCAGATCGCCACCAGCTTCGGCGTCAGCGACCTGGTGATCGGCCTGACCGTGGTCGCCGTCGGCACGTCGCTGCCGGAGCTCGCCACCAGCGTCATCGCGGTCCGCCGCGGCGAGGGCGACCTGGCGGTCGGCAACATCGTCGGCAGCAACATCTTCAACATCGGCGCCGTCCTCGGCCTCACCGCCGTCATCGCCCCCGGCGGGATCGGCGTGGACCCCGCGGCCGTGCACTTCGACCTGCCCCTCATGGTCGCCGTCGCCCTGGCCCTGCTGCCCGTCGCGTTCACCGGCCAGCTCATCCGGCGCTGGGAGGGCGCGCTCTTCGTCGTGCTCTTCCTCGCCTACGTCGCGTTCGTCCTGCTGGCGGCGTCGGAGCACGCCGCGCTGCAGCCCTTCAGCACCGCGATGCTCGGGTTCGTCCTGCCGGTCACCGCCGTGTGGCTCGTGGCGCTCGCGGCCTACGAGCTCGGGCTGCGGCGCGGCCGTCGCCAGGTGTGACAGAGTTGGTGCCATGACGGTGCTCGTGGCCTACAACGTCTCCCCGCACGGCGAGGCGGCAGTCCGCACGGCGCTGGAGGAGGCCGGGCGCCGCGACCTCCCGCTGCACGTGCTCGTGCTCGACCCGCAGGCTGCCGACGCGCCCGCCCCGGCAGGGCTGGCGGCGGTGCTCGACGGGTCAGCGACGAACCCGACCGTCGTGTACCGGGACGAGCGGACCGAGCCGGCCGACGCCATCCTCGACGCGGCCGAGGAGACCGGGGCGACACTCGTCGTCGTCGGCTCCCGCAAGCGCTCCAGCCAGGGCACCTTCCTGATGGGCACCACCACGCAGCGCGTCCTGCTGGACTCCCCCGTGCCCGTCCTCGTGGTCAAGGACGCCTACGGCGCCTGAGGGCTCAGCGCAGCCGGCGCAAGAACTCCTGAGTCCGTCCGCGCTGCGGGTCGTCGAGGACCTGCCCCGGCGTGCCCCGCTCGTGCACCCGGCCCTCGTGCAGGAACACGACCTCGTCGGCGACATCGCGGGCGAAGCTCATCTCGTGCGTGGCGACCACCATCGTGGTGCCCTCGTCCCGCAGCGCGACGAGCAGGTCGAGCACCTCGCCCACCAGCTCCGGGTCGAGCGCGGACGTGACCTCGTCCAGGAGCAGCAGCTCCGGGCCGCTGACCAGCGCCCGTGCGATCGCCGCCCGCTGCTGCTCCCCGCCGGACAGCTCGTCGGGGTAGGACCGCGCCTTGTGGGACAGCCCGACCTTCTCGAGCATGTGCACGCCCGCGGCCTCGGCCTCGGCCCGGCGGCGACCGTGCACCAGCCGCAGCGCGAGCGTGACGTTGTCCAGCACCCGCAGGTGCGGGAACAGGTTGTACTGCTGGAACACCATCGACATCCGGGCGCGGGCGGCGTCGGCGTCCACCCACGGGTCCGCGACGTCGACGCCGTCGAGCAGCACCTGGCCGTCGTCGACGTCCTCGAGCAGGTCGATCACCCGCAGCAGCGTCGACTTGCCGGAGCCGGAGGACCCGACGACCACCACGCACTCGTGCTCGGTGACGTCCAGGTCGATGCCGTCGAGCACGACCTTGCGCGGACCCCGCCGTCCGGTGCCGGGATAGCTCTTGCGCACGCCCCGCAAGGACAGCAGCGCGCCGGTCACCGGATCACCCCCGCGCCGCTCACGCCGCGCAGACGTCCGCGCCACCCCTGCCGGGCCGACCAGGCGTCCACCAGACGGGTCAGCGGGATGGACAGCAGCAGGAACAGCACGCCCGCGACCACGTAGGGCGTGAAGTTGTAGTCGCCCGTCGTGGCGATCTGGGCCGCGCGGATCGCGTCCACGGCACCCAGGATCGAGATCAGCCCGGAGTCCTTCTGCAGCGAGACGAGCATGCTGGCCGTCGGCGCCGTGACGTTGCGGACCGCCTGCGGCAGCACCACCCGGCGCACCGTCTGCCCCCGGGTGAGCCCGAGGGACCGCGCCGCCGCCACCTGCGACGGGTGGACCGACTCGATGCCCGCGCGGAAGATCTCCGCGAGGTACGCGGTGTACGTCAGCACGATGGCGAGGCCGCCGAGGAACGCCGCGCTCACCGGCAGCCACTCGAGGCGCAGGGCCGGCAGCCCGAACCCGGCGAGGAGCAGCACCAACAGCACCGGCACCCCGCGGAAGACGTCGACGTACACCACGGTCAGCACACGCAGGGGGAACAGCGCCGGCAGCCGCGAGGTGCGCACCACGGCGAGGAGCAGGCCGACGACCAGGCCGATCACCGAGGCCACGACCCAGACCCGCAGGTTGAGCCACAGCCCCTCGGCGACGTCGGGCAGCACCTCGACCGCGCGCTCCGGGGAGAAGAACGCCGTGCGTGCCCGCTCCCAGCCCGGCGCGGTGGCCACCACGTACGCGACCGAGCCGACGACGACGGCGGTCGCCACGGTCGCGACGGCGAGCGCCCGGCGGCGCTGGGCACGCCGGAAGGCGTCGCGCTCCAGCGCCCGCGCGGACGGCTGCCAGTCGGTCATGCGCTCAGGAGAGCTGCTCGATGTCGTCGGAGTCGAGCCAGGTGGTGCGCAGCTCGTCGAGGGTGCCGTCGGCCTCCAGCTCGTCGACGGCCGCCGAGACGCAGTCCGTCAGCTCCGAGTCCTTGTCGAGGACGAGACCTAGCTGCTCGGGCTCGCCGGCGTCCGGCAGCGTGCCGATGACCGTCGCGTCCGGGAAGTACACCGTCGAGGCGGCGACCCCCTGGTCGACGTCCATGACCATCGCGTCGACGGTGCCCGACGTGAGTGCCGTCATCCCGTCGCCGGCGGCGCTGAACGGCACCACCTCGACGTCGTCGCCCCAGGCCTGCTCCGCGGCGTCGAGGGACGTCTGGGAGGCGGTCACGCCCACGGTGGCTCCGGCCAGGTCCGCCAGGCTCGCAGCGTCCGCGAACTCGCCGTCGTCGGTCACGATCACACCCTGCCGGCTGGTGAGGTAAGGGCTGGAGAAGTCGACGGCCTCGGCACGTTCGTCGGTGATCGTCGTCTGGTAGGCGGCGACGTCGAACGTCTTGATCGCCGGGGACACGATCTGCTCGAAGGTGACCGAGGTCCACTCGACGTCCTCGGCGGCGTAGCCGAGGCGGTCGGCGACCTCGTAGACCAGCGCTGCCTCGAAGCCCTCGCCGCTCGACGGCTCGCCCACGTACCAGGGCTCGAACGGCTCGGAGGCGCCGACCGTGAGGGTGCCTTCGGTCAGGGTCGGCAGGTCGGCGGCGTCGCACCCGGCCGCCTCGGCGGGGGCCGTCGTCGCGGCGTCGGAGGGAGCGTCGTCGGAGCCGCACGCGGCCAGGCCGAGCACGAGCGCGGGAGCGAGTGCTGCCGCGAGGACGGGACGGGTTCGCACGGGAGGATCCTCCAGGTCGCAGAGCGGCACGGGGATCGCGCCACCTGCAGCATCACAACACGTCACGACGCCACTGACATCCCTCCCGGCCGTGCGGCTCGTCACAGTGCCCGCGCGCTGTCGATCCGGGCCGACCACATCCGTCATCAAGATGTCAGTGCACCCCGCAGGAAGGACGATAGTCACCATGACCACCTACACCGTGCTGCTTCCCGGCAGCGACGAGTCCTGGGAGAACGCCACCGCCGAGCAGAAGGCCACCGTCGTCGGCCTCCACGAGAAGTTCGTGCGGCTCATGGCCGAACGCGGCCACAAGATCACCGGCGGCGAGGAGCTCATGCCCGCGCGCACGGCGAAGTCGATCCGCCAGGACTCCGCCGGGAACATCGCCGTCACCGACGGCCCGTACGCCGAGGCCGCCGAGCACGTGGCCGGCTTCTACACCGTCGAGTCCGACGACCTCGACGACCTGCTGCAGGTCTGCGGCGTCCTCGCCGGGACCACCATCCCGGGCACGCAGGACGTCGTCGAGGTCCGCCAGGTCGTCGACCACCCGGGTGACGCCGGGGCGTGACGTCCACCGACGACGTCGCCGCGCGGCTGGCGGACGCGCTGCGCGACGAGTGGGGCCGTCTGCTGGCCCTGCTCGTCGCGCAGTACCGTCGCCTCGACCTGGCCGAGGACGCCCTCGGCGACGCCTTCGAGGCTGCCACCCGCACCTGGCCGCACGACGGACCGCCCACCAACCCCGCGGCCTGGCTGCTGACCACCGCGCGCCGCCGCGCCGTCGACCGGCTGCGCTCCGAGCACACCCTCGCCCGCTCCATGCCGCGCCTCGCCGTCGAGGCCGACCTGACCGCCCACGCTTCCCGGGTCATGGCAGACGCCGGTGAGGCGGTGGTCGACGAACGGCTCCGGCTCGTGCTGCTCTGCGCACACCCACGGCTCTCCCGCGAGGCGGCCGCAGCCCTCACCCTCCGGCTCGTGCTCGGCGTCCCCACCCCGGACATCGCCCGGCTCTTCCTGCAGTCCACGCCCACGATGGCCGCCCGGCTGACCCGAGCCCGCAAGAAGATCGCCGGTGAGCGATTCGAGATCCCCCGGGGTGACGGACTCACCGCTCGCACCGGTGTCGTCGCCGACGTCGCCTACCTGGCATTCACCGCGGGCTACACCCCCTCCTCCGGCGACGCCGTCGTCAGGGTCGAGATGGCGGGCGAGGCGATCCGGCTGGTCCGCGTGCTGCGTGACGTCCTGCCGCCCACGGCGGACCGTCGCGAGCTCGACGCACTGCTGGCGGTCATGCTGCTGCAGCACTCCCGCCGCGACGCCCGCAGCGCAGGGGGACTGCCGGTGCTCCTGGCCGACCAGGACCGCGGCCGGTGGCACGACGCCGAGATCACCGAGGCGCTGAGTCTTCTGGAACCGCTCGCGACGGCCCCCGCCACGCCCTATCTGCTGCAGGCGCTGATCGCCGCCGAGCACGCCATCGCCCCGCGGCCGAGCGCGACGGCCTGGGACCGGATCCTGGCCCGCTACGACGAGCTCGTCGAGCTGACGGACAGCCCCGTCGTCCGGCTCAACCGGGCCGTCGCGGTCAGCGAGGTGCACGGTCCGCGCGACGGTCTGGACGCGCTGGCGGACGTCGTCCTCCGCGGTCACCGTCTCCCCGCCGTCCGCGCCGAGCTGCTGGCCCGGCTCGGCCGGGCGGACGAGGCGCGCGTCGCCTACGACGCTGCCTGCACCCTCTGCGAGAACTCGGCCGAGCGCGCGCACCTCCGGCGGCGCCGGGACGCGCTGGACCGATCCCGGTAAACGGCTCAGGCGTGCACGTGGCCCTCCTGGCCGGTCGCCGCCGCGATGTCCGACTCCGCCTGCCCGAGCAGCGAGTCGGCGAGCCGTCGCAGCGCCCGCCCGGCGGCCACCTCGTCACCGATCACCGGGACCTCCTCGTCGCCGGGGTCCTTGCGGGCGTGACCGACGGCCCGCAGCGCACCGACGTCGGCGTGCTCGGGAGGCCCGGCCACGAGGACCGCCTCCGCCGTCGTGCTGCCGGCTGCCTCCACCAGCGCGACCTGCACCTGCCAGGTCACCGACCGTGCCGGACGCGGCTCCGCCTCGCCCTGCGTGCCGGAGTCGCCGTCCGGTTCCTGGACCAGCGAGTCCGGGCCGGGGTAGATCAGCGTCTCCTCGCCGGAGTCCGACCAGCGCACCCGGTACGGCGGGCTGCCGTCCCCGTGCGGGCACCCGACCACGACGCCGTCGCGCACCGCACCGCCCACCACGCCGGCAGCGGTCACGATCCTGTCCCCTACCGAGGCCTTCATGATGCTCCCTCCCCGTGCCCTCGAGACGACGCTCCCGTCCCCCATGGTGCTCCCGGCGTCGTTCGCTCGCGTGCCGGCAGGACGGGTCCGATCTCAGTGCGAGCGCAGGGCGTCGATCAGCTCGTCCTTCTTCATGCTCGACCGGCCTTCGATGCCGATCTCGGCGGCACGTTCCCGTAGGTCGTCCACCGTCCAGTCCTCATAGGACCCAGACTTCCCGCCCTGGGAGCCCACCGTGCTGCGGCCCTTGTTCGCCGACGCGTTCGCGATCCGGGCCGCCTTCTCCTTGCTGTTGCCCTCGTCGCGGAGCTTCTCGTACAGCTCGTCATCCTTCACGCTGGGGCCGGGGTCTCGCTGCGGCATGGGGGCTGCTCCCTTCGCATCGGTGGCCGGCCGCCCGACGACGGCCGTCTCGCCGCCATCGTCACCCCGGCACCGCGGTGGTCGCATCCCGACCGGCGGGCCGCGTCAGGACGAACCCGGCGTGGTGGAGCACCCCGTCCACCAGCTGACCGAACGCCCAGAAGCCCGAGTCGTCCAGGTACGTGATCCGGTCGGCGTGGACCCAGTAGCTCCCGGTGTACGCGTCGGTGCGCCCCCCACGGGTCTCGGTGTAGCGCCCGTCCGGCCGCAGATGCTGCTGCATGTCCCGGCGAGGGTCGTCCCAGGTCGCCACCCATGCTGCGCGGGCCTCCGGTGCGGCGACGTCCTGCCCCACCGGCCGGGTCGGTCGGCCGTCCCACACCTCGAGCCGGCCCACGACCCACACGGCGAGCAGGTCGGCCGGGTCGACGACCAGCATGGTGCGGACCTCGCCGGCCCGGACCGGGCGCCGCAGCACCGCGAAGGTGGCCGCGTTGCCGGGACGCAGGTCGTACGCGTCCCGGCGGGCGGGCGGCAGCTGCGCCGCGGCACTGTCCACGAGCAGCGGGACGGCGTGTGCCCCCTCGGCACGGACCACCTCGACACCGGCGTCCGCCGGGCCCGGCGCCAGGCGGCCACCGACGACGTACAGGTCACCGGCCGTCGGCGCACTCGAGCCCTGCCAGACCTGCGCTCCGGTGACGACGAAGGTCCGAGACGTCATGTGGTTCAGCGGCATGTCGTCATCCTCGTGCGTGAGGACGCACCGGACAACGCCGGGGCGCTCCCGGGAGCGGCACACCCTGTCTCCGAGGTCACGCCACGATCTGCAGACGTCGAAGGGCCCCCGGGAGATCCCGAGGGCCCTTCGACGAGGACCGCCTGTGCGGTCCTCCGTGGTAGCGGGGGCAGGATTTGAACCTGCGACCTCTGGGTTATGAGCCCAGCGAGCTACCGAGCTGCTCCACCCCGCGTCGACGTCCTGAACACTACGGCATGCCTCGCACCCGGCGCCAACTCGGCCGCGGAGACCTCGGACACAACGATCCGGGCACGCGGAGCGGCCACGACCAGCCCGGGTACGGCGAAAGGCCCCCGGGATTCCCGAGGGCCTTTCGATGAGGACTGCCTGTGCGGTCCTCCGTGGTAGCGGGGGCAGGATTTGAACCTGCGACCTCTGGGTTATGAGCCCAGCGAGCTACCGAGCTGCTCCACCCCGCGTCGATGTGTTCAACGGTACGGCATCGATTCGGTCGAAGTCCAACCGATCCGGGCGGATGGGACGCAGGTCACAACCGCGTCCCATCCGCCTGGTGGGGCCGTCAGCCCTCGAGCTCCTCCTCGGCCGCGAGGGCCTGCTCGAGTGCCGTCTGCAGCCGCTCCTGGGCATCGCCGTAGGCCGCCCAGTCCCCGGCCTCCAGGGCTTCCTGGCCGGCCGTGAGCGCCTCGTTGGCGTCAGCCAGAGCAGCGTTCAGGCGAGCCTGCGCGTCACCCGTCGGCGCAGCCGGCTCGTCGCTCGGCTCGGACGGCTCCGTGGTCTCGGTCGGCTCCGGCTCGGCCGTGGGCTCCGCCGCAGGATCCTCGACCTCGTCCGTCGGGACGTCGGTGGGCACTTCCGTCTCCGCCTCGTCGGCGTCGCCTGCCTGGGCACCGGAGTCACCACCGAACACCTGGTCCAGCGCGTCGTCCAACGTCTCGGCATAACCGGTCTGGTCGCCGAAGGCCACCAGCACGCGCCGCAGCAGCGGGAACTGCGTCCCCTCCGCCGACTGGATGTAGACCGGCTGGACGTACAGCAGGCCGCCGCCGACCGGCAGCGTCAGCTGGTTGCCGCGCACCACCACGGAGTCGCCGCGACCCAGGATGTTGAGCTGTTCCGAGATGGTCGGGTTCGAGTTGAAGTTGTTCTGCACCTGACCCGGCCCGGGGACCGTCGAGTCACGTGGCAGCTCGAGGAGGCGCAGGGTGCCATACCCCTCGGCGACCTCGCCCGTCGTCGACCCCGCGTCCGCGTCGGCCGCCAGATAGCCCGTCAAGATCTCTCGGTCGGTGTTCCCGCCCGGGATGAACGTGCTCGTGAGCGAGAACGACGAATCGTCCTGCCCCGGCATCTGGAGGGTCAGGTAGTACGGGGGCTGCTTGGAGGCAGCGGCCTCGGACGACGCCACCGGGTCGTCCGGGGTGACCCACTCGTCCGAGCCCGAGAACAGCGCGATCGCGTCCGTGACGTGGTAGCGCTCGAGCAGCGTGCGCTGCACCTTGAACATGTCCTCCGGGTAGCGCACGTGCGCCATGAGGTCGCCGGAGATCTTCTCCATCGGCTGCAGCGACGCCGGGAAGACCTGGCTCCAGGCCTGCAGCAGCGGGTCCTCGGCGTCCCAGGCGTACAGCGTGACCGTGCCGTCGTACGCATCGACCGTCGCCTTGACCGAGTTGCGGATGTAGTTGACCTCGGGCGGCAGGTCGACCGGGACGCCCTGGGCCGCCAGCGTCAGGGAGTCGGTCGTCGCCTCCTGCATCGGCGCGGACGTCGAGTAGGGGTAGGCGTCGGTGGTCGTGTAGGCGTCGACGATCCACTTGACGCGACCGTCCACGACGGCGGGGTACACCTTGTTGTCCAGGGTGAGCCACGGCGCGACCTTCGCCACGCGCTCCTGCGGGTCACGCTCGTAGAGGATCTGCGACTCCTCCGTCACACGGTCGGAGAAGAAGATCTGCTCGTCACCGAACTTCAGCGCGAAGAGCATCTTCTCCAGGAACGTGCCGATCTCCGGGCCCGCCGAGGTCTCTTCGGTCGGGAACTTGTAGAGCACCTGCCGGCCGCCCTCGTCGTCCGCCTGGTAGTCCAGCTCCCAGCTCTCAGAATCTTCCGGCGCACCCACGATGGAGTACTCCGGGGCCTCCGGGCTGAAGTAGATCCGCGGCTCGTAGCCGCCGTCGAACATGTCGGTCAGCGCACCCTGGGTCGGGATGCCGCCCTCGAAGAACGCGGGCTGGCCGTCCGGACCGGGCTGGTTGCCGTAGGCCGCGACGACGCCGAACCCGTGCGTGTACACGGTGTGGTCGTTGGTCCAGTTGCGGTCCGCCAGACCGTCCAGGTTCAGCTCACGCACCGCGATGACGGTGTCGCGCGACTCGCCGTCGATGCTGTACCGGTCCACGGCGAGGTTGTCCGTGAAGTTGTAGAACTGCTTGTTCTGCTGGAGCTGACGGAACGACGGGCTCACGACCTGCGGGTCGAGCAACCGCACCGAGGCGGTCGTCTCGGCGTCGTCGCGCAGCTGGCCCTCGGTGACCTCCGTGGTGGCCTCGTAGGGCTCCGACTCGACGTCGTCGATGCTGAACGCGTCGCGCGTCGCGTCGATGTTGCGCTGGATGTACGGCGCCTCGAGCGACTGGGCGTTCGGGTCCACCTGGAAGCGCTGGACGATCGACGGGTAGATGCCGCCGATGGCGATCGCCGAGACGACCATCAGGCCGACGCCGATCGCGGGCAGCCGCCACGTGTCGCGGAACGCCGCGACCACGAAGAGCGCGGCGACCAGCAGCGCCACCCCCATCAGGATCTCCTTGGAGGGGATCACGGCGTGCACGTCGGTGTACGAGGCGCCGTCGTAGCGCTCGTTGGAGTTCGTCAGGATGCTGTACCGGTCGAGCCAGTAGTTCGCACCGATGAGGACCATGAGCACGGCACCGAGCACGGCGAGGTGGACCCGGGCCGCCGTCGTCGTGCGCGGCGTCCCGGCCGGCAGCGATCCGATGCGCAGCCCACCGTAGAGGTAGTGGGTGACCACGGCGGCGATGGCCGAGATCACCACGACCGCCATCAGGAAGCTGACGGCGAACCGCACCACGGGCAGCGTGAAGACGTAGAAGCCGATGTCGATGCCGAACTCCGGGTCCGACTCACCGAACGACTGACCGTTCAGGGCGAGCATCACGGTGCGCCACTGCGAGGACGCGGCGACTCCCGCGAAGAAGCCGATCACGACCGGTGCGACATAGGTGACGAGCTTGCGCAGCGGCTCGACGGCCTCGCGGTACTGGTCGAGCGTGGCCTGCTCCGGCGTCGACGGCGCGTAGACGGGTCGCGACCGGTAACCGATCGTGAACGAGCTGAAGACGGCGGCGCCCATGAGCAGGAAGGCGACGACGAACAGCACCGCCCGGGCGATCCACTGCGTCCAGATCACATTGGCGTAGCCGACCTCGGTGAACCACAGGACCTCGGTCCAGAAGGTCGCGAGGAAGATGAGGGCGGCGACGAGGACCGCCAGGATCACGACCGTGATCAGCAGCGGGCTCCGACGCCTCGCTGCTGGCGGTCCGTCCGGTCGTCGGGGTGGGGCGAAGGACACGGTGCGGGCACCTCATTCGTGCTCGGGACGGGACACGTGCAGGCACGCAGGGACGTCAGGACAACGTACCGACGTCTGCCCAGGTTCCCACGATTCCGACACACGGGGGCGCCCGGGCCCTCACGAACCGGTCACGATCACGCTCAGGAGCAGCGCGGCAGGTCCTCGCCCGCTCCGGCGCCGATCGCCTCCACGGCTGCCCGCGCCTCGGCGAGGGTGCTCACCGACACCACCTCGAGGCCCTCCGGCTCGTGGCCGGCCACCTCGGTGCAGTTGCCCGCGGGGGCGAGGAACCACTCCGCACCGTCACGCTGCGCGCCGTACATCTTCTGGCCGATCCCCCCGATGGGGCCGACGCGCCCGTCGACGTCCATGGTGCCCGTCCCGGCGACGACCGCCCCGTCGAGCTCGTCCTCCGGCGTCATGAGATCGATGATGCCCAGGGCGAACATCGTGCCCGCGCTGGGCCCGCCGATGTCCTCGATCTGGATCGTGACGTCCACCGGGAAGTCGTACACGGCGTCGATGAGCACGCCGAGGAGCGCACGGCCGTCGCCCTCCCCCGTCGTGATCGTCAGGTCGGCCGGCTCGCCCGCCCGCTCCACACCGAGGACGACGTCGTCGCCCGGGGTGACGTCGTCGAGCACGGTGAGCAGCTCCGGATAGCTCTCCAACGGCTCGCCGTCGATCGAGACGATGACGTCCTCGGGCTCGACGACGCCCTCCGCCCCCGTGCCCTCCGCGGCGGCGACCACCGTCATCGTGGTCGGCACCTCGTAGCCGAGCTCGGTCAGGGCCGCGACGGTCGCCGACTCCTGCGAGCTGACCATCTGCGCCTCGCCCTGCTCCTGCTGCTCCTCCTGGGTGACCGGCTCGGGGAAGACGAGCTCCACCGGCTGCACCGACCGTTCGGTCGACGACCATCCCCACAGCACGTCGCCCATCAGGACGTCACCGCCAGGCCCCCCGTAGACCGAGACCGTCGTGAGCCGCAGCTCGCCGGAGGCCGGGTAGGTCTCAGCGCCGGAGATCTCGATCAGCGGCTTCTCCGTCGCGCTCTGCCCCGGGCTCCGGTCCTGCACGCCCAGGGTGTCCGCCGTCGGGCCCGGCGTGCGGACCGCGTACGGGGTGGGCAGCACGAGGAGCACCGCGGCGACGACGGCGGTCACCATCAGCGACGCGACCAGCGTCACCGGGCGCCCGGCCGGGCGACGGCCGATCCTGCTGTCGGCGGGGTCCGTGCCGGCACCACCGGCCGTACCACGGTCGTCGGGCACCGGATGCTCCTGCGCGTGCCCGTCCAGGTCGGCCGGGTGCTGGCTGCGATCAAAGCTCACCGGCCCATCATCGCCGATCGGCGGCGGACGGTGCGCCGTGAGCGAACGACGGAACCCGGCACCCCGCACGGTCGTCGGTCATGGATACCGTGAGCGTGCGGTGGATGCCGCACCGGAAGGAGCCGAGGACTGCGATGAGCGACCTGCCCGACGACCCCGACAAGCGCGAGCGCGCGCTGCGCGACGCCCTGCAAGGCATCTTCGGCGACCGGACCGACGAGGTGCTCGGCCAGATGCGCTCGCAGGGCCTGGACCCGGCCGCCCTGATGGGTGGCGCCGCGCCCGACCCGGCGACCATGCAGCACCTGATGAACCAGCTGCAGCGCCTCTTCACCTCGGGCGGGGGCCCGGTGAACACCGAGGTCGCGCACGACCTGGCCCGTCAGGTGGCGGTGGCCGAGGGCGACCCCTCGTTGACCGGCGCCCAGGCACGGTCGGCCCAGGAGGCCCTCAGCGTCGCGGAGCTGTGGCTCGACGCCGCGACCGACCTGCCGCCGTCGGGCGGGCCGGCACGCGCCTGGAGCCGCAGCGAGTGGGTCGAGGCGACCCTTCCCGCCTGGCAGCAGCTCGTCTCCCCGGTGGCGGCGTCGGCGGCCGACGCGCTCGCCACCGTCCTCGGCGACCAGCTCGGCGACGACATGACAGGTCTCGAGCTGCCCGGCATGCCCGTCTTCCCCGGCGGGAGCCTGGGCGACCTCGATCCGGCGACCATGATGCGCAGCCTCGGGTCGGCGGTCTACGGCATGCAGGTCGGCCAGGCGGCGGGCACGCTGTCCCGCGAGGTCTTCGGCTCGACGGACGTCGGGCTGCCGCTGCTCGCCGAGCCGGCCACCGTGCTCGTCCCCACGAACGTGCGCGCCTTCGCCGACGGCCTCGACTCGCCGTTCGAGGAGGTCCAGCTCTACATGGCGGTGCGCGAGGCCGCCCACGCCCGGCTGTTCGTGCACGTGCCGTGGCTGCGTGCGCACCTGCACGCCCTCGTCGAGCAGTACGCCCGCGGCATCACCATCGACCTCGACGCCCTCGAGTCGCAGGTCCGGGACATCGACATGTCCGACCCCGAGTCGCTGCGCGGCGCGCTGTCGGGCGACGTCTTCGGCCTGCACAACACCCCGGAGCAGCAGGCGACCCTGCTGCGCCTGGAGACGGCCCTCGCGCTCGTCGAGGGCTGGGTGTCCGAGGTCGCGGCCGCCGCGTCCCTCCCGCACCTGCCGCACTCCGTGCCGCTGCGCGAGATGATCCGCCGTCGGCGGGCAGCCGGCGGCCCCGCCGAGCACACCTTCAGGTCGCTCGTCGGGCTCGAGCTGCGGCCCCGTCGCTCGCGCGACGCCGCGGCACTGTTCGCGCACCTGCTCGCCACGGGCGGCCCGGAGGCGCGCGACGCGGTCTGGGACCACCCCGACCTGCTGCCGGGCACGGAGGACCTGGACGACCCGTCGGGTTACGCCGGGCGCCGGGCGGCCCAGGCGGACGAGCACTCGGACGTGGACGCCGCGCTCGCGCAGATCTTCTCGGACGCCGATGCGCCGGACGTCGCGGACCACGCCCGCAACGAGGAGACCCCGGACGACCAGGCGTAGTCAGGTGGCCGACGAGCCGGAGTCGGCGTCGTCGTCGCGCGACCCGTCGGTGGTGAACGCCACGCCCTCGAGGAACCCGCGGGCGCGGTCGGTGCGCGGGTAGGCCTCGAGCAGCCGCCAGAAGTCCGGCCCGTGCCCGGCGTGCAGCAGGTGCGCGAGCTCGTGCAGCAGCACGTAGTCGATGACCCACTCGGGCATGCCCTGCAGCCGGGTGGAGAGCCGGATCGAGCCGTCCACCAGGGTGCACGAGCCCCACCGGCGCTCCTGGTTGCTGACCCACCGGACGCTCGTGGCGTGCGCTCGGCCGTCGAGGTACTTCACCGACAGCTCGCGCGCCCGCTCGACGAGCTCCTCGTCCGACGGGCGGCGACGACGTTCCTTGTCCTCGAGACGCGCGACCATCTTCTCGACCCACTCGCGTTCCTGGGCCCGCGAGAAGCGCGCCGGGATGGCCACGACGGTGCGGTCGCCGTCCCGGTACGCACTGACCGTCGCGGTCCGACGACGGCTCCGCCGGACCTCGACGGTCGGCATGGTGTCGTGGGCCACACCATGACCATACCGGGATTGCGTCAAGATCGTGTGACGGGCACTCCGACGGCCCTGCCCGGGAAGCTTTCCACAGGCCTGTGGAGAACGTCGGCACAGCCGCGTCCGACCGTGCCATCGTGCCGCCATGACGTCCACGAGCACGTCCTGCGACCCGCCCGCCCTCCGGCTGCGCCCCGGCGCACCCGTCCTCGGCCGCGGGGCGGGCGAGGTCCAGCTCGGCACCGACGACCGCTGGTCGCTCGTCCTGTCGGGCCTCGCCGAGGCCGAGACCCGGTGGCTCACGGCCGCGGCCACGACGCAGCACGCCTCCCTCGACCGGACCGCGGCGCGCTACCGGGTGGACGACGAACGCCGCCGGGCCATCGGAGCGCTCCTCGCCGACTGCGGCTTCCTCGTGCCCGCACCACGCCGCACCCCCGACGTGCTCGCGACGGCCGGAGGCGCGGCGGACGCACCGGTGCTGGGTGCGCTGCTGCCCGACGGCGGAGGGATGGTCACGCTCGCCCGGCGAGCGGTGCGACGGGTGGGCGTCAGCGGCCTCGGCCGGATCGGGGCACTGCTCGCGGCCCACCTGGCCACCGCGGGCGTGGGGACGCTCGTGCTCGACGACGACTCGCCCGTCCAGGTCACCGATCTCGGCACAGGGACGTACCAGCAGACCGACGTCGGCCGGCGGCGTGCGGTGCGGCTCCGGGAGGCGCTCGGCGCCCGGTACCCCCGCACGTCGTGGGCGCACGCGTGGCACGCCGACACGATGCCCGACGTGGTCGTCGCCGTGTGCGACCGTGTCATCCGTCCCGAGTCCTTCTCGCTCCTGATGAGCGCCGGCATCCCGCACCTGCCGGTGGTCGTCGGGGAGGCGGACGTGACGCTGGGGCCCTTCGTGCTGCCCGGGACCACCGCGTGCACGGCCTGCCGGCACCGGCACGCCACCGATGTCGACGAGCGCTGGCCGGACCTCGTCGACCAGCTCGCGGAGCTCCCGGCGGGGCCCGGTCAGGAGACCGTGCTGTCCACGACGGCGGCCGCCCTGGCAGCCGGCCAGGTGCTGGCGCACCTCGATGGCGCCCGGCCGGCGGCCGTCGGCGCCGTGCTGGAGGTGGCCCTGCCCGAGGCCGTCCCCCGGGTCCGGCCGGTCGAGGTGCATCCGGCCTGCACCTGCACCGTCCCACCACCCCGCCCCCGCCGAGGTGGTACCACCCCGCCCAGGTAGCACGACGCCCAGGTAGCACGACGCCCCACGAGGTAGTACCTCGCGGGGCATCGATCGATGGGTCAGGCCGCGGCCTGGTCGGTCTTGCGGGGACGGCCGCGCCCCCGCTTGCGAGCGACGACGACTCCGTCGACGAAGACCTCGCCGCCCCAGACGCCCCACGGCTCCGACCGCTCGAGGGCACCGGCCAGGCAGCCGGACTGCAGCGGGCAGGCGCGGCAGAGCGTCTTGGCCCGTTCGACCTCGTCGGTGTGCTCGGCGAACCAGAGCTCGGGGTCGTTGGTGCGGCAGGGCAGCAGAGCCGCGAACTGTCGTTCGAGCTCGGCGGCCTCCTCGGCGGTCTGCGCCACCGGTTGATGGGGGGTCCAGCGACTGGTGCCACCGGCGGGGGCAGCGTCGATCAGCCGCTCGTCCAACAGCTGTGCGAGACGCACGATGTTCCTCCGTCAGGTCCTGGGTGTGGTGTGAACGTCGGTGTTCAGGACCTACGGATGACCCTCTGGTGTCAGAGAGACGGATCGTCCGGCCGATGAAGGCCGATTTCCCGGTCAGGAATGACGAAGGCCGCGGGTCCCGGTGGACTCCGCGGCCTGGACCGGTCAGTGGACCGGATGTCTCCAGGGAGCGGAGTCGGGTGCGAGATCGACGAGGGCTGCCCCAGCGTCGCGACGCGTGCGAGCGCGGAAGGACGGCACGATCGTGATCGGGACAGAGTTCTCCCCTGTCGCAATCTTCTTGCCGCCCTGCAGATGCGTCATGATGATGTCCATCGTCGTGCTCACCTCCTCCGTCATCTCGGGCCACTGCCTCTCGGCAGGTGCCGCTCCAACTCGGTCATGACGAGCATAGACGGCTGGGCCGCACTCGCCACATCTTTTTTCGAACTTTTTTTGGACGACTTCGTCCGGACCTCTCAGGAGCCCCTCGGAGCACTCTCCACGAGAGCGATCAGCGTCGGCCCGTAGCGGTCGATCTTGGCCGGCCCGATGCCGTTGATCCGCGCGAGCTGAGCCGTCGACGTCGGCCGCAGCTCGGCGATCGCCGCGAGCGTCGCGTCGCCGAGCACCGTGTACGCCGGCTTGTCCGTCTCCCGGGCCACCGACAACCGCCACTCGCGCAGCGCGTCGAAGAGCTCGACGTCGGCCGGTCCCGTCAGCTGGGCACGCGCCTGCCCGCGCTGCGTGCGGCTCGATCCGGAACGCCTGCCGCCACGGCCGTCGTCGGGCCAGATGCCGTCGAGGAACCGGGTCCGCTTGCGCGTCGCCCGGCCGCCAGGGTTGCGCGAGCGCGCGTAGGAGAGCTCCAGGTGCTCGCGCGCGCGGGTGATGCCGACGTAGAGCAGCCGACGTTCCTCGGCGACGCCCTCGTCCGTCTCGGCGAGGGAGATCGGCATCAGCCCTTCGTTCATCCCCGCGAGGAACACCGCGTCCCACTCGAGGCCCTTCGCCGCGTGCAACGACGCCAGCGTGACGCCGTCGACCGTCGGAGCATGCTGGGCGGAGGCCCGCTCGGCGAGCTCGTCGACCAGACCCTGCAGGGTGGCGGGAGCGTCCTCGGGTGCGGCCGCGGCGACGTCGTCGGCGAGCCCCACGAGCGCCTGCATCGCCTCCCAGCGCTCGCGCGTGGCGCCGCGGGCTGCCGGCGGCTTCTCGGCCCAGCCCGCGGAGAGCAGGACGTCGCGGACCTGCTCGGGCATCGGCTGCTCCGGGTCGGAGGACCTCGCGGCGCCACGCAGCAGCACGACCGCGTCGCGCACGTCCTTGCGCTGGAAGAAGCGGGCGCCGCCGCGCACCTGATAACTCACGCCGGCGTCCGACAGCGCGGACTCGAACGCCGCCGACTGCGCGTTGGTCCGGTACAGCACCGCGATCTCGCTGGACCGTACCCCGTCGGCGACGAGCCGCGCCGCGCGCGCGGCGATCCCCGCCGCCTCCGCCTCGTCGTCGTCGTAGGTCGTGAAGGACACCGGCGGGCCGGCCGGGCGCTGGGCGAGGAGCTCGAGCGCACCCGTGACGCGGCCGCGCCGCAGGACGTCGTTGGCGAGGTGCACCACCTGCGGCGTGGAGCGGTAGTCCCGGACCAGGCGCACGACCTGGGCGTCGCGGTAGGTGCGCGTGAAGTCCAGCAGGTAGTGCGGCGTCGCCCCGGTGAACGAGTAGATGGTCTGCGACGGGTCTCCCACGACGCAGAGCTCCTTGCGCCCGCCGAGCCACTGGTCGAGGAGGAAGCGCTGCAGCGGCGAGACGTCCTGGAACTCGTCGACCACGAAGTGCCGGTACTGCGAGCGCACCTGGTCACCGATGTGCGGGTGCGAGCCGAGCATGTCGGCCAGCATGAGCAGGACGTCCTCGAAGTCGATGACGCCGCGCTCGGTCTTGACGTCCTCGTACGCGGCGATGAGGCGCGCGACCGTCTGGTGGTCGAACCCCGACGGTGCCGGCCGGTCGTCCGTGGCGGCGGCCTTGACGTAGTCCTCCGCCGTCACGAGGGAAACCTTCGCCCACTCGACCTCGCTCGAGAGGTCACGCACGGCGACCCGGTCGACGCTCGCGCCGATGCGACGGGCCGCCTCCGCCACCGCGGGGGCCTTGTGCTCGAGGATCTGCGGCGGCGCACCGCCGACCACCCGCGGCCAGAAGTAGCCCAGCTGGCGCAGCGCCGCCGCATGGAAGGTGCGGGCCTGCACGCCGACCACGCCGAGCTCACGCAGGCGGGTGCGCATCTCCCCCGCCGCCCGCGCGGTGAACGTCACGGCCAGGACCGACGTCGGCGGGTAGGCACCCGTGCGCACGCCGTAGGCGATGCGGTGCGTGATCGCCCGCGTCTTGCCGGTCCCCGCGCCCGCGAGCACGCACACCGGACCGGCCAGGGCCAGCGCGACCTCGCGCTGCTCGGGGTCCAGCGCGTCGAGGATCGCGTCGGGATGAAGCGGGGCGTCCGGGGAGTTGGTCAGTACTGGCATCGTCTGCGATTGTCGCAGGCGTCGCCGACACGCACACCGCGCTATCCACAGGAGGCCCGCATGACCGCCCGTCCCGCCCTGCCCGACCTCGGCACCGTCACCATGTACTCGACCACCTGGTGCGGCTACTGCCGGACGTTGCGCACGCAGCTGGACTCCGCGGGCATCGGGTACACCGTGATCGACATCGAGGAGCAGCCGGAGACGGCGGAGTACGTCGAGCAGGTCAACGGTGGCAACCGGACGGTGCCCACCGTCGTCTTCCCGGACGGCTCGGCCGCGACCAACCCGTCCCTCGCGGACGTCAAGGCCGCCCTGGCCGGCTGACGCGGGCCAGCCACCGGGCCCGTCACCAGGAGCCGGGCAGCCTCGCGCCGAACCACTCCTCGATGAGCGCCCGCGCGATGGAGTGCCGGCCCGGCAGACCGACCTCGCCCACGGACGCGGCCGCCGACAGCTCCGGCCGGGTGAACCACCGCGCGTCGGTGACCTCCTCGTCGTCGGTCCGCACCGCCGTCGCCACGGCCCGCGCCCGGAACCCGAGCATGAGCGACGCGGGGAACGGCCACGCCTGGCTGCCGCGGTAGACCACGTCCTCGAGCGACGTGCCGACGACCACACCCGTCTCCTCCGCGACCTCCCGGCGCACCGTGTCCTCCATCGCCTCGCCCGCCTCCACGAAGCCCGCCAGCGTCGAGAAGCGCCCCGCCGGCCAGGTCGCGGCATGGCCCAGCAGCAGGCGGTCGTCGTCGTCGACGACCGCCATGATGACGGCAGGGTCGGTGCGCGGGTAGGTGTCCCGCGCCTCGACCGGGCAGTGGCGCGCCCAACCGGCCTGGACGACGGCGGTCGGCCCGCCGCAGCGTCCGCATCTCCGGTGCGTCGCATGCCAGCCCGCCAGCGCGACCGCCTCCACCGACAACCCGTGGACCAGCCCCGCCCCTGGTTCACCGGCGGCGAGCGCGTCGACCTGGGCCTGCGCGATCTCCCGCAGCCCGGACCAGCCCGCCGCGCCGCGCGGGGGCGGGGGGTCGCCGTCCTCCGGCAGGACGAGCGCGAGGTGGGCCGCGCCGTCCGACTCCCCCAGGAAGAGCCACAGGCCGTCCGGTTGTCCCGGCGCCGGGAGCAGCGCGGCTCGGGGGGTGTCGCGCCCGACGGCGGCGAGCCGCCCGCGATGGACCACCAGCACCCCGGTGGTCGGGTCGGCGCGCAGCCGCTCCACGAGCCCCGGTTCCGCACGGCGGTGGGCGGCGCGATCGTGCGCCGTGCGGGAGAAGGGCAGGTCGAGAGGGTTCACGGCACGACGCTACGTCACCTCGTCTCGACCGCATGCCAGCGTGCTTCTCCTCGCGGGCCGCTCGGCCGGCATCGTCACGGTCGACTTCCGCCACTCGTCGTCGCCCGACCTCCTGGTGGGCTTGGCCGGCGGCCGTGGCGATCTGCCTGATCACGGTGCCTTTCGTGGCTGGCTGGAGCCAGCAGGTCTGACGCGCGACGCCCGTCGGCCGGCCGGACACGCCCGGCGACGCAGCGACGCAGGGGCCCGCAGCCGCACTACGGTGGGCCTGTGTCCCGCAGCCAGCTCGCCCTCGCCGCGTTGTCGACGGCCGCCGTCCCCGGCCTCGACGCCCGGACCGTGCGGCGCGACGACGTGCCCGGGGACTACGACGTCGCGATCGTGACGACCGGTTCCGGCGAGGAGTGGATGGTGCGAGCGCCGACCACGGCACTGGCCGGAGCCGCCCTCGAGGCCGAGATCGAGCTGCTCGAGTCGCTCCACCTCTACGTCGACGCCGGGGTGCTGCCCTTCGCGGTGCCGCGGTTCGCCGGCTCGGCGCTGCTGCCCGAGGGTGGCCGCGCCGTCGTCCACGAGCGGCTGGGCGGCTCGCCGCTGGACATCGCTGCGCTGCGTCCCGGGCCCGGCCTGGCAGCCGACCTCGGACGGACGCTCGCCGCGGTCCACGAGCTGCCCGCCGCCGTCGTCGAGGCGTGCGGGCTCCCGTCCTACACGTCGGCCGAGTACCGCGAGCGCCGGCTCGTGGAGCTCGACGAGGCCGCCGCCACGCGGCGGGTCCCGAGCGCCCTGCTGCGTCGGTGGGAGACGGCGCTGGAGGACGTGAGCCTGTGGCGCTTCCAGCCGGTGGTGGTGCACGGTGACCTCGCCCCGGACCAGGTGCTCGTCTCGGGCAACCGGGTGACGAGCATCAGCGGCTGGTCCGACGCCCGCGTCGCGGACCCTGCGGACGACCTCGCCTGGCTGCTCGCCGCCGCCCCGCCGGAGTGCGTGGACGCGATCATGGAGGCCTACCAGCTCCGGCGTACCGAGCTCACCGACCCGCGCCTCGTGGACCGCGCGCTGCTGGTCAGCGAGCTGGCGCTGGCGCGATGGCTCATGCACGGCGTGCGCCGCCGGCTCCCCGACGTCGTCGCCGACGCCGAGTCGATGCTGGCGGACCTGGACGAGGCGACCCGCGAGGACACCCCCGCCTGACTCCTCGCACGAGGCACTCGCGCGCAGCGGAACCGCAGCCTCAGGCGAGAGAGCACCGCCTGAGGCGCTGCCTCATCAGCGCCCTGGGCGAGACCTCCAGAAGCCCGGAACGTACCGGTCCCCGCGGTGGTGTCCCTTGACCCACGTCCTCCCGTCCGGATCGTCTTGCTTCCGGTCCTCGGGCACCAGAGTGCGCAGGTCCCGGAGCACGTCAGCGCTTCGGGTCGCAGCGCGGTCGACGAACCCGTCACCAGCGGATGCTCCGACCACCCTTCGCGCACCGCCGACGGCGTCGTGCACGGCATCCGGCAGACCTTGGGCCAACGCGCGGACCCGTTCGATGAACCAATCCGCCTCGACACCCAGGTCCGCGGCCGCTCGCACGAGGTGCCTCGCTCCGATCGCCCGGAGCCGGTACTCGCCTCCCAGCTTCATCGCCAGCCTGCTCTTGAACCGCACCTCGTGCGGATCCAGCAGGAGCGCGGCGCTGATCACGTCGTACAGCGGCGCGAATGCTGTCGAGGACCCGGCATGCAGCAGTGCGAAGTTCTTCGCGTGAGCGTCCGTGCCCGCCGCCACCCAGTTGAAGGCGACGGCGGACGCGAACTGTTCGCGCGCATCGGCCAGTCGGCGTCGGTCGACCGCGGTGTCGAGCGTGTCGGCCAGCTCACGGACCGAGGGACCACCGTCAGCCTCGTACTTGCTTGCGCGCCACAGGCCTCGCGCCTGACACATGTCCTCCTGGTGCAGGCGGCTGATGGTGCCGTCGTCTCGCACGATGCGGTCGAATCGACGCACGATGACCGCCGCCTGCTCCTCAAAGGTCTCGAGGTGGGTCTCGGCGACACGCAGACCGAGCTGCTGCGCGGCACGCATCGTCACGTGTTCAGCCAGGTCGCTGCCCTCGAGTCCTGCGATACCCACCTTGACGATGTGCGTACTCGGCATGCGCCCCGTCGGCTGGTGCCAGGACCCGTCGACGCGCGTCAGTGCGAACTTGCCCTGCTGTCCACCGAGGGAGAAGCGCCCGCCGTGCTCGTCGAACGTCCAGGCGCTGTCGTCTGCGTGCAGGGTGCGCAGGTGTCGGGCGATGTCTCCCTCGTTCAGCGCCACGACCGCGCCCTCCGCGGTGGGATCCTCGCCCTCAGGCAGCACCTGGACCGCTCCGGCGCAGTCGGCTCCCATGCGCTCCAGCAGCCCGAAGACGGTCGGGCGCCGCAGCTCCAGGTCGGCGGCCCAGCGCTGCCGGACGTCGTCGTTGTCGGGAAGGAGGTTGTCGAACCACGGGCCGGCGGCATCGCTGCCGTGGTACTCCTGCGTGCGAGGCATCGACACGCTCAGCGCGGGAGCCGCCCGTCGGTGCCGGTACTCGGACGTGTAGCGGAACTCGATACTGCCGTCACGGCGGCGCTCGAGCGCGCCGGCACGCAGCCCGTTCAGCCAGACAGCGAGGTGATCAGCCATGCGTGGCGGCCAGGACCAGATCCAGGTCGGGCTCGCCCTCGTCGGGGCTGACGTCCACGAGAAGGTCGACCGTCCGCAGCGCGTCGAGCATCAGATCCAGTCGAGAGGTCGGGGACCCGGCCTCGGCCGAGATGACCCACTGGCGCGACGTAGCGATGCGGCCGGCGAGCTCCGCCTGCGTCATGCCGGCCCGCTTTCTGGCCTCACGCAGCAATCGCCCCAGATCCTCTGCCGTCGAGACGAGCACGATCGCCACCTCCATCAAATGTCAACCAGCGATGACATTCTTGCCAATGTCACCGCTGATTAACACTAGCAGAGATGTCAGGTGTGAATAACATGTGCTGCCTACGAGCCGCTGACCAGGGCCTCCAGGCCCGCCTCGTCCAGCAGCTCGGCCGGCCGCACCGTCGTACCGGAGGCCACGTACACGAAGGCGGCGCTCACCTTCTCCACGGGCAGGCCGGACCAGCGGGCCCAGGCCAGCCGGTAGGCGGCGAGCTGCACCTCGCGCTGGGCGCGGTCGGCCGGCTCCCGTGGTTCGCGGCCCGTCTTCCAGTCCACGACGACGACGGCGGGCGGCTCGCCCGGCGCCGGTGGCGGAGCGTCGGGGTCGACGAACACGGCGTCCATACGTGAACGCACCATCACCCCGGCGATCGGCGTCTCGACGTCCTGCTCGATCGCGACCGGGGTGAGCGCGGCCCATGGCGTCTGCTCGAACCGGGTGCGCAGGTCCGCCAGCGCCAGGTCGGTCGCGACGTCGAGCTCGTCCGCACCCGGCATGTCCTCGACGTCCATGAGCGAGGCCGAGGAGTAGAACTGCTCGACCCAGGCGTGGAACAGGGTGCCGCGCCGGGCGTGCACCGTCGGTTCGTTCGGCACAGGGCGGCGGAGCTGCCGGGCGAACTCGTCCCGGTCTCGGGCCAGGCGCACCAGTCCCGACGCCGAGACGTGCGCGGGCATCTCCACCGACGGCTCGTCACGCTCGCCGCGCTCGGCGAGCAGGATGCGGGCGAGCTCGACCAGGTCGTGCCCGGCACCGTCGAGCAGCACACCGTCCGCGGGGGCCGCCCCCGAACGGGCGGCGGCGGCCACCTGCTCCGCGGTCTCGCGCAGCACCTCGCGCGGGGCCCCTCCTCGTCCCTGGTCCGCGCCGGCCGACACGGTGCTGGAGTCCGGGGTGCCGTCGTCAGGCACGTCGGGCGCCGACTCCCGCGCCGGCCAGACGTCCGTCCGCTCGACGTCGTCGCGGGGGTTGGAGATCTCCGCGTCGGGCGCCGGTACCCAGCCCGTGGCGTCGACGAGCCCGGCCTCGGCGAGCTCGGCCAGGAACGGTGAGACGCGCCGCGAGCGGGAGCCCGTACCCCACCAGTGCGCGGTGCAGAACAGCTCACGCCGGGCGCGGGTGAAGGCGACATAGGCGAGACGACGCTCCTCCGCGAGCTGGTGAGCCCCGCAGTCGAGCCGGAACTCGTCGCGCCGAGCCACCAGGTCCTTGGTGTCGGTGGCCGCCTCGAACCGGAAGACCGGCAGGTCGTGAGCGTCCCCGCGCAGGTGGTACGGCAGCTCGCCGAGCCCCGTGAGCCAGCCGCTGCTCGTGCGCCCCTTCGACGTCTCCGCCTGGGTGGGGAAGATGCCGTCCACGAGGCCCGGCACCGCGACCACGTCCCACTCCAGGCCCTTGGCGGCGTGCGCGGTGATCACCTGGACCGCGTCCGGGTCGGGCTCGCGGACGGGCATGTCGAGCCCGCGCTCCTGGTCACCGGCCACACCCAGCCAGGCGAGGAACGCGCCGAGGGTCGCGACGTCGGCCGACTGGGCGAAGCTCGCCGCGACGTCCCGGAAGGCGTCGAGGTGCTCGCGGCCCCGGCGGCTGATCCCCTCGGCGGCGGGCGCACCGCCCGGCCCGGCGCTGACGGCGCTCGCGAGCATCTCGGCGGTGGCCACCTCGACGTCGAGGCCCAGCGCGCGCTCCGCGGCCACGACGAGCTCGGGCAGCGACAGGTAGGTCAGCGAGCGCAGCTCGCGCAGCAGGCGGGCGAGCGCAGTCAGCCGGGTGTGGCCGTCGGGCGTGAGGACCCGGCCGTCGCGAGCGGGCCGGCCCGGCTCGGGCAGGTCGTCGAGCGCGTCGACGATGGACCGGTGGTCGACGACGTCACCCTCGACGACCTGTGCGTGCTCGTCGTGGAGCCCCGGTTCCGACGGGACCGCCTCGGCGTCGGCCGAGGCCCGTCGGCGAGGCGCGTCACGCCGCGCGAGGTCGGCTGCCCACGAGCCGAGGGCGTGCAGGTCGGCGGCACCGAGGTTGACCCGGGGGCCGGTGAGCAGGCGGAGCAGCGAGTCGCCGCGGGACGGGTCGTGCACGGCCTCGAGCAGCGCGACGACGTCCACCACCTCCGGCGTGGTGAGCAGTCCGCCGAGCCCCACGACCTCCACCGGCAGCCCGCGCCGGCGCAGCGCCGTCTCCAGGGCGGCGAACTGCGAGCGGGCGCGGCACAGCACGGCCGCGGTGACCCGGTCGGAGCCGTCGGGTCGGGTGGCGCGCCGCCACCGGGCAGCCACGAAGTCCGCGACGGACTCCGCCTCCTCCTCCAGGGTGGCGGCCACGTGGGCCGTCACCGCTCCGGTGCCTGCGCCGGGCCGCAGGTCGAGCGGCGGCACCCGGACCGCCGTCGTCGGCCCCGCCTCATCGCGGAGCGGGGCCGAGGCGACGTTGGCGGCGGCCAGCACCGCGGCGTCGTTGCGCCACGACGTGCTGAGGTAGCGCACCGCGGCGGCGCCTCCGTCGGCGTGGGCGAACCGCTGCGGGAACCGCGCCAGGCCCGACGCCGAGGCGCCGCGCCAGCCGTAGATCGACTGGTGCGGGTCTCCGACGGCGGTCACGGCGTGCCCCGCGCAGAACAGTCCGGCAAGCAGCTCCACCTGGGCGAACGACGTGTCCTGGTACTCGTCGAGCAGCACCACCCGGTACCTGGCACGCTCAGCGGCACCGACCGCAGGGACGGTACGGGCCAGCTCGGCGGCGAGCGCGACCTGGTCGCCGAAGTCCAGGGAGTCGCTGTGCCGCTTGCGCCGCCGGTACTCGGCGACCAGTCCCAGCAGCCGCGACCGTTCGGCCACGGACCCGATGAGCTGGTCGACGTCCTTGGTGCGGGCACGCTGCCTCGGCCCGGGCGGAAGGGAGTCGAGCCGGACCACGACGTCGTCCAGCGCCTCGCGCGCCTCGTCCACGTCGAGCAGGTGTTCCCCGAGGGCACCCGACAGGGACAGCACCGCACCGACGACGGTGCTCACCGCCTTGTCGGTGCCGAGGTCGCCGTCCCAGGACTCCACGACCTCGGCCGCCAGCTGCCACTGGTTGGCCTCCCCGAGCAGCCGGGACCCGGGCTCGACGCCGAGGCGCAGGCCGTGGTCCGCGACCAACGAGGCGGCATAGGCGTTGTAGGTGGCGATCGTGGGGCGGGCCAGCAGGTCCAGGTCGGCCGCAGACCGGCCCTGGGCGCGCGCGAGCTGCCCGAGCCGTGACTGCACGCGGGAGGAGAGCTCCCCCGCGGCCTTGCGGGTGAACGTCAGCCCGAGGACCTCCTCCGGCTCCACGAGCTCGTTCGCGATGAGCCAGACGACCCGTGCCGCCATCGTCTCCGTCTTGCCCGACCCGGCGCCGGCGACGACGAGCACCGGCTCGAGCGGCGCCTCGATGACGGCGACCTGCTCGTCCGTCGGGGCCGGCCGGCCGAGCAGACCGGCGATGTCCCGCGCCGAGAGCCGGGGCCGCGCAGGCTCCTCGACGGCACCGCTCGACGGCCCGGGCGGGCCGGGCTCGTCCAGCTCCGGGAACCCGAGCTGGACGCTGCGCGGCTCGGTGCCGAGCGCCGACCAGTCGAGACCGCCGAGCTGATCGGCGCCTTGCTCGGCGCCGTGCTCGGCGCCGTCCCGCCGCTCGGCACCGCGCGCCGGCTCCGGGACGTGCGGGGTGGTCACGAGATCACGCTCCGTCCCTCGGTCTGCACGGGGCAGCTGCGCCGCACCGGGCACATGCCGCACAGGTCGTTCTCGCGCGCGGTGAAGGCCGATGCCGCCATCGTGTCCGCGGCCTGTTCGACGAGCGAGCGCGCCCAGCTCGACCCGTCCGCACCGGGCTCCAGCGCACCCTGCCCGCGCACCGTGGGCCCCTTGGTCGGGGTGCCGACGAAGACCAGCCGCGCGCCGGCGCTGCGCGTCCCCTCCGGCAGGTCCAGGGCACCGTCGGTGACGGCGAGCTGATAGGCGCCGAGCTGCGGGTTCTCCGCCGCCTTGTCCTTCGACGGCGCGCTGCGCCCCGTCTTGAGGTCGGCGACGGTCACGGCGTCCTCGCCGTCGGCCTCGACCCGGTCGATCTTCCCGCGCAGGCGCGCCCGGCCCAGCGTCAGGTCGAAGGCCGGCTCGACCAGCACCGGCTCCCCGGAGTCCTGGTAGTACTCGGCCAGGCGCGCCACCATCTCGTCGGCCCGACGGCGCAGCTGGCGGCTGGGCCAGCCCTCCGGCAGGGCGAGCTCGGGCCACCGCCGGTCGAGCTCGGCACGCAGCACGCTCAACGAGGCCTTCGGGTGCTCCTCCGCGATGCTGTGCACGAGCGTGCCGAGGGTCTGGTGGGTCGCGTCGGGCGCCGTCCCGCCCGCCGACTCGAAGGCCCACCGCAGCGCGCAGGTGGTGACCGTGTCGACCTTGGACGGCGAGACCACGACCTCGTCCTCCGGCCCCCACAGCGCCGCGTCGCTGGAGACGTGCGCCACGCCGTACCAGGTGCGCGGGTCGGCCTCCGGCACACCGGCGTCGGCAAGCCGCGCCAGCAGCGCGGCCGCGGTCTCGGCGCGCGGGTCCGTGCCGCCGTCGGCCGTGTCCGGACGCGCGGTCGCGGACCGCACGAGCTCGGCCCGCGCGGCGGCCACGACGCCCCGCAGGTCCAGCGGCGGCCCCACCGCGGCACGTCGCGGGTCGGGGCCGTCGACGGCGTCCGCGTCACGGGGCGACACCAGGTCGCAGAAGACGGAGGGGCTGTCCTCGGCATCCTCGACGGCCGTGACGAGCAGCCGGCGGCTCGGCCGGGAGACGGCGACGGCGAACGCCCGCAGCTCGTCCGCGAGCACCTGACCGCGGGCCTCCTTGCCGACGCCGTGCGCATCCTGCGCGCGTCCCGCGAGCAGCTCGACGAGCGCCTGGGACCCGAGCAGCGAGTCGCGCAGCCGCAGGTCCGGCCAGACCCCGTCCTGCACGCCGGCCACCACCACGACGTCCCACTCGCGCCCGGCGGCCCCGGCCGGGGTCAACGCCTCGACGGCACGGGCACCGGTGGCCGCGGCGGCGAGGGAGTCGGCGGGCAGGTCCTGCGAGGCGAGGTAGTCGACGAAGGCTCCCACCGACGCGCCCGGCATGCGCTCGACGTACGTCTCGGCTGCACGGAACAACGCGAGCACCGCGTCGAGGTCGCGGTCCGCGCGCACGCCGGCCGGCCCGCCCGCGAGCGCCATGTCGCGCCACCGTTCCGCCAGGCCGGTCGCCGCCCACGCGGCCCACAGCACCGTCTGCGCCGTCGCGCCGTCGACCGCCGCGGCCTCGCGCCCCGCAGCCAGCACCCGCGCGACCGCGACCGGGCCGCGACGGACCGTGGACGGCAGCGTCGCCGCCCGAGCCGGATCACCCAGGACCTCCACGAGCAGCGCGTCGGACGACCGCCCGCCCCCGCCCGACAGCTCCTCGGAGCGCAGCGCACGGCGCAGCCGACGCAGGGACACCGCGTCGAGCCCGCCGATCGGGGACGTGAGCAGCAGCGCCGCGGTCTCGGCGTCGAGACCGGGCACAAGGTGCGCCGCGGCCGACGGCGGCACGTCGTCGATCATCTCGGCGTCCGGCACCTCGAGGTCGGACGCCTCGGACGAGGTACCTCCGGCCGCGGCGTCGCCGTGGTGTGCGGAGGTCGGCCGCAGCTCGGCGAGCATCCGGTCCAGCCCGCCCGGCCCCGTGCACACGCGTAGAGCGGCGAGCAGGGGGACGACGGCGGGCTCGTCACGCAGCGGCACGTCCGAGCCGAGCAGCGCCACCGGCACCGAGGCCGCGACGAGGTCACGGCGCAGCGCGGCGAGCCGGTCGCCGCTGCGCGCGAGGACTGCCATCCGCTCCCACGGCGTGCCGTGCAGCAGGTGCTCGGCACGCAGCTCGCGGGCGATGTAGGCCGCCTCCTGGGCGGTGCCCGCGAGGACGGCGACGTCGGCCCGCGCCGCACGGAGCGTCGGGACCGGCCCGTCGTGCAGATCGTCACCGACCGGGGCGTCGCCGTCGTGCTCCGCGCCCTGCGTCGGGTCCGGCCGCGGTGCCGCACCGCGGTGCAGGGCGCCCGACACCGTGGCGACGCGCGACGTGATCGCGCGCGTCACCTCGCGGAGCCGGTCCGGCTGGCGCCACGCCGTGCTCAGGACGACGGTGCGGGCGTCGAGGGCACCCGTCTCGCCGGGCCGGGCGGCGGCCCGCCCGACCAACGCCGGCGCCGCACCGCGGAAACCCTGTACGGCCGCATCAGGGTCGGCGAGCAGCACGAGCCGCGCCCCGGCGTCGTGCAGGGCACCGAGCAGGCGCGCGGTCGCGACGGTCGACTCCTGGTGGTCGTCCACCACCACGAGGTCCCAGGTGGGTGCGGCCGTGCCGGGCACGTCCCACGTGGCCAGCGTGTGGGCGGCCTCGTCGACCACGACGGCCGGGTCGTAGCGCGCACCCGCGTCGGGCGTGCCGAGCCGCAGGGCCGTGACGTCCAGGTACTCCTCGTAGAGGCGGGCGACCAGCCGCCACTCGGGACGCTCGTGGCGGCGCCCCAGCTCGTCCAGGTCCACGGGTGCCAGCCCGCGCTCGGCGGCACGCATCAGGAGGTCCCGCAGCTCCTGGCGCAGACCGCGCAGTCCGAGCGACTCCTCGGGCAGCCCGTCCGGCAGCGGCAGGGGCGCCCCCTCCCCGGCCAGGTGCCCCGCCAGGAGCTCCGCGAGCACCAGGTCCTGCTCCGGCCCCGAGACCAGGGTGGGCGGCGGCTCGCCGAGTGCGGCCGCACGTGTGCGCAGCACCGAGAACGCCGCCGAGGCGGCGGTGCGCACCATCGGGGCACCGATCGTCCGCCCGGCGGCGGCGGCCACCTCGTCCCGCAGGCGCGCCGCCGAGCGCCGGGTCGCAGCGAGCACGAGCACCCGGGACGGCTCGGTCCCCGACGCGATCGCCCGCACCGCCACCTCCCGCGCCACCGTCGTCTTGCCGGAACCTGGCGCCCCCACCACCAGCGTGGCCGGGCCGCGGAGCGCCGTCGCCACCGCCGTCTGCTGCGACTCGTCCAGCACGACGGCGGCCCCGGCGGTCTGCGCGGGGGCCGGCGGCGCGAGGCGGACGGTGGCGGTGGCTGTCACGAGTGAGATTCGATCACGCGCCACCGACAGGCTCGGCCGCCCGTCCGTTCACCCTGCGCGGACGATGCCGCCAGGAGCCACCGCCGTGCATAGGATCGTGGCAGCCCGTCCACCCGGCGCCGCAGGCTGCGGCGCCACGCGCGAAGGAGTCAACGTGGAGATCACGATCGGTGTGCAGAACCTGAGCCGCGAGCTGGTCGTCGAGACCGACCAGAGCGCCGACGACGTCGCCAAGGCGGTCCGCAAGGCACTCGACGGAGCTTCCGCGCTCGAGCTCAAGGACGCCAAGGGCCGCCTGATCATCGTGCCGTCCGCGACCATCGGGTACGTCGAGATCGGCAGCGGCGAGCAGCGCCCGGTCGGCTTCGGGAGCCTCTGAGCCCGACAGCACCTGAGCCTCGGCAGCACGAGCGCACGACGCGGCGACGGCCCGGCGATCGAGATCGCCGGGCCGTCGGCCGTCCTGAGCAGCGGCCGACGGCCGTCTCGGGCCGTCGCTAGGCCGCGAGCCGCATCCGGTCCATGCGGCGCGTGTGCTCCCCCGTCAGCCGCGCCACCAGCCAGGACCGGACGGCGCCCTCGGTCTCCCGGCCCGCGGGCAGGTCCGCGCCCAGCCGGGCGGCCGCCTCGGCACCGAGCACGACCAGCTCCGGACGCCGGCCGAGCAGGACGGTGACCATGCCGAGCGCCTCGCCGACCACCCGCCGACCCCACAGCGCGAGCCGGGAGGCGAGCACCTCGTCGGCCGCCGCCATACGGGCCAGCAGCCAGATCGCCTCGGCGTCGGCCCCGGCGTCGGCCCCGGCCTCCGGTCCCGGGGCGGGCCGCTCGAGGACCTTGCGCACCGCCCGGCCGCGCGACCCGTCGAGGCCACCCGCCACGATCCGGCAGAAGTCCTGCGCGACGCCATGGCCCACGACGCCCTTGAGCAGACCCTCGGCCCAGGCGTCCGTGCGGGTACGGGCGTCGAAGTCGGCGAGCACGTCGTCGAAGGGCTCCATGACCGCCGCGCCCACCACGCCGGGCACGACGCCGTCGTCGGCGCTCACCAGCGCGAAGAGCGCGCGCTGCCGGGCCAGCGCCCGGTCGGCGCCGTCGGCCAGCGCCTGCCGGGTCGCGAGATCCGGCGCGTCGACCGAACGTGCGGCCAGCAGGCCGAACTCCGCGAGCTCGGTGTAGGCCGCGAGGCCCACGAGCTCGACGACCGGTGCGGGGACGGTG
This sequence comes from uncultured Isoptericola sp., assembly GCA_947497265.1. GTDB lineage: Bacteria > Actinomycetota > Actinomycetes > Actinomycetales > Cellulomonadaceae > Isoptericola > Isoptericola rhizosphaerae. Next base: position 116,395 of record CANMFP010000005.1, read on the forward strand.
GGGTCGACGCCGGCGGCGGTGCGGGGGCTCATCACCGGACCAGGATAGGCGGCGGCGTGACCGACGCCTCCCGCCGGTCGGTGTGCGTTCGGATACGATGGTGTGGTACTTCGGTTGCCCGGTCGTCTCGATGCTGACCCGCCGCGCTCACCGCGCGATGTACTTCCGCGATCGGCTGCCGACCACCTCGGCGCTGCGTGCGACCCGCGGCAAGCCCTCTGGGCAGCCCTCGCGGTCCGTCGCGCCGACGACATGCGAAGGCACCACGTGACCACCACAGACATCACTCCGGACGGCGCCGCAGACGCCACGGCCGGAGCCGACCCGTCGACCGACGAGCCCGACTACTCGTCCGCCTCGGCCATCCAGGCCCAGGACGTCAGCTTCGCCGACTTCGGCGTTCGCGAGGAGATCGTCCGCGCGCTCGGCGACTCCGGCATCACCCACCCCTTCCCGATCCAGGCGATGACCCTCCCGGTCGCCCTGCAGGGCCACGACATCATCGGCCAGGCCAAGACCGGTACCGGCAAGACCCTCGGGTTCGGCGTGCCGCTGCTGCACCGCGTCATCGCGCCCGGCGAGACCGGCTACGACGAGCTGCCCGCACCCGGCAAGCCGCAGGCGCTCGTCGTCGCTCCGACCCGCGAGCTCGCCTCGCAGGTGGCGCGCGACCTCGAGACCGCGTCCAAGCACCGCACGGTCCGGATCGTGCAGATCTACGGCGGCCGTGCGTACGAGCCCCAGATCGAGACCCTCAGCACAGGTGTCGAGGTCGTCGTCGGCACGCCGGGCCGCATGGTCGACCTGCTCAACCAGGGCCACCTGAACCTGACCCGCGCCGCGACCGTCGTGCTCGACGAGGCGGACGAGATGCTCGACCTCGGGTTCCTGCCCGACGTCGAGAAGATCCTGTCCCGCACCCCCGCCGTGCGCCACACGATGCTCTTCTCGGCCACCATGCCCGGCCCGGTCGTGTCCATGGCCCGTCGCTACATGTCGCAGCCGACGCACATCCGCGCGGCCGACCCGGACGACGAGGGCGCCACCGTCAAGAACACCCGCCAGGTGGTCTACCGCGCCCACGCCCTGGACAAGGTCGAGGTCCTGGCCCGCATCCTGCAGGCGGAGGGCCGCGGCCGCACGATCGTGTTCGCCCGCACCAAGCGCACCGCCGCGAAGGTCTCCGACGAGCTGCGCACCCGCGGTTTCGCCGCCGGCGCCATCCACGGCGACCTCGGCCAGGGCGCCCGCGAGCAGGCCCTGCGCGCGCTGCGGCACGGCAACATCGACGTGCTGGTGGCGACCGACGTCGCGGCCCGCGGCATCGACGTCACCGACGTGACGCACGTCGTCAACTACCAGTGCCCCGAGGACGAGCGCACCTACCTGCACCGCATCGGACGCACCGGCCGCGCGGGCAACAAGGGCACCGCGATCACGTTCGTCGACTGGGACGACGTCCCCCGCTGGCAGATGATCGACCGCACGCTCGACCTCGGTCACCCCGAGCCGGTGGAGACCTACTCGTCCTCGCCGCACCTGTTCAGCGACCTCGGCATCCCCGAGGGCACCAAGGGCCGTCTGCCGAAGGGCGCCCAGAAGCTCGGCGGCCTCGACGCGGAGGAGCTCGAGGACCTCGGCGAGACCGGCAAGCGCACCGCCGGAGACCGCGACGGCGGGCGTGGCGGTCGTGGCGGGCGTGGCGGTCGTGGCGGGCGCGACGGCGGGCGCGACGGCGGCCGTGGCGGCCAGGGCCGCGGCCCTCGCACCGGCGAGAACCGGCGCTCGGGCGGTCAACGGTCCGAGAACCGGGGGTCCGACGGCGGCACGCGGCCCGACGACAAGCCTGCCGGCGAGGGCTCCGGCGAGGGCCAGCGCCGTCGTCGGCGTCGTCGTCGCAACCCCAGCGGCGGCTCGGGCGAGGGCCAGCAGGACTGAACCGGCACGACAGGTGGGGCCGGCGATCTCGCAAGATCGCGGGCCCCACCTGTGTGCTGTCGGTGCCGTCCCCTAGCCTGCGAGCATGCAGCTCACCTTCACCGCGCCCCTGTGGCAGTGGAAGGCCCGGCAGGACGACGCATGGTGGTTCGTCACCGTGCCGCCCGACGAGTCGGACGCCCTGGCCGACCTGCCGCTCCCACCCCGGGGGTTCGGCTCGATCCGGGTGCGCGTCACGGTGGGCGGCACCACCTGGAGCACGTCGGTGTTCCCCTCCTCGGAGGAGAACGGCTACGTGCTGCCCATGAAGCAGGCCGTCCGCCGGGCCGAGGGCCTGGAGCCGGACGCCCCGGTCCACGTCACCCTCGAACCGCGCGACGTCTGAGCGCCTCGCCAACCCGGTCCGCCCCGCCTACCCCGTGCGCACGAACGCGAAGACCGCGTCGGCGATCTGCTGCACGGCGATCGCCGCGAGCAGGATGCCGGCGATCCGCGTGATGAGCGTGACCCCGGAGTCCCGCAGGACGCGGTGCAGCACGTCGGCGAAGCGCATCGCCAGGTAGAGGCTGACGTGCACCAGCACGATGGCCACCGAGAGCGCCACGATCGCCGGCACGCCCTCGTCCTCCGTGCGCGCCTGCTGGACGAACACCATGGTCGCCACGATGGCGCCGGGGCCGGCCAGGAGCGGCGTGCCGAGCGGCACCAGCGCCACGTTCGCGCCCGGCGTCGCGGCCGTCGCGTCGCCGGAGTCGAACTTCCCGGTCAGGAGCTGCATCGCGACGATGAGGAGCAGCAGACCCCCGGAGGCCTGCAGCGCCGCCAGCGAGATCCCCATGTACTGCAGGAGCTGCTGGCCGAACAGCGCGAAGACCACGATGACGCCGAACGCCACGGCGACGGCCTGCAGCGCCGCGCGGCTGCGCTGCTTGGCGCCCATCGTCGAGGTGAGCGCCAGGAAGACCGGGATGGTGCCGGGCGGGTCCATGATCACCCAGAGCGTCACGAACGCCTGCGTGAACAGCGTCAGGTCGATCACCTGGCTCACGGCCGCAGCACCTCCAGCCCGCCCCGTCGCTCGATCTCCGCCAGCACCGCGGGATCCGTCGTGTTCTCGCCGATCCGGTTGAGCTTGCCACCACCGTGGTAGTCGCTGGACCCGGTGGTCAGCAGGCCCAGCTCGGCGGCGATCTCCCGCAGGCGGGCGCGGTCCGCCTCGTCGTGGTCGCGGTGGTCCACCTCCAGCCCGGCGAGGCCTGCGTCCGCCAGCGCCGCCAGCGTCTCCTCGTCCACCACGCGGCCCCGCTTCCCGGCCCGCGGATGGGCCATGACCGGCACCCCGCCCGCGGCGAGGACCGCCCGGACGGCGTCCGCGGTGTCCGGGGCGTAGTGGGGCACGTAGTACGGGGCGCCCGGGTGCAGCATGGTCGCGAACGCCTCGTCGCGGTCGGCCACGACACCCGCCGCCACGAGCGCGTCCGCGAGGTGCGGACGCCCCACCGTGGCGCCGTCGTGCGTCTGGGCGACGACGTCCTGCCAGGTCACCGGGAAGTCCTCGGCCAGCCGGTCGGTCATCCGACGCGCCCGCATCAGCCGGTCGTCGCGGGTGCGGGCCAGCTCGGTCACGAGGGCCGGGTGCGCGGGGTCGTGCAGGTAGGCGAGCAGGTGGACGCTGATGCCGCCGTCGGGCGTCGCGCTCCGCGTGGAGATCTCCGTGCCGCGCACCAGGGCGACGCCCGTGCTCGCCACCGCCGCGGCCGCCTCGGCCCAGCCGCTGGTGGTGTCGTGGTCGGTGAGCGCCACGACCGCCAGGCCGGCAGCGGCGGCGGCCTCCAGGACCTGACGCGGCGTGTCCGTGCCGTCTGACGCGCGCGAGTGCGTGTGGAGGTCGATCACCCGGCAAGTGTACGGACGGCGATGCTCACAACGTCTCCACGGGGCCTGACGCGGCCGTCCGCCAGCGGTCCTCGACCACGCGCGACCATCGGAAGGATGGACCAGCACACCGATCCGGCACGGCACGACGCCCGCCCCCAGGACGGGCGGTCCACGGCTGCGCGCCCGGGCGTCGTGTTCGTCCACGGGATGCGGACGTCGTCGGCGATCTGGAGCTCCCAGGTGGACCATGTGCGGCGCGCCGGCCACGAGGCGGTGGCCGTCGACCTGCCCGCCCACGGCGCGCGCCGCGCCGAACGCTTCTCCATGGGGCGGGCGTTCGAGGTGATCGACGGCGCGGCGAGCTCGTTCCGCCCCGGCACCCCCGTCGTCGTCGTCGGCCTGTCCCTCGGCGGCTACACGTCGCTCGCGTGGGCCGCGCGCCGCACCCGTGCCGCGCCCGACGGCGACGCTCCACCCCTCGCCGGGGTCGTCGCCGCGGCCTGCACGGCCGATCCCCGGGGCAAGCCGGTGGCCCTCTTCCGCGACGCCGCCCGGCTCGCCGTCTCGGGGACGACGGCGGCCCGGCGGGCTGCTCTTCGCACCTGGCGCGCTCCGCTCGGGTGGGTCCGCAGCCGCCCCGGCGGCACGGACGTGCCCGCCGTCCACACCGGAGCGCCGGGCGGCATGGTGGACGAGGCGTACCGGCCCGGCTGGGACGTCGTGACGGACGCGCTCACAGGGCTCGCCGGCCGGTCCTCCGTGGCGAGCCTGCGCGCGATCCGGGCGCCCGTCTGGCTCGTCAACGGCGCCCGTGACCGCATGCGTCTCGAGGAGTCCCGACATCTGGCCGCCGCCGCCCGCGGCGCGCTCGTCGTGGTGCCCGACGCCGGGCACGACGTCAACACCGAGGCACCCGCGGCGTTCAACCACACCCTCTCCCGGGCGCTCGACGAGTTCGCCCGCCGGTGACCGCGCCTCGACCTGCGGTGCGCCGTCGACCCGCCGTGCGGCAGGTGGGAGACTGGACCGCATGAGCGACACCACCCCGGTCGACCAGACCAGCGACGACGCCGTCGAGGGCCGCGGGAGCAACCGTTCCCACCGTCCCGACTCCCGCGCGTTCAAGGACTTCATCACCTCGCAGTGGGGTCCGCGACCGGACCTCGGCGTGACGCCGGGCCGCGCGGTGCCCTTCACCGCCGAACGGCGCGCGAAGCTGTCCGCGCGCTTCCCCGGCACCCGCCTCGTGCTCCCCGCCGGTCCTCTCAAGCAGCGCTCCAACGACACCGACTACCGGTTCCGGCCCCACTCGGCGTTCGCCCACCTCACCGGGCTGGGCACCGACCAGGAGCCCGACGCCGTGCTGGTGCTGCACCCGGTGGCGCAGGGCGAGGGCGACCCGGGCGCGGACGGCGACGGGTCGAACCACCACGCGGTGCTGTACGTGCGTCCGCTGGCCCCGCGCAACACCGAGGAGTTCTACGCCGACGCCCGCTACGGCGAGTTCTGGGTCGGCGCCCGGCCGAGCCTCGACGACGTCACCACGCTGACGGGCATCGAGGCGCGGCACGTGGACGAGCTGCGCGAGGCGCTCGCCAAGGACGTCGGCGCGGACGGTGTGCAGGTCCTCGTGATCACCGAGGCCGACGAGGAGATCGCGGCACTGATCGAGGCGATCCGCACCGAGGCGGGCACCGAGGAGGACGCGTCGGACGAGACGCTCGCCGAGGCCGCCTCCGAGCTGCGCCTCGTCAAGGACGAGCTCGAGATCGAGCTCATGCGAGCCGCCGTCGGCCACACCGTCGAAGGCTTCGAGGCCGTGGTGCTCGCGCTGCCGCGCGCCGTCGAGCACCGCCGTGGGGAGCGGGTCATCGAGACCACGTTCGACGCCCACGCTCGCCTCGAGGGCAACACCGTGGGCTACGAGACCATCGCGGCCGCCGGCGAGCACGCCACCACGCTGCACTGGATCACCAACGACGGCGTGGTCCGGTCCGGGGACATGGTCCTGCTCGACGGCGGGGTCGAGGTCGACGAGCTCTACACGGCCGACGTGACCCGCACCCTGCCGGTCGACGGCGAGTTCACCGAGGTCCAGCGGCGCATCTACACCGCCGTCCTCGACGCCGCGGACGCCGCGTTCGCCGTCGCCAAGCCGGGGGCGAAGTTCCGCGACGTGCACGCGGCCGCCATGGAGGTCATCGCGGCGCGGCTCGAGGAGTGGGGACTGCTGCCCGTCCCGGCCGAGGAGGCGTTGACCCCGGAGGGCCAGCAGCACCGCCGCTGGATGGTGCACGGCACGTCGCACCACCTCGGCCTGGACGTGCACGACTGCGCGCAGGCCCGCCGCGAGATGTACCTCGACGGTGTGCTCGAGCCGGGCATGGTCTTCACCATCGAACCGGGCCTCTACTTCAAGGCCGACGACCTCGCCGTCCCTGAGGAGTACCGCGGGATCGGGGTGCGCATCGAGGACGACGTGCTCGTCACCGCTGACGGCAACGAGAACCTGTCCGCGGCACTCCCCCGCCCCCCGGAGGACGTCGAGGCCTGGATGGCGCGCCTGCGCGGCTGACACCCGTGCGGCCGAATCCCTTCGGCAGGAAGTAAGGGGGCAGGCAGAGAAGGCGCAGTGCTGTGCTGGTCAGCGGTCGCGCGGGGGGGCGTACGGGTCGTCCGGGTCCACGGTGGACTCCGGAGCGGCCGTGGCAGACCCGGACGGCGGCGTCGGGCCCGTGCGTGACGGGTCCTCGGGCAGCTCCGGCCCCGTGGCGGGCGGCTGCGGGTGCGAAGGTCCCTCGCCACCAGCACCACCCGCACCACCCTGCGACCCGCCCGGTCGCATCGCCCCGTAGCGCGGGGCGCCGTCGGGCATGGTCCACCGGGGGTCGGGCGCGGAGGGCGTGGCCGGTGCTGCGGGACGCTCCGGCGTGCGCTGCTTGCCGAGGCCGCTGGGCGAGTCGGCGAGCATCCGCCGCGCCTCGCCGGCCTGCTCGGGCGCGCAGAGGATGGCATAGGTCGAGGCGACGATCTGCGACTGCGACGTGAAGTCTCGCCGGCCTCCGGTGAACGCGTAGGAGAGCACGGAGAACATCAGCCCGAACCCGGCACCGAGGCCCAGGGCCACGAAGAGCACGCTGGTCGCGCCGCCGGCGAACAGGGTGAGCAGCAGGCCCACGAAGAACCCGAACCATGCACCGGACAGCGCGCCGGCGAGCGCCACCCGCCCGTAGGTGAGCCGCCCGGTGACGCGCTCGACCATGCGCAGGTCGGTGCCCACGATCGTCACGTGCTGGACGGCGAACTTCTCGTCCGACAGGTAGTCGACCGCCTTCTGCGCCTCCAGGTAGGAGTCGTAGGCGGCGATCTCCTCCCCCTTGGGCAGGGTCGGCACGCGGGGCACGACGGACTGACGGCTCATGCTCATCCGGCCAGTATCCCGCACAGGACGCCGGAACGGCTACACGAGTCGCGGCGCCCGTAGGATCGGAGCATGGCTTCACCCACCGCCGACCTCGAGGCTCGCGTCCGGGACGCCCTGTCCGCCGTCGTCGATCCCGAGATCCGCCGCCCGCTCACCGAGCTGAACATGATCCGCTCGGTCGCCGTCAGCGCCCCGGCCGCGGCCGACGGCGACGGACCGGACGGCGCGCACGTCACCGTGGGCGTGGACCTCACCATCGCCGGGTGCCCCATGAAGTCGACCCTGGTGCGCGACGTGACCGCCGCGACCGAGCGGGTCGAGGGCGTCGGCTCCGTCGACGTCGAGCTCGGCGTCATGACGCCCGAGCAGCGCAAGTCCCTGCGGTCCCAGCTCCGTGGCGGTGCCGGCGACCCGATCATCCCGTTCGCGCAGGCGGGCTCGCTGACGAAGGTCTTCGCCGTCGCGTCCGGCAAGGGCGGCGTCGGCAAGTCGTCGGTGACCGCGAACCTGGCGGCGGCCATGGCCGCCGACGGCCTCAGCGTGGGCGTGCTCGACGCCGACATCTACGGCTTCTCGATCCCCCGCATGCTGGGCGTCGACCGACAGCCCACCCGCGTCGACTCGATGCTCCTGCCGCCGATCGCGCACGGCGTCAAGGTCGTCTCGATCGGCATGTTCGTGCCTGCCGGCCAGCCGGTCGTGTGGCGCGGGCCGATGCTGCACCGGGCCCTGGAGCAGTTCCTCGCCGACGTGTTCTGGGGCGACCTGGACGTGCTGCTGCTCGACCTGCCCCCCGGCACCGGGGACATCGCCATCTCGGTGGCGCAGCTCCTGCCCGGCAGCGAGATCCTCGTGGTCACCACACCGCAGGTGGCCGCCGCCGAGGTGGCCGAACGGGCCGGGTCGATCGCGACCCAGACGTCCCAGGGCGTGGTGGGCGTCGTGGAGAACATGTCGTGGCTCGCGCAGCCCGACGGCTCCCGCCTGGAGATCTTCGGTTCCGGTGGCGGGGAGCGCGTCGCCCGGAGCCTCACGGAGACCGTGGGCACGGAGGTCCCGCTCCTCGGGCAGGTCCCGCTGGACGTGCCCGTCCGCGAGGGCGGCGACGACGGCACCCCCGTGGTGCTCACCGATCCCGACTCCCCCGGCGCGCAGGTGCTGCGCGACGTCGCGCGGCGCCTCTCCGGCCGGGCGCGCGGCCTGGCGGGCAGGCAGCTCGGCGTGACGCCCGTCGGCTCGGCCGGCCACGGGCAGGGCTGAGCAGCCGTCCCGGAGGAAGCGCCGGATCGGTGATACTGGGGGCCATGACGTCTCCCCAGTGGCTCGATTCCTGGTCCGCCGACGACGGCGCCGCCCGTGTCCGCACCCTGTTCACCGAGGCTTTCGGGGACGACGGCGCGCCGGACGGCGTGTGGTCCGCCCCGGGGCGCGTGAACCTGATCGGGGAGCACACCGACTACAACGCCGGGCTGGCCCTGCCCGTGGCGCTCCCCCACCGCACCTACGTGGCGCTGCGGTCGCGGACCGACGGCCTCGTGCGCCTCGCCTCGGCCCAGGCTCCCGACGAGCGGTGGGAGACGGCGCTCGACGAGGTCACCCCCGGGGTCACCCACGGCTGGGGGGCGTACGTGGCCGGCGTCGCCTGGGCGCTGCGCGCCGCGGGTCACGAGGTCTCCGGGTTCGACGCCGTCGTCGACTCGTGCGTGCCGTTCGGCGCGGGCCTGTCCTCGTCGGCCGCGCTGGAGTGCGCGGTCGCGGTCGCGCTCGACGCGGTCCACTCGCTGGGTCTGGCGGCCGACGACGCCGGCCGGGCAGAGCTGGTGACGGCGTGCGTCCGGGCCGAGAACGAGATCGCGGGCGCGCCGACCGGCGGCATGGACCAGGCGGCGTCGCTCCGCTGCTCCGCCGGGCACGCCCTGCTCCTGGACTGCCGGCCCGGCCTCACCGCGCTCGAGTCCGCCGAGCGGGTGCCCTTCGACCTGGCCGCGGCCGGGCTGATGCTGCTCGTGGTGGACACCCGGGCCGAGCACGCGCTCGTCGACGGGCAGTACGCCCAGCGCCGGGCCGCGTGCGAGCAGGCCGCGGACATCCTTGGGGTCGCCTCGTTGCGCGAGATCGCGCCCGACGAGCTCGACGTCGCCCTGGACAAGCTCGGCGGCACCGAGGACGCCGAGGTCCTGCGCCGCCGGGTCCGGCACGTGGTCACCGAGATCGCGCGCACCGCCGAGTTCGCGGACCTGGTGCGCGCCGGACGGGCCACCGAGGTCGGCCCGCTCATGAACGCCTCGCACGCCTCGCTGCGGGACGACTACGAGGTCTCCGCACGCGAGCTCGACCTGGTGGTCGAGGCGGCGCTCGGCGCCGGAGCGCTCGGTGCGCGGATGACCGGCGGGGGGTTCGGCGGGTCAGCCATCGCCCTGGTCCGCGCCGCGGACGTCGACGGCGTCACCGCGGCCGTCCAGACGGCGTTCGACGAGGCCGGGCTCGCAGCGCCCGGATTCCTGCTCGCACCGCCGTCGGACCCCGCGCGCTGATCGTCGGCGCCGTCGTCGGCGCCTCAGCGGATCATCCCGACGGGTCGTCGCGGTCTTCGCCGCGGCGGAGCTGGGCCAGCACGTCGTCGAAGAACGAGCGCACCTCTTCCCACCGCACGGTGGCGTTGCCGAGGTGCTCCTCGAGCCGGTCGATCTCAGCGTGCTGCGCGTCCTGCCGGCGCCGCTCGGCCAGCTCGCGGCGCACCTCGGCCAGCTTGGCCTCTGCCTCGGCGACGATCCGCTCGAGCTCGCGCTCGACGGCGGCCGCGTCCTCCGGCCTGCCCGTGGTCATGGGGTCACCTGCCCGTCCGTGCGGGCTCACAGCATCGTGGTGATGCCGATGAGTGCCAGCGGGATGCCCACGAACACTCCGAGCACCCAGGCCGCGGCCCACACCTTGTTGGTGGCGGCGACATTACCGAGCCACGTCGCGCCGCGCAGCGGGAGCTGGCGCAGCAGCGGCAGACCGAAGACCACCAGCGCCGCGAACACGTTGAACAGCACGTGCACGAACGCGGCCTGCAGGGCGAGCGTGCCCTCCGCCCCGGTGAACGCGAAGGCCGCGATCAGGGCGGTGACCGTGGTCCCGATGTTGGCGCCCACGGTGAACGGGTAGATCTGCTTGAGCGAGAAGGTGCCGGACCCGGCGAGCGGGATCATCAGGCTGGTCGTGGTCGAGGAGGACTGGACCATCACGGTCATCGCGGCGCCGCTGGCGATACCGGTCAGCGGACCGCGACCCACGGAGGCGTGCAGCACCTCGGCCGCGCGGCCGACCATGAGCACCTTGAGCAGCTTGCCGAGCCAGTTGATGACCGCAAGGATCAGGCCGATGCCGAGGACGATCATCGCGACGCCGTGCCAGGCACCGGGGAGGAACGAGGTGGACCAGCCGAGCAGGTCCGCGAGCGGCTCGGTGACGGCGTCCACGACGGTCCCGAGCGCGCCGAACAGCGTGGCGACGATGCCGCCGTCGGACCCGGAGGCCGCGTCCGCGAGCCAGGCGGACGACTTCTGGAGGAAGCCGAACGCGAGCTCCAGCGGGAGGAAGATGGCGACGGCGATCAGGTTGAAGAAGTCGTGCACTGTCGCGGCGGAGAACGCGCGGCGGAAGGTCTCCCGGTCGCGCACCATGCCCAGGCTGACCAGCGTGTTGGTCAGGGTCGTGCCGATGTTGGCACCCATGAGCATCGGGATCGCGATGCTCATCGGCAGGCCGCCGGCCACGAGGCCGACGGTCACCGAGGTGGTCGTCGAGCTCGACTGCGTGGCCGCGGTGAACAGGACGCCGACCATCAGCGCGACGAACGGGTTCGACGCGAACGCGAACAGCGACTCGGCGGAGTCGCCCGTCGCCACCTTGAAACCGGAGCCGATCAGCTCGACGGCAGTGATGAGGACGTAGACGCCGACGACGATGCCCAGCCAGTTGGCGGTGCGCAGCGCGCGGCCGGACAGGCCGAGCCGCTCGAACGGGCTGACCAGCCGGGACTCGCGCTGGTCGACCTCGGCCGGAGCGGCGGAGGTCACGGACGCCTGCGGCAGGACGTCGGTCATGGAGTCTCCCGTGGAGGTGAGGTGATCGCCCCGGCGGCGACCGCTGCTCGTCATCACTCTCCGAGAGAACCAGGCCAGAGTGACCTCACGCCTGACCCCAGGTGAACAGAAGATGAACAGGCACGGTTCCGTGCATCACAGGTTCATCTCGTCCCGGTCGCAGCGGACGTGCCTGTCACAGCGGGAGGGCGTAGCTCGCCACCACCGCCGAGTGGTCGCTCCACCGCTCCTCGTACGACGGCGCCCTGTCCACCTCGACCTTGACCGCCTGGTCGGCGAGCCGGCGGTTCGCGAGCTGGTAGTCGATCCGCCAGCCGCGGTCGTTGGTGAACGCCTGCCCGCGCCAGGTCCACCACGTGTACGGACCCGGCCCGTCACCGCCGTGGGCGCGGCCGAGGTCGGTCCAGCCGCCGTCGAGCCAGCGGTCGACGTAGGCGCGCTCCTCGGGCAGGAAACCGGCACTCTTGCGGTTGCCCTTGAAGTTCGCGAGGTCGACCTCCCGGTGGGCGATGTTCAGGTCGCCCGCCACGAGGGCCGGGGCCGCGCCGGAGGCGAGATCGGCAAGCCGCGCCGATACCCGGTCCAGGTGGGCGTACTTGGCGACCATCGTGTGCTCCTGGCCGGGGTTCATCGACCCCGAGTGCAGGTAGGCCGAGACCACGGTGAGCGGCGCGCCGCCGGGTAGCGTCAGGTCCGCCTCCAGCCAGCGCCCGGTGTCGACGTCGGGCTCCGTGCCGCCGTCGGGCAGCGCGAGCCCGCCGCGCACCGCGGCGATCGGGAGGCGTGACGCGACGGCGACGCCGGCCCGCCCCTTGAGCTCGGACGGCAGGTGGGCGACGTGCCAGCCGTCGAGGTAGTCGCGCACGAGCGCGTCGGGGGCCCGGACCTCCTGCAGCAGCAGGACGTCGGGCGAGCGGCGGGAGATCCAGTCGTGCATGCCGCGGCGGAAGGCGGCACGGATCCCGTTGACGTTGGCGGTCGCGATGGTCAGCACGCGGGCAATCCCACCACACGCCACCGACGACCGTCAGCGGCGCAGCTCACCCGTCCGGGACGTCACTCACCCGCGTGGGCGGCCTCCAGCGCGGCGACGTCGATCTTGGACATCGTCAGCATCGCCTGCATCGCCCGCTGGTTCGCCGCGGTGGAGTAGTCGCCGCAGAGCTCCTCGAGCTGCTTCGGGACGACCTGCCAGCTCACGCCGAAGCGGTCGGTGCACCACCCGCACGGGCCCGGTCTGCCGCCGTCGGCCGTGAACAGGTTCCAGTAGTGGTCGACCTCGTCCTGCCCGTCGCAGAGCAGGTAGAGGCTGAAGGCCTCGTCGAGCCGGAGGTCGGGCCCGGCGTTGAGGCCGACGACGTCGACGCCGCAGACCGTGAACTCGACGATGAACGGCTTACCGGCCGTGACTCCCGGGACGCCTTGGGGGGCCGTGAGCACGCTCCCGACGCTGGAGCCGGGAACGTGCTCGGCGTAGAAGGCTGCCGCCTCGTGCGCGTCGTCGTCGGCGAACCACAGGTGCGGTCGCACGGTGACCATGTCGCTCCCTCCGTCGCCCCCGCGGGTCGGGGGCTCGAAGGTACGACGGCGACGGTGCGCCGTACTCATCGGTCCTCAGGTCGCTGCGAGGCGCTGCTTCTCTGCAGCTACGTCGTAGGTGGCCGTGGGCCACTGCGGGTCGATGTCCTCCAGGGCGGTCACGAGCAGCGCCTGGACCGCGAGCCGTGCGTACCACTTCGCGTTCGCCGGCACCACGTGCCACGGCGCGTGGTCGCTCGACGTCCGGTCGAACACCGTCTGGAACGCCTCCATGTAGCGCGGCCAGAGCTGACGTTCGTCCACGTCCCCCGGGTTGTACTTCCAGTGCTTGTCGGGCCGGTCGAGCCGCTCCATGAGGCGCGCCTTCTGCTCCTCGGACGAGATGTGGAGCATGACCTTGACGACCCTCGTCCCCGAGTCCGTCAGCCGCCGCTCGAAGTCGTCGATCGCACCGTAGCGGCGCTCGATCTCCGCGGACGGCGCGAGCCCGCGCACCGCACCGATGAGGACGTCCTCGTAGTGCGAGCGGTCGAACACGCCGATGAACCCCGCCTCGGGGACCTCCTTCTCCACCCGCCACAGGAAGTCGTGCCCCAGCTCCTCCGGCGTCGGCTTCTTGAACGCCTTGAGCTGGATCCCCTGCGGGTCGGTGGCTCCGATGACGTGGCGGACGATCCCGCCCTTGCCCGCGGAGTCCATCGCCTGGAGGACGAGCAGCACCGACGGAGCGGCCGGGTCCTGCCTGCTCTGGGCGTAGAGGCGCTCCTGCAGGTCGGCCAGCTGGTCGGTCCCCGCGCGCAGGTCGGCGCGGCCGTGCTTCTTGCGTCCGTCGTAGCCAGGTGTGGTGTCCGGGTCGACGTCGGCCAGGCGGAAGCCCGGCCCGACCCGGAGCAGCTCGCCAGGGTCAGCGGTCCAGCGGTCCTCGCGCGTCACGGTCATCCCGTCATCATCGCAAGGTCGGGGCGGCGGCGTCGGCCGTGCGGCACGGCCGACGCCGGGGCGGTCAGCCGACCGTGCGCTCCGCAGCCTCGACCGCGCTGCGGAACAGCATCGCGATCGTCGTCGGACCGACGCCGCCGATCCGCGGCGTGATCGCGCCGGCGACCTCCTCGCAGGACTCGTCCACGTCCGGCAGCAGCTTGCGACCCTCGTACCGGACGCCGCCACCGACGACCGTCACGCCCGGCGTCAGGTGCTCCGGCTGCAGGATGCCCGGGACACCGGCTGCCGCGATGACGATGTCGGCACGCTTGGTGTAGTCCGGCCAGTCCGGCACCCCGGTGTGGACCACGGTGACGGCGGCGTTCGCCGTCGGACGCTTCTGCGAGAGCAGCAGCGCCAGCGGCCGCCCGAGCGTCGTGCCGCGCCCGAGGATGCAGACCTCGCGCCCGGCCACCGGGATCTCGTAGTGGGCAAGCAGCGTCTCGATCCCCGCCGGCGTGGCGGGCACGGGACCCGGCATGCCCAGGGCGAGACGCCCCATGTTCACGGGGTGGAGCGCGTCGACGTCCTTGTCCGGGTCGAGCGCCAGCAGCGCCGCGTCGAAGTCGATCTGCGGGGGCGTCGGGTGCTGGATCAGCACGGAGTCGACGTCGTCGGCGTCGTTCATCTCCCGCACCGCCGCCAGGACGTCCGCCTGCGCGGCGTCCTGCGGCAGATGGATGTGCGGCGAGCTGAAACCGAGCTCGGTCGCCTTGTCCATCTTCATGCGGATGTAGCCGGCGCTCGCGGAGTCGTCGCCCACGAGGATCGTGCCGAGACCTGGCCGGTGACCGGCGGCGACGAGGGCCTCGATCCGCGGGGCGAGGTCGGCGAACACGGCCTCGGCGACCGGCCCGCCCGGCAGCATCCGGGCGGTCACTGCTGCAGCTCCGGGTACAGCGGGAAGTCGGCGGTGAGCTGCGCGACGCGGGCCGACAGGGCCGCGGTGTCCGCACCCTCGCCGTCGCGCAGGGCGACCGCGATGATGTCCGCGACCTCGGTGAACTCCTCGTCGCCGAAGCCGCGGGTGGCGAGCGCCGGGGTGCCGATGCGCAGGCCAGAGGTGACGCGCGGCGGGCGCGGGTCGAACGGGACGGCGTTGCGGTTGACAGTGATGCCGACCGAGTGCAGGAGGTCCTCCGCCTGCTGGCCGTCCATCGCCGAGTGCCGCAGGTCCACCAGTGCCAGGTGGACGTCCGTGCCACCGGTGAGCACGGAGACGCCGGTCCCCGCGACGTCCGCCTGCGAGAGGCGGTCCGCGATGATGCGGGCGCCGCGCAGGGTGCGCTCCTGGCGCTCGGTGAAGGCGTCCGACGCCGCCAGCTTGAACGCCACGGCCTTGCCGGCGATGACGTGCATGAGCGGGCCGCCCTGCTGACCGGGGAAGACGGCCGAGTTCAGCTTCTTCGCGTACTCCTCCTTGGCCAGGATGAAGCCGGAGCGCGGGCCGCCGATGGTCTTGTGCACCGTGGAGGAGACGACGTCGGCGTGCGGCACCGGGGACGGGTGCAGGCCCGCGGCCACCAGGCCGGCGAAGTGCGCCATGTCCACCCAGAGCTTGGCGCCGACCTCGTCCGCGATCTCCCGGAACGCGGGGAAGTCGAGCTGGCGGGGGTAGGCGGACCAGCCGGCGATGATGACGTCCGGGCGGTGCTCCAGGGCGCGCCTGCGGACCTCGTCCATCTCGATGCGGTGCGACTCCGGGTCGACGCCGTATCCGGCGACGTCGTACAGCTTGCCGGAGAAGTTGATCTTCATGCCGTGCGTGAGGTGACCGCCGTGGGCCAGCTCGAGACCGAGGATCTTGTCGCCGGGGTTGATCAGCGCGTGCAGCACGGCCGCGTTGGCCTGCGCGCCGGAGTGCGGCTGGACGTTGGCGTACTCGGCGCCGAACAGCTCCTTGGCGCGCGCGATCGCGAGGTTCTCCGCGATGTCGACCTGCTCGCAGCCGCCGTAGTAGCGGCGGCCCGGGTATCCCTCGGCGTACTTGTTGGTCAGGACCGAGCCCTGGGCCTGGAGGACGGCGCGCGGCACGAAGTTCTCCGACGCGATCATTTCGAGGGTGTCGCGCTGGCGGGCCAGCTCGCCGTCGAGGACGGCGGCGATCTCCGGGTCCACCTCGGACAGTGGGGCGTCGAACGTGGGGTCGGGTGCGCTCATGGCGGCGTCTCCTGCTGTGTCGGCGGTTGCACGGGTTGTCGTTACCGACCGGGCCCAGGCGACCGACCCGTCGTCAGCACAGCGCGTCGCTCCCCGGTGGTGATCCACCTGTACGCCAGTCGCGACGTGGCGATCCTAGCCGATCGTCCTGTCGGGGAGCAGCCGGCAGCGGCCGGCTTCAGGCCGACCGCTCAGGGCTCCGGCACCTCGGTGGTCGCCACCGGCCAGCCGTCCTCCCAGGCCAGGTCCTGGATCGCCAGGCGGAACGCGCCGCCGTCGTCGCCGTCGTAGAAGTGGTACGCGAGCCGACCCTGCGAGAGCGACTGCCCGCCGGGCCCGATCATCGGGCCCTCGGTACCGAGCACCAGGGTGCCGCCGCCCAGCGCCATGTCCTTGCCCTCGGCGTCGAGGTACGGCCCGGTGACGTCCTGCGCACGGCCCACGTGGATCGAGTAGGTCGAGTCGACGCCGGAGCAGCACTTGCCCCAGGAGACGAACAGGTAGTACCAGCCGTCGCGCTCGACGACGTACGGCGCCTCGATCTGGTTCTCCGGCACACCGGAGCGGGTGGCGACCATGGTCGGTTCGGCACCGTCGGCCGGCATGCCGGACGGCCACTCCAGCGGAACCATCTGGATCCCGCCCCAGAACGAGCCGAAGAAGAGCCACGGGCTGCCGTCGGTGTCCTCGACGACCCCGGGGTCGATCGCGTTGTAGCTCGTCTCACCCGCCTGCGAGCGCCACACGGCGCCCTCGTGGGTCCAGCCGTAGTCGGGGTCGGCCGGGTCGAGGGTCGGGCTGGTGGCCAGCCCGATCGCCGACGTGTTCGACCCGAACGTGGAGGCCGAGTAGTAGAGGTACCAGGTGCCGTCGCGCTCGACCAGCTCGGGGGCCCAGTAGTGCTCGACGCCGTCGATCGTCTCGCGCACCCACTGCGGGTCGTCGGCGCTCGACCAGGCCGGGCCGACCCGCTCCCACGTGGACCCGCCGTCGTCGGAGCGGTGCACCATGGGCGCCCCGAGGCCGCGTCCGGGATCGCCGGTGGAGTAGACGAACCAGGGGTCGCCGTCGTCGCCCACCACCAGCGCCGGGTCGTGGGTCCGCAGGTCCCCGGTCAGTGCGAGCGGCTCCGGCGCGGGCTCCCAGGGCCGCAGGACGGCCAGCGCGACGGCGGCGACGGCGGCAACCAGGGCGGCGACCAGGGCGATCGTGCGGGCGCGGGTCAAGGGGTTCCTCACCGGTCGTCCCGCAGGAGCCGGACGCCGTGGGCGGGCACGTCGATGGCGATCACGGTGTCGTGCCCGGTGGCGGCGGTCGCGGGCTCGGTGCGCACCTGTCCGCCCGTCCACACGTCGGTGAGCGTGGTGGGCGTCCCGGGCAGCGCGGCCGCTGCGGCCGGCACCCGGATGCGGCGCGGCGTGGCTGCGGTGTTGAACACGGCGGCCCAGCGGGTCGTGGCGTCGTCGGTGGCGGCGCCCCAGACGACGGTGTCCTGCTCGCGCAGCAGCTCGCGGCCGCCGGTCGAGCGGCCCGCCACCTCGAGCACCCCGAGGTGCGTGAGGTCGGCGACGGTGCCGGGGTCCGTCGACGGCAGGTCGCCGCCGACCATGAGCGGCGAGCGGGCGAGGCACCACAGCGTGAGCAGGGTGCGCCGTTCGTCGGTGGTCAGGGCCGAGTCCCGGGGCTCGCCCCGTTCGGCGCGCAGGCCGATGCGGCCCAGCGGGAGCATGTCGGCGTCGGCCCAGCCGTCAGGTCCCGAGTGCGGCGCCCAGCGGGCCATGCGGCCGAGCTGGGCCTCGACGTCCTCCCACCGGTCCCACAGGTCGTCGGAGACCCGCCAGGCGTCGGCGTGCGCGCGCAGGTGGTCGAGGTGGGCGAGCGAGAGGTCGGTGCCGGGCGACAGCGAGATCGTGACGTGGCGGTCGTGGTTCCGGCCCGCGCGGCGGACGGCGGTGGCGAGGGCCTCGACGGCGTCCGCGTGGTAGGGCGCCAGCATGTCGTCGACCTTGAGGTAGTCGACGCCCCACCCGACGACGTGGTCGATCATCGCGTCGAGCCAGACCTGGGCCCCCGGGTGGGTGTGGTCCAGCCCGTAGCTGTCCCCGTTCCAGGGGCAGGTGCTGGTCGTGTCCGCGATGTCGCGGGTGGTGTACGGCGTGCCGGGCACGGGCAGGTCGGCGGCGACGGCCCGGCGGGCGATCCCGCGCATCAGGTGGATGCCGAACCGCAGCCCGAGGTCGTGGACGGCGTCGGCGAGGGGCCGGAACCCGGCGCCGTCGACGGCGGACGGGAAGCGTTCGGTCGCGGGCTGCAGGAACCCGCGCGTGTCGAAGCGCAGCGGGGCGTCGTCGTTGTACCCGCCGGCACGCGCCGTGGGCTCGTACCATTGGATGTCGACGACGACGGTGTCCCAGCCGGCGTGCGCCATGTGCGTCGCCAGGTACCGCGCGTTCGCCAGGACCTCCTCCTCGGTGACCGTGGTGCCGAAGCAGTCCCAGGAGTTCCAGCCCATGGGTGGACGTGTCCGCGGGGGGTTGCTCGGCATGGTGGATCCTCTCGGCCGGGACGTCGTGGCAGGCCAGAACTATCCCTGCCTGGCGCCTGCCGGTCAACGGGTTCGGGCACTTGCTTCTTCATCGTTGTACATCCGTGACCGGAGCCACTTGACCGACCCACGTGGCGCGTGCAAATGTTGCTTCCGTCGGTGGCTCTCCATCGATGTAAAGCGGATCGGGAGCCGCACTCACAGGACCAGCCCCGTGCCGCGTCTAGGCTCTACGAGAGGACCCCGTGATGAAGAAGTCACGCCTGACCGCCGGCGTCGTCGCCGGGCTCATCGTCGCCGGCACCGCTGCGTGCAGCACCGGCGGCGGCGAGTCGAGCGACGGCCTCACCTTCATGTTCCGAGGCGGCGACGACGAGAAGGCCGCGTACCAGGCCGCGATCGACCGGTTCACCGAGAAGACCGGTGTCGAGGTCGAGGTCATCGTCACCGACGTCGACCAGTACGCCACCAAGCTGCAGGCGGCGATCGCCGGCAACACCGTCCCGGACGTGTTCTACATCGAGCAGGCCAACCTGCAGTCCTACGTCAGCTCCGGGGTCCTCATGGACATTACCGACCAGGTGGCCGAGCTCGACGTGGACCTCGACAACATCTGGGACTACGGCGTCAACTCCTACCGCTACGACGGGACGCTCCAGGGCACTCCGGAAGGACGCCTCTACGGGCTGCCGAAGGACATCGGCCCGTTCGCCATGGGCTACAACAAGACGATGCTCGAGGAGGCCGGCATCGACCTGCCGGACGTCGACGAGCCCCTCACCTTCGACGAGTGGCTGCCGATCCTCGAGGAGCTGACCCAGGACACCGACGGCGACGGCGAGACCGACCAGTGGGGTACCGGCCTCAACGTCGAGTGGAACCTGCAGTCGTTCGTCTGGAGCAACGGCGGTGACTGGACCAACGAGGACAAGACCGAGGTCACGGTCGACACGCCGGAGTTCGCCGAGGCCCTGCAGTTCTTCACCGACCTCACCACGGAGCACGGCGTCACGCCGGACCCGGAGCAGGCGCAGACGCTCGACACGTACCAGCGCTTCATGGCCGGCGAGATCGGGTTCTTCCCCGTCGGCCCGTGGGACATGAGCGTCTACAACGAGCTCGACTTCGAGTACGACCTCATGCCCTGGCCCGTCGGCCAGACCGGTGAGACCGCCGCGTGGGTCGGCTCCCTCGGCATCGGGGTCTCCCAGACGACCGACATGCCCGCAGAGGCCGTCGAGCTGGTGACCTACCTGTCCACGGACGAGGAGGCCCAGCAGACCCTCATCGACGCCAACATCCAGATCCCGAACCGGATCGACACCGCCCAGGAGTGGGCGGCGGAGGAGGACGCGGTCCCGGCCAACCGCCAGGAGTTCCTGGACATCGCCGAGGACTACGGCCGCGCCATGCCCGCCGCCTTCACCTACGGCGCCGCCTGGTACGACGAGCTCTGGGTCAACATCCAGCCCGTGGTCGACGGCGACAAGCCGGCAGCGGAGTACCTCGCCGAGGTCCAGCCGCAGATGCAGGCGCTCCTCGACGAGTCGAACGCCCAGGCCGAGATGGCGGCCGAGCAGAACGACGGCTGACACCGATCCATCCCGGGGGCGCGAGCGGCGCTCGGCCGCTCGCGCCCCCGTCTCCGCACCCCTGGACGAAGGAGTCTGCGATGACCTCCGCCACGACACCGGCCCCCACCAGTCTGCCCGCGGCCGCGCGGCAGCAGGCCGCGAACCGCAAGAAACCCCCGTTGAGCGACGGGTCGTCGCGGCTGCACCGCAGCGAGAAGAAGTGGGCGCTGCTGTTCGTGGCGATCCCGGTGCTCGGCTACCTGCTCTTCATCCTCTACCCGGTGCTCTTCGCGCTCTACGCGTCGTTCACCCGGTGGAACGGGCTCGGTCCGATGCGGTTCATCGGGCTGGACAACTACGTCGCCCTGCTCGGCGACGAGCGGTTCCAGCTCTCGCTGTTCAACACGTTCTTCTACATGATCGGCATCCCGATCGGCCTGGCGCTGTCCCTGGCGCTCGCCATCGCGATGAACCGCAAGCTCGTGGGGCTCACGGCCTTCCGCACCATCTACTACATCCCCGTGATCTCCTCCCTCGCCGCCATCGCGATCCTGTGGCAGTGGGCGTACAACGGCGACTTCGGCCTGGTGAACCAGTTCCTCGGGTTCTTCGGGATCGAGGGGCCGAACTGGCTGGCCGACGCCACCTGGTCCAAGCCCGCGATCATCATGATGGCCGTCTGGAAGGGGCTCGGGTACTCGATGCTGCTCTACCTGGCAGCCATCCAGTCCGTGCCCCGGTCGCTGTACGAGGCGGCCGAGCTCGACGGCGCGGGAGCCTGGCAGCGGTTCCGCACCATCACCCTGCCGATGGTCCAGCCGGTGACCTTCTTCCTGGTGGTCACCAACATCATCCAGGGCGCCATGATCTTCACCGAGATCCAGATCATGACCCCGGGCGGCGGGCCCGAGTACTCGACGGCGTCGGCCGTCTACCACATCTGGCGCCAGGCCTTCCAGTACCAGCAGATGGGCTACGCCACCGCCATGGCGATCGTGCTGGGGATCCTCATCTTCATCATCACGCTCATCCAGTTCCGGCTGAACAAGCGCAGCAGCTTCGTCATCGACTGAGGTCAGGAGCAGACATGAGCACCTCGAAGGACAAGAACCAGCTGAGCCGCACCGCGCGCTCCCGCATCACCGACGTCATCGTCTGGATCATCCTGGCGGCCGGCGCGGCCTTCATGATCGCCCCGCTGCTGTGGATGGTCACGACCTCCCTGAAGACCCAGGTCGAGGTCTTCGCCCTGCCCCCCGTGTGGATCCCCGAGGTCCTGCAGTGGGACACCTACGTGCGCATGTGGCAGGACTCCCTCGTGCTGTCCGGGTTCAAGAACTCGGCCATCGTCGCGTTCACCGTGACGATCATCGGCACGTTCACGTGCTCGCTGGCGGCGTTCTCGCTGGCGAAGATGCGCCTGCCCTACCGCAACGCGATCTTCATCGGCCTGCTGACCGGCATCATGATCCCGTTCCCGACGATCATGATCCCGCAGTTCGTCATGTTCGCGAAGATCGGCTGGGTCGACACGCTCCTGCCGCTGATCGTCCCCGCGATCTTCGGGAACATCGTCATGATCTTCTTCCTGCGGCAGTACCTCGAGAGCGTGCCGAACTCGTTGGTCGAGGCCGCGAAGATCGACGGGGCGTCCTACTGGCAGATCTTCTGGCGGATGATCATGCCCATCATCCGCCCGGCCGTGGCCGCACAGTTCATCCTCTGGTTCATGGTGGTCTGGAACGACTACCTCGCACCGATCCTGTACCTGAACACGCCGGAGAAGCAGACCCTCCAGGTCGTCATCGCGAACATGAACGTCCAGTACGCGACGCAACGCGACTACCCGCTCATCATGGCGGCCTCGTTCGTGGCGCTCCTGCCGATCCTCGCGGTGTTCCTGGTGTTCCAGCGCCAGATCATCGAGTCGATCGCGCTGACGGGTTCCAAGGGCTGACATGACCGAGCTCCGCACGGCCGACGGCCCGGCCGTCACCGCCTCCTGGGGCGGGCAGCACGTCCACGACCCCACGATCGTCCGGGACGACGACGGCACCTACTGGTGCTTCTCCACCGACGCCCGCTACGACGGTCCGATCCGCGCCGGTGTACAGGTCCGCCGCTCCGACGACCTCGTGGACTGGACGTTCCACGGCTGGGCGCTCGACGGCGTCCCTGCCCCCGCCGCGGACTGGGCGGGCGCGGAAGGGCTGTGGGCACCCGACGTGGTGCGGGCGCCGTCCGGGGACGGCTGGCGCATGTACTACTCGGCGTCGTCCTTCGGCTCGCGCCGCTCCGCCATCGGGCTGGCGACCGCGCCGCACCCCGCCGGGCCCTGGCAGGACGTCGGGATCGTCGTCGCCTCCCGGCACCACGCCCCACCGGCGGGCACCGGGCACCCCAACGCCATCGACGCGAACGTCGTCACCGACGGCTCGCGGCAGTGGCTCGTGTACGGGTCGTTCTTCGGCGGGATCCACGTGCTGCCGATCGACCCCGGCACAGGACTGGTCGCCGCGGAGGCGGCGGGATCCGCGGTGCCCGGCCGGCTCACCGACCGGCCGGGGACGCTCGTGGCCCGCCGGTCGCCGCACGCCGACAACGGCGCCGTCGAGGGCGCGTTCGTGCTGCCCCGTCCCGGAGGCGGGTGGGCGCTGCTGGTCTCGTACGACTCGCTCGCCTCCAGCTACCACGTCCGTGCCGCCGTCGGCCCGGCCGTCGAGGGCCCGTTCCGCGACCGGACCGGCCGGGCGATGACCGACGTGGACGCCGCACCGTGGTCCATCGGCGTCCCGGTGCTGGCCGGGCACCGTCTGGCGGGCGGCCCCGGCATCCTCGCGCCCGGCCACGGCTCGGTCCTCACCGAGCCCCTGCCGGACGGCGGCACCCGCCAGACGTTCGTCCACCACGTCCGCGACGCCGACGCCCCCGGCGAGCACCGCCTGCAGGTGCGGCGCCTGGTCTGGACGCACGACGGCTGGCCCCTGGTCAGCCCGCAGCCGTGGGCGGGCGCCCGCCGCGAGACGGACGACCAGTCCCGCTGGCCGGCCGACCCGGCGGTGCTCGCCGGGAGCTGGGAGGTGCTCGAGCCCG
Source organism: uncultured Isoptericola sp. (assembly GCA_947497265.1). Lineage (GTDB taxonomy): Bacteria > Actinomycetota > Actinomycetes > Actinomycetales > Cellulomonadaceae > Isoptericola > Isoptericola rhizosphaerae. The sequence goes on from CANMFP010000005.1 coordinate 139,618, forward strand.
GCACCGACCCCGTCGGCGTCCAGCACGGCACCGTGCGACCGCTGGGCGAGCGCCACGAGGTCCGGGCCCTCGGCCGGGGCCGCTTCGCGTGGCGGGCCGACGACAGCACGCAGGTCTCCGCCGTCGTGCATCCTGGGTGGGACGCCGTCCGCCGGCGCTCCGCCCTGGTCCTCACCGCGCTCGACGACGCGGGCCGGGTGGTGCTCGGCACCCGCCTCGACGAAGGAACCCCGTGACCTCGGACCGCCCCTCCCCGGGACACCGCCCCGTCGACGACGCGCGCGCGCAGGCACGTGCGCAGGTCGCCGACGCGGAGGTGCCCGGCTGGGCCGGCGGCGTCATGCTCGCGCTGCGCTGGGTGACGCTGCTCGTCGAGGTCAACGTCATGGTCCTGCTCGGGACGCTGGCGGGTGGTGTCCTGCTCGGGGCCGGGCCGGCGCTGCACGCCGCGAGCGCCGTCACGAGCCGGATGACCCACGAACCGACGCCGTGGCGCACCTTCTGGCGCACGTGGCGGTCGGGCTTCCGGCGTGCCAACGTCCTGTTCGCGCCGCTGTGGGTGGTCGCCGCCCTGCTGTGGTTCGACGGGGCGGCGATCACGCTGATGACCGGGCCGGTGCGCGCCGTGCTGCTCGGCGGGCTGGTGCTCGTGCTGGTCTGGACCGCCGTCGTGCTCGCTTACTGGCCCCGGGTGGTGCTGCGCTACGAGCGGCCGTTCGGGGAGACCTGGCGTTTCCTGCTGCTCGCGCCGCTGCTGGGGCCCGCCACGAGCGCCGCCGTGCTCGTGGTGCTGCTCGTGGTGTGGATCGCCTGGACGTTCCTGCCGGTCGTCGCCGTGCTGCTGGGCACGTCCTTCGCCCTCTGGGCCACCGGCCGCCTCGTCACCGAGCGGCTGGAGCGGCTCGACGTCGACCTCGGGGCCTGACGACGGCCCGTCCCTGCGTCACCAGGGGACGGGGCCGGCCTCGTTGAAGAACCCGCCGCGGGGACCGTCGTCCGGCAGGGTGGCCAGCCGGATCGCGACCCTGGCGCCCTGCTCGGGCGTGCGCGGGCCGTCGTGGCCGGTGAAGTCGGTCGCGACGTAGCCGGGGCAGGCGGCGTTGACGACGATCTTCGTGCCGGCCAGCCGGCGTGCGTACTGGACCGTCAGGGCGTTGAGCATCGTCTTCGACGACGCGTACGCCGTCAGGATCGGCCCCGTGTGCAGCTCCAGCGAGCCCATGTCGCTGGACATGTTGACGATCCTCGGCGAACCGGACCTGTCGAGCAGGGGCAGCATCGCGTTGGTCACGCGCACCGCCCCGAACGCGTTCGTGTCCAGCACGGTGCGCAGCACCTCCAGGTCGAGCGTCGTCGGGTCCTGGGCGCCGTCGTCGTACCGCCCGGCGATCCCGGCGTTGTTGACGAGGACGTCCAGCCGTCCCGCCTCGGCCTCGATCGCCCGTGCCGCGGCGTCGACGCTCTCGGCGGAGGTGACGTCGAGCGCGACGCCGAACGCGTCGGCCCCGTCCGCACGCAGCTTCGCGACGGCGGTCTCCCGTCGCGCGTCGTCCCGCGCGCCGACGGCGACGCGGAATCCCTCGGCACCGAGGCCTCCGGCGACGGCGAACCCGATTCCCTTGTTCGCGCCCGTGACGAGCGCGGTCTTCTTCTCGGTCATGCGATCGATGCTGCGGGGTGCCGGTGGGTCCCGTCCAAGACCGATCGGGTCCGCGGTGATACCCGCCAGGTATGAGTGCCTATGCTCGGGTCGAGGACGGCATCGAGACGCGCGAGCTGCGCTACTTCACGGCGGTCGCCGACCTCCTGCACTTCGGGCGGGCGGCCGAGCGGCTGGGGATCGCCCAGCCTCCGCTGTCACGGGCGGTCCGGCAGCTGGAGCGGCGGCTCGGGGTCCGGCTCTTCGACCGGGACCGGCGGGGCGTCGCACTCACGGAGGCCGGCGAGGTGCTGCACCGGGAGGCACGACTGGCGCTGTCCGCCGTCGAGGCGGCGGCGCGGCGTACCCGGCGCGCCGCGGACCCCGCGCCGACGATCACGCTCGTGACCAAGGCGGGGGCCTCCCACGCGCTGCTGCAGGGCCTGCTCGACGCGCACGGGCGCTCGCGGGACGCCGTGCCGGTGCGCGTCGAGCTCTGCGAGCTGGGCGAGCAGGCGGGGATCCTTCGACGGGGGGCGGCCGACGTGGCGCTGATGCACCGCCCGGTCGACGATCTCGCGGGACTCGACACTCAGGACCTGCTGACGGAGGGTCAGGTGGCGATCGTGCCCGCTGCCCATCCCCTCGCCGCCCGGCACCGGGTGACCATGTCCGACGTCGTGGACGTCCCGGACCTGCCGATGGCACGGTGGCCGCGGCTGGACGGCACCTACCCCGACGGGCCCGGTCCGGAGGTGCGGTCGCAGGCACAGCTCGCGCAGCTGGTGGCGCTGGGGCGGACGCTCCTGGTCATCCCCGCCTCCAGCCGGGCGTGGCAGTGGCCGGAGCACGCCGCGGTTCCGGTGACCGACGCCCCTATGGTGACGACCGTCCTCGCGTGGCCGGCGCACACGGGCTCCGCCGCGCTCGACGGTCTGCGCGAGACCGCGGCGGCGCTGCGGCGTGACACGTTCCGCGCCGGGTCCGGCGAGCCCGCGGTGTGACGTCCCCGGTCGTCGCGAGCCGGTCGCCGGGGCGCTAGGCCGTGCGGCCGAGAGCGTCCGTCGCGATCGTCTCGACGCCGCCGTCGAGCTCGGCCACGATCCGCTCGGGTGCCCCCTCGGCCACGTCGCCCGTGGACTCCCGTCCGACGAGCCGCGAGGTGGGCACCACCCGGCGGTAGGCCCGGTCGGACGGACCGGCGATCTGTTCCACGAGCAGGTCGACGGCGGTGCGGGCGATCTGCGCGCTGCCCGGGTCGACCGAGCTGATCGTGGGCACCGAGTAGCGCACGTCGTCGACGTCGTCGAAGCCGATGAGCGCGACGTCGCGTGGGACGTCGAGGTCGCGCGCGTGCAGGGCGTGCAGGGCACCGAGCGCCATCGCGTCGTTGAGCGCGAAGACCGCGTCGACGTGGACCCCTGCGTCGAGCATCCGGCCCATCGTCTCCGAGCCGGTCGACCGGTGCCAGAGCCCGGCCTCGCCGACCAGGGCCGGGTCGAAGGGCAGGCCCGCCTCGGCGAGCCCCTGCTTGTACCCCTCGGTGCGCAGCGCCGCGGAGCCGAGCTCCTCCCCCTCGTGCGCACCGACCACGGCGATCCGCCGGTGGCCCAGGGCGGCGAGGTGCACGGTGGCCGCCCGGGCCGCCGCGACGTTGTTCATGGTGACGTGGTCGGCCGGGGCGTCGAACACCCGCTCACCGAGGATCACGAGCGGGAAGTCGACGTCGAACAGTCCGACGTCCGCCTGGGAGAGCTCCAGCGGCGAGAAGATGAGACCGTCCGTGAGCTGGCGCCGCTTGCCCGTCAGGACGTCCACCTCGCGCTCGCGGGACCCGCCCGTCTGCTCGATGAGCACGGTGAGCGACTGCTCCTCCGCGGCGCGGATGACCCGGTCGGCCAGCTCGGCGAAGTAGGGCAGGGACAGCTCCGGCACGGCGAGCGTGATCATGTCGGTGCGACGGGTGCGCAGGTTGCGCGCAGTCGTGTTGAGGCGGTAGCCGAGCGTGTCGATCGCTTCCTCGACTCGACGGCGCGTCTCGGGCCGGATGTGCGGGTAGCCGTTGACGACGTTCGAGACCGTCTTGATCGACACCCCGGCACGGACCGCGACATCGTGCATGGTCACTGCCACGTGACTCTCCTCCTGATCGACGCACACAGCGTAGGACACGGGCGGGCCGACTGGTGCCGGACGTGCGCGTCGTGATTCACTCTACATCGTTGTAACCAATGGCGGCACGCATCCGCTCCGTTCACAGAGGAACACCGAGACCCATGGCAGACGCCCGCATCACCCTCCACCCCGACTTCCGCCGCGGCACCGTCGACCGGCGCCTGTTCGGCTCGTTCGTCGAGCACCTCGGCCGCGCGGTGTACACCGGCATCTACGAGCCCGAGCACCCGCAGGCGGACGAGCACGGCTTCCGGCGCGACGTCGCCGACCTCATCGGCGAGCTCGGCGTCCCGATGGTCCGCTACCCCGGCGGCAACTTCGTGTCCAACTACGTCTGGGAGGACGCCGTCGGCCCGGTCGAGGAGCGCAAGCCCTTCCTCGACCTGGCCTGGCGCACCGTCGAGCCCAACCTCGTGGGCACCGACGAGTTCCTGCAGTGGGCCGAGCGCGAGGGCATCGAGCCGATGATGGCCGTCAACCTCGGCACCCGGGGCGTCGCCGAGGCGGCGGCGCTGCTCGAGTACTGCAACGGCGAGGCCGGGACACGCTGGGCCGACCTGCGCATCGCCAACGGCCGCGCCGAACCCTACGGCGTCAAGCTCTGGTGCCTCGGCAACGAGATGGACGGCCCCTGGCAGATCGGGCACAAGGACGCCCACGAGTACGGCAGGCTCGCCGCCGAGGCCGGCAAGGCCATGAAGCTCGTCGACCCCTCGATCGAACTGGTCGTGTGCGGGTCGTCGTCCATGCAGATGCCGACCTTCGGCGAGTGGGAGCGCACCGTCCTGTCGTACACCTACGACCTGGTCGACCACGTCTCCATGCACGCCTACTACGAGGAGCACGACGGCGACCGCGGCTCGTTCCTCGCCTCCGGGACCGCCATGGACCGGTTCATCGACCGCGTGGTCGCCTCCGCCGACGCCGTCGGCGCCGAACGGCGGTCGGACAAGAAGATCACGATCAGCTTCGACGAGTGGAACGTCTGGTACCTCGAGACCCGGTTCCCCGGAGAGTCCAACCTGCCGATCCAGCGAGACGCCCCGCGCATCATCGAGGACGTCTACTCCGGGCTCGACGCCGTCGTCGTCGGCGACCTGCTGGTCACGCTGCTCAACCACGCCGACCGCGTGCCGGTGGCCGCGCTCGCCCAGCTCGTCAACGTCATCGCGCCGATCATGACCGAGCCCGGCGGCGAGGCCTGGCGCCAGCCCACCTTCCACCCGTTCGCGACCACGTCCCGCCTCGCACGGGGCACCGCGCTCGACGTCCGCGTCGACGCACCGACGTACACGACGTCACGGCACGGCGACGCCCCGACGGTGACCGCCGCAGCGACGGTGGCCGACGACGGCTCGCTCGGCCTCTTCCTCACCAACCGCACCGACCGGACCGTCGAGGTCGACCTCGCGCACGTCGGGGCGGCGCTGACGCTCACCGAGGGGCACCGGATGGTCGCCGACCACGAGCCGGCCGAGCACGGTCCCGAGCACGCCGCGAAGGTGGCCCAGGCCTGCTGGTCGACGCTCGACGTCGACGACGCCGTCATCGGCTCCGCGGCCGGGACGACGACGCTGCGCCTCGCCCCGGAGTCGTGGACGGCCTTCGCCGGGACGTTCGCCCGGTCCTGACGGCGTCGCCAACACGAGATCGACCCTCCCGGTCCGGGATCGACGTACGGTGCGTCGATCCCGGACCGGGAGGGTCGATCTCGTCAGGCTTCACGCCGGAAGGTGGGCTCAGGCCGGGGCCAGCGCCAGGTTCTCGTCCCGGTCGCCGCGCGGCTTCTGGTCCTCGTACCGGCGCACGACGCGGCTCACCGTCGAGCGCGAGGCGGAGACCTCCTCAGCAATCTCCCGCTGCGTCATCCCCTCGCGCGCGAGCTCGACGATCCGGCGGTCGCGGTCCGACGTCGGAGCCTCGGCAGGGGTCTCGTCGCCCTCGCGCGCGTCGCCCGCACCCTCCTCGACGGTGGGTGCTTCCGCGGCGAGCGTCCGCGCGACGTCCTCCTCGACGGTCTCCTCGGCGCCGGCGGGCTCCCGCTCGCCGTTACCGGCCACGTCGCCGACGGCCGCCGCCTCGGGCGCCTCCGGCACGGAGTGCCAGGCCGGAGCCTCCTGCGCAGCAGCCGCCTCGGCCTGCTGACGGCCGCGGTACAGGTCGAACACCTCGACCCGGCGCGTGTGCCCCGTCTCGGTCCGCGGCTCCAGGAGCGGCCGGCGCGGCGCCTCCGGGGCCGACGTCGCGGCCTCCTCGACCGCACGCTCGGCCAGCAGCGCGGCACCGAACGCGTCCACGAAGGGCTCATCCTCAGCGTCCTCCTGCGTCGCCTCGACCGCAGCAGCCGGGGCGCGGGTGCCGGAGGTCGTCGGGGCCGCGGCGCCGGACGCGCCACCGCGCGAGGGCCGGACGGGCAGCCGGTCCGCCGCGGGTGCTGCCGGCGCCTGCGGCGACTCCGACCGCTCCGGGGCGCCCCGGACCGCGCTGGCCGCCTCCGCAACGATGGCCGCGTCGGCCGCGGTGGCCCCCAGGCTCGGAGCGGTACGCGCCGGGGCCGCGGCCGCAGCCACCGCCTCGGGCGAGATCCCCTTGCTCGTCCCCCGCTTGATCGAGCTTGCACCGATCGTGTCCAGCCGGTTCCCGTGTCGCTCGGCGGCCTCCAGACGATCGACCCACACCTGCATGCGCCGCTCGAAGTCCTCCACCGTCAGCAGCTTCAGGGCGCCGTCGCGGGCCGCCCGCTGCTTGAGGTGCGCCCGGCGCACCTTGCGCATGCCGCGCGCGTTGCCCGTGCTGTCGAGGCGGGCGTCACGCCAGCTCTCGAGCGCGGTCACGTACTGGTGCACGCGGTGCTCACGCCGCCGCTCGTCGAGCGTGTGGCCGGTGACCAGGTGCCGCTCGCCGACGAGCGCCAGGTGCCACATCAGGGCGGCGACCAGCGGGGGGACGAACCGGAAGACCACCATGTACGGGGTGCTCTCGGTCGGCACGGCGATCTCGTGCAACGCCGCGAACACGCCCGACGTCCCGGACAGGATCCACGTCAGCGTCAGGAGGACGCCGTAGGGACGTCCCTCCAGCGCGGCGTTGCGCGCCATCAGGGCCACCGCCACGAGGCTGACCTCGAGGAACCCTGCCAGCGCGTACGCCTCGAGCGGCGACATGTGCGCCACCTCGAGGCCGAACAGCACCATGCCGCTGTAGGCCAGTGCGGTCGCGATGAACGCCGCCACGACGACGGCCACCATGGGAAGGTGCCGGCCGCGGTAGCGGGGTTTCGGTGGGGCGTCGCCCGCTGTCGTCGCCGGCACGTCCTGCTGAATCACGTCTTCCTCCGAAATATGGTGATCAGGCCACATATCACCAGGCGTTCACCGCAGAAGTCAACGCTTCGCGGTGATCGGAAGCGGATCGTGACCAGGACGTCCGCCCGGGAACCTCGCCGGCGTCCGGAGTTCACCCGGAGCGCGCGACAAACCGCCCGGTCGGTTCGCTACGCTGTCCGCACGCCGTCGAGGAGGACGCCGATGACCGAACGGTCCACCACCCAGACCGACGCCGGCCCGGCCGGCGACCCCACCCGCGTCGAGACCCCGCTCGGCACTTTCCACGCCCTGCGCGACGGCGACGTCGTCCGGGTGCGCAACATCCGTTACGCCCGTGCCGACCGCTTCGCGGCACCGTCACCGGTCGCGCCGGACCCCGCGGAGTCGGCACCGCTCCAGCATGTCCGCTACGCCTGCCCCCAACCACCCAGCCCGGCAGACCAGGTGTACGGGCCGCAGCTGCGCGACGTCGAACCCACCGAGGACTGCCTCCGGCTCAGCATCACCCGTCCGGCCGAGACCGACGGTGCGCTGCCGGTCCTCGTCTGGGTCCACGGGGGCGCCTACGTCTCGGGCGCGGGCGACCTGGCCGGCTACGACCCGATCGTGCTCGTGCGCGAGCACGGGGTCCTCGTGGTCAACGTGACGTATCGGCTCGGCGCGCTCGGGTTCTTCTCCGACGGCGGCTCGGACGACGTCGCCGCGGCGGTCGAGGCCGGCCGCCCGGCGAACCTCGGGCTGCTCGACCTGCTGGCGGCGCTGCGCTGGGTGCGCGACCACGTGCACGCCTTCGGCGGCGACCCCGACCAGGTGACGCTCGTCGGACAGTCGGCCGGCGCCGACGCCATCGCACACCTGCTCGGCGCCGACGGCGCGGACGGCCTGTTCAGCCGCGCGATCCTGCAGAGTCCGCCGCTGGGAGTCCGCGGGGGCCGCGCCGAGGTCCACGCCGGTCTCGTCGAGGCCGCGGGACCGCTCGACCCGACGGGCACGGTCGACGACGTGCTCGCGGCCCAGCAGCGCGCCATGGCCGCCGTGGCCGGGATGAACGACCGGGCCGGCATGCCGTTCGCCCCCGAGTACGGCCGGGCTCCCCTGCCGTCCGAGGAGGAGTTCCTCGCGACGTGGCGTCGCCGGGCACCGGGGCTGGAGCTGATGGTGACCTGGACCTCCCAGGAGGGCGAGACGTTCGTCCAGCTCGACCCCCGGGGCAGGGCGCTGCGCGACAAGCCCGTCGTCGGCAGGCTGCTGGCGTGGTTCGTGTGCCGGAAGGTCACCGACACGCTGTTCCGCACGGGGTGCAAGGCCTTCGCGAAGGACATGGCCGACGCCGGTGCCGCCGTCGTCGCCGCCGAGCTCACGACCCGCCCGGTCGACGCCCCGATGGGCGCCACGCACGCCGTCGAGCTCGGCCTGCTGTTCCCGAACCCCGACCGGTGGGCCGAAGCACCGGTCATCGGACCGGCGGGGGCCCGGACGCTCGTCGAGGCAGGCCGCGACCTGCGGGCCGCCTGGGCGGAGTTCGCGCGGACCGGCCGGCTCGCGGCCGACCGGGTCGGGACAGGTCCCGACTGGACCGGTGAGCTGCGGGTGACGCGCCGCTCCTGACCCAGCAACGCATCGAGCGTGCCGGCTTTTTCCTCATCCGGGTCGGATGAGGAAAAAGCCGGCACGCTCGATGAAGAAAAGGGTCAGGCCGTCAGCCGGTCACCTCCCACGGACCCCACGTGGACGACGCCGGCTCCTGGTTCCGGGTCCACCACCTCGCCGTGTAGGTCTCGCCGTCGTGGACGACGACGTCACCCGCGGTGAAGATCCGCGACGGCGTCCACACCGCGACACCCTCGGAGGTCTCCGCGATCTCCTGCCACGAGCCGTAGACGTTCGCCCCCGGCTCGTCGCCCCGGGTCCACCACGTCGCCTCGAACACCGACCCCTCGAACGACACCCGGTCACCCGCGGTGTACACCGACTCCGCGTCCCACACCGGGAACTCCGGCGGGCACTCCTCACCCGAGTCACCCTTCGTCCACGTCCACGACTCCGGGTTCTTCGTCGACGACGGCTTGTCGCTCAGGACGTAACCCTCCAGCGGAGTCGCCACCACCTTCACCCCACCGTCGTTCTTACGGGTCTCGACGTACTCCACACCCTCGACGACCGGCAACGGAGCACCCGTGACGTTCCCCGGACCACACTCGTCCGTCCAGGTCGGACGCTCCGGCGTCACCTCGACCAGCTCGTCCTCGGCCTGGGCGAACTCCCACCAGTCGGCCTCGAACAGGTCTTCACCGGTGGGGCCGTGGTAGCTCAGGTAGACGTCGTGCACGCCGACAGCACCGTCGAGTGTGGCGCTGACCTCGCTCCACTCCCCCACGGTCCCGTCCACTGCGACGGTCCCGACGAGCGGGCCGTCCTGCGAGTCGAGGCGGACCTCGATCTTCGCGCCCTGGACGAGCGGTCGGACCCGGGCCCCGATCTGCGCGGCCCCGTTCTCACCGAAGTCGACCGACGACAGGGCCGACCAGTCGCCGTCGTCGATGTCCTCGACCATCAGGTTGGGCGCGCCGGCACCGAACTCGGCGGAGGCGTCCGTGATCTCCACCGTCGCCAGTCCCTGCTGCCACCCGAAGGTCTCGGCCTCGACGACACGATACGGGTCGAAGTCCTTGACCTGCTCCGCACCGGCATAGTCGCCCACCACCTGCTGGATTGTCCCGTCCTCGTTGAAAGACAGCTCCTGGATGTGCGGGCTGCGGTACCCCTGGGTCGTGCTGCCGTTGATCCGCTTGTTCAGCGTCGGCGCGTGGTAGGTCATGTAGTACGAACCGTCCAGCTCGAAGACCGACTGGTGGTTGTTGCCACCGGTACCGGCGCCGAAGAACTCGGACTGGTTCGGGAACAGCACGCCCTCGTAGGTCTCCTTGGGGAACACCGTCGGGTCGTCGGAGATCATGTAGCCGATCTGACCTCCGCCGGGGTACCCCGGCTCGGGTGTCTGCGAGCCTCCGAAGTCCGGTCCGCCGAAGTGCGATGAGTACGTCAGGTAGTAGAGCCCGTCGCGCTCGAACACGTGCGCCGCCTCGAAGGCGACCGGAGCGTCGACGACTTCGGCCGTGCCCTCGGTGGAAACCATGTCGTCACCGAGACCGATGACCCGGAGGTTCTTCGGGTTGTTGTACTTCTCCGCGTCTGGCATGTCCGCCGGCGGCGGGCCGCCGCCGAAGTACAGGTACGGCGTGCCGTCGACATCGACGAACGGCGCCGGGTCGAACTTCCAGGCGACGTCCTCGGCACCGGGCGTGGACCCGCCGATGAGCAGACTGTCACGGTCGCTCGTCCAGGGGCCCAGGGGCGAATCACCCGTGATGACGTTGCTGGAGCCGCCGCCGTTGGCGTAGTAGAGGAAGTACTTCTCCTCGCCGTCGACAACCTTCTTCGCCATGCCCGGGGCCCAGGAGTTGTTGGTGAACGGAGCGATGCCGTCCGGACCGGCGACCTGGATCTCACCGTGGTCGGTCCAGTTGACCAGGTCCTCCGACGAGATCACGGTCAGCTGGTTGATGTCGCCGTAGTTGATTCCCGGCGAGATGCCGGTCTCCGGGTCGGGCGCATAGCCCTGGGTGTCGTTCGTCAGGTACAGGTAGACCCGGCCGTCGTCGACGAACCCAAAGGCGTCGGCGCCGAACTTGTGCGAGATGAGCGGGTTGTGCTCACCGGGCTTCTTGCCGACCACCTCGATCGTCGTCGACGGCGGCGGAGGGGGTTCGGCCCCCACGAGGGACACGTCGTCGAGGACGAAGTCCATGAGATGGGTGGCCGGGTCGGCCGCCGGGTCCGCCGTCCATGGCGTCTCGAAGAACAGCCGGGCCGTGGTGACGTCCTGCGTCTCGGGGATCGTGAACGACCCCTCGAGCGTGGCCCACTCGCCGTTCGTCGCAACCGTGTCCACAAGGTTCTCGTACGTGGACCCGCCGTAGTGCATGGTGGCGAAGAACTGCTTCGTGGCGGGCGACGCCGCGTCGTCGTACTTGATGCGCGCGCTGAGCTCGTACGTCTCACCTGCCTGCACGACCCCGCTCAGGTCCTGCAGCGGGCCCGAACCGGTGGTGGCCCGATCGGTCGTGAGCGCCGCGGCGGCGCCGGAGTGGGCGTCGGCGGTCGTGGCCAGCACGGCCGAGTCTGTCGAGTTGCCGTCGTTGACGAACCAACCCGTCGTCCCGTCCTCGAACCCGCCATTGGCGACGAGCTCCTCGTCCGCAGCGAAAGACGGTGTGCTGACGAACGCTGCACTCAGTAGCGCGGCCGTCGCGACTCCGGCCGCGGTCGCGCGAAGGCGTCCCCGCCTCGGTCTGTGCAATACCATCTGCTCCTCCTTGAGTTCGTTCCTGGTTTCTGCAACGCTCCGGCGAGACCGTGCACGGACGATGCCGTCCACGTGATCGCCGCAGCACCGTGGAGAAGAGGTCGGCTCCACCCACTCGTGAGCCAACGGCCGATCGCCTTCGCACGGCGTCTTGAGGTCAGTCGGTGGTCGCCTCCCACGGGCCCCACGCGGACCACGCCGGCTCCTGGTTCCGGGTCCACCACCTCGCCGTGTAGGTCTCGCCGTCGTGGACGACGACGTCACCCGCGGTGAAGATCCGCGACGGTGTCCACACCGCGACACCCTCGGCGGTCTCGGCGATCTCCTGCCACGAGCCGTAGACGTTCGCCCCCGGCTCGTCGCCCCGGGTCCACCACGTCGCCTCGAACACCGCGCCGTCGAACGTCACCCGGTCCCCCGCGGAGTACACCGCCGAGGCGTCCCACACCGGATACTCCGGCGGGCACTCCTCACCCGAGTCACCCTTCGTCCACGTCCACGACTCCGGGTTCTTCGTCGACGACGGCTTGTCGCTCAGGACGTACCCCTCCACCGGAGTGGCCACGACCTGCACCCCACCGTCGTTCTTCCTCGTCTCGACATACTCCACCCCCTCGACGACCGGCAACGGCGCACCCGTGACATTGCCCGGACCACACTCATCGACCCAGGTCGGACGCACCGGCGTCACCTCGACGAGTTCAGCAACCCGCGGCACGAGTGCAGCCACGGCCACGGCAAGCTCCCGCGCGGGCGCGTCGACCTGGTTCTGCGTGGACGGTGCCGTGGTGGACCGTGCCGTGTCGAGAGCGTCGGAGAGCCGTGCCCACGACTTCGGGGTGTAGTCCTCCTCGTCGAGTGCGGTGGCTTCCTCGACCAGCGCGTCCAGGCTCGAGCGGTCGACCTCGGAGCCCAGCGTGCTGCTGAGCAGGAAGTGGTCGAAGTCGACGACTCCACCGGTGCGCTCCGTGGCGTAGTTGAAGAGACCGAACCGGTAGCCCATGAAGTGCGACAGGCTCCAGTCCATGACCAGGGGACCCTGCGCAGGACCGAGCGGCTGCCAGTTCTGCCCGTCGAGACTCGCGGAGTACTGCACCCACAGCTGGCCCGGCGTGGCGGCGAAGTCGGCGTCCGCCTTGAGGTGGACGTCGGTGCTGTCGCCGAGGTCCACCGTCGTGCCGGGGACGAAGGACTCGACCTCGTCGCGGTCGATCTCCTCATCGAACGGCTGGAGCCGTGTGACGAGTCCGAGCGTGCGCTCGCCGTCGACCTGCTGGACGGCGGCATAGGCGAAGCTGCGCCCGTAGACCGCCAGTCCGGCGACGTCGCCGTCATGCATCCCGGAGACGTCCATCCGGGTCTCCGCCGACGACGTCGGTCCGAACGTACGCTGGCCCAAGACGTTGCGCGCCTCCTCGAGGTACGTCAGGTCGCGGCCGGGAGCCTTGGTGTACTCGGCCTGGCCGGTGACCACATGACCGTTGGTCAGCCGGAGCCACCCCTCCCGGTCGGTGAGCGTCCAGTAGCGGTTGTCCGGGTTGTGGTTCCACTGCCAGGCGAGGTCGAGGTCCGAACCGTTGTAGGAGACCTCGTCGGCCGTGGCGTGCTCGAGATCCGGCTGCCGGCCGACGACCGAGACGTCGTCCAGGAGGTACGAGACCGCCGACGTCTCCGGCTGCGGGTTGCCCCACGGTGTCTCGACCGCGATCTTGACGGTGCTCACGTCGGCGTCGCTCGGGATGGTGGCGGTGCCCTGAACCGTGGCCCACTCCCCCCGTGGAACGTCGTCGGCCACGAGCACCTCCACCCCGTCGCCCCAGTCCCCGACCAGGTGGAAACGCATGCTGTCGGGCCCGGCGTCGAACCGGACCCGCGCCGAGAGGTCGTAGGTGATGCCCGCCTGGATCGTGCCGTCGAGCTGCTGGTACGGGCCGGACCCGTTGAGCGTCCGGTCACCGACGCCCAACGCGGCGCTGCCCGACGCCGGGGACGCGGTCTCGCGGGTGAGCGTGGCGCCGTACTGCGCCGCCCACGGCTCCGTCGTGGCGTCCTCGAAGCCCGGATTCTCGACGAGCTCGATGCCGAGCAGGCCCTCGTCGTACGAGGGTGCGTCCGGGATCTGCCAGACCGTGTCGCTGAAGGCATGGTGCTCGGCGTCGTTGGCGAAGTCGTCCGAGGCGACGATGCTCTTGAGGCGCTCGCGGCGCAGCTCCTGCGGCGACAGCGTGATCGGCTTGTCGAAGACGTCGCCGACCTGCACGACGCCTTCGGCTCCAAAGGTGGGCCAACCGTCCTGCCAGGTGGCCGGGATGAGTGCCGGGATGCGTCCGAGCGGGTAGGTGTCCCGGAAGAACATGCCCCACCACTCGTAGCCCCCGTCGCCGTCCGGGACCTCGACCAGGCCGCCCTGGGCGAAACCGTCGGAGTCGAGCACCCGGCGCGCCTCGTACGGGTCGCTGCCGTCGGGGGTGGCGTAGCGTCCGAGCAGGTGCTCCGAACGGAACATCACCTCCTGGCGCCCCTGGCCGGGCGGCCAGGTGATGATCGCGATGTAGTACTCGCCGTCGATGTAGTGGACCTGGGCGCCCTCGAACAGCCCTCCGGCGAACGGTTCGTCGGCGTGGTCGCTCGCGCGGATGATGTCGGGGTACTCCTCGACGATCTGCGTCAGGTCGTCCGACAGCCGCACAGCGCTGGTGCCCCCGGAACCGTGGAAGATGTAGGGCGTCCCGCCGTCGGCGTCGTCGAAGAAGAGCGACGGGTCGTGCAGTGCCCGACCGAGGGCGACCCGGTCCCAGCTGCCGTCGTCGATGTCGTCGGTGCTGTAGAGGTAGGCGCCACCCAGATTGTTCGTGTTGAAGACGACGTAGAACCGACCGTCGTGGTAGCGCAGCGAGGACGCCCACTGGCCGTGTCCGTACCCGTTCTGCCCGTTGCGCAGGGACGAGACGTCGTCGACCCCCAGGCGGTCGTAGACGTAGTTGACGATCTCCCAGTTGACGAGGTCGTAGGACTTCATGATCGGTGCACCGGGACTCAGATGCATCGTCGTGCTGACCATGTAGTAGACGTCGCGGCCCTCGTCGTTCTCGGCGGCCGGGACGCGTGTCACGCTCACGTCCGGCACGTCGCTGTTCAGCAGCGGGATGCCGTACGTGCCGTCTCCGTTGTCCGTCGTCGTCAGGCCGAGGTCGTCCTCCGCCGGTTCCGTACCAGCGGCCGTGGCGAGCCCGGCCGTCAGTGCGGTCACGCACAGTCCGCCGAGCAGCGTCGTGCCGAGCCTCCGGGACGTCGTCGTCGATCTCACGGTCACTTCTCCTTCTCGTCGTTGAGCAAAGCTGGAACGTGCTTGGCCCCGTGCGCCAACATCTTTGTTAGCGCTCACATCTTGGTGTCTGGCACCTCCCTGGGTCGTCCGGACTGGCACCCGTCCCGCCGCACGGGCGGCGGGACGGGACGTCGGTCAGGTCTTGCGCAGGCTGAGCACCCGCTGGAGCACCACGAAGACCAGCAGCAGCACGCCGATGAAGATCTTGGTCCACCAGGAGCTGAGCGTGCCCTCGTAGGTGATGATCGTCTGGATCAGGCCCAGCACGAGCACACCCAGCACTGAACCGAGCACGAACCCGGTCCCCCCGGTCAGGAGGGTGCCGCCGATGACGACCGCCGCGATCGCGTCGAGCTCCATCGCCACGCCCGTCAGCGAGTACCCCGAGCGGGAGTACATCGCGAACAGCAGGCCCCCGAGGCCGGCGCACGTCCCGGAGATCACGTAGACGAGCACCTTGGTGCGGGCCACCGGCAGACCCATCAGCCGCGCCGACTGCTCGCTGCCGCCGATCGCGTAGACCGTGCGGCCGAACTGGGTGAAGTGCAGCAGGTAGAAGGCGATCCCGATGACGACCAGCGCGACGATCACGCTCGTCGTCATGCGCCACTGGCCGGCGATCCAGGTGTCCCAGCCCGCGATCGCCACGAACGTCTCGTCCGTGATCGGGATCGACTCCGGGGCGATGACGAAGCACAGTCCGCGCGCGAAGAACATGCCGGCCAGCGTGGCGATAAACGGTTGAACCTCGAACACATGGACCATCAGCCCGATCAGCAGACCGATGATCGACCCGATGAGCACCACGGCCGGCAGCACCACCGCCACCGGCACCCCGGCGTCGATGAGGTACGCGGCGCTCACCGCCGACAGCGCCAGCACCGCACCCACCGACAGGTCGATGCCGCCGGTGAGGATCACGAACGTCATGCCGACGGCGAGCACGATGAGGAACGAGTTGTTGATGAACAGGTTCGCCAGCACGCCGACCGAGAGGAAGTTGTCGTACCGCACGCCGCCGATCGCGAGGATCAGGGCGAGCACCACGAACGTGCCGACCACGGGCAGGTAGCGCCGGTCGATGCGCAGGCGCCGCGCGATGCGGGCCGGTCCGGAGCCGCCGGGCCGCGGGGCTCCCGGCCCGGAGCCCTCCACCGTGTGCTGGGGCGTCGTCGTCGCCATCAGGCGGCCACCTCCTCGGGCCGGGCCGCGCGCTGGCGGGCGCGCGCGGCGAGCTTGTCACGGACCCGCGGCGACTGCAGCAGGGTCACCGCGATCACCACCAGCGCCTTGAACAGCGGGGTGACCAGCGGGGAGATCCCCACGATCGTCACGGTCAGCGTCAGCGTGGTGATGATCAGCACGCCCACGAGCGTGCCCGACAACGAGAACTTGCCGCCCTGCAGGGACGTCCCGCCGATGACGACGGCGAGGATCGCGTCGAGCTCGATGAACAGGCCGGCGTTGTTGGCGTCCGCCGCCATGACGTTCGAGGCGAGGATCAGACCCGCGAGCCCGGAGAACAGCCCGGACAGCGCGAACACCGTCCAGACGATGGTGCGCGCCCGCACCCCCGCCAGCCGGCTCGCCGACGGGTTGATCCCGACCGCCTCGACCAGCATGCCCAGCGCCGAGCGCCGCGTGATGAGCGCGACGATCAGGTAGACGCCGTAGGCGATCAGCGCCGCGGCGGGCAGCCCGAGCCAGAAGCCCGCACCGAGCGTCTTGAACGGTGCGCTGGTGACGGTGGTGATCTGCCCCTCGGTGATGAGCATCGCCACGCCGCGACCGGCGGTCATGAGGATCAGCGTCGCGATGATCGGCTGGATGCCGACGACCGAGACGAGGAAGCCGTTCCAGATGCCGAGCACCAGGCACAGCCCCAGGGCGATCGCGATGGCGATGATCACGGTCGACACGGCCCCGGGGTCGGGCGCCGTGGCGATGAAGCTCAGCGACAGCGCACCGGCGATGGCGACGACGGCCCCCACCGAGAGGTCGATGCCCCGGGTCGCGATGACGAGCGTCATCCCCAACGACACCAGCAGCAGCGGGGCGGAGTTGCGCAGGATGTCGATCGGCGCGCCGAACAGGTGGCCGTCGAGGATCGACACGGACAGGAAGTCCGGGCTGAAGATCGTGTTGGCCACCAGCAGCGCGACCAGCGCGACGACCGGCCAGAACAGCGTGTGGTGGGTGAGGTTGCGCAGCCCGGTCGGGCCGGCGGGGCGGGTGCGTGATCCCGTCGTGGCAGGCATCAGTGCTCTCCTCCGCTCGCGATGAGTTCGACGACGTCGTCGACGCCGACGTCCTCGGAGTTGACGATCTCGGCGACCTTGCGCCGGTCCCGCATGACGCCGATGCGGTGGCTGAGGCGCAGGACCTCCTCCAGCTCGGCGGAGATGAAGACGACGGCCATGCCCTGCGAGGCGAGCTCGGCGACGAGCTTCTGGATCTCGGCCTTGGCCCCGACGTCGATGCCGCGGGTCGGCTCGTCGAGGATCAGCAGCTCGGGGGCCGTCGCGAGCCAGCGCGCGAGCAGCACCTTCTGCTGGTTGCCGCCCGACAGGTTGCGCAGCAGCGCGTCGGGGTTCGCGGGCCGCACGTTGAGCGCCGCCATGTACTTCTCGACGATCTCGTCGACCTGCCGGCGGGGCAGGCGGCGCATCCAGCCGCGGCCCGCCTGGAGCCCGAGCACGATGTTCTCCCGCACGGTCAGGTCGCCGACGACACCCTCGGACTTGCGGTCCTCCGAGGAGAACGCGATGCCCTGGGAGATCGCGGCACGCGGGTTGCGCAGGCGCGTGGGGACGTCCTTGATCCGGGTGGTCCCGCTGTCGGCACGGTCGGCGCCCGACAGCAGCCGGGCCACCTCCGTGCGCCCCGAGCCGAGCAGTCCGGCCAGACCCACGACCTCGCCCGCGTAGACGTCGAGGTCGAACGGCCGGACGTCGCCCTTGCGGCCCAGCCCGACCGCCGACAGGTAGGGCGTGGCGCCCTGCTCGGCGTCGACGGTGTGCTCGGTCGAGACCTGGAGGTCCTCCAGCACGTCCATCGACCGGCCGATCATGGTGGAGACGAGCTCGAGCCGGTCGAGCTCGTCCGTCCGGTACTCGCCGACCCGCTGCCCGTTGCGCAGCACCGTCATGCGGTCGGAGATCTCGTAGACCTGCTCGATGAAGTGCGACACGAACAGCACCGCGACGCCCTGGTCCCGCAGGCGCCGCACGACGGCGAAGAGCTGGGCGACCTCGTCGGCGTCGAGGCTCGACGTCGGCTCGTCGAGGATGAGGACCTTGGCGTCGACGACCATGGCGCGGCTGATCGCCACGAGCTGCTGGATCGCGATGGAGTGCGACCCGAGCGAGGACGCGGGGTCGATGTCCAGGCCCATCGTGGCCAGGTGCTCGGCCGCGGCACGGCGGGCGGCGCGCCAGTCGATCGCGCCCAGCCGCCGGGGCTCGTGCCCGAGCATGATGTTCTCCGCGACGGTGAGGTTCTCGCAGAGGTTGACCTCCTGGTACACCGTGGCGATCCCGGCGTCCTGGGCCTCGCCCGGTCCGGAGAAGCGGTGCTCGGCGCCGTCGACGACGATGCGTCCGGCGTCGATGCCGTAGACGCCGGTGAGCGCCTTGATGAGGGTGGACTTCCCGGCGCCGTTCTCACCCATCAGGGCGTGCACCTCACCGGGGAAGAGCCTGAAGTCGACCTGGTCGAGCGCCTTGACGCCCGGGAACTCGATGGAGATCCCGGACATCTCGACGACCGGCCGGTCCGCGCTCGGAGAGCTCGTCATCGTTGACCTTCCGTGGGTCGCGGCAGGGCGCCGGGCCGGCGCCCTGCCGCGGGTCGATGCCCCGGGACGCGGGTGCGTCCCGGGGCGTGTCGATCAGTACTGGCGGTCCGGCAGGGCCTCGACGGCCGCCTCCTGGTCGAAGGCCAGGTCCTCGACGACGATGCGCTTCTCGACCTCCTCGCCGGCGACGACCTTCTGCGCGACCTCGGCCAGGTCCGGCCCCAGCAGCGGGTTGCACTCGACGATGTAGTTGATCTTGCCATCGGCGAGGGCCTGCATGCCGTCCTTGACGGCGTCGATCGTGATGATCTTGATGTCCTCGCCGGGCGTCATGCCGGCCGCCTCGATGGCCTCGATGGCGCCCAGGCCCATGTCGTCGTTGTGGGCGAACACGAGGTCGATGTCGTCGTACTTCTGCAGGAAGCCCTCCATGACCTGCTTGCCCTCGGTGCGGGTGAAGTTGCCGGTCTGGGAGTCGATCACCTCGATGTCGCTGCCCTCGATGGCGGTGCCGAAGCCCTCCTTGCGGTCGATGGCGGGCGCAGAACCTGTCGTGCCCTGCAGTTCGACCATCTTGTACCCCTCGCCGTCGTACTGCTCGACGGCCCACTCGCCGGCCATCTCGCCCTCCAGGACGAAGTCCGAGCCGATGAAGGACTCGTAGAGGGTCTCGTCCTCGCTGTCGACGGCGCGGTCGGTGAGGATCACGGGGATGCCGGCCGTCTTGGCCTCCTCGAGCACGGCGTCCCAGCCGGTCTCGACCACCGGCGAGAACGCGAGCACGTCGACGCCCTGCTGGATGTACGAGCGCAGGGCCTGGATCTGGTTCTCCTGCTTCTGCTGGGCGTCGGAGAAGCTGAGGTCGAACCCGTTCTCCTCGGTGAGGGTGTCCTGGATGGACTGGGTGTTGGCGGCGCGCCACCCGGACTCGGCACCCACCTGGGAGAACCCGATCGAGATCAGCTCGTCGCCGCCGGACCCCTCGGCGCTCTCGCTGCCGCCGGACTCCTCCGAGGCCGGTTCGCTGCTGCAGGCGCCGAGCGCCAGCATCGCCGCTGCCGAGACCGCGGCGATCGTGCCGCGCATCCACATCTTCCGTGCCATGTCTGCTCTCCTCCTCGAGACGCCGGACGGCCGGTCCACCGGCCGTGGGTCAGCTCCGACCCTCCGGCACACTTGCTTTGTGACCGCTAACATAGCGCTAGATGTGACCGGTCACAACGACGTGTCCACAATTGGACGTCACGATCTCGTAACGTCACCGCCCGGACGAGCGAGCATGCACGGACCCGCACGCGAGGACCGGCGGCACGGGCCGGCAGCACGGACCGGCTCAGTCCTCGTCGTCGAGCTCCGGCCCGTCGAGCTGCCCGTCCAGCTCGGCCGCGATCATCTCGACGATCGTGTCCACCGTGACGCCCGGCCCGTTGCTCAGCTCGCCGATCTTCTCCCGGTCCTTCAGGACCACGATCCGGTCGCTCAGGCGCACCACCTCCTCGAGCTGGGAGGAGATGAAGACGACGGCGACCCCCTCGCCGGCCAGCCGCGCCACCCGACGCTGGATGTCGAGCTTGGCGGCGATGTCGATGCCACGCGTCGGCTCGTCGAGGATCAGCACGTGCGGCCGCGTGGCCAGGAGCCGCGCGAGCATCACCTTCTGCTGCGTCCCGCCGGACAGCTCGCCGGCCGGCCGGTCCAGGTCCTCGTGGGACAGGTTGAGCGCGTCGAGGTAGACGTCCACCACGGCGTCCTGCTCGGGCCGGGACAACGGCCGGGTCCAGCCGCGCAGCGCCTGCAGGGCCAGCACGATGTTCTCCCGCACCGTCAGGCCCGCGATGATGCCGTCGTGGCGCAGGTTCTCGCTCGACACGGCGATCCGGTGCCGCAGCGCGGACGCCGGACCCCGCAGGTGCACCCGGTCGCCGTCCAGCCAGAGCTCGCCCCGGTCCGGCCGCTCGACACCACCCATGAGGCGGGCGAGCTCGGTGCGGCCCGAGCCCCGCAGCCCCGCGAAGCCGACGACCTCGCCCCGCGCCAGGTCGACGTCGGTGGGCTCGAGCGTGCCCCGGCGGCCGATCGACGCCGCCCGCAGCGTCACCTGGTTCGACGACCGGGCGTAGTGGTGCTCCAGCCGCTGCGAGTGCAGGGCCTGCAACGCGTCGATGTCCTCACCGAGCATCTTCGAGATCAGCTCGGCCCGGTCCACCTCGGCCGTGACGTACTCCGCCACCACCCGACCGCCCCGGAGCACGGTCAGCCGGTCGCTGACCTCGAGGACCTGCTCCAGGAAGTGGGACACGAACAGCACCGCGACGCCCTGGTCCCGCAGCCGCCGGACCACACCGAGGAGCTGGGAGGCCTCCGCCTCGTCCAGGCTCGACGTCGGCTCGTCGAGCACGAGCACCCGCGGCTCCAGGACGATCGCGCGGGCGACCGCGACGAGCTGCTTGGTCGCGGGTGACAGCGAGTCCAGGGGTGCCCGCGGGTCGACGTCGTCGATCCCCAGGGCGGCCAGCGCGGCCGACGCCCGCTCCCGGCTCCGCGCCCAGCGGATCCCGAACGGGCCGCGCACCTCGTGGCCGATCATGATGTTCTCGGCCACGGACAGCTGCGGGCTCAGGTGCGACTCCTGGAACACGGTCGCGATACCGTCCGCGCGGCTCCGGGCGACGCTCGTGGGAGTGCTGGCCTCGCCATCGACCCGCACGGTGCCTGCCAGGAGCGGCACGGTGCCCGTCAGAGCGCCGATGAGCGTGGACTTGCCGGCGCCGTTCTCCCCCATCAGCGCGTGCACCTCGCCGGGACGCAGCGTCAGGTCGGCGCCGTCGAGCACCCGCACGCCCGAGTACTCCACGGTGATCCCGCGCATCTCGACCACGGGCCGTGCCGTCGCCTCCGGACGCGTCTCCCGGGCCGCCATCAGTCGACCTTCCTCGGTGCGGCGCTCGAGGCGCGCACGACGATCTCGGCGGGGGTCCGCGTCACGTCCGGGATCTCGCGCTCCTCGATCGCGGCCCGCAGGACGTCGACGACGGAGACGCCGAGCGCGTCGAAGTTCTGCCGCACGGTGGTCAGCGGCGGGATGACGTGCCGCGCCAGCGGGATGTCGTCGAAGCCGACCACGCTGACGTCGTCGGGCACGGAGAAGCCCCGCTCGTGGAGCCCGTGCACGAACCCGACGGCCATGTCGTCGTTCGCGACGAACACGGCCGTGTACTCGGGCAGCTCGCGGATCCCCCGCGCGAAGTCGTAGGCGAAGTCCGCCGTCCAGTCGCCGACGACGATCGGGCGTTCGCGCAGGCCCCACGACCTCGCCCGGGCGCGGAAGGCGCGTTCGCGCGTCCGGGCGTCGAGCCAGTCGAGCGGTCCGGCCAGGTGCAGGATGTCGCGGTGCCCGAGCGAGACGAGATGGTCGACGGCGAGCGTCGTCCCGGCCTGCTGGTCGACCGTCACCGTGAGGAACGTCGGGTCCTTGTCAGGCTTGACCACGAGCACGGGCACCCCGACGGCGATGCGGCGCAGCGCGGCGATCGACGACGATCTCGGCGCGACGACGCACAGCGCCTCGATGCCCAGCGCGATCAGGTGGTCGACGGCCTCCTGCGGGCTGATCTCTTCGCCGGCGCGCAGGAGCACCGAGCTGACCTCGTAGCCGGAGGCGCGGGCGGCGGACTCGACGGCGTACAGCGTGCTGGTCGGCCCGAACGTCATCGCGCTCTCCACGAGGACGCCGATGCGGCGGCTGCGCTGGGTGGCGAGGGCACGAGCCGTCAGGCTCGGGCGGTAGCCGAGCTCTTCGATGGCCTCCTCGACGCGCCGCCGGGTGGCCTCCCGGATGTTCGGGTGGTCGTTGAGGACCCGGGACACGGTCATGTGCGACACGCCGGCGAGCTGCGCGACCTGCCGGATGTTCGGCTTGTCCGCACCGGTACTCGCCATCGCAGGCCTCCGTCGGTTTCTGCCGGGCCACCGGGCGGCCGGTGCGGCGACCACAGACTACCGCCGCCGCACCGCGCGTCGCCGGCCCACCCCCTCGCGCTGTGGGTGCACGACACGCCGCCGAGCCATCGGGCTCGGCGGCGTGTCGTGCACCCACAGCGCGAGGGGGTTCAGGGGGTGGGGTCAGAGGCCCTGGGCGAGCTTGTAGTACACCTGGTTCCAGCGCACCTGGTCGGTGAACCCGCGCCGCGTGGTCGACTCGTCGATCACCAGCAGCTCGGTGCCGGCGATCTGGGCGAACACCTCGAAGGCCTCGATGCCGGCCGCGGTCGACATCACCGTGTGGTGCGCCCCGCCGGCGGTCAGCCAGGCCTCGGCCGACGTCGCGAAGTCCGGACGCGGCTTCCACACGGCACGGGCCACGGGCAGGTTCGGCAGCTCCGCGGTGGGCGGCACGACGTCGACCACGTTCGCGGTGAGGCGGAACCGGTCCCGCATGTCGGCCAGCGAGACGACGACGGCATCCGAGGTCGCGTCCGCGTCGAAGACCATGCGCACGGGGTCCTCCTTGCCGCCGATGCCGAGCGGGTGGATCTCCACGCGGGGCTTCGACGTCGTCAGGGAGGGGCAGATCTCGAGCATGTGCGCGCCGAGGATGAGCTCGTTCCCCGGCGTGAGGTCGTACGTGTAGTCCTCCATGAGAGAGGCGCCACCGGGCAGGCCCTCGCCCATGACCTTCGCGGCGCGGACCAGCACGGCCGTCTTCCAGTCGCCCTCCGCGCCGAAGCCGTACCCCTTGCTCATGAGGCGCTGCACCGCGATCCCGGGGAGCTGGCGCAGGTCGCCGAGGTCCTCGAAGTTCGTGGTGAAGGCCTTGGCGCCGCGCTCGACGAGGAACGCCTCCATGGCGATCTCCTGGCGCGCCGCGTACCGCAGCGAGTCGTGCCGGTCACCGTCCGCGCGCAGCTCCGGCGCCACGTCGTAGAGCTCGGCGTACTCCGCCACCAGCGCGTCGACAGCCTCGTCCGAGACCTCCTCGACGGCGGAGACGAGCTCGTTGACGCCCCACGTGTTGACCGAGACGCCGAACGTCAGCTCGGCCTCCGTCTTGTCACCCTCGGTGACGGCGACGTTGCGCATGTTGTCGCCGAACCGGACGAGCGTGAGCTCGTGCGTGGCGGCCCATCCGGCGGCACCGCGGACCCAGGTGCCGACGCGACGCTGGACGGCCGGGTTCGAGACGTGCCCCACCACGGTGGTCCGCGCGACGCCGATCCGGGACAGCATGTACCCGTACTCGCGGTCGCCGTGCGCGGCCTGGTTGAGGTTCATGAAGTCCATGTCGATCTCGGACCAGGGCAGCTCGACGTTCGCCTGCGTGTGCAGGTGCAGCAGCGGCTTGCGCAGCGCGTCGAGCCCGGCGATCCACATCTTCGCAGGGCTGAAGGTGTGCATCCAGGTGATGACGCCGAGGACGCCGTCGTCGCTGTTGGCGTCGAGCATGGCGCGGCGGATCGAGGCCGAGTCCTTCAGGACGGGCTTCCAGACGATCTTCGCCGGGACGTCCCCGGAGGCGTCCAGCGCCTCGGCGACCTCGCGGGACTGCTGCGCGACCTGCTCCAGGGTCTCGGGTCCGTACAGGTCCTGGCTGCCGGTGAGGAACCAGACCTCGCGGTCGCCGTAGGGCTTGCTCATGTGCTTCCTTTCAGAGGGTCGGACGAGGGCCGACGTCGGCCCGCATCGGGTCAGCGCTGGCCGTAGACGTTCTGGTAGCGGTCGTACAGCGAGTCGACGTGCTCCTGCGCGATCGGCAGCGGCTCGCCGAGCTGGCGGGCGACGTGCACCGCGCGGGCGACCTCCTCGCACAGCACGGCGGCCTTGACGGCCGCCTTGGCATCGGACCCGATGGTGAACGGGCCGTGGTTCTGCATGAGCACGGCCTTCGAGCGGGAGCCCCGCAGCGTCTCGACGATGCCGCGGCCGATCGAGTCGTCACCGATGATCGCGAACGGGCCCACGGGGACGGGGCCGCCGAACTCGTCGGCCATCATCGTCAGCACGCACGGGATCTCCTCGCCGCGCGCCGCCCACGCCGTCGCGTACGTGGAGTGCGTGTGCACCACGCCGCCCACCTCGGGCATGTGCTGGTAGACGTAGGCGTGGGCGGCAGTGTCCGACGACGGCGCACGCTCGCCCTCGACCAGCGCGCCCTCCAGGTCGCACACCACCATCGCGTCCGGCGTGATGTCGTCGTAGGACAGCCCGGAGGGCTTGATGACGAGGAGGTCGTCGGCGCCCCCGGCACCTCCGGACGGGTTGCGCACCCGCTCGGAGACGTTGCCGGCGGTCCACACGACGAGCTCCCAGCGAGGCAGCTCGGCGTGCAGCGCCGCGACCTTCTCCTTGGCGGCGTCGACGGCGGCCCGCAGGTGGTCGGGCACCTCGGTGATCGGCATCGGGATCGTTCTCCGTTCGGTCGGGACGGCGCTACAGCGCCTCGGTGGCGGCACGCTCGACCGCGAGGCCGGCGGTGTACCGCTCCAGGTAGGTGGCGAATCCGGCCAGGTCGTCGGCGTCGGGCTCGGCGACCTCCAGCTCGGCGTCGGCGAAGACCCGCGTGCCGAGGTAGTCGGCGAGGGACTCCGCGCCGTCCCCGGCGTCGGTGGCCGCGCGCGCGTAGGCCGCCAGGACGGCGATGCCCCAGGCGCCGCCCTCCCCCGCCGTGCGGCCGACGGCGACGGGTGCGCCGACGGCGGCGGCGAGCAGCCGCTGCGCCACGCCCTCGGTCCGGAACACGCCGCCGTGGGCGAACATCGTGTCGATGGCGACGCCCTCGCCGTGCAGCACGCGCATCCCGAGCGCCAGCGTGCCGAACGCGCCGTAGATCTGCGCCCGCATGAAGTTCGCGAGCGTGAGGCGGCTGCCGGGCGTCCGGACGACGAGTGGCCGGCCCTCGTCGAGGCCCGTGATCGGCTCCCCGGCGAGGTAGTTGTACGCGAGCAGACCGCCGCCGTCGGGCTCACCGTCGAGAGCCGCCCGGAAGAGGGCGCCGAAGACCTCGTCGGCACCGCCGTCGTGCCCGAGCGCGGCGGCGAGCTCGCCGAACATCCCGGCCCAGGCGTCGAGCTCGCTGGCACCGTTGTTGCAGTGCACCATCGCGACGAGGTCACCGGCGGGGGTGGTGACCAGGTCGAGCTCGTGGTGCACGCTCGTGAGCGGCTCCTCGAGGACGACCATCGCGAAGACGGAGGTACCGGCGCTGATGTTGCCGGTGCGCGGAGCCACCGCGTTCGTGGCGACCATGCCCGTCCCGGCGTCGCCCTCGGGCGGGCAGAGCAGGATCCCGGGCTCGAGGGTGCCGGTCGGGTCGAGCAGCGCGGCGCCCTCGGGGGTGAGCCGCCCGGCGTTTGCTCCCGCGGGCAGCACCGCGGGCAGGAGACCCTCGACCTGCAACCCGGGGCGCTTGGCGGCGACCAGGTGCCGGAACTGGCCCAGCATCCGCTGGTCGTAGTCCCGCGTGGCGGGGTCGATGGGGAACATGCCGGACGCGTCGCCGACGCCGAGCACGTGCCGGCCGGTCAGGGCCCGATGCACGTGGCCGGCCAGGGTGGTGAACGAGGCGATCTGCGGCACGTGGGGCTCGTCGTCGAGGATCGCCTGGTAGAGGTGGGCGATCGACCACCGCAGCGGGACGTTGTGGCCGAACAGCTCGGAGAGCTCGGCGGCGGCAGGTCCGGTGCTGGTGTTGCGCCAGGTGCGGAACGGCACGAGCAGGTCGCCGGCGGCGTCGAACGGCAGGTAGCCGTGCATCATCGCGGAGACCCCGAGCCCGGCGTAGGTGGTGGGCCGGACGCCGTAGCGTTCCTCGACGTCGGCCACGAGCGCCGCGTAGGCGCCCTGCAGCCCGGCGTGCACCGCGTCGAGCGAGTACGTCCACACGCCGTCGACGAGCTCGTTCTCCCAGGCGTGGTTCCCGGCGGCGACCGGCACGTGGTCCGGGCCGACGAGACAGGCCTTGATGTTCGTCGAGCCGAGCTCGATCCCGAGCGTCGTCCGCCCGGCTGTGATGGCGTCCCGCACGGTCGCCTGGTCCTGCAGCGTCATCGCCGTGTTCACTCCTTGGTTCGGGTCAGCATGATGTTAGCGCTCACATGGCGCGAGATCCAAGCCGCACGTGGCGGGCCTGGGCCGCGCGCTCACCGAGGGGGCGCCGTGGACGAGCGCACCACGAGCTCCGGCTGGATCCGCTCCACGGCCACCTCGTCGCCGGCCAGCGACGCGAGCACCATCGCGACGCACCGGGCACCGAGCGCGGCGAACGGCTGGCGCACCGTGGTGAGCGGCGGCACGAAGTAGGCGGCGCCCGCCATGTCGTCGAACCCGACCACCGAGACGTCGTCCGGCACGCCGAGGTTGCGCTCCCACAGCGCCCGTAGGATCCCCAGGGCGAGCTGGTCGTTCCCCGCGAGCACCGCCGTCGGGCCCTCCCCCGCCACGACCGCCTCCGCCAGGGCCTGGCCCGCGCGATAGCCGTCCTCGGCCGACCACGAGCAGGTCCGCGGCCGGGTCGCCTCGACCCCGTGCGCCTCCAGCGCCTCGCGCCAGCCCGCGGCACGCTCGCGCGCGTCGAACCAGTCCTGCGGTCCCGCGACGTGCACCACGTCGGCGTGGCCCAGGCCGAGCAGGTGCTCCGTCGCCGCCCGGGCGCCCGCACGCTGGTCCACCGCCGCCGACATCGTGGCCGACGCCGGACCTCCCGGCTCGCGCCCCGCCGTCGTCTCCTCGAGGGCCGCCACGACCACCACCGGCACCGGTGCGCGGAACGACTCGACCGCCGCGGCCACGTCGTCGTGCGGCGCGATGACGACGATGCCGTCCACCCCCTGAGCCATGAAGTGCTCGAGCGCCTCGTGCATCGACGTCGTGTCGTACGCGCGCAACGTCGCGACCGACACGAAGTAGCCCTTGTCCCGCGCCGCCTCCTCCACGGCGATGAGCGTGCTCGTCGGCCCGAAGAGCGCAGAGCCCGTCGTCACCACGCCCAGCGTGGCCGAGCGGGACGTCACCAGAGCACGTGCCGCGCTGTTGCGCCGGTAGCCGAGCTGCTCGATCGCGGCCTGCACCCGTTCGCGCGTCTCACCGCGGACGCTCGGGTGACCGTTGAGGACCCGCGAGACGGTCTGGTGCGATACGTGGGCGACGGCCGCGACGTCCGCCATCGACGGACGCCTGGCCCGGCGCGCCTCCTGGCCGGTCACGGGCGGTCGGCGGAGGAACCCGCGGCGTCCTCGTCCACCTGCTGCGCGTCGACCGCGTGCAGCACCCGCCGCAGGTAGGTCATGGTGAGCTGACCGGCGGCCTCGTCGTACTGCGCCTCGTAGCCGTGCTTGGTGTACAGCGCGAGGTTGTGCTTGGAGTCCTTGCCGGTGAACGCCCAGATCTCGGTGACCTGCTCGGGCAGGTAGTTGAGGATCGCGAACATCAGCGTGGTGCCCAGGCCCTTGCCCTGCTGGTCCGGGGCCACCGCCAGCCGGCCCAGCGTCGCCTTCGGGCCCTCCACCTCGACGCGGATCGACCCGACGAGCCGGTGGCCCTCCCACGCGCCGATCGTCACGATGTCCTCGCGCGCCATGTCCTCGCGCAGCTCCGTGAGCGTCTGCGTCAGCGGCGGGATGTGCGGGTCGTCGTACAGCTGCGCCTCGGAGACGAACGCCGCACGCCGCAGCGTCAGCAGCTCGCCGGCCTGGTCGTCGGCGACCAGGGCGATCCGGGTGGACTTGTCGGGTGCTGCGGTGCCGCCCGCGGCGCCGTCCGGGACGGCGGTCGTGTCGCTCATGGCCCCATCGTGGCAGACCGTGGGCGACAATGGCGTGCGTGACGACACAGCCGACCCCTCCGACGACCACCGGCTCGCGCCCGGGCCGCCCCACCGAGTGGGTCCTGACGATGTCCTGCCCGGACCGCCCCGGCATCGTGCACGCCGTGAGCGGGATGCTCGCCGCGCACGACGGGAACATCACCGAGTCGCAGCAGTTCGGCAACCCCGGGTCCGGCACCTTCTTCATGCGCGTCCAGGTCGAGTCGCACGCCTCGCGCGAGGAGCTGGAGGCCGCGATGTCCGACGTCGCGGCAGGCTTCGAGATGACCTGGACCCTCGACGTCGTGGGTCGCCCCGTGCGGACGCTCGTCATGGTGTCCCGCGCCGCCCACTGCCTGGTCGACCTGCTCTACCGCGAGCGGGACCAGGGCATGCCGATCGAGGTCGTCGGGGTGGTGGGCAACCACCGCGACCTGGAGGACATCGCGGCGTTCTACGGCAAGCCGTTCCACCACGTGCCCGTCACCCAGGACACCAAGGCCGCGGCCGAGGACCGGCTGCGGCAGCTCGTCGACGAGCTCGACGTCGAGCTCGTGGTGCTGGCCCGGTACATGCAGATCCTGTCGGACCAGCTGTGCCGTGACCTGTCCGGGCAGGTCATCAACATCCACCACTCGTTCCTGCCGTCGTTCAAGGGTGCACGGCCCTACGCGCAGGCGCACGAGCGGGGCGTGAAGCTGATCGGCGCCACGTCGCACTACGTGACGGGCGACCTCGACGAGGGCCCGATCATCGAGCAGGACGTCGAGCGGGTCGACCACTCTCGGGCCGTCACCGACCTCGTCGCGCTCGGCGAGGACGTCGAGCGACGCACCCTCGCCCGCGCCGTGCGGTGGCACGCCGAGCACCGCGTGCTGCTCGACGGCCACCGCACGGTCGTCTTCCACTGACGCCGACGGGTCCGGGCGTCAGCCGACGGTGATCTCGTCGTCGGTGTAGTAGCCGCTGTCCACCAGGACCTCATCGATGTCACCGCGGTTGACGGTCGAGACGCCGAGCAGGTAGGTCGGCACCATCTTCACCCCGTTGTCGTACGTCTCGGTGTCGTTGACCTCGGGCTCCCCGCCCTCCAGGTAGGCGAGCGCGGCCGCGACCGCGGCATCGGCCAGCAGACGCGTGTCCTTGAACACCGTGGAGTACTGCATCTTCTCGCGGATGAGCTTGACCGAGGCGGCCTCCGCGTCCTGACCGGTCACGACGGGCATCCCGTCGGCGATCTTCGGGCCCAGACCGTCCAGCGCGAGCGCGGTGATGGCACCCCGCGAGACGCCGTCGTACGGCGAGAGGACCCCGTCCAGCTCGGTGCCGTCGGCGTAGAACTGCGCGAGCAGGCTCTCCATCCGGTCCTGGGCCAGGTCCTTGGACCAGCGCCACGTCTCGGCCGCGACGATCTCGGTCTGGCCCGACGGCACCTTGACGACGCCGTCCTCGAGGTACGGCGCGAGCGTGTCCATCGCGCCTTCCCAGAACATGTGCGCGTTGTTGTCGTCGAGCGAACCGGCGAACAGCTCGATGTTGTACGGGCCCTCGTCACCGGTGGGCTCGCCGTCGTCGTCGACGACGCCGATGCCCTGCAGCAGCGACGTGGCCTGGGCGACGCCGACGGCGTAGTTGTCGAACGTGACGTAGTGGTCGACGCCGTCGCTCTCGAGAAGCAGCCGGTCGTACGCGATGACCGGGATGTCCTGCGCCGCGGCAGCCTTGAGCTGGTCACCCAGACCGGCGCCGTCCACGGCCGCGATGATCAGCAGCTCGGCACCGCCGTCGATCATCGCCTGCACCTGGTCGGCCTGCTTGAAGCCGGCGGTGTCGTCGCCCGCGTATCGCAGGTCCACGTCGTAGCCCGCCTCCTCGAGCCCGGCCGCGAGCGTCTGGCCGTCAGAGATCCAGCGCTCGGACGTCTCGGTCGGCATCGCCACACCGATCGTGCCCGCCCCGCTGGGGGCCTCCTCCTCGTCGGCCCCGCAACCCGACAGGACGAGCGCAGCGGCCGTCCCCACGACGGCAGCGCCCGCTGCCAGTCGTCGATTCATCGCGTTCCTCCGTTTCAGTCCGCCGTACCACGTGCGGACTCCGTGTCTCGATCGCACGCCGTGCGGCGTGCGTTGATCACATCGATCGGTCAGGCAGCCCCGGTGATCGCGGCCAGGATGGACTCGTGGCTCGCGGAGGCGGGGAAAGACCCGTTGTTGCGCCCGTGCCGCATCACCTCGATGCGGTCCGAGACGGCCCGGACGTCGTTGAGATTGTGGCTGATGAGGATCACCCCGAGCCCCATCTCCCGCAGTCGCTCGATGTGCGTGAGCACCTCGGCCGTCTGCGCCACGGAGAGCGCCGCCGTCGGCTCGTCGAGCACGACGATACGCGGCTCGCCGATCAGCGTCCGCGCGATGGCCACTGCCTGGCGCTGCCCCGCGGAGAGGCTGCGCAACGGTGTGCGCACCGACGGGATGCGAACCGTCAGGTGCTCCAGGAGGCGGCGTGTGTCGACCTCCATCTGCCCGTCACGGAGCATGCCGGCCCGGCCACGGATCTCCTGTCCGAGGAATACGTTGGCCGTGACGTCGAGGTTCTCGCACACCGCGAGGTCCTGGAAGACGCTGGCCACACCGAGGGCGTTGGCGGCAGAGGGCGAGTGGATCGTCACCGGCCTCCCCTCGATCTCGACCTGGCCCGCGTCCGGTGTGAGCACACCCGCCACGACCTTGGCGAGCGTCGACTTGCCTGCGCCGTTGTCACCGACCAGGGCGACGACCTCGTGGGAGTACACCTCGAGGTCGATGCCCACGAGCGCCTCGACGGCACCGAAGTTCTTGCTCACCTCACGCAGCGCGAGCAGGGGCGAGCGCCGGCGCGTGCCGTCGGTCGGCGGCGTCATCGTCCCGCTCCCTCGTCGTCGGTGCTGTCGGGTCGCTCGAACAGGTCGGTGCTCTCCAGGGCGAGCGCGATCGCACCCTGGAGCTCGGCACGCAACCCTAGCGCGGCCGGCACCACGTCGGGACCACCTGGCCGGCTCAGCACCGTGCGTCGTCGCAGGGCCTCGCGCAGCGGGGCGAGGAACACCTCGCCCGTCTCGGCCAGGTCCCCGCCGACGACGACGCGCTGCGGCCCCAGGCCGGTGGCGAGCGCCGCGACGACACCGCCGACGGTCGCGCCGGCGTCGGCCACGATCTCCCGGCAGCCCGGGTCGTCGTCCTTGGTCAGCCGGACGACGTCTCGCAACGTGAGATGCCCGTAGCTGGCATACAGCGGCTCCAGCAGGGCCGGGCCGCCGACGACGGTCTCGAGGCAGCCTCGGCTGCCGCAGGCGCAGATCCGGCCGGCGGGGTC
Organism: uncultured Isoptericola sp.; assembly: GCA_947497265.1. Classification (GTDB taxonomy): domain Bacteria; phylum Actinomycetota; class Actinomycetes; order Actinomycetales; family Cellulomonadaceae; genus Isoptericola; species Isoptericola rhizosphaerae. The sequence continues at coordinate 171,395 of CANMFP010000005.1, forward strand.
GACCTGCACGTGACCGATCTCTCCGGCGGTGCCGTCCGCACCGCGGTGGACCCGGCCGTTCACCACGAGGCCCGCACCCACGCCCTGCGAGACGTTGACGTAGAGGAGGTCACGCAGCTCACGCCCGGCACCGAGCGTCGACTCGGCCAGCGCCCCGAGGTTGGCGTCGTTGTCCACGAAGACGGGGCGCGCGAGCCGCTTCTCCAGGACCTGGGCGATCTGGACGGAGTCCCAGCCCCGCAGCACGCCGCGCAGGCCGACCATGCCGGTGGCGGGGTTCACCGGGGCGGGCAGCCCCACGCCGATGCCGAGCAGCTCGCCCAGGTCCGCGCCGACCCGCTCCACCAGGTCCACGACGAGCAGCGCGACGCGGTCCAGGCTGGTGTCCGAGCGATGGTCGGCCGGCAGGGGCAGGATCTGCTCGGCGAGCACCTCGTGCGAGACGTCGGCGAGGGCGACCCGCAGGTGCCGGTAGCCGACGACGACGCCCGCCACCAGCCCGACACGGTGAGCGAGGGTCACCAGCTGCGCCCTGCGCCCCGAGCGGACGGTGCTGCGGACCTCGGCGATCTCGGCCGCCACGAGGTCCTTGACGATCGCCGAGACCGTCGCCGCCGAGAGCCCCGTCGCGCCGGCGAGCTCGACCTGGGTGAGGCCACCGTGCCTCTTCACCGCGTCCGCGACGCGGGCGCGGTTTGCCTCGCGCAGCGACGACTGAGATCCCGCCATCGGGTGCCGTCCCTTCACGATCCGGAGCGAATGGGGAAGCCGGACGGGCGGGTGGGAGGACCCACCCGCCCGTCCGCGGCCGTCATCCGGTTCAGCGGGCCACGGAGGCGCGCTTCTTGTTCCAGATGTCGAAGGCGACCGCCAGCAGAAGCACCAGGCCCTTGATGACCTGCTGCATCGACTGCGGCACACCCATCAGCTGCATGCCGTTGGACATGACGGCCATGATCAGACCACCGATCATGGCGCCGCCGACACGGCCCACACCACCGGTCGTGGAGGCGCCACCGATGAAGCAGGCGGCGATCGCGTCGAGCTCGAACATGTTGCCCGCGCCGGGCTGGGCGCTGTTCATCCGCGAGGAGAAGACGACGCCGGCGATGGAGGCCAGGAAGCCCATGTTCACGAAGATCCAGAAGTTGATCTTGCGCACCGCCACACCCGACAGCTCGGCCGCGTGGCGGTTGCCGCCGACGGCGTAGATGTGCCGACCGAAGACGGACTTCTGGGTGACCAGCGTGTAGGCGATGATCAGCACGGCGAGGATGATCAGCACGACCGGCAGGCCGCGCGAGGAGGCGAGCTGGTAGCCGAACCACATGACCACCGCGGCGACCACGAGGATCTTGAGCGCGAACAGCGGCAGGGACTCGACCGACTGCTGGTAGGCGACCTTGCCCTGGCGCGAGCGCCACTGCGACACGCCGTAGCCGACGACGGCGATCCCGAAGATCACGAGCGTGAAGACGTCGAACCCGTAGCCGCCCAGCAGTCCGTTGAGGAACCCGTTGGCGACCTCGTAGTAGGTGCCGCCGAACGGCGACAGCGACCGGTTGTCCAGCACGAGGAACGTCAGGCCGCGGAAGAGCAGCATGCCTGCCAGGGTGACGATGAAGCCGGGGATGCCGACGTACGCGACCCAGAAGCCCTGCCAGATGCCGACGAGCAGGCCGACGACCAGCGCGGCGAGCACACCGGCCCACCACGGCATGCCCTCGCGGACGACGACGACGGCGGAGACGGCTCCGGTCAGGGCGACCACCGAGCCGACGGACAGGTCGATCTGCCCGGCGATGATGATCATCACCATCCCGATCGCCAGGATCAGGATGTAGGAGTACTGCAGGATCAGGTTCGTCAGGTTGGTCGGCGACAGGAAGCTGGGGTGCAGCGCGGCGAACAGCACCACGATCGCGACGAAGGCGATGAGGATGCCGCTCTGGCGCATGTTCCGGGTCAGGGCGTCCCGGACCGAGGCGATGGCGTTCATGAGGCAGTTCCGTTCGTGGGCAGGGGCTGGTCGCGCTCGAGGGTCATGAGCTCCATGAGGCGTTCCTGCGTCGCGTCGGCGACGGGAAGTTCACCGGTCATGCGACCGAAGGCGAGGGCGTACACGCGGTCGCAGATGCCGAGCAGCTCGGGCAGCTCGGAGGAGATGACGACGACCGCCTTCCCCGCCGCGACCATCTTGTTGATGATCGTGTAGATCTCGTACTTGGCACCGACGTCGATGCCACGGGTGGGCTCGTCGAGGATCAGCACGTCCGGGTCGGTGTACAGCCACTTGGACAGCACGACCTTCTGCTGGTTGCCGCCCGAGAGCGTGCCGACGTCGACGAGGACGTTCGGAGTCTTGACGTTCATCGAGGTCCGGTACTCCTCGGCGATGCGCAGCTCCTCGTTGCCGTTGATCCAGCCGCCGGGAGCGAGCTGACGCAGGCCCGCCGCGGAGATGTTGTGCCGGACGTCGTCGATGAGGTTGAGGCCGTACTGCTTGCGGTCCTCGGTGGCGTAGGCGATGTGGTGCTCGATCGCCTCGGCGACCGTCCGCACCTGGATCTCCTTGCCGTCCTTGTAGATCTTGCCGCGGATGTTGCGGCCGTAGGAGCGCCCGAAGAGGCTCATCGCCAGCTCGGTGCGGCCCGCGCCCATGAGGCCCGCGATGCCGATGACCTCGCCGGCGCGGACGTGGAACGACGCGTCGTAGATGATCTGCCGTCCGGCCTGGGTGGGGTGGTCGACGTTCCAGTTCTCGACGCGCAGCACCTCCTCCCCGGGCACGCTCTCGCGCTCCGGGTACCGGTGCTCGAGGTCGCGACCTACCATGCCGCGGATGATGCGGTCCTGGGTCGCGCTCTCCTCGGTCATGTCGATCGTCTCGATCGTCTGACCGTCCCGGATGATGGTGGTGCGGTCGGCGATCTCCTCGATCTCGTTGAGCTTGTGCGAGATGATGATGCAGGTGATGCCCTGGTCCCGCAGCGCCCGCAGCAGCTCGAGCAGATGCTCGGAGTCGGTGTCGTTCAGCGCGGCGGTCGGCTCGTCCAGGATGAGCAGGCGCACCTCCTTCGAGAGCGCCTTGGCGATCTCGATGAGCTGCTGCTTGCCCACGCCGAGCTGGCCGATGGGCGTGGTGGGGTTCTCGCGCAGGCCGACCCGCTCCATGAGCGTCGCCGCCCGATGGTTCGCGTCGTTCCAGTCGATGAGCCCGAAGCGGCCGCGCATCTCGTTGCCGAGGAAGATGTTCTCGGCGACGGACAGGTACGGCACCAGCGCGAGCTCCTGGTGGATGATGACGATGCCTCGCTGCTCGGAGTCCGAGATCGACCCGAACTCCGCCGTGGCGCCGTCGAAGACGATCTCGCCGTCGTAGGTGCCGTGGGGGTACACGCCCGACAGCACCTTCATCAGCGTCGACTTGCCGGCACCGTTCTCACCGCAGATCGCATGGATCTCGCCCTGCTCGACGGTGAGGCTGACGTCGGACAACGCCTTGACGCCAGGGAACTCCTTGGTGATGGAGCGCATCTCCAGAATGGTGCTCATCTGCGCTCTCGTCCCTCCTTCGGTGGGGGGTAGCGGCCGCGGCGGGAGCCGACGGCGGACCCGGGGCGGCCCGCCCGCCGTGGCCGGAGCGCACGACGGGCGGGCCTGCCCGCGATGAGTTCGGTCAGGACCGACGGATCACTCCGCGGCCTGGCCCGACTCGACCTCTTCGGCGGTGTAGTAGCCGGAGTCGACGAGGATCGGCGCGATGTCCTCGGCGAAGACCGTCTCGACCTCGAGCAGGTACGACGGCACGACCTTGACGCCGTTGTCGTACGTCTCGGTGTCGTTCGCCTCGGGGTCCTCACCCTCGACGAAGGACTGCGCCGCGGCGACGGCCTGCTCGGCGAGCAGGCGCGTGTCCTTGAAGATGGTCGAGGACTGCACGCCCTGGTCGATCAGTGCGACGTTGGCGATCTCGGCGTCCTGCCCGGTGACGACCGGCAGGCCCTCCTCGAGGGTCGGGCCCATGCCCGCACCCTGCAGGGCGTTGATGATGCCCCGCGAGAGCACGTCCGCCGGGGCCAGCACGCCGTCCAGCTCCTCGTCGCTGCCGGTGTACGTGGAGGTCAGCAGGTCCTCCATCCGGCTCTGGGCGGTCTCCAGCTCCCACCGCTGGGTGCTGATCTGGTCGAAGTTCACCTGACCCGAGGGGACGACGACGGTGCCGTCGTCGAGCAGCGGCTGCAGGATGGACATCGCACCGTCGAAGAAGAAGTGCGCGTTGTTGTCGTCCGGGGAACCGGCGAAGAGCTCGACGTTGAACGGGCCCTCCTCACCGGTCGGCTCGTCGTTCTCGTCGAGGTAGCCGACGCCACGCAGCAGGGCGTTCGCCTGGGCGACACCCACGGCGAAGTTGTCGAACGTGGTGTAGAAGTCCACGTTCTCGCTGTCCCGGATGAGGCGGTCGTAGGCGATGACGGGGATGTTCTCCGCCGCCGCGGCCTCGAGCTGGCTGGTCAGTGCCGTCCCGTCGATGGACGCGATGATGAGGACGTCGACGCCCTCGGTGATCATCGAGTCGATCTGCTGGGTCTGGGTCGGGATGTCGTCGTTGGCGAACTGCAGATCCACCTGGTAGCCGAGCTCCTCGAGCCCGGCCTCGACGTTGCCGCCGTCCTGGATCCAGCGCTCGTAGGTCTGGGTGGGCATGGCCACGCCGACCTTGACGTTCTCGTCACCGTCGCCTGCGGCCTCTTCGGTGCCGGAACCGGCACCCTCGCCACCGCATGCGGTCAGGGTGAGCGCCAGCGCCGCACCTGCGGCGACCACGCCCATCTTCTTGCCGAGTCGCATCCTCGCGCTCCTTCTCGTCGTCGAGGGTCCTCCGGCGGCGACCTTCACCACCGGTGCCCCGTCGGGGCCGGACCGCAGCCTCCAGAAGGAGGCCGGACACAACTTTCCTGTCTTCGAGACTTGAAGTCAACGCTGGGGCATCACGATCTGATCACGACCAACAGAGCGACAGTTCGGACATTCACCCCTAAGGGTCCCCACCTTGACTTCGCCTCGCGAAGTCAAGGCAGGGACCGGGTGAACCTGTCTCAGTTCTGCCGCTCCACCAGCACGGCGACCGTCCGTGCCGGCACGGTGACCGTGCCGGAGGGCGCGTCCCAGCCGGTCTCCCGGACGACGTCGTCACCACCGTCGCGCTGGACCGGCGACAGCGCGTAGTCGCGCCCGGCGAGCTCGTCGAGCGTCACCGTCGCGGGCTCCGGCGAGGCGTTGAGCACGGTCAGCACCCCGTCCAGCGCCGGGTCGACGTCGACGCCGCCCGCCGTGTCGTCGATCGACATCGCGATCACTCCCGGGGCGGCGTCCGGACCGGAAGCCGGGAACGACACCTTGTCCTCGATCAGGTCCGCGGTACCGAGGCGGAACAGGTCCGTGGACCCGCGCAGCTCGAGCAGCTCGCGGGCGCGCTCGGACGCCCCGGCGATGTCCTCCGGCGCGGGCTTGAGCGCCGGGTCCGCGAGCAGCGGAGCCATGAGCGGCCACTTCTCCGCGTTGTCCGCGGCCATCGGCAGACCCCGGGCGAACCCGTTGTCCTGGCCCGACCAGTCGATCGCGTTGAACCAGTCCCCCGAGTCGTAGGAGTTGCGGTCCAGCGACTTCGAGCGCAGCAGATCCGTGCCCGCGTGCCAGAACGAGGGTGTCTGGGACAGCGCGGCCGTGGCGAGGGACACGGTGTTCATGCGCACCCGATCGTCCATCGAGGTCGCTTGCGGCAGCTTGAGCGTCAGCAGGTCGAAGAGGGTCTCGTTGTCGTGCGCGTCCACGTAGGTCACCACCTCCTCCGGGGAGTCGGCGTATCCGGCCGGTGAGCCGCGGTAGTCGAGGTCCGCGCCCCGGGTGGTCTCGCCGTCGGACGTCCGGAACGTGAAGTCGCGCAGGTTCCCGGCGAGGCCGAGCCGCACGAGGTCGGTCTGGTGGCCGAGGTCGTCGCGCTCGTCGTCACCGCCGTCGTTGACCGTGCCCGGCTCCCCCGTGCGCGCCTCCCGGCCGTTCGGGTCGGTGAACAGCCCGGTGCCGAACCCCTGGGTGAACGTCGATGCCCCGTCCACGGGTGAGCCGCCGTGCACGGCGTCGCGCAGCCGGTCGCTGAACGTGCCGATGCCCGTTCCACCGAGGTTGCCCTGCGTGGCCTGCTCGAACAGCGCCCCGTCGGCGACCTCGCCGAAGTTCCAGCCCTCGCCGTAGAGGTACACCGCCGACCCGTCGACGCCGTCCTCGGCGGGCGTCAGCTCGTCCAGCGCCTCCCGCACGGCGAGCATGTTCTCGCGCGAGTGGTGGCCCATGAGGTCGAACCGGAACCCGTCGACCTTGTAGTCGCGGGCCCAGGTGACCACGGAGTCCACCATCAGCTTCTGGGCCATCGCGTGCTCCGTGGCGACGTTCTGGCAGCACGTGCTGGTCTCGACCGCGCCCGTCGTCGGGTCGAGCCGGTGGTAGTAGCCGGGCACCACGCGGTCCAGCACGCTCTTCGCGTCCTGACCGCTGGCCGCCGTGTGGTTGAACACCTGGTCCAGGACCACCTGGAGCCCGGACGCGTGCAGCGAACCCACCATCGTGCGGAACTCGGCGACCCGTGCGCCGCCGTCGGCGTCCACGGCGTACGAGCCCTCCGGGGTCGTGAAGTGGTAGGGGTCGTACCCCCAGTTGAAGGCGTCGCTGCCCTGGACCTCGGCCACCGCGGCCTGCTGCTCGTCGGAGTCCGGCGCGAACGCGGACAGGTCTCCGGTCGCCTTCTGGTCCGCCCGGTCCTCGGGGATCGTGGCGATGTCGAACGTGGGCAGCAGGTGCACCGTGGTCATCCCGGCGTCCGCCAGCTCGCGCAGGTGCGCCATGCCGTCCGAGTCCCCCTCGGCGAACGCCAGGTAGGTGCCCCGGACGTCCTCGGGGACGGTGTCGTCCGCGATCGAGAAGTCCCGCACGTGCAGCTCGTAGATCGTCTGGTCCACGGGCCGCTCGACGACGGGCTGGTCGGTGGTGCGCCAGACCTTCGGCTGCCAGCGCTTGTCCTCGAGGCCCACCACGACGGAGTGCGTCGAGTCGCGGGTGAGCGCCACCGCGTACGGGTCGGTCACCACGTTGGTCTCCACCTGACCGGTCCCGGGGACGTAGACGGTCACCGCGTACCGGTAGCGGGCGCCGACCCACGGGTACTTCTTGTCCTCCCGCTTGCCGTCCAGGGTCCACGACCCGTCCGGCCTGCGCTCCGTCTCGAACCGGTCGGGCTCGGCGTCCGGCTCGCGACCCTCCGGCCAGACGAGGAGGTCGACGTCCTGGGCCGTCGGCGCCCACACCGCGAACGACGCCCACTTGCGGTTCGGGTGCACGACGGCGCCGAACGTACGATCCTCGGCGGCCTCGGCGTACAAGTCGTCCAGCACACCGGGGAGCTGGACGCCGGTCGCGGCCGTGAGCACGTCTCCGTCGGAGCGGGTCACGAGCAGCTGGCCGGTCAGCAGCGCCTCGATCGACTCGCGGCCCAGGGGATCACCGTCCGACGTCGGCACGAGCGTCGCGTGGCCCGCCAGCGCCGGGAAGTCCGCGGCGACGTCGTCCGGCACGGCACCGCCGGGGTCGAGCGGGTAGGACGCCGCGCCGTCGGGCAGGTCGCCGTCCGGGCCGGTGACTCCGCCGTCCGCGACCTGGAGGCCGCCGGCAGGCGAGGCCCAGAGGGTCCACTCCTCGCCCGCGCCCAGGTCGCCGGGGGCGAGGAGCAGCGACTCACGCACCCAGTGCGCGGCCTGCTGACCGGTCCCGGCGAGCGGCGGGTCATCCACGCCGATCGTCAGCTCGTGGGTCGCGAGGTCGTAGGAGAACTCGACCGTCTCGCCGTCACCGACGCTGAACGAGTAGTTCGCCCCGTCGGGCTCTCCCCCGATGCCGTAGTTCTCCGCCCAGCTCAGGCCGTGGGCCACCTTCGCCTCGTAGGCACCACCGGCGAGCTCGTCGGTGGACCAGGTGTGCACGCCGTCGCCGTCCGGGTCCTTGAGCCAGGTGGCGAGGCAGGCCGGGTCCCAGGCGTCCGGGCAGACCTGGTCCTGGTAGGAGCCGGGCAGCGTGACGATCGGGCCTTGCGCGGTCGAGGAGAAGTCCTTGCCGACCGGGTCCCAGTAGAAGGTGACCTCGCCGCCGTCATGCGTGTACATCGCGTTGCCGCCGTCATGTACGCCACCGGTGCCGTAGTTGACGTCCCAGGAGCCGTTGAGGGCCACCTTGTACTCGTACTCACCGGCCGGCAGGTCGAACGTGCCCTCCCAGACGCCGTCGGCACGCTCGGTGAGGCGGGCGCCCTCGCAGTCGGGCGTCCAGTCGCCGGCGCAGCCCATCTCGCTGTTGTGGCTGCCCGGCACCGTGACCATGTCCACCTCGGGCTCCGGCTCGGCGTCGCCGACGACTCCGGAGACGTCCACGCCCACGGAGGCGAACGTGGAGGCGGCGGCGCGGTCGCCGTCGGCGTCGACAGTCACCGCGCGGTACTCGACCAGCGTGCCTTCGGGCACCTCCGCGACGTCGTGGAAGACCCGCGGTGTGGTGTCCTCGGCCGTGCCGAGCGGCTGCCAGGCGTCCGTGCCGACCTCGCGCCAGGCGAAGCCGGTCTCGGCCCAGGCGTCGTCGATCTCCGCCGCGACCGGCGCGGTGCCGCTCACCGCGGCCCCAGGAGCAGGCAGGTCCACGGCGATGCTGCCGTCCGTCTCGGCGCCCACGGTCCGGTCGGCCCGCAGGACGACGGCGGAGGTCGCCGGGACGCTCAACGTCACGGTGCCTTCGGCGTCGGCCGTCACGGCTTCACCGTCGCCGTGGAGCATCTCGTAGCCCGCGCCCGGGGTCAGCGTCGTGAAGGTGGCGTCGCGCTCCTCGGACGCGTTGTTGAGCGCGACGAGGTGCTCGACCTTCTCCTCGCGGTCGACGCGGCTGAACGCATAGATCCCCGCGCCGTCCGACACGTGCCGCTCGATCTGCGCGCCCTGCGACAACGCGGGGTGCGCGTCCCGCAGCGCCGCCAGGTCCGCGATGTGCGCGTACAGCGGAGCGTCGGTGTCGTAGCGGTCCTGGCTGCCGGCGGTCTCACCCGTCACCAGCGGCTGGTCCGCGTACTCCTCGACCTGCGTGGCGAACAGCGTCTGGCGGGCGTCCTTGTCCCCGCCGCTGCCGGCGAAGCCCTGCTCGTCGCCGTAGTAGACGACCGGCTGGCCGCGGGTGAGGTACATCAGCTCGTGGGCGAGCTGGTCACGGGCGAGCGGGTCGTCGGTGCTCGCCAGCATGAACCCGACGCGTCCCATGTCGTGGTTGCCGAGAAACGTCGGCAGCGCGGCCGCGGACGTGTCCGGCGTCGTGTACCGGTCGTCGCTCGCGAACAGGCTCGCCAGGCCTCGTGCGCTGTTGCCGCTCGCGTAGCTGGTGGCGGACGCCTGGAAGGCGAAGTCGAGCACCGAGCTCATGTCGGTGTCCCGGACGTAGGGGGAGGTCTTGGCCGCGTCGGCGTCGTACACCTCGCCGAACATGAAGAACTCGTCGTTGCCCTGCGCGTGGGCGTAGTCCATGACCTCGGCGGACCAGGTCTCCCAGAACTCCGGGTTCACGTGCTTGACCGTGTCGATGCGGAAGCCGTCGATGCCCAGGTCGATCCAGTCCTGATACACCTCGACGAACCCGTCGACCACCGTCGGGTGCTCGGTCATGAGGTCGTCGAGACCGTCGAAGTCGCCGTGCGTGACGGACTCGCCGGTCCAGGTCGAGTTGCCGCGGTTGTGGTACAGCGTCGGGTCGTTGAGCCAGGCCGGGACCTTGACGTCCGCGTCCTGCGGCGCCACCACGGGCGTGTACGGGAACGACGTCGCGGCGTCGAGCCCGGGGAAGTCGCCGGTGCCCGCGAAGTCCGCGGGGTCGAACGCCTCGCCCGACGCGTCGAGATACGGCGCGTCCGCCTGCTCCACGTAGGAGTACTCGCCCTCCGCGTAGTCGACGACGTCGGCCGTGTGGTTGGTGATGATGTCGAAGTACACCTTGATCCCGCGCTCGTGGGCGTCGGCGATGAGTGCCTCGAGCTCGGCGTTCGTCCCCAGGTGCGGGTCGATCTGCGTGAAGTCCGTGATCCAGTACCCGTGGTAACCGGCGCTCGCGTCGTCGCCGGTGCCCTGCACGGGCCGGTTGAGGAACGACGGCGTGAGCCAGATCGCCGTCGTGCCCAGACCTTCGACGTAGTCGAGGTGTTCCCGCAGGCCGGCGATGTCGCCGCCGGAGTAGAAGCCCTTGTCCGTCGGGTCGAACCCGTGGTCGAGCGCGTCGCCGTCGATGCCGCCCGTGTCGTTCGACGGGTCGCCGTTGGCGAACCGGTCGGTCATGACGAAGTAGAACCGCTCGTCCGACCCGGCCTGCCGCACGGGCGGGACGACGAGCTCGGCGTCCGCGGCGTCGTCGTACTCCCCTGCCAGGTCGAGCGGGGTGAGCGCGGTGCGGTGGGTCGTGTCGTCGTAGGTGACCCGGACGCGGGTGTCGCCGCCGAGGACGAGCGGGGTGTCGGCGTCGGTGCCCTCGCGCCCGTAGGCCTCGTCCCACGCGCCGTCGAGCGCGACCTTGTACGCGTAGGTGCCGGCGGGCAGGTCGTACTCGGCGGAGTACGTGCCGTCGCCGGCGGGTTCCAGGGTGGTCGCGGTGCATGTCGGGTCCCAGTCCTGCGGGCAACCCAGCGCGGTCTGCAGGTCACCGACGAGGGTCGCGGTGCGCTCCTCGTCGGCGGCTGCCGTGGTCGCCACGGCGACTCCGGCGGCGGTGGTGGCGATCAGGGCGGTGGCGGCGAGCGCCGCGACACCGCGGCGCAGGGGTGGGCGCATGGGGGACTCCTTCGTCGACTGGCCGCCACGACTGTAACCTTGCAGAATTCTTGCAGCAAGCCCATCGCAACAGGTCCCGCCGGTGGCACCGCTCCTCGGCGCCCCGCCTGCGGTGGCCCGCTCACGTTCCAGTTGCCATCATGAGCAGGGCACGCACTGCGGCGGGGCAGGCGCGGACCGAGGAGTGTGACGGTGAGCTTCGTTCATCAGGAAGCCCTCGACGCGTCGTTGCGCTGGCTGCGTGCCGGCCAGGACGTGCACGTCATCGGAGACGTCGGTTCCGGCCGGACCAGGGTCCTGCGGGCGGTCGCCGAGAGCCTGCGCACGTCCGGCGCCGCCGTCGCCGAGCTGTCCGGCACCGCGGGCGAGGACTCCGTCCCCCTCGGCGGCTTCCTCACCCATCCGACGCTGCGCCCCCGAGGCTCCGTCGCGCGTTGGAGCGTCCCGGAGGCGACATCCTCGCTGGCCGAGGCGATCGCCGGCCGCCGGGCCGTCGTCGTGGTCGACGACGTGCACCTGCTCGACCGGCCGTCGCTCACCGTCATCGACGCCGTCGCCCGGCGCGCGCCCGGACCGGTGCGCGTCGTCACGACGGTACCGGCCGGAGTCCCCACCGAGGGTCCGTGGTCGGCCCTGGCCCGCCCTGCCGCTGCCGTCCCCGTCGCCCCGCTCGACGTGAACGGGGTCGCGACGCTGCTCGCCGCTCGTCTCGGCGGCCAGGTGGACGGTGGGCTCGCGGCCGCCGTCGCGGGGAGGTCCGGGGGGAACCCACGGGCCGCCGTCACCCTGGCGCAGGCAGCCGCCGGAGCAGGCAGCATCAGGCAGGCGGACGGCCGGTGGACACAGACGGGGAGCCTCGAGTCCGTCCCGACGCAGTCGGTGCTGCACGGCCTGCTGGGCGGCATGCCGGCCGAGCTCCGCGCAGGCCTCGAGACCCTGGCGTGGTTCGGGCTCCTGGACGTCGACCACGCGCGCACCCTCCTCGGCACGGAACGGCTCGCCGCTCTCGACGCCGCCGGCCGCATCGCCATCGACGAACGACCCGAGGCACGCCTGGTCGCGGTCAACCCGCCGGTGCTCGGCCAGGCGCTCCGGGCACACCTGTCCGGGACCCGGCGCGCACTCCTGCGCGACCGCGCCGAGGAGCTGCTCGGGCCGGCCGGCAGCGCCGGCGACAGCATCCTCGCCGGTGCGCCCCGGCCGTCCGCCACCGGCACGCCCGCGGCCGACGGTCGCCCCGTGCACCAGGTGACCATCCTCACCGAGTCCGTCCGCACCCGGGCCGCCCTGTGGTCCGACACGTGGGCGACGCGGCACGACGTCGCGAGCGCCCTGCCGCTGCTGCGCCTGCACCTGGTCGACGGGATGGCGCCGGTGGACGTCGACGAGGTGTTCACGGGCACCTCGCTCGCACCGACCGACGACCCCGAGGAGGTGGCGGCGTACCTGGTGCTGCGTGGACAGTGGGTCGCCCAGTCCGGAGGCACGATCCGGTCCGGTCTGCTCGACGACCCGGGGCCCTCGGGCCGACTGGTGCTCGACGGCGCCGGCGAGACGTTCTTGCGCTACCTGGACCAGCTGCACGGCACGTCGGACCGAGCGCCCGACGCGGGGACGATCGACGTCGAGCAGGACGTGCCGCGCAGCATGCGCGGCTACGTCACGATCCATCAGGCGCGCGCCGCCGTCGAGGCCGGTGCCCCGGACCGCGCGCTCGACCTGCTCGGGAGCTGGCAGGACAGCGGGTTCCAACGACCCTTCACGCACCGGCTCGACTCGCTGCGCGGCGACGCGCTGCTCATGGTGGGGCAGGTCGACGACGCCGTGGCATGGGCACGCCGCCGCCGGAGCGCCGCCTACGACGAGCTCAGCCCGTTCGGTGTCCGGCTCGCCGCGCGAGGGCTCGCGAGCGCGCTCTTCGTGCAGGGTGATCACGACCGGGCGCTGCGCGCGCTCAGCGTGGTGCTGCGGCTCGACCGGTGCGGACCGGTGCAGAGCCCGTTCGACGAGCGCATCTTCGGACTCGCCGCGGTGCTGCACGCCCGCGCCGGCCACCACGAGATGGCCCGCACCCTGCTCGACGAGCTGGAGCGGACCCCCCGCCCGTACGTGCCCGTGCTGGACTTCGTGCGGCCGTGGGCACGGATGGAGGTGGAGCATGCGGTGTCCGGGGGTGCTCCCGACGGTGAACCCCTGTGGTCGGCGGGCGAGCGCCTGTGGTCGCAGGGCAGGCTGGCGTCCGCGATGTTCTCCTGGGCGTTGACGCCGCAGCGGTTGACCGGCGCGCGCCTCACGCGTCTGGAGGAGGGGTTCGCCGCCGTGCACATCCCCCTGCTGGCACCGGCCGTGCGGCTGCACCGGCGCCTCACGCACGGCACCAGCAGCAGGGTCCTCGAGTCGATCCGCTCGATGGACCCCCGCGACCCCATGACCTACGTGGCGGCGAAGGTCGCCAGCGCTCTCGCCGTCCAGGAAGGTCGGCACACCCTCACGGCGGACGAGCTCGCCGAGGCCACCGGGACGCAGGCGCCGATCCGGACCGCTGCCGCCGGGCCGGAGGCTGGCCTCACCGCCCGGGAGACCGAGATCACCGCGCTCGTCCGCGAAGGCCTCACCAACCGCGAGATCGCGAGCCGGCTGTTCCTGTCCGTGCGGACGGTGGAGAGCCACCTGTACCGGGCGATGCAGAAGCTGGGCGCCTCGGACCGGCGCGAGCTCGCCACGTGAACAGCCTGGTCAGGGCACCGGCGCACGGCTGCGGCGTCGGCCGCGCCAGGCGCGCGTCCACAGGACCGCCGCCCAGACGAACAACGCTCCCGCGACGACGAACACCGCGAGCGTCCGCTGCTCGCCGTTGACGACCGAGTTCACCTGCCCCAGCCACGGGACGGCGTACCAGACCCGGCCGCGCACCTGGAGGTCCCGCACCGGCGCATCGGGCGTCGCGTTCGCGTCGCCCTGGAGGGTGAACGACCGCGTGCCGTCCTGGTGGTGGTCGATCGAGGTCACCCGGTGCGTGATCGCGGTCGGATCGCCCGGGTTCGGCAGGTAGGTGACGATGTCGCCGAGACGGATGTGGTCGGTGTCGACGGGGCGCACGACGGCGAGCGACCCCGCCGGCAGGTTCGGTTCCATCGAGCCGGAGAGGATCGTCAGCGGGACGCCGCCCACCATCTTGGGCACGACGATGACCACCGCGGCGAGCAGGACCGTCAGGCCGAGCAGCCCGTAGGTGAAGCCGGCCCACAGGCCGGACAGCACCGCGCCACGGACGCGCGCGGCGTCCGCGGACGGACCGTCGGGCGCGACCGCGGTGTCTTGGGCGTCGATGGTGGCCGCCACGTCTCGACCACGCAGGTCTCCCCGCATGCACCTCAGTCTGCCTCGTCGTCCTCGCGAGCGGCGGTCGGGCACGCGGTCGACGAATCCGTCGGCACCGGCGTCGGCACCGGCGTCGGTGTCGCCGCGGTAGCGTCCGCCTCGGACGTCTCCTCGTCACAGGTCTCGACCCCGGTGTCCGAACCGGTGTCGGTGTCGGAGCCTTCCGTGCCCGAACCTGTGTCGGCTCCCTCGCTGCCGCCGTCGTCCGCCGGGGGCGCCAGGCCCTCGCCGGAGGCCTCGCCGTCCGACGCTCGCGCGGTACGGTCGGGCGCGACCGGCTCGTCCAGGTCAGCCGGCTCGTCCGGCGCGGCCCGCCCGGCGGGCGCGGCGCCGTCCCAGAGCGGGAGCTGGTCAGCGGTCAGCCCCGAGCCGTCCGCGAACGCCTCATGGTTCGCGACGTTCGAGACGTCCCAGCCGCTCAGGTCCTGGGAGAAGGCGGTGGCGCCCCTGAACATGGCCTGCATCGCCGAGACGTTCGAGACGTCCCACGACCCCACGTCCGCGTTGAACGACGTGGCACCCTCGAACATGCGCGCCGTGCTCGTCACGTTCGAGAGGTCCCACTGATCGATGGCGCTGCCGCCCACCCAGGGAGCGTCGACGAAGCTCGTGGCACCGGCGAACATCCCCTCCATCGTGGTGACGGCGGACGTGCTGGTGAACCGTGTCGGGCCGACGAAGGACGTCGCGCCGGCGAACATGTAGGACATGTCCGTGACGCTGGAGGTGTCCCACTGGATGTCCGGCTGGCGGAAGTTCGTCGCCCCCTCGAACATGTGCGCCATCGTCGTCACGCGGGACGAGTCCCAGTCCCAGAGCTGGATGTTCCCGTCGGTCCCGGTCGCCGAGCCCGCGTTCTGGAAGGCGTAGGACGTGTCGGTCAGCGTGCTCGGGAGTCCTGAGACGCCCGTCAGCCAGACCGCGTCCTTGAACGCGTGGCTGGCCGACGTCATGCCGAGGTCGTCGTCCATCCCGGAGACGTAGACGAGCGCTCCGATGACGTCCTGCGTCTGGTCGGGCGACCCGAAGCCACGGAAGCCGCCCGTGATCTCGACGTAGGGGGTCGCTCCGGTACCGGTGTAGTCCATCGAGTTCAGGCCGTCGACGGCGTCGGTGACGACCTCGGTACCGTCCCAGTTCCACAGGTTCCACCTGACCGTCGTTCCGGGCAGCGGGTCGTCGAGATAGAAACCGACCACGCCGTCGTCGTCGCGCGCCAGGTCGTAGCTCAGGTTCACCGTGCCACCGGCGGTGGTGACCGTGCCCGCGTCGAGCCGCGCGACGTCCGACCATCCGCGACCATTGGTGAGCGTCACCGTCAGCCCGCTGAGGTCGATGATTTCCTCGCCGGCGGGAAGGTCGGCGTCGGCCGCGACCGTGAGCGTGAGGTCGACGGCCTGCTTCCCGTCGGCGTCGGAGTCGGCACCTGCGATCGGGGTCGGGTCGGACGCGACCGTGAGGGCGACGTGGTCGGTCAGTGCACCGGGGACCACGGCGCCTTCGACGCCCTGGAACGTCGCCTCGAGGTTGTCGCCGACGGCGGTGACCGGCACACCGGTGACGGTGTGGACGAGCGTGGCGCCTGGGCTGAGCCGGTCGGTGGCCGGGTCGAACGTGTCGCCGTCCTCCGTCCAGGTTCCACCGGCGAGGGTCTCCTGATCGACTCCCAGGCTTCCGGTCGTCGTGGCTCCCCCGACGGGCGCGGAGTCGTTCCACGCCGCGAACGATCCGGCGGCGGGCAGCCCGAGCAGCAGGACGACGACGACTCCGGCGGTCAGTGCCGTCGTCCGTCGCAGGTCCGTGGGCCGCGCCTGGTGCCGCATCTCGCTCCCGCCGTCGTGGGTCGATGGTCTCGATGATCGGGCTCGCGGGCCGCAGCTCGACGAGTCTGCCGCCCGCGGTGGGTCAGGGCGCGCCGGGCGCGACCTGCTGGAGGTCGATGGCGATGGCGTTGAGGTTGACCTCCTGGGACATCGAGCCGGTGGCGCTCTCGTCGAACCTCAGGGTGACCGTGGCGGTGAGGTCGTGGGTGGTCCCGGCGTTCGAACCCGAGAGTCGCGTGACCTCCGCGTCGGCGCCGTCGGTCAGGACGACCGAGACGTCCACGTCGTCCGGCAGGGTCCCGTCGGCGTAGTCGAGGCCCGTGTCGATGCGAAGGTTCTCGCCCACCGCGGTGACGTCGACGTCGGCCGTGCCGACGACCACGTCGCCGGGCACCATCACGAACGCTCCGATGTCCGGGATCGCGTTCTCGGCACCCGGTGTGTCGTCCGTCCACACGGTGTCACCGAAGGTCGCGGTCAGCGAACCGGTGGCCGTGCTCGCGGTCCCGATCGCGCCCTCGGCGTTCCACAGCGCGAAGGTCCCCGCACCTCCCAGGAGGACGGCGACGCCAGCAGCGGCAGCGACGGTGCCCTTGACGGCACCCTTCGTCGTGGTCGTGTTGCTCATGTGCTGTTCCTCTCGGTGGCCTGAAGTCCTGCGCCTCGTGCGCCCGACGCCGCCAGCGTGCCCCGGTCCCGGCGACCCGAACAGGCCCTCCGAGCCCTCCGTAGGTACCGCCGAGCGTCCTGACCTGCGGCGACGCACCCGCGCTCCGCGGAACCCAGTAGTGCCAGCACTACTGAGAAGCCGCGCGCCGCCGCTGCGTCACCCGGCCAGGTGCGACCACCGTGACGCCAGGTCGCGCCACGGCCCGACGGCGGCCACCCGACCCTCGACGAGGACGACGACGCGATCGGCCCGCGCCAGCGCCGCCCGCTTCGAGGTGGACCCGACCACCGTGGTCCCCCGCTCCCGCAGCGACTCCCAGAGCTCGATCTCCGTGGCCGCGTCCAGCGCGCTCGACACGTCGTCCGCGAGGAGGACCTCCGCGTCCGTCGCCAGCGCCCGCGAGAGAGCCAGCCGCTGCACCTGCCCGCCCGAGAGCCGCACCCCGCGGTGGCCCACCCGCGAGTCGGGACCGCCCGCGTCCGCGATGTCGGTGCTCATCCGCGCCGCCTCCAACGGGCGCGCCACCCTCCGGTCGTGGTCCAGGCGGACGTTCTCGGCGAACGTCCCGGACAGCACCCGCGGCACCTGGGCGACGTGCGCCACCCGACCCGGCCGGAGGAAGGTCTCCGGATCCGTCACCGGCGCACCGTTCCAGGTGATGGTGCCGCGGTGCGCCATGAGGCCCGCGAGCGCGGACAGCAGGCTCGACTTGCCCGACCCGACCTGGCCGAGCAGCAGCACCAGCTCGCCGCGCCGCACCTCGAGCCGGACGTCGGTGACCCCGATCGTGCCGTCGTCGTGCACCGCTTCGACGGCCTGCAGCTCGAGCCGCTCGAACCGCGCGGGACCGGTCGGCGCCGGCACGGGAGTCGGCTCGGGAGCCGGCGCCGACCCCGTCCAGAGGTCGACCCCGGCCGGGAGCCTCGTGAGGTCCGCACCCGCCGCGAACGACGACGTCGCACGCAGCCAGTTCCGCGTGCCCGGCGCCTCGGTGATCACGGCCCCGGCCACGACCCCGAAGTAGGCGAACCCACCGACCGCGGCCGTGACCAGCAGGGTCGTCGCCAGGTTCCAGGTCCCGGCGAGCAGCAGCGCCCAGGCCGCGACCACACCCACCTGCACCATCACCGTCGGGATGCCGTCCAGCACCGCCTGCACCCGGTGCTCCCGGATCGCGGCCCCCACCCGGCCTGCGTCCACCTGGCGCAGGTGTCGGTGGACGTCCGGGGTCCGGGCCGCGAGCTTCACCGTGCGCGCCGCGTCCAGCGCCGAGACGAGGGCACGCCCGAACCCGGCCCGGGCCTCCGCGGAACGGGTGGCGGTCCGGCCCGCGACCGGCCGGCCGGCCAGTGCGCTGACCGCCGTCACCCCCATCACCGCCAGCAGCACCAGCCCCGCCAGCGGCTCGCCGCTCACCAACCACGTGACGAGCACGACGACGAACCCGTTGAGCAGGTCGACCCACCGGTCGACGTAGAGCACGAACCGGTCGGCGTCGAGTGCACGGGCCACGACCTCCCCCGCCGGGGTCCGTCGCAGCCGCTGCTGGCGCGTCTGGCCCACGAGCACGCCCACGCGCACCCGCAGGAGCAGCTCGATCCACCACGACGGGTACAGCCGCACCGCGAGCGCCAGGCACAGCGGCGCCACGATCAGCATCGCCACGAGACCGGCCGTCAGGGCCAGCGGCACGCCGCCGTCTGCCAGGCTCTCGACCGCACGACCCCACAGGAACCCCGCCAGCGCGCCCTGGGCGGCGAACAGGCTGGTCAGCAGGAACAGCCCCGCGCCAGCGGCACCCCACCGCGGTCTGGTGACCAGGGCGCGCAGGACGCTGCGGGTCAGGCTCGGCCCGTGACCGGGGTCCTCCCGGACCGGCGGCGGGCCTGTCCGCCGCCGCGCTCCGATCCCCGCCGGTGCGACGCCGTCGTCCCCGGCCGGCCCGTCCGGCACGGCGACGACCGCGGCCGCCGCGTCGGACGGACCCCACACGTCGTGCCCGTCGTGCCCGTCCGTGCTGCTCGCCGCGAGCAGGTCGCGGAACGCGCCGTCCTGACGGGCCAGCTCCGCCCGCGGCCCCTGCTGGACGACGCGCCCGTGGTCCAGCACCACCACGCGCTCGGCGCGCTGCACGGTGCCGAGCCGGTGCGCGACGACGACGCCGGTCCGCCCCGTCAGGAGCCGGTCGGACGCGGCGACCACCCGCGCCTCGGTGTGCGGGTCCATCCTGGCGGTCGCCTCGTCGAGCACGACCACGCGGACGTCCCGCACGAGGAGCCGCGCGAACGCCACGAGCTGCTCCTCCCCGGCGGAGAGCGACGTCCCACCCGGGCCGAGCAGCGTGTCGAGTCCGTCGGGCAGCCCCGCCACCCAGTCGGCCAGGCCCAGCTCGACCACCGCCTCCTCGATGTCGCGGCGCGGCACGTCGGCGAACAGCGCGACGTTCTGCGCCAGCGTCCCGGCGACGATCTCGGTGCGCTGGGTGACGACCCCCACGCCGGCACGGAGCTGCTGCAGGTCGGCGTCGCGGACGTCCACGCCCCCGAGGAACACCGCCCCGGGCGGCGGTTCGACGGCGCGGGACAGCAGCGAGGCGAGCGTCGTCTTGCCCGACCCGGTCCGGCCGACGAACGCCACGGTCTGCCCCGCCGGCACCGACAGCGACACACCCGCCAGCGCGAACGTCCCCTCGGCGTAGGTGAAGTCCAGGTCTCGCACCTCGATCTCCAGCGGCCGCTCCGGCAACGGGAGCCCGCCGACCGGCTCGGGCTCGGTGTCCAAGAGCTGGCGGATGCGCACCACTGCGCCGAGCCCTTCCTGGAGATCGGGAAGATGCTGCGCGAGCCGATCGATCTGCCCGACGAACAACGAGGTGACGAGGAACAGGGTCACCAGCCGCTCGACGGACATGTCGCCGGAGACGGCGAGGGCCACGCCGGCCACGACGACGCCGGCGAGCAGCGCGTGCAGCAGCACCCCGACCCGGGCCATCATCCGGGTCTCCACCCGCACCACGTTCAGCAACGCCCGGTGCACGACGGCAGACATCTCAGCCAGGCGCCGCAGCGCGAACGCCTGCCCGCCGGAGGTGCGCAGGTCGTCGCGCGCCGCGACACCCTCCTCCAGCACCGCGGCGTTGTCCGTCCAGGCCCGCTCCTCGACCACCTTGCGACGCGCGATCTCGCCCAGCAGCGACCGCACCGTCCACCACGTGCCCACGGCGAGCAGCGGGAAGAGGTACCAGGCGGGCCACCAGGTGACACCGGCCACCACCCAGATCGGCACCACCCCGACCACGGTGCGACCCATGCTCCACAGCTGGCGGCGGGCCAGCGCGCCGACGGCGTGCGTGTCGTCGTCGACCCGGTCGAGGATCTCGCCCACCGCCTGCTCGCCGAGCACCTCGATCGGTTGGTGCAGGGCGGCGCTCAGCAGGTCGCCGCGCAGGCGGCCCTCGGCGCGGTCGACCACGCCGGCCCACGCGACCTGGCCCGCGGCGTCGAGCAGCGCACCGCCCACCAGGCACAGGGCGAGCAGCAGGACTCCCGTCGCCTCGGGCGAGGCGGCAAGATCGCCGGCCACCACCGTCCCGACGGCGGTGCCGACGGCCCCCAGCGTCAGCGCGACGACCGCCACCGCCGACACCGGGCTGCGCAGCCGCCGCCAGTCGAGGCGGCGCGCAGGGTCCTCGCCCCGGGGCGGAACGTCCGGGGTAGGCGGTGCTGCGGTGGCGGTGTCGATCACTTCTCGAGACTAGGACGGTCGACGACCGAACTCGACACTTTTCCCTGGCGCGGTCCCCGCGCTCAGACCAGCCCGAGGGTGCGCACCGCGTCCCGCTCCGCGACCAGCTCCGCGACGCTCGCGTCGATCCGCTCGCGCGAGAACGGGTCGACGTCCAGCCCTTCCACGATCTGCCAGTCACCGCCCGACGACGTCACGGGGAACGAGCAGACGAGCCCTTCGGGCACGCCGTACTCGCCGTTCGACACCACGCCGGCGCTCGTCCAGTCGCCGTCCGGCGTCCCCAGGACCCAGTCGCGCGTGTGCTCGATCGCGGCGTTGGCCGCCGAGGCCGCCGACGACGCGCCACGGGCGTCGATGATCGCCGCGCCGCGCTTGGCGACCGTCGGGATGAAGTCGTCGGTCAGCCAGCCGGTGTCGGCCGTCAGCGTGCTGCCGGGGCTGCCGGCGACGTCCGCGTGGAACAGGTCGGGGTACTGCGTCGCGGAGTGGTTGCCCCAGATGGTGAGCCGCCGCACGTCCGCGACGGGCACGCCCGCCTTGGCCGCGACCTGGGAGAGCGCACGGTTGTGGTCCAGCCGCGTCATCGCGGTGAACCGCTCGGCCGGGACGTCCGGGGCGTGCGCCGCCGCGATGAGCGCGTTGGTGTTCGCCGGGTTGCCGACCACCAGGACGCGGACGTCGTCGGCGGCGCCCGCGTTGATCGCCTCGCCCTGCGGCCCGAAGATGCCGCCGTTGGCCTCCAGGAGGTCGGCACGCTCCATGCCCGGTCCCCGCGGGCGCGCGCCCACCAGGAGCGCGACGTTCGTGCCGGCGAACCCCTGGGCGGGGTCGTCGTGGATGTCGATGCCGGCCAGCAGCGGGAAGGCGCAGTCGTCGAGCTCCATCGCGGTGCCCTCGGCGGCCCGCACGGCCTGCGGGATCTCCAGGAGCCGGAGCCGGACCGGGACGTCCGGCCCGAGCATCGCACCCGACGCGATCCGGAAGAGCAGGGCGTAGCCGATCTGACCGGCGGCACCGGTCACAGTCACGTTCACAGGTGTCGTCATGGCCCCTACTCTGGCGCACGCGGTCCGCTCCGTCACCCCCAGCGGCGCGGTCGCGGGCGCGAGCATCGGCCCAGGCGGTAGCGTGCCCCCGGCGACCGCGACCGTGACCCTGGACACAGGTGGCTCACAGGTTGCGGTGCCAGCATCGCCGCCGCGTCGGTCCGACGGCGCGACGAGACCCCACTGACGACCAGCAAAGGACCTCCATGTCCCAGGCAACCGCGACAGACACCCGCGTCGAGGCGACGCCGGTGCCAGGACTCTTCACACGGATGTGCGTCGAGGCTTTCGGCACCTTCGTCCTCGTGCTCGGCATCGTCGGCACGGCGACGTTCAACTTCGTGAACAACGCCCAGATCATCACCGTGGCGCTGGCCGGGGGTATCGCCCTCATGGCTGTCATCGCTGGGCTCGGGCACATCTCGGGCGGCCACTTCAACCCGGCGGTGACGTTCGGGCTCACGCTCGCGGGCCGCTCCAGCTGGGTCGACCTCGCGCCCTACTGGGTCGCGCAGCTCGTCGGCGCCGCGGCCTGCGGCGCGCTCCTGCTGCTGATCATTCCGGACTCCCTCGCTGCTGCCATGTCCGAGAACGGCTCGAAGGGCGCGGTACTCGCGACCACAGCCAACGGCTATGGCGAGCATTCTCCGATGATGCGGCTCACCCAGGGTCAAGCGACGTTCGAGCTTCCCCAGGCCGCGATCGTCGAGGTCCTCATCGCCGTGGTGTTCGTGGGCGTCATCCTCGCCGTGACGAACGTCCGCGCCAAGGTCGCCTACGCACCCGTGGTGATCGGGCTGACCCTCGCAGCGCTGCACATCATCTCGTGGCCTGTCACGAACACCTCGTTCAACCCGGCCCGCTCGCTCGCCTCGGTGGTGTCTCCCGACGCCTGGGAGGCGAGCGGAGGCTTCGACCAGCTGTGGCTGTTCCTCGTCGCCCCGTTGGTGGGCGCGGCGATCGCCGCGCTCTTCGCCCGGGCGTTCGCCCCGCTGCCCGCGCTCACCCCGGCCGACGGCTGGGACGAGCAGCCGGGCACGGCGACCTACCCGGCCGACGGGGAGACCGTCCCGGTCACGGTCGAGGAGACCGAGGTCGTCGAGGAGACGGAGGTCGTGGCGGACGACGACGCGCAGCCGGTCGCCGAGGACACCACCATCGAGGAGCCGGCCGCCGCCGACGAAGCGGCCACCGACACCGACACGGCTACCGACACCGATGACACCAAGGGCGAGCCGGAGCCCCCGACCCGCCCCTGAACCGACACGAGAGGCCGGGGACGAAGCCCGGCGCACGGTCGTCAGACGCGAAGTGCAGGGCGCCCAGCGCCCGTGAACGCGACCGTGCGCCGGGCTTCGTCCCCGGCCTTGTTCTCAGCCCACGAAGGCCTAGTTCTCAGCCCACGAGCCGGTCAGACCCCGGGAGCGGTCAGCGCCAGCACGCCCATCACGCCCGCCGTGCACCAGCACAGGAAGACGTCGAAGCTGCGGCTGCGGATGGCCAGGCCGACTGGTCCCGAGGGCGACACCGCCCGCCAGGCCCCGGCCACGGCGAGGGTCGCGGCGATCGTGAGCGCGCCGAGCCGTGCGCCGACCGTCATCCCCAGGACCACGGCGAGGACGATGCCGGCCAGGACGACGAGGATCGCCGGCAGCGGGCTGCGCACCGGTCGCGACCGATCGTGCGGGGCGGCTTCGACGGCGTGCCAGTGCGGCTGCGCGCGGGCGTCGGCATCAGGGACCACGCTTCGAGCCTACCTGCCACGGCGCCCGCGCCGGCCCGCGTTAGCGTGGGCCCGTGCCGTCCACCGCCTCCCCCGCCCCTCGTTCCGTCGTCGTGGTCGGCGCCGGCCTCGCCGGTGCACGAACCGTCGCGGCCCTGCGCGCGCACGGGTTCGACGGACCGGTCACCCTGCTCGGTGACGAGGGTGTCCCGCCGTACGACCGCCCGCCGCTGTCCAAGGAGCTCTTCTCGCGTCCCGAGCCGGCCTGGCTCGCCGGCGAGATCGACACCGACGTGACACAGCTCGCCGACGCCCGCCTCGCCGCTCGCGCGACCGGGCTCGACGTCGGGGTCGACGGCGTGCGGGTCGCCACGGACGGCGGGGACGTGACCGCCGACGCGGTGGTCCTCGCCGTCGGCTCGCGGGCCGTCTCGCCCTGGCCGGACGCCGTGACCCTGCACTCGGCCGCGGACGCGGAGCGGCTGCGCGAGCGTCTGCGGCCCGGCAGCCGGCTCGTCGTCGTCGGCGCCGGCTGGGTGGGGGCCGAGGTCGCGGGGGTGGCCGCGGCCCAGGGAGTCGACGTGACCGTCGTCGAGGCGGCCGCCGCCCCGCTGGAGCGCCAGCTCGGCGACGTCGGCGCACGGACCGTGCCGTGGTACGCCGAGGCCGGTGTCGACCTGCGCCTCGCGACGCCGGTGCTGGACGTGGACGACGCCGGGGTGACCACGGCCGAGGGCCGCATCGACGCCGACACCGTCCTGGCCGCCGTCGGCGCCCGACCCGCGACGGCGTGGCTGCCGTTCGACCTCACGGCGGACGGTCGCGTGCCGGTGGACGCCGCGGGCCGTTGGGCCGCGGACGCCCCGGAGGAGATCCGGCAGCGGGTGTGGGCCGTCGGCGACTGCGCCGCCCGCCCGCACCCGGTGTTCGGGACCGTCCCTGGCGGGCACTGGAGCAGCGCGCTGACGGATCCCGAGGCCACCGTGCTGGACATGCTGGGACGGTCCGACGCCCCGCAGCCCGCCGCGCCCTACGTCTTCTCCCAGCAGCTCGGGCACGACCTCGCGTTCTTCGGGGTCCGGCACGGCGACGAGGACGTCGTCGTGCGTCCCCTGGCGGCCGGCTGGGCCGCGCTGTACCTCGCGCCGGGCGCGGGGCCACGGCGCGGGCTGCGGGCGGCCGTGGTCGCCGACTCCCCGCGCGACGTCGGGGGCCTGCGGCGGCTGCTCGGCCGGCCCCGGGGGGGGGGGGGGGGGCGCCGCCCCCCGGGGGGGGGGGCGGGGCCGCCGCCCCGGCCGCCCCCCGGCCCCCCCCCCGGCCCCCCCCCCGCGGCCACCCCCCTCCCACTCCCCAGCGCGCCCCACACACAGCCACCACCGCCCGCCACCCCCATCTTTGCCGCCGTCGTTGCCGCCGTCG
>CANMFP010000006.1 GCA_947497265.1 uncultured Isoptericola sp.
AGGGGTAGGTCTTTCTCGGCGAGGACGGTTGGTCGCACTTCCATCCTGCCGCCAGGGCCTACCCCTTCCTCACTCCCGGCCCCGCGTCACCAACGTCATGACCCGCAACACCTAGAAGCCGTCGACCAGCGTGCCGTCAACCCGAACGGTGAGCGCATCACCTGCTCCAGCAAGTGCCGCCAGAGGCTCTACAGGCAGCGCCAGAAGGCCGCGACAGCATGACCGCGAGGGCGCCACCCCCACCCGTCACGGGGGGAGTGGCGGTCCTCCTGCGTTACACACGGGGTGTTACGAGAACCTGGAAACCGTGGCAGAACCCCGGCTGCTGAGACCTGGCGGTGGCGTAGATGAGCGTGAAGGGGGCGCTCCCCTCCCGTGCGGTCCGCTGGGCAGCACCGGCCATGCGAGTCGAGCGGACTGGAGATAGCCGGAGTGGTGAAACCGCGCTCACCGTGCTCTATTGGATGAGAAGGCGCAGCATCTCAGAGGCGAGGAGAACGACGTGCCGAATGGCGACATGCACACGACGTGGGACGACGATCGTGGCCGGTGGAAGAACCAGCGCGAAGGGGCCAGCCGGGCCTCCGCATACTTCGACCGCAAGGAGGAGGCTGCCGAGGCCGGCAAGGCGACGATGCGGCGTGAAGGCGGCGAGTGGATCGGCCACAAGAAGGACGGCCAGATCAACGAACGGAACACCTACGGCGACGACCCCCACCCTCCGAAGGGCTGAGGCCACTTGGCGTGCCGCGTGGGCGGAGCTCACGCGGGCGTCGGGGGCCCTCCTAGGCTAGTGCTGCTCGCGAAGAAAGGAACGAAACCGCCATGAGCAGCACGTCGAACCCCACCACTCATCCCGACATCATCTCCGTCTACGAGCACTCCCTGTCCCACCAGGCACATGTGGACACCCAGCGGGGCGTGGGCGTCTTGGTGCGGCCGGGGGCCGCGACCAGGGATGCCTGGGACCTAGGCGGTGGACTGGGCTCGGACACTCACCGCTCGACCCGCGAGGAAGACCTCAGCCGCGTGATGGCCAAGCTCGCATCCATGTCCTTCTACATCGCGGTCGAGGGAGCCGACCTCGGGACCGTTATTGACATTCACGGCCACGAGAATGCCGACGAGCTGGTGCTCGTCTACCGGCCCGGCACCGATATCGAGACCGACGACAACCGGGCGTGCGTTGAATCGCTCGTTGCGGAGGTCCGCCAGTCGCGTGCCTAGGGGACACCCCCCCGTCGGCGTCGCCATCCAGCAAGGCCACTGGATGGCGACGCTAGCGGTCAATCCAGTGGCTTCGACCGCTGCTTTGAAACCTTGCTCGCCGTGATCCGACACGACCTGCAGCGGCGCCGACCGTCCTTGAAAACGTAGGTGTTCTCCGGTGTGTACTCGTGGCCCTGGGGGCAGTGGGTCTTCGCGCGCTGGTACTCAGCGCCGTCACGGCGGTCAAACGCACCGTGGCGCTTCCACCGCTTCCAGTGCACCTGGCACCATCCGGCACTGACCTCGCGGCGCCGGTCGCAGCCCTCCACCGAGCACAGCTTGGGTCGGCTGTCCCGCTCGGCGTAGTAGGCGCGGATCACGTCAGCTACGTCGCCAGGGATGCTCCAGTGCGTGCGCGTCCTCTCGAAACCGTGACGCCGCAGCCAGGAGCGAATCGCGGCCGGGCCCTCGCTGAGCTCCAATGCCAGCTCGTTGGGTGTTGTCGCCTCACGCACAGGACGAGGGTAGCGGGGGCCGGGCTCCTTGGGGAGCTCCGCAAGATGGTGCTGCAGCCAACGCTCGGATCGTGCAGGTCGGGATGATGGTGGGGGAGTAGCGTGTCGTATGCCTGCCGCCACTCTCGCGGCCTTAGCCTTGTGTCAGTCCAAGCACCCCGGTCGCAGCCGGCTGGTGCAAGTCGCATCGAGCGAGGAGCGCAATGACCAGCGCAGCCACAGACCCGCATCAACTGGTCGGCACGGCTCAGCATCCTCGCGCAAAGGATCTCTCGTCATATCTAATTCACATGACGCGAACACCGGCGGATCTGGCCTCGATCCTCGTGGATGGTTGCATCGAGGCCCGCGGGGCATTCGGACTCGCGGGACAGGATCCGTCGAGAAGCGATTCTCACCGCTGCGTCTGCTTGACAGAGACCCCAGCACAGGAAATCGAGAGGTTCGCAAGCAAGCGAAAATATGGGATTGTATTCAAGCGCGCGTTCATTATCCGACTCGGTGGCCAACGTGTCTGGTACGTCAATTATGCAACACCGGCGTTTGAAGCGCTCAAGCATGAAATGAACCGGCTCCATAATGCTGAAGTCTCGTCACGGTTCCTTGAGCTCACACCCTACATCGACATGTGGCGCGAAGACGTCTATGCGTTCGACTGGGAGCGCGAGTGGCGGGTAAATGGCGACGTCAGGTTCGAATGGAGCGATGTCGAGTACCTCATTACAGAGAATCAAGGGCTACTGACCGTCCTGGAATCGCCAGATGTAGGTAGTGGGTATTTCCATCCAAAGCAACAGGATTACATCTGGACCGGCGGCACGCTGCCGGAACTAGACGCGGCGGTCGGTGCCCTCGCTGAACAGTTCACAAAGGAGTTTGCTGAGCCTGACGAGGCGCTCTTCCATGACTCGGAGCAAGTGGACGGCTACGCGTGGGGCGGGATTCGACACTGGGAAACACGCGAAGCGATCGAATCGATCAACCTAGGAAGGCCGCGCGCAGTGATCGATGCGCTGGAGGCCCACCTGAATGAAAGGTCCGTTAGCTGGCTATCTAGAAAAGGCCTTGCTTAGGGAGTCGCGAGCGTCTATGCCCCGAGTGCTTGCAAAGCAAAATTGACGCGCGCCTCGATCTGCGTAGCGAGTGTTTCCGCAGTGGCCGTAGGTACTGGTTCGTCGTACCCGATCGTGCCATCGTCATTAACCCACGTCCTGACCATCCATCCAGCCTGATAGATATTCTGCGAGATGAATCGCTCGATGGCGGTTCCGTACTGTCCCGCGTAGGTGAAGGGTACGAATGCTGGATCGAGAGGGAAGTGCTTCGACCTTACGCCGTTGCGCCTTTTGGGTTCGCAGTCGCGATTGAAGGTCATTCCCCAGGCCGCCCAGATGCCAAGCTTGCCAAAGGCCTCGCTTATCTCCTGCACCGTATTGGTGTCGACGGCGCTTCCGATCGCCTCCTCGATGCGGTTGTTCGCATTGTTGGAAGGGCTTTTCTCTTGCGATTTCAGTTCTACGACGCCGACCAGATGCCCCTTGTGTACCGCTACGACATCCCAGTTCTTTGAGCGGCGAAAGTACCCGGGTATGATTGTGTCCGTCGTAACCTCGTCATCTCGGAGGCCAGCATCGATGAACATTTGGCGGACGAAATCGGCCAACGACTTCATGTGCCTGGCGTCGCGGGCTTGTGCCCCGACGCCCGCCCGGCCTTGAGCGGCCTGCATCGCAACGGCGGCGTCTTTCGCTGCCCACCAGTTGACCATCAGGGGCATTATGTCACGTGTCATTCGATGCGTTATCCTTGTCGAGTTCGTAGTCGGACGGGTCGATACCATAAGCGCGTGCCGCGGCGTTGGTTGCCTTTTCGACGTCACGGGCGCGGAAGGATTCTCGTAGGTCGGTCATAAGTTCGGCGTCTAATGAAGCTGGATCGGGCACGCGTATACGCTTCAGGTACTGCGCCTGGAAGCGGAGAGTGCCACCGCGCATGCGGACGCAGTAGGCCTCAATAAAAGCCTGAGCGATCCGCGAGAGTAGGATCCCGCCTAGCACCTCTAGGTCCCAGTCGTCAGACACCACGTAGTAGAGGTTGTGGTGCGGATAGTGGCCGCCCGTCTCCAGGACCGGGTGAATCGTCGCCTTCATGTCTTGCAGGAGCAGTTTGGGTCGATTGGTAATCGACCCGTTGACCTTGTCGATAGTCCGGTGCCAGGAAGTGGGTGCTCGCCTGGCGACGTGTCGGTCTTTGAGTGCGGGATGTGCTGAGAGATAACCCTTCATTAGTGGGTACGAATTGAGGTCGACGATCGAACCATCCGGGTTCCACGGATTAATAAGATAGTTGCCCTGCCAGTTGTAGGAGCCGCTCATGAGGTCCCGTCGCATAGAGAGCGGCAGCAGGCGGTCCCGTTCGACGATTGCGGGGTCCTTGGTGATGTAGACTTTGTCGGCTCCGGTCGCGATCCCGATTCCGACACGAGTGCCCGTGGCAGGATCGTGCAGGGGGTTGAATGAGTCGTTGAGAAGCTCGATCAATGCGAGCCTTGCCGGAGATCCCGTGGGCCAGAGTTCGTCTCCCTCGAACCAGTGAGGAAGCGTGTGCGCCATTACGCCCACACCGTTGAAGTCGAAGACATCCGTGCTGCGACTTGCCTCGACTAGTGCCGCTGCAGAGGACTCGCCGAATGAGGACGTGGTGTCTGCTACAACGACAGGGCCCTGCGATTCGTTGGCGAGGACCGTGATGGCGGGGTAAGCAGAGACCTGCGCTTCGAAGGCGTCGACGTCATGCATGGTCCATACGTGCCTGACGGAATACTGCGACGCTATGAGCTGGCGCAGACCGCGACCGTACTGATTGCGCATCCAGCGGTCGGCACAGATGAAACCCATTTGGCCGCCGGGCTTGAGGATGGCGAGCGAGCGTTCGATGAACCCGACGTAGATGTCGCCACGTCCGCTCATTGTGGGCCATCTGGCGCGGTACGTGGCGGCGAGGTGCTCAGGCAGATCGTCGTACCTGATGTATGGGGGATTGCCGACGACGATGTCGGCGTTTTGGACTTCGTCTTCGAGCAGGAAGTCGGCCAGGCGGACCCATGTCTTGGCGATTTCTCGTGCTTCGTGCGTGGCGACGCCAGCGTTGGTTAAGAGGGTGGTGCAGAGAGCCCTGCTGGTCTCGACGTGGGCTGGCTGAAGATCATAGGCCCGGATCGCGTCTGACAGCGATCGAGGGTCGTGGCCGTGCGTGGTCGCACTGGCGAGGAGCCGCTCGACGATGGGGCCGAGGAAGGCGCCAGTGCCACACGAGGGCTCGACCACTCGGAGCGATGCCAGATCAGCTGTGGTCTCATAGCGCGTGAGGTCGAGGAGCGTTTCGACCACCCAACGCTTGGTGAAGATCTCGCCGTAGTTCTGCACGGGAGCGGGGATGGCGATAGACACGGTCGGGATCCTACGGCCACACACCGACATGGCGGTGCACCCTACGGAGCCCGGCGCCAGCGACGTTGGAACCCGACGCTCCTGTCTCGCCCTTCACCGAGCCTACCGGTGCCGGAATCTCGGTCGATGAACGACTGCGCGTCCGGTCACCCCGCCTTGACGAGCCCGGCCCTCTCTAGGTCGCGGAGTGCCGACTTGACCAGGGTCGTGGACATCCCTACGGCCTCCGCGATGTCCCGCTGACGAGCACCCTGCCGGTGCAGATCGAGCACCTTGGCCAGGTTTTCGCGGGTGCGCTTGCTCTGGGGGTGGTCACTGACGAGCGTGCCGAGCAGGTCCAGCTCATCGGCCTCGACCGGACGGAGCTCACGGACGACGGCGGAGCGCTCCTCGGAACCGCTGGTGCCGTCCGACGAGACGGTGCGCGCATCTGGTGCTGCCACGATCAGGCTTGCCAGGTTCTCCAGGGCTGCCAGAGCGCCGACAGGAGCCAGGGCGACCACCACGGTCCCCACGTAGGGCTGAGCGGTCTCAGGGACGCCGAGTGAGTGTGCGGCGTTGCCCAGCAGGGACACCAGGGTGAAGAACGTCAGCAGGAACCACGAGAACCGCGCTGACTGCCCACGGGCACGACGTACCAGGGCAGACAGGCTATAGACGATCAGGGCGACGTCGAGCATGACGGGCACGGCGGGCGCGAGATAGGGCGGGACGTGTGCCCAGCCGGAGACGTCCACGAGCGCGTTGAACGACAGGGCGAACGACGCCAGGAACACCAGGGCGGTACCGGTAGCGATCGTGAGAAGGACGGGCCGGGAGTCAGGGTTGATTCGCGTGTGGGTCACTGGTCGTTGTTCCCGAAGGTTTCGAAGATGGCCTCGTGGAACGTGGAAACCCATGTCGTCGCGGTGGAAACGGTCAGCTCGGCCAGGACCTCTGCGAGGACCTTGGCTGCCGACTCGGGACCCACCTCCTCCAGGAGCCGCTTGTAGGCCGTGGTGGCTCGGCGTACGACGCGGTCGGAAGCCTCCTGTGCGACTTCGGGGGAGACGGTGCCCTTGGGTAGGCCGTTGAACGTGATCGTCTTGTTCGCCTGAGCCATGATCTCGGCCAGGTGGGCGTAGGCGGTCTCAGCCTCGGGGGAGAGTTGCTGGGTGTGCTGGGTGGTCATGGTTTCTCCTCGATGTTGTTGATGGTTCAGGCAGGGACGCTGTGACGGCACAGGGCGCAGTACCGCGACCCTCGCGGGTCGCCGTGGACACACTCGATGAGCGGGGTAGCACCACGTCGGGGAAGTGTCGGGAGACTTCCCCGTGAGGGGGAGGAGGCCTGCACCGACTTCCGGATGGCGGAGCGGCGTCGCTTGCCGAGGACGTACGACAGGCCCGCGATACGTCGCTGGGTCGACTCGCGACGGACCTGGACGACGGTGTCCTTGATCGTGCGGGCGAGGCCTATGAGCGCGAGCACGGCTCTCTTGACGATGCGGATATGTGACGGCACGCAGCGTCCTGCGGCGACACCGCCACGACGCCACACGATCAGTCCAGCTCGTTCGAGTTCGACGAGTCTGGACCTCACCCACCGCTCGGAGTAGCCGGAGACGTCCGCGAGCTGGGGAGCGGTCACCAGTCCCTCGCCGGAGCCATAGGGAAGTAGGGCAACGAGGGCGCGCAGCATGGCGCGGGTGCCCTTGTGCTCGCTCCCGGCAAGGTCTCCCCAGCCGGCGCGGGCGAGGCTCGTCAGGATGTCGCGTGTGGGTGCGTGCGCAGTAAGGTGACGCAAGTCGGGCTACCTCCCGGCCATGCCCCCGGACGGTTGCCGCCGTCGCGGGGGCCTCTTTGCTTTCGGTCGGGTGTCAGACTGCTTTACTCGACGAGGCGCCCGAGTTCGCGCCCCGCGTGCTGCAGACCTTGCGACAGCCGCTCGAGGCGGGAGAGCTCGTCCTGCACCGTAGTGGTGGCGCGACCCGCTACCCGGCCCGTTTCCAGCTCGTGCTCGCGGCCAACCCCTGCCCGTGCGGGATGGCGAGCACCAACGCCGGGCTCGAGTGCACGTGCACGCCGACGGCGAGGCGTCGCTACGTGGGCCGGCTGTCGGGTCCGCTGCTCGACCGCGTCGACCTCCAGGTGCACCTCGCGGGGCTCACCCGGGCGGAACGCGTGCTGGGTGGGCGCGGCGAGGCATCCGCCGTCGTCGCCGCGCGGGTGGGCCAGGCCCGCGCCGTGGCTCGCGCGCGCTGGTCCGGCACGGGCTGGAGCACCAACGTGGAGCTTCCCGGACCGTGGCTGCGCGGCCGGCTCCGCGGGCAGCCCGGTGTCCTCGCCCAGGTGGAGAAGCAGATCGACGCCGGCGACCTCGATGCGCGGGGCGGACCGGCTGCTGCGGGTCGCCTGGACCGTCGCGGACCTGGACGGTCGCGAGGTCCCGACGACGGCCGACGTGGACGCCGCCATGATGTTCCGGACCGGTGAGCGCCGTGGGTGAGCCGTTGTTCGACCTGGAGCCACCGCGTCCGGGCGTCCGGGTCCGCTTCGACATCGACGACCCGCTGCTGGCGGCCGCCGCCTGGAGCCGGCTGGCCGAGCCGGGAGACGTCGTCGCCGGCGCCCTGGTCGCCCACCTCGGGGCTGTCGGTGCGCTCGGCTGGCTGCTCGACGCGGCGACGGATCCGGCCCGGGTGCTGCGAGGGGAGGAGCTGAGCCGGCTGGCGGCTGCGGTGCAGGAGGGCACCCTGCGGCGGCTCACCGACGCGGTCGGGCGCTGGTCGCAGCGTCTGGCGAGCCTCGACCCGCGGCGCGAGCTGCGCGTGCTGCACCAGTACGACGGTGCGCTCCTGACTCCTGCTGATCCCCGTTGGCCGACGTCGCTCGCCGATCTGGGCATCGCCGGACCCTTCGCGCTCTGGGTGCGGGGCGCCGCGGACCTGGCCGCCTGGTCGTCCCGTTCCGTGGCCGTCGTCGGTGCTCGCGCGGCCACGTCGTACGGCGAACGGGTCGCGGAGGACCTCTCGGCAGGGCTCGTCGACCGAGGGTTCACCGTCGTGTCCGGTGGCGCCTACGGCATCGACGCCGCGGCGCACCGAGGCGCGGTCGCGGGCGGGGGTGCCACGTGCGCGGTGCTCGCCGGCGGCGTGGACCGCTTCTACCCGCAGGGGAACGACTCCCTGCTGCGCCGGGTGGTCGACTCCGGCGGCGCCGTCGTCAGCGAGGTGCCACCGGGGTCCGCACCGTTCCGCCAGCGGTTCCTGTCCCGCAACCGCATCATCGCGGCCGCCACGGGCGCCACGGTGGTGGTCGAGGCGGCGCGTCGGTCGGGTGCGCTGTCGACGGCGCGACGCGCCGCCGAGCTCCACCGTCCGGTCGGAGCGGTGCCCGGACCGGTCACGTCGATGGCCTCGACCGGGTGTCACGGCCTCCTGCGGGACGGCGCGGCGGTCTGCGTCACGGACGCGAGCGAGGCGGCGGAGCTCGCGGGAGCACTCGGGACGGACGCCGTCCCGGCCGGCGCCGGCGACGGACCACAGCAGGACCCGCGGGCGGGACTGGGGCCGGACGAGCTGCTCGTCCTGGACGCGCTGCCGGCGCGTGCCGCCGCGACGGTCGACGCGCTGGCGCGGACCGCCGGCCTGCCGCCGCGCCGGGTCGTGACGGTGCTGGGTGGGCTGGACCGTCGCGGCCTCGCACGGCGCGACGGAGCCCGGTGGCGCGGGGCGGGAGCGGGACGCTGAGCCGGAGGGGCGCGGCGCTGAGCGAGAGCGGCGAAACGCCGCGCCACCTGCGCAGTTGCCACCCCTGGACCCGGCACACTGGCGCTGATGACCAGCCCGGACGTCCCGCCGCTGCCCGCCGCTCTCGCCGACGCGGTGGACAGGTTCACGCGGTACCTGGCGGCCCAACGAGGCCACTCGGCGCACACCCGACGCGCCTACCGGGCTGACGTCACGGGTCTGCTGCGGTACGCCGTGCGGCACGGGGCGTCGGGACTGGACGGGATCGATCTGGGTGCACTGCGCGGCTGGCTCGGCACCCAGGCCGACCGAGGCCTGTCGCGGGCGACGCTCGCCCGGCGCAGTGCTGCGGCTCGGGCCTTCCTGCGTTGGGCGCTCCGCGAAGGACTGATCACCTCCGACCCGTCGGTGCGCCTCGCGAACCCCCGGATCTCCCGGACGCTGCCGACCGTGCTCTCGCCCGAGGCCGCGGCTCTGCTGCTCGACACGGCGCGTCAGCACGCCGACGAGGCAGAAGCCGGGCAGCGGCCGACGGCGCTGCGCGTCTGGGCGGCGGCCGAGCTCCTCTACGGCTCGGGAGTGCGCATCGGCGAGCTCGTCGCGTGCGACGTCCGCGACGTGAACCTCGACGAACGGCTCGTGCGGGTGCTCGGCAAGGGCGGCAAGGAGCGGGTGGTGCCGTTCGGTGTCCCCGCTGCTCGGGCGGTGACCGCGTGGCTGGGCCGGGGGCGGCCGGAGCTGGACCGGGCAGACTCGCCACCGGCGTTGTTCCTGGGCGACCGTGGCGGTCGGTGGGGGCAGCGCCAGGCACGCGAGCAGGTGCACCGGCTCGCCGCCGTCGCCGGGGTCGACGACATCGCTCCGCACGACCTGCGCCACTCCGCGGCGACGCACCTGCTGGCCGGCGGCTCGGACCTGCGGTCGGTGCAGGAGGTGCTGGGCCACGCGGACCTCGGGACCACCCAGCGGTACACGCACGTCGACGCCGAACGGCTCCAGCAGGTCTTCCGCCAGGCATTCCCCCGGGCCTGAGCGGCCGGCGTCCCGCCGTTCCCGTTCGAGGTAGGCCTGGAACGGTCCGGTCCGAGGGGGCGCCCGTCACGCGGCGGGCAGGGGCAGCAGCACGATCGGTGACGCCTGGCCGAGCAGTGCGAGCGGGTCGAGGTACGCCGCGCCGCGGCGCACGCCCCAGTGCAGGCATCCGGTCGGTGCGCAGTGCGACGAGCCCGCGTCCGCCGCCACCTGGCCCACGAGCTGGCCCGCCGCGACGCGGGCGCCCACCGCGGCCGTGGCCTCCACCGGTTCGAACGTCGATCGCAGGTCGCCGTGCGAGACGACCAGGACCGGTTTCCCGCCGACCTGGCCAGCGAACGTGACGACGCCCGCGGTGGGCGCGACGACGGTGGTCCCCGGGGGTGCCGCGAGGTCGATCCCCCGGTGCCCCGCGGACCAGGGGCTGGCAGGAGGGTCGAACCGCTCCAGCACGCTGCCCTCCGCAGGCGGCTGCCACGGCCCGGGCAGGCCGCTCGGGGCGGCCTGCACCGTCGCCGTGCCCCAGGTGCTCGCGAGCAGGGTCGCGGTCAGGACGACGACGGACAGGAGGGTGCGGACGGCGAGGCGCGGGGTCCGTGCGGTGTACGGCATGATCCCAGGCTCACCGACCGGCGCCGCCGCGGTGCGGCCCGGCGGGGAGCCTGTGGACACCGCCGGGTCGTGGGTACCGCCCGGGTGAGCCGTGACACGCCCGTGACCGGTCCGGCCGGAGAACCCCGTCGGGTAGACTTCCTGCTGCGACCAGTGCTGCCCACGCGTCGTCCTGCCCTCGACATCCTCGTCGGGGGCCCGGACGGGGCAGGCAGCGGTCGACATCGCGCATCACGTACGTGCTCGCTCCGTCCTCTCGTGGTCGGAGCGAGCGCGGCCGAGCCTGCAGCGGTCCGTCCGTCCCTCCGGGGCCGGCGGCGCAGACGCGGCGTGATGCCAGGGGTGCCGGGCCGGATGCCCGCCGCCGACAACCGAAGCACCGTGACCGCCCCGCGCGGCGGTCACCTGATGCGCGCGGTCACCGGGAGGATCCCGGGTCCGCGCGGCGAAAGGACCAGTCATGGCCGTCGTGACCATGCGCCAGCTCCTCGAGAGCGGTGTCCACTTCGGGCACCAGACCCGCCGTTGGAACCCGAAGATGAAGCGGTTCATCTTCACCGAGCGCAACGGCATCTACATCGTCGACCTCCAGCAGTCGCTGTCCTACATCGACCGCGCCTACGAGTTCGTCAAGGAGACCGTCGCCCACGGCGGCACCATCCTGTTCGTCGGCACGAAGAAGCAGGCGCAGGAGCCCGTCGCCGAGCAGGCCGCCCGCGTCGGCATGCCGTACGTCAACCACCGCTGGCTCGGTGGCATGCTCACCAACTTCACCACCGTGCACAAGCGCCTCCAGCGCCTCAAGGAACTCGAGGAGATCGACTTCGACGACGTCGCCTCCTCGTCCCTGACGAAGAAGGAGCTGCTGGTCCTGCGCCGCGAGAAGGACAAGCTCGCGCGCACGCTCGGTGGCATCCGGGACATGGCCAAGACGCCGTCCGCCGTGTGGATCGTGGACACCAACAAGGAGCACCTCGCCGTCGACGAGGCGCGCAAGCTGGGCATCCCGGTCGTCGCGATCCTCGACACGAACTGCGACCCCGACATGGTCGACTACGCGATCCCGGGCAACGACGACGCGATCCGCTCCGTCACGCTGCTCACCCGCGTCGTCGCCGACGCGGCCGCCGAGGGTCTGATGCAGCGCGCCTCCGGCAAGAAGGGCACGGCCGCCGAGACCGAGGCCGAGCCGCTGGCCGAGTGGGAGCGCGAGCTCCTCGCCGGTGCCGAGGCGGAGAAGTCCGAGGGCGCCGCGGACACCGTGGCCGCCGAGGGCACCGTGCCGGCCGAGAGCACGGAGGCCGCCGAGGCCGTCGAGGCTGCGGAGGCCGCTCCGGCCGTCGCCGCCTCGGAGGGTGTGCCGGGCGACGGCGAGGCCGTGGCCCCCGGCGCCGACGCCGCTCCGGCCGTCGAGGCCGCGGCGGAGGCCGAGACCGAGAAGTCCGAGTGATCTGCGGCGGGCCGGGCGTGAGCGCCCGGCCCGCCCGCCTCACCGCACACCGACCGACCTGCACGGAGGACACCCCCCATGGCGAACTACACCGCCGCTGACATCAAGGCCCTGCGCGAGCGCACCGGCGCGGGCATGCTCGACGTCAAGAAGGCCCTCGACGAGGCCGACGGCAACGCCGAGAAGGCGCTGGAGATCATCCGCGTCAAGGGCCTGAAGGGCGTGGCGAAGCGCGAAGACCGCACGACGTCCGAGGGTCTCGTCGCCGTCAAGATCGTCGACGCCGACGGCGGCCAGGCCGCGACCATGATCGAGCTCAACTCGGAGACCGACTTCGTGGCGAAGAACGAGATCTTCGTCTCGCTCGCCGAGTCGGTGCTCGAGGCCGTCGCCGCGTCCGGTGCCGCCGACCTCGACGCCGCCCTGGCCGCGCCGGCCGGTGACGGTACCGTCACCGAGCTCATCGACGGCCAGGCCGCGACGCTGGGCGAGAAGATCGTGCTGCGCCGCGTCGCACGCGTCGAGGGCCCGAAGGTCACGGCGTACCTGCACAAGACCGCGAAGGACCTGCCGCCGTCGATCGGCGTCCTGGTCGTCACCGACGCCGCCGCCGAGGCGGTGGCGAAGGACGTCGCCCAGCACGTCGCCGCGATCGCGCCGACGTACCTGACGCGCGACGACGTCCCGGCCGACACGGTCGCCAAGGAGCGCGAGATCGCGCTCGAGACCTCGAAGAACGAGGGCAAGCCCGAGGCGGCTCTGCCCAAGATCGTCGAGGGCCGGCTGAACGGCTTCTTCAAGGAGGTCGTCCTGCTGGACCAGCCTCTCGCGAAGGACCCGAAGACGACGGTCGCCAAGCACGTCGCCGCTACCGGTGGCGAGCTGCAGGGCTTCGTCCGCTTCCGCGTCGGCAACTGACGCACTCTCGGCCCGGTCGTGCCCGACGGCGCGGCCGGGCCGTCGCATGCTCGCTCGCATCCGCCACGGAGCGCCGGAGAGCGGGTGCGCGCATCCGGTGCCAGGATGCGCGAGGAGACCGACCCGGGCAGATCACCCGGGCGTGCACAGAGACGGACGGTGGCATGACCCAGATCGACCAGGACCAGCTCGTCGCCACAGCGGCCCCGCACCAGGAATCCGGCGCGCGGCGAGTGCTGCTCAAGCTTTCCGGCGAGACGTTCGGCGGGGGTAACGTCGGGCTGGAGACGGGCGTGGTACGCCGCGTCGCCCAGGAGATCGGTGACGCCGTCCGCCAGGGCGTGCAGGTCGCGATCGTCGTCGGCGGGGGGAACTTCTTCCGCGGTGCCGAGCTCTCCCGCGCCGGCCTGGACCGTGCCCGCGCGGACTACATGGGCATGCTCGGCACGGTCATGAACTGCCTGGCGCTGCAGGACTTCCTCGAGCAGGACGGCGTCAAGACGCGCGTGCAGACGGCCATCACCATGGGGCAGGTGGCCGAGCCGTACATCCCGCTGCGCGCCATCCGGCACCTGGAGAAGGGCCGCGTGGTCATCTTCGGCGCCGGCGCGGGCATGCCGTACTTCTCGACGGACACGGTCTCCGTGCAGCGCGCCCTCGAGACGCACTGCGACGAGGTGCTGATGGGCAAGAACGGTGTCGACGGCGTGTACACCGCCGACCCCCGGACCGACCCCGCCGCGAAGAAGCTCGACCACCTCACGTACACCGACGCCCTGGTCCGTGGCCTGAACGTCATGGACGCCACCGCGCTGTCCCTGTGCCGCGACAACGACGTGCACATGCGCGTCTTCGGCCTGGAGGAGAGCGGTAACGTGACCCGTGCACTGCTCGGCGACCAGATCGGGACCTCGGTCACGACCCGCTGAGTCGTCCTGACGAAGCCACATCTCACGAACAAGGAGCACCGGGTGATCGACGACACCCTCCTCGAGGCCGAGGAGAAGATGGACACGGCGATCGAGTTCGCCAAGGAGCAGTTCGCCGGTATCCGCACGGGACGTGCGAACGCCGGCATGTTCTCCTCGATCGAGGTGGACTACTACGGCGCGCCCACACCGCTGCAGCAGCTCGCCTCGTTCAACATCCCGGACGCGCGCACGGTGCTGATCTCACCGTTCGACAAGGGGTCGATGGCGGCGATCGAGAAGGCGCTGCGCGAGTCCGACCTGGGGGTCAACCCGTCGAACGACGGCAACTCGATCCGCATCATCATGCCGACGCTGACCGAGGAGCGCCGCCGG
Organism: uncultured Isoptericola sp.; assembly: GCA_947497265.1. Lineage (GTDB taxonomy): Bacteria > Actinomycetota > Actinomycetes > Actinomycetales > Cellulomonadaceae > Isoptericola > Isoptericola rhizosphaerae. Next base: position 14,220 of record CANMFP010000006.1, read on the forward strand.
GACTACGTCAAGCTCGCCAAGACGAAGGCGGAGGACGCCCGGATCTCGGTGCGTGGCGTGCGTCGCAAGGCGAAGGAGCAGATCGACCGGTTCGTCAAGGACGGGGAGGTCGGCGAGGACGAGGGCTCGCGCGCCGAGAAGGAGCTGGAGTCGCTGACCAAGAAGCACGTCGACCTCGTGGACCAGATCCTCGCCAGCAAGGAGAGCGAGCTGCTCGAGGTCTGATGTCATCTGTCGACGCGCAGCGCGGACCCTCTCGCGCCGGGCGCAACCTCCCGGCGGCCGTCGCGGTCGGTATCGGCCTGCTCGTCGCTCTCGCCGCCTCGCTCTGGTTCCGGCCGGAGCCGTTCGTCGCGTTCGTGATCGTGGCGCAGAGCGCGGCGCTGTGGGAGCTGCGCACCGCCTTCGCGCGACGAGAGATCGCGATCCCGCTGACGCCGCTGCTCGTCGGCGGCGCCGGCATGGCGGTATCGGCCTACGCGGCCGGGGCCGAGGCGCTGCTGGTGGCCTTCGTGCTCACGGTCGGTGCGGTCGTGGTGTGGCGGGTGCTCGACGGCTCCGGACCGCGGGCGTTGCGGGACGCGTCGGCGGGTGTCTTCGCCGCGACGTACCTGCCGTTCCTGGCCGGTTTCGTGCTGCTCATCCTCGACGAGCCGGACGGCGAGCTGCGCGTGGTGCTCTTCGTGCTGCTCGCCGTGGCGAACGACGTCGGCGGCTACGTGGCGGGTGTGCTCTTCGGGAGGCATCCGCTCGCGCCGTCGGTGAGCCCCAAGAAGAGCTGGGAAGGGCTGGGCGGCTCGGTCCTGCTGACCGTCGCCGTCGGCGTCGCCGGGGCGTTGCTCGTCCTGGACGCCCCCTGGTGGCTCGGTGTCGGTCTCGGCGTGCTGACCGCCGTCACGGCGACCGCCGGGGACCTGGCCGAGTCCCTCATCAAGCGCGACCTAGACTTGAAGGACATGGGTTCGCTGCTCCCGGGTCACGGGGGCGTGCTGGACCGACTCGACTCGCTCGTGGTCACCGCGCCGTTCGTGTATCTCGTCCTGCAGGCGACCGTCTGAGCCCCGAAGGAACCGTCATGGCAACACCCACCGCTCGCACCGCGACCGAGCTCGGCGTCCCCGCCGTCCGGCCGTCCGACGAGACGAAGCCCCTCCCGCTGCAGATGGCGCCCAAGCGCCGCGGCAAGCCGCCGCGGCACTTCGCCGACCTGACCCCGCAGGAGCGGGTGGCGTCCGTCGTCGAGATGGGGGAGAAGCCGTTCCGCGCCAAGCAGCTCGCGGCGCACTACTTCACCCACTTCACCTCCGACCCCGCCGAGATGACCGACCTGCCGAAGGCGACCAGGGACGCCCTCGCCACGACGATGTTCCCGCCGCTGATCCGGCCGACCCGGCGCATGGAGGCCGACGGCGGCACCACGGTCAAGACGCTCTGGCACCTCTTCGACGAGGCCAAGGTCGAGTCGGTGCTGATGCGCTACCCGAACCGGACCACCCTCTGCGTCTCCTCGCAGGCCGGGTGCGGCATGGCGTGCCCGTTCTGCGCGACGGGCCAGCTCGGGCTGACCCGCAACCTGTCCACCGCGGAGATCCTGGAGCAGGTGCGGGCGGCCTTCCGGTCGCTCGATCGGGGGGAGATCCCGGGTGGTCCCGCCCGGCTGAACAACCTGGTGTTCATGGGCATGGGCGAGCCCCTGGCCAACTACAAGGCGGTCATCGAGACGGTCCGTGCGCTCGTGGCGCCGGCGCCGCAGGGCCTCGGCATGTCGGCCCGGAACATCACCGTCTCGACGGTGGGCCTGGTCCCGGCGATGCGCAGGCTCACCGACGAGGGCATCCCGGTCACGCTGGCGCTGAGCCTGCACGCACCGGACGACGACCTGCGCTCGGAGCTCGTGCCCATCAACACACGGTGGAGCGTCGACGAGACGCTGGACACGGCTCGCCGGTACTTCGAGGTGACCGGCCGCCGCGTCTCGATCGAGTACGCGCTGATCAAGGACATGAACGACCACGCCTGGCGAGCCGACCTGCTCGGCGAGAAGCTCAACGCCCGTGGCAAGGGGTGGGTGCACGTCAACCCGATCCCGCTGAACCCGACCCCCGGGTCGATCTGGACGGCCAGCGAGCGTTCCGTCGAGGACGAGTTCGTGGCACGATTGCGCGGGCACGGGATCCCGACCACGATCCGTGACACCCGCGGGAGCGACATCGATGGCGCCTGCGGGCAGCTGGCCGCCGAGGAGGACGACGAGTGAGCAGCACCCTCTTTTCCACCGTGTCGAAGATGCGCTCCGGGTACGACCCGGACGAGGTCGACGACTTCTTCGACCACGCCCGCCAGGCGTACGAGGGCCGGACGCCGGAGCCGATGACGAACGCCGACATCGCGACGTCGACGTTCGAGCTCGTCCGCGGCGGGTACAACACCCACGAGGTCGACGCCGCCCTCGACCGCCTGGAGGGTGCGTTCATCGCCCGGCAGCGGGCCGACTTCGTCAACCAGCACGGGCAGGAGGCGTGGATGGGCGCTCTCGCGGAGCGCGCCCGCACCCTGTACGGCCGGCTGGGCCGCCCGGACGGCGCCAAGTTCGCGCCGGCGGAGCGTGGCCAGCAGGGGTACGACGTGGACGACGTCGACTCCCTGTGCGATCGGCTGGTGGGCTACTTCGACCGTCAGGAGCCGCTGACGGCTGCCGAGGTGCGCTCGGCCACCTTCGGTCGCGCCAAGGGCTCGGACGCCTACGCCGAGGCCTCGGTGGACAAGTTCCTGGCACGAGCCATCGAGGTGCTGCTCGGCGTCGAGTGACGCGGTCACCGTCGACCCGGCCGGCCTGCGCTGCGTCACGGCTCGGTGGTCACGCGTCAGCGGGCAGCGGCCTTGACGAGGCGCGTCGGTATCCCCGCGCGCACCTTGCCCGCGACGCGCTCCACGCGTTCGACGTCCGCCTCGTCGTAGCGGCGGTAGCCGTCGGCCGCACGCTCGGCGGTGGGCAGGCCCTGCTGCTCGTAGTAGCGCACCAGCCGTGGCGCCACGCCCGTCCGGCGGGCCACCTCGCCGATCTTCATGCGTGCCTCCTCGGGTCCGGCTCCGTCGTGGCGCCCTTGACATCGACATCAATGTCAAGCTCTGACGTCGATCTCATGACGACGACAGAACCGGTCCCTCCGCCCCCGGTGCTCAGCGCGACACGCTCCCGTGGCCCACCCTGGTGGTGCTCGTGGCCCGGCGCGACCGGCGCACGGTCATCGCGGTCGCGATGGTCGCCGTCGCGGCGTCGGCCGCCGCCACGGCGCTCGCACCGTCCTACGGCGTCGCGGTGGGGGCGCGGCTCGTCGTCGCGGCAGCCGTCGTCGCACGGTCGGGGACCGACGCGCTGCCCGTGCCCGCCGCCGTCGTCGTCGCGACCACGGCGGTGGCCCTCGCCATCGTGACCGGTGCCCGCGGGGCCACTCGTCGAGGCCGGGCGCGAGCCGACGTGCTGCGATGATGTGCCCATGTCTGCGACCCGCACCGTCACGCTCCTCGGTTCCACCGGCTCGATCGGCACGCAGGCCGTCGACGTCGTGCTCGCCCATCCCGACCGGTTCCGGGTGACGGCGCTCAGCGCCGGCGGCTCCGACGTCGGCCTGCTGGCCGAGCAGGCGGCGCGGCTGGGCGTGTCCGCGGTCGCGGTGGCCGAGGCGGGCCGGGCCGGCGCGCTCCGGGAAGCACTGGAGGTGCGGCTCGGGACGGCGGCGGGGGTCGAGGTGCTGTCCGGACCGGACGCCGCCACCGAGCTCGCGGGCCGCGGCGACGACGTCGTCCTCAACGGCATCACGGGCTCGGTGGGCCTGCGGCCGACGCTGGCGGCGCTGCAGTCCGGCTCGACGCTGGCGCTGGCGAACAAGGAGTCGCTGGTGGTCGGCGGACCGCTGGTCAAGGCGCTGGCGGCCCCGGAGCAGATCGTGCCGGTCGACTCCGAGCACTCGGCGATCGCCCAGGCGCTGCGCGGCGGAGCGCACACGCGCGACCACAGCGAGGTCCGTCGGCTGATCCTGACGGCCTCGGGCGGGCCGTTCCGCGGCCGGAGCCGTGACGAGATCAAGGCGGTCACCGCCGAGCAGGCGCTCGCGCACCCGACGTGGGCGATGGGTCCGGTCGTGACCGTCAACTCCGCGAGCCTGATGAACAAGGGCCTCGAGCTGATCGAGGCGCACCTGCTCTTCGACGTCCCCACCGACGACATCACCGTCGTGGTCCACCCGCAGTCGGTGGTGCACTCCATGGTCGAGTTCTGCGACGGGTCCACGATCGCGCAGGCCTCGCCGCCCGACATGCGCCTGCCCATCGCGCTCGGGCTGTCCTGGCCCGACCGGCTCGGCGCCGTCAGCCCACCGTGCGACTGGTCGCAGGCGACGAGCTGGACGTTCGAGCCGCTGGACGACGAGACCTTCCCGGCGGTCGGTCTCGCGCGGGCCGCCGCCGGGGCGTCTGGCACCCACCCGGCGGTCTACAACGCCGCGAACGAGCAGGGTGTGGCGGCGTTCCTGGACGGGCGGGTCGGCTTCTGCGACATCGTCGACACCGTCGAGCGCGTGCTGGGCGAGCACGAGGGGGTCGACCCGGCCGGCGTGACGCTCGACGTCGTCGAGGACGTCGAGCGCTGGGCACGTTCTCGAGCCGACGAGCTGCTCGCCCGGCGCTGATCGGTTCCCAGATTCGTCGCCTACCCTGGCGGCGTGGACATCCTTCCCGTCGTCGTCGGCATCGTCGTCATCGTGCTCGGCATCCTGGTCTCGATCGCGCTGCACGAGGTTGGGCACATGGTGCCGGCCAAGAAGTTCGGCGTGCGCGTCAGCGAGTACATGGTCGGGTTCGGTCCCACTCTCTGGTCGCGGAAGAAAGGCGAGACCGAGTACGGCCTCAAGGCGATCCCGCTCGGCGGCTACGTGCGCCTGGTCGGGATGATGCCGCCGGCACGTCCGGGCGCCCGGAGCCGGGGCGGCTTCTTCGGCCAGGTGATCGCCGACGCCCGCGACGCCAGCGTCAGCGAGATCCGTCCCGGCGAGGAGCACCGGGCGTTCTACCACCTCTCGACGCCGAAGAAGCTGGTGGTGATGCTCGGCGGGCCGGTGATGAACCTCGTCATCGCCGTCGTGCTGCTGGCCGTGGTGTTCCTCGGCATCGGGATGCCGGCCGCGACGACGACGGTCGCGGACGTGGGCGAGGACTCGGCGGCGGCCACCGCCGGGGTCCGGACGGGCGACGAGGTCGTCTCGTTCGACGGGGTGCCGGTCGAGGACTGGCCCCAGCTCGTGGGGATGGTCAACGACGCCGCGGGCCAGGAAGCCCCGCTGACCGTCCTGCGCGACGGCGAGGAGCTCACGCTGCAGGTCACGCCGACCCCGTCCGAGCGCCCCCTGACGGACGACGAGGGGTACGCCGTGACGGGCGACGACGGCGAGCCCGTCATGGTCGACGGCGCGCTGCTGGGTGTGTCCTCCAGCGTGGAGCGGCAGCCCCTGCCCGTCTCCAGCGTGCCCGAGGCCGTGTGGCTGCAGGTCTCTGGCACGGCGCACGCGATCGCCACCCTGCCGGTGCGCATCTACGACGCGGCCTACCAGGCGTTCACCGACGAGCCGCGGGCCCAGGACTCGGTGATGTCCGTGGTCGGTGTCGGGCGGGTCGCGGTGGACGCTGCGGGGGCGGAGGACTACACGGTGCTGGCCCGCGTGCAGCTCATGCTCATGCTCCTGGCGGCGCTGAACATCGCCCTGTTCATGTTCAACCTCATCCCGCTCCTGCCGCTGGACGGCGGACACGTGGTCAACGCGCTGTACGAGGGCGCGCGGCGCACCGTCGCGCGCGTCCGGGGCGCCACGCTGCCCGGCCCCGCGGACGTCGCAAAGATGATGCCGGTCGCCTACGTGGTCTTCGTGGTGCTCATCGGCGTGGGGGCGGTCCTCATGGTCGCCGACCTCGTGGATCCCGTCCGCCTCCTGTGAATTTCGTGTGACCGCTCCGTCGGCACGCCGGTGAGGTCCGCCTCCCGCGTGCGTACCACACCCCAGTTCGCGCGATACTGGGAGGGTGACTGCTGTGAACCTCGGCATCCCTGCCGCTCCCGCCCCCGTGCTCGCCCCGCGCAAGAAGACCCGCAAGATCCGGGTCGGCGACGTGTACGTCGGCGGTGACGCGCCCGTCAGCGTCCAGTCGATGACGACGACGAAGACGACGGACATCAACGGCACGCTCCAGCAGATCGCCGAGCTCACCGCCTCGGGCTGCGACATCGTCCGGGTCGCCTGCCCGACGCAGGACGACGCCGACGCGCTGCCGATCATCGCCAAGAAGTCCCAGATCCCCGTGATCGCCGACATCCACTTCCAGCCGAAGTACGTGTTCGCCGCGATCGAGGCAGGGTGCGCGGCCGTCCGGGTGAACCCCGGCAACATCAAGCGATTCGACGACCAGGTCAAGGAGATCGCGCAGGCGGCCAAGGACCACGGCACGTCGCTGCGCATCGGGGTGAACGCGGGATCGCTCGACAAGCGGCTGCTCGAGAAGTACGGCAAGCCGACACCGGAGGCGCTCGTCGAGTCGGCCGTGTGGGAGGCGAGCCTGTTCGAGGAGCACGACTTCCACGACTTCAAGATCTCGGTCAAGCACAACGACCCGGTCGTGATGGTGCGCGCCTACGAGCTCCTGTCGCAGCGCGGCGACTGGCCGCTGCACCTGGGGGTGACCGAGGCGGGGCCGGCGTTCCAGGGCACCATCAAGTCGGCCACGGCGTTCGGCGCCCTGCTGAGCCAGGGGATCGGGGACACGATCCGGGTCTCGCTGTCCGCGCCGCCGGTCGAGGAGGTCAAGGTCGGCCTGCAGATCCTGCAGTCCCTCAACCTGCGCGAGCGCAAGCTCGAGATCGTCTCCTGCCCGTCGTGCGGACGCGCCCAGGTGGACGTGTACTCACTGGCGGAGAAGGTGACCGCCGGGCTCGAGGGCATGGACGTACCGCTGCGCGTGGCGGTCATGGGCTGCGTCGTCAACGGGCCGGGCGAGGCCCGCGAGGCCGACCTCGGCGTCGCGTCCGGCAACGGCAAGGGGCAGATCTTCGTCAAGGGCGAGGTCATCAAGACCGTGCCCGAGGCGATGATCGTCGAGACGCTCATCGAGGAGGCCATGCGCATCGCGGAGTCGATGCAGGCACCGGAGAACGACACGCAGACCGGCGCGCCGGTCGTCTCGGTGTCCTGACACAGACCTGGAGGCGGAGCGATGGGCTGGCGACCGGCGGTGCGCGACCCGCGCTCCACGCTGTCCGGCGGGTTCCGCCGCGGCCCTGCCGCACGGGTCCTCGGACCGGCGGACCTCGCGGCGGCGCGGCGCGTCTGTGCCGCGGACCCCGTCTCGTCGGTGCTCGCCGCCGCCCGGATCGACGTCGCGGACCGTTCGGGCATCGCGGCGGCGGGCGGTGAGCTGTGGGGCTTCCCGGAGTCGGGCCCCCTGGTCGCCGTGTGCTGGGCCGGAGCGAACCTCGTGCCGGTCGTCCCGGCCTCGCTCGGCCCTCGGACCGTCGACGACGCCGTCGCCGCCTTCGCCGCCGCCGCACGCGTCCAGGGGCGACGCTCCAGCTCGATCGTGGGTGAGCGGGCGGTGGTGCAGCGGCTGTGGGAGCTCCTCTCGCGCGTGTGGCCCGCGCCCCGCGAGGTGCGGATCGACCAGCCCTCGCTGGTGATCGACCGCGATCCGGACGTCGACCCGGACCCGCAGGTCCGTCGTTCCCGCGCCACGGAGATCGACCTGGTGCTGCCCGCCTGCGTGCGGATGTTCACCGAGGAGGTCGGCTATTCGCCGGTCGCCACCGGCGGTGGAGCGTACGCCGCCCGGGTGCGGTCGCTGATCGCCGAGGGACGCTCCTACGTGCGCGTCGCCGAGGAGCCGGACGGTGGCGGGGCCGCCGTCCTCTTCAAGGCCGAGCTCGGGGCGGTCGCCGGGGGAGTGGCGCAGGTCCAGGGTGTCTGGGTGGACCCGGCACGGCGCGGTGAAGGGCTCTCGGTGCAGGGCATGGCCGCCGTCGTCGCCCTGACCCGGCGCGACGTCGCCCCGACGGTCTCGCTGTACGTCAACTCGTATAACGCCCCGGCGCTCGCGGCCTATCACCGGGTGGGGTTCGAACGGGTCGGCACGTTCTCCACGGTCCTGTTCTGAGCCGTGGCAGGCCGGCCCCCGGCCCGGCCGCTCGCCGGTCAGCGCAGGAACTTCGAGGTGCGTCGGTCCGCCAGCACCTGACCTCCGGTCTGGCAGGTCGCGCAGTACTGCAGCGAGCTGTCCGCGAAGCTGACCTCGCGCACGACGTCGCCGCAGACCTCGCACCTCTCACCGGTCCGTCCGTGCACCCGCATCCGTGACCGCTTGGCGTCCTTGAGCTGGGCCGCCGGACGGCCCGCCGACGCCTCCACGGCCTCGCGGAGTGTCGTCACGGTGGCGTCGTGCAGCGCGGTGACGTCGTCGTCGGTGAACGTCCGCGTCAGCCGGAAGGGGGAGACGCGGGCCGCGTGCAGGATCTCGTCGGAGTAGGCGTTGCCGATGCCGGCGATCACGTGCTGGTCCCGCAGCAGCCCTTTGACCTGCTGGCTGCGCGCCCCCAGCAGGTTGCCGAGCACCGCCGGTGTGAACTCCGGCGACAGCGGCTCCACGCCGAGGGTGCGCACCGGCTCGACGTCCAGGGGGTCGTGGACGACGTGGACGGCGAGCCGCTTGCGGGTGCCCGCCTCGGTGAGGTCGACGCCGCTGCCGTCGTCGAACCGTAGACGCAGCGCCAACGCGGCACCCTTGGACGACCCTCCCAGGCGGGGTCGCACGGGTGTGGTCGGCGCGGAGTCGTGCCACCGCACCCACCCGCCGCGGGCGAGGTGGAAGACCAGGTGCAGCGCGCCGTCGTCCGCCGACGAACCGGCGGCGGGCACGACGGCGAGGTCGAGCCACTTGCCGTGCCGCGTGGCGCCGCTGACCGTCCCGCCGACGAGGGCGTCGACCGGCGGGTCGTGCGTCTTGAGCGCGGCGATCGCCGCGACGTCGGCGGCGGCGACCGTGCGGCCGGACGTCCGTTCGTCGAGGAACCGGGCCAGCGCCTCGACCTCGGGCAGCTCGGGCATGGTCCCAGTGTCGCCGAAGCACCCCGTGCGCGCCGCTAGGCTGGGCCGCATGTCGATCGTGTCCGCCCGCAGCGCCGCTCGCCCCCGCGACCTGCTGAGGCTCTCCTCCCTGTTCGTCCGCACCCTGCGCGAGGACCCGGCCGACGCCGAGGTCGCCAGCCACCGGCTGCTCGTCCGGGCGGGCTACATCCGCCGCGCCGCCCCCGGGATCTACTCCTGGCTGCCGCTGGGACTGCGCGTCCTGGCGAAGATCGAGGCCGTCGTGCGCGAGGAGATGGACGCGATCGGGGCCCAGGAGGTCCACTTCCCGGCCCTGCTGCCGCGCGAGCCGTACGAGACCACCGGGCGCTGGACCGAGTACGGGCCCAACCTGTTCCGCCTGCGGGACCGCAAGGAGGCCGACTACCTGCTGGCCCCCACGCACGAGGAGATGTTCACGCTCCTGGTCAAGGACCTCTACTCGTCCTACAAGGACCTGCCGCTGGCGCTCTACCAGGTCCAGACCAAGTACCGCGACGAGGCCCGCCCGCGGGCCGGGCTGATCCGCGGCCGCGAGTTCATCATGAAGGACGCCTACTCGTTCGACATCGACGACGATGGCCTGGCGCAGTCGTACGAGCGGCAGCGCGGCGCGTACCGACGGATCTTCGACCGGCTCGGCCTCGAGTACGTCATCGTCTCGGCGACGTCGGGCGCCATGGGCGGTTCCCGCTCCGAGGAGTTCCTCTCGCCGTCGCCGATCGGCGAGGACACGTTCGTGCGCTCGGCGTCGGGCTACGCGGCGAACGTCGAGGCCGTCGTGACGCCGGTGCCGGCCGCGCTGCCGTACGACGACGCCCCGGCCGCGCACGTCGAGGACACCCCCGACACCCCGACCATCGCGACCCTGGTGGACTTCGCGAACGCCCACCACCCGCGTGAGGACCGGCCCTGGACGGCCGCCGACACGCTGAAGAACGTGGTGCTCGCCGTCACGCAGCCGGACGGCGTCCGGGAGCTGCTCGTGGTCGGCGTGCCCGGGGACCGTGAGGTCGACGTCAAGCGGCTCGAGGCCGGACTGGCTCCCGCCGAGGCGGAGCCCGCCACCGACGCCGACTTCGCGGCCCACCCCGAGCTCGTCAAGGGATACATCGGGCCGGGCGTGCTCGGTCCGCAGGGCCAGCAGGTTCCCGACGAGTCCACCGCCGGCGCCGTGACCACGCGGTCCGCGATCCGGTACCTGCTCGACCCACGCGTGGTCGCCGGGACGCGGTGGATCACGGGCGCCGACGCGCCGGGTCGGCACGTCTTCGACCTGGTCGCCGAGCGCGACTTCACCGCGGACGGCACGATCGAGGCGGCCGAGGTGCGCGACGGCGACCTCGCGCCGGACGGGTCGGGACCGCTGGAGCTGGCCCGAGGCATCGAGATCGGCCACATCTTCCAGCTCGGCCGCAAGTACGCGGAGTCCCTGGGGCTGAACGTGCTGGACCCGAACGGCAAGCAGACCACGGTCACCATGGGGTCCTACGGCATCGGCGTGACCCGGGTGCTGGCCGCGCTCGCGGAGGCCCACCACGACGACAAGGGCCTCGCCTGGCCGGCCCACGTGGCGCCGGCCCACGTGCACGTGGTCGCGACGGGCAAGGGCAGCGAGGTGTTCGACCAGGCCGCCGAGATCGCCGAGGCGCTGGCGGGACACGGCGTCGAGGTCATCTACGACGACCGTCCGAAGGTATCGCCCGGCGTGAAGTTCAAGGACGCCGAGCTGTTCGGCGTGCCCCTGGTCGTCGTCGTGGGCAAGGGCCTGGCCGACGGCGTCGTCGAGGTCCGGCCGCGGACCGGCGACGCGGACCAGGTGGCGGTCGCCGACGTCGTCGACGTCGTCGCCGCGCGGGTCGAGGAGCTGCTCGCCTGAGCCGTGGACGGCGGGGCGGCACGGTCAGTCGTCCTGCTGCTCCGGCAGTCCGGGGAAGGCGACGGGCTCGGCGCCCCAGGCGTCGAGCGTGACGGCCGACTCCACGAGCAGGTCCACGAGGACCGCCCGGGTGTCGGGCGCCGTCGTGCCGACGAGGCTGGCGTAGTCCGTGGCGAGGCTCTCCTCGACGGACCGCACCACCGCTGCGGACTTGCCCTCCCGCGGCACGGTGTACGCGACCTGACGAGGGTCCTGGTCGGTGCGGCTCGTCCCGGCGACCAGCGCCCACGCCTGGCCACGGGCCGTGTGGGCGGCGGCTCGCTCGGCCAGGCGCTCGCGGGTGTCGCCGGAGGCCCGCGCGGCACGGACCCGCAGCGCGTAGCCCGCCGAGTCCTCCGACTCGATCAGCGTGCGCAGGTCGGCGGCCGTGAGTCCACGTGGCACCACGGCAGGCTCGTCGGAGTCGGGCACCGTGCTGGAGACCCCCTCCTCGACGGACGGCGACGGCGTCGGGTCCTCCTCGCTCGGTGCGGCGAGCAGGGAGAGCGCGGAGGTGCCGCCGTCGTCGCTCGCGCCGTCGTCGCCCTCGGCGTCGTCATCCTCGCCACCGGCGTCCGCCGCGACCGGGTCGGGCTCCGGCACCACCGGCGCGACCGGCGAGGGGACCTGCCCGTCGGTGTAGTCCACGACCCGGCCGGCGGAGACGGCCTGCGCCGCGCCGACCGAGGCGAGCAGCCGTGCGAGCGGACCGTCGGTCGTCGTGCCGGCCGCGGTGCGGCTGCGGCCCGAGGCGTCCACGAGCGCGTCGACGACGTCCTGCGGCACGACCGGTGGCGCCTCGCTGGGAGACGCCACCGGCGTGCCGTCGCTGTTCTCCGGCTCGAGGCCGGAGTCGTACACGCCCCCGAGCTCTGCGGCCTGCTCGCGTGACTGGGTGGCGACGAGCTCGAGCTCGGTGGTGAGCCGGGCGCGTCTGCCGTCGAGCGCCTGCACCGCCGACTCGGCCTGCTCGGCGACGTAGAGGGCGTCCGAGACGGCAGTACGGCGCACGATCTCCACGGAGTCGGGCACGGGCTCGGCGGGCGGGGGAGTCTCGAGCCGCAGCCCGCAGCCCGACAGGAGCACGGCGACGAGCACGCCGGCGGCGGTGGCCCGGCGTCGTCGTCGGTGGACCGGAGCAGGTGCGGGAAGCGGTTCCATCGTGCCTGATCTTGCCACGTCGGGGTGTGACGTTCCTCCACCTGCCGGGGCGGGTCGTTCGGCACGCGAGCGGCACCGCGTTCGTTAGGCTGGACGACGCACGACGTACAACGACACACCGGCCGCGGGACGTCCCGGCGCGGGAGAACCCACGGGAGGCATCCATGGCACCAGAGCGGAGCCATACCTCGGACGAACGCATCGGGTCGGTGGTCTCGCCCGTCGTCGAGGCCGCCGGGCTGCACCTGGAGGACGCGCGCGTCGTGCGGGCCGGGAACCGGTCGATGGTGCGGGTCACGGTGGACCTGCCGGACGACGAGGTCGGGAGCCTGGACTCGGACCGGCTCGGTGACGTGTCGCGGGAGATCTCGTCGACCCTGGACGACACGGACGTGGTGCGCGGCCAGTACACGTTGGAGGTCTCGACGCCGGGCGCCTCCCGCCCGCTGACGGAGCCGCGGCACTACCGCCGCGCCCGGACGCGGACGGTGCGGCTCACGCTGGCCGACGGCGGTACGACGACGGGTCGCCTGCGCGACGTCGTCGAGGCCGGCGACGGCCTGGTGCTGGTGCTGGACGGCGGTGCTCGCGTCCCGTTGTCGGACGTGCGCAAGGGCAAGGTCGAGGTCGAGCTGAAACGGCTCGAGGACGAGGACGCGGGCACGGCCCGCGACGGTGAGGAAGGCTGACGATGGACATCGACATGAGCACGCTGAGGCTGCTGGAGCGCGAGAGGGAGATCAGCCTGGACGTCCTGGTCGAGGCCATCGAGCAGGCGCTGCTCTCGGCCTACCACCGCACGCCGGACGCTTACCAGCAGGCCCGGGTCGAGCTCGACCGCCGGTCGGGCCACGTCACCGTGTACGCGCAGGAGGCGATCCGCACCCCGGACCCCGAGGACCCGGAGGGTCGTGAGCTGGTGGAGCTGGGGCCCGAGTTCGACCACACGCCCGCGAACTTCGGACGCATCGCCACCGCGACGGCCCGGCAGGTGATCGTCCAGCGTCTGCGCGACGCCGAGGACGACCAGGTGCTCGGCATGTTCCGGGGCAAGGAGGGCGAGGTCCTCGCCGGCGTCATCCAGCAGGGGCGTGACCCCCGGGTCATCCTCGTGGACGTCGGCGGCACCGAGGCGGTGCTGCCGCCGCACGAGCAGGTACCGGGCGAGGAGTACACCCACGGCGAGCGCCTGCGGGGCTACGTGGTGGAGGTCTCGCGGGGCATGAAGGGCGCCCAGGTCACGCTCAGCCGAACCCACCCGGGGCTCGTCCGCAAGCTGTTCGAGCTGGAGGTCCCGGAGGTCGCCGACGGGTCCGTGGAGATCACGGCCGTGGCCCGGGAGGCAGGGCACCGCACCAAGGTCGCGGTCCGCTCCAAGGTGGCCGGCCTCAACGCGAAGGGCGCCTGCATCGGCCCGATGGGCTCGCGCGTCCGGGCGGTGATGGCTGAGCTCCACGGCGAGAAGATCGACCTCGTCGACCACAGCGACGACCCGGCACGGTTCGTGGCGAACGCGCTGTCACCGGCACGTGTGAGCTCGGTCACCGTCGTCGACCCCGATGCTCGGGCCGCCCGCGCCGTCGTGCCGGACTACCAGCTCTCGCTGGCGATCGGCAAGGAAGGGCAGAACGCGAGGCTCGCCGCGAAGCTCACGGGCTGGCGGATCGACATCCGCTCGGACGAGGGGGCTGACGAGGCCGCAGCGGCCGCCTCCCCGGGCGAGGACGCCTGAGCTGGTCGAGAGCAATGACCAGTCGCGTTAGACTGACGGGGACCGGGCCGCGCGCCCTGGGCTCGGCACGCCCGCACCATCCCTCGCCGTCGACGGCAGGGCCGGTGCGTACCTGTGTCGGGTGCCGGGCCCGTGACCTGCGGTCGGAACTCCTGCGGCTGGTGATCGCGGCGTCCGACGGCGCACCTCGGGAAGCGACCCGGGTGGTCGTCGACGTGCGTGGGAGCCTGCCGGGGCGTGGAGCCTGGATCCATCCGGACCTCGCCTGCCTGGAGAGCGCCGTGCGACGGCGGGCCGTGCCGCGTGCTCTGCACGCTGCCGCTCCGCTCGACCTCGCGGGCGTCCGGGCATTTCTGGAGCAGCAGGACCGTTGACACCCCTGCGTGGCACAAGCCGCCACGCACGACACGACCGGACGCCATCGTCCGGCCGCACCACGCGTACATCGACAAGGAAGCGGGTCAGAAGCCGATGGGCACCCGATGAGTCCCCAGCGATGAGTACTCGGTACTAACGACGGTCCTGCCTGTTCTCGGTGGGGCCGAGACAGGAGAGATGTGGCGAAGATCCGCGTCCACGAGCTGGCGAAGCAGCTCGGAGTGGAAAGCAAGACCCTGATGGCCGAGCTGAAGGCGTCAGGTGAGTTCGTCCGTTCGGCGTCCTCGACGCTCGAGGCACCGGTCGAGCGCACCATGCGCAGCAAGTTCCAGGGTGCCGGTGGCGAGCAGGGCACGAAGAGCGCCCAGCCCACCCCGAAGAAGCCGGGAGCGCCCAAGCCGGGCGCTCGGAACGCGCCGGCCAAGCCGGCACCGGCAGAGCCTGCCGCCCCGGCGGCCGAGGCGGCCCCGAAGCAGGAGGCCGCGCCGAAGCCCGACGCTGCCCCGCAGCCCGAAGCCGCCCCGAAGCCGGGTGCGACGCGGCCCGACGCCGCCCCGGAGCCGACGCCCGAGGCCGACGCCGCGCCGAAGCCCGGTGCTGCGCCCAAGCCGGGTGCGGCGCCGAAGCCTGGTGCCGCCCCCAAGCCGGGTGCCGCGCCGAAGCCCGGCTCCAAGCCCGGCGGTCAGCAGCGTTCCGGCGGTCGCGGTGGTCAGCCGCGCCCCGGCAACAACCCCTATGCCTCGAAGCAAGGCATGCAGCGCTCCGGCTCGCCGCGACCGGGGAACAACCCCTACGCGTCGCAGCAGGGCATGCAGCGTCCGCAGCGTGGCGAGGCAGCCCCGGCCCAGGGTGAGCGCTCGGGTGGTCCGCGTCCCGGTGGTCCCCGCCCCGCGGCGCCGCGTCCGGGCGGGCCTCGTCCCAACCCGGGCATGATGCCCGGCAAGACCAGCATGCCGCGTCCGGGCGAGCGCCCGGCAGCCGGTGGCCGCGGTGGCGGCGGTGGCCGTGGCCGTGGTGGCCAGGGCGGCGGTCCCGGTGGCCCCGGTGGTGCACCCGGCGGCGGGCGCGGAGGCTTCCGCCCCGGTGGCGGTGGCGGGTTCCGCGGTCGTGGCGGTGCCGGTCGTGGCAGCACGCAGGGTGCGTTCGGTCGCGCCGGCGGTCGTCCCGTCCGGGGGCGCAAGTCGAAGCGGGCGAAGCGCCAGGAGTTCGAGCAGATGCAGGCGCCGTCGCTCGGCGGCGTCAGCGTCCCGCGCGGCAACGGCAGCACCACGGTGCGTCTGCGCCACGGTGCGTCGCTCAACGACTTCGCCGACAAGATCGACGCGAACCCGGCCTCGCTCGTCACGGTGCTGATGCACCTGGGCGAGATGGCCACGGCCACGCAGTCCCTCGACGAGGACACCTTCGCGACGCTGGGCGTCGAGCTCGGCTACCGGATCGAGATGGTCTCCGCCGAGGAGGAGGACCGCGAGCTGCTCGGGTCCTTCGACATCGACCTCGAGGCCGAGGAGGCCGGCGAGGACGACGCGGACCTGATGGCTCGACCGCCGGTCGTGACCGTCATGGGTCACGTCGACCACGGTAAGACGAAGCTCCTCGACGCCATCCGGTCCACCGATGTGGTGGCCGGTGAAGCGGGCGGGATCACCCAGCACATCGGTGCGTACCAGGTGCACACCGAGCACGAGGGTGCCGACCGTGCCGTCACGTTCATCGACACCCCGGGTCACGAGGCGTTCACCGCCATGCGTGCCCGTGGTGCCAAGGTCACGGACATCGCGATCCTCGTGGTGGCCGCGGACGACGGCGTCATGCCGCAGACGATCGAGGCGCTGAACCACGCCCAGGCGGCCGACGTGCCGATCGTGGTCGCGGTCAACAAGGTGGACAAGGAGGGCGCGAACCCGGACAAGATCCGGCAGCAGCTCACCGAGTACAACCTGGTGGCCGAGGAGTACGGCGGCGAGACGATGTTCGTCGACGTCTCCGCGCTGCAGCGCCAGGGCATCGACAGCCTGCTCGAGGCCGTGCTGCTCACCGCGGACGCGGCGCTCGACCTCCGGGCCAACCCGGAGAAGGACGCCCGTGGTGTCGCGATCGAGGCGCACCTGGACAAGGGTCGCGGTTCCGTCGCGACCGTGCTCGTGCAGTCCGGCACGCTGAACGTCGGCGACGCGATCGTCGCCGGCACGGCGCACGGCCGGGTGCGCGCGATGTTCGACGAGCACGGCGAGTCCGTCCGGCAGGCGGGCCCGGCACGTCCGGTCCTGGTGCTGGGCCTGGCGTCCGTGCCGGGCGCCGGTGACACCTTCCTGGTGGCGCCGGACGAGCGCACGGCCCGTCAGATCGCCGAGAAGCGCGAGGCGGCCGAGCGTGCCGCCCTCCTGGCGAAGCGCCGCAAGCGCATCAGCCTCGAGGACTTCACCAAGGCGCTCGAGCAGGGCAAGGTCGAGACCCTCAACCTGGTCCTCAAGGGCGATGTCTCCGGTGCCGTCGAGGCCCTGGAGGACGCGCTGCTCAAGATCGACGTGGGCGACGAGGTGGACCTGCGCGTCATCCACCGCGGCGTCGGCGACGTCACGCAGAACGACGTGAACCTGGCCACGGTGGACAACGCCGTGATCATCGGCTTCAACGTCCGCTACGGCGAGCGTGTCGAGGACCTGGCGGAGCGCGAGGGCGTCGACGTCAAGTTCTACTCGGTCATCTACCAGGCGATCGACGAGATCGAGGCAGCGCTCAAGGGCATGCTCAAGCCCGAGTTCGAGGAGGCGAAGCTCGGCAGCGCCGAGATCCGCCAGGTGTTCCGTTCCTCGAAGTTCGGCAACATCGCCGGTTCGATCGTCCGGTCCGGCACGATCAGGCGAAACACGAAGGCGCGCGTCCTGCGCGACGGCAAGGTCGTCGGTGACGACCTGAACGTGGAGTCGCTGCGTCGCGAGAAGGATGACGTCACCGAGGTCCGCGAGGGCTTCGAGTGCGGTATCGGTCTCGGGTCGTTCAACGACGTCACCGAGGGTGACATCATCGAGACCTTCGAGATGCGCGAGATCCCGCGCGACTGAGGTCCGCACGTCCGACGGCGTCACGAGAGGGAGTACGGATGAGCGAGAACCCACGGGCCCGCAAGCTGGCGGACCGCATCAAGGAGATCGTCGCGCAGCTGCTCGACACGCGGATCAAGGACCCGCGGCTCGGGTTCGTCACGGTCACGGACGTCCGTGTCACGGGCGACCTGCAGCAGGCCGCGGTGTTCTACACGGTCTACGGCGACGACGAGGACCGGCTCGGCACGGCGGCGGCGCTCGAGAGCGCCAAGGGCATGATCCGGTCCGAGGTCGGCAAGCAGACGCAGACGCGCCTGACGCCGAGCATCGAGTTCCACCTGGACTCGGTGCCGGAGACGGCCGCGCACCTCGACGCCGCCCTGCTCGAGGCACGGCGTCGCGACGCCGAGCTGGCGGCGTTGCGAGAGGGCAAGGAGCCGGCCGGGGAGGCCGACCCTTACCGCACGGCTGACGACGACTGACGTGGCCGAGCAGCGCCCCCGGCCGCCGCGCCGGCCCACCGCGGCTGACGGCTTCCTCGTCGTCGACAAGCCCGCCGGCCTGACGAGCCACGACGTCGTCGGCCGGTGCCGGCGGCTGGCCGGGACGCGCAAGGTCGGCCATGCCGGGACGCTCGACCCGATGGCCACCGGCGTGCTCGTCGTCGGCGTCGGCCGGGCGACCCGCCTCCTGACGTACGTGGTGGGGGCCGACAAGGCCTACGACGCGACGATCCGGCTGGGCGTCGGCACCACCACGGACGACGCCGAGGGTGAGGTGGTCTCGACGCCCGGGGTCGGTGCCGGGATCGACGGTGCCGACCTCGACCGGGAGGTCGCGGCCCTGACGGGGGACATCCAGCAGGTGCCGACCACCGTCAGCGCGATCAAGGTCGACGGTCGGCGCGCCTACGACCGCGCCCGTGCCGGCGAGGACGTCGAGCTCGCGGCCCGTCCGGTGACGGTGAGTGCGTTCGACGTCCGTGCCGTGCGTCCGGGCGTGACGGCGGACGGCACCTCGGTGGTGGACCTCGACGTGAGCGTCGTGGTCTCCTCGGGGACCTACGTGCGCGCCCTCGGCCGCGACCTGGGCACAGCCCTCGGCACGGCCGGGCACCTCACCGCGCTGCGCCGCACACGGGTGGGCGGCTACGGGCTGGCCGCCGCGTGCACCCTGGCCGAGATGGAGGCGCAGGCCGATGCCGACGGCGTCCTGGCCACCCTCACGCCGGCCGACGCCGCACGGGTCTCGTTCGAGGTCCGCGAGCTGACGGCGGCCGAGACGACGGCGCTGGGCTACGGCCAGTGGGTCGCCCCCTCGGGTGCGGAGGGGACGCAGGCCGGGATCGGTCCCGACGGCACCCTCGTGGCGCTCCTGGAGGACACCACGCGACGGGGCGAGCGCCTGGCGCGACCGGTCCTGGTGCTGGCGCCGGCCGGCTGACCGTCCACGTGCCCTGCGGCACGTGACTATCCTGGTCCGTCGGTGTCACCCGCGGCGCCCCCACGAGATCCCGAGCGAGGAGCACGATCGGCGTGCAAGTGTTCACGGACCTGGACCAGGTCCCCGACGGCTTCGGACCGTCGGCCGTCACGATCGGCAACTTCGACGGCGTCCACCGCGGCCACCAGGCGGTCCTCGGGCGGCTGGTGCGGCTCGCGCACGCCGACGGCCTCGCTGCCGTCGCCGTGACGTTCGACCCGCACCCCGCCGTCGTGCACCGTCCGCAGGCCGCTCCGGAGCTCCTCACCGGGCTCGCCGACCGGCTGGACCTCCTGGCGGCGACGGGGCTCGACGCCGTGCTGGTCATCCGGTACTCGCTCGGGTTCGCGGCGCAGGGCCCGCAGGAGTTCGTCACGCGCTACCTCACCGAAGGTCTCGGCGCCCGCAGCGTGGTCGTCGGCCACGACGTCCGGTTCGGTCGCGACAACGCCGGCACGCTGGCGACGATGGTCGAGCTCGGCGGTGAGCATGGGTTCGAGGTCGTGGCGGTCGACGACGTGGGCGAGTGCCTCCCGGAGTCGGCCGGCGCACGGCAGCGCTGGTCGAGCTCGGCGGCGCGTGCCCTGCTCGCCGAGGGTGACGCCGCCCAGGCCGCCGACGTGCTCGGCCGCCCGCACCGGGTGCGAGGGACCGTCGTCCACGGCGACGCGCGCGGACGCGAGCTCGGCTTCCCGACCGCGAACCTCGGCGGGATCGCCGGGATGGTGCCCGCGGACGGCGTGTACGCGGGCTGGCTGCGGCGCCCCTCGCTCGCCGCGGAGAAGCCCGGCCATCCCGACGTCCGGCTGCCGGCGGCGATCTCGATCGGGACCAACCCGACGTTCGACGGGGTCGAACGACGCGTCGAGGCGTACGTGCTCGACCGCACGGACCTGGACCTGTACGACGAGGAGGTCGTCCTCGAGCTCGTCGAGCACCTGAGGCCCACCCTCCGGTTCGACGGGATCGAGCCGCTCGTGAAGCAGATGCACGACGACGTCGCGCGAGCCCGGTCGGTCCTCGTCGCCTGAGGCCGGTGACGCCGGTCACCCGGCCCGGCGAGCGGGCCCCGCGCTGCTACGATGAGCGGTGCCGTAGTTCGGCCGCGGATCCAGAGCGCCCCGGTGAAGAAGTCCCGGAGCACCGCGCAACGACACCAGAGGGAGAGCCATGCCGCTCGACGCTGCCACCAAGCAGTCCATCATCACCGAGTACGCGACTCACGAGGGCGACACCGGCTCGCCCGAGGTGCAGATCGCGCTGCTGACGCAGCGCATCAACGACCTGAACGAGCACCTCAAGGAGCACAAGCACGACCACCACTCGCGTCGTGGCCTCCTGCTGCTCGTCGGCCAGCGCCGCCGCCTGCAGGGCTACCTGCAGAAGATCGACATCGTGCGCTACCGCGCGCTCATCGAGCGCCTCGGCCTGCGCCGCTGACATCACCTCGCCGGCCCGGCCCTCTCGCAGGGGCCGGGCTGGTCTGGTGTGATGTCCTGGTAAGACACCCACACCGCGCCGCCGGGCCGTCGTCCGGTCCTCGGTAGTGGCCCCCCGAACCGCCCGGTACGTCCGGTGTGCGGGTTCCGTGGGCCTCGATCGAAGACCGTCGCTCGGATGGCGGCGCCTTCGAGAATCAGGAGGGCACCCGTGGAGGGTCCCGAGATCACTTCCGCCGAGGCCGTCATCGACAACGGCCGCTTCGGCACCCGCACCATCCGTTTCGAGACGGGCCGGCTGGCCCGTCAGGCCGCCGGCGCCGTCGCGGCCTACCTCGACGGCGACACGATGCTGCTGTCGACCACCGCCGTCGGTAAGCACCCCAAGGACCACTTCGACTTCTTCCCGCTGACGGTGGACGTCGAGGAGCGGATGTACGCCGCCGGTCGCATCCCCGGGTCGTTCTTCCGTCGCGAGGGACGTCCGTCCACCGAGGCGATCCTCACGTGCCGCCTCACGGACCGCCCGCTGCGCCCGCTGTTCGTCAAGGGGCTGCGCAACGAGGTCCAGATCGTCATCACGGTCATGGCTCAGCACCCGGACGACGCCTACGACGTCCTGGCGATGAACGCCGCGTCCGCGTCCACGCAGATCTCCGGTCTGCCGTTCTCGGGCCCGGCCGGCGCCGTGCGCATCGCGCTCGTCGACGACCAGTGGGTCGCGTTCCCGAAGCACTCCGACAAGGAGCGCGCCGTCTTCGAGATGGTCGTGGCGGGCCGCAAGGTCACCACGGCCGACGGCAGCGACGACGTGGCCATCGCGATGATCGAGGCCGAGGCCACCGACGACGCCTGGAACCTCATCCGTTCCGAGGGCGCCACGGCGCCCACCGAGCAGGTCGTGGCCGAGGGTATCGAGGCCTCCAAGCCGTTCATCGCCGCGCTGTGCGACGCCCAGATCTCCCTGGCGCAGCAGGCCGCGAAGGACGTCCAGGAGTTCCCGCTGTTCCCGGAGTACGCCGACGACGCGTACTCAGCGGTCGAGTCGGCCGTGTCGGGCACGCTGCGCGACGCGCTGTCGATCGCCGACAAGCAGGAGCGCGAGGGGCGTCTCGACGAGATCAAGTCGCAGATGCTCGGCGAGCTGCAGGCGGGCTTCGACGGCCGCGAGAAGGAGCTGTCGGCCGCCTACCGCTCGCTGCAGAAGCAGCTGGTGCGTCAGCGCGTCCTCACCGAGGGTGTGCGCATCGACGGTCGTGGGCTGGCGGACATCCGCACGCTGTCGGCCGAGGTCGAGGTGCTGCCCCGGGTGCACGGCTCGGCGCTGTTCGAGCGCGGCGAGACGCAGATCATGGGCGTCACCACGCTGAACATGCTGCGCATGGAGCAGCAGATCGACTCGCTCGGGCCGGTCACGCGCAAGCGCTACATGCACAACTACAACTTCCCGCCGTACTCGACGGGCGAGACGGGCCGCGTCGGCAGCCCGAAGCGTCGCGAGATCGGCCACGGCGCGCTCGCCGAGCGTGCCCTGGTACCGGTCCTGCCGAGCCGCGAGGAGTTCCCCTACGCGATCCGCCAGGTCTCCGAGGCGCTCGGCTCCAACGGGTCGACATCGATGGGCTCGGTCTGCGCCTCGACGCTCTCGCTGCTCAACGCCGGTGTGCCCCTGAAGGCCCCTGTGGCGGGCATCGCGATGGGACTCGTCTCCGACACGGTGCCGTCGGGCGACGGCGAGGAGGTCCGTTATGCGGCGATGACCGACATCCTGGGTGCCGAGGACGCGTTCGGCGACATGGACTTCAAGGTCGCCGGTACCCGCGAGTTCGTCACGGCGATCCAGCTCGACACCAAGCTGGACGGCATCCCGGCGTCGGTCCTGACGGCCGCGCTGGGTCAGGCGCGCGACGCGCGCCTGACGATCCTGGACGTCCTCGCCGAGGCGATCGACGTGCCGGACGAGATGTCGCCGAACGCACCGCGCGTCATCGCCGTCAAGGTCCCCGTGGACAAGATCGGCGAGGTCATCGGGCCCAAGGGCAAGATGATCAACCAGATCCAGGAGGAGACCGGCGCCGACATCTCCATCGAGGACGACGGCACGGTCTACATCGGCGCGACCGACGGTCCGTCGGCCGAGGCCGCGCGCGCGGCGATCAACGCGATCGCCAACCCGCACGTGCCGGAGGTCGGCGAGCGCTTCGTCGGCACGGTCGTCAAGACGACGTCGTTCGGTGCGTTCATCTCGCTCTCCCCGGGCAAGGACGGGCTGCTGCACATCAGCCAGCTCCGCAAGCTCGTGGGCGGCAAGCGGGTCGAGAACGTCGACGACGTGCTGTCCATCGGCCAGAAGATCCAGGTCGAGATCGGTGAGATCGACCCGCGGGGCAAGCTCTCGCTCGTCGCCGTCACCGAGGACGACGAGAAGGCCGAGGCCGCGACAGGGGCCGACGAGCAGTCCGAGCCGCAGGGCGAGGCCTGATCGACCGTATGAGCCAGCACCTCCCGCTCGTCGGAGCGGGCCAGCCCGGTGCCGAGCTGACCGCCGGGCAGGACGGCGCGACGATCCGTCGCAGCGTCCTGCCCGGCGGTGTGCGTGTGCTCACCGAGCACATGCCAGGGCTCCGTTCGGCCACCGTCGGGGCCTGGGTCGGGGTCGGTTCGCGCGACGAGACCGACGGCCACCACGGTTCCACGCACTTCCTCGAGCACCTGCTCTTCAAGGGCACCCGCACCCGCTCCGCGCTCGACATCGCCGAGGCGTTCGACGCCGTCGGCGGCGAGGCGAACGCCGCCACCGGCAAGGAGTACACCTGCTACTACGCGCGGGTGCTCGACGACGACGTCCCCATGGCGATCGAGGTGATCGCCGACATGGTCACCTCCGCGCGCCTCGACGCCGACGAGCTCGAGACCGAGCGTGGCGTCATCCTCGAAGAGATCGCGATGACGGACGACGACCCGGGCGAGGTCGTCCACGAGGAGTTCGCCGCGGCGGCCCTCGGCACGCACCCGCTCGGCCGCCCGATCGGCGGGACCCCCGACACGATCCGCGCCGTGCCTCGCGACGCGGTGCTGGAGCACTACCGGTGGCACTACCGCCCGGAGACCCTCGTGGTCGCCGCGGCCGGCGGCGTGGACCACGATACGATCGTGCAGCAGGTCGGTGACGCGCTCGTGGCCGGCGGGTGGGACCTCGATCCGGCGGGCCTGCCTCGTGGGCGTCGGTCGAGCGCCCCGGACGCCGTCGGCGTGCCCGCCGCCGGCGTCGAGCTGACGATCCGCCGGCAGGTCGAGCAGGCCAACGTGATCGTCGGCGGCACCGGGCTCAGCGCCTCCGACGACCGGCGGTTCGCCTCCACGGTGATGCACGCCGCACTCGGTGGCGGGATGTCGTCCCGGTTGTTCCAGGAGATCCGGGAGAAGCGCGGCCTGGCGTACGCCACCTACTCGTTCGGGCAGGGGCACGGCGGGCTGGGGCTGTTCGGTCTCTACGCCGGCTGCGCCCCCGGCAAGGTCGACCAGGTCACCACGCTGATGGTGGCCGAGCTGGAGCGTCTCGCGGCCGACGGCATCACGGACGCCGAGCTCGAGCGTTCCGTCGGTCAGCTCTCCGGCGGCATGGTCCTCGGCCTGGAGGACTCCGGGTCGCGCATGAGCCGGCTGGGCCGCGCGGAGCTCGTGCTCGGCGAGCTCGTGACGGTCGACGAGTCGTTGGCACGCATCCGTGCCGTCACCGCCACCGACGTGCGGGAGCTGGCCGCCGATCTCGCGTCGCGCCCGCGCTCGGTGGTGCGCGTCGGCCCCTTCGGAGAATGAGGAGACCATCGTGAGCACCAGCAGCACCGTCCGTGTGGCGGTCATCGGCGCCGCCGGGCGCATGGGCGCCCAGACGTGCGCCGCCGTCGAGGAGGCGGACGGCCTCGAGCTCGTCGCCCGCCTGGACGCGGGGGACGACGTCGAGGTCGGGGTCCGGGACGCCGGCGCGGACGTCGCGGTGGACTTCACGGTCCCGGCGGTGACGGAGGCCAACGTCCATGCCGCCCTGGACGCCGGGGCCCACGTGGTGGTCGGTACCACCGGGTGGGACGACGCGTCCCGAGGCCGGGTGGTGGAGCACCTCGAGCGGCTGGACGCCGAGGGCACCGGTGGGGGGCTCGGGGTGCTCATCGCACCCAACTTCGGGCTCTCCGCGGTGCTCGCGATGACGTTCGCGGCCAAGGCGGCGCGCTACTTCGAGTCGGCCGAGGTCGTCGAGCTGCACCACCCGGACAAGGTCGACGCGCCCTCCGGCACGGCCCGCCACACCGCCGCGGCGATCGCTTCCGCCCGGGCCGACGCCGGGCTCGGCCCGTCGCCCGACGCGACCCAGGACGGCTGGGACGCACGGGGTGCGGACGTCGACGGCGTCCGGGTGCACGCGGTGCGGCTGCGCGGGCTGGTGGCACACGAGGAGATCCTCTTCGGCAACGCCGGTGAGCAGCTGACGATCCGCCAGGACTCCTTCGACCGGGCCAGCTTCATGCCGGGCGTCCTGGTGGCCGTTCGCGAGATCACCTCTCGGCCCGGCCTGACCGTGGGCCTCGAGAACGTGCTGGACCTGTCGTGACCGACGGCGGCGCTCCGGAGGGCGTCCGGCGCAGGCTGCCTCGCGGGCTGGTCGGCGCGCTCGCCGTCACCGCCCTCCTGGCGCTGTACGTGGTGGCGATCGCGGAGCGCGGCGCAGCCATGCTGGGCAGCGGCGAGCCGCTGCTGATCGGCATCGGCCTCGCCGTGCTGGTCATCCCGCTGCTGGTGATCGGGCTCGTCGCCCGTGAGTTCTGGCTGGCCGCACGCGTGCAGCGCATGGCTGACGAGCTGGCGGCGGACGGCCAGCTCCCGGTGGACGATCTTCCGCGCTCTGCGGGCGGCAGGATCGACCGGGCGGCCGCGGACGCGGCGTTCGCGCAGTTCCGGGACGCGGTGGACGCCGCGCCGAAGGACTGGCGCACCTGGTATCGCCTGGCCTTCGCCTACGACGCTGCGGGGGACCGCCGTCGTGCGCGCGCCGCCCTGCGGCAGGCCTCGGCGCTCTTCAGGCCGCGCGACTGACGCCGCCAGCCGTCCTGTGCCCGGCGGGCTACCGCCCCGGGTCGGTCCCGACCGCCGCCGGGTCCTGCGGGAACGCGCCGCGCGCCACGAGCACGACGACGCACGCCACGGCGACCACGCCCGCACCTGTCAGTGCCAGCACGCTGCCGCCAGGACCGGCCACGACGCCGGCTCCGAGGGCGGCCCCGAGGCCGATGCCGAGGTTCGAGGTCCCGTTGACGAACGCCCCGGCGACGTCCGCCGTCGCGCCCTGCGTGCGCAACGCCGCCGCCTGGAAGGTCGCGGGGATCGCCCCGAACGCGGCGAGCCACACGCCGCCGGCCACGAGGACGCCCACCGGCTGGGGCAGGACCACGGCGAGGACGGTCAGCGAGCCGACGATCGTGGCCATCGCCGTGATGGTCAGGGCGCGGGGCGTGCGGTCCAGGTAGCGGGCCGCCGCCCACAGCCCGACGAGCCCCAGTGCGCCGAAGAGCAGGAGCACGGGACCGACCGCCGCCTCGGACAGCCCGGTCGCCAGCAGCAGCACCGAGACGTAGGTGTACACGGTGTAGTGCCCGCCGAACAGCACCGTGTTGGTGCCGACGACGACGCCCAGCCGCCGGCGTCCCTGGCGGGCGGCCGAGCGGTCGCGAGCCGGCGGCGGGCCGACGTCGACCGCGGGCAGCAGGCGTGCCACCAGCACCGCCGTGAGGGCGCAGACGCCACCGAGCAGCGCGAACGACCAGCGCCAGCCGACCGCCGTGCCCAGCGACGTCGAGAGCGGCACGCCCAGGACGAATCCCATCGTGCCGCCGGCGGTGACGAGCGTCAGTGCCCGGCCGGTGTACAGGGGACCCACGAGGCGGGCGGCGTACGCGATCGACACCGAGAAGAAGACGGCGTGGCCGATCCCGCCGATGGTGCGTCCGGCCGCCATGACGGCGTAGGTCGGGGCGACGGCGACGAGCAGGTTGCCGGCCACGTAGGTGGCGAGCGTGACCAGGAGCAGCGGCTTGCGCGGGAACCGTTGCGTGGCCAGGGTCAGCGGGACGGCACAGACCGCGACGACGAGGGCGTAGACGGTGACGAGGAGCCCGGCCGTCGACTCGGAGACGCCGACGCCGCGGGCGAGCTGCGGCAGCAGGCCGACGGGCAGCACCTCGGTGGTGATGGCGACGAAGTTCGCCACCGCGAGGACCGTGATCCCGCCGGCGGCGTCGCGGACGGTGCGGGTGGAGGAGGCTGACGGCGGCACCGACTCATCGTGTCATCCTCACCGGCCGCCGCTCCCGCGCACGCGCTGCCGTGCACGGACGCGGGAGCGCTCGTAGCCTGAGCGCAGGTCAGCAGTCGACGACGAGAGGATCGCGCATGGCGCCCGACGACGGGGAGGCCGGGACGCAGGACGGCGCCGGCGGCACGTTCCGCAACCCGTTCCGACGGGTCTGGTGGCTGCCCGTGGTCCGCGGGATCGCCTTCGTGGTGCTCGGGCTGCTGCTGATGATCGAGCCGCTCGGTGAGCTCGAGGTGCTGCGGGTGCTCGTCGGCGCGTTCCTCGTGCTCGACGCGGTGCTGGTGGTGGTGCAGTGGTTCGTGCACCGCCGTCAGGTCGGCTCGGCGTGGTGGCTGGCGCAGGCGGGCGTCAACGTCCTCTTCGGCGTGGCCGTCGCGTTCTGGCCCGACCTGGAGCCGACGCCGCTGTACTACGTCCTGGCCAGCTGGGCGATCGTGCTCGGGATCGTCACCGTCGTCGGGGGCGCCGCCCTGGCCCGCAACCGTGACCTCGGCTGGCCGTGGATGATCACGTCCGGCCTCACGGCGGGGCTGTTCGGTCTGCTGCTCGTCACCCGCCCGCTCGACCTGCTGGACGTGCTGCGGCTGGTGACCATCGTGTTCGCGCTGTTCGCCTTCGTGGCGGGCTCGATCCACCTGGTGTCCGGGTTCGCGGTCCGCTCGGTCTCCCGCGAGCTGTGGGGGCTGCGAGAGCAGGCGGAGCGGGTCGGCGTCGTCGTGACGGGCGGCTCGGTGCTGGGCTCCGCGAACCCGCAGGCCGCCCCGGCGGCGGTGGCCGGGCCGGCGTCGCGGGGGACCACGGACGGCCCGCCGTCCGTCTCGACCCCCGTGGACGACACGACCGGGGGCGACGAGCCGCGGGAGACGCCCGGAGGTGCCGGCAGGGTCAGATGACCGCCGACCAGCGGCGCTCGACGACGTCCCGCGCGCCGGTGGCGAGCGCACGGTCGACGCCGTCGGGACCGAGGCCGGACGAGGACAGGAAGCGTTCGCGGCCCTCGTCGCCGTCGAGCACCCAGGTGACGACCTCCTGCGAGCCGTCGGTGCGCAGCCGGTCGACGGCGGCGGCGAGCAGTCGGGAGCCGTGCCCGGCGAGCCGGTGGTCCGGGGCGACCTCCAGGGCCATGACCTGCCCTGGGCCGACGGCGGCGAAACCGACGACCCGCGGTCCGTCCAGCGCGACGAGCACGGCGAAGCCCGGCCCGGGCGGCCGCGAGATCGCGTCCGTCCACCGCTCCACCATGGTCTGCTCGTCGAGGGCGTCGACGGCGTCACCGAGCGTGTCGGCGTGGGTCGCCCGCCAGGCCTCGACCTGGACCCGCGTCACCGCTTCCTCGTCGCCGGGGACTGCGGGGCGGACGGAGACGTCGGCGGTCTCGCGGAACAGTGCCATGGGCACCACCCTAGGTGCTCGTCAGTCGTCGGCGGGCGCCGCGGCCCGGTGTTGCGGGGGCCGGACCTGGCCCGCCACCGCGAGGCTGAGCACCACGGCGCCGCAGATGACGAGCAGGGCCGAGCGCACGCCCACCTGGTCGGCCAGCAGGCCGAGCAGGGGTGGGGCGGCAAGCATCGCCACGGTCGAGAACGAGGTCGCGACCGCGACGCGGGGCGCGGCGTGGGTAGGTTCGTCGGAGGCCGCGGAGATGGCGATCGGGTTCGCGAGCGCGGCGCCGCAGCCCCAGAGCACGATCCCGGCCCAGGCCAGGGCGAGGGTGGGCGAGAGCCCGAAGAGGAGCAGCCCGAGCAGCGCGGACGCCCCCGACACGCGGAGCACGGTCACCCTCCCGTAGCGGTCGATCAGGCCTGTGCCCGCGAACCGGACGACGGTCATCGACGCGACGAACGTCCCGTAGGCGACGGCGCCGACCGCCTCGCGGGCGGCGAACCCGTCGACGACGGCGAGGGACAGCCAGGTCCCGGCGGACCCTTCCGAGAGGGACGCGGCGAGGAGCACCAGACCCACCAGCAGCGTGCGGGGCTCGCGCCAGGCGGCCATGGCGGCTCGCACCCCGCCGCCGCGACGCGCTGGTGCTCCGTCGGCGGGCGCCTGGTCGCGGGGCGGGGCCAACCTCGTCGAGGGGACGACGAGCAGGGCACGCACGACGGTCACGACGGCGACCACCACGACGAGCTGGACGGCGACGTGCGCTCCCGACCAGGCGAAGGCGGCGCCGACGAGCGCACCGAGGGCGGCCCCGACGGAGAACGCCGCGTGGAAGTGGGGGAGGATGGCCCGCCCGACGGCACGTTCCACGCCGGCGGCACTGATGTTGATGGGGATGTTGGTCAGGGCTCCGCACATCCCGTTCAGGCACGCCCCGACGGCGAACAGCGGGATGTTGGCGGTGGTCGTCGCGAGCGCGAGGAGCCCGAAGCCCACCGCGTTGCCCGCCGTGGCCGCGACGAGCGTGCGCCGGCTGCCGAACCGCGCGACGACGGCCCCGGCGACGAGCACCGCGAGGAGCGAGCCGGCTCCGCCGACGACCAGGAGCGAGCCGAGCTGGCCCGCGCTGAGCCCCAGCTCGGACCGGATCGAGGGCAGGCGGCTCATCCAGGACGTGCCCAGCACACCGAACAGCGCGAACTGCGCCATGAGCGACCAGCGGGCGAGAGCCACCTCGGGGCGCGGGGAGGTGGGTCGTGCGCCCGGCCTCAGCCCCACCCGAGCGCCCGCAGGCCGGCGGCGGCGGCCGCCGCGAGCACGACCACCACGATGAACGGCGCCCGCAGGGCCAGGGCGACGGCTGCGACCGCGAGGGCCGGGACGCGGGCGTCGACGACGACCAACGCGCCGTCGGCGAACGTCTGCACGACGACCAACGAGACGAGCAGTGCCACGGTCACGAGCGTCGACGTGCGCTGCACCCGCTGGGTGGCCAGCCAGTGCTCCGGTATCAGGTGGCCGGCGAGCTTCAGGCCGAAGCTGGCGAGCGAGGCGAGGAGCACGGTGATCCACAGCATGGTCGTGGTCATCGGTCGTCCTCGCTGGTCGTGCGGCGCGGTGCGGCAGGGGCGACGGCTCCGGCCACGACGGCGACGGCCGCCGCGGCGAGCACCGGGACCCCGGCCGGCGCGACCGGGACCAGCGCCAGCGTGACCACGACGGCCAGCCCTGCCACGACCTGCGCCCGGCGCTCGGCGAGGCGGGGCCACACCAGCGCGAGGAACGCCGCCCCCGCGGCAGCGTCGAGGCCCCACGCCCGCGGGTCGCCGAGGGCGTCACCGGCCAGCGCACCCGCCAGCGTGAAGGCGTTCCACAGCACGAAGACCCCGACGCCGGCCGTCCAGAACCCGGCGCGGACCGCCGCGGGCGTGCGCTGCCCGACGGCGACCGCCGTCGACTCGTCGATCGTCAGATGGGCGGCTGCCGCCCGGCGCCAGCCCCGCAGGGACAGCAGAGGGGAGACGACGGCGCCGTAGAGCATGTTGCGCGCACCGAGCAGCGTCGACGTCGCCACGGCCGCGACGGGCGACCCGCCGGCGGCGACGACGCCGATGAGGGCGAACTGGGAGCCGCCCGTGAACAGCAGGAGGCTCAGGACGGCGGTCTGCGCCACGGTCAGGCCGGCGACCACGGCCAGGGCGCCGAACGAGATCCCGTACAGGCCCGTGGCCACGGCCACGCTGACGCCCTGCCGGACGGCGGCGGAGACCTCGGGAGAGGATGGACGGCTCACGGCCACAGGAAACCATGGTCCGGGGGGCTCGTCACAACGCGACGTACACCGACTCCTGGTACTCCTCCAGTCCGGCTGCCCCGCCCTCGCGACCCAGACCGGACTGCTTGACCCCGCCGAACGGTGCGCTCGCGTCCGAGACCATGCCGCGGTTGATGCCGATCATGCCCGCGTCGATCTCGTGCGCGGCCCGCATCGCGAGGTCCACGTCGCGGGTGTAGGCGTAGGCGGCGAGGCCGTACTCGGTCCCGTTTGCCAGGGCGATCCCCTCGTCGACGTCGTCGAAGGCGACGACGGGCGCGACGGGACCGAAGATCTCCTCGGTGACGCAGCGGGCGTCGGCAGGGGTGCCCGCGAGCACGGTGGGGGAGTAGAAGTAGCCCTTGCGGTCCGGCCGCGCGCCACCCGCGACCGCACGCGCACCGCGATCGGTCGCGTCGGTCACGAGCTCGTCGACCTTGTCGACGGCGCTCGCGCCGATCAGGGGGCCGACGTCGTGTCCCTCAGCACCCGGACCCACGCTCAGCCCGGCGAACCGCTCGGCGAGCCGTTCGGCGAACTCGTCCGCGAGCGAGCCGTGCACCAGGAAGCGGTTGGCCGCGACGCAGGACTGTCCGCCGTTGCGCAGCTTGGCGACCATCGCGCCCTCCACGGCTGCGTCGAGGTCGGCGTCGCCGAAGACGACGAACGGCGCGTTGCCGCCCAGCTCCATGGAGCAGTTGAGCACCTGCTCGGCGGCCTGCCCGAGCAGGACCCGCCCGACACCCGTCGACCCTGTGAACGAGAGCTTGCGCAGGCGGCCGTCGGCGATCACCGGCTCGGTCACCGTCTTCGCCGACGACGTGGGCACCACGTTCACCACGCCGGTGGGCAGGTCCCGTGCGGCGAGCTCCGCACGGAGGATCTCGGCGACCGCCATGGTGGTCAGCGGCGTGAGCTGCGCGGGCTTGATCACCACCGGGCACCCCGCGGCGAGGGCGGGTCCGATCTTGCGCGTGGCCATGGCGATCGGGAAGTTCCACGGCGTGATCAGCAGCGACGGGCCGACGGGCCGGCGGTGCACGAGCTGGTGGTTGCTCCCGGCCGGCGCGGTGCGCATCATCCCTGGCGCCCGCACCGCCTCCTCCGCGAACCAGCGGAAGAACTCGGCACCGTACGCGACCTCGGCCCGGGACTCGGCGAGCGGCTTGCCGCCCTCCGCGGTGATGAGTGCGGCGAGCTCGTCGGTGCGCTCCACGATCGCCTCGAAGCAGGCCCGCAGCAGCTCCGAGCGGTCTCGGGGCGGTACCGCGGCCCAGGCCGGCGCGGCGTCGTGCGCGGCCGCCAGGGCGGCGATGCCGTCGTCGCCCGTGCCGTCCGCCACGCTCGTCAGGACCTCTTCGGTGGCGGGGTCCACGACCTCGAAGGTGGAGCCGCCCGATGCCGGTCGCCACTCGCCGCCGACGAGGACCTGGGTCGGGGCGTCACGCACGGAGGAGAGGGTCGTCGTCGCAGTCATACCATCCAGTATGTGCGGGCACCGGGTCGCCGCAACAGCCCTGGCAGGCGGCGCACGGCACCCTGGCACGACGTCTCATCCCGCCGGTCGCGAACCCGTGGACAGGGGCACCAGGAGGGAGTACCGAACGGTACGGTGTCCCCATGACGCTGCCCGGCACCCCTGCGCGCCCTTTCGGCGCGGTTCTCACCGCGATGGTCACGCCCATGACGAGCACCGGGGAGATCGATCTGAAGGCCGCGGCGTCGCTGGCGCGGCGCCTGGTCGACGAGGGGAACGACGGCCTCGTGCTGTCGGGGACCACGGGCGAGGCGCCCGCGACCCACACCCCCGAGAAGGCGGCGCTCGTGCGCGCCGTCGTCGACGCCGTCGGCGACCGTGCGGCGGTGCTCTCCGGGGCCGGGTCGAACGACACGGCGCACGCCGTGCGCATGGCCGAGCAGGCTGCGGAGGCCGGCGCGGACGGCCTGCTCGTCGTCTCGCCGTACTACTCCCGCCCGACGCAGGAGGGTCTCTACCGCCACTTCGCAGCGGTCGCGGACGCGACCGAGCTGCCCGTCATGCTGTACGACATCCCGGGCCGTGCGGGCGTGCGCATCGCGCCGGCGACGTACGAGCGCATCGCCGCGCACCCGCGGGTGGTCGCGACCAAGGATGCCACCGGCGACCTGACCGGCGTCCCCGCGCTGCGTGCCGCCACGGGTCTCGCCTGGTACTCGGGCGACGACACGCTGCTGCTGCCCTTCCTCTCCCACGGTGGTGCCGGGATCGTCTCCGTCTCCGCCCACGTGGTGGCCGGGCAGTTCGCCGAGGTCGTGCGGCGCTTCGACGCCGGAGACCACGCCGGCGCGCTCGAGACCTTCTGCACGACGCTGCCCGTCATCGCCGCCATCAACGGTGCCGGTGCCCAGGCCGGCATGACCAAGGCCGCCCTCGAGCTGCTCGGTGCCGTGGGCAACCGCGAGCTGCGCCTGCCGAACGTCGCCGCCACCGACGCCGACGTCGCCATGATGCGCGCTGCCCTCATCGCCGGCGGTGTCCTGGACGCCGCCACCACCGTCCCGTAACCCCACAGGCCAGGAGGCCACGTGAGCCACCCTCACCCCGAACTCCCTCTTCCTCCCGAGCTGCCCGCCGGCGGGCTGCGCATCGTGGCGCTCGGCGGGCTCGGCGAGGTCGGCCGGAACATGGCCGTCCTCGAGTACGACGGCCGGCTGCTGATCATCGATTGCGGCGTCCTGTTCCCCGAGGACCACCAGCCCGGCGTCGACTTGATCCTGCCGGACTTCGAGTACCTTTCCGGCCGGCTCGACGACATCGAGGCGATCGTCCTCACCCACGGCCACGAGGACCACATCGGCGCCGTGCCCTACCTGCTGCGGCGCCGTCGCGACATCCCGATCTACGGCTCGCAGCTCACGCTCGCGTTCCTCGAGGCGAAGCTGAAGGAGCACCGCATCAGGCCGGTGACGCGGGTCGTCGCCGAGAACGACACGGTGCGGCTCGGCGTCTTCGGCCTCGAGTTCGTCGCCGTCAACCACTCCATCCCCGACGCGCTCGCCGTGGCCGTCACCACGGGTGCGGGCACGGTCCTGCACACCGGCGACTTCAAGATGGACCAGCTCCCGCTGGACGGCCGTGTCACGGATCTGCGGGCCTTCGCGCGCCTGGGTGAGCAGGGTGTCGACCTCTTCATGGTGGACTCCACCAACGCCGAGGTCCCGGGCTTCGTCACCCACGAGGTCGAGATCGGGCCCGTCCTGGACAGCGTGTTCGCCCAGGCGGAGAAGCGCATCGTCGTCGCCTCGTTCTCCTCGCACGTCCACCGCGTCCAGCAGGTCCTCAATGCCGCCCACGCGCACGGGCGCAAGGTCGCGCTCGCGGGTCGCTCGATGATCCGCAACATGGGCATCGCGGCCGAGCTCGGCTATCTCGACGTGCCGCCCGGAGTGCTCGTCGACCTCAAGCGGACCGGCGACATCCCGGACGACGAGCTGGTGTACATGTGCACCGGCTCGCAGGGCGAGCCGATGGCGGCGCTGAGCCGGATGGCGAACGGCGACCACCGCGTCAAGATCGGGCACGGCGACACGGTGATCCTCGCCAGCTCCTTGATCCCCGGCAACGAGAACTCCGTGTTCCGAGTCATCAACGGCCTCACGCGGCTCGGCGCACGCGTCGTGCACTCGGGCAACGCGAAGGTCCACGTCTCGGGCCACGCCAGCGCGGGCGAGCTGCTCTACTGCTACAACATCATCAAGCCCCAGAACGTCATGCCCGTGCACGGCGAGGTGCGGCACCTCGTGGCCAACGCGGCGCTCGCGGTGAAGACCGGCATCCCCGCCGACCGCGTCGTGCTGGCGGAGGACGGCGTCGTCGTGGACCTGGTCGACGGGCGCGCCACCGTGGTCGGTGCCGTGCCCTGCGGGTACGTGTTCGTCGACGGGTCGTCGGTCGGCGAGGTCACCGAGAACGAGCTCAAGGACCGCCGGGTGCTCAGCGAGGAGGGCTTCGTGTCCGTCTTCGCCGTCGTGGACTCGGCCACCGGCAAGGTGCTCGCGGGCCCGCAGATCCTCGCGCGCGGCATGGCCGAGGGTGCGGCGGTCTTCGACGAGATCCAGCCGGACGTCGTCAAGGCGCTCGAGGACGCGATCGCCGGGGGCGCGACCGACACCCACCAGCTGCAGCAGGTGATGCGGCGCGTCATCGGCCAGTGGGTCAACCGGCGGCTGCGCCGTCGTCCGATGATCGTCCCGGTCGTCGTCGAGGCCTGAGCCGACGAGGGACCTTCGGTCGACCCTCGATCGACCCGCGGCGACCTGGATGTGCCAGTTTGCGCTATCCTCGCGCGACTTGTCCGTCTTGTGGAGGAACAGATGTCCGATCCTGACCCTTTCGCTCCGCCGTCGGTCACGCCAGCGCGCGCGACCCCTCCGGCCCGTCCCGTGGAGCCCACGTACGGGGCCCACGCTCCGGTGTCGCCGGCGGGTGGCAGGACGTCCGGCCCTTCGGACCCGTGGGGCCAGCCGGCGCCGACCCGGGTCGCTCCGACGGGGCTGGCGACATGGTCCGTCGCGCTGGCGTCCGCCTGGGGGCTGGTCCAGGTGCTGATGTTCGCGTCGTCGTCCGGCGCGGCCCAGGAGTTCAGCCGTGCCGTCGACGCGGGGGCGAGCCCCGGCGACGTCTGGACCACCTACGACAGCTTCGCCACCCTGCTTCTCCCGGTGCAGCTCGCAGCGTTCGTCGTCACGTGCCTCTGGCTCCACCGCAGCCGTCAGATCGCCGTCGCCGCGAGGCCGCAGGAACGGCACGTCCGGGGCGTCGTGTGGATCTGGCTGGGCTGGTTGGTGCCGGTGGTGTCGTTGTGGTTCCCGTACCAGGTCGTGCGGGACGTGCGTCAGGGGACCACCGGCCTGCGGCGGATGCCGGGGCTCGGGCTGTGGTGGGTGAGCTGGCTCGTCATGCTGTGGGCGTCGAACAGGGCGGCGTTCATCACCTCCGGGTTCAGCCGGTCCGACCCCGGGCTGCTTCCCGTGCTGGACGGCGTCGCGACCGCCGCGGTCGCCGTCGCCCTGGTGCTGTGGATCCGCGTCGTCCGCGAGGTCACGGCCGCGCAGCGGTCACTCCTGGCCGGCTGACGAGGGCCGGGCCTGCCCGGCGGCTGACGCACGTGACCGTGCTCACGCCCGGCGGGTGTGACACGCGCCCGCGACCTGCGGCGCCGGGCGGAGGCGCCCGGGTACGGTGAGAGGATCATGGCGACCCGGACGACCGCCCGGAAGAACTCCGGGGCTGCGCGGGGCGGGGCACGGACGGGGCGGCGCGCCTCGTCGTCCGCCTCGGGACGTGGCGCGTCCGCACGGTCGTCGTCGGCCCGCTCAGGAGCCTCGCGCGGTGCGCGGGCGTCCGGGCGGCGACCGGCCCGCAGCGGTCCGCCGTGGCCGGTCCGGATGGTGCGTGGTGCCTACCTGGGCGTCGCGCACGGCCTGGGCACCGTGACACGCACGATCACCAAGGGAGCGAGAGACCTGGAACCGGAGCACCGTCGGGACGGCGTCGCCTTCTTCCTCATCGCCGTCGCGCTCGTCGTGGCCGCGCGCGAGTGGTGGGGGATCCCCGGGACGTTCGGTCTGGTCGTCCATGCCGTCGTGGCGGGCACCGTGGGCCTGGCCGGCGTGGCCGTCCCGGTGCTGCTGATCTGGCTAGGGGTCCGGGTGATGCGGCACCCCGAGCGCGGCCGCGCGAACTCTCGCGTCGCCATCGGGCTGAGCCTCCTCGTCGTCTCTGTCTGCTCGCTGGTGGCGATCGCCGAGGGGACCCCGTCGCCGCGTGACGGCTTCGCGCAGGTGCAGGAGGCCGGCGGCATCATCGGCTACCTCGCCGCGACCCCCGTCGTCATCGGGGTCACCACCTGGGTGGCGGTCCCGCTCTTCCTCCTGCTCGGCTTCTTCGGGCTGCTCGTCGTCACCGCGACGCCCGTCCACCGCATCCCCGAACGGGTGCGCGGCCTGTACGACCGCCTGACCGGGAACCACCACGAGGACGAGGCGTCCGACGACCGGCTGCGGCTCGCCGACGGCGTCTCGGCGCACGACGGGTCGGACGACGCGGCCACGCCGCGCAAGCGGCGCAAGCGCCGCACCAAGGCCGAGCGTGCGGCGGACGCCGCCGCGGCCGAGCTGGACCAGTACGCCGGCGACGAGGCCTTCGAGAAGGCCGCCACGCTCGACCCTGCCGGGAGCCCGAGCTCGGCCGGGCGCCGCAAGGGTGACGGCACGGCCGCCACGCAGCGGGTGCCGTCCGGGACGAAGCCTTCCGGCACCATCGTCCCGGCCGCCGCGGCGGACGCCCCGCGCAGCGCACCCGAGCCGTCGCCCGCCCCGGCAGGTCGCGCGGAGCAACCGATGCTCTCGGGCGACACGGTCTACCTGCTGCCGAGCGAGGAGGCCCTGGTCGAGGGCGCGCCCCACAAGACGCGCTCCGCGGTGAACGACCGGGTCGTCGAGTCGCTGACCAAGGTCTTCGCCGACTTCGGCGTGGACGCCGAGGTCACGAACTTCACCCGCGGCCCCACGGTGACCCGGTACGAGGTCGAGGTCGGCGCGAAGACGAAGGTCGAGCGCATCACCTCGTTGTCCAACAACATCGCCTACGCGGTGGCGAGCGCCGACGTGCGGATCCTGTCGCCCATCCCGGGCAAGTCGGCGATCGGCATCGAGATCCCCAACTCGGACCGCGAGACGGTGGTCCTCGGCGACGTCCTGCGCTCGTCGGCGGCACGCCGCACCGAGCACGCGATGGTCATGGGCGTCGGCAAGGACGTCGAGGGCGGGTTCGTGGTCGCCAACCTGGCGAAGATGCCGCACATCCTCGTCGCGGGTGCGACCGGCGCCGGCAAGTCGAGCTTCATCAACTCGATGATCACCTCGATCCTCATGCGGGCGACGCCGGAGCAGGTGCGACTGGTCCTGGTGGACCCCAAGCGTGTCGAGCTGACGATCTACGAGGGCATCCCGCACCTCATCACCCCCATCATCACGAGCCCCAAGAAGGCGGCCGAGGCGCTCGAGTGGGTCGTGCGCGAGATGGACGCCCGGTACGACGACCTCGCGACGTTCGGCTTCAAGCACATCGACGACTTCAACGCCGGGGTCCGCTCCGGCAAGGTCAAGCCCCTGCCGGGCTCGGAGCGCAAGATCGCTCCGTACCCGTACCTGCTGGTCGTCGTCGACGAGCTGGCGGACCTGATGATGGTCGCCCCCCGGGACGTCGAGGCCTCGATCCAGCGCATCACCCAGCTGGCACGTGCGGCCGGGATCCACCTGGTCCTGGCGACGCAGCGGCCGTCCGTCGACGTCGTCACGGGGCTGATCAAGGCCAACGTGCCATCGCGGCTCGCGTTCGCGACGTCCTCGGTCACCGACTCGCGCGTCGTGCTGGACCAGCCGGGGGCCGAGAAGCTCATCGGCCAGGGTGACGCCCTGTTCCTGCCGATGGGGGCCGCCAAGCCGATGCGTGTGCAGGGGGCCTGGGTCACCGAGTCCGAGGTGCACGCCGTCGTCGAGCACGTGAAGTCGCAGCTCAAGCCGGTCTACCGCCAGGACGTCACGGCGCCGGCCGCCGCGAAGAAGCAGATCGACGACGACATCGGCGACGACCTCGACCTGCTCCTCCAGGCGGCGGAGCTGGTGGTCTCCACGCAGTTCGGCTCCACGTCGATGCTGCAGCGCAAGCTGCGGGTCGGCTTCGCGAAGGCGGGGCGGCTCATGGACCTCCTCGAGTCCCGCGAGATCGTGGGGCCGTCGGAGGGCTCGAAGGCTCGCGAGGTACTGGTGCAGCCCGACGATCTACCCGCCGCGCTCGCCCTGATCCGTGGGGAATCAGCCCCGGCGCCGGCCTACGACCAGGAGTCCGACGACGGGACGGCGGACCCGTACGCCGAGGGCACGGACTCGCACCGGCCCCCGGTCGCCACCGACTACCACGACGGTGCGGACACCGACGCGCAGGACCCGGTGCGCTGAGCCCTACCGCTCGGGCCGGGGCGAGTGCTGGTCGTCGTCGGCGTCCGCCGCGTCCTCGCGGGGGAGCACCACCGGTTCGTCGCCGGTCGGGTCGGACGGCCGGGTGCGTTCCCGGGCCGTGTCGCGGACGGCGTCCTCGACACGATCCTGGCGGTCGGCCAGCTCCGCCGACGAGAGGGTCGTGCTGCCCGGGTCCTCCAGCACGTCGGGCAGCGCGTGCACCCGGTGCCCGGCCGCGATGTCGACGGTGGTCCCGGTCCATCTCACCTTGCTGACCAGGGTGGGTCCGGACGGGCGTTCCTGGGCGAAGGTCGCGGACAGCAGCACGCCGTTGCTCGTGCGGGCGTCGCAGCACGCCGCGCTCTGGTTCGACAGCAGGTTCCCCAGACCGTAGGCCACCCACATCCCGCTGCCGTCGGGACCGCCGTCGACGCGCTCGACGCGCTGCGGCACGTGCGCGTGGTGGCCGATCACCAGGTCCACCGCGCCGGAGGTGCCGAGCTCGGCGACCACGTCCACCTGCTCGTCGGTGAGGTCCTCCGTGTACTCGACGCCTGCGTGCAGGCTGACCAGCACGACGTCAGCACCCTCCTCGCGGGCGCGCCGTGCGTCGTCGACGAGCCGCTCGGCGTCGATGAGATCGACCGCCCACGGTGCCGCGGGCGGCATCGGCAGACCGTTGAGGCCGTACGTCGCCGAGAGGTGGGCCACGGTCAGCGTGCGGCCCGACCGATCCAGCTCGTACCGCTGCGGCGCGGACTGCTCGGTCTCCGAGCGGGCCGTGCCCACGTGCCCGAGGCCGGCGTCGTCGAAGGCGTCGAGAGTGGCGACCACACCGTCGTAGGCGCGGTCGACCGAGTGGTTGGAGGCGGTCGAGCACCCGTCCCAGCCCTGGGCGGCGACCGCGTCCACGAGGCCTGCGGGCGCGCCGAACATCGGGTAGCCGCTCGGGGCCGTGCCGGGCGGGGCGACCGGGACCTCCATGTGGCACAGCGCGAGGTCGGCCCCCGCCACCCACGGGTCGAGGCCGGCCAGCAGCCCGGCGAAGTCGCTTCCGCCCCCGGCGGACCGGACCACCGGCCCGTGCGGGAGCAGGTCGCCCGCCGCGAGGACCGTGAACGTCGCCGGCGGCACGGGTTCCGGCGGCGACTCCTTCGCGACGGCAGGGTCCGGCGACGCCGTGACGGTCCCCGGGCCGGCCGGGTCGTCGGCGACGATCTGGCACGACGTGACGACGCCGAGCGCGATGGTCGCGACCACGGCGACGCGGACCAGGGCCGCGGCGGGCGCGCCTCGGTCGCGCGCGTGCGCCGGTCCACGGAGCCTCGAGTGCTGCACCCCGCGAGAGTACCGGGCCTCCGGCCGCGCGGGTCGCGGGCCGGCAGGGGCGCACCGGGTGAAGCGACCGGCGGGATCCGGCCGTCACCCGCCCCAGTAGGCTGGACGGATGGACGCCACACCCTCACCGTGGAACATCGCGAACCTCGTGACCATGGTGCGCATCGCCCTCGTGCCGGTCTTCGCGTGGGCGCTGCTCGTCGACGACGGTCAGTCCGTGACCTGGCGCCTCGTGGCGACCGTCATCTTCGCCGTGGCCGCCGTGAGCGACCAGGTCGACGGTCACCTCGCCCGTTCCCGGGGCCTGGTCACCGACCTGGGCAAGATCCTCGACCCGATCGCCGACAAGGCCCTCGTGGGCGCGGCGCTCGTGCTGCTCTGGTGGCCGCTCGGCGAGCTGCCCTGGTGGGTGCCCGCCGTCATCCTGGTGCGTGAGCTGGGGATCACCGTGATGCGCATGGGGATGCTGCGATACGCGGTGATGCCGGCCTCGCGCGGCGGCAAGATCAAGACGGTGCTGCAGATCGCGGCGATCTTGCTCTTCCTGCTCCCGCTGGACCACCTCCACGCGTCGGTCCTGGTCCTCGCATGGGTGGTGATGGGCGCCGCCGTCGCCGTCACCGTCGTCACGGGGCTCGACTACCTCGTCCAGGGGTGGCGCATCCGCCGTGACGCGCAGCGTTCGGAGCCCGCCGGGTGAGGGCTCGGACGCTGCTCTCGTACGCCGCGGCGCAGGGCTGGACGATCGGCGTCGCGGAGTCGCTGACCGGCGGGCTCGTCACGGCGTCGCTGGTCGAGGTGCCCGGCGCGTCGACGGTGGTCCGCGGCGGTGTCGTCGCCTATGCGACCGAGCTCAAGGCAACGCTGCTGGGGGTGGACGCCGGCCTGCTCGACGAGCGTGGCGCCGTCGACCCGGACGTGGCCGAGGCGATGGCGCGCGGCGTGCGGCAGGCGACCGGCGCCGACGTCGGTCTCGCGACGACGGGGGTGGCCGGGCCCGACCCGCAGGACGGCAGACCGCCCGGCCTGGTGTTCGTCGCGGTGGTGACCCCCGTGGCGTCGGCGGTGCGCCGGTTCGAGCTCGGCGGCGACCGTGCCGCCGTCCGCCGCGGGGCCGTGGACGCGGTTCTGACGCTCGCCGAGGAGCTGGTCGACGGTGAAGGATCCGTGTCGGCCGGGCGGTGATCCGAGGTGCGCCCGGGCGCCGGGAACACCGGAGGGGGGCCGGGCGTTGGGCAGATGTGATCGCAGACAGGCCACGAACCCGTATCGATGCGCGTCCCGGTCGACGCGCGCCACACCGCTCGGGGTACGGTAGTGCCACCCCTCGACACGGGGTGGCGGACGAAGGAAGGGGGCGCGACATGATCGTCCTACGACGAGAGATCGGTGACGTGCTGCGCGACGCGCGGCAGCGTCAGGGGCGCACCCTGCGTGAGGTGTCCTCGGCGGCACGGGTCTCGCTGGGCTATCTCAGCGAGGTCGAGCGCGGCCAGAAGGAAGCCTCCTCGGAGCTGCTCGCCTCGATCTGCGAGGCCCTGGACGTGCCGCTGTCGCTCGTGCTGCGCGAGGTCAGCGACAAGATCGCCGTCGCCGAGGGCCTGCACGTGCCGGACACCATCCCGGCCGACGTGCTCGCGGGGATGTACTCCCGCGGCACCGCCTCGCGCGAGGACCTGACGCCGGTCGGCTGAGGCGCGACCGGCTGAGGCGCGACCGGCTCAACGGTCCGGAGCGTCGCTCGCCTGGCACGTCGGGCACCAGAAGACCGGACGTTCGCACGGAGGCTCGTTGGCCTGCCCGACGGCGACGGGCGTCCGGCATCGGCGGCACGGCCTGCCGAACTGTCCGTGCACCGCGCGGGGCACCTCCTGCAGCCCGCGAGAGCGACCGATGTCGACGCTGCGTCCCATGAGCCGTCGAGCCGTGGCCAGCAGCCGACGGTGCGCCGCGTCGTCCAACGCTTCCGCCGGGGTCCAGGGCCACAGGCGCGAGGCGTACAGCGACTCGGCCATCCAGATCGTGCCCAGGCCGGCGACGACGCCCTGGTCGAGCAGCACGTCGCACAGTGGCCGAGGGCCCTGCTCACGCATCCGGCGCACGGCTTCGTCCAGGCCGTCGCCGGGGAAGTCGTCCGCCAGCACGTCCGGTCCCAGGTGGGCGAGCAGGTGCGGCTCGTCACGGGTCCGCAGCAGGTCGAGCATGCCGAGACGCCACCCCACGCAGGTCCAGCGCGTCGTGGCCAGGACGGCGCGTATCTCAGGCCGTCGTGCCGCCGCGGCGCGCCCGCCCGTGCGCTCGACCCGCCACGAGCCGTCCATCCGCAGATGCGTGTGCAGCGTCCGGCCGTCGTCCAGCCGGGTCAGGACGTGCTTGCCGTAGGCCGTGCACGACGTCACGGTGCGGCCGACGAGATCTGCTCCCGCAGCGCTGGGCCAGCGAAGCTCCGCGCGCACGAGCGGCGAGCCGCGCAGCGCCTGGTCGAGCCGCTCCGCGGTCAGCCGCAGGACGTCACCTTCGGGCACCTGACCCTCCCTTCCTGGTGGACTCAGGGTGCCACGGTCACCCGTCAGGGACGGACCAGGGAGGTACCCGATGGATCGGCGCGGACTTTTCGGACATCCTTGGGTCCATGTCTCCCCTTGCACCAGAATCTCGCCCTGCCCAGGTGGCTCGTGGCAGCGTGCGCACCGTCGGATGGTTCGGTGCGGTGGCGCTCGGCGCGATGGTCGCCGCACACGTCCTCGGTGCCGGCGTCGTGGATCCCGTGGTCGATCCCGTGAGCTTCTACGCGTTCGTCTCCGGCGGTGGCGAGGCGATCCTGCTCGGTGGGACGGTGCTCGCGCTCGTCGGGCTCGTGGTGGTGGCACGGGCATACCGGTCGGGGTTGGCGGTCGGCCCGCTGCCGGGTGCCGCGATGGTCGTCTTCGCCGTCGCGATGGTGCTGGTGGGAGTGTTCCCGACGGACCCGCCGGGGGTGGAGACGACCTTGTCCGCCGCGGTGCACCGCACGAGCGCGGCAGCGGCGTTCGTGGTGCTGCCGGTGGTGGGCCACTGCGTGGCGCGGCAGGTCGGTGCGCCCCGCTCGGCCGCGCCGCGGCGGCTGCAGCGTGCGACGACCGCGTTGGCGATGCTGGTCGCGACGTTCCTGGCCGTCCACCTGCCGCTCGCCGCGGTCGGTTCGGGGATCGTGGCCTTCGGCCTGCTCGAGCGCGTGGGTTTCGTCCTCATGATCGGGTATCTGTTCCTCCTCGCCGACATCGTCGACCGGGAGCCGCCGGACACCTCCGACGCCGCGCTGCCGACCGCCGTCGCGGCGCCTGTCAGCGAGCCGCGACCCGTAGACCTTGTGGCGTGATCCCGAAGCCGTGGTCGAGCAGGGCTGCGGCGGCCGGTCCACGGTCCCGGGCGGCGGTCAGTGCGGGCGTGCCGTCGATGCGCTGGACCAGCACCTTGCCCAGCCGCCCCGTGCCGGCCGCCTCGGCGAGGACGGCGGCAGCCGGGGCGAGCTCGGCGGCGTCGTCGGTGAAGGACAGCAGGGTGCGCCCACCCCGTTCCACGTAGAGCGTGAGCGACCCGCCCGTGAGCACGACGACGGCTCCCGCCTTGCGGCCCGGGCGGTGCACGGGGGAGTCGCTCGACCCGGTCGATGGCCGTGGCCAGGCCAGGGCGGCGCCGTAGGGGTTGGCCGGGTCCGTGGCCGCGAGCAGCACGGCACGACGCGTCGCGTCCGGGTCGGCGCGCAGACGGTCGCGCTCCGCGGCGTCGACCCGCAGCTGGTCGACGGCTCCGGGGAGCGCGAACTGGGATCCGCCGAGGCGTTCGACGAAGTAGCCACGGCGCACCGCGCCCCG
This sequence comes from uncultured Isoptericola sp., assembly GCA_947497265.1. Classification (GTDB taxonomy): domain Bacteria; phylum Actinomycetota; class Actinomycetes; order Actinomycetales; family Cellulomonadaceae; genus Isoptericola; species Isoptericola rhizosphaerae. The sequence goes on from CANMFP010000006.1 coordinate 57,789, forward strand.
CTCCTCGAGGCCGGACAGCACGCGGTAGACCTCTCGGAACTGCCCCGTCACTCCCTCGGAGGGCGCCACGGCACGTGTGAGCACGCCGTGCCGATCCAGCAGCACCTGCGTCAGCGCGTGAGTGCGCAGGGTCGGGTCTGCCTCGCGCACCGGCAGCGCCGACCATCGACCACCACCGCCGCGTGGTGCCACCGGTCGGGCGAGGGCGAACCGTGACCGGCGGACGGGGCGGGCGCGCGCCGGCGTGCGCGGTGCTCGGTGCACGCCCCCGCGGGGGCCGACCCGCTCGCGGAGCACCGCCAGCCCGTCGTTCGTGACGTGCCCGGCCCACACCAGGTCCCACAGGACCTCCAGGGTGTCCTGCGGCGCGGCGTCCGCCAGCTCGGCCAGCCGCGGCAGGAAGTGTCCGCCGGAACCGGAGAGCAGGTCGAGCACCACCCGGTGCAGGTCGGTGTCCAGCGGGCCGTCGGGCGCGAGGTCGGACGGCGCGGCGAGCGTGAGCGGCGCGTCGTCGCTCAGGTGCAGGCTCACCATCCCGTCCCCGCCTCCGCCGGCCAACGAGGCGTGCCCGGCCCACAGCACCTCACCGGTGGTGGTCAGCTCGTCGAGGAGTGCGGGGGAGTAGTCGGCCACGCGCGCAGGCAGCACGAGGGTCTCCAGGGCGGAGGCGGGCACGGCGGAACCGGCCAGCTGCTCCACGACCCGCAGGACGCCGTCGGTGCCTCGTAGCGGCGAGGACGTGACCCCTTGCCAGCGAGGCAGGAAGACGCCGAGCGCCTCGGGCTCGACCGGTTCCACCTCGGCCCGCAGGGCGGCCAGGGAACGGCGGCGCAGGGTGCGCAGGACACGCGGGTCGCACAGGTCGTCGCCGGTGCCGCCGAGGACCTCCGGCCGCAGGGCGCCCCGGACCAGGAGCCCGTCCGCCTCGAGCCTCGCGACCACGGTGGCGACGACCGCGACCCCGAGGCCGAACCGGCGCGCGACGTCGGTGACGGTGAACGGACCGTGCGTCCGGGCGTGCCGGCGCACGAGGTCACCCAGGGGATCGGGCACCGGCGTGGTGTGGGCCTCGGCCAGACCGGCGGGCAGGGCTGCGCCGAGGGCGTCGCGCAGCCGCGCCGCGTCCTCGACGACGGCCCACTGCTCGCCCCCGGCCAACCGGACGGGGAAGATCCGTCGCGCCCGGGCCAGCTCGTCGAGCCAGGCGCCCACGTCGTCGCGTGCGTCCTCACGGGTGCGCTCGCGCAGCGCGGCCACGGGGTGCGGGCCGGTCCGGCGCAGCAGGTCCCACACACCCTCGGCGTCCTTGGCCTGCCGTGCGGGGTCCAGGCCCTGCAGCTCCGCCTCGGTGCGTTCGACGGCGGCGGGGTCGAGGAGATCGGCGAGGTCGGTCGCCCCTTGTTCGCCGAGGAGCTCGGCCAGCAGCGCCGGGTCGAGGGACAGCGCGGCCGCACGTCGCTCGGCGAGCGGCGCATCGCCGTCGTACAGGAACTGTGCTGTGTAGCCGAACAGCAGGGACCGGGCGAAGGGCGACGGTTCGGGCGTGGTCACCTCGACCAGACGGACGCGGCCGGCGGCCAGGTCGGTCATGAGCGTGCGCAGGGCCGCGACGTCGAAGTCGTCCTGGAGGCACTCCCGGGCAGCCTCGAGCATGATCGGGAAGTCGGGGTGGGCGGAGGCGACCTGCAGCAGCTGGGCGGCGCGCTGGCGCTGCTGCCACAGCGGGGACCTCCGGTCGGGCCGACGGCGGGGCAGCAGCAGGGCGCGGGCCGCCGCCTCCCGGAAGCGCGCGGCGAAGAGCACCGAGGAGCCGAGCTCGGTGCGCACGGTGTCGGTCACCTCCTCGGGGTCGAGGAGGAGGTCCTCGGTGGTGACGACGGGCTCCGCACCGGCGTCGCCGGCCTCCACGTCCCAGGGCGAGTCACCGGGCAGGCGCAGCACGATGCCGTCGTCACCCGGCATCGCGGCGACGTCGGCACCCAGGCGATCCCGCAGCCGGGCGGCGACGGCGAGCGCCCACGGCGCGTGCACCCGGGCGCCGAGCGGCGAGTGCACCACCACCCGCCAGTCGCCGAGCTCGTCCCGGAACCGCTCCACCACGACCGTCCGGTCGTCCGGCAATCGCCCCGTGGCGGCGCGCTGCTCGGTGAGGTAGCCCGCCAGGTTGTCCGCGGCCCAGGCGTCCAGCCCGGCGTCCCGCAGGTGCGCACGGCCGGCCTGAGGGTCGGCGGCCAGCGCCTCGTCGGCCTCGCGGACGAACGCTCCGACGGCGCGGCCCAACGGCGCGGGGCGCCCGGGGGCGTCGCCCTTCCAGAACGGCAGCCGCCCGGGCAGGCCAGGTGCCGGCGTGACGACCACGCGGTCCGGCGTGATGTCCTCGATGCGCCACGTCGAGGACCCGAGCGTGAACGTGTCGCCCGCCCGGGACTCGTAGACCATCTCCTCGTCCAGCTCGCCGACCCGCTTGCCGCCGCGACCGCCGTCGTCCCCTGCCAGGAAGACACCGTAGAGCCCGCGGTCGGGGATGGTCCCGCCGCTCGTGACCGCCAGGCGCTGGGCCCCGGGGCGCGCGGAGAGGCCGCCGGTGATCCGGTCCCAGACGATCCGGGCGCGCAGCTCGCCGAACTCCTCGCTCGGGTAGCGTCCGGCGAGCATGTCCAGGACGGCGTGCCAGGTGGCGTCCCCGAGCCCCGTGAACGGTGCGGACCGGCGCACGAGCGCCAGGAGGTCGTCGGCGGGCCAGTCGTCGACGGCCAGGGCGGCAACCACCTGCTGGGCGAGGACGTCCAACGGGTTGGTCACCACGTGCAGCGGCTCGATGTCCCCGTCCTGCATGCGCTGCGCGACGACGGTGGCCGGGACGAGGTCACCGCGGAAGGTGGGCAGCACGACACCCCGTGACACGGCGCCCACCTGGTGGCCGGCGCGGCCGATGCGCTGCAGCCCGCTGGCCACCGACGGCGGCGCACCGACCTGGACCACGAGGTCGACGGCGCCCATGTCGATGCCGAGCTCGAGGGACGACGTCGCGACGACGGCGGGCAGCACCCCTGCCTTGAGGTCGGACTCGGTGCGCGTGCGCTCGGCCCGGCTCATGGACCCGTGGTGGGCACGCGCCAGCACGGGCGCGTCGTCGGGGCGGGACGAGGCCGTGCCCGACTGCCCGGGCGTCAGCGCGGCCTGCTCCGCGCCGGGGTCGGGGAGGGTGAGCCCCTGCCGTTCGGCCCACGTCTCGTTGATCCGCGCCGTGAGCCGTTCCGCCCCGCGCCGCGAGTTGGTGAACACGAGGGTCGACCGGTGCGCCGCGACGAGGTCGACCACCCGGTCGGTGACGTGCGGCCAGACCGAGGCCTGGCGCTGCGGTCCCGCCGCTGCACCGGTCAGGTCCGGCTCGTCCGTCCCGCCGAGGTCCGTCAGGTCGGGGACGGGGACGGCGACCTGGAGGTCCCAGCGCTTGTCGGCCGGTGGTTGCACCACGACGACCTCGCGCCCGCCGTCCGCCCGGGCGCGGCCGCCACCCAGGAACCCGGCGACCTCGTCCACGGGGCGGACGGTGGCGGAGAGCCCGATGCGCTGGGCCGGTCGGTCCAGCAGCTCGTCGAGCCGCTCCAGCGTGAGAGCGAGGTGCGCACCGCGCTTGGTCCCGGCGACGGCGTGGATCTCGTCGACGATCACCGTCCCGACACCGGCCAGCCCTGTCCGTGCCGCCGAGGTCAGCACGAGGAACAGCGACTCGGGGGTGGTCACGAGGACGTCCGGGGGGCGGGTGGCGAACGCCCGGCGCTCGGACGCCGGGGTGTCACCCGTGCGCATGCCGACCGTCACCTCGTGGGCGACCCCGCCGTCGCGCGCGGCGGCATGACGGATGCCGGCGAGCGGAGCGCGCAGGTTGCGCTGGACGTCCGCCGCGAGAGCCTTGAGCGGGGAGACGTAGAGCACCCGGCAGCGACGGGCCGGGTCGCGCGGCGGGGGAGCGGACGCCAACCGGTCGATCGCCCAGAGGAACGCCGCCAGCGTCTTCCCGGAGCCGGTCGGTGCGACCACCAGGGCGTGGTGGTCGCCGCCGATGGCGTCCCAAGCGCCCGTCTGCGCCGCCGTCGGCCTCGCGAACGCGCCGCCGAACCAGGCCCGGGTGGCGGGCGCGAACCGGGTGAGCGGGTCGTCGGAGGTCGTGGCCACCGCCCCATCGTGCACCGCGACACCGACAGCCGCGCGCTGCCGACGTGGCACCCTGGGGGAGTGCGCTACTCAGACTTCTCCCAGCTCGTCGACGAGGTCTTCGGCCGGGCCCTCGGCCGCACGCTCGTCCGGGAGCAGGTGCTGCCACGCCTCGGCGACCGGACGCCGGCCGAGGCGCTCGCCGCCGGCGTCGAGCCCCGGGACGTGTGGCACGCGCTCTGCGACGCGCTCGACGTGCCCGCGGACCGGCGCTGGGGCACCGACCGGAACCGGCAGGCGCCGCCGCCGCGCTGAGGTGCCCCGCCGACACGCCGGTCTCCGACCCCGGGGATCGAACACGCGTTCGGGTAGAGTGTGACCACAGCAGGACGTCTGCGGCCCGTCGTCCACAGGCCGGCGGGTGGTGCGGATCGTTGTCGGTGGCCCCGAGTACGGTCGTCGCAACATGAACAGCAAGCCGAAGGCGCGCGGCCGCGCCCAGAACCCGAAGGTGACCAACATGCCAGCATCGGAAGACCGCGAGAAGGCTCTCGAAGCCGCGCTCGCCCAGATCGACCGCAGCTTCGGCAAGGGCTCCGTCATGCGCCTGGGCCAGGAGGGGCGCGCCCCGGTCGAGGTCATCCCGACCGGGTCGATCGCGCTCGACGTCGCGCTCGGCATCGGAGGACTGCCCCGCGGGCGTGTCGTCGAGGTCTACGGCCCGGAGTCCTCCGGCAAGACGACCATCGCGCTGCACGCGGTGGCCAACGCCCAGCGGAACGGCGGCATCGCGGCGTTCGTGGACGCCGAGCACGCCCTGGACCCGGACTATGCGAAGAAGCTCGGCGTCGACACCGACGCGCTGCTCGTCTCGCAGCCGGACACCGGTGAGCAGGCCCTGGAGATCACGGACATGCTCATCCGGTCGGGCGCCATCGACATCATCGTGATCGACTCCGTCGCGGCCCTCGTGCCCAAGGCGGAGATCGAGGGCGAGATGGGCGACAGTCACGTGGGCCTGCAGGCGCGGCTCATGTCGCAGGCGCTGCGCAAGATCTCCGGCGCCCTGAGCTCCTCGGGCACCACGGCGATCTTCATCAACCAGCTCCGCGAGAAGATCGGAGTCTTCTTCGGCTCCCCTGAGACGACCACGGGTGGCAAGGCGCTGAAGTTCTACGCCTCGGTGCGCATGGACATCCGCCGGATCGAGACCCTCAAGGAGGGGACCGACGCGGTCGGCAACCGCACGCGGGTCAAGGTCGTCAAGAACAAGATGGCGCCGCCGTTCAAGCAGGCCGAGTTCGACATCCTCTACGGCGTCGGGATCTCCCGCGAGGGTGGCCTGATCGACATGGGCGTGGAGCACGGGTTCGTGCGCAAGTCCGGGTCCTGGTTCACCTACGACGGGGACCAGCTCGGGCAGGGCAAGGAGAACGCCCGCGCCTTCCTGCGCGACAACCCCGACCTGGCCAACGAGCTCGAGAAGCGGATCAAGGAGAAGCTCGGCGTCGGTGCTGCGGTCGACGCCCCCGCCGAGGGTGACGGCACGGAGCCGGTGACCGACGCTGCGGCGTCGACGGCCTCGGTGGCGAGCCCGGACGACGGCAAGACGCCGGCGAAGGCCAAGGCGGCGACCCGGTCGGCCGCGGCCAAGGCGAAGAAGGCGCCGTTCTGACGGGCGCGCGCTGATGGCCTGGGACCAGCGCCAGGGCGGTCGCGGCGAGGGGAAGCGTCGCGGCCGCCCGAACGTCGCGGAACGTCTCGACACGGGGGAGCTCTCTGTCGAGGAGGCGGTGGAGCTGGCCCGCGAGGCCGTGCTGCGGTCCCTCACGGCAGCACCCAAGAGCCGTGCCGAGCTCGAACGGTCGCTGACGCGCAAAGGGTTCCCCGAACATGTCGTGGACCCGGTGCTCGACCGGTTCGAGGAGGTCCGTCTCATCGACGACGTCGAGTACGCCGAGATGATCGTCCGGACCCGTCACACCGAGAAGGGCCAGGCGCGGCGGGCGATCTCGGCGGAGCTGCACCGCCGCGGCGTCGACACCGAGACCGCCGCCGTGGCCCTCGAGCAGATCGACGCCGACGACGAGCGCGCAGCTGCCGCCGAGCTCGCCCGCAAGCACGTGGCGCGGACGCGCGGGCTCGACCGCGACAAGCGGGTCCGTCGGGCCGTCGGATCGCTCAGCCGCAAGGGCCACAACCCGTCGGTGGCGTTCGCCGCGGTGAAGGAGGCTCTCGCCGCCGAGGGGGATGAGCTCGACGAGCTCGACGACGTCTTCCTCGGCGACTGACGGCAGCGGACGCGCGGACGCCTAGGACCAGCGTGTCGGGTGGTCCCGGTCGCCGGGGCCTGTACCGGGGGCACCGGGGCCCTCGTCGAGGCGCGCAGCAGGGCCGGTGGCGACCGCGGTAGCTCCCGCTCCCACACCGGCGTCCAGCCCGGCGGCCATCGTCCCCGTCTTGCCCGACGTCCGCCGCAGCGTACGGCTGAGCCGCTCCGCCAGCTTCGACAGGCTGTAGTTGACGACGATGAAGAGGACGGCCGCCACCGTGAGCGCCTGCAGGATGTTGCCCTGGCCGGAACCGAGGCGACGTGCGTGCTGCAGGAGCTCGCTGTAGGAGATGATCGCGCCGAGCGCTGAGTCCTTGAGCACCACGACCAGCTGCGAGACGAGCGCAGGCAGCATCGCCACCAGCGCCTGCGGCACCTCGACCGAGCGCAGCGACTGACCTCGGGTCAGGCCCACGGAGAGCGCTGCCTCCCGCTGCCCGCTCGGCAGACCGTGGACGCCGGAGCGCACCAGCTCGGCGACGACCGACCCGTTGTAGAGGACGAGCGCGATGACCACGCCCCAGAACGAGGAGTTCTCCACGCCTCCGTTGGCGAGCAGCAGCCAGAAGAACACCATCATGAGCAGCACCGGCACCGCGCGGAAGAACTCCACGATCGTGCCACACACCGTGCGGACCAGGAGGTGTGACGACAGGCGGCCCACTCCGAAGAGGAGGCCGAAGACCATCGCACCGACGATCGCCAGCGCAGCGGCGCGCAGGGTCGCCAGGAACCCGGGCCAGTAGTAGTACGCCCACGCGTCGGCGTCGACGGCGTGCAGCCACAGTGTCGGGTCGAGCTGGCCCTTCTCGGCGAGCCGGAGCAGGACGAGGGCGATGACGCCGGCGACGATCACGGCGCCGACGAGGTTGCCGAGCAGGATGCGCCGACGGGCTCGCGGGCCCGGTGCGTCGAACAGGACGGACTGGGCGTTCATCGGGACACCGCCAGGCTCCTCGAGAGAGATGTGGTCAACAGCCCCACCGGCGTCACGAGGATCACGTACCCGATCGCGAAGGTGAAGAAGATCGCGTAGATGTAGTCGGACCGGAACTCGATCATCGTCTTCATCACCGATGACGTCTCCGTGGCGACCGAGGCTGCCGCCGCCACCGTCGTGTTCTTGATCAGCGCGATGAGGACGTTGCCCAGCGGCGCGATGGCGCCGCGGAAGGCCTGCGGGAGGATGACGAGCCAGGCCGCGGGGAGGAACGACAACCCGATGGAGCGCGCCGCCTCGGCCTGGCCCACCGGCACCGTGTTCACCCCCGAGCGGATCGCCTCGCACACGAAGGCCGCGTGGTAGACGGACAGCCCGATGACGGCGAGCCAGAAGAAGTTCGTGTTGAAGTCGGTCGAGAGCGACAGGTCGAGCTGACCCCAGGCGCCGAGCACCATGAAGACCATGATGATCGTCAGGGGCATGTTCCGGAACACCGTGACGTAGGTGGTGCCGGCCCACTGGAGGCTGCCGATCGGCGAGATGCGGAACAACGCCAGCACGGACCCCAGGGCGAGGGCCAGCAGAGCGGCCCAGAACGCGAGCTGGATGTTCACCCAGAACGCGCCGAGCACGTCGTACTCGCGGACGATGTCGAGGTACTCCTGCACGCGGCAGTCGCTCCTTCGGAGGGTAGGTCGGTCGAGGGCAGTCGGTACGGCGTCGCCTGCCGGGTGGCCCGGGCCCGCCACGCTGAGCGTGGCGGGCCCGGGCCCCGGTCAGCGCTGCGTCACGCGTCGCAGGGCTCGTACTCCGGCGGGTTGAGGTCGGCGTTCGGGACGTACCCGGTGCCCTCGGTCGCGGCGTCGAGCGCCTCCTGCCAGGCGCCGTCGTCGACCATCTTGGTGATGGCCTCGTTGATGGCCTCGCACTGGTCGGACCCCTGCGGGATGCCGACGCCGTACAGCTCCTCGGAGAAGGTGTTGCCGACGACCTTCACCTGGCCGGCGTTGGACGGCTGCGCGCCCAGGCCCGCCAGGATGACGTCGTCGGTGGTGACCGCGTCGACCTGGCCTGCGACGAGGGCGGTCACGCACTCGGCGTAGCCCGGCTGCTCGAGCAGGTTGACGCCCTCGGAGTACTCGTCCTTGATCCGCTGGGCGGAGGTCGAACCGGTGACGGAGCACAGGTTCTTGCCGTCGAGGGTGTCCGGGCCGGTGATGTCCGTGTTGTCGGCGGCGACCAGGAGGTCCTGGCCGGCCACGAAGTACGGTCCGGCGAAGGAGACCTGCTCGCGCCGCTCGTCGGTGATCGAGTAGGTCGCGAAGATCATGTCGACCTGGCCGGTGGACAGCAGCGTCTCCCGCTGGGCGGACGGCGCCTCCGTCCAGGTGATCTGGTCCTCGGAGTAGCCGAGCTCGCCGGCCACGTACTTGGCGACCTCGACGTCGAAGCCGGAGGGCGTGTCACCCTCCATGAACCCGAGGCCCGGCTGGTCGAACTTGATGCCGATGGTGACCGATTCGCCGCCGCCCTCGGCCTCGCCGCCGCTCGAGCCTCCGTCGTCGGAGCAGGCGGCGAGCGTCAGCGCGGCGGTGGCCGCGAGCGCGATCGCCCCCGTGGTGCGTGTGCGCATGGTGTTCCCTTCGTCGGTTGTGCAGGGTGGGGAAGTCAGTGGGTGAGGATCTTGGACAGGAAGTCCTTGGCGCGGTCGCTGCGCGGGTTCGTGAAGAACTCCTCGGGCGTGGCCTCTTCGACGATCTGCCCGTCGGCCATGAAGACGACGCGGTCAGCGGCCTTGCGGGCGAACCCCATCTCGTGGGTCACGACGATCATCGTCATGCCCTCGTGCGCGAGCTGGACCATCGCGTCGAGCACCTCGTTGATCATCTCGGGGTCCAGGGCCGAGGTGGGCTCGTCGAAGAGCATGACCTTGGGGTGCATCGCGAGCGAGCGGGCGATGGCGACGCGCTGCTGCTGACCGCCGGAGAGCTGGGCCGGCAGCTTGTCGGCCTGGTTCTTGACCCCGACGCGGTCGAGGAGCGCGAGACCCTCCTCGTCGGCCTTGGCCTTGGGGACCCGGCGCACCTTGCGCGGCCCGAGGGTGACGTTCTCGAGCACCGACTTGTGGGCGAACAGGTTGAACGCCTGGAACACCATGCCGACGTCGGCACGGAGGCGGGCGAGGTCGCGACCCTCGGCGGGCAGCGGCTCTCCGTCGATGCGGATGTCGCCGTCGTCGATCGTCTCCAACCGGTTGATCGCGCGGCACAGGGTGGACTTGCCCGAACCCGACGGGCCGATGACGACGAGCACCTCACCCTTGCGCACGGTCAGGTTGATGTCCTGCAGCACGTGCAGGTCACCGAAGTGCTTGTTGACTCGCTCGAGCTCGACGAGCGGAGCACCCAGGTGCTCACCCGCTGCGCGAGCCGATCCGCTGCTATCCATCCCATGAACCTAACCAGTCGAAGTTTCGTTCACCAGCATCGGGAGTCCTGCGTCGGCAACGAATCGGTAACGACGTCCGGGCGCCGTATCCTGGGTGGCGATGTCCACCACCATGCCTACACCGCACCACACCGGCTCGCCCGTGCTCCCGGACCCCGGCGCCCGAACATACGTGGTCCGCACCCTCGGGTGCCAGATGAACGTGCACGACTCGGAGCACATGGCCGGCATGCTCGAGCAGGCCGGATATTCCCGGGCGACAGCTGCCGACGACGCCGCGAGCAACGCCGACGTCGTCGTGATCAACACGTGCGCGGTGCGCGAGAACGCCGCGACCCGCCTGTACGGGAACCTCGGCCAGCTCGCGAGCCTCAAGGCTGCCCGGCCCGGCATGCAGATCGCCGTCGGAGGCTGTCTCGCCCAGAAGGATCGTGGCGAGATCGTGACGAAGGCGCCCTGGGTGGACGTCGTCTTCGGCACCCACAACCTCGACGCGCTGCCGGTGCTGCTGGAGCGCGCCCGGCACAACGAGTCCGCCCAGGTCGAGATCGCCGAGTCCCTGCAGGTCTTCCCGTCGACGCTGCCGACCCGGCGCGAGTCCGTGTACGCGGGCTGGGTCTCGATCTCCGTGGGCTGCAACAACACGTGCACCTTCTGCATCGTGCCGCACCTGCGCGGCAAGGAGCGCGACCGCCGCCCGGGCGAGGTCCTGGCCGAGGTCCAGGCGCTCGTCGACGCGGGTGCCGTCGAGGTGACCCTGCTCGGCCAGAACGTCAACAGCTACGGCGTCGAGTTCGGCGACCGGGGCGCGTTCGCCAAGCTGCTGCGCGCCTGCGGCGAGATCGACGGCCTGGAGCGGGTGCGGTTCACCTCCCCGCACCCGGCGGCGTTCACCGACGACGTGATCGAGGCGATGGCCGAGACGCCGAACGTCATGCCGCAGCTCCACATGCCGTTGCAGTCCGGCTCCGACCGGGTCCTGCGGGCGATGCGTCGCAGCTACCGGTCGGAGAAGTTCCTCGGCATCCTCGACCGGGTCCGTGCCGCGATGCCCGACGCCGCGATCACCACCGACATCATCGTGGGCTTCCCGGGCGAGACGGAGGAGGACTTCGCCGAGACGCTACGGGTCGTCGAGGCCTCGCGCTTCGGCTCGGCCTACATGTTCCAGTACTCGCCCCGCCCGGGCACCCCGGCCGCGACGATGGACGACCAGCTCCCCAAGGAGGTCGTCCAGGAGCGGTTCGAACGGCTCCTCGCCCTGCAGGAGCGCATCAGCGGCGAGGAGTCGGCCCGCCAGGTGGGCCGCACCCTCGAGGTGCTGGTCGCGGAGGGTTCGGGCAAGAAGGACGGCGCCACGCACCGCCTGAGCGGCCGGGCCCGTGACAACCGGCTGGTCCACCTCGCGCTGCCGGCGGGAACCGTGGCCGACGGCGACACCCCGGCCGACCAGCCCGCCGGCCTCGACGACCCCCGCCTCGCCGACCCGGCCGAGCTCGACCCGCAGCTGCCGCGTCCTGGCGACATGGTGACGGTCGAGGTCACGCGTGCCGCGCCGCACCACCTCATCGCGGACTCCGCCGTCGACGGCGGCACCTACGCCGTGCGCCGCACGCGGTCCGGTGACGCGTGGGTGCGGCGTGAGCGGGCGCGCCTCGGTGGCGGCGGGGACGAGCACTCGCACGGCGCCCCGGCGCCGGACGGACCCGTGGTGCTGGGCATGCCGACGCTGCGCGGCTGAGCGTCCCGAGCTGTCAGGAGGACGCGGACGGGTCCGTCAGCGGACCGACGCTGGAGAAGAACTGGGCGGCCGTGACCAGGCCGCAGGACACGGTCTCCGCGAGCTGGGAGTCCGTCGCGCCGTGCTCCAGGTCGACCGAGACCTCGGTGTAGAGGGCCAGGCCGCCGCCTTCCGGGCGGGTGTAGACCTTCGGCCAGATGCGCTCGCGGTTCCAGTCGTTGCACGCCTGGAGGACGGCCGGGCGGGCGGACTCCGGCACCGTGCCGGCCCAGCGGCCGCGCACCTGGAGGATCTCGGACTCCTCGCCCAGCAGGAGGAACCAGAAGCGGTTGCCGTCCCACGTGCCGGTGATGTCGCCGTCGTCGTCGGTGCGGAACCGGTAGCCGCGCCGGGCCAGGTCGTTGCCCACACGGGCCAGGGAGACAGGTGTCGGGAGCGAGGGGCGAGCGCCGCCCTGGCCGCCCCGGCCCCGCAGGCGGGCGGCCTGGAGGACGGCGTCCGTGGCACGTCGCAGGGGGCCGCTCACGGTGCGCTCCGCAGCGGGTCGCCGAAGACCTCGTCGAGGTGCTCGAAGAACATGGCCGACGTGGACAGGCCGCACTGCAGGTGCTGGGCGAGCTGGTCGTCGTTCGCGCCGTGCTCGACGCTGACGGTGACCTCCGCGCAGACGACGATCGCGCCGTCGTCGCGCACGCGCGCGTACGTCTTGGGCCAGATGCGCTCGGCGTTCCACTCGTTGCAGATCTCGAGCACCTCGCCGAGCCGCTCGATGGTCGCCTCGCGGTGCCACTGGCCGCGGACCTGGAGCACCTCGCCGTCCGGGCCCAGCGGCAGGAAGTAGAAGAGCCTGCCGTGCCACAGCCCGCCGAGGTCGCCGTCGGTGTCGACGAAGTAGGTGAACCCCGACTGGTCCAGCCATGCGCTGATGCGTTCGCGGGAGACCGGCCCGGGCACGGCTCCCACGGCGTCGCCGACCGGTCCGGCGAGCAGGACGTTCCGGACGTCGGCGCGGAACTGGTCCGGCTCACCGCCCTCGGAGACCGATGGCGCGGACGACCTCGCGGCCCGACGTGATCCGAAGAACCTCACATGCCCACGCTACACGGCCCGGTACCGTGGGACGGTGCCCGTCCACGCCGTGGTCCTTCCCGCCACCGTCCTCCTCGTACCGGGCGCCGCCGGTCTCGCGCGGCCCGTCGACCGGTTGCGCCGGGCGGTGCGGGACGAGCTCGTCAGGGCCGCCGGTCCGGACGGGGCGTGGCCGGCCCGGTGGGGCGTGCTCGCGCCCGCCACCCGGACCGCCGTCGGGCGCCGCCGGCCCTCGCTGGGGGCCGCCGGGATCGCCGACCGGTGGGTCCCGGGCCTCGACCGGTGGCCCGCAAGGTCCGTGGCCGGCCGGGGTGGCGTACCCGCCTCGGTCGTGCAGCTCGTCCTGGGCGACGCCGTCGGCGCGGACGCCGCCGCGGAGGCGCTCGTCGTCGAGCTGGCGGCGGACGCGGACGACGCGTCGCTCGCCGGGGCGGCAGATGCGCTGAGCGCCTGCGACGTGCTGCTGGTGGCGAGCGGCGACCCGCGCGGCGAGGGAGCGTCGTCCTGCACGCCGGCCGTGGCGACCGTCCTGGACCGGCTCGCCCGGGCCGGTGGCTGGACGGCGACGACACGATCCGTCACCGCGGCCGGACCCCACCTGCCCGGCCGGTACGACGTGGTCACCTGGCGCGGGGTGGCACCGACTGATCAGGTCGCGGACGCGGCGAACCAGCCGACGCCCGCGAGTAGCAGCCAGAACCGCACGGTGCGCCCCACCAGGACCGTCGGGACGTAGACGGCCATCGGCACCCGCAACGACCCGGCGACGACGGCGATGATCATCAGCGGCGGGAAGCCCACGCCCGCGGAGGCGAGCAGCACCGCCGCGGTGAGGACCGGGCGCCCGGTGACCCGCTGCCGCCAGCGCTCGAACCCGCGACGCCACTTGTCCTGGGCGAGCTTGCGCTGCAGCCGAGGAGACTCCATCGAACGCGCGGCGGCGAGGTACCAGGCCACCTTCGCGAGGGTCTGGCCGACACCGGCCGCCACGGCGAGGCCGGCCACGAGGCCGGGGGAGGCGGCGGCGTCGGTGGCTGCGGCCAGCCCGCCCAGGTAGACCTCGACGCTGACGACCGGCACCAGCCCGGACAGCAGGCTCACGGCGAAGGTGGTCAGCAGCAGCACCCGCGGAGCGTAACCCGGGCCGGGGGATCAGGTGCCGTAGCGTGGGGCGACCTGGCAGCGGAACGGGTCGCCGCCGAGGTAGATCTCCCGGGGAGAGCCGGACGGGTGGCGTGCGTCTCGCGTGGCGGCGGCGCGCACGGCGTCGAACGCCCGCGGGCCACGGCCAGCAGATCCCTTGCCCCAGGGTCAAGGTCAAGGGCTGCTGCGGCTAGCGTGGACCCGTGATCGTCGCCGTCGTAGGACCAACCGCCACCGGGAAGTCGGACCTCGCCCTGGACCTGGCGCAGGCGTTGTCCGACGGGGTCCGCGGCGTTCGGCCCGTCGCCGCCGAGATCGTGAACGCGGACGCCTTCCAGCTCTACCGGGGCATGGACATCGGGACCGCGAAGGTGCCGCTCGCCGAGCGTCGGGGGATCGTGCACCACCAGGTCGACGTCCTCGATCCCGACGAGGACGCCTCGGTGGCGCGCTACCAGGCCGACGCCCGGGCGGACCTCGATGCCGTCGCCGGCCGAGGAGCACGGGCCGTCGTCGTGGGCGGGTCGGGTCTCTACGTGCGTGCGCTGCTGGACCACCTGGACTTTCCCGGCACGGACCCCGTGGTGCGGGCCAGGCTCGAGGAACGGGCCGAGTCCGAGGGTGGGCGCGTCCTGCACGCCGAGCTCGCCCGGCTCGACCCGGCGGCCGCGGACTCCATCGGCCCGGCGAACACGCGGCGCGTCGTCCGGGCGCTGGAGGTCATCGAGATCACCGGGCAGCCGTACACCGCGAACCTGCCCCGGCAGGAGTACGTCCGACCCGCCGTCCAGATCGGCCTCGACTGCGACCGCGAGACGCTCGACACCCGGGTGGCGGGACGCGTGGACCGCATGTGGGAGGCGGGGCTGGTCGACGAGGTGCGTGCGCTCGCCGCGCCGCACCAGGGCGGGACCGGCCCCGGCCTCGGCGCCACGGCCGCCCGTGCGGTCGGCTACGCCGAGGTGCTGCGCTGGTTCGCCGGGGAGCGGACCGAGGACGAGGCGCGGGCGGACGTCGTGGCCAACACACGCCGGCTGGCCCGCAAGCAGATGGGCTGGTTCGGCCGCGACCCCCGCGTCCGGTGGCTCGACGCGGGCTCGCGGAGCCTGCTCGACGAGGCGCTCGCCGTCGTGCGGGCCGCCGACGCCGGCGAGCTGTCTCCGCCGGGCGAGGGCCCGGTACGCCGTAGTCTGGGCTCATGACCTTGCGCTTCACCAAGGGCCACGGGACGCAGAACGACTTCGTCCTGGTCGCCGACACCCGAGGAGACCTCGACCTCACCCCGGATCAGGTGCGGCGCCTGGCGGACCGCCGCGCGGGCATCGGCGCGGACGGCGTCATCCGCCTCGCTCCGACGGCGGCGCTCGCCCGCGCCGGCGAGG
Organism: uncultured Isoptericola sp.; assembly: GCA_947497265.1. Classification (GTDB taxonomy): domain Bacteria; phylum Actinomycetota; class Actinomycetes; order Actinomycetales; family Cellulomonadaceae; genus Isoptericola; species Isoptericola rhizosphaerae. Next base: position 73,025 of record CANMFP010000006.1, read on the forward strand.
CGACGGCCGACACCGTGCTCGGTGAGGAGCCGGGCGCGATCTGGTTCATGGACTACCGCAACTCCGACGGCACGGCGGCCGAGATGTGCGGCAACGGGGTGCGGGTGTTCGCCGCCTTCGCCGAGAGCCTCGGGCTGGTCGACCTGTCCGGCGGCGACGAGCTCGCTCTCGGCACCCGCGGTGGCGTCAAGCGCGTGCGCAGGGAGCCGAACGGCTGGTACGCGGTCGACATGGGGCCGTGGACGTTCCCCGGCGGCCGGGAGGCCGTGGAGTCCGGAGCCGACGCAGCAGTCATGACCGCCGGATGGGACGCCCCGCGCCCCGCGCTCAGCGTGGACCTCGGCAACCCGCACACCGTCGTCGCCCTGTCCCGGCCGGCGGAGCTCGACGCGCTGGACCTCACCCGCACACCCGCCGTCGACCCCCTGCCGCCGCACGGCACCAACGTCGAGCTCGTCGTGCCGCTCGGCGAGGAGACCATGCCCGACGGCGTCACCGCCGGCCGGGTGCGCATGCGTGTGCACGAGCGGGGCGTGGGGGAGACGCGCTCGTGCGGCACGGGTGCCTGCGCTGCGGCGCTCGCGGTCCGTGCCTGGGCCGCGCACGGGGCGGCCGACCCCGACGAGGTCCCGACCACGTGGTTCGTCGAGGTCCCCGGCGGCGAGGTCCGGGTGCGGCTGCTCGACGGCGGGCACGTCGAGCTCGCCGGTCCGGCCGAGCTGGTCTTCAGCGGAGACGTCGAGCTGTAGCCTGCGCCGCTCCGGGCCGGACCCGGGCGCTCGTCAGCGGGTGGAGTGCAGGACGCGGAACCCCTTGGACGACGTGACCCGCTCGGTCGGCAGGTCGAGCTCCGCCTCGATCCAGCGGGCCAGGGAGTCGGAGCCGAGGTTCTTCTGGACCACCAGCCAGGCCCCGCCCGGCGCACCACCCGGGACCAGGCGCGGGAGCCACCTGCGCAGCATGTCGTGCAGCACCTGCTTGCCGACCCGGATCGGCGGGTTCGACCAGAGGGCGGCGAACCGGACGTCGTGGGGCACCTCGTCCGGCGTGACGGCACGGACCCGCCCGGCGACCCCGAGCCGCTCCGCGTTGCGGCGCACCAGGTCGAGCGCACGGAGGTTGACGTCCACCGCCCACACCGTCGCGCCGGGGGCCCGCAGCGCCATCGTGAGGGCGATGGGGCCCCAGCCGCAGCCGAGGTCCAGCAGGTCGCCCGCCGGCGGCGCCGGGACCTCGCCGAGCAGCACCCGGGTGCCCTTGTCGAGGCCGCCGGGAGAGAAGATGCCGCCCGCCACCTCGACCTGCGTGGCGGTGCCCGCCAGGTCGACGGCGACCAGCCGTCGCTCGGCGTCGGAGGCCGGCTCGGCCGTGAAGTAGTGGTCGCTCACGCACGCATCGTAAATCCCTTCGGCCGGGACGAATCCGCGTGGGATCCTTGTTGCACCCACGTACCCCATGGAGAGGACCGTCTTGACCCACATCCCGACCGATCCCGAACAGACCACCGCCGCCACCGGACCGAGCGCGTCCCGTGACGCGCAGTCGATCGCGAACGACGTCGTCGCGCGGGTGCTGGCGCGGGCCGGGACCGCTCGGGCCGAGGGCACGACGGTCCACGCCGCCCACGACGGGGACCAGCTCGACCTCGCCGAGCGGGCCGCGCTGCGGCGCGTCGCCGGCCTCTCGACCGAGCTCGACGACGTCACCGAGGTCGAGTACCGCCAGCTGCGCCTCGAGAAGGTCGTGCTCGTGGGGCTCTTCCCGGGTGGCGAGGCCGCGGCGCGCGAGGCCGACGTCTCCCTGCGCGAGCTCGCGGCGCTCGCCGAGACGGCCGGTTCCCAGGTGCTCGACGGACTGCTGCAGAAGCGCGCCAAGCCCGACCCCGGCACGTTCCTCGGCTCCGGCAAGGCCGCTGAGCTCGCCGAGATCGTGGCGGCGTCCGGCGCGGACACGGTCGTGGTCGACACCGAGCTGGCGCCGTCCCAGCGGCGTGCGCTGGAGGACATCGTCAAGGTCAAGGTGGTCGACCGCACCGCCCTGATCCTCGACATCTTCGCCCAGCACGCCAAGTCCCGGGAGGGCAAGGCGCAGGTCGAGCTCGCCCAGCTCGAGTACCTCCTGCCGCGTCTGCGCGGCTGGGGCGAGTCGATGTCCCGGCAGGCCGGTGGCCAGGTCGGCGGGGCGGGAGCCGGCATGGGCTCGCGCGGACCCGGTGAGACCAAGATCGAGCTCGACCGCCGCCGCATCCGCAACCGCATGGCCAAGCTGCGCCGGGAGATCGCGGCGATGGCACCCGCCCGGGAGACCAAGCGGCACGACCGCAAGCGGCACGCGATCCCGAACGTGGCGATCGCGGGCTACACCAACGCCGGCAAGTCGTCGCTGCTCAACGCGCTGACGGGCGCCGGGGTGCTCGTGGAGAACGCGCTGTTCGCCACCCTCGACCCGACCGTTCGCCGGTCCCGGACCGAGGACGGCCGCGTCTTCACCTACGCCGACACCGTCGGGTTCGTCCGGCACCTGCCGCACCAGCTCGTCGAGGCGTTCCGGTCCACGCTCGAGGAGGTCGGCGACGCCGCCCTGCTGCTGCACGTCGTCGATGCCTCCCACCCGGACCCGGAGGGCCAGATCGACGCCGTCCGGGAGGTGCTCGCGGAGATCCCCGGCATGGACGACGTGCCCGAGGTCGTGGTGCTCAACAAGGCCGACGTGGCCGACCCGACGGTCGTGGGCCGCATCCAGCGCAGGGAACGCCGCACGGCGGTGGTCTCGGCGCACTCGGGCGAGGGCATCGCCGAGCTCCGCGCGCTGATCGCCGACACGCTGCCGCGCCCCGCGGTCGAGATCGACCTCGTGGTGCCGTACTCGCGCGGCGACCTCGTCCACCGGGTCCACGAGAACGGCGAGCTCGCCGGGGAGGAGCACCTCGCCGACGGCACGCGCCTGCGCGGCCGGGTCGACGCTGCGCTCGCCGCGGAGCTGGAGGGTGTGGCGCTCTGAGCCGGGCGGCCGCCGTCGTCCGTGTGCTGTGGACCGGGCACCCGCGGCGCCTCCCACGCCCGTAGGATCGTCCGGTGAACTCGTCCGCCTCGTCCGCCTCGTCCGCAGAACCCGCCGAGCAGCCGCCCGAGGTCACCGAGCTCCTCGACCTCGCCGTGGCGGCCCTCGGCGGGTCGCGGCGCGAGGGCCAGGACCGGATGGCCGAGGCGGTCACCGACGCCGTGGAGTCCGGTCGGCACCTCCTCGTCCAGGCGGGCACCGGCACGGGCAAGTCTCTCGGGTACCTGGTACCCGCCGTCCGGCACGCCGTCACGGCCGGCGAGCGCGTCGTGGTCTCCACCGCGACCCTCGCGCTGCAGCGTCAGGTGATCACCCGTGACCTCCCCCTGGTCGCCGACGCCGTCGCGCCGCGGCTGGCACGGCCGCCGCGCGTCGCGCTGCTCAAGGGCTGGCACAACTACCTCTGCCGGCACAAGGTCACCGGCGGCTATCCCGTCGACGGCGCCACGCTGTTCGACCTCCCGGCCGACCCCGGCCCTGGCGAGGGTTCGTCGGCCGAGCAGCACCCCGCGGCGGCGCCACGGGGCCGGTCCGACGACGGCGCGCGGCTGGCCGACCACGTCCGGCGGCTGCACGAGTGGGCCCAGGAGACCGACACCGGTGACCGGGACGACCTGGTCCCGGGCGTGCCGGACCGGGCCTGGCGGCAGGTGTCCGTGACGTCGCTGGAATGTCTCGGGCAGCGCTGCCCCCTGATCGACGAGTGCTTCGGGGAGCAGGCGCGGAACACCGCGCGCGAGGCCGACGTCGTGGTGACCAACCATGCGATGCTCGGGATCGCGGCGTCCGGCAACACCAACGTGCTGCCGGAGCACGACGTGCTCGTGGTAGACGAGGCGCACGAGCTGGCCGACCGGATCACGGCGGCGGCGACCGTGGACCTGTCCGGAGGCACGGTGGAGCACGCCGCCCGGCTCGTGCGTCAGCACGGCGGGACGCTGACCGACGACCTCGACGCTGCCGCACGGTCGCTGGCAGAGGTCCTCGCGCGGGTCCCGGCGGAGCGTTACCCGCAGGGCCTGCCCGGCGAGCTGCAGACCGCGGTCGAAGCGGTCCGCGACGCCGCCCGGACGCTCCTGAGCGACGTCAAGCCGGATCGGGGGGCTGAGCCGGACGCCGGCCTGAAGATGGCGCAGTCGGCCCTCACACAGCTGTTCGAGGTCGCCGAGCGCATGGCGGCGGAAGACACGAGCGCCGACGTGCTGTGGTGCTCGCGCCCCCCGGCCGACGCGCCGTGGGGCGACGGGGTGGGCCGGCTGCACGCCGCGCCGCTCGCGGTCGCGGGACTGATCAGCACCCAGCTCCTGGGCGAGCGGACCGGTGTGCTCACGTCGGCGACGCTGGCCCTCGGCGGCACGTTCGACCCGGTCGCCCGGTCCCTCGGCCTCGCGGCCTCGACAGGCGAGGACGACACCGTCTGGCGTGGGCTGGACGTGGGCAGCCCGTTCGACTACCGCAAGCAGGGCATCTGCTACGTGGCCAAGCATCTGCCCGCCCCGGGGCGCGAGCCGACGACCGAGGCCCAGCTGGACGAGATCGCGGGACTCGTCGAGGCGGCCGGGGGTCGGACGCTCGGGCTGTTCTCGTCCCGGCGGGCGGCCACGGCCGCCGCCGAGGCGATGCGCGAACGGCTGGACGTCCCGGTGCTCTGCCAGGGGGACGACCAGCTGCCCACCCTGGTGCAGCAGTTCGCGGCCGACCCGGCGACCTGCCTCTTCGGCACGCTGTCGCTGTGGCAGGGGGTGGACGTGCCGGGTGACGCCTGTCGGCTCGTGATCATCGACCGGGTACCGTTCCCGCGACCGGACGACCCCGTGAAGGCGGCACGTGCCCGAGCCGTCGAGCAGGCCGGTGGCAACGGGTTCATGCAGGTGGCCGCGACCCACGCGGCGCTCCTGCTCGCCCAGGGCGCGGGCCGCCTCATCCGGTCGACTGACGACCGCGGCGTGGTGGCCGTGCTCGACCCCCGGCTCGTCACCGCACGCTACGGCACGTTCCTGACACGGTCGATGCCGGACTTCTGGCGCACGACCGACACCGAGCTGGTGCGCTCCGCGCTCCGGCGGCTCGCGTAGCGCCCCGCACGGGCGCGACCTAGGCTGACCGGGTGACAGCACCTCGCAGCAGGACCAAGATCGCCGTCGTCGGTGCCGGTGCGGTGGGGGCCACCCTCGCCTTCACGGCGCTGGCGCGTGGTACCGCCAGGACGGTCGCCCTCCTGGACGTCAACCGGGCCAAGGTCGAGGCCGAGGTGCTCGACCTGCAGCACGGCGGGATGTTCGTCCCCCAGGCCGAGGTGATCGGCTCGGACGACGTCGAGGTGTGCCGCGGCGCCGACGTCGTGATCGTCACCGCTGGAGCGAAGCAGCGGCCGGGACAGTCTCGACTGGACCTCGCGGAAGCGACCATCTCGCTGACCCGCAAGATCCTCCCGGGCCTCCTCGAGGTCGCGCCCCACGCCATCTTCCTGATGGTGACCAACCCGGTCGACGTCGTGACGTACGCGGCACAGCAGATCTCCGGGCTGCCGCCCGAGCGGGTCTTCGGCTCGGGCACGGTGCTCGACTCGTCACGCCTGCGCGGGGCGCTCGCACAGCACTGCGGGGTGGCGACGGCGAACGTGCACGCCTACATCGCCGGCGAGCACGGCGACTCCGAGATCGCGCTGTGGAGCTCCGCCCGCATCGCCGGGGTGCCGCTCCTGGAGTGGGAGGCGCTCCCGGGCCGCCCGCCGCTCGACGACGCCACCCGGAAGGTGATCGCGCGCGACGTGGTCGAGTCCGCGTACCGCGTGATCGCCGGCAAGGGGGCGACCAACTACGCGGTCGGGCTCGCCGCGACGCGGATCGTGGAGGCGGTGCTCAACGACGAGCACCGTGTGATGCCCGTCTCCACCCGGATCGAGGACTTCCACGGGATCAGGGACGTGTGCCTGTCCCTGCCGACGCTGGTGGATGCCCGGGGCGCGACGACCGTCGTCGACACCCCGCTGTCCGAGCAGGAGGTGGCCGGCCTCCGATCGTCGGCCGCGAGCGTGCGGTCGGTGCAGCAGCGATTCGGGCTCTAGCCGCAGCGCGTCGAGGTCACAGGCTGCGCAGGACGGCGACCACCCGGCCGAGGACCTGTGCCTCGTCCCCGGAGATCGGGTCGTACGCGGAGTTCTGGGGCATCAGCCAGGTGTGACCGCCGGTCTGCTTGAACGTCTTGACCGTGGCCTCGCCGTCCAGCATCGCGGCGACGATCTCACCCTGCTCCGCGACGTTCTGGCGACGGACCACCACCCAGTCCCCGTCGCAGATGGCCGCGTCGATCATCGAGTCGCCCGCGACCTTGAGCAGGAAGAGCTCACCGTCACCCACGACCTGGCGGGGGAGCGGGAAGACGTCCTCGACGACCTGCTCGGCCAGGATCGGCCCACCGGCGGCGATACGACCGACGAGCGGCACGTAGGACGGCGTCGCGACCTCGCTCTCGGACCCGTCCGGGGTCGGCAGGCTCGACGACGCGACCGGTGAGCCCGCGGTGGGGGCCGCTCCGTCGCCCGCCGAGGGGTTCACGACCTCCATCGCCCGCGGACGGTTCGGGTCGCGGCGCAGGTATCCCTTGCGCTCGAGCGTGGTGAGCTGGTGCTTGACCGACGACGGGCTGGCCAGGCCGACGGCCTCGCCGATCTCCCGCATCGTCGGTGGATAACCGCGGCTCTCGACCGAGGTGCGGATCGTCTCGAGGACCGTTCGCTGGCGCGGGGTCAGCCGGTCCGGACCGGTGGAGATCTCGGAGACGGACGCGAGCGTGCCGTCGTGCGTACCGGGCCCGGCGCCTTCGGTCTCGCGTGTCGTCGTCATGCGTCTCTCCCGTCAAGAACCAGACAAACCTGTCATCGCTCCCGTCAGAGTAGGGCAGATCCGCACCGACATCAAACATCTGTTCGAGATCTCTCGACGCGTGTCGGGTCGTCGTGATACCAATGTGTACAAGCGTTCGACGAACATACGTTTGACGGACAGGTGTTCGAGAGGCTCGCGCGGCTCCGGGAGGGCGAAGCAATGGCATCGATCGCAGTGGTCTCGCAGGCCGCGGGCTTCCTGGGCCTCGGTGGCCTACGCCTCACGGTTCGCGGGCGCCGTGTGCTCGTCGCCCTGGCGGTGCTTCTCCTGGCCGTGCCGGCCGTCGCCTGGGGTGCCAGTGCCGTCGCTGACGCGCCGGACCGTGCCCAGGAGGTGCGGCTCGAGACCGTGGCTCCGGGCGAGACGTTGTGGGAGTACGCGCGGTCGGTGGCGACCCCGGGCGAGGACCTGCGGGACGTCGTCGCCGCGCTGCAAGAGCTGAACGGGCTGGGCGGCGCGGAGCTCAGGGCGGGGCAGGTCCTGGTGCTGCCGCTCGACTAGCGGCACGTGGTGTTGCACCGAGGGCTGGCTGGCGCATACTTTCGTCGGGCAGCCGGGCACGGGCCCGGCCCGACCGCAGGAGACTCCGGATGCACTGCCCGTTCTGCCGACACGCCGACTCGCGCGTGGTCGACTCTCGTACCGCCGACGACGGATCGTCGATCCGACGCCGCCGCCAGTGCCCGAACTGCCAGCGCCGTTTCACCACGATCGAGACCGCGAGCCTCTCCGTCGTCAAACGTTCGGGCGCGACCGAACCGTTCAGCCGTGACAAGGTCGTCGCCGGGGTGCGCAAGGCGTGCCAGGGTCGGCCGGTGAGCGCCGACGACCTGGCGCTCCTGGCGCAGCGGGTCGAGGAGACGCTGCGTGGCTCGGGTAGCGCGGAGATCGACGCCTACGAGATCGGCCTGGCCATCCTGGGTCCCCTCCGGGAGCTCGACGAGGTCGCCTACCTGCGTTTCGCCTCGGTCTACCAGGCGTTCGACTCGCTCGACGACTTCGACGCAGCGATCACATCCCTGCGCGCGGAACGGGCCGAGCGCGAGACGGCCGCGGGTACGGCGCCCGGCGGCTCGGTGGAGGAGGCTCCCACCGCGTCCACGTGATCGGAAAAGCCCTCGCGCCCGCGGGCCGAGGGGCGCATGCTGGGCCTATGACAGACGACAAGAGGACGACCGCCCCCGGCGACGAGGCCAAGGCACGGTTCAAGGAGGCCCTCGACAAGAAGAACGCCGCGCGCCACCGCACGTCCGACTCCGAGCGGAACACCGGATCCGTGCACGGCTCGGAGACCGCCGGTCCCGTGCAGCCGATGTTCCGGCGCAAGTCGGGCTGACGGACCTGACGACGAAGGGCCCGCACCATGGTGCGGGCCCTTCGTGCTCCGGTGCGGCGTGCGTGGTCAGCCGGCGGCGGGCCCCGGCGGGAACTCCGGGCGCTCGAACGCGTCGCGGATCCGCAGCCGCACCGTGGTGTCCATCGCCATGAGCTTCTTCGAGGCCCCACGCTGCGTGACGTCGGAGATGTCGGTGACCACGTAGCCGAGGTCCCCCCGCGTGGCGAGCATCTGGGCCTCGATGTTGGCACCGTGGTCGGCGAAGACCTGGTTGACGGCAGCGAGCACGCCCGGCACGTTGCGGTGGAGCAGTGCGATCCGCCCGACCCCGGTGTGCTCGAGCTGCAGGTTCGGCAGGTTCACCGAGAGCGTCGTCGAGGCGGTCAAGAAGTACTCGCGCAGCTTCTTCGCGACGAAGTGACCGATCGACTCCTGCGCCTCGAGGGTCGAGCCGCCGACGTGCGGGGTGAGGATGACGTTGTCGAGGCCGCGCAACGGCGACTCGAAGTGGTCGCCGCGCTTCTTCGGCTCGGTCGGGAAGACGTCGACGGCCGCGCCGGAGAGGTGGCCCGAGAGGATGTGCTCACGCAGGGACTCGACGTCGACGACGAAGCCGCGCGAGAGGTTGAGGAAGATCGCCCCCGGCTTCATCCGCGCGAACATGTCGCCGGTGAACATCCCGGCGTTCCCGGGGCGCCCGTCCACGTGGATCGTCACCGCGTCGGCGACCTCCAGGAGCTCGCCCAGCGTCTCCACGCGGTGGGCGTTGCCGAGCGCGAGCTTCTCGGCAGCGTCGTAGAAGACGACCTTCATGCCCAGGTTCTCGGCCAGCACCGAGAGCTGGGAGCCGATGTTCCCGTACCCGATGATGCCGAGCGTGCGGCCGCGCACCTCGTGCGAGCCCTCGGCCGTCTTGTCCCAGACGCCGTCGTGCAGCGCCTTGTCCCGCACGGTGAGCCGCCGGGTCAGGGCGATGATCTCCGAGACCGCCAGCTCGACGACCGAGCGGGTGTTCGAGAACGGTGCGTTGAACACGGCGACGCCGTGCGACGACGCCGCCTCGAGGTCGATCTGGTTCGTCCCGATGGAGAACGTGCCGACGGCCAGCAGGCCGGGCACGGACTCCAGGACGCGACGGGTGACCTGGGTCTTGGAGCGGATGCCGAGGATCTGGAAGTCGGCGAGCGTCTCGATCAGCTCGGCCTCGTCGAGCGCGCCGGAGCGCGTCTCGACCTCGATCCCCGCATCGCGGAGGATCTCGACAGCAGCGGGATGGACGTTCTCAAGGAGTAGGGCGCGCAGCACGGACCTATGGTGCGCCTCCGCGACGCGACCCACAAACCCGTCTCACCCTTCGTCCACCAGGCCGTCGGGAAGGTCTCGGGCGTGCAGCACGACGAGCTGCTGCGTCGTCCGCGTCATGGCCACGTACAGGTCGCCCCAGCGACCCGGGCCGGACGCGACGTCGGCCGGCTCGACCAGCACGACGGCGTCGTACTCCAGGCCCTTCGCCTCGCGGGGCGAGGTGACGACCACCTGGGCGTCCTCGGGGCGCTGGGCGGCGAGCCGTGCGGCCTCGGTGGCCCCGAGCGCGTCGGTGAGCGCCGCCGCCACCCGCTCGTCCAGGTCTCCGACGGCGTGCTGCCCGGCGATGATCGCCACCCGTCCCGACCCGTCGGCCGCGACGTGCTCGCGGGCGAGGTCGGCCGCCCGGGCGGCGGCGGCCGCGACCGGGTCGCCGACCCGGTCGACCTGGAGGGCACCGGGCACGTCGCGGGCAGCGGTCAGCGGCGAGACCGGGAGCCCGGCCGCCGTCGCCATGCGCTGGGCGGCGTCGGCCACGGCCGCGGGGGTCCGGTAGCTGACGGTCAGCTCGCTCAGCCGCCAGCCGTCACGCAGCACGGGGTCGAGCGCCGCGGGCCAGGAGTCCGCGCCGGCCGCGGACGAGGTCTGGGCGACGTCGCCGACGATCGTCAACGACCGGGACGGGACCCGGCGCACGATCGCGTGCCACGCCATCGGGCTCAGCTCCTGCGCCTCGTCGACCACGACGTGGCCGTAGGTCCAGGAGCGGTCCGCCGCGGCGCGCTCGGCGGTGGTCAGCACCGGACCGGTCTCGGTGAACCGGGCAGCCAGGGTCTCGGCGTCGACGAGCCCGCCGCCGGCCCCGGTGGACTCGAGCACCGAGCGTGCATACTCCAGCTCGGAGGCGCGCTGCGCCTCGGCGGCGCGGGCCTCGGCCCTGGCCAGCGAGTCGTCGACCCCGAGGAGCTCGGCCGCCTCGTCCAGGAGCGGGACGTCGGACTCCGTCCACGGCGCGTCGGGCGATCGGCGCAGCAGCCCGCGCTCGGGAGCGCTGAGCTCGGGGGCGGCCTCGGCCAGCCGGTGGGGCTTGGACCACAGGTCGGCGACGAGCTTCTCGGGCGTGAGCGGGAACCAGGCGAGGTTGAGGGCGACCCGCACGTCGCGGTCCGCCCGGAGGTCCTCGTTCAGCACCGCGACGTCGTGGTCGGACAGCTCGGAGTCGGTGCGCACGCGGTACTGGTCGACGAGCCGCGCGAGCATCTCGCGCACGAACGTGGCCCGCGCCTCGTTGTGCGGCTTGTGGGTCCGGCGGGCGCGGCCGATCGCGTCGCGGACGTCGCGCCGCCTGACCTCGAGGTCGACGCCGTCGACCCGCACCGGCACGTCCCGGGCCGGGATCCGTTCGCGGGCTCGCACGGCACGCCGGATCGCCGCGCGCCACAGGAGCCGGCCCTTGACCTCGGCGACCCGGCCCTCGTCGACGGCGTCGGCACGCAGCCCGGGCAGGAGCTCGGCGATGGTCGTCGAGACGACGCCGGTCTCGCCCAGCGAAGGGAGCACCTGGTCGATGTAGCGCAGGAAGGCGCGGCTCGGGCCGACCAGGAGCACGCCCGAGCGCTCCAGGACCCGCCGGTGCGCGTAGAGCAGGTACGCGGCGCGGTGCAGCGCCACGGCCGTCTTGCCGGTGCCGGGCCCGCCCTGGACGACGAGGGCGCCGCCGAGGTCGTCGCGGACGATGCGGTCCTGCTCACCCTGGATCGTGGCGACGATGTCCGCCATGCGACCGGTCCGTCGGCTGGCGAGCGACGCCAGCAGCGCGCCCTCCCCGGAGAGCGAGGACACGTCGAGGCCGTCCGCGACGGCGTCGAGGTCGAGCACCTCGTCCTCGTACCCCGTGACGGTCCGGCCCGCGGTGACCACGTGACGACGACGGCGCACCCCGTCGGGGTGCATCGCCGTCGCCCGGTAGAAGGCCTGGGCGGCGGGTGCGCGCCAGTCGGTGAGCAGCGTCCGGTGCTCCTCGTCGGTGAGGCCCAGCCGTCCCACGTAGCGCACCTCGTCGTCGTCGAGGTCGAGCCGCCCGAAGGCGAGCCGGTCCTCGACGGCGTCGAGCTGGGCCGCACGGTCGGCGTACAGCGTCGCGAACGCGTCGCGCTCGCTCCGGTTCTGGGGCGAGCCCGACGGCCCCACCCGGCGGACGTCCGCCAGCCGCTCGCGCGTGGTGGCGCGCAGCGCGTCCAGGCGGTCGTACAGGCGGGTCACGACCGCCTGCTCGCGCGCCAGCTCCTCGTGCCTGCCCGCCACACGTCCTCCCGATGCTGCTCGATCTGCGGCCGACCATCATTCCATGCGTCGCGGCCCGAGCGCGCCGCCCGCTGCCGGGCGCCGACGACGCGCCGGGTCGTGGGCGATGACGCGGCGGGTGCGACGGCATAGGATCGCGGTCATGATCAGCGGCGACGGGGGACGCGCCGGGTCCGAGGACGGAGAGTCGGCGGAGCCGGCCGTGGTGCTGCTCGTCGAGGACGACGACGGCGACGCACTGCTGGTGACCGAGCTGCTCGCCGACGCCGAGATCGCGATCGAGGTGCGCCGTGCGACGTCGGTGGCCCAGGCGGCCGAAGAGCTCGCCCAGACCGCCGTGGACTGCCTGGTCGTGGACCTGGGGCTGCCGGACGCGGTCGGTCTCGCCGCGGTCGAACGTCTGCGTCGCTCGACCGAACGTCACTCGGTGCCGCCGGCCCTCGTCGTGCTGACGGGGCACGCCGGCATCGACCAGGGCGTGCGAGCCGTCGCGGCGGGCGCGGACGACTACCTCGTCAAGGGCGAGACCGGCCCCGACCTCCTGGCGCGCTCGTTGCGGTACGCGCTCCAGCGCCGGCGGTCGGCCGCGCAGCAGCGGGCCCTGTACCGCAGCGAGGTACGCGCCGCGGAGACGGCACGGCTCGAACGTGCGCTGCTGCCGAAGCCGCTGGTCGAGGACGTCGCCGTGTCGGTGATGGTCGGGTACCTGCCCGGGGGTAACGGGCTGCTGGGTGGCGACTTCTTCGACTCCGTCGAGATGGCCGACGGCACGGTGCTGTCGATGATCGGGGACGTGGCGGGGCACGGGCCGGACGAGGCCGCGCTCGGCGCGACCCTGCGCACGGCCTGGCGCACGCTGGTCCTGACCGGGACGCCGCCTGCCGACGTGCTCGGTCACCTGGAGCGCGTCCTGGTGACGGAGCGGTCCCAGCCGGAGATCTTCGTGACGCTCTGCCAGGTGGCCGTCGCGGCCGACCGCGGCTCGATCGACGTCTACCTCGCCGGGCACCCCGCCCCGATGCTCCTGACCGGTCCCGTCGGGGCCGTCCGCTGCGACGTGGTCGAGCCGACGTCGCGCGGTCGCGCGCTCGGCATCCCGATCGACGGTGGCTGGCGCCCGCAGCGGCTGGAGGTCGACGGTCCGTTCGCCGTGCTCATGTACACCGACGGGCTGGTCGAGGCCTCCGTCGCGGACTCCGCGGCCGGCCCGGAGCGGCGGGGTCGCCGTGGGCCTGAGCGGGTCGGCGTCGACGGGCTGCACCGGCTCGTGCAGCAGGAGCTCGACGGGTCAGGGTTCGTGGGCGTCGTCGAACGTGTCCTGCGTCGGGTGCGGGCGATCCACGGTGGTCCGCTCGTCGACGACGCGGCCATGCTCGTCGTCGGGTGGACCGGCACGCGCGAAGTGATCGGCGAGCGTTCGTCGACGCTGGCGGACTCGGCGGAATGGGCGCGCTGGTGAGCGAGCGTTCTTCGGTGCTGACGGGCCTGCGGCGGCTCCTGCGCGGGGCGGGCGTGGTGCTCCTGCTGGTCCTGGTGGTGGCGTTCGTCGCCGTCCTCGTGTCGCTGCGGCTGCTGGCGGACGGCGCCGATGCCGAGGCCATCGAGCTCGCCCGGGTGTGGAACGAGGTCGTGCTGGTCGTCGTCGGCGTGCTGGGCATCGTGGCGGTGGTCCTCGGCTGGGTGGTCTGGCAGGCGGTCCAGCGTGGGGTGACCGCGCCCATCGGGACCCTTGCCGCCGAGGTGCGCAAGGCCAGCACCGGTGAGCACGACCACGAGATCCCGCGGGTGGGTACCGGTGAGGTCGCGGCCCTGAGCCAGGACGTCGAGCACATGCGCCGCGAGCTGGTGCGCCAGGTCGCCGAGGCCCGCGAGGCGCACGTCGAGGCCAGGGACGCCCAGGACCGGCTGCAGGAGCAGGCCGGGGAGCTGGAGCGCTCGAACCGCGACCTCGAGCAGTTCGCCTACGTCGCCTCGCACGACCTGCAGGAGCCGCTGCGCAAGGTCGCGAGCTTCACGCAGCTGTTGCAGAAGCGCTACGGCGACCAGCTGGACGACCGGGCGGACCAGTACATCGCGTTCGCCGTGGACGGCGCCCACCGCATGCAACGCCTCATCCAGGACCTGCTGAGCTTCTCCCGGGTCGGCAGGACGGGGGAGGCCCCGGAGGACGTGGACCTCGAAGCGGTCCTGCGGCAGGTGCTGGCCGACCTCTCCCACCGGATCGAGGACGAGGGAGCGGAGGTCACCCACGACCCGCTGCCGGTGGTGCGGGGCGAGAAGAGCCTGTTGACGATGCTCCTGCGCAACGTCGTCGGCAACGCGCTGAAGTTCCGCCACCCCGACCGCCCGCCCCGGGTGCACCTGACCGCCGCTCGCGGCGAGGACGGAGAGGGCTGGGAGCTGGCGTGCCGCGACAACGGGATCGGCATCGACTCCCAGTACGCCGAGCGGGTGTTCGTCATCTTCCAGCGGCTGCATCCCAAGGAGGTGTACAGCGGGACCGGCATCGGGCTGGCCCTCGTCAAGCGGGTGGTCGAGCATCACGGCGGGCGGGTCTGGATCGATCCCGACGCCACGCTGGGCACGACCATCCGGTGGACCCTTGCCGGGTCCGCTTAGGGTGGCGGGATGACGGAGCAGCAGGTCGGTATCGAGGTCCTTCTGGTGGAGGACGATCCCGGCGACGTCCTCATGACGCGCGAGGCCTTCGCCGAGCACAAGGTCGCCAACCAGCTGTCGGTGGTGTCCGACGGCGTGAGCGCGATGGAGTTCCTGCGGCGCGAGGGCGAGTACGCGCAGGCCCCGCGGCCGGACCTCATCCTGCTCGACCTCAACCTGCCGCGCATGGACGGCCGGGAGGTCCTCGGACTGGTGAAGGAGGACCCGGTGCTGAAGCACATCCCGGTCGTCGTCCTCACCACGTCGGAGGCGGAGGAGGACGTGCTGCGCTCCTACGCGCTGCACGCCAACGCGTACGTGACCAAGCCGGTCGACTTCGAGCGGTTCATCGACGTCGTGCAGCAGATCGACGAGTTCTTCGTCTCCGTGGTCCGGCTCCCGCGTCGCTGAGGTCGGGAAGATCTCGGGGGGCACGCTGGTTGTCCCGAGGGACGCTGTTGCGTCGTGGTGGTCGAGACGAGGAGGAACGGGTGCTGGACCCGCAGGGGATCTACGAGGTGGACGACGAGGCGATCGAGCGCACGTTCGGCGACGAGCCGGCGGCGAGCGGTGCGCCGGTCCTGGTGCACGCTCTGCGCGGCTTCGTCGATGCGGGGTCCGCCGGTGAGATCACCGTCGGGCACCTGCTCGAACGGTTCACGGCCACGCGACTGATCACCTTCGACGTCGACCGACTCGTGGACTATAGGTCGAGGCGTCCGGCGATGACCTTCGACGCGAACCGGTGGGCGGACTACGACGAGCCGTCGCTCGTGGTCGACCATCTGACGGACGGCGAGGGCACGGGATTCCTCCTGCTGCACGGCGTCGAGCCGGACGTGCAGTGGGAGCGCGTGGTCCGCGCGGTGCGCGAGATCGTGGAGCGGTTCGGCGTGTCCCTGACCGTCGGCGTCCACGGGATCCCGATGGGGGTCCCCCACACGCGCCCGCTGACGTTGACGGCGCACGGCACCCGCGAGGGGCTGGTCGAGGACTACACCTCGTTCTTCGGCCAGGTGCGGGTGCCCGGTTCGCTGGGCGCGCTCCTGGAGCTGCGGCTCGGGCAGACCGAGCACGACGCGCTGGGAGTGACGGTCCACGTACCGCACTACCTGGCGCAGTCCCGCTATGTACCCGCCGCCGTCGTCGCGCTGCAGCACCTGGAGAAGGCGACCGGGCTGGCGCTCGGGACGGACCGGCTCGCGGAGGCAGCGGCCGAGACGCAGGTCGAGGTCGCCGAGCTCGTGGCCGAGAACGAGGAGGTCGCCGCCGTCGTGCACCAGCTCGAGGAGCAGTACGACGCCTTCACCCGGTCGGTGGGCCGGACGAACCTCCTCGCCGAGGACGCCGCGCTCCCGACGGCCGACGAGCTCGGTGCCGAGTTCGAGAGGTTTCTCGCCCAGCGCGACGACGGCTGACCGGAGGGTCGCGACGCCGGGACCGGTACCGCGCGCATCCCGTGCGGAACGTAGTGGTCCATGCCACACTGTCGGGCGTCGCACCTGCTCACCGGCCCACGGACCGGTTCCGGCGCGGTGCGACGGCGGGTGCCCGTCCGGTGCACCCGTGCACCGGACGGAAGGTCGAAGGATCAGCATGGCGCAGGGTTCTGTGAAGTGGTTCAACTCCGAGAAGGGCTACGGGTTCATCGCCCAGGACGGCGGCGGGGCCGACGTCTTCGTCCACTACTCCGCGATCGAGACGCAGGGGTACCGAACGCTCGACGAGGCCCAGCGGGTCGAGTTCCAGATCACGCAGGGACCGAAGGGTCCGCAGGCGGAGCAGGTCGTCCCGCTCTGAGGCGGCACGTCCCGCCGCAGGCCGCCCCTCGGGTCTCGGGGAGCGGCCTGCGGCGTCTCAGGGCAGCGGCGCGGCCGACCCGACGAGGCGAGCCAGGTCGCCACCCGTGACGGTCTGCGCGGGCACGGCCAGGGATCGCAGGGCGCGCGCCAGCCGGGTGTCGGCGAGGTCGGGTCCGTCGGGCGCCGAGCCGTCGGTCTGCGGAGCGACGGCGGCGATCACGACGTTGCCGTATCGACGGCCCTTGAGCACGGCCGGCTCGGCGATCAGGGCGAGGCGTCCGTGCTCGGCGGCGCCCGGGTCGAGGGACGCCGCGAACGACGCCAGCTCGCGCCGCGTCAGCTCCAGCGGTGGCCGGTCGGCACAGTTCACCAGGAGCAGCCCGCCAGGCCGCAGGACCCGCAGCGCCGCGTCGGCGAAGGCGCGGCCCGCGAGATGTTCGGGGGTCGCGTCGCCGTCGAACGCGTCACGCACGACGACGTCGAACGACGCGGCCGGCAGGGTCGACAAGGCGTGCCCGGCGTCGTCGGCCCGGAGCCGCAGCCGGGGCGACCGGGGCAGCGAGAACCACTCGCGCACGAGCGTCAGCAGGCGGGCGTCGACGTCGACGCCGAGCTGGCGGGAGTCGGGCCGGACGTGCTCGATCTGCCGGGGGAGGGCGCACCCCGCGGCGCCGAGGTGGAGGGCGCGCACGGGCCCCGGGTCGAGCAGGTCGACGACGGCGGCCATCTGCTGGAGGTACTCGAAGGCGAGGAAGCCCGGGTCGTCGAGGTCGAGGCAGGAGCTCGGCACGCCGTTGACGTGCAACGTCACCCGCCCGGCGTGGTCGGGGTCGGGTTCGAGGTGCGCCGTCCCGGTGTCGATCGGCACCGGGCCCGAGGGGAGTGTCGGTGCCTCGCGCGATGATCGGTCCGGACGGGTGGTGCGGGAGCGTCGAGCCATGGGGACAGTCTCTCGTGCGACACGCCTTGACAGGATCGAACAGACGTTCGAAGATGCGAGGGCGGGGCGGTCCCGCCGAGGGGTCAGGAGGTGTGCGATGACAGCACGAGGCGGTGCACCCGTGCCCGACCGTGTGGACAGGCTCCTGGCGCGGGCCGACGCGGAGCTGGCCGCCGCGGTCGCTGCCACCGCAGCCGCGGAGCGCTTCGTCCACGCCCACCTGGCGGCCTTGCGCTCTGCCGCCGCGGTCGTGGCGCTCCACGGGGACGCGCCCCGGGGGCGCGCGAGGGCGGTGTGGGACCTGCTGACCCGGGTGGAGCCCGAGCTGGCGGCGTGGAGCGTGTACTTCGCGTCCGGTGCGCGTCTGCGGGCAGCTGTGGACGCCGGGCACGGCGAGGACGTCACGCCGGCCCGCGCGGACGAGCTGCTCGCGTGCGCCGAGGACTTCCGGGACGAGGTGGGTCTCCGGCTCGACCCGGACGCCGGCTTCTCCCTGCGGGCTGCACGCGGTGCCGTGACGGCGGCATCGTGAGCCGCGGTCCGCGCTCCACGGACGTGCGGCGCGACTGGGGGGACGACGAGGAGGGCTCGTCGATCCTGCACGTCGACATGGACGCGTTCTTCGCGTCGGTCGAGCTCGCGCGGCGGCCGGAGCTGCGGGGGCTGCCCGTCATCGTCGGCGGCCGGGAGCGGGGCGTCGTGCTCGCGGCCACCTACGAGGCGCGTGCCTACGGCATCCGGTCGGCGATGTCGATGGCCCACGCGCTGCGTCGGTGCCCGCAGGCCGTCGTGGTGCCGCCGGACCATCGCCGCTACCGGGACGTGTCCCGCTCGGTGATGGCGATGCTGGGCGACGTGACGGCGGTCGTCGAGCAGGTCTCGGTCGACGAGGCGTTCCTCGACGTGGCCGGCGCACGGCGTCGTCTCGGCAGGCCCACCGCCATCGGCGCGGCGCTGCGCGAGCAGGTGCGCGCGGAGCACGGCATCACCTGCTCGGTCGGCATCGGCCGCAACAAGCTCGTCGCCAAGCTGGCCTCGACGCACGCCAAGCCCGACGGTCTGCTCCTGGTGCCCGCGGCCGCGACCGAGCGGTTCCTGCGCGAGCTCCCGGTCGGCGCGCTGTGGGGCGTGGGGGAGAAGACGGAGCAGGTCCTGGCCCGCTGGGGCATCAGCACGGTCGCCCAGCTCGCCGACACCGACGTCGCGGTGCTGCAGGCCGCCGTCGGCCGGGTCTCGGGGGCGCACCTGCACGACCTCGCCTGGGGACGGGACCCGCGCCCCGTGGTCGCGGGACGCGCCGAACGGAGCATCGGTGCCGAGTCCACGTTCGGCCGGGACCTGCACGACCTCGCCGAGGTGGCGCGGCGGCTCCGCGAGCTCAGCGACCGGGTGGCGGGCCGGATGCGCCACCAGGGAGTGGTGGCGCGGACCGTCGCCCTCAAGGTGCGCACCAGCGACTTCCGGACCATGTCACGGTCCCGCACGCTCGAGGTACCGACGGACGTGGCGCAGGACGTGTACACGGTGGCTCGCGGGCTGCTCGCGGCGGTCGACCTCGAAGGGCTGCCGGTCCGTCTCGTCGGGGTGCGGGGTGAGAATCTCCGCGCCCGGGCAGAGCTCACGTCTCAGCCGTCGCTGTTCGACGACGACTCGCAGCTCGGGGCGCGACGCGACGCGGAGCTGGCGGTGGACGCCGTGCGAGAGAGGTTCGGCTCGGCCGCCATCGCCCTCGGGGCGTCGCCGACTACCGTCCAGCGCCCGGCAGGCATATCCTAGGGGCAGGCCACGAAACTACAGCGAGATCGGGGGGCCCGATGCCTCTGTCAGAGTACGAGCAGCGCGTCCTGGAGCAGATGGAGCGCGCGCTCGAGAGCGATGACCCCCGGCTGGCCACGACGCTCCAGCGTTCGCGCCATCGTTCACCGCTGCGGTACGTCCTCGCAGGGCTGTGCGTGGTGCTGGGCCTGGTGCTCCTGGTGATCGGGGTCGCATCGTCGTTGACCCTGCTGGGTGTCGCAGGATTCGTCCTGATGTTCGCGGGCGTCGTCTACGCGTTCTCGGCGCCGCGCAAGAAGGGGCCGCAGGGGGTCGTCGCTGCGGACGGCACCGTGGACCCCTCCTCTGCCGCTCACGCGGGTTCGGGCGAGCGCCGGAACCGGGCTGCGGCACCGAGCAAGGGCCCGGGCTTCCTGGCTCGCCTCGAAGAGCGCTGGGACCGCCGGCGAGACCAGGGTCGTTAGACAGGGCCGCGAGGCGCTGGGCTGACGCACCAGGCCGACGGGCTCGGCTCGGCGCGACCTACGAGGTCCGCCGGACCGGTTTGCTCACGACCTGTCGGTCAGGCGCTGGGTCACCCGCGCCGCCACCTCGGCGAGGTCCGGCTCGGTGACGTCCGGCCGGCCCGGCTCGACGTCGTCGGACGCGCCGCCGGTCATGTCGCCGCTCTGGTCTGCCGGCCCGGCGTAGCGCGCCCGTTCGACGGCCTCCGCGAGCGTGGTGAGGTCGTCGTGCACCTCCGGCACCGGCGCCCTGCCGCGCGCCCTGGTGACCGCGTCGACCACGGCCCCGGGGGCCTGTCGCGGTGTCGTGGGCGGGGGCAGCGACACCCCCTCGCGAGCCAGCGCCGCGACCACCTGCTGCCACGCCTGCTCGGCGTCGACCGGACCTGTGTGCCGCCGTCGCCGTAGCAGCAGGAGCGCCGTCGTCCCCGCTCCCGCGAGCAGGCCCGCGGCCAGCGCCACCCAGGCCCACGCGGGCAGGGTGTCCGCGGGCTCCGGCTCGACCGCTACCGGCGGCTCGGTCGGCACCGGCTCCGTCGGCTCGCTCGGTTCAGGCCGCTCGGCGGCCGGTGGCGGCACCTCCCGCTGAGGGGCCGGGTCGGCCGGGGCGTCGATCTCGGCGGTGGTGTAGGCGGGGGCGGTCCCGGTCTGCGTCGCGGGCGTCGGTTCGAACCGCACCCAGCCGGCACCCTCGAAGTAGAGCTCCGGCCAGGCGTGGGAGTCCTTCCCGGTCACCTGCCAGCGGGAGCCGTCGCTCGCTGCGTCGTCGACGGCCTCGCCGGGGAGGAAGCCGACCCCGAGCCGCGTGGGGATGCCCAACGTGCGAGCCATCACCGACATCGTTGTCGCGAACTGCACGCAGTACCCGGTGCGGTGCTGCAGGAAGTCCCAGACCGGGTCCCCGGTGCCGCCCCGGGGCAGCTGCGTGGAGTAGGTGAACGTGGCGGGGTCGCGCAACCACTGCTGGAGGGCGACGGCCTGCTCGTAGGCGTTGTCGGTCTCGCCGACGACCTCCGCCGCGAGGGCTGCCACCTCCTGCGAGTGCTCCGTCTGCGGAACCGTGAGGTAGGCGTCCTCGGTGACGCCGGCGCCCGCGTCGCGCAGGAGCTGCGGGTCCAGGTCACGGGGACGCACGCCCATCGTGTAGACGTCGCCCACGTCGGTCCGGTCGCCGACCACCTCGTCACGCAGCGGGTCGTAGCCCCAGGTGCCGCCGGCGTCGACCCGCCGGGGCTCGACGGCGACGGGCAGCTGGTCGTCCCTCAGCGAGCCCACGGTCACCGACAGGTCCTGCCGCTCCTGCAGCCCGCCGGTGGCGAGGTCGTCCGGCCACAGCAGCTCGTCGCCGGCGAACGGCCGGCCGTCGCGCTCCTCCCCGCGCTGCCACCGCCGGCCGTCGAAGGCGGTGGCCGTGTAGGTGCGCAGCGGCCCCACGTCCTCCTCGACGCCCGTGTAGGTGAGCACCACCTCGCCCGACCGTTCGGTGAGGCTGCTCAGCACGTCGAGGTCCTCGGAGAGATGGATGGTGTCACCCGTGGTCGTGAAGTTCTGGTACCAGGCCCCCGCGTACCCGGGCAGGCTGCTCGACGCCGTGGCCACGAGGCCGGCCGCCACCGCGACGACGAGGGCGACGGCGGTGGTGACGACGCTCCGCGCGCTCTCGGCCCGCCGCACCGCGGCCGGCGGACGTTCGGTACGCGGCCGCCGACGTTCGCCGGCCGCGACCGAGAGCAGCAGGAGCAGCGCCGCGACGACGACGACGAAGACGGCGGGAGGGACCGACCCGACGAGGACGAGCGGAGGGCACCACAGGGCGAGCAGCGGGATCCCGACTGCCGCCGGCCAGCGCAGACCTCCCGCGAGGGCGTCGCCGAGGAGCAGCACGGCGAGGGTGCCGCCGACCGTCAGCAACGTGATCGGTAGCGTTCCCGGTACGGGGGCGACCTCGGACCGGATGATCTCGCCGGCGTCCCCCAGGCGATCCACCACCCGGCCCACGGCGTCGGACCCGATGAAGAGCTGCGGCTGGGAGGTCGGAGCACCGTAGGTGGCCAGCACGTACCACGCGGCGACGGCCGCGCCGCAGAGCGTCGGGACGACGGAACCTCCCGCGGTCTCGCCGCGTCCGCGTCCGCGTGCACGCCGTTCGAGCAGGGCCCGCGTGATCCCGGTGGTGGCTGCGACCAGCGCGATGCCGACGAGTCCGGTGCGTACCCAGTCGCCCGGCAGCACGAGGGCGGTGAGCGCGAGCATGGAGGCGCCGACGGCCACCGCCACCAGGACGGTCGTGGCGATCAGCCGGGCCGTCGGGCCGGCGTACGACGGGATCATGCGACGCTCTCCGTCAGCGTCGACCACGCCCGCTCCACGGGGGTGCCGGGGGTGCACGGCGCGACGCGCCACCCGGCGGCCCGCAGGTCGTCGGCGGTCGGGCCGACGTCGTGACGCATCCCGGCGGCACGGGGGACCACGAGGAAGGCCCAGCCGACGCCGTCGGCACCGAGGGACGCGAGGGCGTGGCGCTGCGGTCCGCCGCTCCTCGGCCCGATCACGGCGACGGTGACCTCGGACCCCGTCCGGTCGGCGCGCAGCGACCGGACGGTGGTGGTGAGGGCCCGGTCGGCCTCGCTGCCGCGCAGGCCCGTGAGGTCCACGGTCGCGTCGAGCAACTGTGCGCGGCCGCTGCGGCGGCCGGCGGCGTGCGCGGTACGTCCCGGGGTGGTCGTCGTGGCGACCAGGCGGGTCGGGTGCCCGGCCTCGAGGAACGACGTCGCCACCGAGGCGGCGAGCTCGACGGCCCATTCTCCGTCGTCGACGACGTCCCGGGCGGGCGGACGCGCTCCGGGGCGGTCGTCGGGCGGTGGGGCCAGCAGCTCGCGGTCGAGCAGCACCGTGACGGGACGCAGCCCGGCGCTCTCGTCGGCGCGGACCATCAGCCGGCCCTGGCGCGCCGAGCCGGCCCAGTGGACTCGGCGGGGGTCGTCGCCGGGGACGTACTCGCGCAGCACAGAGTCGTCGCTGGAGGCGAGGCGGGCGCCGACTGCCGCGCGGTCGACGTCTCCGAGCGCCGCGGCCCGCGTTGGCAGGGCGGTGGTCCGCGGCCAGACCGAGACGCGCGTCGCCCTGCCGAGGGGCTGGGTGGTCCGCGCCAGGCCGAAGACGTCGGTGCGGGTGGTGAGCACCGGGCCCAGCGGCCAGCGGCCGCGGCGCACGGGTGCGAGGGAGTACTGCACGTCGATGCGGTCGGGGCGGGCGCGCACGCGCGCGTGGATCCCGGACGGTCCGGCGAGCTCGTGGGCGGCCTGCTCGGACAGCCGCAGCCGGGCGAGTCTCTCGTAGGCCGCGCCGGTGCGCGCGCGGGCCCGGACGGTCAGGCGGGTGGTGGCGGGACGACCGGCGACCACGGGGTCCGGCTCGATGGCGCGCTCGACGTCGAGCGCGCCACGCCCTGCCTCGAGCCGCTGCCACCCGAGCGTGGCGCACGCGGCCGTGACCGCCAGGACCGCGGCGGCACCGAGCCCGACGACGTCGGGCAGATCGAGGACGATGCCGGTCGCCACGAGCACCGCCCCTGCCACCAGCAGCGCGCCGCCACGCCCGGTCGGTCGTACCCGGGCCAGGCGTCGGAACGCCGACCCACCTCCCTGTCCTGTCATGTCAGTGGCTCGGGTTCGCGGCCCTGCCGAGCGTCGCGCGACGCTGCGCCGCCGCGGGTGAGGTGACCCCGGCCGGGACCACGGTGCGGTCGACCACGTCGCGCACGATCTCCACCGCGCTGACGCCGGCCAGCCGTGACTCCGTGGACAGGATCAGCCGGTGCGCCAGGACCGGTACGGCGAGCGCCTGGACGTCGTCGGGCAGCACGTGCTGGCGGCCCACCATGGCCGCGTGGGCCTTGGCGACCCGGAGGAGCTGGAGGGATGCTCGCGGTGAGGCGCCGAGCCGCAGCCCGTCGTGCTCACGGGTGGCCACGACGAGGTCGATGACGTACTGCTTGACCGCGGGGGCGGCGTGCACGGCGCGGGCCCAGGCCGCGTAGCGGATCATGGCTTCCGCCGTCGTGACGGGCTCCAGGTGCGCGAACGGGTCGGTGGCCTGCTGGGAGTCGAGCATGCGCATCTCGGCGTCGTTGTCGGGGTAGCCGATCGCGAGCCGGGCCATGAAGCGGTCGCGCTGGGCCTCCGGCAGCGGGTAGGTGCCCTCCATCTCGACCGGGTTCTGCGTGGCCAGCACGAGGAACGGCCGCGGCAGGGTGTACGTGGTCCCGTCGACGGTGGTCTGGCCCTCCTCCATGCACTCGAGGAGGGCGGACTGCGTCTTGGGCGACGCACGGTTGATCTCGTCGCCGATGACCACGTTGTTGAACACCGGGCCCGGCCGGAACTCGAACTCTCCGCTCGACGAGCGGTAGATGTTGACCCCGGTGAGGTCGCTCGGCAGGAGGTCCGGGGTGAACTGCACCCGGCCGACGCGGCAGTCGATGGTCCGGGCGAGCGCCTTCGCGAGGGTGGTCTTGCCGACGCCCGGGACGTCCTCGACGAGCAGGTGACCCTCGGCCAGGAGGACGGCGACGGTCAGCCGGGCGAGGTCGGGCCGGCCCGGCACCACGGACTCGACGGACGCACGGACCCGTGCGGTGGCGGCGACCAGCTCACCGAGCCCGGCGCGCAGCGCATCGGGGCCGGTGTTGGTCTGCTGGACCGGGACAGGACCGCCGCTGACGGCGCTGGTGGCGTGGTCGGTCTGCACAGGGAGGGCCTCCGGTCGTCCGTCATGGTGCTGCGAGCAGCCTAGTCGGTCCGTGACCTGCACGTGATGTCGATCACGTGGTGGACGCCGAGGCCCTCCACCACGCTCCACCGCAGCACCGATCCGCTGACCTGCGTGGACGTTCGTCAAGTCCCGCGGATGGGTAGTTCCACCCATGTCAGACCGCGCCCGGTGGAGGAAAGTGGAGTAGCGTGGAGGGAGCGGGAGCCCGAGGGGAGGTGCGGACCGTGGCAGCAGCACTGGGGGACCAGTTCCCGGGTACGGGGCTGCTCCTCGGCACGTACACCCCTCGGCTCGACGAGAAGGGCCGGTTGATCCTCCCGGCGAAGTTCCGCGCCCGGCTCGCCGCAGGGCTCGTCATGACGCGAGGTCAGGAGCGTTGTCTGTTCCTGCTGCCGATGGACGAGTTCTCCCGCATGTACGAGCAGGTCCGGCAGGCGCCGGTCACCAGCCGGCAGGCACGCGACTACCTGCGCGTGTTCCTGTCGGGGGCGAGCGACGAGGTGCCGGACAAGCAGGGCCGCGTGGTGATACCCGCGGCGCTGCGCGAGTACGCCGGCCTCGGCCGGGACGTCGCCGTGATCGGCGCCGGTACCCGTGTCGAGGTCTGGGACGCGCAGGCGTGGGAGTCCTACCTGGCCGAGCAGGAGTCGTCGTACTCCGACGTGGCCGAGGAGATCTTCCCCGACCTGCAGTTCTGACGGCACCGGACAACAGCACAGGCACCATCGGCCCGCACGACGAGGCCTCCTCCCGCGAGGGTCTGGCGCACTTCCCCGGCGCCAGAACGACGCGGAGGGAGACCTGGTCGGGCGGGCCGCAGCGAACCGGCACGACCTCGGAGAGGGGGCAGCATGAGCACGGACGACGACGGAGCACGGCCCGCGCAGGACCGGCACGTGCCCGTGCTGCTGCAGCGCTGCGTGGACCTGCTCGCGCCGGCGCTCGCCGAGCCGGGCAGCGTGCTCGTGGACTGCACCCTCGGGATGGGCGGGCACACCGAGGCCGTCCTCGAGCAGCTCCCCGGGGTCCGCGTGCTGGGCGTCGACCGCGACAGCCAGGCCCTCGAGCTCGCGTCCGCGCGGCTGGCGCGGTTCGGCGAGCGCTTCGTGCCCGTGCACGCCGTGTACGACGAGGTCGGCGACGTCGCGGCCGACCACGCCGGCACGTCCGACGGGCTCGTCCAGGGCGTGCTGATGGATCTCGGGGTGTCGTCGCTCCAGCTCGACGAGGCCGGGCGGGGCTTCGCCTACGCCCAGGACGCGCCCCTGGACATGCGGATGGACCAGTCGCGCGGGATGACGGCGGCGGACGTGCTCAACACCTACGACGAGCGCGACCTCGCGCGGATCCTGCGGGTGTACGGCGAGGAGCGGTTCGCGCCCCGCGTCGCCCGGGCACTGGTCCGCCGGCGCGAGGAACGGCCGTGGGAGCGGACGGCGGAGCTGGCCGACGCCGTGCGTGCCGCCATCCCGGCGGCGGCACGCAAGACGGGCGGCAACCCGTCGAAGCGGACGTTCCAGGCGCTGCGCATCGAGGTGAACGGCGAGATCGAGGTGCTCGAGCGTGCAGTGCCCGCCGCGATCGAGACGCTCGCCGTCGGTGGCCGGATCGTCGTGGAGTCGTACCACTCGCTGGAGGACCGGATCGTCAAGCGGGCCATCGCCCGCGGCACCACCTCGAGTGCGCCGTCGGGGCTGCCCGTCGAGCCGGAGACGCACCGGCCCTACCTGGAGGCCCTGACCCGGGGCGCCGAGGTGGCCGACGCCGTCGAGCTCGAGCGCAACCCACGGTCGGCGTCGGTCCGCCTGCGGGCCGCGCGCCGGGTGCGTCCCACACCCGACCACCTGACCACCAGCCCGACCCGGAAGGAGCCGCGATGAGCGCCCTGCGAGCACCCGCCACGTTCCCGGAACGCCGCGGCGAGCCGACGCCGCGCCGGGCACCGCTCACCGCCGTCGAGGGCGGGGCCGGGCGCCGGCTCGACGCCGTCCGGGCGCCGCTGCAGGCGGCGTCGGGGCTGCCGTTCATGGTCCTGTGCGCCGTCGTGCTGGTCGGGGCACTGCTCTCCGCCCTGCTGCTCAACACCTCGATGGCGCGCGGATCCTACGAGATGTCGCGCCTGCAGCGTGAGGTCGGTCTCGTGGCCCAGGACGTCCAGGAGGTCCAGGCGGAGCTGCGGGAGGCCGAGTCGTCGCTGCCCCAGCAGGCGAACCGGCTGGGCATGGTCCCGGCCGAGGACATGACGATGCTCTCCGTGCTCGAGGGCGAGATCCTCGCGGGGGCCCCGGAGGGACCGTGAGCGCGACACGCCCGGCGCGGCCCCGACGATCCGGTCCGACCCGGACGCAAGATCGAGGGGTGACGAGACAAGCCGCCGGCCGGAGCCGCGCGACGCGGAGCGCCGGTGCGGCCGGGCGGAAGTCCGCCACGAGCCGACGGCGGCCACCGCCGTCGCCACCGGCGAAGGGGCGGACCCCTCGCCGGCGCGAGCCCGGCGATCCCGCACGCCGGCAGCGGTGGCTCATCGTCCTCGCCGCGATCGTCCTGACGGTGTTCGTCGGCAGGCTCGTGCAGGTCCAGGTGGTGCAGGGGGCGGCGCTCGCCTCCGACGCCCAGCAGGACCGGCTCGCCACGCAGGTGACGCCGGCGCACCGCGGGGACATCCTCGACCGGGACGGCACGGTCCTGGCCACGTCGGTCGACCGGTACTCGATCATCGCGGACCAGGAGTCGATCCAGAACTTCCGGGGCAACTCCCGGCACGACGCCGAGGGAGACCCGGTCCAGGACGGCGCCCTGGGCATCGCCCAGCTCCTGGGGCCCGTGCTGGGCGAGACGGAGGAGACGCTCGCCGCCAGGCTCAACGGCGAGGACCGGTACGTGAAGCTCAAGGAGGGCGTCGTGCCCGAGGTGCAGCGCGCCGTCACCGAGCTGGACCTGCGGGCGTACATCCGCACCGAGCTGAGCTCGAAGCGGACCTACCCGTCGGGCGCGGTCGCCGGACCGATCCTGGGGTACGTGAACTCCGAGATGGACGGCCAGGGCGGGGTCGAGGCGGCGTTCGACGACGTGCTCGCCGGCACGGACGGCACGCGCACGTACGAGCGGGGGCGCGACGGTGTGCCGATCCCCGCCTCGGAGATCGAGTCCGTGGTGGCGGTGCCCGGCCAGGACGTGTGCCTGACGATCGACGCGGACGTGCAGTGGAAGGCGGAGGAGCTCCTCGACGACGCCGTCCGCGACACCGGCGCGGCGTACGCCATGGCGATCGTCCACGACCTGCGCACGGGCGAGGTCGTCGCGATGGCCGACTCGGGCGACGTCGACCCGAACGACCGCACGACCGACGCCGTCGCCGACGGCTCCCGCGCCGTGAACGTGGTCTTCGAGCCAGGTTCGACCGGCAAGGTGATCGCGATGGCCGCGGCGCTCGAGGGCGACTACTGGGAGCCCACCGACCAGTTCGAGGTGCCGGACACCTACACCGTCGACGGCGAGACCTTCAGCGACTCGCACCCGCACCCGGTCGAGCGGTGGACGCTGGCAGGGATCCTGGCGCAGTCCTCCAACACCGGCACGGTGATGATGGGCCAGGAGATCCCGTGGGCCGTGCGGTACGACTACCTGCGCAAGTTCGGCCTGGGCGAGCGGACGGCCCTGGGGCTGCCCGGCGAGAGCGCCGGGCTGCTGCCGGACGAGAACATCGACGAGATCGAGAACCGCACGCCGTACACGGTGCTCTTCGGGCAGGGCGTGGCGGTGAGCGCGATGCAGGCCACGCAGGTCTTCTCGACGATCGCCAACGACGGCGTCCGCATGCCTGCCACCGTCCTGGCGGGCACGCAGACGCCCGACGGCGTCCGTACCGACGCGGAACCGGGCGAGGGTGAGCGGGTCGTCTCGGAGCGGACGGCCGACGACGTGCTGACCATGATGGAGGCCGCGACCAGCGAGGAAGGGACCGGATCGGCCGCGCAGGTGCCTGGTTACCGGGTGGCCGGCAAGACCGGCACCTCCCAGATGTTCGAGGGCGGCGGCACCACCTACGTGGCGTCGTACATCGGCGTCGCGCCGGCGGACGACCCGCGCTACACGGTGTCCGTCTTCCTCAAGAGCCCTCGGTCGTCGATCTACGGCGGGGTGGTCGCTGCGCCGGTGTTCTCCGAGCTGATGGGCTACACGTTGCGCAAGGAAGGCGTGCCGCCCTCGACGCGTCCCGTCGACCAGTTCCCGCTGACCTGGTGACCTGTCAGCAGCAGGTAGGTTCTACCCCGTGACATCCCCGACCGATCGCATCCGTCCCACGGATCCTGTCCCGCGTCGGCTGGCCGACCTCGCCGCGGCCTTCGGGCTGACCGCCGCGTCCTCCGGACCACCCGCCGACACCGTCGTGACGGCCGTCGCCAGCGACAACCGGGCCGTGGTCCCGGGAGACCTGTTCGTCGCCCTGCCCGGTGCACGCAGCCACGGTGCGGCGTTCGCCGCGGACGCCGTGGGTCGGGGTGCGCCGGCCGTCCTGACCGATGCCGCCGGGGCCGGTCTGCTGGCCGGTCTGGACGTCCCCGTGCTGGTCGCCGCCGACGTGCGCGCCGTCCTGGGGCCCGTCGCGGCCTGGGTGCACGGCGCGCCGGCCCAGGACCTGACGACGTTCGCGGTGACGGGGACCAACGGCAAGACGACGACGACGTACCAGGTGGACCACCTGCTGCGCGCCCTCGGGCACCGTGGCGGGCTGGTCGGCACGGTCGAGACCCGCGCCGGCGACCAGGTGCTGCCGAGCAGGTTGACGACCCCGGAGGCCGCCGATCTCCAGGCGCTGCTGGCGAGGATGCGCGAGATCGGCGTCGACGCCCTGACGATGGAGGTCTCGTCGCACGCCGTGACGATGCGCCGGGTGGACGGCATCGTCTACGACGTGGCCGGCTTCACCAACCTGAGCCAGGACCACCTGGACTTCCACGGCGACCTGCCGACCTACTTCGCGGCCAAGGCCGAGCTGTTCACCCCGGCACGGTCGCGGCGCGGCGTCGTCGTCGTGGACGACGCCTGGGGCGAACGGATGGCCGCGTCGGCCGGCGTCCCGGTCGAGACGGTGCGCACGCTGCCCGCCGAGGCGGACGCCCCCGCGGCGGACTGGACGGTCTGCGACGTCGCCCCGCACGGCACGGGGTCGGCCTTCACGCTGACGCACACCGACGGCCGCTCGCTGCGGACCTCCACGTCGCTCCCGGGCGGCTTCAACGTGGCGAACGCGGCGCTCGCCGTCGTCATGGTGCTGGCTTCCGGCGCCGCCCTGGAGGACGTCGCGGCCGCCCTCGAGGCCGCGGACGGGCTGTCCGCCCGGGTGCCCGGCCGCATGGAGGTGGTCGGCGCCGGTGGTGACGGGCACCCGCGCGTGGTCGTGGACTTCGCGCACAACACCGACGCGCTCGAGCTCGCGCTGGCGGCGCTGCGGCCGACGACGGCGGGCCGCCTCGTCGTGGTCTTCGGGGCCACGGGCGACCGCGACCCGGGCAAGCGGCCCGCGATGGGAGCCGCGGCCGTGGCGGGCGCCGACGTCGTCGTGCTGACGGACGACGACCCGCACGACGAGGACGCCGCGAAGATCCGCTCCGAGGTGCTCCCCGGGGCCGAGGCCGCCCGGGCGAGCGCCCGTGCGACGGGGCGCGACGTCGTCGTGCAGGAGGTCGCCCCCCGCGACGAGGCCATCCGGCGAGCCGTGCTGGAGGCAGGTCCGGACGACACCGTGCTGGTCGCCGGGCGCGGCCACGAGACCATCCAGGAGGTCCGGGGCGTCGACGTCGCCCTGGACGACCGTGTCGAGGCCCGCAGCGCCCTGCGTGCCCGTGCAGAGAGGACCCCTTCCGCATGATCGAGCTCACTGCCGCCGAGGTGGCCGACGCGACGTCCGGGACGCTGCTCGCCGAGGCCGGCGTGGCCGTGACCGGGCCCGTCGTCGTCGACTCGCGGCTGGTCGAGGCGGGGTCGCTCTTCGTCGCGGTGCCGGGGCAGAACGTCGACGGCCACGACTTCGCGGCGGCAGCCGTCGCGGCCGGTGCCGCGCTCGTGCTGGCGACCCGACCGGTCGACGGCGTCCCGTGCGTCGTCGTGGGGGACGTCCAGGTCGCGCTCGGTGATCTCGCCCGCGTGGTGCTGGAGCGGGTGCGCGCGGCGGCGGAGGTCCGCGTGGTGGCCGTGACGGGTTCGGTCGGCAAGACGACCACGAAGGACCTGCTCGGCCAGCTCCTCGGGCCGGACGTGGGTCCGGAGGCGATCGTGGTGCCCGCCGGTTCCTTCAACAACGAGATCGGGCTGCCCCTGACCGTGCTGCGGGTCACCACCGCCACCCGGGTGCTGGTGCTGGAGATGGGCGCCGACGCGCCGGGCGACATCACCGCACTGACCCGGCTGGCCCCGCCGGACGTCGGGATCGTCCTCGCGGTCGGCACGGCACACCTGGGCCGGTTCGGCGACGTCGAGACGATCGCACGCACCAAGGGCGAGATGGTCGAGGGTGTCCGCCCGGGCGGGACGGCGGTCCTCAACGTGGACGACTCGCGGGTCGCCGCGATGGCCGCCCGGGCCGCCCCGACCACCGCCGTGGTCACCTTCGGCACGATCCCGGCGTCGAGCGTCCGCGCGCGCGACGTCGTCGTCGACGGCGGACGGGCACGGTTCACGCTGACCACCGCCGACGGCTCCGCCCCGGTGGCGCTGCGGCTCGTCGGCGCTCACCACGTGACCAACGCGCTCGCCGCTGCGGCGGCGGCTCTCGAGCTCGGTGTGCCCCTCGACGCGGTCGCCTCGCGGCTGTCGGAGGCCGGGCCGTTGAGCCCGCACCGCATGGCCGTCGTCGAGCGGTCGGACGGGGTGACGATCGTCGACGACTCCTACAACGCGAACCCGGACTCGATGCGGGCGGCGTTGCGTACGCTGGCCGTGATGGCGGGGCGCACCCGCCGGTCGGTCGCCGTCGTCGGTGAGATGCTCGAGCTCGGCGACGCCGCGCGCGTCGAGCACGACGCCATCGGGCGGCTCGCCGTCCGGCTCAACGTCAAGCGCCTCGTCGTCGTCGGCGAGGGGGCGTACCACGTCCACGAGGGGGCCCAGCAGGAGGGCTCCTGGGGAGAGGAGTCGGTGTTCGTGCCTGATCTGGAGGCCGCGCGGGAGGTGCTCTCCGCCGAGCTGACCGAGGGCGACGTCGTCCTCGTCAAGGCGTCGCAGGGCTCCGGCCTGTGGCGGCTCGCCGACCAGCTCGTGGAGGCAGACGCGTGATCGCGGTCCTCGCAGCCGCCGGCGTCTCGTTGCTGGTCGCGCTCCTCGGCACGCCCCTGTTCATCAAGTTCCTGGTGCGTCGCAACTACGGCCAGTTCGTCCGCCAGGACGGCCCGACGGCGCACTTCACCAAGCGCGGCACGCCCACCATGGGCGGCGTGGTCATCATCGGGGCCACGCTCCTGGGGGTGGCGGCGTCGATGATCTTCGCCGGTCGGCCACCGAGCGCCTCGGCGCTGCTGGCGCTGTACCTCATGACCGGCCTGGGGCTGGTCGGGTTCCTGGACGACTTCACCAAGATCCGCAAGCAGCGGTCGCTCGGTCTGACGGCGCGGGCCAAGATCATCGGCCAGGGGTTCGTCGGCATCTCCTTCGCGGTGCTGGCCCTGGAGTTCCCCAACGCGAACTCCCGGACGCCCGCCTCGACGCGGATCTCGTTCCTGCGCGACACCAACCTGGACCTCGCCTTCGCCGGTGCGACCGTGGGCCTGCTCCTGTTCGTGATCTGGGCGAACTTCCTCATCACGGCCTGGTCGAACGCGGTGAACCTCACCGACGGTCTCGACGGGCTGGCCACCGGGTCCTCGCTCATCGTGTTCGGTGCGTACGTGCTCGTCGGGATCTGGCAGCTCAACCAGTCGTGCCAGCGGGTCGCTGCGGCCGGACCGGGCTGCTACGAGGTCCGCGACCCGCAGGACCTCGCGATCGTCGCGGCCGCGATCATGGGCGCCTGCGTCGGCTTCCTGTGGTGGAACGCGAGCCCGGCCAAGATCTTCATGGGCGACACCGGCTCGCTGGCCCTGGGTGGCGCGCTCGCCGGGCT
Organism: uncultured Isoptericola sp.; assembly: GCA_947497265.1. Lineage (GTDB taxonomy): Bacteria > Actinomycetota > Actinomycetes > Actinomycetales > Cellulomonadaceae > Isoptericola > Isoptericola rhizosphaerae. Next base: position 105,467 of record CANMFP010000006.1, read on the forward strand.
GTCGATCCTCAGCCGTACCGAGATCCTCGCGGCGATCATCGGCGGCCTGTTCGTCATCATCGTGATGAGCGACATCATCCAGATCGGGTCGTTCAAGCTCACCGGCAAGCGGGTCTTCAAGATGGCGCCGCTGCATCACCACTTCGAGCTGTCCGGGTGGGGCGAGGTGACGATCGTCATCCGCTTCTGGCTCATCGCCGGGTTCTTCGCCGCGCTGGGGATGGGCGTCTTCTACGCCGAGTGGGTCGTCAGTTGACCGGATCGTCCGGGCCGGTGGACGGAGCGCGCGTGCTGGTGGCCGGGCTCGGGGTGACCGGGCGGGCCGTGGTCGCCGCCCTGTCCGGGCGCGCGGCGTCCGTGGTCACGGTGGACGCCCGCGCCCAGGACGCCGACGTCGTGGGTGCCGACGCGACGGACGCCGCGGTCGCCGAGCGGCTCGTGGCGGCGGCCGACCTCGTGGTGGCGTCGCCGGGCTGGCCCCCGTCGGCAGCGCTGCTGACGGCGGCGCGGACGGCCGGCGTGCCGGTGTGGAGCGAGGTGGAGCTGGCGTGGCGGCTGCGCGCCGGCGCCCCGTGGCTCGCGGTGACGGGCACCAACGGCAAGACCACCACCGTGCGGATGCTGGCGTCCATCCTCACCGCGGCGGGCCTGCGGACCGCCGCGGTGGGCAACGTGGGCACCCCCGTGCTGGCCGCGGCGCAGGACACCGACCTCGACGTGCTCGCCGTGGAGCTCTCCAGCTTCCAGCTGCACCACACGGTCTCGATGGAGGTCGAGGCCGGCGCCGTGCTCAACGTGGCGGCCGACCACCTCGACTGGCACGGCTCGCCGGAGGCGTACGCCGCCGCCAAGGGCCGGGTCTACCGCGGGGCGCGGGTGGCGTGCGTGTACAACGTGGCGGACCCGCGCACCGAGCAGCTGGTGCGCGACGCGGACGTCGCGGAGGGAGCGCTCGCGGTCGGGTTCACCCTCGGTGCGCCCGGACCGGGACAGGTCGGCGTCGTCGAGGGGGTCCTCGTGGACCGCGCCTTCCACGCACCGGCCGACGCCCGGGACCGGTTGCGCACCGCCGCGGAGCTGGGGACCCTCGACGACCTGGCGCACCTCGGGCCCGACGGCGCGCCGCCGCACGTCGTCGCCGACGCCCTCGCCGCCGCGGCGCTCGCCCGGGCGCACGGTGTCGAGGCGCGTGCCGTGCGTGACGGCCTGCGAGCCTTCCGCCCGGACGCCCACCGTGCCGCCGTCGTCCGCCACCTCGACGGCGTGGCCTACGTCGACGACTCGAAGGCCACCAACGCGCACGCGGCCGCGGCCGCGCTGGCGGCCTGCCCGCCCGGCACCGCCGTGTGGATCGCCGGCGGGCTCGCCAAGGGCGCGTCCTTCGACGACCTGGTCGCGAGCCGCGCGGACCGGCTGCGTGCCGCCGTCGTCATCGGCACGGACCCGGCGCCGTGGACCGACGCGCTGGCCCGACACGCACCCGAGATCCCCGTCGTCGTGGTCGATCCCGGCGACACTGGCACCGTGATGTACCGGGCGGTGGGAGCCGCACGGGAGGTCGCCGTCCCCGGCGACACCGTGCTGCTCGCCCCGGCGGGGGCGTCCATGGACCAGTTCTCGTCCTACGCCGAACGGGGTGACGCGTTCGCCGCGGCGGTGCAGGACCTGGCGTAGGGAGCACGATGGCGGTCACCCAGGGGGTGCGGCGAGGCACGGAAAGGCCGTGGCTCGGGCAGTGGAACTCCGCCGCCACCAGCTACTACCTGCTCGTGGGCGCCACCGGGCTCCTGCTGGTGATCGGGCTGATCATGGTGCTGTCGAGCACCACCGTCACGTCGATCGCCGCGGGCGACTCGCCGTACACGGCCGGCCTGGACCAGGCGCGCTTCGCGCTGATCGGCATCCCGTTCATGATCCTGGCGATGCGCCTGCCGCTGCGCTGGTACAAACGTCTCGCCTGGCCCGCCCTCGTCGCGGCGATCGCTCTCCAGTCCCTCACGCTGGTCCCGGCGCTCGGTCTCGGGGCGGGCGGCAACGTCGGCTGGGTGCGCCTGGGCGGGATCGTCGTGCAGCCCGCCGAGGTGAGCAAGCTGGCGCTGGCGCTGTGGCTCGGTGCCGTGCTCGGCCGCAAGCAGCACCTGCTGGGCTCGTGGGGGCACGCGTTCCTCCCGGCGGTCCCGGGTGCCCTCGTCCTGCTCGGCCTGGTGCTGGCCGGCCACGACCTGGGCACCATGCTCGTGATGGCCGGGCTGGTGGCAGGGGCGCTGTGGGTCGCCGGGGCGCCGTCGAAGATGCTGGTCCTCGGCGGTGCCGTCGCGACCTTCGTCGTCGTCGCGTTCTTCGTCGTCGGCAACACGAACCGCATCGGGCGCATCATGACGACCTACGGCGGCTGCACCGACCCGCAGGGTGAGTGCTACCAGTCGCTGCACGGCCTGTGGGGCCTCGGCACCGGCGGGCTCTTCGGCGTCGGGCTCGGGGCGAGCCGGGAGAAGTGGCGGTACCTGCCGGAGGCGCACAACGACTTCATCTACGCGGTCATCGGCGAGGAGCTCGGGCTGCTGGGCACCCTCCTGGTGCTCGCGCTGTTCGCCGTGCTCGGGGTGGCGATGGCCCGGGTGGTCCGCCGGCACCCCGACCCGTTCGTGAAGATCACCACGGCGGCTGTCGCCTGCTGGGTCGTGGGGCAGGCGTTCCTCAACATCGGCGTCGTCGTGGGGGTGTTCCCCGTCATCGGCGTGCCCCTGCCGCTCGTCTCGGCGGGCGGGTCGGCCCTGGTGGCGACCATGGTCGCGCTCGGGATGGTGATCAGCTTTGCGCGGTCCGAGCCCGGCGCGCCCGAGGCCTTCGCCGCCCGTGGCGGAGTGGTGCGGCGATCGCTGACGGTGCTCGGCCGGGGGCGCCGCGCGGGCCGGTAGGGTCCGGCGTGTGAACTCCTCCTCCGTACGATCCGTCGTGCTGGCCGGCGGCGGGACCGCCGGCCACGTCAACCCCCTCCTGGCCGTCGCGGACGAGCTGCGCGCACGGGAGCCCGAGGCATCGTTCCTCGTGCTGGGCACCGCCGCCGGTCTCGAGGCCGACCTGGTCCCCGCCCGCGGCTACGAGCTGCGCGAGATCCCGCGCGTCCCGCTCCCGCGCCGTCCCAGCGTCGACCTCCTGCGCCTGCCCGGCCGGCTCGGGTCGGCCGTGAAGGCCGCCGAGGCGGCGATCGACGAGATCGGTGCCCGCGCCGTCGTCGGCTTCGGCGGGTACGTCTCGACGCCCGCCTACCTCGCGGCCCGCCGCCGCGGCGTCCCCGTGGTCATCCACGAGCAGAACGCGCGACCGGGCCTGGCGAACCGTCTCGGTGCCCGCTGGGCCGCGGCCGTGGGGACCACGTTCGCCGAGACCGCGCTGCCGGGCGCGACCTGCGTCGGGCTCCCGCTGCGGGCGGAGATCGCCGCGCTGGTCGACGAGCGCGAGCGCGACGCCGCCGCCGCGCGCCGGCGTGCGGCCGAGGCGCTCGGCCTCGACCCGACGCTGCCCACGCTCCTGGTCACCGGCGGTTCGTCGGGTGCCCTGCGCGTCAACGAGGCCGTCGCGGGCGCGGCGGACGCGCTGCTCGGCGCCGGTCTGCAGGTGCTGCACCTGACCGGCCGGGACAAGTCCACGCCCGTGCGTGCCGCGGTCGACGAGGCGGTCTCCGCCGGCGGGCATGACGCGGCGCGCTACCAGGTGCGCGAATACCTGTCCGAGATGCACCAGGCGCTCGCGGCCTGCGATCTCGTGGTGGCACGGTCCGGGGCGGGGACGGTCTGCGAGCTGACGGCCCTGGGGCTGCCCGCCGTGTACGTCCCGCTGCCGATCGGCAACGGCGAGCAGCGGCTCAACGCCTCCGGGGTCGTGGGTGCCGGCGGCGGGCTGCTGGTCGACGACGCCGAGCTCGACGCCGCCTGGGTCGCCGCGCACGTGCCTCCGCTCGTCGGGGACCGGGAGCGCCTCGCGGCGATGTCGGCGGCCGCGGGCTCCGTCGGAGTGCGTGACGCCGCTGCCCGGATGGCGGACCTGGTGGCCGACGCCGCGGCGGGCGGCGCGCGATGAGTGGCCCGGGGTCGGGCAGCGCCCCGGTGCCCGTGACGGAGCTCGGCCGCGTGCACCTGATCGGCGTGGGCGGAGCCGGCGTCTCCGTGGTGGCGCGGCTCCTCGCGGCTCGCGGTCTCGACGTGCAGGGTTCCGACGCCGTCCGGAGCCCCGCGCTCGACGCGCTCGAGTCCGACGGGGTGCGGGTGTGGGTGGGCCATGACGCCGGCCACGTGGTCGACGCGACGGGGGCGGCGCGGGTCGACACCGTCGTGGTGTCCTCCGCGGTCCGCCCGGACAACCCGGAGCTGACGGCGGCACGAGCGGCCGGCGTGCGGGTGCTGCACCGCTCGGAGGCCCTCGCCGCCTTGATGGCCGGTCGGCGGGGGGTCGCGGTCGCCGGGGCGCACGGGAAGACCACGACGTCCGCGATGGTCGCGACCGTCCTGCGCGCCGGCGGTCTGGACCCGTCGTTCGCGATCGGCGGGACGGTGCGCGTCCGCGACGACGGCGGCGGCGAGCAGGCCGTCCCCGGCGGCCATGCCGGAGCGTCGGACCTGGTCGTCGCGGAGGCCGACGAGTCGGACGGCTCGTTCCTCAACTACGCGCCGACGGTGGCGGTCGTGACGAACGTGGAGGCCGACCACCTCGACCACTACGGCTCGCAGGAGGCGTTCGAGCAGGCGTTCGTCGACTTCGCCGCGCGGATCACGCCGGACGGGTGGCTGGTGGCCTGTGCCGACGACCCCGGCTCGGCGCGGCTCGCGGCCGCGCACCGGGAGGCCGGCGGTCGTGTCGTGACGTACGGCACCGCTGCAGGGGCCGACGTCGTCGTGCGGGACGTCGTGGTCGGTGCCGGGACGGTGCGCGCGACCGTGGGCGGAGGGCTGCTCGGCCCCGGTGAGCACGTGCTGGACCTGGCGGTGCCGGGCGCGCACAACGTCCTCAACGCCACCGCCGCCGTCGTCACCGCCGTGCTCCTCGGGGTCGCCCCCGCCGAGGCCGTGCGCGGTGCGGCGGAGTTCGTCGGCACGGGGCGGCGCTTCGAGCCCAAGGGTGCGGCGGACGGCGTCCGCGTCTTCGACAGTTACGACCACCACCCCACCGAGGTCGAGGCGCTGCTGCGTGCCGCGCGACCCGCGGCGGGGGAGGGCCGGGTGCTCGTGCTCTTCCAGCCGCACCTGTACTCGCGGACCCGGGCCTTCGCGGACCGCTTCGCGTCGGCGTTGGAGCTGGCGGACGAGGTCGTCGTGACGGGTGTCTACCGCGCCCGGGAGGACGTCGACCCGACCGTCACGGCGCGCACGATCACCGACCTGTCCGACGGCACGCTCTCGGGCGGGTCCCTGCAGCCGGTCGAGGACCGGTTCGCGGCGGCGGACGCCGTCGCCGACCTGGCGCGTCCCGGCGACCTCCTGATCACGGTCGGAGCAGGTGACGTCACCGAGCTCGCCGATGTGATCCTGGCCCGGCTCCGCGCCCGGCCCGGCGTGGCGGGTCCCGGCGGGAGGCCCGACGGCGCGACCATGGGGTGATGCGCCCGCCACCACGTCCTCGCACGTCCCAGCGTCCGTCGCGCCCGGCGGCGGGCGCCGGCTCGGCGGGGAGCCCGGCGCGCCCGAGGCCGGAGAAGGGCAAGGGGTCGGCGACCTCGCAGCCGTCGGGCCGGCCCGGGTCGGCCCGCTCGCCGGGCCGGTCCCTGGAGCGTTCGACGGGCAGCGCGGCGAGCGCCGGCAGCGCGGCGAGCCCGAGCGATGCAGGGGCGGGTGCGCCCGGCCGGGTCTCCTCGGCGATGGCCGACCGGCTCGCCGAGCGCTCGGCGATGCGACGTCACCGCTCGTGGCGCGTGGTGGTCGCGCTCGTGCTCGTGCTCGCCCTGCTCGGTGGTGCGGGGTGGGTGGCCGGCTGGTCCGACCTGCTGGCACTCGAGCGCAGCGAGGTGAGCGTGTCCGGCGAGGGGACCACGGTCGACGCGGACGCGGTCCGCGAGGTGGTCGAGGCCTCGGCCGGGACGCCGCTGCTGCGGATCGACAGCGGTGCGATGCGCCGTGAGATCCTCGGCTTGCGCGGTGTCAAGGACGTGAGCGTCGAACGCTCGTGGCCGCAGGGGATGGACGTGGTGCTCACCTCGCGCGAGCCCGTGGCGGCGGTGCCCGACGGCGGCCGCTACGTGCTGGTCGACGCGGAGGGTGTGCACGTGGGGTCGCGCCAGAAGGCTCCCCGGAGGCTGCCCGTGGTCTCGGTCCCGCTCGACGACGAGTCGGTGGGCAGCCTGCAGGCGGCGCTGGCCGTCGTCGCCGCTCTGCCGACGCACCTGGCCCGTGAGGTCGAGCAGGTCAGCGCACAGACGCAGGACGACGTGGAGACCGTCCTGCGTGACGGCGTGAGCGTGCGCTGGGGCGGGGCCGGCAGCCTCCCGCTGAAGGTGGAGGTCGTCCAGACCCTGCGCGAGGTCGCGAAGGACGCCGGGGTGATCGACGTGTCGTCGCCGGAGCTCCCGGTGACCCGGTGAGGCTGAGCGGTCGCGACACGCCGGGCCACGTCCGGCGGGCGCCGGTCCGGGCGACCTACCGTCGTCACAGCAGCAACCTGACATAACTCTCACCTTCAACTACAACCTGAAGGTTGGACGACGACGGTGGGGTCAGGACCCGGAACGACCCGAGAGGCAACGACGTGGCAACTCCGCAGAACTACCTGGCAGTGATCAAGGTGGTCGGCATCGGCGGTGGCGGCGTGAACGCCGTGAACCGCATGATCGAGGTCGGCCTCAAGGGCGTCGAGTTCATCGCCATCAACACGGACGCTCAGGCGCTGCTGATGTCGGACGCCGACGTCAAGCTCGACGTCGGGCGCGAGCTCACCCGCGGCCTGGGCGCCGGCGCCGACCCGGAGGTCGGGCGCAAGGCCGCCGAGGACCACGAGGAGGAGATCGAGGACGTCCTGCGCGGGGCCGACATGGTCTTCGTCACGGCCGGCGAGGGCGGCGGCACCGGTACCGGCGGCGCGCCCGTCGTGGCCCGGATCGCGCGCTCGCTGGGCGCGCTGACGGTCGGCGTCGTGACGCGGCCGTTCACCTTCGAGGGGCGGCGCCGGTCCGTCCAGGCGGAGCAGGGGATCGAGGCGCTCCGCGAGGAGGTCGACACCCTCATCGTGATCCCCAACGACCGCCTGCTGTCCATGTCCGACAAGAGCGTCTCGGCGATCGCCGCGTTCCACTCGGCGGACCAGGTGCTGCACTCCGGCGTGCAGGGGATCACCGACCTCATCACGACGCCGGGCCTGATCAACCTCGACTTCGCCGACGTCAAGTCGGTGATGCAGGGAGCGGGCTCCGCCCTCATGGGCATCGGGTCGGCGCGCGGCGAGGACCGCGCGGTGCAGGCGGCCGAGCTGGCGATCTCCTCGCCGCTGCTCGAGGCCTCCATCGACGGCGCCCACGGGGTGCTGCTGTCCATCCAGGGCGGCAGCGACCTCGGGCTGTTCGAGGTGCACGAGGCGGCGCGCCTCGTGCAGGAGGCGGCGCACCCGGAGGCGAACATCATCTTCGGCACGGTGATCGACGACGCCCTCGGCGACGAGGTGCGGGTCACGGTCATCGCGGCCGGGTTCGACGGCGGGCTGCCGAAGTCGCGCGAGGACTCCCGCGCCCTGGGCCAGGTCGCCGGTGCGAGCTCGTCGTCAGCCGGGGACAGCGCCCGTACCGCCCCGGCGGCGTCGCCCCACGGCGGCTCGCCCGCGACCGCGCCGGTGCCCGCCGCCGAACCGGCCCACGCCCGGCCCCGGCCGATCCCGGCCGACCCCGACGACGTCCCCGCGAGCCTGCAGCCGGTGGGCTCCGGGCAGCCGCGTCCTACCTTCACCGTGGTCGAGGACGGCGCCGGCGAGGGCGTGACGGTGGAACGGCCGGTCGAGGTGCCCCGGGTGGCCGAGAGGCCCCGGCCCGAGCCGGAGCTCGACGTGCCCGACTTCCTCAAGTGACGTCGTCGGCCACCTGGGCCCAGGAGGCGCTCTTGCCCGCGGACCTCGGAGCCGGGCTGCTGCGCGTGGACCTCGGTCCGGGCGTCGTGGCCGGCTTCACCACGCGGCACGGGGGCGTGTCGCCCGCTCCGTGGTCCTCGCTCGACCTCGGCACGACGACCGGGGACGAGGAGGCCCGGGTGCGGCGCAACCGCGCGCAGGTGGCCGACTGGATCGGGGCGCCCGTCGCGTTCGCGAACCAGGTGCACGGGGCCACGGTGCTGACGCTCGGTGCTGCGGAGCGCACCGAGTGGGAGTCGTCGACGCCGCCGCTGAGCGCGGGGGAGGCCGACGGGCTCGTCACCGCCGAGGACGGGCTGGGTCTCGGCGTGCTGGTGGCGGACTGCGTCCCGGTGCTCCTCGCGGACCCCGTGGCACGTGTCGTCGGCGTCGCGCACGCCGGTCGTCGAGGGCTCGTGGCCGGCGTGGTCGACCGTGCGGTCGAGGCCATGGTCGCTCGCGGGGCGCGCCTCGACGACCTGCGGGCCGCCGTCGGACCGGCCGTGTGCGGGCCGTGCTACGAGGTGCCCGAGGACTTGCGCGACGAGGTCACCGCCGTCGTCCCGGAGGCTTGGGCCGTCACCGAGGCCGGGACCCCCGCCCTCGACCTGCCGGCCGGCGTCCGCGCCCGGCTGGCCGCGCTGGGTGTGCCCGCGAGCCGGCTGGAACGCTGCACCCGCACCGATCCCGACCTCTTCTCGCACCGGCGGGCGACGGCCGCGGGTGCGGTCACGGGCAGGCAGGCGGGTGTGATCGTGCTCGGCTGAGTCCGTGCCGTGCACGGCGTGTCGTGCGGCGCTTACCGCGCGCTGCTGGTTACCGTCAAGTCACAGACCTACCGACGAAACGGAGCAGGGCGATGGGCGGAGCGCTTCGCAAGACGATGCTGTACCTGGGGCTGGCCGACGACCAGCGCCCCGACGGGGAGTACCTCGACGAGTTCGACGAGGAGCTGGAGCCGGTGCGCGACGACGACTACCAGGCCGAGGTCACGCCTCTGCACCGGGACGGAGCACCGATGGACGCGTTCGCCGGTGGCGACCTGCGACGGATCACCACGATCCACCCCCGGTCGTACAACGACGCCCGGCTCATCGGTGAGGCCTTCCGCGGCGGCACCCCGGTGATCATGAACCTCTCCGACATGGACGACGCGGACGCCAAGCGCCTCGTCGACTTCTCGGCCGGCCTGATCTTCGGCCTCCACGGGTCGATCGAGCGTGTGACGAACAAGGTCTTCCTGCTCTCGCCCGAGCACGTGGAGATCACCGGCGAGGAGCAGGTCGCCGAGCGGCCCGACCCCCGCGCCGGAGCCTTCTACAACCAGTCCTGACACGTCCACGACGCGCGGCCCGGGAACGCCCCCCGGGCCGCGCGTCGTGCGTCCGGTAAGTTGCCCTCGTGAGTGTGATCTTCGGCGTCGTCTACTTCGCCCTGTTCCTGTTCCTCGTCTGCCTCATCGTCCGGCTCGTCTTCGACTGGGTGCAGGTCTTCGCCCGGGAGTGGCGTCCGCGCGGCATCGTGCTGATCCTTGCGGAGGCGGTGTACACGGTCACCGACCCGCCCCTGCGCGCGCTGCGGCGCGTCATCCCGCCGTTGACGCTGGGCAGCGTCCGCCTCGACCTGGCGTTCCTCGTGCTGTTCTTCGCCACGTCGATCCTTTTGCGCGTGGCGGGATCCCTCTCCGCGACCGCCTGACCGGCCGGGCTCGCCGGCAACCCTTCTCCCGGTCCCGCGACACGCGGGACCAGCCCACGCCGGACCTGTGAAGACACCGTGAGCGCGGCTCCCCCGGGGGGCCGTCGCAGCGGGCGTCCGCTACCGTGGTCATCCACGGACGCTCCGGGTCCGTGCACTGGACCGCGCTACGGCAACGAGGTGACACGATGGCACTGCTGACGGCAGAGGACATCCTCAACAAGAAGTTCTCGGCGACGAAGTTCCGCGAGGGCTACGACGTCGAAGAGGTCGACGACTTCCTCGACGAGGTCGTTCGCACACTCACGTCCGTGCAGGAGGAGAACGACGACCTGCGATCCAAGCTCGCCGCGGCCGAGCGCCGTGTGGGTGAGCTGAGCCGCAGCGAGGCCGCGCAGCAGTCCGCCGAGCAGCCAGACGTCGCGGCGCAGGTCCAGGCAGCGGCCGCCGCTGCGGCCGCTGCGCAGCCGGCCGGCGACAAGCCGCACGCAGAGCCGGAGTCGGCCACCGGCATGCTCCAGCTCGCCCAGAAGCTGCACGACGACTACGTGCGCTCGGGCCAGGAGGAGGGTGACCGCCTGATCTCCGAGGCGAAGTCGGAGGGCAGCCGCATCGTGCGCGAGGCGGAGGAGACGAGCCACCGCACGCTCTCCCAGCTCGAGCAGGAGCGTTCGCTCCTCGAGCGCAAGATCGACGAGCTCCGGCTGTTCGAGCGGGACTACCGCACGCGGCTCAAGAGCTTCCTGCAGAACCTGCTCGGTGACCTGGACGCCCGCGGCTCGGCGCTCCCGCCGCAGCGGCAGAACGCCGGCGCGGGGCGTCCGCAGGAACTCTGAGCGGACCTCCGGAGCGGTCCCTGCGCGGACCGGCCCCACCCCAGGACACGCCACCTCGGCGCGTGCTGTTGTGCGGGCCGGTCCGCGCACTTACGCTGCGGTGACCTCACGAACGGAAGGGCAGCGAATGGCCAAGCTCTCCACCTCCCAGCGAGAGACGGTCCGGGGCGAGTTCCCGAACCTCGCGCGGGACGTCAAGAAGTTCCCGGTGCGTGACGGGGAGGACCCCTGGACGCTCCAGGAGGTGTCCGAGCTCGCCTTCCTCCTGCTGGAGGACCGTGAGCGCTACACCCGGGAGCTGGCCGCAGCGGACGCCGAGCTGAGCGACCTGTTGCGCAACTCCGGGGACGGTGCGGGGGACGACCAGGCCGACTACGGCTCGAGCGCCCTCGAGCGCGAGCAGGAGCTGACGCTGGTGAACAACCTGCGTGACCTGCTGGCGCAGACGTCGCACGCGATCGGCCGGATCAGCAACGGCACCTACGCCACCTGCGAGATCACCGGGCACCCGATCGGCAAAGCGCGGTTGCAGGCCTTCCCGCGGGCGACGCTGTCGGTGGAGGCGAAGGCGCGCGAGGAGCGGCGCTGACCGTAGAATCGGGCGCGATGTCCTCCACGCCCACCGGTGCCGAGCCGGTTCCCGAGATCCCCGACGAGCCCGAGACGTCTGCACCGACGCTCCCTCCCGAGACGTCGGTGCGCCGCGGCCGGCTGGGTCGGTGGGCGTTCTTGCTGGCGGCGGTGGTCCTCGTCGTCGATCAGCTCACGAAGTGGTGGGCGCTGTCCGCGCTCACCGAGGGCGTGCGCGTCGCGCTCCTGGGTGACCTGCTCGGCCTCACCCTGGTGTTCAACCCGGGGGCGGCCCTGTCCTTCATGGCCAATGGGTACACCTGGGTCCTCACGATCGTCGTGGTGGCGGTCGTCGTGGTCATCGTGCGGGCGATGCGCCGGCTGGGTTCGGCGGGCTGGACGGTCGCGCTCGGGCTGCTGCTCGGCGGTGCCCTCGGCAACCTCGGCGACCGGTTGCTGCGCCAACCAGGGTTCGCCCGCGGTGAGGTCGTGGACATGATCGCCTACGCCGACTTCTTCGTCGGCAACGTCGCCGACATCGCGATCGTGGCCGCGGCGGGCATGATCATCGTGCTGTCGTTCCGCGGCATCGGGATCGACGGCAGCCGCGAGGCCCGGGACGCCGCCTGATGACAGTGCGCACGCTGCCGGTGCCGGACGGCCTGGCCGGAGAACGGGTCGACGTCGCTCTCGGGCGCATGCTGGGCTTCTCGCGCACGCAGGCGGCAGAGCTCGCCGCCGCCGGAGCGGTGCGTCTCGACGGCCGGGAGGTCGGCAAGTCGGACCGGGTGGCCCCCGGCGGCTGGCTGGAGGTCGACGTGCCCGAGGTGTCGTCGGCGCCGCCGGTCGTCGCCGAGCCCGTCGAGGGGATGCGGATCGCCTACGAGGACGACGACGTCGTGGTCGTCGACAAGCCGGTCGGGGTCGCAGCGCACCCGTCGCCGGGGTGGACGGGCCCGACGGTGGTCGGAGCCCTGGCGGCGGCGGGGTACCGGATCTCGACGTCGGGGGCGGCCGAGCGTCAGGGGATCGTGCACCGGCTGGACGTCGGGACCTCCGGCCTGATGGCCGTGGCCAAGAGCGAGCTGGCGTACACCGGACTGAAGCGCGCCTTCAAGGAGCGCACGGTGGACAAGGTCTACCACGCGCTGGTCCAGGGCCACCCCGAGCCGACGACCGGGACCATCGACGCGCCCATCGGCCGGCACCCGCACCACGACTACCGGTTCGCCGTGGTGGCGGAGGGCAAGGCGTCGGTGACGCACTACGAGGTCCTCGAGATGCTCCCGGCGGCCTCGTTGGCGCAGGTGCACCTGGAGACGGGTCGGACGCACCAGATCCGCGTGCACTTCGCGGCGTTGCGGCACCCGCTGGTGGGTGACCTCACGTACGGCGCGGACCCGGTGCTGGCATCGAGGGTCGGGCTCGAGCGGCAGTGGCTGCACGCGATGCGGCTGGGTTTCGAGCACCCGCTGACGGGTGGCCGCGTCGAGGTGAGCAGCGAGTACCCCGACGACCTGCAGTCGGCTCTCGAGGTCGTCCGCGGCGCCTACGCCTGACGGCGCTTGTCCCGGAGGCAGCAGCGGGCTACTCTCGTGGCGACGGGTGACACGAGTCACCCGCGACCTCGACGAGGAGGACGCATGTCATCACCCCACGCAGCGGCACGAGCGAGCGCACGGCAGCCGCGCCGCCGGCTCGTGCCTGCCGTCGCCGCAGGAGCAGCTCTCGTGACCGCCATCGCCACCATGCCCGGCGCGCAGGCCGCCCGGCCCGACCTGGTCGACGCCACCGACCCGGACTTCGGCCCGCACGTGACCGTGTTCGGTCCCAGCACGCCGCAGGACGAGATCCAGGCCACGATGGACTCCCTGCACGACCGGCAGGTCGACGCCGAGATGGGTACCGACCGGCACGCCGTCTACTTCCTGCCCGGCACCTACGGCTCGGCCGAGGATCCGTTGCAGATCGACGTCGGGTACTACACCGAGGTCGCCGGTCTGGGCGCCTCGCCGTCCGACGTCACCGTCGACGGCACGATCGAGGTGCGCAACCGCTGCCTCTCGGACGACCCCGCGAACCCCAACTGCATCGCGCTGGTCAACTTCTGGCGGACCGTGTCGAACCTGTCGCTCGACGTGAACACCGCGGGCCAGGGCGACTGCGAGGCGACGACGAACTTCTGGGCGGTGTCGCAGGCTGTCTCGATGCGTCGTCTCGACGTGCGCGGCCCGCTCTCGCTCATGGACTACTGCTCGGCGGGCCCGCAGTACGCCAGCGGCGGCTTCATCGCCGACTCCCGGTTCGACACCGAGGTGACCAACGGCTCGCAGCAGCAGTGGCTCACGCGCAACAGCGAGCTCGGTGGCGGCTGGTCCAACGCGGTGTGGAACCAGGTCTTCGCCGGGGTCGACGGTGCGCCGAGCGAGCAGAACTTTCCGACGGAGCCGTACACCACGCTCGAGACGACGCCGGTGAGCCGTGAGAAGCCGTACCTGTTCGTCGACGACGAGGGGCGTTACCAGGTGCGCGTCCCCGCCGCGCAGACGGATACTCGCGGCGTCTCGTGGGCCGACGGCCTCGCCCCCGGCCGCACGCTGCCGATCGCGGACTTCTACGTCGCACGGCCCGGCGACTCCGTGGCGAGGATCAACAGCCAGCTGGCTCGCGGAAAGCACCTGCTGCTCACGCCCGGCGTCTACGACGTCGACCGGAGCATCTCCGTCAAGCGGCCGGGCACGGTCGTGCTCGGCATGGGGCACGCCACGCTCACCGCCGTCGACGGCGCGGTGCCGCTGACGGTCGCCGACACCTCCGGGGTCGTCGTGGCCGGTGTCTCCATCGACGCCGGGACCGAGGAGTCGCCGGCGCTGCTGCGCATCGGCAAGGAGCGCGGCAAGAACCACAGGTCGGACGCCGCCGACCCGATCACGTTGTCCGACGTGTACTTCCGGGTGGGCGGCCCGCATGTCGGCAAGGCGGACGTGGCTCTCGACGTGAACTCGCACGACGTGCTCATCGACCACACCTGGGTGTGGCGCGGCGACCACGGCGTCGAGGGCTTCGCGACGGACGGGTCCGCGGGCGTCAACGGCGACACGGAGCGCTGGGCCACGAACGTCGGCCGCAACGGCGTGGTGGTCGACGGCGACCGCGTCACCGCCACCGGGCTCTTCGTCGAGCACTTCCAGGAGCACAACACGATCTGGAACGGCGAGGACGGCACCGTGGTCCTCTACCAGAACGAGCTGCCCTACGACCCGCCGACCCAGGCGGACTGGACGCAGCCGGACGGCACGCTCGGCTGGGAGGGGTACAAGGTCGCCGACGACGTCGAGCGGCACCGCCTGTTCGGCGCGGGCGTGTACGTGTTCAACCAGAACAACCCGGAGATCATCACGGAGAACGGGTTCTCGGTGCCGCAGGTACCGGGGGTTCGGCTGCACCACCTCATGACGGTCAACCTCAGTGCCGGCACGATCCAGCACGTCGTCAACGGGGTGGGCGACGCGGTGCCGCCGTCGACGTCGGGGTCCCCGGAGTACGTCGTGGACTACCCGGTGCCCTGACCGGCGCCGAGCGGCGTCAGGTCGACGATCGCACGACGACGCGGGCGGGGTCGTCCGGCCAGGGCGGCCGCCCGTGCCCGTCGAGCACCGCCAGCACGCTCGCCGCCAGGTGCTCGGACTGGGCCGTCACCGGTTGGGCCACGGTGGTCAGCGGGGGCGTCGTGACCCGGGCGGCGGGGGCGTCGTCGACGCCGATCACCGCGATATCGTCGGGGACCGCTAGGCCGGCGTCCCGGGCGCCGGCGAGCAGGGCCAGGGCGACCTCGTCGTTGTACGCGGCGACGGCGGTGACGCCGCTCGCGTGCCAGGAGCGGACCGTCGCGCCGGCCGGCTCGTCCGTCCGCACGGCGGCCTGCCGGGGCTCGGGCAGCCCGCGTGCCGCGCAGGCGTCGCGGACCCCGGCGAAGCGGGCGTCGCCGAACCGGCGCAGCCGACCGTCCGTCGTCGTGGCGAACGCGACCCAGCGGTGCCCGCGGGCGGTCAGGTGGTCGACCTGGAGCACGGCGAGGTCGTGCTGCGAGCGGTCGAAGGCCCCGCCGTCGGCGGACTCGACCGACCCGACGACGGCGATCCCGGCCTGCTCCATCGCCCGCACGTCGGCGGGGAGGAACGGGGCGAGCCCGACGACGGCGCGTGGTGTCACGGCCCGCCACAGCTCGGCCAGCGCGCGCGAGTCGCGGTGGTGGTGGACCAGCACGAACAGCCCGCGCTCGGCGAGCACGTCGGTGAGGTGGTCCAGCAGCGAGTCCACGACGGGGCCGGTCGGCCAGTCGGGCAGCACGCAGACGACCAGGTCGCTGCGCCCGCGTCGCAGCGTGCGAGCGGCCGCCGACGGCGCGTACCCCAGCCGGGAGGCCGTCGCCCGGACGTGCTCGCGGGTCGCCTCGGAGACGGACGCACCAGGGGTGTCGTTGAGGACGTAGCTGACGGTGGTGCGGGAGACCCCCGCGGCGCGGGCGACGTCGGCACTCGTCACTGAGGCCACGGCTCCTCCTTCTCCGGGCGTGTGTTGGGAGCACTGTACGCGGACGGCGCGGGGCGGTGCCGGGGGATCCGGCGAGGGGCGTCGTCGAAGGTCGGTGGCGGCTCCTAGACTCGACCCCATGCCGGACGCACCTGAGAAGAACGACGACTTCGTCCACCTCCACGTCCACACCGAGTACTCGATGCTGGACGGTGCGGCCCGGATGAACGACCTGTTCACCGAGGTGGCGCGGCTGGGCCAGAAGGCGATCGCGATCACCGACCACGGGTACCTGTTCGGGGCGTTCGACTTCTGGAGCACCGCGCAGAAGTTCGGGGTCAAGCCGATCATCGGTGTCGAGGCGTACGTCACGCCGGGCACCAGCCGGCACGACCGCACCAAGGTCCAGTGGGGCGAGCAGCACCAGCGGCGCGACGACGTCTCCGCGGGCGGCGCCTACACCCACATGACGCTGTGGTCCCGGGACAACACCGGCATGCACAACCTGTTCCGGGCGTCGTCGTTGGCGTCCCTGGACGGCCAGATGGGCAAGTGGCCGCGCATGGACCGCGAGCTGCTCGAGACCTATGCCGAGGGCCTGATGGCCACCTCGGGCTGCCCGTCCGGCGAGATCCAGACGCGCCTGCGCCTCGGCCAGTGGGACGACGCGGTCCGGGCGGCCGGGGAGTACCAGGACATCTTCGGCAAGGAGAACTACTTCGTCGAGCTCATGGACCACGGGATCGAGATCGAGTCCCGCACGTCGAAGGACCTGCTGCGCCTGGCGGAGCACATCGGGGCGCCGCTGGTCGCGACCAACGACCTGCACTACACCAAGCAGGAGGACTCCCACGCGCACGAGGTGCTGCTGGCGGTGAACTCCGGGTCCACGCTGGACGAGCCGACCTACGACCAGGGTGGTAGCCGGTTCGCGTTCAGCGGCGACAACTTCTACGTCAAGTCCGGTGCCGAGATGCGGCGGCTGTTCGCCGAGATGCCGGAGGCGGTCGACAACACGTTGCTCATCGCGGAGCGGTGCGAGGTCTCGTTCGACACCGGCGCGAACTACATGCCGAACTTCCCGGTGCCCGACGGCGAGGACGAGATCTCCTGGTTCGTCAAGGAGGTCGAGCACGGCCTGCACCGCCGCTACCCGGCGGGGGTGCCGGACGAGGTCCGTGCGCAGGCGAAGTACGAGACCGAGGTCATCATCCAGATGGGCTTCCCGGGGTACTTCCTCGTCGTCGCCGACTTCATCAACTGGGCCAAGGAGCAGGGCATCCGCGTCGGCCCCGGCCGTGGTTCGGCGGCCGGCTCGATGGTGTCCTACGTGATGGGCATCACCGAGCTCGACCCGCTCGAGCACGGGCTGATCTTCGAGCGGTTCCTCAACCCGGAACGCGTCTCCATGCCGGACGTCGACGTCGACTTCGACGAGCGCCGGCGCGCCGAGGTCATCCGCTACGTGAGCGACAAGTACGGCGACGACCGGGTGGCGATGATCGTCACCTACGGGTCGATCAAGGCCAAGCAGGCCCTCAAGGACGCCTCCCGCGTGCTCGGCTTCCCGTTCGCGATGGGGGAGAAGCTCACCAAGGCGATGCCGCCGCCCGTCATGGGCAAGGACATCCCGCTGTCCGGCATCTTCGACCCCGAGCACGAGCGCTACTCGGAGGCCTCCGAGTTCCGGCAGGTGCACGACACCGACCCCGAGGCCCAGCGCGTGGTGGAGACGGCGCGCGGCATCGAAGGGCTCAAGCGCCAGTGGGGCGTCCACGCGGCGGGCGTGATCATGTCGAGCGAGCCGCTGATCGACGTCATCCCGATCATGCGGCGCCCGCAGGACGGCGCGGTCATCACACAGTTCGACTACCCGACGTCCGAGGGTCTCGGCCTGATCAAGATGGACTTCCTCGGGCTCCGGAACCTCACGATCCTCGACGACGCGCTCGAGAACATCACCATGAACGGCAAGGACGCGGTCGAGATCGAGCACGTCCCGCTCGACGACGTCGCCACCTACGAGCTGCTCGCCCGCGGCGAGACCCTCGGCGTGTTCCAGCTCGACGGCGGCCCGATGCGCTCGCTGCTGCGCCAGATGCGTCCCGACAAGTTCGACGACCTCTCGGCGGTCATCGCGCTGTACCGACCCGGGCCGATGGGCATGAACTCGCACGTGAACTATGCGCTGCGCAAGAACGGCATGCAGAAGATCGAGCCGATCCACCGTGAGCTGGCCGAGCCGTTGTCCGAGGTCCTGGACGAGACCTACGGTCTGATCGTCTACCAGGAGCAGGTGCAGCGCGCCGCGCAGATCCTCGCGGGCTACTCGCTCGGCCAGGCGGACCTCCTGCGCCGCGCCATGGGCAAGAAGAAGCCCGAGGTGCTCGCCAAGGAGTTCGTGAACTTCGAGGCCGGCTGCAAGGAGCGGGGCTACTCCGACGCTGCGATCAAGGCCGTCTGGGACGTCCTGGTGCCGTTCGCCGGCTATGCGTTCAACAAGGCGCACTCCGCCGGGTACGGGCTGGTCGCCTACTGGACGGCGTACCTCAAGGCGAAGTACCCCACGGAGTACATGGCGGGGCTCCTGCAGTCCGTGCGGGACGACAAGGACAAGATGGCGCTGTATCTCGGCGAGTGCCGCCGGATGCGCATCACCGTCCTGCCGCCGGACGTCAACGAGTCGGCCGCGAAGTTCACGGCCGTCGGTGACGACATCAGGTTCGGGCTGACGGCGGTGCGTAACGTCGGCGCGAACGTCGTCTCGGCGATCCTCGCGGCCCGCGAGGAGCACGGCGACTTCACCTCGTTCACCGACTTCCTCGACAAGGTGCCGGCCGTGGTGTGCAACAAGCGCACCATCGAGTCGCTGATCAAGGCCGGGGCGTTCGACTCCCTCGGGCACCCGCGGCGTGCGCTGCTGGTCGTCCACGAGCAGGCGGTGGACTCGGTGATCTCGGTCAAGCGCGAGGAGGCGAAGGGGCAGTTCGACCTGTTCGCCGACCTGGGCGCGGGCGACGAGAAGATGAGCTTCAGCGTCGACGTGCCGGACCTGCCGGACTGGGACAAGAAGCAGCTGCTCGCGTTCGAGCGGGAGATGCTGGGGCTGTACGTCTCGGACCACCCGTTGTCCGGCATGGAGCACGTGCTGGCGCGTGCGGCCGACACGTCCATCGCGTCGCTCATGGCCGACGAGGGCCGTCCGGACGGTTCCTCCGTCACCGTCGCCGGGCTGCTGACCTCCGTGCAGCGCAAGATGAGCAAGAACGGCAACCCGTGGGCGGCCGTGACCATCGAGGACCTGGAGGGTTCCGTCGAGGTCATGTTCTTCGGCGAGACCTACCTGGCCTACTCCACCGTCCTCGCCGAGGACCAGGTGGTGACGCTCAAGGGCCGGGTCCGCCGGCGTGACGAGCAGATGCAGCTCCAGGCGCAGGAGGTGACCCTGCCGGACACCTCGGCGGTGGCCGACTCCCCGGTGCAGGTGACCGTGCCCCACACGCGGTGCGTCGAGCCGGTGATGGTGCGGTTGCGCGAGGTGCTGACGTCGCACCCGGGACCGGCCGAGGTCCACGTGCACGTGGCCGAGCCCGGCAAGAAGACGGTGGTGCGCGCGGCCGACCGGCTGCGGGTCGAGAAGTCGCCCGCGCTCTTCGGCGACCTCAAGGCCCTGCTCGGCCCGAGCTGCCTGTCATGAGCGCCGCCTGGGACGACGGCACCGCGGGCCACCGGTTCCGCGTGGTGCCGGCCGTCTACCTGCTGCTGCGCCGCGAGGGTCAGGTGCTGCTGCAGCTGCGGTCCGGCACCGGCTTCATGGACGGGTACTGGGCGGCCGGCGCGGCGGGCCACGTCGAGGAGGGCGAGTCGGTGCTCGAGGCCGCCGTGCGGGAGGCGCGCGAAGAGCTCGGGGTGACCGTCGCACCGGAGGACCTCGAGGCGTTGACGGTCTCGCACCGTGGGCTGCCTGGCGGCCCGGCGCTGGAGCAGCGGGTCGACTTCTTCTTCGCGGCGAGCCGGTGGCAGGGCGACCCCGTGCTGCAGGAGCGCGACAAGGCGGCGGACCTGCGCTGGTTCCCGTTCGTGCACCTGCCGGAGCCGGTCGTGCCCCACGAGCTGGTGGTGCTGCGTGCCCTGCACGACGGCGCCGTGCCGCGCGTGACGGTCCGCGGCTTCGACGGTCCGGGACCCGCGGCCGGGGCGTAGGCTCGCGCCCGTGATCCGACTCAACCCCGAGCAGCTCGTCTTCGTCACGGAACGGCACCTCGCGACGCTGACCACGCTGCGCGCCGACGGCACGCCGCACGTGGTCCCCGTGGCCTTCACCTGGGACGCCGAGCGGGGCGTCGTGCGGATCACCGCGCGGCGCACGTCGGTCAAGGCGCGCAACGCCCGCCGCCGGGGACCGGACGGTGAGCCGCCACGGGCTGCCGTCTGCCAGGTCGACGGCGGCCGGTGGATGACGCTCGAGGGGACCATCGCCGTCGTGGAGGACGCTGACGAGGTGGCCGAGGCGGTCCGCCGCTACGCGAAGCGGTTCCGGCAGCTCGAGCACGACCCGGACCGGATCGTGCTGCAGCTGACCCCGGACCGGGTGATGGCGTCGGCCTACATGTCGTCCTGAACGACGACGGCGGTCTCCTCGCCCTCGGGGCCGACGACCGTCACCCGTGCGCCGGCGCGCAGCTGACGCCCGCGCCGCGTCTCGGTCTCGCCGTCGACGCGGACGTCGCCGTCGGCCACGAGGTCGCGGGCGTGGTTCCCGGACTCGGCGAGGCCGGCGAGCTTGAGGAACTGGCCGAGCCGGATGGCGTCGTCGCGGATCGGGACCTCGAGGGGGTTGTCCATGCCTCGTATTGTCCCAGCGACCACCGTCCGGGACGACCGGCCGGGCCCGTAGGGCACGGCCTAGACTGGGGACGTGATCCAACGCATCGATCTTCGTGGACAGGTCCTGTCCCGCGCCGAGCTGCTGAGGGTGCTGCCGCGCCCTGAGGTCGGCGTGGAGCAGGCCGTCGACGCCGTCGCTCCGATCCTGACCGACGTCCGGACCCGTGGCGCCGCCGCGCTGCGCGACCTGGGCGAGCGTTTCGACGGGGTGCGCCCGGATCATCTGCGGGTGCCCCGGCACGCGATCGACGAGGCCCTGGCCGGCCTCGACCCGCTCGTCCGCGACGGGCTCGAGGAGGCGATCGTCCGCGTGCGAGCAGTGCACGCCGACCAGATGCCCACCGAGCACACGACCGTCCTGGCCGACGGCGCGGAGGTGCGGCAGCGCTGGATCCCCGTCGAGCGCGTGGGTCTCTACGCGCCGGGCGGCCTGGCGGTCTACCCGTCGTCGGTGATCATGAACGTCGTCGCCGCGCAGGAGGCGGGCGTGCCGTCCCTCGCGGTGGCCTCGCCCCCGCAGAAGGACTCCGGCGGCCTCCCGCACCCCACGATCCTGGCGGCGTGCGCCCTGCTCGGCGTCGACGAGGTCTACGCGGTCGGCGGTGCCCAGGCCGTGGCGATGTTCGCCTACGGCGCGCACGGGAGCGAGCCTGTCGACGGAGAGGTCCTCTGCGAGCCGGTCGACGTCGTCACCGGTCCGGGCAACGTCTACGTCGCCGCCGCCAAGCGGCTCGTGCGCGGCGTCGTCGGCATCGACGCCGAGGCCGGTCCCACGGAGATCGCCGTCCTCGCCGACCACACCGCCGACGCGGGGCACGTGGCGCTCGACCTCGTCAGCCAGGCCGAGCACGACCTGATGGCGGCCTCGGTGCTCGTGACGCCGTCGGTGGAGCTCGCAGGCGCGGTGGAGGCGAAGCTGGTGGACCTCGCGGAGGCCACGAAGCACGCCGCCCGCGTCACGACGGCGCTCGCCGGACCGCAGTCGGCGGTGGTGCTGGTGGACGACCTCGACCAAGGGTTGTCGGTGGTCGACGCCTACGGCGCCGAGCACCTGGAGATCCAGACCGAGAGGGCCGCCGAGCTCGCCGAGCGCGTCCGGTCGGCGGGGGCGATCTTCGTCGGCCCGTACTCGCCGGTCTCGCTCGGCG
Source organism: uncultured Isoptericola sp. (assembly GCA_947497265.1). GTDB lineage: Bacteria > Actinomycetota > Actinomycetes > Actinomycetales > Cellulomonadaceae > Isoptericola > Isoptericola rhizosphaerae. The sequence goes on from CANMFP010000006.1 coordinate 127,218, forward strand.
ACTACATGGCGGGTTCGAACCACGTGCTGCCCACGGGCGGGACCGCACGCTTCGCCAGCGGGCTGGGCGTGCACGCGTTCCTGCGCTCGGTGCAGGTCGTCGACTACTCCCGGGAGGCGCTGGCGAAGGTGGCCGACCGCATCGCCGCGATCGCGGTCGACGAGGACCTTCCCGCGCACGGCGAGGCGGTGCGCGGCCGCTTCTGAGCCGGTCGTGTCAGGGCGTGGTGGGACGATGGGTCCCATGCCCGCCCCTTCCGCCCTGCCGCCCCGGCTCGACCCGCTCGTCGTCGGCGGGATCGTGGGCACCACGACGTTCCGCCGTGCGCAGGGCTACCAGCGCGCGGGCATGGTCGCCTCCTGGCGGTGGGACGCCGACGGGCTCGTCCTGAGCGCGCGGGTGGCGGGCAGCGGCCCGCAGCCCTACGACTGCCGCATCTGGTTCGTGGTCGACGACGCGGGTCGCTACGCGTTCCACGACTCGTCCTGCTCGTGCCCGGTCGCGGTCGACTGCAAGCACGTCGCGGCCACGCTGCTCCACGTCCGCCCGCACGGCGAGGAAGGCCGGAGCGGCACGGGCGGCACGGACTGGCGGGACCGCCTCGCCGCCGTCACGGGCGCTTCCGGTCCGACGGCGGCTCCGTCGTCCGGCGGAGTGCTGCCCGTCGCGCTGCGCTTCCGCCTCGACGGCGCCCTGGGGGAGGCCGCTCCCGGGCTGTCGGTCCGGCCGGTGGTCCCGTCGCGCGGCGGCGGCTGGAAGACGGCCCCTGAGGCGAGCTGGGACGCCCTGACCCGTGGCCTCTACGCGTTCGCCGGTGTCCGCGCCACACCCGTGCCGGAGGTGCGGCGCTGGTTCGCGGACCTGGGCGCCGCCCTCGAGGACCGCTCCGTGCGGTCCCGGGACGCGTGGCGTCCGCTCGACGCCGGCGGGCGAGGGCTGTGGGCGCTCCTGGCCGAGGCCGCAGACCTGCAGATCCCGTTCGTCGGCCACGGAGCCCGTGACGACGTCCACCTGGCGGGGGCGGCGACGGTCCGGCTCGAGGTCGCGGCGTCGGCCGACGGGGTGCGGTTGTCGCCTGTCGTCGCCCTGGACGGGGCCGACGCGTCCGGCGAGGCGCAGCTCGGCACCGTCGGCGACACCGGCCTGTACGCCGTCGAGACGAGAGACGGCCGGGCGGTGCTCCGGATCGGTCCGGCCCCGCAGCGACTCGGGGAGGGCGTCCGCGAGCTGGTGGCGCTCGGCCCCACCGACGTGCCGGCGTCGGACGTCGACGAGTTCTTCACCGAGCATCTGCCCGCCCTGCGCCGTGCTGCTCGCGTCGCCTCGGACGGGAGCGTGGAGCTGCCGGAGAACCCTCGGCCCCTGCTCGTCGCCACCGCCCTGTTCGGCTCGCCCGAGCACGCCGACCTGACCTGGACGTGGCGCTACCCGCGGGGAGACGGGGAGCCCCGTGCCGTCCCGCTGACGGGTGCGGTGGCGGACCCGGGCCGCGACCCGGAGACCGAGGCGGAGATCCGGGAGAAGGCCACGTCCGTGGTCCGCGGCATCGCCGGGTTCGAGCGGTTCGAGATCGACGACCACCAGCGGTTCACCGGGCTCGACGCCCTGGACCTGGCGCAGGACGTGCTGCCGGCGCTCGCGGCCGCCGAGGTGCGGGTCGAGGGCGACCCGGCGCCCGACTACCACCACCTGGACGGGCCCCCGCGCGTGGTCGTCGACGGTGCGCCGTCCGGCCGCTCCGACTGGCTCGACCTGGGCATCTCGGTGACGGTCGCCGGCAAGGAGGTGCCGTTCACGAAGCTCTTCACCGCTCTGGCGCACGGACGCAAGCGGCTGCTGCTCGTGGACGGTTCGTGGCTGCACCTGAACCAGCGCTCGCTCGGCCGGCTGCGCTCGCTCATCGAGGAGGCCACCGCGCTCAGCGACCGGCCGGGGCGCCTCAGCCTGAGCCGCTACGACACCCAGCTCTGGGGCGAGCTGGAGGAGTCCGCGGACGAGGTACGGGTCCCCGACCGGTGGCTCCGCTCGGTGGCGGACCTGCGCCGGATCGCCGACGGGGGTGGCACACCGGTGCACCTCGAGCCCCCAGAGGGGTTGCATGCTGACCTGCGTCCCTATCAGCACCAGGCGTACGAGTGGCTCACCTACCTGTGGCAGCACGGGCTCGGCGGCATCCTCGCGGACGACATGGGGCTCGGCAAGACCGTCGAGACGCTCGCCTTCCTCGCCCGCGTCCGCGCGGACGCAGCGGCCGACGGGCAGACCGCGCCACCGTTCGTCGTCGTGGCGCCCGCGTCCGTCGTCGGCAACTGGGTCGACGAGGCTGCGCGCTTCACCCCCGGCCTGGAGGTGGCCGCTCTCGCCGCCACGACCAAGAAGCTGGGCCGTCGCCTGGCCGAGGTCGTCGACGGCGCCGACGTCGTCATCACCTCGTACGCCGTGTACAGGCTGGAGTTCGAGGCGTTCGACGCTCTCGAGTGGTCCGGCCTGATCCTGGACGAGGCCCAGTTCGCGAAGAACCCGCGCACCCGGGCGAACCAGACGGCTCGCCGGCTCGACGTCCCTTTCAAGCTGGCGATCACGGGCACGCCGCTGGAGAACAACCTCACCGAGCTGTGGGCGATGCTCGCGATCGTGGCACCGGGGCTGTACCCGTCGTTGCACCGCTTCCGGGCCGAGACGATCCGGCCGGTCGCCGCCGCCGCCCAGGACGACGACGCCGCGGTCGTCGCGGCGGGAAACCGTGCGCTGGAACGCCTCAAGCGGCGCATCCGGGTGCTGATGCTGCGACGCACCAAGGCGCAGGTCGCTCCGGAGCTGCCCGCCCGCCAGGAGCAGGTGCTGAGGGTGCCGCTCGCTCCCGACCACCGCAAGGTCTACGACACGCACCTGCAGCGTGAGCGGCAGCGGCTGCTGGGCCTGCTCAGCGACTTCGAGGCCAACCGCGCGGCGATCTTCCGCTCCCTGACGACGCTGCGGCGTCTCGCCCTGGACGCCGCACTCGTCGACGACGCCTACGCCGGGACCACCTCGACCAAGCTGGACACCGTCGTCGACCAGCTCGTCGAGCTCGCCGCCGAGGGACATCGAGCCCTGGTGTTCTCCCAGTTCACCTCGTTCTTGCGCCGCGTGGAGGAGCGGTGCGCGGAGGCCGGCCTGCCCGTGGCCTACCTGGACGGGAGCACCCGGAACCGGGCGGCGGTGATCCGCGGATTCAAACAGGGCACCGCTCCGGTGTTCCTCATCAGCCTCAAGGCGGGCGGCGTGGGCCTCAACCTCACCGAGGCGGACTACGTCTACCTGCTCGACCCCTGGTGGAACCCGGCGGCCGAGGCGCAGGCCATCGACCGCACGCACCGGATCGGCCAGACCCGCCGGGTGGTCGTCACCCGGATGGTCGCCGCCGACACCATCGAGGAGAAGGTCATGGCGCTCGCCCAGCGCAAGGCCGCGCTGTTCGACGCGGTCCTCGACGACGACGCCGGAGCGTTCGCCGGGGCGCTCGCCGCCGACGACGTGCGCGGCCTGCTCGACGGTTAGCGCACGCCGAGCACGAACGGGTGGACCGCTGCCGCGCCGGCCTGGCGCAGGAGCCGTGCCGCGACGGTGAGGGTCCACCCCGACTCGGTCCAGTCGTCCACCAGCAGCACGGTGCGACCCGGGAGGCCGGACAGTGCTGCCTCGCCGAGCTCGAGCCGCAGCCGCTGGACGACGCCGGCGAGCCGCATGGCCGAGTTCACGTCGTGCCGGCCCGGCTCCTCGGCTCCCGGCGCGGGACCGACGGCCCCGATGAGCGGGACGCCCAGGTAGGACGCCAGGCCGTTGGCCAGGTGATAGGTGAGCTGCGGCCGCGTCACGGAGCGCACGGCGACCACACCCTCGACGACGAGCCGCCGGTCGACACCGGCGTCAGGCGCGGCACCGGACCCCTCGTCGGCGCCACCAGCCGTACGGATCGCGTCCCAGTCGTCGAGCACCCGTGCCGCCGCGGTGCGGAGCGCGGTCGGTGTCTCGCCGTCCGGCGTCGTCGGCGCGAACAGCTCGCGCACAGGTCCCGACCATCCCAGCCCGTCGAACCGGGCGACGGCGCGACCGGGCTCGGCGCGCTCGGACTCCGGGATCTTGCCCTTGACGTCCAGGCCGAGCGTCGCCAGACCGGAGGGCCACATCTTGCGGGGCTCGACCCCGACGCCGGGACGGTCCATCTCCGAACGAGCCTCGGCGACCGACTCGTTGGACGGCGGGGGCGGCAGAGTCACCCCGCCGCACCGGTCGCAGCGCCCGCACGTCCAGCCGTCGGGCAACGCCGGGTCGTCCAGCTGCGCTCGCAGGAACCGCATCCTGCACCCCGTCGTGGCCACGTAGTCGAGCATCGCCTGGGCCTCCGTGCGGCGCGTCTCGGCGACGCGCTCGTACCGGGCGGCGTCGTAGACCCACTCGACCCCGGTGGCCACCCAGCCGCCCTTCACGCGGCGGACCGCACCGTCGACGTCCAGGACCTTGAGCATCGACTCGAGGCGGGACCGCTTGAGGTCGACGTACGTCTCGAGGTTCGCGGTCGACATCGTCTCGCCCGTCTGGGCGAGCGCAGCGAGGGTGGCCCGGACCTGGGGCTCGGCCGGGAAGGCCTGCGACCCGAACCAGTCCCAGATCGCCTTGTCCTCGTGCCCGGGCAGCAGCACGACGACGGCGTCGTCCACGCCACGTCCTGCACGGCCGACCTGCTGGTAGTAGGCGATCGGGGAGGACGGCGCCCCCAGGTGCACGACGAACGCGAGGTCCGGCTTGTCGAAGCCCATGCCGAGCGCGGACGTCGCGACCAGGGCCTTGACCCGGTTCTCCTTGAGGTCCTCCTCCAGCTGCGCACGCTGCGTCGGGTCGGTGCGCCCGGTGTACGCGGCCACGGCGAGTCCGGCGCCCCGGAGCTGGGACGCCACCTCCTCGGCGGCGGAGACGGTCAGGCAGTAGACGATCCCGGACCCGTCGATCTCCTGCAGCGCCTCGACCAGCCAGGCGACGCGGGTCGGCTGGTCCCCGAGCTCGAGCACCGCCAGGTGCAGGGACTCGCGGTCGAGGGCGCCCCGCAGCACGAGCACGTCGTCGGTCGTCGCCAGCGCGCCGTCGTCGGCGGCCACGCCCGCACTGCGTCCGTCGGCGTGGACCGCCATCTGCTCGGCGACGTCGCGGGTCACCCGCTCGTTGGCCGTGGCCGTCGTGGCGAGCACGGGGATGCCCGGCGGCAGGTCGGCCAGCAGCGTGCGGATGCGCCGGTAGTCAGGGCGGAAGTCGTGCCCCCAGTCGGAGATGCAGTGCGCCTCGTCCACCACGACGAGCCCGGCGTCGGCCGCCAGGCGGGGCAGCACCTCGTCGCGGAACGAGGGGTTGTTGAGACGTTCCGGGGAGCACAGCAGGACGTCCACCTCGCCGGCGGCGATCTGGGCGTGCACCTGGTCCCACTCGGTGACGTTGGCGGAGTTGATCGTCACCGCGTGGATCCCTGCGCGCGCGGCGGCCGAGATCTGGTCTCGCATGAGCGCGAGCAGCGGGGAGACGATCACCGTGGGACCCGCGCCGCGGGCACGCAGCAGGCTGGTCGCCACGAAGTACACCGCGGACTTGCCCCAGCCGGTGCGCTGCACCACCAGCGCGCGGCGGTGGAACGCCACCAGCGCCTCGATCGCGCTCCACTGGTCGTCACGGAGCTCGGCGTCGTCCCGGCCGACCAGGGCTCGCAGCGCCTCGGTCGCCTGCTCGCGCAGTGTCCCGCCCTCGCCGCCGGCGGTGTCCATCAGGCCGCGCAGCATCGCGAGCTTGGCCCGCTTGGCGGCCTCCGACCGGTCGGTGGCGGGGCGCGCAGCGGCGGCGTCGGCCGGCGGGACGAGACCGTCGTCCGGTGGCGCGTCGTCGACCGGCGGGGGGACGTCGTCGTCCGGGGGGACGTCGTCGTCGGTCCAGGCGGGTACGAGGTCGGCGTACGGGTCGTCCGAGGAGGTCACCCTGCGATCGTAGGCCGAATCGGCGACAGCCCGCCGTGGTCGTCCACAGGCTCAGTGCGCGTGCTCTCGGACGAGCGCCACGGTGGAGGCCACGACGGCGACGAGCTCCGCGGCCGCGGCGACGAGCTCGTTCACCCCGACGAGCTCCGACGAGACACCGAGCAGGTCGGACGTGGCGGAGGTGATGAACGCCAGCAACGTCGCGGCGCCGAAGACGATGCCGCCCACCAGGGGCAGCCAGTGCCGCCACGTGAGCAGCAGCACGGCCAGGACCACGCCGCTGACGGCATTGACGAGGAAGAGCGGCCCCACGAGGTCGATGTCGTCGTAGCCACGGGTCCACAGCACGAGGTGCACCACGGCCGAGACCAGCACGCCGGACGCGGCCAGGGACCGCCACACCCAGGAGGGGCCGACGGCGCCTCGGCCGCGTGCCGCTGGCACCGGTCCGGTGGGGGCGTCCATGATGGACATGCTGCCACCCGGTATGGCCGACGTCACCACGAGACCTCCCAGGAGCCCGTCCCATGAACGAGTCCACCGTTTCCCCGCCTTCTCCCGGTGCCGGGTGCCGGTCACGCCGCCAGGTGCTGCGCGGCGCGGGCCTCGTGGCGGGGGCGGTGGCCGGCGGCGGCGTCCTGGTGGCGTGCGCGGAGGGGACGGGCTCGGACCGGTCGGCCGACGAGGTCAGCGCCTCTGCGGCGGGCCAGGCCGTGGTCGCCCTGGACGACGTGCCGGTCGGCGGCGCGGTGAGTGCCGAGGTCGCCGGCGTGCCGGTGCTCGTGACCAGGCCGACCGAGGACGAGGTGCACGCGTTCAGCGCGGTCTGCACCCACCAGGGCTGCACCGTCACCCCCGGCGACGGCGTCCTCGAGTGCCCTTGCCACCGTTCGGTGTTCTCGCTCACCGACGCCGCGGTGCAGGCCGGCCCGGCGCCCGAGCCACTCGGAGAGATCGCCGTCGAGATCTCCGGTGCCGACGTCGTCGTCTCCTGACGGCAAGGCGGAGCACCGCCCGGTCGCTCGTAGACTGGGTCGGTGACCACCCCTGACGCTCCCGCGCTGCCGCTGCGCCCCGAGCTCGCCGACGAGGTGCCCTACGGCGCCCCGCAGCTCGACGTGCCCGTGCGGCTCAACGTCAACGAGAACCCCTACGCGCCGTCCGACGCCGTCGTGGAGACCATCGCCGAGCGCGTCGCGCAGGCGTCGCGCACGCTGAACCGCTACCCGGACCGCGACTTCGGGGACCTGCGGGCCGACCTCGCGGACTACCTGGCAGTGGAGTCGGGCGTGCGGCTCGACCCCGCACAGGTGTGGGCCGCCAACGGCTCGAACGAGATCATGCTGCACCTCCTGCAGGCCTTCGGCGGGCCCGGCCGCACCGCGGTGTCGTTCGCCCCCACGTACTCGATGTACCCCGAGTACGCGCGAGACACCCACACCCGGTGGGTGACCGGCCGCCGGGCCGAGGACTTCACCGTCGCCCCCGAAGAGGCGGTCGCGCTCATCGAGGCCGAGCAGCCGTCGGTCGTCCTGCTCGCCAGCCCCAACAACCCGACCGGCACCGCGCTGCCCACCGCGACGATCGAGAAGATCCTGGACGCCGCGGCGCGGGTGCCCGCCGTGGTCGTGGTCGACGAGGCCTACGCAGAGTTCCGGCGCGAGGGCACGCCGTCGGCGCTCGCGCTCCTCGACCGGTATCCGCACCTGGCCGTGACGCGCACCATGTCCAAGGCGTTCGCGGCCGCGGGCCTGCGGCTCGGCTACCTGGCGGCGTCGTCGGAGCTCGTCGACGCGCTCCGCGTCGTCCGGCTGCCGTACCACCTGTCGGCGGTCACCCAGGCCGCGGCCCGCGCGGCGCTCGAGCACCGCGACTCGCTGCTCGCCCAGGTGGCGGACCTGCGTGCGGGGCGCGACGAGCTCGTGGCATGGTTGCGCCAGCAGCACGTCGACGGCCGGCCGCTCCAGGTCGCCGAGACCGACGCGAACTTCGTCCTCTTCGGCGTGCTCGACGACCGGCACGCCGTCTGGCAGCAGCTGTTGGACCGCGGCGTGCTCATCCGTGAGACCGGCCCCGAGGGCTGGTTGCGGGTCTCGGTGGGAACGCCCGACGAGACGCAGGCGTTCAAGGACGCGTTGACCGACGTGATCGGCGAGAAGGAGCAGTGATGGCAGACCGCACCGCGCGCGTGGAGCGCACCACGAGTGAGTCGAGCGTCGTCGTCGAGCTGGACCTCGACGGCACCGGTCGGACCGACATCTCCACCACCGTGCCGTTCTACGACCACATGCTCACCGCCCTGGGCAAGCACTCCTTGATCGACCTGACCGTCCGGGCCACGGGGGACACCCACATCGACGCCCACCACACGGTCGAGGACACCGCGATCGTGCTCGGCGAGGCGCTCAAGCAAGCCCTGGGCGACAAGAAGGGGATCGCGCGGTTCGGCGACGCCCTCGTCCCCCTCGACGAGGCGCTCGCCCAGGCCGTCGTCGACGTGTCGGGACGGCCCTACCTGGTGCACTCCGGCGAGCCCGCCGGGCAGGAGTACCACCTCATCGGTGGCCACTTCACCGGGTCCCTCACCCGGCACGTCCTGGAGTCGGTCGCCCACCACGCCGACATCTGCCTCCACGTCCGGGTCCTGGCAGGCCGTGACCCGCACCACATCGTCGAGGCCCAGTTCAAGGCCCTGGCCCGCGCGCTGCGGGCCGCCGTCGCCCGCGACCCGCGCGTCGAGGGCATCCCGTCGACCAAGGGAGCGCTGTAGGGTGCCCAGTCCCTCCACACCTGACCAGCCCGGGCAGGAGCTGCCCGACGTGCCCGGAGACATCGAGATCCCCGACGACCTGTCGGGCCTCACGGGAGCACGGAGGGCGCCCGAGCTCGCGGTCCTGATCACCCAGGTCGCCGAGGCGGAGCCGCTCGCGGCCGCGTGCGCGCTGGCGGACATCGACGTCGACGTCGTCCCGACGCCGGTCGGTGCGCTCGGCGTGCTGCGCGACACCTCGGACGACCTGCCGAACCGCGCCGCCGTCTCGATCTCCCAGCTCGTCGCGGGCGTCCCGCTCGTGCTCGTCACCCGCTGGGGCGAGCAGCTCACCTGCGTGCGCTACGTCGACGGGACGGACGACGGTGAGCTGCCGCCCGGGCTCGTGCTCGGCGGCGCGCCCGACGCGCTCGAGGACCTCCTGACCGGACACCTCACGCTCGCCGACCTGCCCGGTGTGGTCTCGTCGACGGGCATCGGCCGGCTCAAGGCGGTGCGGATGCTCTCGCAGGTGGCCCGCAAGGGACGGAAGAAGAAGCGATGACGGCCGCTCCCGGCCTGCTGCCCGACGACGGCGCCGCCGCCGAGCTCAACGCGCGGCCCGCGCCTCACGGTGCCCCGACGACGCGTCCTCGCGTCGTGGTGCTCGACTACGGGTTCGGCAACGTGCGGTCCGCCGTGCGCGCCCTCGAGCGGGTCGGGGCCGACGTCGAGCTGACGGCCGACCGGCACGCCGCCGCGGAGGCGGACGGCCTGGTGGTCCCGGGCGTCGGAGCGTTCGCAGCCTGCATGGAAGCCCTCCGGGCGGTTCGCGGCGACCAGATCGTCGACCGTCGGCTCGCCGGCGGCAGGCCCGTGCTCGGAGTCTGCGTCGGCATGCAGGTGATGTTCGACGCGGGCGTCGAGCACGGCGTCCGGGCCGACGGCATGGGGGAGTGGCGCGGCGTCGTCGACCGGCTGGAGGCACCCGTGGTGCCGCACATGGGTTGGTCGGGCGTCGAGGCGGCGCCGGGCTCCACCCTGTTCGCCGGGGTCGAGCAGGAGCGGTTCTACTTCGTGCACTCCTACGCGGCCCAGACGTTCACCCAGGGGCACGACGACGCCGCCGACCCGCGCTACGTCCCTCCGCGCGTCACGTGGTCCTCCCACGGTCCGGCCGGGGAGCCCGCCCGGTTCGTCGCGGCCGTCGAGGACGGCCCGCTGTCCGCGACGCAGTTCCACCCCGAGAAGTCCGGCGACGCCGGCGCCACCCTGCTCGAGAACTGGGTGCGGTCGCTGTGAGACGCTCCGGCCGCCCCGCCACCCCTCACGACTGGAGTCCTGACGCATGACCGAACGCCTCGTCCTGCTGCCCGCCGTCGACGTCGCCGACGGCCAGGCCGTCCGCCTGGTCCAGGGAGAGGCCGGCTCGGAGACCTCCTACGGCGACCCGCGTGCCGCCGCTCTCGACTGGCAGACCGGCGGCGCGGAGTGGATCCACCTGGTGGACCTCGACGCCGCGTTCGGGCGCGGCTCCAACGCGGAGCTGCTCGCGAGCGTCGTGGCCGAGGTCGACGTCCAGGTCGAGCTCTCCGGAGGCATCCGGGACGACGCGTCGTTGGAGCGTGCCCTCGCGACGGGCGCGCGCCGCGTCAACATCGGCACCGCGGCCCTCGAGGACCCCGAGTGGACGGCACGAGTCATCGCCGAGCACGGGGACAAGGTCGCCGTCGGCCTGGACGTGCGCGGCACGACGCTCGCCGCGCGGGGCTGGACGCAGGAGGGTGGCGACCTCTGGGAGGTCCTCGCGCGTCTCGACGACGCCGGCTGCTCCCGGTACGTCGTCACCGACGTCACCAAGGACGGCACGCTCCGCGGCCCGAACGTGCAGCTCCTGCGTGAGGTCGCGGCCAAGACGCCGGCCAAGGTCGTCGCCTCCGGGGGCATCTCCTCGCTGGACGACCTGGTCGCGTTGCGTGCACTGACCGGTGACGGCGTCGAGGGCGCCGTCGTGGGCAAGGCGCTCTACGCGGGCGCGTTCACGCTCCCCGAGGCGCTCGACGTCGCGGGGCGCCCATGAGGTCCATCCAGCCGACCAGCCAGTTCGCCGGCGACGACGGCTCGGCCGACCCCGAGCTCGTGCGCCGGCTCGACGGCCTGCAGGCCGGCACCACACCGCTGCGGGACGTCGTCGCACGTCTGGCGCAGACCCGCGTGCTCGTCCCGGTGCTCGCCGAGGTGGAGGCGACCGGCACGGTCGAGCACGGCGGTGTCGAGCACACGGTCGACAAGGAGGCGTCCTCGGGCGTCGTGGCGCTCGAGTCCGCCGACGGACGGCGGGCCCTGCCGGTCTTCACGTCGGTCGCGTCGATGCGGGCCTGGCGCGCGGACGCACGTCCCGTCCCGGTCGAGGCGACGCGCGCGGCACTGTCCGCGGTCAACGAGAAGTGGTCGCTGCTCGTCGTCGACCCGGAAGGCCCGGTGACCGCGCTCGTGCCCCGACCCGCCGTCTGGGCACTGGCCCAGGGGATCGAGTGGCGTCCCGCCCTGGTGCCGACGGACGACGGGCTGGAGGTCGACGCCGAGGTGGCTCGCGCCATCGTCGACGCGGCCGCGCCCGTCCAGCACGTCGTGCGCGCCTCCGCCGAGCCGGGCCGCAAGGCCGAGGTCGCCGTCGTCCTGGCACTGGACCCGGGCCTGGACCGCGCGGGGCTGGACACCGTGCTCGGGCAGGTCAACGCGCGGCTGGCCGCGGCGAAGGTGGTCGCGGACCGGGTGGACTCGCTCGAGCTGCGCATCGCCGCGGCACGCTGACGCCGGCGCCTCAGCAGGGCACGAGCTCGGTGAACGACGCGGAGTCGTCGAGCATCTCGCGCAGCGTCGACTGCGGGACGAGCAACGACCGTCCGTCCGTCGTCTTCGCGTAGACGACGCCGATGACCTCGCCGTCGTCGTCCAGGGCCGCCGAGCCGGACGACCCGGGCTCCACGGGCGCGTCCGTGACCAGGACCTCGCCGAGGTTCTCGTGCAGAGGGTCCCTCGTGGTGCCGATGACCCGCCCTGCCGTCACGGTCAGGCGGCCGCCCGCCGGGTACCCCACGACCGTCACGTCGTCGCCCTGCTCGGGGTCGTCGTCGGCGATCCGCGGGTAGGACGGCAGGGGGTCCTCGGTGCGGACGACGGCGAGGTCCGCCAGCGCCGCGGTGCTCGCCGCCGACACGTCGAGGTCGCGGCCGTCGTAGGTGCTCACCTGCAGGGAGTCTGAGTCTGCGACCACGTGCCGGTTCGTGATGAGGGTGTGCTCGTCGACGGCGAACCCGGACCCGGTCGACAGGCTGCTGCATCCGACGTTCCGGATCCGCACGGCCATGCGCTGGACGGCGTCGAACCCGTCGGGGGAGAGCTGGTCCGACCCCTCGGCGGACAGCGTCGGTGCCGCGACCGACGGGACGATGTCCTCGGGCACAGGCGGCGGCATGTCGGGGACCTCTGCGCACGACGTGACGACCGCCGTGAGCAGGACGGCGGCGAGCCCGGCCGGTCTCCGAGCCGGCCGGCTCACTGCGCGAGCTCCTGCTGGAGCTGGGTGTTCGCGTCGTTGGCCTCCGCGCACAGCGCCTCGACGTCGGTCGCGAACCGCTCCAGGTCGGCCGGGTCGTAGGCGTCACGGTCCTCCAGGTAGCCGATGAGCTGGAACTGGGCGGCCGTGCACTGGCCCAGGGCGGTGGCGACCACGCCGGCCGCCTCGCTCACACGCCGCTGGTAGTCGAGGTACTGCTGGCTGGCGACGTTCTCGTCGCCGAGCTGAGCCTTCTCGTCGGCCAGGTCGGTGATCCGCGCGGTCGCCGTGTCGAGCTGCTCACGCGCCGAGACGAGCTCGGCGGTCACACCGTCCAGCTCGGCCTGCAGCGACGCGACCTCCTCGGCGTAGCCGTGCGCCTCCGACTCCCACCGGCTGGCATGGTCCTCCCAGGCGGACGTCGTCCGCCACAGGTAACCCACGGCGACGAGAGCCGCCACCAGCAGCACGGCGAGCACCGCGGCGGTGATCCTCGCGGTCCGGCCGCGCCGGCGTGCGCGCCCCGGCCGCGCAGGATCGTCCGGCGCGGCGACGCTGGACGCGACCGGCGCCGTCGACGGCTCCCACGGGCCCGAGGACTGCGACATGTCAGACGACGGAGCCCGTGTACTTCTCGCCCGGCCCTTCGCCCGGCTCGTCCGGGACGACGGACGCCTCGCGGAAGGCGAGCTGGAGGGAGCGCAGACCGTCGCGCAACGACCGGGCGTGCTGGTTGCCGATGTCCGGTGCGGCGGCGGTCACCAGCGCGGCGAGCGCCGTGATGAGCTTGCGGGCCTCGTCGAGGTCGAGGTGCTCGGCCGAGTCCTCCTCCGCCAGGCCGCACTTGACGGCGGCGGCGCTCATGAGGTGGACGGCAGCGGTGGTGATGACCTCGACGGCGGCCACGTCGGCGATGTCGCGCGTCGCCGTGCCGGCGTTCGGGACGGCACCGGGATCGGGGGTATGACTCATGAGGTCCATCTTGGCACCTTCAGGGACCGGACAGACCCGAGGCCGGGCCCGCAGGAGCGGGCCCGGCCTCGGGCAGGGTACTGCTGGCGGGGTGCCTCGTGCCTCGGCCCCCACCCTGTGCTGCGCTCCGGCTCAGCCGGCGGTGTCATGGCCGGCCGAGCCTGCGCTCCGCGGCGGGCGGGTGCCTCGTGCCTCGGCCCCCACCCTGTGCTGCGCTCCGGCTCAGCCGGCGGCGACCTCGGCGCGGAGCTTGGCGCCCAGCTCGGCGTCGACGTTCGTCCAGTACTGGAAGAACCGCTCGCGGATCTCGTCGATGGTGATCGACCGGCCCTGCCCGGTGAGGGTCTCGAGGAAGCGTGCCTTGGCTGCGTCGTCGAAGACCTCCCGGTACAGGGTGCCCGCCTGGCCGAAGTCGTCGTCCTCGGAGTGCAGGGTCTGCGCAGAGCGCATCAGCTCGCCGTCCGTCTCCCACGCCGCCTCGACGCCGCGCACCGGGTCGGCCACGGGGCCACCGGCGGCGCCGAACGAGTTCGGCGTGTAGACGCGGTGCTCCGGGCCGTTGAAGTGGTACTGCATGTTGCCCTGGTGCATGTAGTTCGCGACGGGGGCGGCGTGCGGCTGGTTGACCGGCAGCTGGTTGAAGTTGGTGCCGATGCGGTGGCGCTGCGCGTCCGGGTACGAGAAGACCCGAGCCATGAGCATCTTGTCGGGCGAGATGCCGGTGCCGGGCACCTGGTTGCCCGGCGAGAAGGCCGCCTGCTCGATCTCTGCGAAGAAGTTGCGCGGGTTGCGGTTCAGCGTGAACGTGCCGACCTTGATGCGCGGGTAGTCCTTCTTCGACCAGGTCTTCGTCATGTCGAACGGGTTGAAGCGGTACGACTTCGCGTCCTCGTACGGCATGACCTGGACGTAGACGTCCCACGAGGGGAACTCGCCGCGGTCGATGGCCTCGTACAGGTCGCGACGGTAGTAGTCGGCGTCCTCGCCAGCGATGCGCTCGGCGTCCTCGGCCGACATGTTCACCACACCCTGCTGGGACAGGAAGTGGTACTGCACCCAGAAGCGCTCGCCCTCGGCGTTCACCCACTGGTAGGTGTGCGAGCCGTATCCGTTGAGGTGCCGCCACGACTTCGACAGGCCGCGGTCACCCATGACGTAGGTGACCTGGTGGGCCGACTCCGGGGACAGGGTCCAGAAGTCCCACTGCATGTCGGCGTCGCGCAGACCCGAGGCGCCGAGGCGCTTCTGGGAGTGGATGAAGTCGGGGAACTTCATCGCGTCGCGCAGGAAGAACGTGGGCGTGTTGTTGCCGACGACGTCGAGGTTGCCCTCGGTGGTGTAGAAGCGCAGCGAGAAGCCGCGGACGTCGCGCCAGGTGTCGGGGGAGCCCTGCTCGCCGGCCACGGACGAGAACCGCAGGAGGGTCTCGGCCTTGGCGCCCGGCTGGAAGACGGCGGCGCTGGTGTACTGCGACACGTCCTCGGTGACCTCGAACTCACCGAAGGCGCCGCCGCCCTTCGCGTGCGGGTTCCGCTCCGGGACCCGCTCACGGTTGAACGACGCGAGCTTCTCGACGAGGTAGCGATCGTGGAGGACGGTGGGGCCGTCGGACCCGACGGTCAGGGAGTGCTGGTCGCTCGCGACCGGCGTACCGGTCTGGGTCGTCGTGAAGGGGGTCGTCATAGAACGTCCTTTCTCAGGGCTTTCTCAGGGTTCGGGGACTTGCGCAAGGGGAGGTGGAGGGGGATCAGCGCGCCTCGGCGCACCGGGAGCACGTGCCCCAGAAGGTGACCTCGGCGAGATCGACGGTGAACCCGTGGGTGTCGCTCGGTGTCAGGCAGGGTGCGTGGCCCACGGTGCAGTCCACGTCGGCCACGAGGCCGCAGCCGCGGCACACCACGTGGTGGTGGTTGTCGCCGACGCGGCGCTCGTACCGGGCGGGGTGGCCGGCAGGTTCCATCCGCCGCAGCAGGCCCGCCGTGGACAGGGTGTTCAACGAGTCGTAGACGGCCTGCACCGAGGCGGTGCCGAGGTCGGTGCGCACGGCACGGATGACGTCGTCGGCCGTCGAGTGCTCGTGCCCGTCGAGCGCACGCAGCACCGCGAGCCGCACACCGGTCACCCGGAGACCGGCGGCACGCAAGAGCTCGTGCTCCGCGGTCGCCGTGTCGGCGGGGGTGGTGTGGGCCATGTCCGCAGCCTACGACGTTGTCTGGAATGATTCCAATCTGGCCGCGTGACGTACGTGACACGGTGGGGCTGTTCAGGTGCTGGCCGGTCCGGGGGTGGCTCGTGCTAGTCTCGTGTGCTGACCGACCCGACCGTTCTCGACGGCCGGGTGCAGCAAGTGGAGATCATCCCACCCGAGCACCGACGGGCGCCGTGCCGCGAGGCAGCGCCGACAGGGGCCGGGTCCGGTCGGACGGCACGCGTCGTCCTGCCTCCGGTCGTCGGCGTTCTGCGCTCGACGTCACCGGACGATGGCCTCCACCTGTTCGCTCAGGGCGGGGGCCTTCCTTCGTTCCTGGCGGTCTCACGACGACTTCTAGGAGCATCACCATCAGCGAGCCTCGCATCAACGACCGGATCCGCGTCCCCGAGGTCCGGCTCATCGGCCCGGGCGGGGAACAGGTCGGCGTGGTCGCCACAGGGGTCGCCCTCAAGCTGGCGCAGGACGCCGACCTCGACCTCGTCGAGGTGGCGCCGGACGCCCGGCCGCCCGTGGCCAAGCTCATGGACTTCGGCAAGTTCAAGTACGAGTCGGACATGAAGGCGCGTGAGGCGCGTCGCAAGCAGGCGAACACCCTCCTCAAGGAGATCCGGTTCCGCCTGAAGATCGACCCGCACGACTACGCCACCAAGAAGGGCCACGTCGAGCGCTTCCTGTCCGCCGGCGACAAGGTCAAGGTCATGATCATGTTCCGTGGCCGTGAGCAGTCGCGCCCCGAGATGGGCGTGCGGCTGCTGCAGCGGCTCGCGGACGACGTGGCGGAGCTCGGCTTCGTCGAGTCGATGCCCAAGCAGGACGGGCGCAACATGACCATGGTCCTCGGGCCGGTCAAGAAGAAGGCCGACGCCAAGAGCGAGCAGCGCAAGCGCTCCGCCGAGGTGGACGCCCAGCGCAAGACCAAGTCCGAGGTCAAGGCCGAGGCTCGCGCCAAGGCCGCCTCGCAGGAGCAGCCTGCCGCACCGGCCGAGAAGCCCGCCGAGGCCTCGGCTCCGGAGCAGGACGAGTCGACGTCGGCGCCGCGGCCCGCACCCAAGCCGAGCCAGCGGTCCAGCTGACGGCTCGACAGACCACCTGACACCGGGCCGGCGCACCGGCCGCGGTCAGCATCACGTCTCCTGCCCTCGGGCGGGTGACCGACACGAGGAGAGACGGCAGTCATGCCGAAGAACAAGACGCACTCCGGCTCCAAGAAGCGCTTCCGGGTGACCGGCAAGGGCAAGCTCATGCGCGAGCAGACCAACGCTCGCCACTACCTCGAGCACAAGTCGAGCCGCCGTACGCGTCGGCTCGCCGTGGACCAGGACGTCGCACCCGCCGACGTCAAGCGAATCAAGAAGCTGCTCGGCAAGTGAGCCTCGCCGGCGGCCGATCCCGCCGGTAGCCATCTTCCGACCCAAACTGCAAGGAGCATCACGTGGCACGCGTGAAGCGGGCGGTCAACGCCCACAAGAAGCGTCGTACGACCCTCGAGCGCGCCAGCGGCTACCGCGGCCAGCGCTCGCGCCTGTACCGGAAGGCCAAGGAGCAGGTCACCCACTCCTTCGTCTACTCGTACCGCGACCGGAAGGCCAAGAAGGGCGACTTCCGCAAGCTCTGGATCCAGCGCATCAACGCTGCGTCCCGCGCGCAGGGCATGACCTACAACCGCTTCGTCCAGGGCCTCAAGGCCGCGGGCGTCGAGGTCGACCGTCGCATGCTCGCCGAGCTCGCGGTCAACGACATCGCCGCGTTCAACGCGCTGGTCCAGGTCGCGAAGGACGCCCTCCCCACGGACGTCAACGCGCCCAAGGCCGCCTGAGCCTGCGCCGCACCACCCGGACGCCCGGACAGCCCACCTGCCGATGCCTCGCATCCCCGACGTGACCCTCGCCAACCCGCGAGCGGCGCGCGTCAAGCAGGTCAGGGCACTGTCCGGGCGTCCTGCGCGTTCGCAGCACGGTCAGCTGCTCGTCGAGGGTCCGCAGGGCGTCCGCGAGGCGGTCCGGCACGCCCCGGCCGCGGTACGCGACGTCTACCTCACGGAGGCCGCGGCGCAGCGCTACGCCGAGATCCTGGACGCCGCCCTCGAGGCGGCCCTGTACGTCCACGTCGGCACTCCCGAGGTCCTGGCGGCCATGAGCCCGGACGCCCAGGGGGTGCTGGCCGTCGTGCGTGCGGAGCGACCGACGCTCCAGGCGGCGCTCGGGACGCTGGCCGAGGGCCGCCGTCGTCCCCTGCTGGTCGCCGTGCTGGCGACCGTGCGCGACCCGGGCAACGCGGGCACCGTGATCCGGGCGGCCGACGCCGCCGGTGCCGACCTCGTCGTCCTCGCCGGGGACAGCGTCGACGTGCACAACCCGAAGGTCGTGCGCTCCACCGCGGGCTCGCTCTTCCACTTGCCGGTCGTGTCCGGCGTCCCGCTCGCCGACGTGGTCGACGCCGTCCGCGCGGCCGGGTGCACCGTGCTCGCCGCCGACGGCGCGGGCGACCACGACCTCGACGACCTCCTGGACGTCGCCGGGCCGACGGCGGAGCGCCCCGCGGGGGTGCCGGACCTGGCGGAGTCCTCGGCCTGGGTCTTCGGCAACGAGGCGTGGGGCCTGCCGGCGGCGGACCGCGAGCTGGCCGACGCCGTCGTCCGCGTGCCGATCCGCGGCCGTGCCGAGTCGCTGAACCTGGCGACGGCCGCGACCGTCTGCCTGTACGCCTCCGGTCGCGCCCAGCGCTGATCGCGTCGGACCCGGGGCCTAAGATCGCCGGGTGCGACTCTTCACCGCGGTCTATCCGCCGGCCGACGCCTCGACGCACCTCGACCTGGCCCTCGGCGGCGTCAGGGCCTCCGCCGAGCCGGAGCCCGGCGTACGCCTGCGCTGGATCGTCCCCGAGCAGCGGCACGTCACCCTCGCGTTCCACGGGAGGGTGCCCGACGGCGCGGTGCCCGGCTACGTGGACTCGCTGCGGGAGGCGCTGGCCCAGGTTGAGCCGTTCCGGCTGTCCCTGGCCGGCAGCGGGACGTTCGGCGGACGGACCCTGTGGGTGGGGGTGCGCGACGGCGTGCCGACGCTGCGCCGTCTCACCGACGTCGTGACCGACGTCGCGGCGGCCGAGGGCGTCCCGGCGGAGGACCGGGTGGGCGGCCGTCCGCACCTCACGGTGGCCCGGGCCTCCGTCCAGCGCGGCGCGTTCGAGCGCCGCGGCGGGGGACGCGAGCGGCGACGCCCCACCGACGCCTCGCCCTTCGGGTCGTGGGCCCGCGCCCTGGCGGTCTACGCCGGTCCGCGCTGGCAGGTCGGCAGCGTGCACGTGGTCGCGTCCGAGCTTGGCGCCGGCCGGTCGGGCGGCCCGGCGCACTCCGACGTCGCGGTCCTGCCGATCGGCCGCGACGGACCGGTCGACGGGAGTGCCCCGGACGGGCACATAGACTGAGCCCGCCGCCACGCTCAACTCCAGGAAGGCCCGCATGTCTGCGCCCGAACCGCTGCCCGACCCGCTGGACGTCGCCGCCCTCGACACCGCCGTCGAGGCGGCCCTGGCCGACATCGCCGCGGCACCCGACCTCGACGCGCTGAAGGCCGTCCGCACGCGGCACACCGGCGACCGGAGCACCCTGGCGCTGGCCAACCGTGCCATCGGTGCCCTGCCCGGGCCGGACAAGTCCGCCGCCGGCAAGAACGTGGGACCGCGGCGGGGTCGCCTCAACCAGGCGCTGTCCGCCCGCCAGGTCGAGCTGGAGGCCGAACGCGACGCCAGGGTCCTGGCCGACGAGGCGGTCGACGTCACGCTGCCGACCGACCGCGCCCCGCGAGGTGCGCGACACCCGATCGAGTCGATCCAGGAGCGCATCGCCGACTTCTTCGTCGGGCTCGGCTGGGAGATCGCCGACGGACCCGAGGTCGAGACCGAGTGGTTCAACTTCGACGCGCTCAACTTCGGACCCGACCACCCCGCCCGGCAGATGCAGGACACGTTCTACGTGGCGGGCACCGAGGTCCTTGACGGTGCGCCGGACCAGGACCCGCCGAACCTCGTGCTGCGTACCCACACGTCGCCGGTGCAGGCCCGGTCCTTGCTGGAGCGCGGGGTGCCCCTGTACATCGCGTGCCCCGGCAAGACGTTCCGCACCGACGCCCTGGACGCGACCCACACGCCGGTGTTCCACCAGGTCGAGGGTCTCGCGGTCGACAAGGGTCTGACGATGGCGAACCTGGTGGGCACGCTGGACGCGTTCGCACGCGCGATGTTCGGGCCCGAGGCTCGCACGCGGCTGCGCCCGAGCTTCTTCCCCTTCACCGAGCCCAGCGCCGAGATGGACCTGTGGTTCCCGCAGAAGAAGGGCGGCCCGGGCTGGATCGAGTGGGGCGGCTGCGGCATGGTTCACCCGAACGTGCTGCGCGCCACCGGCGTGGACCCCGAGGAGTACTCGGGCTTCGCCTTCGGCATGGGGATCGAGCGCACGCTCATGTTGCGGCACTCCATCGCTGACATGCACGACATGGTGGAGGGCGACGTGCGCTTCTCCACCCAGTTCGGGACGGAGATCTGATGCCCCGCATCGTTGCTGACTGGCTCGCCGACCACGTCGACCTGCCCGGCGGCCTGACGACGGAACAGCTGGCAGCCGACCTGGTGCGGGTCGGTCTCGAGGAGGAGGAGATCCACCCGGCCGCCGTGTCGGGGCCCCTCGTCGTCGGCCGGGTGCTCGAGCTGACGGGGGAGCCGCAGAAGAACGGCAAGACCATCAACTGGTGCCGGGTCGACGTCGGCCCGGAGCACAACGACGACGACGGCGCCCGGGGGATCGTGTGCGGCGCGCACAACTTCGGCGTCGGTGACCTCGTCGTCGTCTCGCTGCCCGGGACGGTGCTGCCCGGCGGGTTCGAGATCGCGGCGCGCAAGACCTATGGGCACGTGTCGGACGGCATGATCTGCTCCACGAAGGAGCTGGGGCTCGGCGAGGACCACGACGGCATCCTGGTGCTCACCGACGCCGGTCACGACGAGGAGGCGCTCACGCCCGGCCAGGACGCGATCGCGCTGCTCGGCCTGGGCGACGAGGTCCTCGAGATCAACGTCACCCCGGACCGCGGCTACGCGTTCAGCTACCGCGGCGTCGCGCGCGAGTACGCGCACTCCACGGGCGCCGCCTTCACGGACCGCGGGCTCCCGGACGCCCTGCCGACGTCGCCGCCCGCGGCGACCGAGGACGGGTTCGCCGTCGTGGTCGACGACGGCGCGCCGATCGACGGGCGGGTCGGCTGCGACCGGTTCGTGACGCGCGTCGTGCGCGGCATCGACCCGGCTGCCCCGACGCCGGCCTGGATGAGGCGCCGGCTCGAGGGATCCGGCATGCGGTCCATCTCGCTCACCGTCGACGTGACCAACTACGTCATGCTCGACCTGGGCCAGCCGCTGCACGCCTACGACCTGACCCAGGTGGCCGAGCCGATCGTGGTGCGCCGGGCCACGCCGTCCGAGCGGCTGACGACGCTCGACGACGTCGACCGCGCCCTGGACGCCGAGGACCTGCTCATCACCGACTCGCCGGACGGCGCCCGGGGCGCCCGGGTGCTCGGCCTGGCCGGCGTCATGGGCGGCGCCTCCTCCGAGGTGTCGGGGACCACCACCGACGTGCTGATCGAGGCCGCGCACTTCGACCAGGTCACCGTCGCCCGGACGGCCCGCCGGCACAAGCTGCCCTCCGAGGCGGCCAAGCGGTTCGAGCGCGGCGTGGACCCGCACCTGCCCGCCGTCGCGGCGCAGCGCGTCGTGGACCTGCTGGTCGAGCTGGCCGGCGGCACTGCCGACCCCGCCGTCGGCGACGTGGACACCACGACGCCGCCGCGGCCGATCCTGCTCGACGTCACCCTGCCCACCCGCACGGCGGGCGTGGACTACACCCGCGACCAGGTCGTCGCGATCCTCGACCAGATCGGCTGCGCCGTGGTCGACGGCAGCGGTGACCGGCTGGAGGTGACGCCGCCGACCTGGCGCCCGGACCTCACCGAGCCGGCGACCCTGGTCGAGGAGGTCGTGCGCATCGCCGGCTACGACCAGATCCCGTCGCTGCTCCCGGCCGCTCCCGGAGGCCGTGGCCTGACCGCCGAGCAGCGCCTGCGACGTTCCGTGGCGCGAGCGCTCGCGGACGCCGGTCTCGTCGAGGTGCTCACGTACCCGTTCATCGGGGAGCCCGACCTGGACGCCCTCGACCTGCCGGCCGACGACCCGCGCCGCGCGGCGCTGCGGCTCGTGAACCCGCTGGCGGAGGACAGGCCGCTGCTGCGCACCAACCTCCTGGTCACGCTGCTCGAGGCCGCCCGCCGCAACGTCTCGCGCGGCCTGGACGACGTGTCGGTCTTCGAGATCGGCCTGGTGTCCCGTCCGACGCCGGGCTCCCCGGCCGCGCCGCAGCTCCCGGTCGGTGTGCGCCCCAGCGCGGAGCAGCTCGACGCCCTCGCTGCCGCCACGCCGTCGCAGCCTCGTCGCGTGGCCGGGGTTCTCGCCGGGCACGCGGTGCCCACCGGTTGGTGGGGCGAGGGTCGGCCCGTCGACTGGGCCGACGCCGTGGAGGCCGCGCGGCTCGTCGCGCAGGTCGTCGGCGTCGACGTGGTCGTGTCCGCGGACCCGGACCACCAGCCGTGGCACCCCGGCAGGTGCGCGCGTATCGGCCTGCCGGACGGCACGCTCGTCGGCCACGCCGGCGAGCTCCACCCCAAGGTCGTCGAGCGGCTCGGGCTGCCGGCCCGCGCGTCGGCCTTCGAGCTCGACCTCTCGGCCCTGGCCGCGGCGGCGAGCGGAGCGCCCGTCGTGGCGTCGTCGGTGTCGGCGTTCCCCGCCGCCAAGGAGGACTTCGCATTCGTGGTGGACGCCGAGGTCCCCGCGCAGGACGTCCACGCGGCGATCGTGGCGGGTGCCGGGGAGCTCCTCGAGGACGTGCGGCTCTTCGACGTCTTCACCGGCGAGCAGGTCGGTGCCGGCAAGAAGTCGTTGGCGTACTCGCTGCGGCTGCGCGCCGTCGACCGCACGCTGAGCGCTGACGACGTCCGCTCCGTGCGCGACGGCGTCGTGGCCGCCACCGCCGAGCGGGTGGGGGCGGTCCTGCGTGGCTGAGGCCACCGCGTCCGACCCCGCACCGGCGTCGACCGCGCTGGTCACCGGCGCGACTCGCGGCATCGGCCGTGCGGTCGCGCTCGGTCTGGCTGACGCCGGCCTCGACGTCGCGCTCCTGGCGCGCGACGAGGCCCGGCTCGCCCGCGTCGCGGCTGAGGTGCGTGACCGGGGCCGGACGGCGCTCGCGCTGCCGGTCGACGTCACGGAACCGGGTGCGGTCGCCGACGCCGTGGACCGGGCCGAGGCACCGGTCGCCGACGGCGGGCTCGGCGGCATCGACCTGCTGGTGAACAACGCCGGTCGCATCGACACCGAGGTTCCGCTCTGGGAGGCGGATGCCGACGAGTGGTGGCAGGTCGTCGAGACCAACGTGCGCGGCCCGTTCCTCCTGGCGCGGCACGTGGTGCCGGCCATGCTGGCGCGTGGCGGCGGCCGCGTGGTCGACGTCAACAGTGGTGCCGGCACGCACGACATGGCGGTGGCGAGTGCCTACAACGTGAGCAAGACGGCACTGCTGCGCCTCGGCCATCACCTGCACGTCGCCGGCACCGGGAGCGGGCTCCGCGTCTTCGAGGTGGCACCGGGCACGGTGGCCACCGACATGACGGGCTCGATGGCGATGCACGCCGACCGCACAGAGTGGACACCGGTAGAGCGCACCGTCGAGATGGTGGCCGCGATAGCGAGCGGTGACCTGGACGCGTGCTCCGGCTGGTACGTCCGGGTCACGCACGACACGCCGTCCTCGTTGCGCAAGCTGGTGGAGACCGGCACGGGCCCCACGTCCCGTCACCTGCGGGTGCTGCCCGCGAACGGCTCCGACCGGCTCGGACCGGACCTCACGGGACGCTGACGGCGGCGCGGCGCTCGGTCACCACGCACGGTCACTGACGCGCGTCGCGCCAGGCGACCCACTGCCGGACCAGGTCGAGGTCGAACTCCGGCCCGCTGGTGCCGATGGTGAACAGGGTGGCACCCGCGTCGACCAGGTCGTCGGCGATCTCCTGCGGGGGCCGCTTGACGCCGATGGATCGTTCGACCTGAGCGTCCGTGTCCCGGCCGACGTCGTCGCCGTGGGCCGCGAGCACGCGCGACTTGTGGCGCAGGGTCTCGGCGTCGCCGAACGAGTGCCAGATGTCGGCGTGCTCGGCGACGATCCGCAGCGTCTTCCGCTCGCCGCCGCCGCCGACGAGGATCGGTACCTCGCGGGTGGGCGCCGGGTTGCCGGCCGCGAGGCGTGCACGGATGCGGGGGGGGTGCCGCGGTGAGGTCGGCGATGCGCGTCCCGGCCGTGCCGAACTCGTAGCCGAACTCCCGGTAGTCCTTCTCGGCCCACCCGGCCCCGATGCCGAGGACGAGCCGACCGCCGCTGATGTGGTCGACGGTGCGCGCCATGTCGGCCAAGAGGTCGGGGTTGCGGTAGCCGTTGCCCGTCACGAGGGCGCCGATCTCGACCCGTTCGGTCTGTTCGGCCCAGGCGCCGAGCATGGTCCAGCACTCGAAGTGCTTGCCGTCGGGTTCTCCGGAGAGCGGGAAGAAGTGGTCCCAGTTGAACACGACGTCGACTCCGGCATCCTCAGCGCGAAGCACCGTGTCGCGGATCGTGGCGTAGTCGCCGTGCTGCTGACCGAGCTGATAGGCGATGCGGACGGGGCGTGAGGTCATGCGGGAAACCTAGTGCCGGCCGAGCGCGGACTCAATGGCCCGGCGTCTACCCGGCGGATGGCGGTGAGCGGTAGCGTCACGCTGTGCCTTCTGTGACGTTCGTCCTCGCCACCGTGGTCGCGTCGGTGGCGATGCTGCTGTTGCAACCTGTCGTCGGGCTCGACCCGGCCGTCCTCGCACTCGTGCAGCTCGGTCCCGCGATCGGTGCCGTGGCGACGTTCCTGGTGCATCGTCGACGACTCGTCGCAGGCCGTCCCGATCCGGTGGACGCCCGCCGGTTCGCGGCGGCTCTGGGTGCTGCGCTGGCAGCCTCCGTCGTCTTTGCGGGGGTGCTCACCGTCCTCGGGCTCGCTGCGGGCCAGGAGCTGGCCGGCGCTCATGGTGTCGGCGCGGTGCCGTTCGTCGTCGTGCTCGGCGCGCAGCTCCTCGGCGCCACGGCGGAGGAGATCGGTTGGCGCGGTGTCCTGCAGCCGCAGCTGGAGACGCGGTGGTCCGTCGTGGCTGCGGCGGTCGTGACGGGTGTCGTCTGGGGCCTGTGGCACATCCAGTACGTCGCCGCCGGGATCCTGATCGGTGCGGTGTTCGTCTTCTCCACCGTCGTGCTGTCGGTGCTCATGGCTGTCGTCGGGCGCGGGACGGTCCTGCAGCGGGTGGTGGTGGCCTCGCTCGTGCACTGGTTGGTGAACATCAGCCTGCTCGTCGCGCTGGGCGACGTCGTGACGTTGGCGGCCGTCCTCCGGTGGGGCGTGGCGGCAGTCGTCGCGGCCGCTGTTGCCGTGGTGCTCGTGCGGGGCGTGACCCGTCAGGCCCGTGCGGCGGTGTGACGGGGGACGCGGGTCGCGACGGCGAAGACCCGCCGGAACTCCAGCGGCGTGCCGTAGGCCCGCTCGGGGTAGGCGTCCCGCAGCGCGGCACCGTACTCGTCCGCGAAGGCCGCCTGCAGTGCGGTGCCGTGGGTGTGGTCGTGCGCCGCCAGCGCCTGCAGCGTGGGCTGCGCCCCGGTCGCCGAGATCCAGCGGAGCACGGGGTCCGGGCCAGCCAGCACGTGCGTGTACGTGGTCTCCCACGCGTCGACGGTCCAGCCGGGCGCGGCGAGCAGGTCGAGGTACTCGGCCGGGTCCGCCGTCGCACGCCGGGGCACCGGTCCGACGACGGCGGCGTACGGCTCGCGGGCCGCCACCTCGCGGAGCAGGGCGTGGCTGGGCGCGTCGTGGTTGCCGGGGACCTGGAGGGCGAAGGTCTGGGTGGCGGTCGCGGCCAGGGGCCTCAGGAGGTCGCGGTGGCCGGGGACCCACTGCAGCGCGGCGTTGCTGACGACGAGGTCTGCGCGGGCCGTCGACGTGCGGTCGGCGGCGTGGTCCCGCAGGTCGGCGAGCTGGTACCGCGCCCGCGGGTCGTGGTTGTCCGCGGTCGCCCGCTCGATCATCGCGGGCGAGTCGTCGACGCCGAGGACGTCGGCGTCGGGCCAGCGTGCGCGCAGCAGCGCGGTGAGGTGCCCGGGACCGCAGCCGAGGTCGACCACGGTGGCGGGCTCTCCGGGGATGCGCGCGAGGAGCTCGGCGAACGGGCGGGACCGCTCGTCGGTGTATCGCAGGTAGGCGGCGGGGGACCAGTCGGCCACCGAAATCTCCCTTGACGTCATGTATCTTGACATCAAGATACATCCCTACGGCAGCAGGAGCACCTTGCCGGTCGTCTTCCGACCCTCGAGGGCGGTGTGCGCCGCGGCGGCGTCCGCCAGCGGGTAGGTCGCCCCGACGCGGACCTCGAGGTCTCCACGAGCGGCGGCGCCGAGCACCTCACCGGCCCGCCACTCGAGCTCGGCACGGGTCGCGGTGTAGTGCGCGAGCGTGGGGCGGGTGACGTACAGCGACCCGCCCGAGTTGAGCCGCTGCAGGTCGAACGGCGGCACCTGTCCGGACGCCCCGCCGAACAGCACCAGCGTGCCCCGTCGACGCAACGACGCCAGCGAGGCGTCGAAGGTGGCCGCACCCACGCCGTCGTACGCCACGTGCACGCCCGCGCCGTCGGTCAGCTCGTGGACGACGGCGGGCAGCTCGGCGGCGAGGTCGTCCATCGCCGCGTAGTCGATGGTGTGGGCCGCTCCTGCCGCGGACGAGAGCGCGGCCTTCTCCGTTGTCGAGACGGTGGTCAGCACCCGTCCGCCGCGCGCCGCGGCGAGCTGCGTCGCCAGGAGCCCGACGCCGCCGGCACCCGCGGTGAGGAGCACGTCGTGCCCCAGGCCCACCTCGAAGGTCGAGGCGACCAGGTAGTGCGCCGTCATGCCCTGCAGGGGCAGCGCGGCGGCGGTCGTCAGGTCGAGACCGGTCGGCACGCGGACCGCGACGTCGGCGCCGACCACGGCGAGCTCTGCGTACGACCCGGGCGCCTGGTGCCAGGCGACGCGGTCGCCGACGGCGAACCGGTCCACCCCCGGCCCGCACGCCTCGACCGTGCCGGAACCTTCCACACCGACCACGTGCGGGTAGTCCATCGGGTAGACGCCCGCACGGCGGTAGGTGTCGATGAAGTTCACGCCGGCGGCGGCCACCCGCACCAGCAGCTCACCCGGGCCGGGCTCCGGGTCGGGACGCTCGGTGTACTCCAGGACCTCGGGACCGCCCGCCGACCGGGCCACGACTGCACGCATGCTCCGAGCCTACGGCCCGCCCGTAGCCTGTGGTCGTGACCCTGGAGATCCGTGCCGCGACCGACGCCGACTGGCCGATCCTGTGGCCCCTCGTCGAGGCGGTCGTCCGTGCCGGCGAGACCTACGCCTACCCGCTCGACCTGACGTCCGAGCAGGCATGCGAGCTGTGGATGGAGCGTCCGCCGGGCCGCACCGTCGTCGCCGTGGACGACGACGAGATCCTGGGGACGGCGAAGATGGGGCCGAACCGCCCGGGCCACGGCGACCACGTCGGCACCGCGTCGTTCATGGTCGCGGACGCTGCGCGAGGGCGTGGTGTCGGCCGCGCGCTGGCCGAGCACGTGATCGACTGGCACCGGCAGGAGGGCTTCCTCGGTATCCAGTTCAACGCCGTGGTCGAGTCCAACACGGCGGCGGTGCGCCTGTGGCGGTCGCTGGGCTTCGAGGTGGTCGGCACGGTGCCCGGCGCGTTCCGCAGCCCCGCGCACGGTCGCGTCGGCCTGCACGTGATGTATCGCAGCCTCGGCCGACCTTCCACCTGACCATCACGTGGAATATCTTCACCGGCATGCGCATAGGTATGTATAGTGTCGCGCATGGTCAGCACACCGGACGCCAGGTACCGCGTCGCCGTCGCCGGAGCATCCGGCTACGCCGGCGGAGAGTTCCTGCGCCTCGCCGCGGCGCACCCGCACCTCGAGATCGGCACCGTCACCGCGCACTCCAACGCGGGCAGCCAACTGGGCGAGGTGCAGCCGCACCTGCGGTCGCTGGCCGACAAGGTGCTCGAGCCCACCACGGCCGAGGCCCTCGCCGGCCACGACGTCGTCGTGCTCGGGCTGCCGCACGGCGCGTCCGGCGAGATCGCCGCCCAGCTGCCCGACGACGTCCTCGTCCTCGACCTCGGCGCCGACCACCGGCTGGCCTCTGCGGCGGACTGGGAGTCGTTCTACGGCTCCGCGCACGCCGGGACGTGGCCGTACGGGCTGCCCGAGCTGAGCCACGCGGACGGCACGCACCAGCGCGACCACCTGGCGGGGGTGCGCCGCATCGCGGTGCCCGGGTGCAACGTCACCGCCGTGACCCTCGGTCTGCAGCCGGGCGTCGCCGCCGGCCTCGTCAGCCCGACCGACGTCGTCGCCGTCCTCGCCAACGGGTTCTCCGGCGCGGGCAAGGCGCTCAAGCCGCACCTGCTCGCGGCCGAAGGCCTGGGCGCCGCCGTGCCCTACGCCGTCGGCGGCACGCACCGGCACATCCCGGAGATCGCCCAGAACCTGCGTACCGCGGGAGCGCCGGACGTCTCGATCAGCTTCACCCCGACGCTCGTGCCGATGTCGCGCGGGATCCTCGCCACGGTCACGGCGCGCCTTGCGCCCGGGCGCGGTGGCGCCACGTCCGCCGAGGTCCGCGCCGTGTGGGAGGAGGCCTGCGCCGACGAGCCGTTCGTCGAGCTGCTGCCGGAGGGGCAGTGGCCGTCGACGGCGGCGACCCTCGGCGCCAACGCGGCGTTGGTCCAGGTGGCTCTCGACGAAGGCGCCGGCCGTGTCGTGACGGTGACCGCCCTCGACAACCTGGTCAAGGGCACCGCCGGCCAGGCGGTCCAGGCCATGAACCTCGCCCTCGGCCTGCCGGAGACGGCCGGCCTGCGCACCGAAGGAGTCGCACCATGAGCGTCACCGCCCCGGCAGGATTCCGGGCCGCCGGCGTCGCCGCCGGCCTCAAGGACTCGGGCGGGCGTGACGTCGCGCTGGTCGTCAACGACGGTCCGCTGCGCACCGCGGCCGCCGTGCTGACGTCCAACCGCGTGCAGGCCGCCCCGGTGGTCTGGACGCGACAGGCAGTCTCGGACGGCGCCGCGCGCGCCGTCGTGCTGAACTCCGGCGGTGCCAACGCCTGCACCGGTCCCGAGGGGTTCGCCGACACGCACCGCACGGCCGAGCACGTGGCCGGGGTCCTGTCTACCGTTGCCGCCACGCCCGAGGAGGAGGTCGGGGCCGGCGACGTGCTCGTGTGCAGCACGGGCCTCATCGGCCTCCGGCTCGACCTCGACGCGCTGCTGAGCGGCGTGGACGCCGCCGCGGGATCGCTGACGGCCGACGGCGGCCCGGACGCAGCGCACGCGATCATGACGACCGACACGGTCGCCAAGACCGCGGTCGCCGAGCGGGACGGGTGGAGCGTCGGCGGCATGGCGAAGGGTGCGGGCATGCTCGCCCCCGGGCTCGCGACCATGCTCTCGGTGATCACGACCGACGCCGCCGTCGACCCGGCCACGGCCGATGCCGCGCTCCGCGCCGCCACCCGAACGACCTTCGACCGCGTCGACTCGGACGGCTGCATGTCCACCAACGACACCGTGATCCTGCTCGCGAGCGGTGCGTCCGGTGTCAAGACCGGCCTCGACGAGCTGACGGCCGCGGTCACCGAGGTCACCGCCTCGCTCGCGCGCCAGCTCGTCGCGGACGCCGAGGGCGCCAGTCACGACATCGCGGTCACCCTGCGGAACGCCACCACCGAGGACGCCGCGCTCGCGTGCGCCCGGGCGGTGACCCGGTCCAATCTCTTCAAGTCCGCCGTGTTCGGCAACGACCCGAACTGGGGCCGCGTGCTCGCGGCCGTCGGCACGGTGCCGCCCGAGGTCGCCCCATTCGACCCGCTGACGCTCGACGTCTCCATCAACGGCGTGCAGGTCTGCCGGGCGGGCGGCGTCGGTGCGCCACGGGAGCTCGTCGACCTGGCCTCCGACCGCGAGGTGCACGTGGAGGTCGACCTGCACGCCGGCGACGCGTCCGTGACCGTCTGGACCAACGACCTCACCCACGACTACGTCCACGAGAACAGCGCGTACTCCTCATGAGCGACCACGACACGGCGAGCGCCGCCGGACCCGCCTTCGACACCCGCACCGGCCTGCGCCCCGATCAGAAGGCCGAAGTCCTCATCGAGGCCCTCCCGTGGCTCCAGGAGTTCGCCGGCGCCCTCGTCGTCGTCAAGTACGGCGGCAACGCCATGATCGACGACCAGCTCAAGGCCGCGTTCGCCCAGGACATGGTCTTCCTGCGCCAGGTCGGGCTGCGGCCCGTCGTCGTGCACGGCGGTGGACCGCAGATCTCGAAGATGCTCGACCGCGTCGGCATCGCCTCCGAGTTCCGGGGCGGTCTGCGCGTGACCACGCCCGAGGCGATGGAGGTGGTGCGGATGGTCCTCACGGGCCAGGTCTCGCGCGAGCTCGTCGGGCTGATCAACGCCCACGCGCCCCGCGCCGTCGGGCTGTCGGGGGAGGACGGCGGGCTGTTCGGGGCCGTGCGCCGCCACGCCACGGTCGACGGCGAGCCCGTGGACGTGGGCCTCGTCGGCGACGTCGTCCAGGTCAACCCCTCGGCGGTGCAGGACCTGCTCGACGCCGGCCGCATCCCCGTGGTCTCCACCGTCGCTCCCGACATCGACGACCCCACCCAGGTGCTGAACGTCAACGCGGACACCGCCGCGGCGGCGCTCGCGGTGGCGCTCGGTGCGAAGAAGCTCATCGTGCTCACCGACGTCGAGGGTCTGTACACGAGCTGGCCCGACCGGGACTCCCTGGTGGAGCAGATCCCGGCCGGGGAGCTGGCGGCGCTCCTGCCGAGCCTGACGGCCGGCATGGTCCCCAAGATGGAGGCGTGCCTGCGGGCCGTCCAGGGCGGCGTGCCGCGCGCCTCGGTCATCGACGGCCGCCAGCCCCACTCCGTGCTGCTGGAGGTCTTCACCTCCCGTGGCAACGGCACGATGGTCGTGCCCGACGTCCCGCTGCGAACCGACCAGGAGATCACCCCATGAGCGAGATCACCAGCACCGGCCGTGACCTGAGCGCCGCCGGGTGGACCGAGGCGTACACCCGATCGGTGATGGACACCTTCGGCCCGCCGCAGCGCATCCTCGTGCGCGGCGAGGGAGCCTACGTGTGGGACGTTGAGGGCACGCGCTACCTCGACCTTCTCGCCGGCATCGCGGTGAATGCTCTCGGCCACGCGCACCCCACCCTCACGGCGGCGGTGAGCGCGCAGCTCCGCACGCTCGGGCACGTGTCGAACTTCTTCGCCACGCCCACGCAGATCACGCTGGCCGAACGCCTGCTGCAGATCGCCGAGGCGCCCGAGGGGTCCAAGGTCTTCTTCACGAACTCCGGCACGGAGGCCAACGAGGCGGCGTTCAAGATGACGCGCCGCACCGGGCGCACCCGGGTCCTGGCTCTCGAGGGCGGGTTCCACGGACGGACCATGGGCGCGCTCGCCCTGACGCACAAGCCCGCCTACCGCGAGCCCTTCGAGCCGCTGCCGGGCGACGTCGAGCACCTGCCCTTCGGCGACACGGACGCGCTGGAGGCTGCGTTCTCCCCGGCGGCCGTCGCCGAGCGGGGTGAGGTCGCGGCCCTGGTGGTCGAGCCGGTGCAGGGTGAAGCGGGTGTCCGGGCACTGCCCGAGGGCTACCTGGCGCTGGGACGCCGGCTCACCAGCGACGCCGGCGCGCTCCTCGTGCTCGACGAGGTGCAGACCGGCATGGGACGCACCGGCGCCTGGTTCGCCTTCCAGCACCCGGAGATCGGCGGGGGCGTCGTGCCCGACGTCGTCACGCTGGCCAAGGGCCTCGGTGCCGGGTTCCCCGTGGGCGCGGTCCTGGCGCTCGGGGAACAGGCGGCGACGCTGCTGGGCCGCGGGCAGCACGGGACGACGTTCGGCGGCAACCCGGTGGCCGCGGCCGCCGGCCTCGCCACGATCGGCGTCATCGAGCGCGACCGGCTGCTCGCCCGCGCCCACGAGGTCGGTAAGGTGCTGCGCCGGGCGATCACCGCGGGCGGCAACCCCCTGGTGACGGGCGTCCGCGGGCACGGCCTGCTCCTGGCGGTCGAGCTCGCGCGTCCCGTGGCACCGCAGGTCGCCGCCGCGGCACTCGACGCCGGACTGATCGTCAACGCCGTCGCGCCGGACGCCGTGCGGCTCGCCCCACCACTGGTCCTGACGGCCGATCAGGCCCTGGACGCCGCGCGCTTCTTCGCCGGTGTGACCGTCCCCGAGAACCCGGAGGAGGAATGATGCCCCGTCACTTCCTGCGTGACGACGACCTCACGCCGGCCGAGCAGCGCGAGGTGCTCGACCTCGCCGTCGCGTTCCGCGAGGACCGCACCGTGCGCACCCCGTTGGCCGGGCCCCAGGGCGTGGCCCTCGTCTTCGACAAGCCGACCCTGCGCACCCAGGTCTCCTTCTCGACGGGGGTCGCAGAGATGGGCGGGTTTCCGCTCGTGGTCGACGGACGGCTCGCCCAGGTGGGCGTCCGCGAGTCCGTCGCCGACGTCACGCGCGTGCTGGACCGGCAGGTCTCCGCGATCGTGTGGCGGACTTTCGGCCAGGACCGGATCGAGGAGATGGCCGCCGTCTCCCGGGTACCCGTGGTGAACGCCCTGACGGACGACTACCACCCGTGCCAGCTCCTGGCCGACCTGGTCACGATCGCCCAGCACCGCGGCGGCCTCGACGCCCTGCCGGGGCAGCGGCTCGTCTACGTCGGGGACGCGGCGAACAACATGGCGGTCTCGTACCTGCTCGCCGGGGCGACCGCCGGACTGCACGTCGTCGTCTGCGGCCCTGACGGCTACCTCCCGACCGACGACGTCGTGGCCCGCGCCGACGGGATCGCCGCGACCACGGGCGGCTCGGTCGCCGTGACCACGGACGCCGCGGCCGCCGTCGTCGGCGCCGACGTCGTGGTGACCGACACCTGGGTGTCGATGGGCGACGAGGACGAGGCCACCCAGCGGGTCGCCGACCTCCTGCCGTACCAGGTCACGCCCGACCTCATGGCGGGAGCGAAGGACGACGCCCTCTTCCTGCACTGCCTGCCGGCCTACCGCGGCAAGGAGGTCGCCGGCGAGGTCATCGACGGCCCCCGGTCCGTCGTCTGGGACGAGGCGGAGAACCGTCTGCACGCCCAGAAGGCCGTCCTGACGTTCCTCCTGGAGCAGCGATGAGCGCGACGCCCGCCCACGGCCCGCTCACCACCAAGGCGGCGCGGCACGCGCGCATCGTCGAGATCGTGCGGCGCACCGCGATCCACTCGCAGGCGGAGCTCGCCCGCGAGCTCGCCGACGAAGGGCTGTCCGTCACCCAGGGCACGCTCTCGCGCGACCTCATCGAGCTGCGTGCCGAGAAGGTCCGTAGCGCGGACGGCTCGCTCGTCTACGCCGTGCCCGGCGAGGGCGGCGACCGCAGCGTGCAGGCCCCCGGCGTCGGCGGCCACGACTCCGGCTACCTCGCGGCCCGCCTGGCCCGGCTCTGCGCCGACCTCCTGGTCTCGGCCGAGGCGTCCGGCAACCAGGTCGTGCTGCGCACACCGCCCGGGGCCGCGAACTACCTGGCCTCCGCCATCGACCACTCCGTCTTCCCCGGGGTCCTCGGCTGCATCGCCGGGGACGACACGATCCTGGTGATCGCCCGGGACCCGGCCGGCGGCGACGAGCTCGCCGCACGGTTCCTCGAGCTCACGGCGTCACCGGACGCCTGAGCCTGTCAGACTCGACCCCTCAACCGCACAGCAAGGATGAAGTTTCATGACTGAACGCGTGGTGCTCGCCTACTCCGGCGGCCTGGACACCTCCGTCGCGATCGGCTGGATCGCCGAGGCGACCGGTGCCGAGGTCGTCGCCGTCGCCGTCGACGTCGGCCAGGGCGGTGAGGACATGGAGATGATCCGCCAGCGCGCCCTCGACTGCGGCGCCGTCGAGGCGTACGTGGCGGACGCGCGCGACGAGTTCGCCGACGAGTACTGCATGCCGGCGCTCAAGGCGAACGGCCTGTACCTCGACCGCTACCCGCTCGTCTCCGCGATCTCGCGTCCGGTCATCGTCAAGCACATGGTGCGGGCCGCCCGCCAGTTCGGTGCGCAGACCGTGGCGCACGGGTGCACCGGCAAGGGCAATGACCAGGTCCGCTTCGAGGTGGCCACCACCTCGCTCGCGCCGGACCTCAAGACGATCGCCCCGGTGCGCGACCTGGCGCTGACGCGGGAGAAGGCGATCGACTACGCGGAGAAGCACGACCTGCCGATCGCGACGACGAAGAAGAACCCCTTCTCTATCGACCAGAACGTGTGGGGCCGGGCCGTGGAGACCGGCTTCCTCGAGGACATCTGGAACGAGCCCACCAAGGACGTCTACTCCTACACCGACGACCCCACGTTCCCGCCGGTCGCCGACGAGGTCGTCGTGACCTTCGCCGAGGGCGTGCCCGTCGCGCTGGACGGGGTCGCGGTCTCCCCGCTCCAGGCGATCATGGAGATGAACCGCCGGGCCGGTGCCCAGGGCGTGGGCCGGATCGACATCGTCGAGGACCGCCTCGTGGGCATCAAGTCTCGCGAGGTCTACGAGGCGCCGGGCGCCATGGCTCTCATCGCGGCGCACCAGGAGCTCGAGAACGTGACTCTGGAGCGCGAGCAGTCCCGCTTCAAGAAGGGCGTCGAGCAGCGCTGGTCCGAGCTGGTCTACGACGGCATGTGGTTCAGCCCGCTGAAGAAGAACCTCGACGTGTTCGTCGACGAGACGCAGAAGTACGTCTCGGGCGACATCCGCCTCGTGCTGCACGGCGGCCGCGCCACCGTGACGGGGCGCAAGTCCGAGGCCGCGCTCTACGACTTCAACCTCGCGACGTACGACGAGGGCGACTCGTTCGACCAGTCGCACGCCAAGGGCTTCATCGAGATCTACGGTCTCGCCGCCAAGCAGGCCGCGGCTCGCGACGAGCGCTTCGGCAACGGCGTCGACTTCGGCACCGGAGACCTCTGACCATGGCCGACATCGAGAAGCGGTCCGACGGCGGCGCGGGGCCGAACGACGCGGTCGCTGCGCCGGCGTCGGTGAGCCTGTGGGGCGGCCGGTTCGCCGGCGGCCCCTCGCCGGAGCTCCAGGCGCTGTCGCAGTCGACGCACTTCGACTGGCGGCTCGCGGTGCACGACGTCGCCGGGTCGCGGGCGCACGCCCGGGTCCTGCACCGAGCCGGCCTGCTCGACGACGACGAGCTCACCGGCATGCTGGAGGCCCTCGACCGGCTCGAGGCCGACGTCGAGTCCGGCGCGTTCCTTCCCCGGCTCGGTGACGAGGACGTGCACACCGCCCTCGAGCGGGGCCTCATGGAGCGCGCCGGGGACGAGCTCGGTGGCAAGCTCCGTGCCGGCCGGTCGCGCAACGACCAGATCGCCACGCAGGTGCGGATGTACCTGCGCCAGAACGCCCGCCTGATCGCCCAGCAGGTCGTCACGGTCGTCGACGAGCTCATCACCCAGGCGGAGGCGGCCGGCGACGCGGTCATGCCCGGCCGCACGCACCTGCAGCACGCTCAGCCCGTGCTGCTCGCGCACCACCTGCTGGCGCACGCGTGGCCGCTGCTGCGCGACGTGGACCGGCTCATCGACTGGGACGTGCGCGCGGCCCGCTCGCCGTACGGGTCGGGAGCGCTCGCGGGGTCGTCGCTGGGTCTGGACCCGGCCGCGGTGGCCGCCGAGCTGGGCTTCGACGGTCCGGTCGAGAACTCGATCGACGGCACCGCCGCCCGGGACGTGGTCGCGGAGTTCGCGTTCGTCGCGGCGATGATCGGGGTGGACCTGTCGAGGTTCTCCGAGGAGATCATCGCGTGGAACACCAAGGAGTTCGGGTTCGTCCGCCTCGACGACTCCTGGTCGACCGGGTCGAGCATCATGCCGCAGAAGAAGAACCCGGACATCGCGGAGCTCGCGCGCGGCAAGTCCGGCCGGCTGATCGGCGACCTGACCGGGCTCCTGGCGACGCTGAAGGGCCTGCCGCTCGCGTACAACCGCGACCTGCAGGAGGACAAGGAGCCCGTCTTCGACCAGGTGGACACGCTCACCGTCCTGCTGCCGGCCTTCGCCGGCATGGTCCGGACGCTGACGTTCGACACCGGCCGCATGGCGGAGCTCGCACCGCAGGGGTTCTCCCTGGCCACCGACGTCGCCGAGTGGCTGGTGCGCTCCGGCGTGCCGTTCCGGGTCGCGCACGAGGTCGCGGGCGCTTGCGTACGGGTCTGCGAGGAGCGCGGCATCGAGCTGTGGGACCTCTCGGACGCCGACCTCGCGGCGGTGTCGAGCCATCTGACGCCGGCGGTGCGTGAGGTGCTGACGGTCGAGGGGTCCGTCGCGTCCCGGGACGCCGTGGGCGGCACCGCACCGGCGCGGGTCACGGAGCAGCTCGAGGCCGCGAAGGAGCGTGCCACCGAGTTCAGGTTCTGGGCCGAGGGCTGAGTGAGCGTCGGCGCGGAGGTGCTCGCCGCCGTCGTGCAGCAGGTGCACGACGGCGTCCCGCGTCTGCCCGGGCCGGGTGCGTCCGCCCCGTGGCGGACCACCCGGCTCGTCTGCGTCGACGGCCCTGCGGGGTCGGGCAAGACGACCCTCGCCACCCAGCTGGCTGTCGAGCTCGTCTGCCAGGTGGTGCACATGGACGACCTCTACGAGGGCTGGGAGGCCGGGCCTGACGGCGGCGCGGCACGACTGCGCTCGTGGGTGCTGGACCCGCTGGCGGCGGGCAGTGCGGGGGAGTACCGGCGGTTCGACTGGGAGGCCGGGACGTACGCCGAGGCGCACACCGTGCCACCGGCGCCCTTCCTCGTGGTCGAGGGGTGCGGGGCTGCCGCGCGGCAGGTCGACCCGTGGGCCGTGCTGCGGATCTGGGTCGAGGCCGGCGACGAGGAGCGGCTGCGGCGCGGCCTCGCGCGCGACGGTGCGGCGGCGCGGCCCCACTGGTTGAGGTGGATGGCCGACGAAGCAGCGCACTACGCTGCGGAGCAGACCCGCGCGCGGGCCGACGTCCACCTCGACGGCTTCGGCCGGCCGCGCACGACGGCGCCGGAGTCACGGGAGGCGATATGACGGGTACGACGGCGGGCACCTCGCGGACGGCGACCCTGCCGTGGCAGGTCCCCGGCCCGGCCTGGTACGACCGGGACGTGCACACCGTGGCGCGCGACCTGCTCGGCGCCTACGTCACGCGCCGGACGCCCGAGGGCGAGGTCACTCTGCGCCTGACGGAGGTCGAGGCGTACGCCGGGGCCGTCGACCCGGCGTCGCACGCCTACCGGGGCCGCACCGAGCGCAACCGGTCCATGTTCGGCGGGCCCGGCCGCCTCTACGTCTACCGTCACCTCGGCCTGCACCACTGCGTCAACGTGGTGTGCGGGCCTGTGGGCAGGGCCTCGGCCGTCCTCCTGCGTGCCGGCGAGGTCGTCGCGGGCACCGAGCTGGCGCGTGCGCGTCGCACGGCGGCGGGCCGGTGCGACTCCGACCGGCAGATCGCTCGTGGCCCCGCGCGGCTCACGGTCGCGCTCGCGCTCGACCGTGGGGACGACGGCGCGGGCGTGACCGACGCCGAGGGCGCCGTCGTCGTGCACCTGCCGGTGGACCCGTTGCCGCGCGCCGTCGCGACCGGACCACGCGTCGGTGTGGGCGGCGAAGGTGCGGACCCGTCCAGGTTCGGGTGGCGGTCGTGGCTCGTCGACGAGCCGACCGTGTCGGCGTACCGACCGGTGTCGCGCCGGGGGCGCTGAGACGCGCGCGGGGCCGGCCGGCGGATCGGGCACACTAGGTGGGCGGCTCGGCCGGGCCGCGACGAACCACCCCGAGGAGCACACGGTGACCGACGTTCTCGATGAGCTGCACTGGCGAGGCCTGGTGGCGCAGACCACCGACGAGGCTGCGCTGCGCGACGCGCTCTCGGAGGGGCCGATCGCGTACTACTGCGGCTTCGACCCGACGGCGCCGAGCCTGCACCACGGTCACCTCGTCCAGCTCATCCTGCTGAGGCACCTGCAGCGTGCCGGGCACAGGGCTGTCGCGCTGGTCGGTGGGGCGACGGGGATGATCGGGGACCCTCGTCAGTCCGGCGAGCGGGTGCTCAACACCAAGGAGACCGTCGCCGAGTGGACGGAACGTCTCAAGGCGCAGATCTCCCGCTTCCTCGACTTCGACGGCGACAACCCGGCGGTCCTGGTCAACAACCTCGACTGGATCGACGGGATGTCGGCCATCGACTTTCTGCGCGACGTGGGCAAGCACTACCGCCTGGGCACCATGCTGGCCAAGGACACGGTGGCGCGCCGGCTGAGCTCGGACGAGGGGATCAGCTTCACCGAGTTCAGCTACCAGATCCTGCAGGGCATCGACTTCCTGGAGCTCTACCGTCGCCACGGGGTCACCCTGCAGACCGGTGGCAACGACCAGTGGGGGAACCTGCTCTCCGGGGTCGAGCTCGTGCGACGCTCCGAGGGCGAGACGGTCCATGTCATGACGACGCCGTTGATCACCAAGGCCGACGGCACCAAGTTCGGCAAGACCGAGGGTGGCGCGGTCTGGCTGGCGCCGGACCTGATGAGTCCGTACGCCTTCTACCAGTACTGGCTCAACGCGTCCGACTCGGACGTCGTGCCG
The DNA here is from genome assembly GCA_947497265.1 of uncultured Isoptericola sp. Lineage (GTDB taxonomy): Bacteria > Actinomycetota > Actinomycetes > Actinomycetales > Cellulomonadaceae > Isoptericola > Isoptericola rhizosphaerae. Next base: position 165,582 of record CANMFP010000006.1, read on the forward strand.
TGGCTGAAGATCTTCACGTTCCGGACGCGCGAGGAGATCGGGGACCTCGAGCGTGAGGTGGCGGACCGCCCCTTCGCTCGCATCGCCCAGAAGACGCTCGCCGCGGACGTCACCACCCTGGTGCACGGCGCCGCGGCGACGGAGGCGGTGGTCGCCGCGAGCCAGGCGCTGTTCGGCCGGGGCGAGCTGACCTCGCTGGACGCCGAGACGCTGGGGGCCGCGACGGCGGAGCTGCCCCGCGCCGAGGTGCAGGTCGGGACGCCCGTGCTCGACGCGCTCGTGGACAGCGGCCTGGTGGCGTCGCGCGCCGCCGGTCGACGGGCGGTCGCGGACGGCGGCGCCTACGTCAACAACGTCAAGGTCGAGTCGGAGGACGCTCTCCTCCGGGCGGAGGACCTGCTGCACGGCCGGTACGCGGTGCTGCGGCGGGGCAAGAAGACCCTCGCTGTCGCGGACGCCGGCTGACCGTCCGGACCGGGAACATGCTCTGGCCTGCGGATTTGGTCCGGGGGCCGGAGCATGTGTAATGTTCTGGTCGTTCGCCCGAGAGGGAGGCACGGACACCGAGGAGACAGCCCACGGGCTGGGTACCGGTGGCCGGTCCCGCGGGTGGACCACCTCGAACCTTCAGATCGGGTACAGTAGTGTGCCCGATCGATCGAGGACCCACCCGATCCAGGTCGGCCGGCGCTCACGGAGCGAAGGTTGACCAAGAGGATCGGACCGGGTAAGGTTGAAGGGTTGCCCCGGACGGGGTCGGAGCGGTTGTTCCGGTCTTGGATGGTGTGCGTCGGTTGTTTGAGAACTCAACAGTG
>CANMFP010000007.1 GCA_947497265.1 uncultured Isoptericola sp.
AGGGGTAGGTCTTTCTCGGCGAGGACGGTTGGTCGCACTTCCATCCTGCCGCCAGGGCCTACCCCTTCCTCACTCCCCGGCCCCGCGTCACCAACGTCATGACCCGCAACAGCTAGGTCCACGTCGATGATGTCTCAGGACGTCGGCACGGCCCGGTCCCACGAATCGTGGGTCCGGGCCTTTGTCGTGGGTGGGCGCTGCCCGTCGCGGCGGACGGCCGACGTGACCTGACGGCGGCGCAGCAGGCGCATGGCGTTGACGATGACGACCAGGACCGAGATCTCGTGGACGAGCATCCCGACGGCCATGGTCACCCCGCCGGCGAAGACGCCGGCCAGCAGCAGCGCGACGGTGGCCAGAGCGATGGTGATGTTCTGGCGCATCGTGGTCACGGTGCGACGGGCCAGCGTGACGGCCTCGGGCAGCTTGAGCAGGTCGTCGCCCATGAGGGCGATGTCGGCGGTCTCCACCGCCACGGCCGAGCCGGCCGCACCCATCGCCACCCCGATGTCCGCCACGGCGAGGGCCGGGGCGTCGTTGACGCCGTCGCCGACCATCGCCACCACGTGGCCACGGGCCTGCAGGTCGCGGACCGCGTCCAGCTTGTCCTCGGGCAGCAGGCCGGCACGGACCTCGTCGACGCCGGTGGCCGCGCCGACGGCCTCGGCGACCGACGGTGCGTCACCGGTGAGCATGACGACGGACCGCACGCCGGCCTCGTGCAGGTGGCGGACCATCGACGCGGCGTCGGTCCGGACCTGGTCGGCCACGCCGATCACTCCGGCCACGGCGTCGTCCACCGCGACGATCATGGCCGTCGTTCCGGCGGCGGCCAGCTCGTCGGCGACCTGGGCGGCGCCGACGGTGTCGGCGACGCCGTGCTGCTCCAGCAGTGCGAGGTTCCCGACGAGGACGCGGTGCCCGCCGGTCGTGGCCGCGATGCCCTTGCCGGGCACCGGCTCGGTGGACTCGGGCAGCCCGGGCGCTCTGACGCCCTCAGCAGCGGCAGCCTCCAGGACGGGTCGGGCGAGCGGGTGCTCGGAGCCGGCCTCGGCGGCAGCGGCCCACGCCAGCACCTGGCTGCGGTCCAGGGCCGGGTCCAGCACGACGACGTCGGTCAGCTGCGGGCGGCCCTCGGTCAGGGTGCCGGTCTTGTCCACCGCGACGGCCGTGATCCTGGCCGAGCTCTCCAGGTACTCCCCGCCCTTGATGAGGATGCCGTCCTTGGCCGCCCGGCCGATGCCGGCGACGACGGAGACGGGGATGGAGATGACCAGCGCGCCGGGGCAGCCGATGACCAGCAGCGTCAGCGCCAGGACGACGTCACCGGTGACGAGGCCGGCCAGCAGGGCCAGAGCCATGATGCCGGGGGTGTACCAGGTGGCGAAGCGGTCCGTGAGCTGTGCGGTCCGGGCCTTGGCGTCCTGAGCCTCCTCCACGCGGTGGACGATGCGGGCCAGCGTGGTGTCCGCGCCGATCCCGGTGGCGCGGACCTGGAGGAACCCGCCGCGCGAGACGGTGCCGGCGAAGACGCGGTCCCCGGCGGTCTTCTCCACGGGGATGGACTCGCCGGTGATGGAGGCCTCGTCGAGGGCGCCGGTCCCGTCGACGACCTCGCCGTCGACCGGGACCTTGGCGCCGTTCTTGACCAGGACCGTCTCACCGACGGCGACAGCACCGGCGGGCACCTCGACCTGGTGGCCGTCACGCAGGACGACGGCGACGTCGGGGGCGACGGCGACCAGCTCGGCCAGCGCCGAACGGGTCTTGTTCATCGTGCGTGCCTCGAGGGCGTGCCCGACGGCGAAGAGGAAGGTGACCGCGGCGGCTTCCCAGTGCTCCCCGATGATGACCGCGCCGATCGCGGCCACGGAGACGAGCAGGTCGATGCTGATGCTTCGCACCATCAGCGCCCGCACGGCCTTGATGACGATGGGGGTGCCCGCGACGACGGCGGCGGCCACCATGAAGAGGTCGCCGACCGCGTCCGAGCCCAGTACGCGGGCGACGAGGAACGACGCCAGGATCAGTACCCCGGAGACCGTGGGCACCGCCCACGGGCCGTGCCGCCACTGCTGCAGTCTGTTCATCGTGCACTTCCCTTCACCGCCGGCCCCGGTTCCCCGGGGCTCGGCGAGGTCTCTTGCGTACGGGGCGGGTCAGAAGGCTGCCGGGCGGGCGACGTACCCTGCCCTGGCGACGGCGGCGACGAGGTCGTCCACGGACGCACTGACCGGGTCGTGGTCCACCTCGATGCGGGCCGAGGCGAACTGGACCCGGACCGAGCGGACGCCGTCCAGTCGGCCGACCTGCTTCTCGATCTTGCCCACGCAGGAGGGGCAGGAGAATCCCTCGGCGCGCAGGACGGTGCGGGTGGTGGCGGGAGCGGTGCTGCTCATCGTCGGTGTTCCTTCCGTGCGATGTGTCTTCCCCTTCTGCGAGGGGCTGTGACTGTGACGTTACGAGCGGCCGCCGCGGCGGACCATGACGGGCATCAATCAACCGCACAATGGGTTCATGACTGAGCATCTGCCGGCCGCTGAGCCGACCTTCGCCGCGTCCGTCGACAGCGGCGCCTGCACGCTGTTCTCGCACGCCGACGTCGTCGCGGCGGCACGCGACCACGAGACGTTCTCCAACGCGGTGTCCCGCCACCTGCAGGTGCCCAACGGGCTCGACGGCGCCACGCACTCGGCGTTCCGCGCCGTCGTCGACCGCTACTTCACCCCGGAGCGGATGGCGGAGCTGGAGCCCGTGGTGCACCAGGTGGCGGCAGACCTGACGGCCGAGCTCGAGGTTCCCGGTCCGATCGACGCCGTGGAGACGGGCGCCCGGTTCGCCGTGCGGGCACAGAGCGCCTGGCTGGGCTGGCCCGCGGACCTGGAGGAGGACCTCCTGCGGTGGATGGCGGACAACCGGGCCGCGACCCGTTCGCGGGACGCTTCGCGCACCGCGGAGGTGGCCGCGCGGTTCGACGCCATCATCCGGTCCCTGACCGACACCCGCCGGGAGGCCGGTGACCGTGCCCCCGACGACGTGACCACCGACCTGGTGCGGGACCGTGTCGACGGCCGAGAGCTCACCGATGACGAGATCGTCTCGATCCTGCGGAACTGGACGGGCGGCGACCTGGGATCCATGGCGTTGTGCGTGGGCGTGGTGCTCGCCTACCTCGCCGACCACCCCGACGTGCAGGACCGGGTGCGCTCGGGCGTCTCCGACCGAGAGCTCGACGCGATCCTCGACGAGATCCTGCGGATCGACGACCCGTTCGTCGCGAACCGTCGCATCACCACGGAGCCGGTCACGGTGGCGGGACGGGTGCTCGCCGCGGGCGAACGTGTCGTGCTGCACTGGACCTCCGCGAACCGCGACCCGCAGGTGTTCGGCGACCCGGACGCGTTCGACCCGGAGGGCAACGCGCCGGACAACGTCGTCTGGGGCGTCGGGAAGCACGTGTGCCCAGGACGCCCGCTCGCGACCCTCGAGCTGCGGATCCTGACCCGCGCGGTGCTGCACGCGACCACGGCGGTCGAGCCCGACCCGGACCGGGCCCGGGAACGCTCGCTGCCACCCCTGGGCGGGTTCGCCGCCGTCCCGTTGCGCCTGCGGTGAGCGACGCCCGTGGGCGCCGTCACGGGCCTGCGTCGGGTCAGTCGCTCAGGGCGGCGAGGCGGTCCGGGTCCAGGACGGCGGTCCAGCGGCGCCCGGAGTCGATGACGCCGTCCTTGCGCAGCCGGCTCATCACGCGCGAGACGGACTCGGGGGTGGAGCCGGTCATCCCGGCCAGGTCGGCGCGGGAGAGCGGCAGCTGGATGAGCGTGCCGCCCCCGGCGCGGCCCTGACCGAACTTCTCGGCCAGCCGCAGCAGGGTGGCGGCCACCCGCTGGGTGACGGTGGCGGTGGACTGCGCGGTGACGTCGGAGCGGGCCCGGGACAGCAGCGCGGCCGTGTCGTCCAGGACGCGCAGGGCCACCCGGGGATGCTCGGTCAGGACGCGGCGGAACGCGTCGGTGCCGATGCGCAGTGCGCAGGTGGTCTCCATCGCCCGGACGGTCTCGCTGTGGGTGGGCTGGCCCAGGGTGTGCAGGGCGCCGAAGAGGTCCCCGGGGCCGAGGATGTCGACGACGACGTCCTGACCGGTCGATGCCGTGCGCACGGCCTTGGCGCGTCCGGTGGCCATGACGTAGAGATGCTCGGCGGGCTCCCCCGCGGTGTAGAGCGGGTCGTCCTCGGCCCAGGCCAGGGACACCATGTGCCTGTCGATCCCGAGGAGCTCGTCGGGCGAGAGACCCTCGAAGAGCGGGACCTGGCCGAGGACCTTCCGGCGCACGGACGCAGAGCAGTGGTGGGGCTGGGCACAGGTGGTCCGCAGCGGCACCCGGCGCCGCGTCGTCGAGCGGTCGGGCGTCGGGCTTCCGGTCACGACGTCACCTCCCCGGGGCGCAGATCGAGCCGGCGCAGCAGCTGGGCGTTGAGGGCGACCACGACCGTCGAGAGCGACATGAGGGCCGCCCCGACGGACATCGGCAGCACGAACCCGATCGGAGCGAGCACGCCGGCGGCCAACGGTACGGAGACGAGGTTGTACCCGGCAGCCCACCACAGGTTCTGCTTCATCTTGCGATAGCTCGCACGGGACAGCTCGATCACCGAGAGCACCGACCTGGGGTCGTCGCTGGCCAGGACGACCCCGGCGGACGCGATCGCGACGTCGGTCCCCGCGCCGATCGCGATCCCGACGTCGGCCTGCGCGAGCGCCGGGGCGTCGTTGACCCCGTCACCGACCATCGCGACCCTGCGTCCCTCCTCCTGCAGCCGGCGCACCTTCGCGGACTTGTCCTCCGGCCGGACACCGGCGAAGTACCGGTCGATGCCGAGCTCGTCCGCGACCGTCGCGGCCACGGCCTCGGCGTCGCCGGTGATCATGACGACCTGCACGCCCTGGGCGTGCAGCGCGTCGACGGCCTGGCGGGACTCGGGACGGACCTCGTCGGCGAGCGCGAGGGCACCGGCCACGCGGCCGTCCACCAGCACGTGGAGGATGGTCGCGCCGTCCGCGCGCCACCGGTCGGCGGCTGCCAGCTCGCTCGCGTCGTGCTGCACGAGCAGGTGGGGGCCACCCACCGCGACCGTCCGCCCCTGGACGGTGGCGCTGACGCCCACGGCCGGGGAGGACGTGAAGTCGGCGGCGCCGGAGACCTGCAGACCGCGGGCCCGTGCCGCCTGCACGATCGCGCGCGCCAGCGGGTGCTCGGAGTCGGACTCGGCAGCGGCCGCCAGCGCCAGGAGGGTGTCGCCGTCGTCGGCGGGGTGGACCTTGGTGACGGTCGGCTGCCCCTTGGTGAGCGTGCCGGTCTTGTCGAACAGCACGGAGGTGACGGTGCGCATGCTCTCCAGGGCGAGCCGGTCCTTGACCAGCACGCCACCCCGCGCCGCACGCTCGGTCGCGATGGAGACCACCAGCGGGATGGCGAGGCCGAGCGCGTGGGGGCAGGCGATGACGAGCACCGTGATCGCGCGGACGACGGCGGCGTCCGGCATCCCGGCGATCGACCAGACCGTCGCGGTGATCACGGCGGCGCCCAGCGCGAACCAGAACAGCCACCCGGCGGCCCGGTCCGCCAGTCGCTGCGCCCGGGAGCTGGAGCTCTGCGCGTCGCTGACCAGGCGCTGGATGCCGGCCAGGGCGGTGTCCTGGCCCACGGCGGTGACCTGGACGCGTACCCCGGAGTCGGTCGCGACGGTGCCGGCGACCACCGGGTCCCCGTCACCGCGACGCACCGGGCGGGACTCCCCGGTGATCATGGACTCGTCCATGCTGGCCGAGCCCTGCACGACGTGGCCGTCAGCAGGGACCCGACCGCCCGGCCGTACGACCACGACGTCGCCGACGCGCAGGTCGGACGGCGGCACGGTGACCACGTCCTCGCCCTCGACACGCTCTGCCTCGTCGGGCAGCAGCGCAGCCAGCGAGTCCAGTGCCGACGTCGTCTGGGCGAGGGACCGCATCTCGATCCAGTGGCCGAGCAGCATGACCACGATCAGCAGCGCCAGCTCCCACCAGAAGTCGAGCCGATGGTCCAGCAGCCCCAGGCTCGCGCCCCAGGACGCGAGGAACGCGACGGTGATCGCCAGCCCGATGAGCAGCATCATCCCGGGCTTGCGGGCCCGGAGCTCCGAAACCGCGCCGGTCAGGAAGGGTCGCCCGCCCCACGCGTACATCACCGTGCCGAGCACCGGGGACACCCAGGCCGTTCCCGGGCCGTCCGGCAGCGTGTAGCCGAGGATCGTCGCGAACATCCCGGAGAGCCCGACCACCGGCACCGCCAGCACGAGCATGATCCAGAGCAGACGTCGGTACTGGCCGACGTGGTCGCCGTGGCCTCCGTGGCCTCCGTGGCCTCCGTGGTCGCCGTGCGCAGTGTGGCCGTCGGCGTGCATGGTGTGCTCGTCCGACCCGCCGTGCCGGTCGTGCTGATGGTCGTGGCTCATGGTGGCCACCTTTCGCCCGGTGAGGCGGGCGAGCAAGTGGGGCGGCTCGGTGCGGTGCGCCGGTGCGCCGCGTCGACGACGGCCGCCGACGACAAGGACGCCCCGCCGGACCGCATGGGGGGCAGATCCGGCGGGGCGCCTCGTCGCAACGTATCGGGGCCGGCTCAGGTGTCCCGCGGGGCAACCTCAGGAATTCGTCAAGGTCGCCGGCGGGCAGATGTTCGACACCCCGCCGGGTGGAGACGGGGGATATCACCCGGCGGGGCGTCTGCTGCCAAGTTATCCACGGAGTCTCAGCGTCACCTCGAGGGTGCCTCAGGGAGTGCTCAAGATCTGGGGCAGGAACGGTGGGTGCGGTGATCCGGCGGGTGAACGCCGTGAACGCCGGCTGAACAGCGTCGGTCGATATCGCTGCGGTGCCGCACGGCGGGCGGCGGGTGCGCCATGGTGGCCCCGTGCATGACGAGATCACCGAGGTGGCCCGGCACCGGCAGGTGCGGGGCGGCACCCGACTCGCAGGAGTGGCGTCCGACCTGGCCCGCCCCGTGGACGTGGTCAGCTCCACCATGCCCGTGGGCCAGCTGGAGGTGATGTTCCGCAACCCTGACGTGAGCTCCGTCGTCGTCACTGACGACGCCGCGGGTCGAGCCGGGATCATCATGCGGGCCGGTCTCACGGCCGCGCTGACGGGGCGGCTCGGCTACGGGCGCGCCGTGCTCGAGCGCAAACCGACGTCCGCCGTCACCGACTGGTCGCCCATGGTGGTGCACCCGCAGGACCCGGTGTCCTCCGTGGCCACCCGGGCGATGGAGCGGACGGACGCGCACCGCTACGACGACGTGCTGGTGGCCTCCGACCGGTGGCTCAGCGCCGGGACGGCCGACCTGATGCGCGCTCTCGTCGCGGCGCTGGCCGAGCGGTCGACGCACGACCCGCAGACCCGGCTGCCCACCCGGGCAGCCACCTGGCACTCCTTGGCGCGCCGGTGCGAGCTGGTGCACGGCACCGGGACCCGGGTGGTGCTGGTGCTGCTGGACGTCCACGGCATGACGCGCCTGAACGCCCGGCACGGCTACACGACGGGCGACACGGTGCTCGTCGAGCTCGCCGACCGGCTCGTCGGCGGCCTGCCGCGCGGCTGCGAGGCCGGTCGGGTGGACGGCGACCGCTTCGCCGTCCTCGCGACGCTGCCACCGATGGACGACATCCAGGCCGCCGCCTCGGCGGACCACCTGCGCCGCCACGTGCTGGCCAACCTGACCGAGCCGTCCGGCGCCGTCGACGTCCTGGTGTGGCCGGAGCTGCGTTCGTCCGTCGTCTGGTCGGTGGCCGGTGCCGCGGTCGCGGACGAGCTCGTCCGCGAGGCGGAGGCGCGGCTCAGCCGGGCCTCAGGGCAGGCGGCGCCGCCGCTGCGACAGGCCGTCTGACCGAACCGGCTGGTCCGGGGCATCGACCTCACGTCCGGAATGCGCGAGGATAGGCCCGTGCGTGTACGGAACGCCCGATTCGTCCTTCCTCTCGTCTGCGTGGCCGCGCTCGTCGTCGGCTGCGGCGCCGACGACCCACCTCCCGACCCTGCTGAGGTCCCGGCGGGGCAGGCCGTCGTCTCCGCACCGACGGCCCACACCCTGCTGCTCGGTGCCGCGGACCCGGCCGAGCTCGCGCTGACCACCAGCCAGCAGATCTTCGAGCGCTCCCCGGTGGCGGTCGTCGCCGAGGCTCACGACGTCGACGTCGGCGCAGCGGACGACGGCGCAGCGGACGACGGCGCCGCGGTGCGGGCGGCGCAGGCCTCGGCCGCGGAGGCGCTCGGTGCTCCCGCCCTGCTCGTCGGGGGTGCGGTCTCCGCCCAGGGTGTCGCGGACGAGCTGGGCCGCCTGGGTGCGCAGGTCGCCGTGGTGGTGAGCGCCGAGCCGCCCGGCGCGGGTGCGCCCCTCGGCGCGGGAGGCGCCGGAGAGTCCGGCGGGCCCGACGACGCGACCGACGACACCTGGTCCGACGAGGGCACCGCGGTGGGCGCCGAGCTCAGCGAGGCCGAGCAGGCGGCCGCGACGGCGGACGTCGACGTCGTGCACCTGCGGGTCAGCGGGCTGCCGGATGCCGGCGAGGACGAGCCCGGTGCGTTGAGCGCGGCCGAGGTGGCGAGCCTGCAGGACGACGTCGGCGCGGCGCTCGCGGACGGTGCGTCACCCGAGCCGCAGGACCCTGCCGAGGTGCGGCTGCGTGAGGTGCTCGCGCTCACGGACCCGCAGCCCGGCCAGGAGGCGGCGATCGCGACCCTGCGCGCGGCCGGGGCCGTGGACCACGCGGTGCCGGGTGGCGACATCGCCGCCTCGCCCGAGTCGATCACGGAGATCGACCTGGCACAGGCGCTCGCCGTGGTCGGCGTGGGGCCGACGTTCGGCGGCGCCGCGGAGTTTGCCTGGCGGGTCGAGGCGGCCGAGCGGGGTGACCTGCTGCCGACGGGGACGCAGCAGCTGCTCCCGGCGCGCTACGTGACCACGGTGGCAGAGCCGTCGGAGGACCCGGCGGCGGTGACCGCACGGGCGGCGGCCGCGGCCGAGGCGTACGCGGGTCTGGGCGACGGTCCGGTGGTGCCGACCGTCGTCGTGCAGGCCGGTGCGGCGGCGGGGCGGCCCGCCGAGGAGCGCGTCGCCGAGCTCGAGCCGGTGGTCGACGCGGCCCGGGACGCGGGGCAGTACGTGCTGCTCGACGTCGCGGCGGGGGACTCGGCGCTGCTGGAGGAGGTGGAGCCGCTCGAGGAGCTGCTCTCGAGCCCGGGGGTCGGCGTGGCGCTGCACCCGGAGGATCGCGTCTCCGACGGCGTGCTGCCGTCCCAGCAGGTGTCGGTGGAGGAGGTGCAGGCCGTGATCGCCTATATTGAAGGGGTGGTTACTAACCGCGGTCTGCCGCCGACGACGGTGCTCGTGCACCAGACGCGACCGGAGTCCGTCGTCGACCGTGAACGCCTCGCCGACGTGGCCGCCGGCACGGAGGCGGTGGAGATCGTCCTCGCCGCGGACCGGACCGGTGGGCCGACCACCGGCGAGTGGGTGTGGAACCGCGTGTCCGACAACGTCCCCGACGGGGTGCACACCGGCTGGGCGGGACCGACCTACCTCCCCGCCCAGGGCGCCGACCTCGTCCCCACGGACCCGGCGCCGCTGTTCGTCGCCGGGCCCTGAGCAGGAGAACCCCCGCATGCTTCCCCTCATCCCGTGGCCCACCGAGGTCACGCAGCCCGACGCCCCTGCCCTCGAGCTGCCCGCGGTGCGCGTCGACGCGCCCGACGCGCAGCTCGCCGAGCTCGTCGCCGAGCAGCTCTCGGCGGCCGGGGTGCCCCTCGCCGCCGCGGCGGACGCCGTGCCGTTCACGCTGCGCCTCGACACCGCCGCCGGACCCCAGGGCTCGGACAGCCCTGAGCGGTACACGCTCGCCGTGGGCGAGGGCGCGATCACCGCGACCGCTGCCGAGCCGGTCGGCCTGCTGCACGCCGCGCGCAGCCTGCGCCAGCTCGTGGTGCGCCCCGACGATGCGGCGGGACGGAGGGGGAGCGTCCCCGCCGTCGTCCTCCACGACGCCCCGCGCTACCGCTGGCGCGGGCTGTCCTTCGACGTCGTGCGCCACTGGTTCGGACCGGACGACATCCGTGCCGTCGTCGACCTCGTGGCCGCGTTCAAGCTGCGCGTGCTGCACCTGCACCTCACCGACGACCAGGGCTGGCGCATCGAGATCCCGTCGCGGCCCGAGCTGGAGAAGGCGTCCGACAACCAGGTCGGCAGCGGCTCCGCCGGCTACCTGACCGTCGAGGACTTCCGTGCGCTGCAGGACTACGCCGGGGTGCGCCACGTGACGATCGTCCCCGAGTTCGACATGCCCGGGCACGTCAACGCGGCCACGCACGTCTACGGCGGCCTGACCGACGACGGCGTCGCCACCGACGCGTACGGCGGCATCGAGGTCGGCTTCTCGCGGCTGTGGTTCGACAACCCCGCCACCGAACCCTTCGTGCGCGACGTCGTCGGCGACCTCGCACGCATGACCGACGGCGAGTGGGTGCACGTGGGCGGCGACGAGGTGCTGACCATGGAGCGCGAGGAGTTCGCGCGCTTCGTGGAGCTCGCGCAGCGCGTCGTGCGCGAGCACGGCAAGACGCCGGTCTTCTGGCAGGAGGGCGCACGGGGCCCGGTGGAGCCCGGGACGCTGCTGCAGTACTGGGAGCCGAAGGGCGAGGACCTCGACCGGTTCGTGGCGGCGGCCCAGGGTGGTGCACGGTTCATCATGTCTCCCGGCAACCACACCTATCTCGACATGAAGTACACCGCCGAGCACCCGTTGGGTCTGCAGTGGGCGGGCTTCGTCGAGCTGCGCGACTCCTACGAGTGGGAGCCCACCGCCGTGATCGAGGGCCTCCCTGCCGCCGCCGTGGAAGGCGTCTCCGCCGCGGTGTGGACCGAGACGCTCACCACCCGTGACGAGCTGTTCTCGATGCTGCTCCCGCGGCTCGGCGCCGTGGCCGAGGTCGCCTGGACCTCCGCCGAGGCGAAAGACTTCGACGGGTTCACGGCCCGCACCGCGGCCCAGGCGCCGGCGTGGCGCTCCGCCGGGTGGGCGTTCCACCCGACGCCGCAGGTCGCCTGGTAGCTCCGTCCGACGGGTGGCTCCGCGCGACGGGTGGCTCCGCGCCGACGCCGGGGGCCGTCAGATCCAGTTCTGGAAGCGGATGACCTCGCGCCAGTAGTCGTACGGCACCTGCATCGCCGACCAGAACGGGTAGAACGCCACCGACACCGCCGTGATCGTCAGCAGCACGCCGGCGATCACGGCGAGGGTCCCGCCGCGCCCGGACCGGTGGCGCGTGCGTTCGAGCGCCACCACCATCGGGTACAGGAGCGTGAGGATCACCCAGGGCGTGAACACGATCGAGTAGAACGTGAAGATGGTCCGCTCGGAGTAGAAGAACCACGGGGCCCAGCCGGCGATCGTGCCGGACAGGACGGCCAGGGCCCGCCAGTCGCGCAACCAGACGCCGAGCACGATCGTCACGACGATCGCGATGGCGGCGAGGAACCACAGCAGCGGGTTGCCGATCGCCGAGACCGCGACGGCGCACGCGCCGCCGTCCGGCGGGCAGCCGTTCTCGCCGGCGGCGGAGCGCTCCCAGAAGAACGACGTGGGCCGCCACTGCACGATCCAGCCCAGCGGGTGCGAGGCGTAGGCATGATCGGAGTTCAGGCCCGTGTGGAAGCCGAACATCTGCTGGTGGTAGTACCAGAGGCTCGCGAGCCAGTCGGGCATCCACGAGACCGCCTCGTCCGGATGGTCGGCGGCCCAGGTGCGGTAGTAGCCGTCCTTGCCGACGATCCATGAGGTCCACGACCCCACGTAGGTGACCACCGCGACCGGCACGATCTGCAGGAAAGCGAGCGGGGCGTCGAGCGCCAACGACTGCAGCCAGCCGTGCCGGATGCCCGCCCGCTGCCGGGCCGTCAGGTCCCACAGCACGGTGAGCAGGCCGAACACGGCCACGAACCACAGCCCCGACCACTTGACCCCGCACGCCAGACCCAGCGCGATGCCGGCGGCCAGGCGCCACCAGCGGAACCCCAGCCCGCGCGGTCCGAACCTCGCGACGGTGCCGCCCGCCTCGAGGACCGACCCGACGCCGGCTGCCAGCCGCCGGCGGGACTGCTCGCGGTCCAGCAGCAGGCAGCCGAAGGCCACGAGCACCCAGAACATGAGGAACTGGTCCAGCAGTGCGACCCGCGAGTGGACGATCGCCTCGCCGTCGATCGCCAGGAGGAAGCCCGCGGCGAGACCCATCACCGTGCTCGAGAAGAGACGACGGGCGATCCGGACGAGCAGCAGCACGGCCAGGATGCCGACGACGGCGCTCGCCAGGCGCCACGCGAACGGGTTCGCCGGACCGCCACCGGCCTCCATGCCCAGCCAGATCATCCACTTGCCGACGGGCGGATGGACGACGTAGGCGGCCTGGTCGAGGTACGAGTCGACGTCACCCGCCTCGAACGCCGGGTTGGGGTCCTCGGGCCACTGCCGCTCGGTGCCCTCGCGTCCCAGCGTGTACGCGTCCTTGACGTAGTAGGTCTCGTCGAAGACCAGGCTGCCCGGCCGGCCGAGCTCCCACAGGCGGGTCACCGCCGCGAGCAGCGTGACCACGATCGTGCCCACCCAGCCGAGCACCTGGGCACGCCGGGTGGCCCCCAGCGCCAGGCGACGCTCGCCCAGCAGCCGTACCAGCAGGGTCTGCTCCGTGACGGCCGGCTCGCCCGGCGTGGTCTCCGCCTCGTTCGCCGGCAGGTCCGTGCCCGACGGCGGTACGTCCGCCCCGCTCCCGGCGGCGGTGGGAGTCCCGTCGACCGGCGTGGGCGGGGTGCGCGACGAACCGTTCTGCCCGACGCTCGGGACGGCACCGGTGATGGCGCGGAACGCGCCGGTCACGATGGGGATGCCGCGGGTGTCCGTGCGGTGGCCGTGGACGTCACGCCGTGAGGGGTACTGGCGGCGCGGCGCGGACGGCGAGTCGATCTCCGGGTTCTCACCCGTGGCGGGAGCGTCGGCATCAGGGGCGGTCACCTCGGCCACTTTAGAGGGTCATGACGTCGCCGTGGGACAGTTGCGCACATGAGTCGTGAGGCAGGGTCCGTCGTGCTGGCCGCCACCCCCATCGGCAACGTGGAGGACGCCTCGCCGCGCCTGCTGCGCCTGCTGCAGGAGGCCGACGTCGTCGCCGCCGAGGACACCCGCCGGCTGCACGGCCTGGCCGGCCGGCTCGGCATCAAGGTCGGGGGCCGCGTGGTCTCGTACCACGAGCACAACGAGCGAGACCGGGCCGACGACCTGCTGGACGTGGTCGACGGCGGCGGGACCGTCGTCGTCGTCACCGATGCCGGGATGCCGGCCGTCTCCGACCCCGGGTTCCGGCTCGTCGAGCGTGCCGTCGAGCGGGGGCTGCCGGTCACGGCGGCGCCGGGTGCCTCGGCGGTGCTCACGGCGCTCGCGCTGTCCGGGCTGCCGACCGACCGCTTCACCTTCGACGGGTTCGTGCCGCGCAAGGCGGGGGACCGGGACCGGTTCCTCGGCGCGCTGGTGACCGAGCCGCGCACCATGGTCTTCTTCGAGGCGCCGCACCGTGTGGTCGAGACGCTGGCCGCGATGGCCTCCGCGTTCGGCCCGGACCGTCCTGCGGCCGTGTGCCGCGAGCTGACCAAGACGTACGAGGAGGTGCTGCGCGGCCCCCTGGGTGAGCTCGCGGCGCTGGCGGGCGAGCGGGCCGGGTCGGGTGCCGGGCTGCGCGGCGAGATCTGCGTCGTCGTCGGCGGAGCCCCGGCCGCGGAGACGCCGCGCGTGGAGGACCTGGTGCCCGAGGTCCTGGAGCGCGTGCAGGGTGGAGAGCGGCTCAAGGCCGTCGTGGCGGAGGTGGCGACGGCGGCCGGCGTCCCGAAACGGGACCTCTACGCCGCCGCCCTCGCCGCCCGCCCGCCGAGGTAGTAACGCCGGCGCCGAGGTAGGAGCGGCGGGAGCGGCGCTACCTCGCGGCGCCGGAGTCGGCGAGCTCGACGCCGGCGGCGGCCAGCTCCTCGCGCGCCCGCTCGCCCAGCTCGGGCGACACCGGCGCGGTGAGGTCCGCCAGCACCCTCGTGGAGAACCCGAGCCGCGTCGCGTCCAGCGCCGTGTGCTTGACGCAGTGCGACTCCGCCAGGCCGACGACGTCCACCGCGGTGGTACCGGCCTCCCGCAGGACCGACTCGAGCGACCGGCCCGCGACGTCGGCCCCGTCGAACCCGGAGTACCCGTGGTCGTACTGCCCCTTCTTGACCGCGACGTCGGCGGCCAGGTCCGCGAGCGCCGGGTGCAGCTCCGCGTTCGGCGAGCCCGCGACGCCGTGCACCGGCCACGAGTCGACGAAGTCCGGGGTGTCGCTGAAGTGCTCGCCCGGGTCGATGTGCCAGTCCTGGGTGGTGACGACCAGGCCGTACCGGTCGCGGTGCTCCCCGGCGTACGCGGCGACGTCGGCCGCGACACGGTTCCCGCCGTCGACGCCGAGCTCACCGCCCTCGCAGAAGGTCGGCTGGACGTCCACGACGATCAGTGCGCGCGTGCTCATGCCCACCACTGTGCCACCTTCGTCGCCACCTTCGTCGCCGCCGTCGTCGCCGGCCGTGGCGGCCGGACCCTGGACGCCCGGGTCCGCGGCCGTCGTCGGCCATTAGGATTCGGGGCATGACCCACATCCTCTCGGCCGTGGCATGGCCCTATGCCAACGGCCCGCGGCACATCGGCCACGTCGCCGGCTTCGGCGTTCCCTCCGACGTCTTCAGCCGGCACATGCGGATGGCGGGTC
Organism: uncultured Isoptericola sp.; assembly: GCA_947497265.1. GTDB lineage: Bacteria > Actinomycetota > Actinomycetes > Actinomycetales > Cellulomonadaceae > Isoptericola > Isoptericola rhizosphaerae. The sequence continues at coordinate 14,861 of CANMFP010000007.1, forward strand.
ACGACGTCCTGATGGTCTCCGGCACGGACGAGCACGGCACGCCGATCCTCGTCCAGGCCGAGTCGGAGGGCGTCACCCCGCAGGAGCTCGCGGACCGCTACAACCGGGTCATCGTCGAGGACCTGACCTCCCTGGGCCTGTCCTACGACCTGTTCACGCGCACCACGACGCGCAACCACTACGCCGTCGTGCAGGAGATGTTCCGCACGGTGCACCAGAACGGCTACATGGTCGAGAAGTCGACGATGGGCGCGATCTCGCCGTCCACGGGCCGCACGCTGCCCGACCGCTTCATCGAGGGCACCTGTCCCATCTGCGGCTACGACGGCGCTCGCGGCGACCAGTGCGACAACTGCGGCAACCAGCTCGACCCGATCGACCTGAAGAACCCGCGCAGCCGCATCAACGGCGAGACGCCCAAGTTCGTCGAGTCGAACCACTTCTTCCTCGACCTGCCGGCCCTCGTCGACGCGCTGTCCTCGTGGCTCGAGAAGCGCGACGGGTGGCGGCCCAACGTGCTCAACTTCAGCCGCAACCTGCTCGACGACGTCCGCCCGCGCGCCATGACGCGCGACATCGACTGGGGCATCCCCGTGCCGCTGGAGGGGTGGGAGGACAATCCCGCCAAGCGGCTCTACGTGTGGTTCGACGCCGTGATCGGCTACCTGTCCAGCTCGATCGAGTGGTCGCGACGCCAGGGCACGCCCGAGGCGTGGCGCGAGTGGTGGACGAACCCGGACGCCCGCTCGTACTACTTCATGGGCAAGGACAACATCACCTTCCACTCCCAGATCTGGCCGGCGGAGCTGCTGGCGTACGACGGTGGCGGGTCGCGCGGGGGTGCGCCGGGCCGGTTCGGCTCGCTGCAGCTCCCGACGGAGGTGGTCTCCAGCGAGTTCCTCAACGTCGAGGGCCAGAAGTTCTCCTCCTCGCGCGGCGTCGTCATCTACGTGCGCGACATGCTGGCCCGGTACCAGCCCGACGCGTTCCGCTACTACGTCGCGGCGGCCGGGCCGGAGAACCAGGACGTCGACTTCACGTGGGACGGGTTCCTGCGGCGTACCAACGACGAGCTCGTCGCCGGCTGGGGCAACCTGGTCAACCGCACGGCGTCGATGGTGCACAAGAACTTCGGGCAGATCCCGACGGCGGGCGAGCTGACCGACACCGACCGTGACGTCCTGGCCGCCACGAGCAAGGCGTTCTCCGACATCGGCTCCCTCATCGAGTCCAACCGGCAGCGGGCCGCGATCGCGGAGGCGATGCGCGTCGTCGGCGACGTCAACCGCTACGTCTCCGAGACCCAGCCGTGGAAGCTCAAGACCGACCCGGAGCGGCTGGCCACCGTGCTGCACACCACGACGCAGGCGGTCAGCGACTGCAACACGCTGCTGGCACCGTTCCTGCCGCACTCGGCGCAGTCGGTGCACGAGGTCCTGGGGGGTACGGGTGAGTTCGCCCCGCAGCCGCGCATCGAGGAGGTCACCGACCTGGACGACGACTCGCGGCACTACCCGGTCATCACCGGCGACCACGACGGCGGCTACCGGTTCCCCGCGTGGGCGTCGAGCCCCGTGACGCCGGGCACCCCGATCGCGAAGCCGTCCCCGGTGTTCACCAAGCTCGACGACTCGATCGTCGAGGAAGAGCTCGAGCGGCTGCGCGAGAAGGCCTGAGCGTGGCGCGCAAGCGTGAGCGCGGGTTCCCGCGTGACCCCGAGCCGCTGCCGGTCCCCGTCGTCGACAACCACACGCACCTGGACGCGATCGCGGACCTCGTCCCCGACGGCTCGCCGGTCCCGACCGTGGCCGAGCACGTGGCCCGGGCTGCCGCCGTCGGCGTCGACCGGATGGTGCAGGTGGGCTGCGATCTGCCGTCCGTCGAGTGGACCGACGCGCTCCTGCGGGATGCGGAGGCCGACGCGCTCCTGGGTGCGGTGGCGATCCACCCCAACGAGGCGGTGCTGCACGCCGGTGTCCGGGAGGTCGGCCCCGACGGGCTCGAGCCGCAGCCGCGGCCGCACCATTCGACGTCGCTGGCGGACGCGATCGCCCGCGTCGCCGAGGTCGCCCGCGACAACCCCCGCGTGCGGGCGGTGGGGGAGACGGGCATGGACCTGTTCCGCACCGGGCCGCAGGGCGAGGAGGCGCAGCGCGAGTCGTTCCGCGCCCACGTCGCGCTCGCCAAGGAGCTCGGGCTGGCGCTGCAGATCCACGACCGCGACGCCCACGAGCAGGTGATCGAGGTCCTGCTGGCGGACGGTGCGCCGGAGCGGACCGTCTTCCACTGCTTCAGCGGGGACGCGGCGATGGCGGCGCTCGCCGCCGAGCACGGCTGGTACCTGTCCTTCGCCGGGACGGTCACCTATCCGAAGAACACCCATCTGCGCGAGGCGCTGCGCACGGTGCCGCTCGAGCTCGTCCTCGTGGAGACCGACGCGCCCTACCTGCCGCCGCACCCGTTCCGGGGGCAGCCGAACGCCCCGTACGTCGCCGCGCACACCGTGCGGGCCATGGCCGAGGTGCTCGACCGACCGCTCGCCGACGTCTGCCGAGCGGTCTCGGACAACACCGGACGGGTCTACGGGTCGTGGTGACCCCTGTCGCTCGAGCCCAGGTTCGGCTACGGTCTGGTGACCGTGGCGACACCTGAGGCTGGACGACGGCGTGACATGACCCGGAGGCGCCGTCCCCCGGAGCGGTACGTCGGCCGCCGCGGCCCCCTGGGCGCGATCATCCGCGGTGCGCTGCAGGTGCTGGTGGTCGTCGCGGTGGCGCTCGGCACGACGGGCGTCCTCGCGGCGCACAGCACGGTCACCGTCGACATGGACGGCCGGGTGCAGACTCTCGACGGCTACGGGCGCACGGTCGGTGAGGTCCTCGCGTTCCACGGCATCGAGCCGGGCCCCGACGACCTGGTGCAGCCCGTCGCCTCCGCCCCCGCGCCGCGGGACGGCGAGGTCGTGGTGCGCACCAGCAAGGAGGTCACGCTCGAGGTCGACGGCGAGACCACGAGCTTCCGGACGACGGCGCACACGGTGGGCGAGCTCCTCGCCGCCCTGGGGCCGCGGGGCGACGGCGCGGTGGCCTCGGCGTCCCGCAGCGACCCGTTGGGCCGCGGCCCGGTGCGGGTGTCCACGCGCAAGACCGTCTACGTGTCGGTCGACGGCTCGGTGCTGCCGCTGCGGACCACGCAGGCGACGGTGCGGGACGTGCTGGCCGAGGTCGAGATCTCCCTGGGCGAGGACGACCGGACGTCGGTCCCGCTGGGGGCTGCCGCCGTCGACGGCATGGTCGTGGTGGTCAACCGTGGCGGGACGGCGTCCGACATCGTCACCGAGGTCGTCCCGTTCGAGACCGAGCGCATCGAGTCCGACGACCTCCCGAAGGGGCACGAGACCGTACGGACCCGTGGCGTGCCGGGCGAGCGCGTGACCACCTACGAGGTGCACACGCTCGACGGCGCGGAGGTCCGGCGCACGGTCGTCGACCGGTCGGTGACGGTGGAGCCCGTCGACGAGGTCGTCGTGGTGGGCACGCTGGACGTGTCGCAGGTGCAGGCCGACCCGGGGTCGGCGAAGGCCATCGGCCGGGCGATGGCGGCCGAGCGCGGCTGGGGCGACGACCAGTTCGTGTGCCTGGACAAGCTGTGGACCAAGGAGTCCAACTGGCGCTGGAACGCCGAGAACCCCTCGAGCGGGGCGTACGGCATCCCGCAGTCCCTGCCCGGGTCGAAGATGGCGTCCGCCGGATCCGACTGGCGGACCAACCCGGCCACGCAGATCTCGTGGGGCCTGGGCTACATCTCCGGGCGGTACGGCACCCCGTGCAGCGCGTGGGAGCACTCCATGTCGGTCGGCTGGTACTGACGGGGCCGGTCGGGTGCGTTCGACCGGGTGCTGGTGTGACGTCCGTCGCGAGAACCCGGGCAGTTTTCCGGCATACCGTCCCGTAGCCGGGCATACATACCGCAGGGTGTCTTGGATGTAGATCACGATGCGGTTACGGTCGTCGGAGCCACCGGATCGACGCCCGGCCCGACCGCCAGTCGGGGACCCGCCGTCGTGCCCGGACCTGCCGACGTCTGGAACATCTCTTGAACGACTGGTCCGACGACTCCGTCACGCCACCGACAGCACCCGTCCCCGTGAGTGCCGAACCCGCCACGGAGCAGACCGCCGGGGCGGCTGCGGCCGCCACCGCGCTGCGCCGCCGCCGCTGGCCGCTGATCACCATGGTGGTCGCGCTGAGCATGGTCGTCGCCGGCGGCGTGAGCTTCGCCGTCGTCGAGCAGCTCCGCAAGGACGTCACGCTCGACGTCGACGGCGAGCTCGTCTCGGTGACCACCTACGCCGACACCGTGGACGACGTCCTCGCCGAGGAGAACGTCCGCGTCGGCAGCAACGACGAGGTCACGCCCGCGGCGGGCGACGAGCTGCGTGACGGCGCCGTCGTCGAGGTCCGCTACGGCCGCGAGCTGACCGTCGAGACCGACGGCGAGGAGCAGGACGTCTGGGTCACGGCGCTCGACGCCGACGAGGCCCTGGCGGCTCTCGCCACGCGTGCCGATCAGGTCCGCCTCCTGCCGTCCCGGTCCGCGGACCGGGCGACCCTGCCCATCCGTCTCGACGCCGAGCAGCCGGTGGCGCTCGTCGTCGGCGGCGACGAGACGGTGGTCGACGACGGGGCCACGACGCTCTCGGAGCTCTTCGAGGCGGAGTCGGTCGAGATCGACGCCGACGACCGCGTCCACGTGGACCGGATCGAGGCTGCCGCGCCCGGCGACCCGACGGTGCGCGTCGTCGTGCAGGTCGTCGACGTGGAGAAGGTCACCAAGACCAAGAAGATCGCCTTCGACACCGTCACGAAGAAGGACCCCGACCGCTACAGCGACCAGGGCTCCACCGTGTCCCGCGAGGGCAAGGACGGCGAGCGGACCATCGTCAAGCGTGTGACGCGCGTCGACGGCGAGGTCGAGTCGCGCGAGAAGGTGTCGAACAAGGTCACCACCAAGCCGGTCGACGAGATCGTCGTCACCGGCACCAAGGAGCGGCCGGAGCCCGAGCCGGCGCCCGCCGACTCCGGTTCGAGCAGCTCGTCCTCGAGCGGTTCCTCGTCCAGCAGCTCCAGCTCGAGCGGTTCGTCCGGCGGCAGCGCCCCGGCCGGCGTCTGGGGCCAGCTCGCCCAGTGCGAGTCGGGCGGCAACCCGTCGACCAATACCGGCAACGGCTACTACGGGCTGTACCAGTTCTCGCTGCCGACATGGCAGGCCGTGGGCGGCTCCGGCCTCCCCTCGGACGCGTCGGCCGCCGAGCAGACGAAGCGCGCGAAGATCCTGCAGCAGCGCTCCGGCTGGGGCCAGTGGCCGCACTGCGCCAGCAAGCTCGGCCTGCTCTGACCTGGCCGACGTAGCGCACCACCCGACGAGGTGGTCGAGGGTGCCGCGAGGTAGTACCACCTCGCGGCACCCTCGACCGCCTCGTCGTGTGCCCGGGCCGTGAAGCCTTGTGAAGGCGTGGCGACCGGCCCGCCAGGTGTGACCCACGTCGTCTGCGCTCTATAACGAATCAGTTACGGTCGGGTGTCGCTCGCGCTCCGCGAGGCGTGCCAGCCGTATAGGCCGCCGCCCAGCTTTCGAGCCACCCCCCACCACGTACCCCACGGGAGTTCTATGACCTCCGCACCGGAGAACCACGAGCCTCGGCCCACCACCGCCGAGACCCGCGCCGTCCGCACGCGCCACGCGCGCCGTCGTCGGACGCTGATCGCCGGCGCCACCGCCGGCACCCTCGTCCTCGGCGTCGGCTCGGCCGTCGCCGTGTCACAGGCCCACAAGACCGTCACGCTCGACGTCGACGGCGAGACCCGGACCGTGAGCACCTTCGCCGGTGACGTGGACGGGCTGCTGGCCGACGAGGGCGTCGCCGTCGGTGACCGCGACCTCGTCGCCCCCGCCGGGGGCACCGCGCTGTCCACCGACGACGAGATCGTCGTGCGTAGCGGCAAGGAGCTCGACGTCGAGATCGACGGCAAGGAGAGCACCGCCTGGGTGACCGCGGCGGACGCCCACGAGGCGCTCAACCTGCTCGCGCAGCGCGGCGAGGACATCGCGCTCGTCGCGTCGCGGTCCGAGGACCGCGCCGAGCTGCCGCTGCAGGTGCACGACGGCGACCAGGTCGCCGTGGTGCACGACGACACCGTGGCCGTCGCCGACGGCACCGACGAGCTCGACGACGTCCTCGACGACGCCGAGGTCGCGGTGGACGAGGACGACGTCGTCACCCTGCACACCGCGGGCGACGCCGGGGTGACGGCCGAGAGCCTGCCCGAGGGCGCCGACGTGCCCCGGGTCGCCGTCGTCGTGCAGCGCGTCGAGGTCGAGCGCGTCACCCAGGTCAAGGAGATCGACTTCGACACGAAGACGAAGAAGAGCTCCGACCGCTTCGAGGACCTCGACCCGAAGGTCAAGAAGAAGGGCGAGCCCGGCTCGCGCACCGTCGTGCGGGAGATCACCACGGTCGACGGCGAAGAGGTCTCGAACGAGAAGGTCACCTCCCTGGTGACCGCCGAACCGACCACCGAGGTGCTCGTCGAGGGCACCAAGGAGCGGCCGGAGCCCGAGCCGGCGACCTCGTCGTCCGGCTCCTCCTCCGGTTCGTCCGACGGGGCGTCCACGTCCGCAACCGGCAGCTACTCGGGATCCAACCGGGAGATCGGTCAGCAGATGGCCGCGGCCCGCGGTTGGAGCGGCGGCGAGTGGACCTGCCTGGAGAACCTGTGGACCAAGGAGTCCGGCTGGTCGCACACGGCCGCCAACCCCTCCTCGGGCGCCTACGGCATCCCGCAGTCCCTGCCGGGCAGCAAGATGGCCACCGCCGGCTCCGACTGGCAGTCCAACCCGGCCACCCAGATCTCCTGGGGCCTGGACTACATCGCCGGCCGCTACGGCTCCCCGTGCGGCGCCTGGGGCCACTCGCAGGCCAACAACTGGTACTGAGAGGTCCGGTCGGGCGATACTCAGCCCCATGACTGACACCCCCGGCGCCCTGCTCGGCCCTGCGGAGATCCGCGAGCTGGCAGGGCGCCTCGGCGTCCGGCCCACCAAGACGCTCGGGCAGAACTTCGTGCACGACGGCGGCACGGTGCGCAAGATCGTCCGTGCGGCCGGGGTGCAGCCAGGCGACCGGGTCGTGGAGATCGGCCCCGGCCTGGGGTCGCTGACCCTGGGGCTGCTGGAGGCCGGCGCGTCGGTGGTGGCGGTCGAGATCGACCCCGTCCTGGCCGGGCAGGTCGCCGAGACCGTCGAGCGCCACCTGCCCGGCGCCGACCTCGAGGTGGTGACCGCGGACGCGATGGACGTCACCGAGCTGCCCGGCGAACCGCCGTCAGCCCTCGTGGCGAACCTGCCGTACAACGTGGCCGTGCCGGTGCTGCTGACGTTCCTCGAGCGTTTCGACTCGCTGCGCTCGGTGCTCGTCATGGTGCAGGCCGAGGTCGCAGACCGCCTCGCCGCCCCACCCGGGTCGCGGACCTACGGTGTACCGTCCGCCAAGGCCGCCTGGTACGGGTCCGCCCGCCGGTCGCTGACCATCGGGCGCAACGTGTTTTGGCCCATGCCCAACGTGGACTCGGCGCTCGTCGCGTTCGAGCGGCACGAGCCGCCGTCGACGACTGCCACGCGCCAGCAGGTGTTCCGCGTGGTCGACGCTGCGTTCGCCCAGCGCCGCAAGACCCTGCGGGCCGCGCTGTCGGGCCTGTTCGGCTCCGGGGCCGCCGCCGAGGAGGAGCTGCGCGCCGCCGGCGTCGACCCTTCGCTGCGCGGTGAGCGCCTGGCGGTCTCGGACTTCGCCCGCATCGCCGAGCGCCTGGACGCCGGTGCTGGCACGGTGGACGCGTGAGCCACCTCGCTGCCGCCCCCGCGCCGTCCGTCCGCGTGCGTGCCCCGGGGAAGATCAACCTGACGCTGCGCGTCGGGCCCGTGGCCGACGACGGCTACCACCCGCTCGTGACGGTGTTCCAGGCGGTCACCCTGTACGAGGAGATCACCGCCACCGAGGTGCCCGAGGGCACGGGCATCTCGCTGACCGTCGAAGGGCCGCAGGCCGACCGGGTGCCGCTGGACTCCGGCAACCTGGCCTGGCAGGCCGTCGAGGCGATCGCCCGGCACGTGGGGCTCGACCCGAGCGTGGCGCTGCACATCGCCAAGGGCGTGCCGGTGGCCGGAGGGATGGCCGGCGGCTCGGCCGACGCTGCCGCGACGCTGCTCGCCTGCGACGCGCTGTGGGGCACCGCCCTGCCGCGGCACGAGCTCCAGAGCATCGCGGCGACGCTGGGGTCGGACGTGCCGTTCGCGCTCCTCGGGCACACCGCCGTCGGGACGGGCCGTGGGCACCTGCTGACCCCGGCGATGGCCCGTGGGGAGTTCCACTGGGCGTTCGCCACCCGCGACGAGGGGTTGTCGACCCCGGCGGTGTACCGGCGGTTCGACGAGCTCGGCGGAGGCGCCGGCTCCGACGTCAGCTCGGCCGACGACAACGGTCTGATGCAGGCCCTGCGCGCCGGCGACCCGACAGCGCTGGGCCAGGCGCTGCAGAACGACCTCGAACCGGCCGCGCTCGACCTCCGCCCCGAGCTGGAGCGCACGCTGGAGATCGCGCGGAACGGTGGCGCGCTCGGGGCGATGGTCTCCGGGTCGGGGCCGACGGTCGCCGCGTTGGCGCGCTCGCGTCAGCACGCCCTGGCGATCGCCGCGACGTGGACCGCCGAGGGGGCGGCCGACGCCGTCTGGTGCACCACCGGCCCGGCCGCGGGCGCCCGCGTCCTCTGACGAGGTGGTACCGGTCTCGCCGGGGTAGTACGGCGCCCGTCGAGGTAGGACGGCGTCACACCTCGCCGACGTGCTTGCGCAACCAGGCCAGGGTCGGGGCGAACCGGTAGTGCTGGCCGCCCTCGTGCCCGTTGTACGGATAGACGTCGATGCTCTTGTCCGAACCGCCCCAGGCGTTGTACGACGCGTACACGGTCGACGGCGGGCAGATGGCATCCATCAGGGCGACGGAGTACAGCCCGGCCGCCTGCGCGCGCCGCGCGAACGAGACCCCGTCGAGGTAGGACAGCGTGCGCCAGACGGCGTCCTCGTGCTCACGGTGCACCGACAGGTACTGGGTGATCTCGCCGTACGGAAAAGCATCCGTGATCTGTACAGCTCGCCGGAAGTGGCTGAGGAACGGCACGTTCGGTGCGGCGGCGACCACGTCGGGCAGCAGGCCCGCGACGGCGATCGCGATACCGCCACCCTGGCTCGTCCCCGCGACCGCGACGCGCGCCGGGTCGATGCCGTCGAGCTGCCGGACGGCGTCGACCGCTCGGACACCGTCGGTGAAGACCCGGCGGTAGTAGTGCTCCGCGGGGTCGAGGATCCCGCGGGTCAGGAAGCCGGGCGAGGCCGGTGCGTGGCCCACCGGGTCCGGGGTGTCACCGCCGGAACCCCAGCCCGAGCCCTGCCCTCGCGTGTCCATGATCAGGTGCGCGAAGCCCGCCGCTGCCAGCCCGAGCTGCTCGTGCGGCAGTCCGCGGCCCCCTCCGTACCCGAGGTACTCGACGACGGCGGGCAGCGGCCCGTCCACCCGTGCGGGGCGCACCAGCCACGCCTTGACGGGGTGGCCGCCGAAGCCCGGGAACGTGACGTCGTCGACCGTGATCTCCGAGAGCCCGGTGTCGACGCGCTCGACCCGCACGTCCTCGCCGTGCCCACGCGCCTCGGCGACGGTGCCGGCCCAGAACTCGTCGAAGTCGGCCGGCTCGTCGAGCTGCGGAGCGTACTGCTCGAGCTCGGGCAGGGGCAGGTCGAACTGGGCCATGCGTGGTCCTCCGTACGTGGCGCGGTGATGAGCGGCACTCTATCGCTGCCGGTCAGGCGGGCTGCCGTCCAGCAGTGGCACCATCGACGCATGTCTGGTGCCTCCGGCGACTTCGAGCTGACCGGCGACGAGCTGCGTGCGGTGGCGCGCTACGCCGCGACGTCCGCAGGCGACGTCCTCGGCGTCTTCGAGCAGGAGCGGCCTGACGACGGCCGGCCGCGCGCCGCGCTCGAGTCCGCGCGGGCGTTCGTCGACGGTGCACCGCGCAGCCGGTGGCAGCGCACGGCCGCGATGGACGCCCACCGCGCCGCTGCGGCAGCCCCGACGGAAGCGTCCCGACTGGCAGCGCAGGCGGCCGGGGATGCCGCCGCGGCGGCGTACCTGCACCCGATCGCCAAGGCGCACCAGGTGGGTCACGTCCTGCGTGCCGCGGCGAACGCCGTGCGCATCGCCGAGATCCGGGCCGGCGCCGACCTGGGCGCTGTCGAGCGGTCCCTCGCCCAGGCGCGGGACCGTGCCACGCCGGTCGTCGTGGACGTGCTCCGCCGGTACCCGCCGGCACCGGCCGGACGGAGCCGGGTGGCCCGGCTCATGACGGAGCTCGACGTCTCGCTGCGCGCTGGGAGGTGACTACCCTTCTGGGGTGGCTCATCTTCTCGGTGCGGACGGCATCTCTCTGACCATCGGCACCCGCACCCTGCTCGACGGCGTCTCGCTCGGCCTCGACGACGGCGACCGGATCGGCGTCGTCGGACCCAACGGTGCCGGCAAGTCCACCCTGCTGCGCCTCCTCGCGGGGACCGCGACGCCCGACGGCGGACGGGTCACCCGGGTGGGCGGCTCCCGGCTCGGCATGCTGGACCAGCGCGACGAGGCCCGGCCCGGAGCCACGGTGCTCGACCTGGTGCACGGCGACGACGCGACGCACGAGTGGGCGTCCGACGCCCGCATCCGCGCCGTGCACTCCGGGCTGCTCGCCGACCTGGACCTCGACCAGCCGGTGTCGACCCTCTCCGGCGGGCAACGCCGTCGGGCCGCGCTGGCGGCGCTGCTGGTGACCGACCCGGACGTGATGCTGCTCGACGAGCCCACCAACCACCTCGACGTGGAGGGCGTGGCCTGGCTGGCCGAGCACCTGCGCGACCGGTACGGCCGTGCCGGCGCGACGGGCGCGCTCGTCGTCGTGACCCACGACCGCTGGTTCCTCGACGCCGTCTGCTCGCGCATGTGGGAGGTCCGCGGCGACGGGACCGGCGCCGTCGACGGCTACGAGGGCGGGTACGCCGCCTACATCCTGGCCCGCGCCGAGCGGTCGCGGCAGGCGGCCGCCGCGGCCGAGAAGCGCAACAATCTGCTGCGCAAGGAGCTCGCGTGGCTCAAGCGCGGGGCGCCCGCGAGGACGTCCAAGCCGAAGTTCCGCCTCGACGCCGCGGCCGCGCTCATCGACGACGAGCCGCCGCCGCGCGACACGCTCGAGCTCACCCAGATGGCCACCAAGCGCCTCGGCAAGGACGTGCTCGACCTCGAGGACGTCACCGTCTCCGTCCCTCGGCCGGACGGCGGGCAGCGCACCCTGCTGGACGGCGTCACGTGGCGGCTCGGGCCCGGCGACCGCTACGGGCTCGTGGGGGTCAACGGTGCCGGCAAGACGACGGTGCTCGCGCTCCTGGCGGGGCGACGGGAGCCCGACGACGGACGCGTGCGCCGCGGCAAGACGGTCGAGGTCGCGGAGCTCACCCAGGAGGTGACGGAGCTCGACGAGGTCGGCGACCGGACGGCCGTGCAGGTGGTCGACGCCGAGAAGCGCACCGTGGTCGTGGACGGCAAGGAGATGACGGCGGGCCAGCTCACCGAACGGCTCGGGTTCACTCGCGAACGCGCGCACACGCCGGTACGGGACCTGTCCGGGGGTGAGCGCCGTCGGCTGCAGCTCCTGCGGCTGCTGGTCTCCGAGCCCAACGTGCTGCTGCTGGACGAGCCCACCAACGACCTCGACACGGACACCCTCGCCGCGGTGGAGGACCTGCTCGACGGCTGGCCCGGCACGCTCATCGTGGTCTCGCACGACCGGTACCTGCTGGAGCGGGTGTGCGACCGGCAGTGGGCGCTGCTCGGTGACGGGACCCTGCGGGACCTGCCCGGGGGAGTGGAGCAGTACCTGGAGCTGCGTCGTGCTGCGGCCGCGGGTCCGGCGGGCTCCGGCCTGCCGCGCGGCGGTGAGGTGCCGTCGTCGGGCACGGGTGCTGCCGGGCCCACGGCGTCGCCCGCGGACCAGCGGGCGGCGAAGAAGGCGGTGCAGCGGCTGGAGCGCCGGCTGACCAAGCTGGTCGAGGAGGAGAAGCAGCTCCACGACAAGATGGCCGCCGACCCGACGGACTACGAGGGTGTCGCGCGGCTCGACGCGCGGCTGCGCGAGCTGCTCGCCGAGAAGGACGAGGTCGAGATGGAGTGGCTGGAGGCCGCCGAGCTCGCCGAGTGACGCCAGTCGTCCCCGCCCCCCGCCCCCGTCGCTGTGGGTGCACGACACGCCGTCTGGCGGCTCAGCCAGACGGCGTGTCGTGCACCCACAACGCGTCGCCACGCGGCCGGCCCGAGGCGAGCCACAGGGTCACCGCCATGAGTGTCAGCAGCCCGGTCGCCACGAGCAGCGGTACGGTCCAGCCGTCCGTCGCCTCGTGGACCGCGCCGAGGACCGTCGGGGCCGTCGCCGCGCACGCGTACCCGGCGGTCTGCACGACGGCGGAGGCCCGGCGGGCGGTCGCCACGGACGGCGAGCGCTGGGCGATCAGCGTGAAGATCACCGTGAAGTTGCCGCCCTGGGCTGCGCCCGCGAGGCACACCCACAGCCACCAGGCGTGCGGTGCGAGCAGCAGCCCGACGGGCAGCGACAGCCACATGACCGACAGCCCGGTGGCGACCTTCCGCGCCGAGAGCCGCCCCGCCATCCCGAGCGGCACGAGGAACGCGCCGGCCACGGCCGCGAGCTGGAACGGCGCCGCCGCCCCGCCTGCGGCCGCGGCGTCGATCCCGAGCCGGTCGGCCAGGATCGCGGGCAGCCACGCCGTCATCGCGTAGTACCCGGAGGCCTGCCCGGCGAACGCGAGCGCCAGCAGCACCACGAGCCGCCGTTGCGCACCGAGCGCCCCGGCGGTGGGTGGCGCAGCGGCCGACGGCGGCACCCCGGTGTGGCGCACGGCGAGCGCCCGGCCCGTGGGCAGCCACACGACCAGGGCTGCCACGGCGAGGAGTCCCCACCCGGCCAGCGCCCACTGCCAGCCGAACACGACCGCCAGGGGCACGGTGAGCATGGTGGTGAAGGTGGAGCCGACGTTCATCGTGGCGGTGTAGGCGCCGGTGACGGCGGCTGCGCGCCGTTGGAAGTCGCGGGCGATGACCACCGGCACGGCGACGTTGCCGAGCGTGATGCCGAGACCGAGCACGGCGGTCCCGGCGAGCGCGGTGGGGACCGACCCGGTGGACCGCAGCAGCGTTCCGCCCAGCACGCCGACCAGGGCGAGCAGGATGGTGCGCTCGGGACCGAGCCGACCGACCAGTACCGCCGCCGTCGGCGTGAACAGCGCGAAGCAGAGCACCGGCACCGACGTCAGGAGGCCGGCTCCACCGGAGGACAGGCCGAGCCCCGCGGCGACCTGGTCGACCACGGGCGGGAGCGACGTGATGGGGGCGCGCAGGTTGAGCGCCACGAGCAGCAGCGCGCCGAGCGCGCCCCAGCCGGCGCTGGTGGTGAGCACGCCGCCAGGGCGGGTGCCGCCGTCGGACGGGCTAAGCATCGAACTGCGCACCGAGGGTGCGCAGCAGGTCGGCGAGGCGGGGGCGTTCCGTGGCGGGCAGGGCGTCGAGGACGCGGGTCTCGACGTCGAGCAGGTCGCTCATCGCGGCGTCCACGCGGAGGCGACCGGACGAGGTGAGCTGGACGAGCACGCCACGGCGGTCGTCCGGGGAGCGGTGTCGCTCGACCAGGCCCCGGCGCTCGAGCCGGTCGATGCGGTTGGTCATGGTGCCGCTGGTCACGAGGGTCTGGGCCACCAGCGTGCCGGGGGAGAGCCGGTAGGGGTCGCCGGCCCGACGCAGCGCGGAGAGCACGTCGAACTCCCAGGTCTCGAGCTCGTGGCGGGCGAACGCGCCGCGCCGGGCACGGTCGAGATGGCGGGCCAGCCGGCTGATCCGGGAGAAGACACTGAGCGGCTCGACGTCGAGGTCGGGTCGTTCACGGCGCCAGGCCGCGACGATGCGGTCGACCTCGTCCCCGGTGCGCGTGCTGTCCATGCGACGAGCGTATCGCGGGTCTCTCGACGTCAAGACTCTTGACGCGCCCCCTGATCGCTGTGGGTGCACGACACGCGGCTACGGGACTCCGTCTGACGGCGCGTCGTGCACCCACAACGATCAGGGGGGGCGGGGTCAGTGGCGACGCAGGGCCGCACGGACGCGCGCGACGACGGGTCGCAGGTCGCGCAGGTCGTCGCCGACGACGACGATCACGATCCAGCCGAGCTCCTCCAGACGCCGTCGAGCGCGGACGTCCTCACGCCACTGAGCCCGGTCGGTGCGGTGCTGGTCGCCGTCGTACTCGATGGCGATCCGCTCGGCGGGATAGACGAGGTCGACGCGCTTGACGTACCGGCCCTCCGGGTCGGTGACGACCTCGTTCACCCGCGGGCACGGCAGACCACCGGCGACCAGTCCCAGGCGCGTCACGGTCTCCGGGCTGGAATCGGTGCCCGGCCGCATGCGCGAGATCTGCTCACGCACCTGGGTGATGCCCTTGACCTTGCGCGTGCGCTCGGCCAGGTCCGTCAGCCCCGCGACAGTGGTGAGCGAGTGCTGGCGGCGCATCATCGCATCCCCGAGGACGACGACGTCGTCGGGTCGCCGCAGACCGACGCCGACGTGCACGAACGTCTGGGCCGCCGTCGTGACGAGCAGCCCGTCGTGCTCGACGACCTCCAGGAACGACTGCCGCGAGCGGTGCGCGACCACGCCGTCGTACCGCGGCCGGTCCTGCTGCCTGCCGGTGACTACGTGGATGGCGTCGTCGTGCTCCAGCGTCCAGGGGCGTTCGACGCCGAGCAGGTCGAGCGCCGTCGTGTGCGAGAACGCCACGTCGGGACCGAGGCGCTCGGCGAGCGCGCGGCAGGTGTCGGCCAGGCTCTCCGGCAGCGCGGCGGAGCGGACGCCGCGGAAGGGGGTCGCCAACCGGGACGAGCGGAGCCGGTGACGGGGGACGCCGTGCCGGACGGCGTCGGACACCCGGAATGGTCGGTCGAGAGGGATGCGCGGGTCGAGGCGGGGCGGTCGGGGCATGGCCACACCGTGCCCGCTCTCATGGGTGCGAGGGGAGGTGGGTCGCGCCACCTGTGGACAACCCCGGCGCCCGCCCTTGTTGTGGGTGCACGACACGCCGGTTGAGGCATGAGTCAGGCGGCGCGTCGTGCACCCACAGCGGCGAAGAGGAGGGGGTCAGCTGTTGATGAGACCCGGCTTGCGCTCCATGCCCGCCAGGCCGTTCCAGGCCAGGTTGACCAGGTGGGCGGCCACGTCGGCCTTCTTCGGACGCCGGGCGTCCAGCCAGTACTGACCGGTGAGCGCCACCATCCCGACGAGCATCTGCGCGTAGAGCGGCGCGATCTTCGGGTCCAGCCCGTTGCCCTTGAACTGGTCGGCGAGGATGTGCTCGACCTGCGCGGCGACGTCGCCGATCAGCGACGAGAAGGTGCCGGTCGCCTGCGCCACGGGGGAGTCCCGCACCAGGATGCGAAACCCGTCCTCGGACGCCTCGATGTAGCCGAGCAGGGCCAGCGCGGTGCGTTCCACCATGAGCTTGGGGTGCCCGCCCTCGGCCAACGCGCCCGTCAGCGCCGACGTCAGGCTCTGCACCTCCCGGTCGACGATGACGGCGTAGATGCCCTCCTTGCCACCGAAGTGCTCGTACACCACCGGCTTGGACACCTCCGCCGTGGCGGCGATCTCCTCGACGCTGGTCCCCTCGAACCCCTTGGCGGCGAACAGGCCGCGACTCACCGCGAGCAGCTGCTCCCGGCGCTGGCTCGCGGTCATCCGGGCACGCGGGGCACGCTTGGACGCGCGGGAGTCGGCAGGCATGGGTCCATCATGCCTGGTCCGCGCGGGCCACCATGTGGTCTGCGCCACGTGGCGCTCACGTCCGGTTCGCCCGGATGTGCGCGAGCCACTCCCGGCGACCTGGCAGACTGGGCCCCGGACGCGTGACGGCGGTGCGCAGCAGGTGGGCAGTACCGCGTGCTGCGGGGAGGACCCCGGGCCGCCGTGGCGCACCGATCCGCCTTGGTGTAATCGGCAGCACACGGGTTTTTGGTGCCCTTGGTCCAGGTTCGAATCCTGGGGGCGGAGCTCTCGCGACACCCGACAGAGACGGAGTACCGGTGGTTTCCACGGACCCTCACGGCGACCAGCACGCAGCCCACGGCCCGACGCGAGCGTCGAACGGCATGCCGCGACCGGCCGCCGTCGTCGTCCTCGCCGCCGGGCAAGGGACACGCATGCGGTCCGCGACCCCCAAGGTGCTGCACGCCCTCGGCGGCCGATCCATGCTCGGGCACGCGATGACCGCGGCTCGCGAGCTCGACCCCGTGCACGTGGCCGTCGTGGTGCGCCATGAGCGCGAGCGGGTCGCCGCCGCGGCGCTCGAGCTCGACGAGTCCGCCCTCGTGGTCGACCAGGACGAGATCCCCGGGACCGGCCGGGCCGTGCAGTGCGCGCTGGACGCGCTCGACGCGCGCGCCCACGCTGCCGTGGCCGCAGACCTCGCGACCGCCGCCGAGGTGCACGACGGCGCGGAGCACCCGCTCGGGGACGGCCTCGAGGGCTCGGTGGTCGTCCTGGCCGGGGACATCCCGCTGCTCGACGGCGCCGCGCTCGGTGAGCTGCTCACCGCCCACCACGCCGACGGCAACGCCGTGACGATCCTGACGACCGAGCTCGAGGACGCCACCGGATACGGCCGCATCGTGCGCGAGCAGGGCACCGGCGACGTCGTCGCGATCGTCGAGCACGCCGATGCGACGCCCGAGCAGCGCGAGATCCGCGAGATCAACTCGTCGGTCTACGTCTTCGACGCCGCGGTGCTGCGCCGTGGCCTCGGCGGGCTGGGCTCCGACAACGCGCAGGGCGAGGTCTACCTCACCGACGTCATCGCCTCGGCCCGGGCGGAGGGCGGGGCCGTGCGCGCCCTGCTCAGCGACGACCCGATGCTCGTCGAGGGTGTCAACGACCGCCTCGCCCTGGCGACGCTCGGTGCCGAGCTCAACCGGCGCATCCTGACCAACTGGATGCGCGCCGGCGTGACCGTCGTCGACCCGGGCACCACGTGGGTGGACGCGGACGTCGAGCTCGCCCAGGACGTCACCCTCCTGCCCGGCACGCAGCTGCACGGGGCGACGCGCGTCGAGGCCGGCGCCACCATCGGGCCGGACACCACGCTGACCGACGTCGAGGTCGGCCCGGACGCCACCGTCGTGCGGACCCACGGCTCGCTCGCCGTGATCGGCGCCGGGGCCGGCGTGGGGCCGTTCGCGTACCTGCGCCCCGGCACGGTCCTCGGTGAGCGGGGCAAGATCGGGACCTTTGTCGAGACGAAGAACTCCCAGATCGGTGCGGGCTCGAAGGTGCCGCACCTGTCGTACGTCGGCGACGCCACGATCGGGGAGCAGAGCAACATCGGTGCGGCCTCGGTGACCGTCAACTACGACGGCGTCCACAAGCACCGCACCGTCATCGGCTCGCACGCCCGGACGGGGGCCGACAACATGTTCGTCGCGCCGGTGACGGTGGGCGACGGCGCCTACACCGGTGCGGGCAGCATCATCACGCGCGACGTGCCCGCGGGAGCCCTCGGCGTGAGCCGCTCGCAGCAGACGAACGTCGACGGCTGGGTCGAGCGCCGCCGTCCCGGGACGGCTGCCGCCGACGCCGCCGCGCGGGCCAACGGGGCCGGCGAGGGGCCCGGCGCCCTCGGCAGCCAGGCGCAGCGCGAGCTGGCCGAGCACAACGCCCTCACCGGGGCCGTCCCGGTGGTGCCTGACGACGACGCCGGGTCACCGGAGTCCTCCGAGTCCGCCTGATCGCTCGCCCACCGTGACCCCGTACGAAGGAAGAACCTCCCTGATGAACACCTCGATCCCCGGTACCGGAGCGCGCAACCTGGTCCTCGCGGCCGGCAGGGCGCACCCTGAGCTCGCCGACGCCGTCGCCGAGGAGCTGGGCATCGGCCTGCTGCCGCTCTCGGCGTACGACTTCGCGAACAGCGAGACGTACGTGCGGTTCGGTGAGTCGGTCCGTGGTGCGGACATCTTCCTGCTGCAGAGCCACACCGCCCCCGTCAACCAGTGGCTGATGGAGCACCTGCTCATGGTGGACGCCGCCAAGCGGGCGTCGGCCCGCACGGTGACCGCGGTGACGCCGTTCTACGGCTACGCCCGCCAGGACAAGAAGTCCCGGGGCCGCGAGCCGATCTCGGCGCGTCTGGTCGCCGACCTGCTGCGGACCGCGGGCGCGGACCGCATCATGAGCGTCGACCTGCACACGGCGCAGATCCAGGGCTTCTTCAACGGGCCGGTCGACCACCTGTGGGCGATGCCGGTGCTCACCGAGTACGTGCGCACCCGGGTCGACACCTCGAACGTGACGGTGGTCTCCCCGGACGCCGGCCGCATCCGCGTCGCGGAGCAGTGGGCCGAGAAGCTGGGCGGTAGCCCGCTCGCGTTCGTGCACAAGACCCGTGACGTCACCCGGCCGAACCAGGCGGTCGCCAACCGGGTCGTCGGTGACGTCGAGGGGCGTGAGTGCGTGCTGGTCGACGACCTCATCGACACCGGCGGCACCATCGCCGAGGCGGTCAAGGTCGTCATGGACGCCGGCGCGAAGTCCGTGCTGGTCGCGGCGACGCACGGCGTGCTCTCGGACCCCGCCGGCCAGCGGCTCAGCGAGTGCGGCGTCTCGGAGGTCGTGGTCACCGACACCTTGCCGATCTCCGCCGACAAGCGGTTCGACCGCCTGACGGTGCTCTCGATCGCGCCGCTCCTCGCCCGGGCCATCCGTGAGGTGTTCGACGACGGCTCGGTCACCTCGTTGTTCGACGGCAACAGCTGAGACGAGGCCGACAGGGCTGCGGCCGGACCCGACTTCCCTCCGCGCCGTCGCGCCAGGTACAGTAACCAGGTTGCCTCGGCGAGGGACGTCTGACGGGCGCCGGCTTTTCGCAAGAATCGCCCGCAGAGCTGGATCCGTCGGATTTCCGTGATCGACTGGGCGGCTGCCGGTAGGGCGCGCACCGCGCCGACCGTGCGGCGCCCACGATCGCGTCCGTCACGTGTCCCACGCCGACGCAGCCGCCC
Source organism: uncultured Isoptericola sp. (assembly GCA_947497265.1). Lineage (GTDB taxonomy): Bacteria > Actinomycetota > Actinomycetes > Actinomycetales > Cellulomonadaceae > Isoptericola > Isoptericola rhizosphaerae. The sequence continues at coordinate 34,112 of CANMFP010000007.1, forward strand.
GTCCGCGCCGGTTCCCCTTCGCGGACAGCCGACGGCTCCCTCTGGTCGTCGGCACGCACAGACCTTAAGCAGGAGTGATCCACATGGCCGAGATCAAGCTCGCCGCCGAGGCCCGCACCGAGTTCGGCAAGGGGGCCGCCCGTCGTGCCCGCCGTGCCGGCAAGATTCCCGCCGTCCTCTACGGGCACGGCGCCGACCCGCTGCACATCAACCTGCCGGGTCACGAGACCATGCTCGCCGTCCGCCAGACGAACGCGCTCATCGGTCTCGACGTGGACGGCGAGCAGCACCTCGCGGTCGTCAAGGACGTCCAGCGTCACCCGGTCCGCGTGGAGATCGAGCACATCGACCTCCTCCTCGTGACCAAGGGCGAGAAGATCGCCGTGGACGTCACCGTCTACGTCGTGGGCGAGTCCGCGCCGGGCTCCATCCACTTCGTCGAGGAGCAGACGCTGTCCGTCGAGGCCGACGCCACGAGCATCCCGGACTCCATCGAGGTCTCCATCGAGGGCCGCGAGCCGGGCGACCACATCCTCGCCGGCGACATCGAGCTGCCGGAAGGCGTCGAGCTCCTCACGGACGCCTCGTACGCCGTCGTCGCGATCTCCGAGCCGCGCGGCGAGGAGTCCGCGGACGAGGAGTCGGCCGAGTCCGCCGCGCCCGCGAGTGACGGCTCCGCCGAGTGACCCTCGCCTGACGAGCCAGCAGCACCCGAACGCCCGACGGCGGCCACGCGCCGCCGTCGGGCGTTCTGCGTCGTGCAACTAGGCTCCGACGCTGTGGGCGCAAAATCTGTGTGCCATATCAGGATAAAAAGGATCTTCCGGGCCAGATTTCGCGCCCACAACATGAAGGGGCAGGTGGGATGACCGACAGTCCGTGGCTCGTGATCGGGCTCGGCAACCCCGGACCGAAGTACGCCGGCAACCGGCACAACGTGGGGCAGATGGTGCTCGACCTGCTGGCCGAGCGCACCGGCAGCCGGTTCGCGAAGCACCCGCGGGCGCAGGCGCTGGTCGCCGAGGCCCGGCTGGGGACGCTGCCCGGCGGGGCGCCCGGGCCGCGCGTGATCCTGGCCAAGCCCAGCACCTACATGAACACCTCCGGCGGGCCCGTCTCGGCGCTCGCGCAGTACTACGGCATCGACGCCGACCACGTGCTGGCCGTGCACGACGAGGTGGACATCCCGTTCGACACCATCAAGCTCAAGGCGAGCGGGGGTGAGGGCGGGCACAACGGCCTGCGCGACATCTCCAAGGCGCTCGGCACGCGGGAGTACGTCCGCGTGCGCGTCGGGGTCGGGCGCCCGCCGGGTCGCATGGACACGGCGGACTACGTGCTGCGCGACTTCTCGGCCACGGAGCGCAAGGACCTGCCGATGCTCGTCGACGACGCGGCGGACGCCGTCGAGATGGTCGTCACCGACGGGCTGCTGGCCGCGCAGGGGAAGTACCACCAGCGGGGCTGACGGGCTGTCCTGGCGTGGCTCCGGCCGGCCGGGTGGCCGGGGCGCCGATCTTCACCCGGGTGACAACCGCTCCGAGACCTCCTCCGCGGGCCGACGGCGACGTAGCCTGACGAGACGTTCGACCCCGCGCCGAGGAGCACCGGATGACCGACGTCGTGCTCGCCCATGACTACGCCACGCAGCGTGGCGGTGCCGAGCGGGTCGCCCTCGCGATGGCCCGGGCGTTCCCCGGTGCACCGATGCTCACCACGCTCTACGACCCCGACACCACCTTCCCGGAGTTCGCCGACGTCGACCTGCGGACGTCGCGACTGGACCGCTGGCGGATGCTGCGCCGTCATCACCGCCTGGCACTGCCGTGGCTCGCCGGTGCGGTCGACGCCCAGGTGGTCGAGGCCGACGTGCTCCTGGCCAGCTCGACCGGGTGGGCGCACGGGTACAGGGGTGCGGGGCGCACCGTCGTCTACTGCCACGCCCCGGCACGTTGGCTCTACCAGGGCGACCGCTACCTCTCCGGGCAGGACGGCCGGAGCATGCCAGAACGGGCCCGAGCAGGGCTTGCTCGCGCGGCCCTCGGCATGCTCGGGCCGCGGCTGCGACGGTGGGACACCGACGCGGCGGCCCGGGCTGACCGCTATCTGGCCAACTCGAGCGTGACGCGTGACGCCGTCCGCGCGACGTACGGCATCGAGGCCGAGGTCGTCCCACCGCCGCCCGCGATGATGCCGGCCGGCGACGAGCGTCCGGTGGCCGGCATCGAGCCGGGCTTCCTGCTGTGCGTCGCCCGCCTCCTGCCGTACAAGAACGTCGACGTGCTGGTCCGTGCGGCACGCCTCCTCGGTGGTCGCCGGCTCGTCGTGGTGGGCGACGGGCCGGACCGTGCACGGCTGGAACGGATGGCGGCCGGGGCTGCGGTGACCTTCACGGGGCGGGTCGACGACGCCGAGCTGCGCTGGCTCTATCGGCACTGCGCGCTGCTGCAGGCCGCGTCGTACGAGGACTTCGGGCTCTCCCCGCTCGAGGCAGCCGCCTTCGGCCGTCCGGCCGTGGTCCTCGGGGCCGGGGGCTACCTCGACACGGTCGTCGACGGGGTGACCGGACGACACGTCGCCGCTCCCGTGCCGGAGGAGTTCGCGGCGGTGACGGACGAGGCGCTGCGCACCACCTGGTCGCCTGACGTGCTCCGGCGCCACGTGGAGTCGTTCTCGCAGGAACGGTTCGCCGACCGGCTGCGTGCTGCGACAGGAGTGGAGGTGACCGCCGGTGACCGTCCGTGAGTTCCTGCAGGTCGTGTGGGCAGGCAAGTACTACGTCCTGGTGGCCGTCCTCCTCGTCGTGAGCGGTGCCTACCTCTACCTCGACCGGCTCCAGACCGTGTACGAGTCGACGGCGGTGGTCCAGATCAACGGCGCCGACGCGGTCACCGGTGAGGATGCGGCCATACCGCCCCTCAGCGACGTGGACCCCCAGGTCGTCACCTCCGAGCCGGTCGCCCAGGCGGCGGCCGAGAGCCTCGGCTTCACCGGCCCTGCGGAGACCTTGGTCCCGGCGGTGGGTGCGGTGTACGACCCGGACCTGCGGACGGTCTCGGTCACCGCCGAGGCCGGTTCGCCTCAGGCGGCGCAGGATCTCGCCGACGCCTTCGCGGCGTCCTACGTCGGTCACCTGCCGACGTTGATCGCCGCTCAGGTCGCCATCCTCGACGAACGCCGTGAGGCCATGCGTACCCAGCTCGAGGACGTGCAGAAGGTCCTCGAGCGCGACGAGGACGACCCGCTCGCCACCGCAGAACAGGAATCGATCGTCGCCCAGTACCAAGCAGTCTCGGGTCAGCGGAGCACGCTGGAGTCGATCAGCGAGCCAGGCACCCTGGTCACGGAGGCTGGCCCCGCGGTGGCGCTCGGGCTGCCCCGCTCGAGCATCTTCGGGCTCGCCGTCCTGCTGGGTCTCGTGGCCGGGGTCGGTCTGGCCTTCGCCCGTCGAGGACTGGACTTCCACGTGCGGTCCGCGGAGGAGGCCGTCGAGGTGAGCGAGGTGAACGTGCTCGCCGAGCTGTACGGCGTCAAGGCGGCGGCCAAGCACGCCGGGGCGATCCGTCAGCTGCCGATCACCGCCCGCGCGGCGTCGCCGTTCACCGAGTCGATCCGCGAGCTGCGCACGGCGTCGCGCGTCTCGCTGGGTGCCGACCACCACAGCGTGGTCGTGGTGACCGCAGCGGACCCTGCGGCGCCGCGCTCCTTCATCGCGGCGAACCTCGCGGCGTCGTGGGCGTTGAGCGGACAACGCACCATCGCCTTCTCGGCCGACATGCGCCAGCCCCAGCTGGACGAGTGGCTGCCCGCACCGGAAGGCTGGACCGGGCCCGCGCACGAGCTGCGGCCGACGACCGTGCCGAACCTCGAGCTGCAGCCCGTCCCGGACACGGGCATGGACCCGGCCGACTACCTTGCCACCATCGAGGTGCAGGAGCTCCTCGCCACCCTGCGCCAGCGTGCCGACGTGGTCGTGGTCGACGCGCCACCTGTTCTGGCAGCGGCCGACGCGACGATCCTCGGCGGTTACTCCGACGGCGTGGTCATCCTGGCCTCCGCCGGTCGCACCGACCGGGTCGTCCTTGCCGAGGCGGTCCAGCGACTGCGGATCAACGACGTCCCTATCTCCGGCCTGGCGCTCTCCGGGGTCCGCGGCGACCGTCGAACCCAGTACGCCTCGGTGTACGGCGACGAGGAGCAGCGGGCGGTCGTCTCGGGAGAGGCCGACGGCAGCTCGGTGACCGGCGGCCCCGCAGGTGACGATCGTGGGGCCGCCGCCCGCCGCCCCGCCGCCTCGGCGGCATCGGCGGCATCGGCCGTGTCCGGCACCTCGGTAGCGTCCTCGGCATCGGTGGCCTCAGCTTCGGCTGCCTCCGTGGCGTCGGCCGCCGAGCCGCCGCCGGCCTCCGGGATGCGTGGCGCGAGCTTCTCCGCAGCGCCCCCGCACGGCCCCGCGGCCGCCCTGGTGCCTGTGATGATCCCGCCGGCCGGGGCGGTGCCGCCGGACCCGCGGAGCAGCCCGATCGCCGTGCGGCGCCACGCTCCGGGTCAGCCCAGGCCCACCTGGCGCCCGTTCCGCGAGGCCCCGCCGTCGGCCGAGGAGTAGGGGGCGCCGCGCTGTGCCTTCCGTGCGGCGGTGAGCGCCACGGACATCTCCATCGACTGTCCCGTCCACGTCGGCAGGTCGCGGGGCACCGGGCGGGCAGGAGAACTGCTTGCCACCGCCGCAGCCACCGCGCTGGGGAACCCGGCGGCGTCCACCGACGTCACGCGGGGGTCGTCGCTGTCGCGGAAGCCGGCGACGGGTGTCGAGACGACGGGTCGCCCGACGGCCCGGTACTCGTACAGCTTGATCGGGTCGAGGCTGTCGGTGAAGGCGTCGACCACGTGCGGCACCACCAGGGCGTCGGCATGCTGCAGGTAGGCCGGGACCTCCCGGTGCGGCCGGGCGCCGAGGAGCACGACTCCCGACCGGCGCAGCACCGCCTCGTCGTCTTCCGCCAGGGCGGACGGACCGACGAGCACCAGCGTGGCCCCGGGCTCCAGGTGCTCTGCCGTGCGCCGGCACAGGTCGACGTCGAGGCGGTCGCCGTGCAACGTGCCCAGGTAGACGGCGCACAGTCCGGCCGGGAGGTCCGCGGGCCGCGGCGTCGGGCGCGCGTACCGCTCGACGTCGACGCCGTTTGATACCACGGTGACCGGACGCTCCGCGCCCTTCGTCTGGGCGAGCGCTCGGGAGCAGACGGTCACGACGGCGGCCTCGGACAGCACGCGAGCCTCCGCCGCGACGAGCCGGTCATGCTCGGCGGTCGACCGGTCGGCGGCGAGCCAGTCGTCGGTGACGTCGTAGAGCGCGGGCCAGTCGGTGAGGTCCAGCAGGTCGGCGCCGGCAAGGTCGTTGATCCACAGCGTCGGCGACCTGAGCCCGAGGTGGCGTGCCGCCCGCACGACCGCCGCGGCGCGGCGGCGGTCCCCACCCGGGTCGATGCGGCGGGGGAGCAGCTTCGTGGGGCGCAGGGTGTGCACGCGCCCGGATTCCACACCGTCGATCGGAGGGACGGGCCGGATCCCTCGGACCCACTGCGGACGGCGCGAGTGGCGCAGGTCGTGCAGGGGGTCGCTCGGCGGTTCGACGAACAGCACTCGCAGGTCCGGATCGGCGCGCAGCAGCCCCGCCACCAGGTACTGGTTGCGTCGCCAGACGTCGTCCCAGGGCTCGAGGGAGACGACGACGAGGTCGGCGGCCGTCACGGGAGCACCTTGGTCAGCGAGGTGCGCCGCAAAGCCTGCTCGTAGACGGCGGTGGTCTGCGCGACCTGGGCGGCCGGCGTGTAGTGCTCCCGTTGCCGGGCGAGCGCGGCACCGGAGACGGCGTCCCGCAGCGAGTCGTCGGACGCGAGCGCCGCCAGGGACCGCGCCAGCCCGTCGACGTCGCGGGACGCGGGCAGGCAGACGGCTCCCACTCCGTCGAGCAGCTCCAGGTGCCCGCCGGCGGGGAACGCGACGACCGGCAGCCGGGAGGCCATCGCCTCCAGGACGCTCAGCCCGAGTCCTTCGACCGGGCACGGGGCCAGCAGGATCCCGGCGGTCTGCATGAGGTCGACGACGTCGGTGCGGGCACCGAGGAACCTGACGTGGGTGCCGGTCTCCAGGCCGAGCCGTGCCGCGTGCTGCTCGAGCCCGTCGCGCGACGCGCCGTCCCCGGCCACTTCGAGGCGCCATCCCGCCGCGGCCACACCCGAGGCGACGAACGCCTCCAGGGCGAGGTCGGTCCGTTTCTCGGGTTGCAGGCGCTGGACCACCAGCACCGTCCGGTGGCGGGCGGCCGACGGCGGAGGGTCCGGCCGGTCGTCGATGCCTGGCGGGACGACGGTGGCCTCGCCGTCGACGTGTGCGGCGACATGAGCGGAGACGGCGAGCTGGTGGTCGACCCGGTGCCGGGCGAGGTGCGCGACGAGCGGGCCGGTGGGCCCGTGCCCACGCCGGCTGGCGAAGTGGCGGGTGCTCACGACCACGGGTCCGGTGGCCCGGGACTGCCCGGCGAGGGCGACGGTCGTCGCCACCTCCGCGGCGGTCATGTGCACGTGCAGCACGTCGGCGAGTTGCCGGTGCCGGCTCAGGGCACGGACGAGCGCCCCCGTCGTCGCGGCGGGGGAGTACGTCGGCCCGGCCCCGGCGGGCTGCAGCTCGTCGACCATGGGTCCGGGTGCCCCGCCGAAGACGTGGACGGCATGGCCGGCAACGTGCTGGGCGCGGGCCAGCCGGGCGACGTGCCGTTCGACGCCGGCGAAGCTGTCGGAGGCCAGGGCGTGCACGATCTTCACGACCGGACCTCCAGCTCGTCGTCAAGGATGACGTCGTCAGCGGGTTGCGTGGCGTCACGTCGTCGTGCCCGGGCGTCCGCGTCATCGAGCGCCTGGACGCCCAGGCTGACACCAGCGAGCAGGAACGGGACGGAGACCTGGATCGCCACCCAGAACAGGTCGAACTGCGCCTGGACGAGTCGGGAGGCGACGAGCGCGAGCGCCAGCGTGCCGTACCGGGGGTCGGTTCGCCACAGGACCACGAAGAATCCGATGAACATGACGAGGAATCCGACGAGCCCGACGGTGCCGGTGGAGGTCAGGACCTCCAGCTCGGCGTTGGGCGGCTGGAACCCGAACTCGGTGCGCTCGGCAGTCCACCATCGCAGGCCGACGCCCACGGTCGGGTTCTGGTTCCAGACGCTGAGGGCCTGCTCGTACCAGGTCAGCCGTTGATACGCAGAGTTGTGCTGGTTGTCCGACTCGAGCTGGTCGGACACGAGCGTCAGGACGTACACGGTCGCGATCGCGACGGCGAACAGGATCGTCTTCGAACGACGGCGGCCGGGCTCGGGACGCAGCACCAGGATGACCAGAGCCACGGCGAGGCCGACCAGCGCCTGCCGGGACTGGGACGCCATGACAGCGATCGTGAGGATCCAGAACGCGACCAGCGACCAGCGGCGCGACCAGCCGAGCCAGGACGGGCGCGCGTAGGCCACGACGGCGGCGAAGGCGAGGACGTCGCCGACGAAGTTCTTGTGCATGTCGAAGGGCCAGGTCGGGTACACCGGGCCGAAATAGCCGGCGGCGGCCTGCTGCGCCCAGGTGGTCAGGGTCGCGACGGTGAGCACGCCGCAGGCGACCATGAAGAGCGCCATGCCCAAGCGTGCTCGGCCGCTGCGCCCGACCGCCCAGCCGACCACGAGGGCGCCGCTGACCAGGAGCCAGGCGTGGAACCACTCGACGGTGTTCGCCTGGTAGGGGTTGGCGATCACGGTGAACAGCGTGGCGACCTGGTACACCGCGTTGAGCCAGAGCATGGCCCTCATCGGACGGGAGAACGGCCGCGGCGCGAAGACGAGGGCGACCCAGAACGCGCCGAACAGCACGATGTCGGAGATCGTCAGGTCCACGCCCCCGGCGCCGAACCGTTCGACGACGACGACGGCCGGCATCGCGACCACCGGGACGGTCATGGGGTCGTGCAGCAGCAGCCCGCCGACCAGGACGGCCACCGCGGCGATCCCGGCGTACTCGTGGTCGATGATCGAGGCGGCACCGAGCACCACCAGCGCACCGGCGAGCGCGACCGCCACGAGGAGCCATGCGGCGGCCCGCCCTGTCCGCCTCACGCGGCCTCGTCACGCCGGGCGCGGGCCGCCGTCGCTGCCGGCCCACCGACGTAGAGCCGCAGCCTGCGCCGGGCGGCGGTGCCGCGATCGCCGCGCAGGACGACGGCACGCACCGCCGACCCGAGCACCTGGGCGAGCCGCGCCGTCGTCCAGCCGAGCGGGCCGAAGTGCTTGCGGAGGTACAGCTCCTGCGAGGTGTGGAAGATCCGCTCGCGTCGGTCGGGGTCGGTGCTCGTCGCCCCACCGAGGTGCAGTGCGGTCGCGCCCGGGACGACGACGTGCCGCCATCCGGCCCGAGCGGCGCGGTAGGCCCAGTCGGTCTCCTCCGCGTAGAGGAAGAACCGCTCGTCGAGGCCGCCCACCTCGGCGAGCGCGTCGCGGGAGAGCAGCAGGACGGATCCGATGACGAACGTCCCGTGCCGGCCTGGGCCGAGGTGCCGCGCCAGGCCGAGCGCCTCCGCCCAGGACCTCCCGGGGGAGGGGAACGGCCAGGCGACCCGGGCCGGTCGCCCCGCGCCGTCGACCTGGAGGGGGCCGACGCTTGCCACGTCGGGCTCGGCGCGCAGGGCCGCGGCCAGCAGGGCGACCGTCTCCGGGTCGACGACCGCGTCGGGGTTGAGCAGCAGGACGTCGGCGTCCGGCGTCTGGCGGTCGGCCAGGGCGACGTTGACGCCCCCGGCGAACCCGAGGTTGCGACCGGGGTCGACGTAGCGTGCGCCGAGCCGCTCGGCCACGTCTCGGACGGCGGGCAGGCAGGAGTTGTCGACCACGGTGACCGGGTGCTTGCCCGCGAGCGGCTCGAGCGCTGCCTGCACCAGCTCGGGCGCCCCGTAGGCGACGAGGACCACCTCGGCCGGCTCGCGCGCGAGCCGTTCGGCCGGTGCGGGCCGGTCCGCGCCGTACAGCGTGCGGTACCGCGCCGCCACGGCCTGCCACGTGCACTCCTGCGCCCGGGCGAGTCCGGCGGTCCGCAGTCGTCCGGCCAGGCCTGGTTCGTCGGCGACCCGGCGCAACGCCGCGCGGAGTGCCGCCGGGTCGTCCGCCGGCACGAGCAGCCCCGCACCGCCGACGACGTCGGGTAGCGCACCGGTGGCGGCCGCCACCACGGGCGTGCCGCATGCCATCGCCTCGACAGCGACCCGGCCGAACTGCTCGACCCACGAGCGGGTGGCGTGCGACGGCACGACGACGACGTCCGCGGCGCGGTACAGCCCGGCGAGGTCGGTCGCGGCGAGGGAGCCGACGAACCGGATCCGCTCGCCGGCCGGTGCCGCCAGCGCGCGTAGCCCTTCCTCCGCGGACCCCGCGCCGGCGACCGTCAGCGTGACGTCCGGGTCGTCGAGCGCGGCGCGGATCGCGACGTCGACACCCTTGTGCGCCTCGAGCCGGCCGGCGACGACGGCGTGGAGCGCGCCGTCGGGTCGACGTCCGGCCTCCGGGGCACCGGGGTGGAACACGTCGGTGTCCACGCCCAGCGGCACCGTCTCGATCCGGCACCGCGCGCCCTTGCCGCGCAGCACGTGCCGGGCGCCCTCGTTGCACACGGAGACCCCGGCGGCGCGGCGCAGCGCGCGGGCCTCGAACCATCGGAACGGCCACGGGTACCGCTTGGTGAGGTTCTGCGCGGAATAGAGCACGTAGGGAACGGCTGGACGGCCGGCGAGCCGGCGCAGCGCACGCAGAGCGAGGACCTCCGCCGTCGCGAGAGCGAACGGCTCCTCGTGCAGGTCGAGCAGGTCCCAGTCCTCGCCCAGGGCACGCCAGAGCGGTCGTGGGTCATAGACGAACAGCGCAGGGTGGCGGCCGAGGGTCCGGACGCCGACGACGTCCTCGTCGGCCTCCGCGACGAGCTCCACGGACGCTCCGCCCACGTCCCAGGCACGGGCGCACAGCAGCCGGACGGTGAGCCCGGTGGCGCGCAGCGCCGCCTCGCGCGCACGCCACGACGGGACGACCGCGCTGTGGGAGATGCGCAGGACCTTCATGCCGCAATCCTCCACCGGCGAGGGCCCGGATCCGAGGTGCTGCGGCGACTTTCACCCGCCATTCCACCCGCTCCGCGCCTGTCGTGGCGCCGACGGCGGCAGTAGGTTCGACGACGAGAGGCGACGGCCGTGCCTGCGGTCGACCGCGAGCGGTGCGGGCCGCGGCCCGACGGACCGAAGGGGTGTCATGCGCGTACTCGTCGACGGTGACCGGGGCTATCTCGGGGCCGTGCTGGTCCCCGTCCTGCGGGCCGCGGGCCACGACGTGGTCGGCCTCGACGCGGGATGGTACGACGGCTGCGACTTCGGTGCGCAGCCCGCCGGGTACGAGCAGCGCACCGGGGACGTGCGCGACGTCGTCGTCGCCGACCTCGCCGGGTTCGACGCCGTCGTGCACCTCGCCGCGATCTCGAACGACCCGATCGGCCACCTCCACCCCGAGGCCACCTACGACGTCAACGCCCGAGGCGCCGTCCACATGGCTCGGACGGCCAAGGAAGCCGGCGTCGAGCGGTTCCTGTTCTCTTCCTCGTGCTCGCTCTACGGCGCGGCGGGCGACGGCAAGGTGGCCGAGGACGGCGCGTTCAACCCCGTGACGCCGTACGGCGAGTCGAAGGTCATGGCCGAGCAGGGCATCTCCGAGCTCGCCGACGACAGGTTCTCCCCGACCTACCTGCGCAACGCCACCGCCTACGGGTCCTCCCCGCGGCTGCGAGCCGACATCGTCGTCAACAACCTCACCGGCACCGCGTTCACCCGTGGCGAGGTGCGCCTGCAGTCCGACGGCAGCCCTTGGCGACCGCTCGTGCACGCCGACGACATCGCCCACGCCTTCCTCGCCGCCATGGAAGCACCGCGCGACGTGGTGCACGACGAGGCCTTCAACGTCGGCCGCGACGAGGACGTGGTGCAGATCCGCACCATCGCCGAGCAGGTCAGCGAGATCACCGGCGCGCCGGTGACCTTCGCCGAGGGGGCGGGCCCCGACACCCGCGACTACCAGGTCGACTTCGGCAAGATCAGCGAGCTCCTCCCGGCGTTCCGGCCACGCTGGACCGTGCCCGACGGCATCCGGGAGATCTGGACGCATGCCGGCGAGCGCGGGCTGGCGACCGAGGACTTCGAGGGGCCGCGGTACGTGCGGCTGCGGGCGGTGCAGGCGCTCGCGGACGCCGGTCGGCTCGACCTGGCCACGCTGCGGACGCGGGTGGCGGCATGAGCGCCCCGTCGTGCCGGCTCTGCGGCGCGGAGCTGACACGGACGTTCGTGGACCTGGGGGCGTCCCCGCCGGTGCAGGCGTTCCTGCGCGCAGACCAGCTCGACGAGCCCGAGGTCTTCTACCCGTTGCACGTGCGCATCTGCGGGAGCTGTCTGCTCGTCCAGCTGCCGGACTACGTCCCGGCCGAGGACATCTTCCACGACACCTATGCCTACTTCTCTTCCTTCAGCGACTCGTGGGTCGAGCATGCCGACCGCTTCGTGGACCACGCCGTCGACCACCTGGGGCTGGCGGAGGACTCGTTCGTGGTCGAGGTCGCGAGCAACGACGGTTATCTGCTGCAGCACGTCGCGCGCCGGGGTATCCGGTGCCTGGGGATCGAGCCGGCCGCCAACGTCGCCGCCGCCGCACGCGAGCGCGGGATCGAGTCCGAGGTGGTGTTCTGCGGCGCCGAGACCGGGGCTCGCCTGCGTGAGCAGCACGGCCCTGCGGACCTGGTCGTCGCGAACAACGTGATCGGCCACGTGCCGGACGTCGTGGACTTCGCCCGCGGGCTGCGCAACCTGGTCGCCGACACGGGCCGGGTGAGCGTCGAGATCCCGCACCTGATGCGCCTGATCCAGGGCAACGAGTACGACACGATCTATCACGAGCACTACCAGTACCTGACGCTGCTGACGACCCAGCGCATCCTCGCGGCGGCCGGCCTCACGGTCGTCGACGTCGAAGAGCTCGAGACCCATGGCGGGTCCCTGCGCACCTGGTCGACCCCGTCCGAGGTCGCCGGGCCGCCGTCGGACGCCGTCGCCGAGGTGCTGGAGGCCGAGCGGCGCGCCGGTCTGCACACGCTCGAGGGCCACGCCGGGTTCGCCGAGCGGGTGCAGCGGGTGCGCAACGACCTCGTGTCGTTCCTCGTCGAGCAGTCGCGCGCCGGGGCGACGGTCGCGGCCTACGGCGCCGCGGCGAAGGGCAACACCCTGCTCAACCACTGCGGTGTGCGGGCGGACCTCGTGCAGTTCTCCGTGGACCGCAACCCGGCCAAGGTCGGGATGTACCTGCCCGGCACGAGGATTCCCGTGCTGCCCGTCGAGGCGCTGGCCGAACGTCGTCCCGACTACGTCCTGGTCGTGCCGTGGAACCTGCGCAAGGAGATCACGGCACAGCTGAGCTATGTGGCGGACTGGGGCGGCCGCCTGGTCTTCGCGCTGCCGGTCCTCGACGTCGTCGAACCCGAGCTGAGCGCGACGCCGTGAGCGGTCCGCCGCCCGCGGACGGCCCGAGGAGTCGGAGCCCTCGGGTGAGCATCGGTGTGCCCGTCTACAACGGTGAGCGGTTCCTCGCCGAGACCCTCCGGTCGCTGCGGGAGCAGACGTTCGCCGACCTCGACATCTTCGTCTCGGACAACGCGTCGACCGACGGCACCGAGGAGATCGTCCGGGACGCGATGGCGCACGACCCGCGCATCCGGTACGAGCGCCAGCCCGAGAACCGCGGCGGGCTGTGGAACTGGAACCATGTGGCACGCCAGGCCCGCGGGGAGTACTTCAAGTTCGCGGCCGCCGACGACGTGCTGCGACCGGACTTCGTGGCCGCGTGCGTCGAGGCTCTGGACGCCGGCGGCCCGGAGGTGGTCCTCGCGTACCCGCGGACCCAGATCATCGACGAGCACGGCGCCGTCACCGAAGACCTCGACGACCTCGAGCTGCGAGGGCGGCGCGCCACCCCGCACGAGCGGATGCGCGAGTTCCTGCGCGCGCAGGCGGCCCACCTCGTGTACGGCCTCTACCGGACCACGGTGCTGCACGACACGCGCCTGCTGACGCCGGTGGTCGGGAACGACCTCGTGCTCGTCGCCGAGATGGCTTGCCGCGGACGCTTCGCCCTCGTGCCGCGCCAGCTCTTCCTGCAACGACGCCACTCGGCGCAGCTCTCCGCGAGCAGGTCCGGGCAGACGCAGTTCCACGCCCCGGGACGCAGCCCGCGGTTCGCGTTCCCCCACCTCCACGTGACCTGGGAGCTGTGGCGGGCCGCGACGTCGTCCCCGATCGACCTGGCGGAGAAGCTGCGCTGCCTGCCGACCGTGGTGACCACCTGGACCGTGCCCCGGTGGCGGGGCCCTGCCAACGACGTCCGGCTCGCGCTGACCGGTCGCTGACGGACCTCAGGACGTCGCGGTGCGCCGTGCCTGGTCGTCGCGGAGGCTGTCGGCCAGCCGCCCCGGCGGGAGCTCCACGTCGTCGTAGCCGATCACGCCGTCCGGGGCCACGTCGCGCAGCAGGCGGCAGCCCTCGGCCAGGCCGACCGGCAGCAGGCGCTCGCGGGCCGCGACGTCCGCTCGTTCGCACTCCCCGAAGTAGTGGTAGCCGCCGATGGCATCGAGCACGGTGCCGGCGGTCAGGGCCGACTTGGCGACCGTGACGACCTCGACCCGGGGCGGGCCGAGCGGATGCAGGGACGACTCCCCGAGCAGCGCGGCGCGTGCGATGGTGTCCGGCACCTCGAAGTGGCACAGGTGGTACGGCCAGTAGAACGAGTAGAGCGGCCCGGTGCCGAGCTTGTAGAGCTCGAGGTAGTGCTGCTGGCGCGGGTCCGGCTGTTCCGCGAGCACGAACACGCCGGGCGCGGGCAGCGCGCCCACGACGTAGTCGACGGCCCCGCCGAGCGCACGGAGCTCCTCGACGTCGTACTGCGCGGTGAGCTCGTCGATGTGGCGGCCGTGGAAGTCCATGCCCAGCAACCCGCGCCGATGGATGCTCATGCCCGTGGCGTTGGCGACCAGCGCCTGCTCGACGTTGACCTTCGTCCCGTCGGCGAAGCTGGAGACCATCCGCGCATCCTGACCCCACCGCGCCGCGAAGGCCTGCTGGGTGGTCGGGTTGCGGAACCGGTCCTGCAGGCCCTTGATGTTGCCGGCCAGCAGAGGGCGCATCCCCATGCGGGTCACGTAGCGGTACAGGTTCATCTGGACAGCAGGCTGGTCGCCGTCCGCCCCGCTGTACACCACGCCGGCCGAGCGGGCCCGGCACGCCAGCTCCCACCCCAGGGTGGCGTCGAGCTCGGCGTTCATGAGCACCAGGTGCTTGCCGTGCTCGAACGCGAGCAGGGCGGCCTGGGCGCCGAACTCGATCGCCCCCGTGACGTCGACGACGACGTCCACCTCGTCGGAGGCGATGACCGCCGCGACATCCTGCGTGAGGGCGACCCGGCCGGCGCGCGCCGACCGGTCGACGCCGGCGGCGCTGTCGGTGCGGTCGACGGCGTCGTACCCCGCCCAGGCCAGCGCGTCCCCCGCCTTGTCGAGGCTGCGGGCGTGGACGGCGGTGAGCACCATCCCGGGTGCCGTCCGGAGCTGCAGCGCGACCGCCTTGCCCATGAAGCCCGGCCCCAGGAGTGCGACGCGGACGGGGCTGGCCGCCGCGTCCCGACGTGCCAGGGCGAGGTCCGTCGTGATGCTCACGACCGCTCCGTCCGCTCGGACACCAGCGGCCAGGCGGTGTCCTTCTCGGAGATCGTGGTGATCTCCAGCGGCCAGTCGATGCCGAAAACGGGATCGTCGTGGCGGAACCCTTCCTCCGCGCCCGGCACGTACGGTCCGGAGGCCTGGTAGACGAGCTCGCTGTGGGCGACCAGGGTCTGGTATCCGTGCGCCACGTAGGCGGGCAGGAACAGCGCCCGGCGGTTCGCTGCGGACAGCTCGACCATCACGTGCTGACCGTAGGTGGCGGACTCCGGGCGGACGTCCACCGCGACGTCGACGACGGCGCCGGCCACGCAGCGCACCAGCTTCGCCTCGGCGTGAGGTGGCACCTGGCGATGCAGGCCTCGGACGGTCCCGGCATGATGGTTGAAGGAGAGGCTCGCCTGCGCCACGCGCGGGTCGAGGCCCGCTGCGGCGAAGATCTCTGCGTCGAAGACCCGGGCGAACATGCCGCGATCGTCGGTGAAGGGTTCGACGTCCACGATCATGACGCCCTCGACCGCCGTCGGCGTGAGCCTCATCCGGCGGCCACCGGGGTGTCGTCCCACACCCGCCACGGTGCGTCTCCGGTGTCCCAGCGACGATTCAGCTCGGTCCAGTCGCGGAACGTGTCCATGCCCATCCAGAAGCCGTTGTGCTCGAAGACGCCGAGACCGTCGTCGCGGGCGAGCTTCTGGAGCGGGCGGTGCTCCAGCATCTCGTCGGGGTCGTCGGAGAGGTAGTGATCGGCGAACTCGCGCTCGAAGAGGAAGAACCCGCCGTTGACCCAGCCGGAGGCGAGCGTGGGCTTCTCGTTGAACTCGGTGACGGACTCGCCGCTGACGTGCATCTCGCCGTACCGACTCGACGGGTGGACGCCCGTGACGGTCCCGATCTTTCCTGAGGACTCGTGCGTCGCGAGCAGCCGGTCGAGCCGGATGTCACCGATGCCGTCACCGTAGGTGAGGGCGAACCGGTCGGCGTCCAGGTAGTCACGGATGCGGTGCACGCGGGCACCGGTCGCCGTCGTCAGCCCTGTCTCGGCGAAGGTGATGGTCCATTCCTCGCACGGAGGGGTGTGCACGCGGGCCGGGGCGTCGTCGGCCAGGTCGATGGTGAAGTCCGCCGTGAGCGTGCGGTAGTTGAGGAAGTACTGCTTGATGAGGTCGGACTTGTAGCCGAGGCAGAGCACGAACCGCCGGAAGCCGTACTGGGAGTACGTCTTCATGACGTGCCACAGGATGGGCCGGCCGCCGATGTCGACCAGCGGCTTGGGTAGCCTCTCGCTCGCCTCGCGCAGACGGGTGCCCATGCCACCGCACAGGATCACCACGGGGATGTCCTTCGGATCTGTCATCACCGCTCCAGGGAGCCGTTCATCGGGTCATCGGGCCTGCTAGCGAATCTATTTCGCCGCGCGCCGCGGTGGAACTCCGGTTCGGGTGAAGTCGCGGGTGAAAGGTCGGGTGCGGCCGGGGATCGGCATGACGAACAACCAGTCCACACCGGCGACGCGGTACCGGACGGCGGCTGCGGCCGCACCGACCCCGAGCGCCAGCAGGGCCGCACCCAGGACGATCAGCGTGCCGCCGACGGCGCCCCACCGGTCCGCGGTGCCCTCGAGCCCGGCGGCCAGCAGCACCAGGACGGGGAAGTGCACGGTGTAGAACACGATCGAGTCCCGTCCGACCCACTCGACGAACCGGGTGCCGCCCACCCGCACGGCCACCTGCGCGAGCACCACCGTGGCGAGCACCCCGACGAGGCTCAGCAGCGAGAAGAGGCCCTCGCGGGTGTCCAGACCGGTCGTCACGGCCACGACGCCCGGCGCCACGCCGACGAGCACGACCGCGGTGCTCGTCGTGGTGCCGGGCGTCGTCAGGCGTGTCATCAGCCCGGGAGACGACGCCGCCACGTGCCCGAGACCGAAGAAGCCCCCCAGGTACAGCAGCAGCTTGACCCGACCGTCCTCGGCGCCGTCGAGGGGGACCGACGCGAGCACGAGAGCGACGGACCCCGCCGCGACGGCGGCCGGCGGCCAGCGTCGCACCAGCGGCGCGACCGCGAAGTAGCACAGCAGGAAGAACAGGTACCAGAGGTAGCTCGTGGCATACCACGTCCGCGGGTCGAGCAGCGGTCCGGGTGCGGCGCCGACGAGGGCCAGCATGAGCACCCACACGACGTAGGGCCACAGCAGCCGGCGGACCTTGCCCAGGTAGTACGTCGGCAGCGGCTTCGCGAGCGCGACCGGCAGCAGCATGCCCGACAGGAACATCAGCATCGGCATGCGGTAGGGCGAGAAGAACACGTCCAGCCAGGCCACCGCCGCGACGGTCGGCACGACGTCGGCGAGGAGCCGGGTCGCGTGGCTCAGGATCACCAGCAGGATGGCCGACCCGCGCAGGACGTCCATCCAGCGCATCCGCTGCCGGCCGCCGTCTCGCGCGGGTAGTCGACGTGCGGGCACGACGGGCACCTTCTCGGTCATGTGTGTTCCTCGCGTGGGCTGGTCCTTCGATCGTAGGAGCGGCCGGGCCGCACGCCGGGGTGAATTCGGCGTCGACGAGGGTGAATCTCGTGCCCGCCTGTCGCGCCGGCACCGCCGGCCTGGCTACGTTGCCGGGGAGGGACCGGCCTGGACGCAGGCACCGGCGAGGGCGAGGACGAGGCATGGTCGTGTCAGAGAAGGCGGCGCGGGAGCACAGCTCCCGGTCGTTCGCCGACCTCCTGCGCATCGTCCGCGAGGACCACCGGATCAACTCCGAAGGGTTCTGGACGCCCGGCTTCTACGCCATCGCCGTGCAGCGGTTCGGGGGATGGGCGCACGCCGACGACCTGCCGGGGATCGTCGCGGCTCCCGCCCGCCTGCTCTACCGGTTGATGTTCGTCCTGGTGCGCAACGTGTTCGGCATCCAGGTGCCGTGGACGGTCCGGCTCGGCCGCCGTGTCCGACTGGCCCACCAGCACGGGATCGTCATCCATCCCCGCGCGAGCCTGGGCGACGACTGCGTCGTGCGGCAGGGCGTGACGATCGGCGCCGGCAGCGGCGACCCCGCGAAGTTCCTCGACGAGGCCCCGGCGATCGGGGCACGGGTCTCGCTCGGCGCGGGGTGCGCCGTCATCGGACGCGTCCGCGTCGGTGACGACGCCGTGATCGGCCCCAACGCCGTCGTGATGACGCACGTCCCGGCCGGTGCCACCGTCGTCGCGCAACCGCCACGCATGATCCGGCGATCCTGAGGAGGAGTCGTGCACCCACTGGTGCGGTCCGCCCGCGAGCATGCCGCCGACGGCGACGTCCCGGCGGCTCTCGACGCGCTCGCCGTCCTGGCGTCCGGCTCGCCGGAGTTCACCGACTGGATCGCGACCGACCGGCTCCTCGGCCGGCTGACGGCAGACGGCGCGGCGGCCGGGTGGCCCCGTCGAACCGTTCGCGTCGCCGTGCTGTCCTCCCACACCGGTGCGCAGCTCACCGCGTGCCTGCGCACGGCGGCCCTGGCCCACCACGTGCTCGTCGAGACCTACGAGTCGGGCTACCGGACCTACGAGCAGGAGGTGCTGGACCCGGGTTCCGGCCTCTACGGGTTCGCGCCCGACGTCGTGGTGCTGGCCGTCGACCACCGCGAGGTCCGGGTGGGCGACGGGGACGACGCGGACGAGGCGCTCGCCCGCGAGACCGATCGCTGGACCGGGCTGTGGCAGGACCTTCAGGAGCGGACCGGCGCCGTCGTCGTGCAGCACACGTTCGTACCGCCGGTCGACGACGCGTGGGGAGAGCTCGGCGCGTCGAGTCCTACCGGGCGCCGACGCACTCTGCGCCGCCTGAACCTGGCGCTCGGCGACCATGCCCCGGCAGGCGTGCACCTGGTCGACGCCGAGGCGGTCGCCACGACGGTCGGCGGGGCGGCCTGGTTCGATTCCCGCTACTGGTACGCCGCCAAGCAGGCCGTCGGTCTCGGCGCGGTCGGGCTGCTCGCCCAGCGGACCGTCGACGTCGTCGCTGCGGCGCTCGGGCTCGGGCGCAAGGTGGTGGTGCTCGACCTCGACAACACGCTCTGGGGCGGCGTCATCGGGGAGGACGGCCTCGGGGGCATCGTGCTCGGCGGTGGTGCCGAGGGAGAGGCGTATGCCGACTTCCAGACCTTCCTCCGCGGGCTCCGTCGTCGAGGGATCGTGCTCGCGGTGTGCTCCAAGAACCAGCCGGCGGACGCCCGGCTGCCCTTCGAGCGGCACCCGGAGATGAGGCTCGCGCTCGACGACCTCGTGGCTTTCGAAGCCGGGTGGGACACGAAGGCGGTGATGCTGCGCCGCATCGCCGCGGACATCGGTGTCGGCCTCGAGGCCCTGGTGCTGGTGGACGACAACCCGCTGGAGCGGGCGGCCGTGCGCCACGAGCTGCCGCAGGTCGGTGTCGTCGAGCTGCCGGCGGAGCCCAGCGGCTACGCTGCGGCGCTCGCGCGGTTCCCCGGGTTGCAGTCGGCGACGGTGACGGCCGAGGACGCGCGGCGCACCGAGCAGTACCGCGCCCGCCGGCGCGGGCGCGAGCTGGAGCGCAAGTCCGGATCCCGGGAGGACTTCCTGCGGTCGCTCGGGACCGTCGCCACCGTCGAACCGCGCGACGAGACCAACCGGGCACGCATCGTGCAGCTGATCGCGAAGACGAACCAGCTCAACCTCACCGGTCGTCGGCACACCGACACGGAGGTGGATTCCCTGGCGAGGGAGCCCGGAGCCGTGGTCTGGGCGCTCCGGGTCCGCGACGTGTTCGACGACCACGGGCTGGTGGGCGCGCTCGTCGCCGTTCCCCTGGATGCTTCCACGCTCCGGCTGGACACGTTCGTCGTCTCGTGCCGCGTGCTCGGCCGGGATGCGGAGCGGGCCTTCGTCGGCGCGCTGGTCGAGCATGCCGCGGCCTCCGGGCGGAGCCGCGTGCTCGGCGAGTTCGTCCCGTCGGACCGGAACGAGCCGGCGGCGTCGATCCTCGCGGACGTCGGCTTCCGCCGTCTGCA
Source organism: uncultured Isoptericola sp. (assembly GCA_947497265.1). GTDB lineage: Bacteria > Actinomycetota > Actinomycetes > Actinomycetales > Cellulomonadaceae > Isoptericola > Isoptericola rhizosphaerae. The sequence continues at coordinate 53,940 of CANMFP010000007.1, forward strand.
GGAGACGGGCGGGGCCGTGCAGCGCTGGGAACTCGTCATCGGGCAGGACGAGGTGCACGTGCCGGAGCACGTCGCCGTGCGTCGACCGGACCCGGCGCCGGCGCTCACCGCCGGTCTGACCACCACCTGAGCGAGGAGAGCACCGATGGCTGATGTCCGAGCAGGAGTGACCGAGGTCGTGCGCGACGTGCTCGACCGCCCGGAGCTGCAGATCGCCGACGACCAGCGCGCGCACGACGTCGAGGGATGGGACTCCCTGGCGCACGTCAGCATCCTGTTCTCGCTCGAGGACCGGTTCGGCGTGCGGTTCAGCGACCGGGAGATGGGCGAGCTGCAGGACTTCGGCCAGCTGGTCGCCCTGGTGGCCGAGAAGCACTCGTCCTCGTGACCGCCGGCCCGCCCCTGCTGTCGGTGGTCGTCGCCGCCCTCGACGCCGAGGCGACGCTCGGCCGGCAGCTCGCCGCGCTGCAGGCGCAGCGTCCGTCGTGGCCGTGGGAGGTGCTGGTGTGCGACAACGGGTCGACGGACGGCACGCGTGAGCTCGTTCGTCGCGCCGCGGCCACCATGCCCGAGCTGCGGCTCGTGGACGCCTCCGGCCGGCGCGGGGCGGCGGCGGCCCGGAACACCGGGGTGCGGGTGGCCCGCGCCGACCGGGTGGCGTTCTGCGACGCCGACGACGTCGTCGCCCCCAGGTGGGTGGAGGCCATGTCTGACACACTCGCCTCGGCCGACCTCGTGGTGGGGCGGCTGGACCACGAGACGCTGAACGTGGGTTCGCGGTTGCGCACCTCGTGGCAGCAGCAGGTCGATGCCCCGCTGGTGCTCGACATCGTCCCGCGGTACCCGTGCGGCGGCGCGGGATGCCTCGGGGTCGGCCGGGCGGCATTCCTGGCTGTCGACGGCTTCTGCGCCGACCTGATCTGCGGCGAGGACGTCGACCTGTGCTGGCGTCTGCAGCTCGCGGGAGCCCGGTTCGCGTTCGCGCCGGACGCGGTGGTGCAGGTCGGGCACCGCGGGACGCTCGGTGCCGTGTACCGGCAGATGGTGGGCTGGGCCGCGGGTGACAGGTTGCTGCGGGAGCGCTATGCGGAGCTGCGGCGGGCCGGCCTGACGGCGGCGGCCGAGGTGCCCGGTCAGCCGGACCGGGCGGAGCCGGCCGAGCCCGCCGAGCCCGCCGAGCCCGCCGACCCGGAGCGCGGCAGGGACCGGCCCCGGTCGGTCGTGCGGCGGCTGGCGCGGCTGCGGACCCCGCAGGGCCGGGCCGACGCCGTGGCCCGGGCGGGGCACGAGGTCGGACGGCGCTTCGGCGGCCGCTCGGCGGCCGTCCCCGTCCTCACCCCGCAGGACGTGGCGTCGTGGCGCGAGGCGTACGGCGCCCGGCCTCGACCGCATGGCTCCGGACGGTGACCGAGCGTCGACGCAGCTCCTGGAGGGTCTCGCTGCGGTAGCCGCCGGCCGCGAGGTCCTCGAGCACGAGGGCGGTGGCGTGCCCGCGGTCGAACCGGGGCAGGTCCCCCGGGTCCGAGAGCTCCGGGTCGGCGCGGTCGTCGTGCAGCAGCACGACGGACCCGGGGAAGATCCCGGCCCGGACGTGGGCCGCGATGTCCGGCTCGGTGCGGTTCTCCCAGTCGCGTCCCTCGGCGGTCCAGATCACCGTCTCCAGCCGTCGGGCTCGCAGCAGCCCCACGAGGGCGGGCGTGTGGGCCCCGTAGGGCGGGCGGAAGTGGCGCACGCGCACGCCGCCGACGTCCTCCACCGTCCGGCGCGCCCGCAGGACGCGTCGTGCCGCGACGGGCGCCGGGACGTCCGTGAGGCGCCGGTGGTCGATGCCGTGCACCGCGAGCTCGTGGCCGTCGGCGACGATCCGCCGGACGAGGTCCGGGTGGCGCAGCGCCCGGTCCGCGAGCACGAAGAACGTCGCACGGGCGCCGTGCGCGGCGAGCCGGTCGAGGACGGCGGGCGTGTGCTCGGGGTGCGGGCCGTCGTCGTACGTCAGGGCGACGAGCCGTTCGTCGGTCAGGGTGCGGAAGACGGGCAGCACCCAGGGCAGGGCGGGGCCGGCCCACCGCGCCAGCGTCGCCGCGCGGCCGTCGAGGCGCTGGGGTACCGGTGCGTCGATCTCGCGCCGCCGCACGACGAGGTCGCGGCCTGTCGGCCGCGCGGAGCGCGGGACGGTCGTCACGCGACCACCTCGACCAGCTCCTGCAGCTCCCGCAGCGACCGGTCCCAGCCGCACGTCAGGGCGTGCTGCCGGCCGGCCGTGCGGGCGCGGTCGAGCTCCGGGCCACGGTCGGCCAGGCGGGCCAGCTCGGCGGCGACGGCGTCCGCGTCGTCGGGAGGCACGGCCAGCAGCGCGTCGCCGCCGGCCTCGGGCACACCGCCGATCGCCGACCCGACGACGGCGGCGCCGGAGGCCATCCCCTCCAGCACGGTCAGGCCGAACGGTTCCGGCCAGCGCGACGGGACGACCAGCACGTCGGTGTGGCGGAGCGCCGCGGCGACCTGCTCGCGCGGCAGGAACGGTGTGACGGCGACCGGGCCGGGCAGCGTCCCGGCCGCGGCCCGCACGGAACGCTCGAACGCCGTCGGCGGCGCAGACGGGTCGAACCCGTGCGAGCCCACGAGGGTCAACGACACGTCGGACCTCCCGAGGCGGCGCACCGCCTCGACGAGGACGTCGGCGCCCTTGGCGGGGATCATCCGTCCCACGAAGGTCACGCGCAGCCCGGCCTCGGGATCGTCCTCGGGGGCCGGGCGGAACAGGGCTGCGTCCACGCCGTTGCGGACCACGACGACGCGTTCGTGCAGCGAGGGCGGCAGCCGGTCGCGGGTGCGCTCGGCGAGGAACTCGCTGACACAGACGATCCGCGCTGCGTGCGAGAGGGCCTGGCCCGCCTCGCGACGTGAGTAGGTGCGCAGCAGCTCGTTGTGCGCGTACAGCACCGGCACGTGCCGTGAGACGTCGATCGCTCCCACGAGCTGCGGGGCGTTGTGGGCGAACACCACCGACGGCGGCCAGACGTCCTGGTCGATGACCGTCGCCGTGTAGCGACGACGGGTTCGAGGGCGGCCGAGCCCGAGTCGTCCGGTGACGGCGTCGATGCGCCGGTCGGAGCGCCCGGCCGGTCGCTCGGTGTACTCCACGACGTCTGCGCTCGGGTAGCGGTCCGGGTAGGTGCCGCGGGCGACGACGACCTGCGGCCGGTCTCCGCGGGCGTTCGCCGCCGTCGCGAGCCCGTGGACCACGGTAGGGATGGCGCTGCCGGTGCGGGGCGAGAAGTGGTCGCCAGGGGTGATGACGTGCACGTGGGACAGCGCCACCTCAGATCACGTCCGCGAAGCCACGTTCCATCTTCTGGAAGACGAGGGTGCCGGCGAGGAACGCGGCGACGGCGACGGCCGCGATGCCGCCCATCTGCCACGCCGGGGGCATCTCCGTCCCGAGAACGGCCCACCGGAAGCACTCCAGCAGCCAGGTGAGCGGATTGAGGTTGAACAACCACCGCAGGTCCCCGACCTCGTCGAGCGAGTACGCCACAGGGGTGGCGTAGAGGAGGATCTGCATCAGCCAGGGCAGGGTGTAGTTCACGTCGCGGTACTTGACGGTGAGGGCTGCGCCCGCCAGCCCCACCCCCGAGGCGAGCACCACTGCCGCGGCGACCCACAGGGGGAGCGTGAGGACCTGCCATCCCACCGGGATCCCGTAGAGGACGAGAAGGACGACGAGCATCCCGGAGGCGACCAGGAAGTCGAGCAGGACGGAGAGCACGGAGGAGAGCGGGACGAGCATGCGCGGGAAGAAGACCTTGGCCACGAGCGCCTGGTTGGCCACCAGGGACGGCGACGCCCGCGAGACGATGCCGTTGAACAGGTTCCACACGAGCATGCCGGCGAAGCTGAAGACGAAGTAGGGCACGGCACCGCTGGACAGGTTCGCGACCTGGCCGAACACGATCGCGAAGATGCCCGCGGCCGCGAGCGGCTGCAGCACGACCCACGCGACCCCGATCGCGGTCTGGCGGTAGCGCAGGATGACGTCGCGGAGGCCGAACCGGTACAGGACCTCACGCGCCTCCCACAGCTCGCGCCAAGCGGGAAGGTTCAGACGCCCGGGAGGGGTGATGACCGTCGTCATGAGCTCACCACTTCTCGTACTCGAAGTCGGCCAGGACCATGCCGTGGCTGAGTGCCTCGTCGGACGTCACCTCGGTGTACGGCGCCTTGGGCAGGATCTCGAAGGCTCCGGCGCCCTCCCAGGCGTCGAGGATGCCCGCCTTGCAGAGGTACAGGTCGAACGTGTAGCGGCCGGGTTTGAGCCACAGGTCCTTGATGGTCAGGGCGCCGCGCTGCGGGGAGGCGGGATCGAGCCACGTGCCGACGAGCCGCGAGTCGCACTGGACCACCACGTTGCCGTTGGCGTCGTTGATGTGGCAGGACACGTAGTACTGCCCGACGACGTCCGCGTTGGCGCCGACGGCAAACTCGACCACCTTGTCGGCTGTCGGCTCCATGGTGTCCTCGGCGACCTGCGCCTCGGTGAACCGCAGCTCACCCGTGCCGGCCCGTCGGCTCGGGTCCTGCTGGGCCTGATGGAAGTCGGCGAAGGTCCGGCGGTACTCGGTGAGGGCTTCCTCCACCGGCCCCTGGAAGGTGAGGCGCCCGCGGTCGAGGAAGATCGCGGAGCTGCAGAGGGCGGAGACGGTCTGAGCCTGGTGGCTCACGTAGAGCACCGTGCGTCCGGAGCGCGCAGCCTCACGCATCTTGGCGAGGGACTTGGCCTGGAACTCGGCATCACCGACCGCCAGCACCTCGTCGATGGCGAGGATCTCGGTCTCGAGGTGGGCCGCGACGGAGAACGCCAGCCGGACGTACATCCCCGACGAGTAGCGCTTCACGGGGGTGTCGAGGAACTTCTCGACACCGGCGAAGTCGACGATCTCGTCGAACCGACGCTGGATCTCCTTGCGTCGCATGCCGAGCAGGGTGCCGTTGAGGTAGACGTTCTCGCGCCCCGTCAGCTCCGGGTGGAACCCGGTGCCCACCTCCAGCAGGCTGCCGATCCGCCCGCCGAGCTCGATGCGCCCGGCGGTGGGCGCGGTGATCCGCGTCAGGATCTTGAGCAGAGTGCTCTTCCCGGCGCCGTTGCGGCCCACGATGCCGACGGCCTCACCCCACGGGATCTCGAGGTCGACGTCCTGCAACGCCTCGAACGTCTCGTAGGTGGTCCGCTGCCACGGGTGGCGCAGACGCTGCACGAGAGCCTCGGTGATGCGGTTGGGGCGGTCGCCCTTCGCGATCCGGTACGACTTGCCCAGACCCCGCACCAGGACGGCGGACCGAGCGGTCATGCCGTCCTGTCCTCGGGGTCGCGTCGGCGGGGTGGGAACATGCTTCAACAGTAGGCGGCAGGGTCCGCCCGGTCCCGGGTGAAAAGGCCGTCCGGGGCAGGGTTCACCCGGTCTGCGCGGGTCCGCCGAGCGGGTTGCCTCGCGACAATGGTCGCAGCGACCAAGGCAGTCCGGCGGCCGGAGGTGGAGCACATGGGCGAGGACCCCGCGCGCGATGCCCTCGGGATGCGACGGGTGCTGGCGACCGTCGTCGGCGGCACCGTCGTCGTGGCGGTGGCTGCGGCGCTCGCGGTCGGTGCCTCAGGGCCCGGCGACGTCCCGGAGGCCTCCGACGCCGCGATCCCGTCGGCACCCGGTGCCGGCCCGAGCGAGACCCCCGTCTGCGGGATCCCCGACCTCGGCCCGGTCTCGGCGGACGGTCGCGCGCCGGACCAGCTCGGGGGACTGCGGGTGGTGGTCCCCGACGTCACCCCGCCGGACGGCGCGACGTTGGTCGACGTCGAGGTGCGCGGGTCGACCGCGGCCGTGCTGTCGTTCGACGGCGAGTCCACCTACCGCGTGGAACGTTTCGACGTGGACGAGGGGTCGCCGGACGGCGGGTTCGACGTCCCGTTGCGGCTGTCGGAGGGTGCCGAGTCGTTCTGGGTCGGCGACTTCGAGATGGACGCCGACGGCGGGGTCTACCTGCTCGACACCCTCATGGGCCGCCGGGACCTCCTCCACCTGGACACCGAGGGGAACGTGGTCTGGACGGCGACCCTGCCGGAGACGTCCCAGTCGGGCGACGGCCTCCTGGACCTCTACGGGACGGTGCTGTGGACCGACGGCGAGGGACCGGTCGTCGGTGTGCACGAGGGAGCGGCGGGGATGCACACGGTGTCCGCCGACGGGGAGGTCCTCGGCTTCTCCGAGGACTTCCCCGGCCGCGTGGTCGGCCAGACCGACGACGGTGCGGCCGTGCTCGCCGTGGAGGAGGACGCGCCCGACGGCAGGACTCTCGACGTGGTGGGACGGGACGACTCCGGGGACGGGACGTTCGCGCTCGGGGCCACAGCCACCGCCGACGGGCTCGGTCGCGGGGGGCAGGGGTTCCCGGGCGGGTTCGACGACGTCGTCAGCGGGCCTGGCGCCGAGGGCGTCCTGATGGCGGCCGACGAGCTGGGGGTCGAGTGGTACTCGGCCGACGGCGCCCGTCTCGGCGTCTGGCCGGTCTCCCGGGGGGACCTCGACCACGAGCTGCTGCTGGACGCGGGAGAGGGCATCGTGCGCGACGGCGACGCGTACTACCTGCTCGCTCCGACGGCGGAGGGGGTCTCGCTGGTCCGGGTCACCGAGGACCGGATGCGGTACCAGCTCTCCGCCCCGGTGAAGTACAACGCCGGCACGGACGCTTTCCTGTCGGTGATGGGCATGGGCCTCGGCCTGACGACCACGGCCGAGTACGGGTACTTCGGGCCGGGCACCGAACCCGAGGTGTCGCTGTCCGTCGACGACGCCTGGGCTCCGGCGTCCGACCGCTACGTGGTGCGCTACCAGGTCCGTGGGGACCCTCGGTTGCCCGACCCGGTCGCGACCGGGTGGACCGAGATGACGATCCCGGCCGACGGCGGCGAGGTCGCGCTGGAGCTGCCGGACGCCCGTGCGGGCGTCTACGAGGTGGACGCGCACCTGGTAGAGGTCGCCTCCGACGAGGCGGTCTCCGGCACGTGCGTGCGCTACACGGTCGGTGCCGACGGCGCCGACCTCGGCCTGGAGGAGATGGCCGACGGCGTGGGGTGGGGTGGCGCGAGCCCGCTGCGCGGCGTGCAGCTCGCTGACGCGCTCGGGTTCGGCAGCCACCGGGTCCAGCTCGACTTCGGCGCGCTCGTCCCGGACCCGGAGTCCCGGCCGGCGCCCGGGGGGATCGAGTGGGGCTCGCTGCCGTCCGAGGGAGTGCGAGACGCGGAGGGTGTGGCGCCGTCGGACCCGTTCACCGAGCTGCGCCGCGCGAGCGAGCTGGCCGACGAGCTCGGGGTGCGCCTCGTCGTCCAGCTCGGCTCGGGCGGCGGCGCCGAGCACGCGGCGGTGGAGGCTGGGACGTGGGAGGGCTGGGTGCGCGAGATCGTCGCCGAGGTCTCCGGCCAGGCGCCGGGCATCGTCTACTGGGAGCCATGGAACGAGCCGAACGCGACCGGCTTCGACGACGGCGGCGACTACGTCCGCGACGTGGCCGCGCCGTTCGCCCGTGGCGCCCGGGAGGCGAACCCGGACGTGCTCGTCGTCGGCGGCAACTCTCTGGGCGTGGCGCTCGACTGGTGGGAGGACGTCGTGGCCGCCGAGGGTTGCGGCACCATGGACGTCGTCGGCATCCACCCCTACACCGGCCTGAACCGCTCGTGGGAGGAGGAGGGGTTCTCTGAGCCGGGCCGCGAGCTGGACGAGCTGCGCGAGATCCTCGAACCCTGCGGCGACCTGCCCTGGTGGGACACCGAGACCGGCTGGTGGTCCGACGGCGTGGTCAACTTCTGGGCCGGTGGCTCCGACGTCGCGCGCAAGCTCCTCTGGTACCGCCTCGAGGGGATCGAGGAGTGGACCTACTTCTTCTCCGAGGGCGGTTGGGGCGAGACCGGCAACTCGTGGTCAGCGATCCAGTTCGACGCCTACGTCAAGCCGCTCGGCGCGGCGGCCGCGGCGACGACCCACCTGCTCGACTCGTTCGAGGAGCTGGAGCTGCTGGACGCGCCGGCCCCGGGGACGTACGCCGTGCGCGGGACGGGCGCCGGGGGCGAGCTGCTGGCGCTGTGGACGGACGACCTCGCCTCGACGCTGACGCTGGCGGCACCCGGCGGCGCGCAGGTCGAGCTCGTCGACCAGTACGGCGCGCGCCGGCCCCTCGACGTCCCGGCCGACGGCGTCGCGCTGCCCGTCGGCGGGGCGCCCACCTTCGTCGTCGCGCCGGCCGGCACCGGGCTCACGGCCACCGCACCGGAGCCGTACGGCGAGGACGTGCTCGAGGGGCGCACGGTCCAGGCCTCGTCGACCCACGAGGACGCCGACGCCTCCGCCATCACGTCCGGGACGTTCAACGTGCGCGACCCGTGGCGGTCCGGGCGGCTCGCGGACGGCTCCGTCGACGAGAACCCGACCGTGACGGTCCGTACCGCCGACCCGGTCGAGATCGACCGGATCGCGGTGGCGACGGCCGGCATCCGCTGCTGCACGGCGGGCCTGCGGGACTACACCGTCGAGGTGCGCGACGCGGCAGGAGACTGGCAGGTGGTCGGCGAGGTGACGGGCCAGCTCTTCGACCGGGTGGCGATGCTGCAGCTCGACCCGGTGACCGTCACCGGCGTGCGGGTGTCGGTCCCCATGACCACCGAACGCGAGGTGCCGGTGCTGGACCTCAACTACTCGGGCGTCGTCGGTGGGCCGCACCCGGCGTTCATGGAGCTCGTCACCGAGAGCGACTACCAGGTCGCGATCAGCGCCGTCCGCGCGTGGGGACCCTCGTGAGGTCAGAGTCCGAGGACCTCGCGCCAGATCACCGCGTGCGCCGCGGCGCTCGCCTCCCACGTGAACTGCCGGGCACGCTCGCGGCCACGGCGGACGCGCTCGGCCGCGCCGTCGCCGTCGAGCGCGTGCACGATCCCGTCGGCGAGGCTCGCCCCGTCCGGCTCCACGAGCGTCCCGGCGTCCCCGCACACCTCGGGCAGGGACGAGCGGTTCGCCGCGACGACGTCCACGCCGCAGGCCATCGCCTCCAGCGCGGGCAGGCCGAATCCCTCGTACACCGACGGGACCACCACGACCTCGGCCGAGGCGACGACGCGGGGCAGCAGGTCGGCGTCGACGAGCCCGGCGAGGTGGGTGCCCGGCAGCGCCCCGAACAGGTCGCTGCGGCGGGCCGACGGCGGTCCGCACAGCACGAGGTCCACGTCCGGGTGGGCGGAACGCACCGCGGGCCAGGCGTCGGCCAGGCCGGCGAGATTCTTGCGCCGCGAGGAACCACCGGCGTGCAGCACGTAGCGCCCGGGCAGGCCGAGGCGATCCCGCTCGGCGGCGGACAACGGCTCCGGGTCGAACCAGCGCGGGTCCACCCCGTTGTGCACCACGTGGACCTCGCCGAGCCCGAGTCGTTCGGCGACGTCGTCGGCGGCGAACTGCGACGGGGAGACGACGGCGGCGGCCCGGCGGATCTCGGTGGCGGCGAACGGTTCGGGGTCGGACTCGTCGTCGAACCGCCATGCCACGGTGTCGTGGACGGTCACGACCTCGGGCACCCGCGAGGGGGGCATGGCGAGTCCCATCCGGTGCACGGCCGTGGCGCCGCGGTAGAGGGTCGCGCCGACGGCCTGCCGCACGGCACCGGGCGCGCGGGTGAGCAGCCATCGCGGCACGCGGACGGTGCCCGGCAGGTCGGCCCGCAGGCCGCGCGCGATCTCGCGGCGCACCTCGACGTCCCCGCCGAGCGCCGCCTCCGCGCGCGCCGCGACCTCCTCCTCGTACACCTGCTGCCCCATGGGAACGGGGACGGCGATCGTGCCGAGTACCAGTCGTGTCGTCACAGGACCTCCGTCGACGGTGCGAGCCACCGATTCTGCCTGGCGAGCCGGACCGTTGCACCCATCGATGCTGTCCGTCGTCGGCCCCCGGAGCGTGTGGCGGACCATGCCGCACGGGCCGCCCACGACGAGGTGAGGGCGTGCTGAGCGTCGCGCTGGTGACGAGCTCGTTCTGGCCGCGGGTCGGCGGCGTCGAGGAGCACGTGCGCCAGGTGGCCCGTGACCTGCACGGACGCGGACACCGGGTCACGGTGTGGGCGGTGGACCAGGGCGACGACGGGCCGGACCAGATCGACGGCGTGCGGGTGCGGTACCTGCCGTGCCCCATGCCGGCCCGAGATGCCGCGTCCCTCGCACGATTCACCCGCGACGTCACCCGGGCGGCGCTCGCCTGGCGGGACGCGGTGCGCGCCGACCGCCCGGACGTGCTGCACGTGCACTGCTTCGGGCCCAACGGCCCGTGGGCCGCGGCGACGGCGCGCCGCACGGGGATCCCGCTGGTCCTGACCTCGCACGGCGAGACGTTCGCCGACGCGAACAGCGTGTTCGACAGGTCCCGGCTGCTCGCCGCCGCACTGCGCCGGACCGTGTCGCGGGCGATCGCGGTGACCGGCCCGTCCCGCTTCACGCTGGAGGACCTGGAGCGCCGCTTCGGCCTCGCGGCGGGGAGCGGCATCGTCGTCCCGAACGGCGTCGACCTCCACGAGGCGGGCGACGGTGCGGCCACGGAGGCACCCGCAGGGCTGCCCGGTCGCTACGTGCTGGCGGTGGGCCGGATGGTCCGCGTCAAGGGGTTCGACCTGTTGCTGGAGGCGTTCTCGCGGCTCGCCGCCGACGAGGCCGGCCTCGGGCTCGTCCTGACGGGCGACGGGCCGGAGGCTGCGGCGCTCGCGCGACGGGCCGACGATCTGGGGCTGGCGGACCGGGTGGTCCTGCCCGGTCGCCTGGCGCCCGCCGGCGTCGCGGCAGCCATGCATGGCGCCGCGGCAGTCGTGGTGCCCAGCCGGTTCGAGTCGTTCGGGATCGTGGTCCTGGAGGCCTGGCGGGCGGGGGTGCCGGTGGTCGCCACCACGCGGGGCGGCCCGCCGGAGTTCGTCACCGACGGCGTCGACGGGGTGCTCGTCGACCCCGAGGACGTCCCGGCACTCACCCGTGCTCTGGCGCGGGTGCTCGGCGACCAGGACGCCGCCGACCGCCTCGGCCGGGCGGGGGCGCGCTCGGTCCGCGACTACACGTGGGGGCGCGTGGTCGACGCCTACCTGGAGCTGTACGGGTCGGCCGTGCCCGCGGCTACCCACGGTCTCGTGCCCCGGGCAGCCGACCGCGCCTGACCGCCCCCGGCCCCAGCACGCCCAGCGCGGTGGCGGTCACGGCGGCGACGAGCAGGACCGAGCCGACGACGTCGCCGGGCCGGTGGGCGTGGTTGACCACCGACCCGAGGGCCGCGGCGACGACCAGGAACGCTGCGCCGGTCAGGACCGCGGGGGTGGGTTCGCGCGGCCAGAGCAGGACGACGGCCAGGACGAGTGCGGTGGTGGCCGCGACGTGCGTCGACGGGAACGTGTTGACGTCCGGCCCGCCGCTCAGCCCCGTGCCCGCCCCCGGGCGGTCCAGCACCTGGCGCAACCCGTACGCGGCCACGGTCGAGACCGCCACGACGAGCAGCGCCGTCGTGACCGCCGCCCAGCGGCGCCGGACGAGCGCGAGCACGCCGAGCATGACGACGACGGCGGCGAGCAGCAGCGGGAAGACGCGACGCAGCAGCTCCCCGACCGGCTCGAACCAGTCGAGACCGACGACGACGCGGAGGCGGAGCCACTCGTCGGCCCCCCGGCCCGGCGCGGTGTGCACGGAGACGAGGTAGACCAGGGCGCACCCGACGGCGCAGGCAGCACCGGTCAGCAGCAGCGCGCGTCGGCTCATCGGACTCCGATCCCTCGTGACGATCATCCCGTGACCGTCCCGCGGGGCCGAGGCGCGTCCGGGTGAAACTCCGGGTGAACCACCCGTCCCGGACCACCGGCGCCGGCGCCGCCGCGTCTCCGCCGGATAGCGTGCGAGGGTGCACCCCACGGTGGCTCACCTCGATCACTCCCGCGCCCACGGCGGCGCCGAGCTGGCGCTGCGCCGCACCGTCCTGGCCGCGGAGGGCTGGACGCCGCAGGTCTTCCTCCCCGAGCCGCTCGCTGGGCGGCCTGCCGGCGGTGCCGGTGACGCCGAGATGGCGGACGGGCCGTTCGGAGACCTCCTGCACCGAGGCGTCCCCGTCCATCTGGCAGGACCTCCGCAGCGGGCCGGGCTGTCCGCAGGGACGGGCGTCACGGGCGGGCTGCGGGGCGCAGCCGGCTTGCTGCGGGTGGCCCGAGCGCTCCGGGCCGACCCGGCGTTCCGGGGTGCCGCCGTCGTGCACGCCAACACCACGCGCGCCGCGGTCTACGGGGCTCTCGCGGTGGACCGGCGGCGGCAGGCGTTCGTGGTCCACCTGCGTGACCTCGTCACCGCGGAGGGTATGGGCAGGCTCGCCCACGAGGCGATGCGGCGATGGGTGCTGGGCCGGGCCGACGCCGTCGTCGCGAACTCTCGCGCCACGCTCGAGTCAGCGCGCCCCTACCTGTCCCCGGGGGTCGAGCAGCTCGTCCTGCAGAGCCCGCTCGGGCTCGAGGACCCGGTGCCCGCCGGGACCGTCGCGGACGAGGTCCGCACCGTCGGCATGGTCGCCCGGCTCGCGCCGTGGAAGGGGCAGGAGCTGCTGGTGCGGGCCTTCGCCCGGGCCTTCCCGGCCGGTGACGTCCGGCTGCGGCTCGTCGGTGCCGCCCAGTTCGGCGAGGACGACGACGTCGCGCTGCGCGACCTCGCCGGCCGTCTCGGCGTCGCCGAGCGGGTCGACCTCGTCGGTCACGTCGAGGACGTGGCGGCCGAGATCCGTCGGCTCGATGTGTGCGTGCAGGCGTCGCTCCGGCCCGAGCCGATGGGGCAGAACGTGCTCCAGTACCTCGCGCTGGGCCGGCCGACCGTCGTCGCCGGGGCCGGCGGGCCGCTCGAGTGGGTGACCGACGGCGAGAACGGGCTCGTCTTCACACCGGGCTCGGTCGAGTCGCTCGCTGCTGCGCTCGGCCGGTTGGCCGACGACCACGCCCTGCGGGCGCGCCTGGCGGCCGCCGCTGCCGCGACGCCCGGCATCGCCTCCGACGCCGAGGTGGCGCGGCGGCTGGGCGAGCTGTTCGGCTCGCTCGGCCGCTGAGCGCGCCGAGCGGCCGATGCGGCGCGCCGCCAGGATCGCGTCAGCCGCTTGGCCCGGGTGTCCGGCACGACGACGAGGCCGTGTCTGAGCAGACCTACCGGCCGGACCGCTGCGGCCGTCCTCGATGCCCAAGAATTTTACCGGTGATAGGCGTCGGCACGGTGGGCGATGCGCACGACGAGCAGCACGTCGTCCTCGGGACGCAGCTCGAACAGCACGCGGTAGTCGCCGCGCCGCGCCGAGCGCAGTCCCTCGAGCTCACCTCGCAGCGGCTTGCTCATCCGCTCCGGGTTGGTCGGCAGGGTCGCGGTGATGAACTCGACGACAGCGGTCGCCACCTTGTGGGGTAGACGGATCAGTGCCCGCTCGGCGCCCGGCGAGACCTCGACGCGCCACGGCGCGTCCGCATCGGGTCGCGGGGCGGGCCCGCTCACCGGTTCGGCAGCCCGAACCGGGCGCGCAGGTCGTCGCCGCCGGAGGTCTCGCCGGCCGCGTATGCCTCGCGTGCGGCGGAGACGTCCTCGCGCACGCCGGGCTGTGAGGCCCAGAACAGAGACTCGCGCAGCGACTCCAGGTCGTCCTCAGCGATCAGCACCGCCGCGACGCGGCCGTGCTTGGTGATCTTGATGATCTCGTGCTCACGGTCCGCCTCGTCGACGAGGGCGGAGAGCTTGTCCTTGGCCTCTCCCATCGGAACTGTCTTCATGCTGCCAGTTTAGCCACAAGTGAGGCCGTGAACAAGCCTGAAGTCAGGCCCTCAAGCAAGGTCGTGTCGCTTTCATCGCTCTTCGTGAGCCAGCGCCGCCGTCTCCGCGCGGCGGGCGACCGCTCCGGCCCGCAGCCCGACGACGACGCCGGCCAGCTCGATCGGCGTGCGGACGACGGCGCCGACCAGGCGGCGTGCCGAGTCCTGGGACGGTGTCCGCACGGCACGCCCGGCTGCCGAGCGCACCTCTCGGGCGGTGTGCCGCAGGACCGTCACCGGGTAGGCCCGGGTGTGCGACGCCGTCGGGCCGAAGACCCGCACCAACATGGCGGCGTGGTTGCGGCGCGCGACGTAGTGCCAGCGGCGGTCGAACCGGTCGCCCCGGATGCTGTACGGCGCGGAGACGTGCCGCACCACGGCGGCCGGGTTGAACACCAGCCGGCGCCCGAGGGCCCGCTGGCGCAGCGCGATGTCGGACTCCTCGCACACGCACGGTGCCGGGTAGCCCCCATGGACGCCGCCGACGTCGAGGATGGCCTGCCGGCGGAACGACATGTTCGCCCCGAGGAAGTGGTCGACGGCGACCACGCGGCCGGGATCGGCGGTGAAGTTCCCGAGCAGGCGCCCGTCCGGCAGGAGACGGCCGATCGCGTCGAGGCCCACGCGGTCCTCGCCGGGCGCGCCGTTGACGATGCGGCCACCGACGCCCGTCACGGCCGGGTCGGCGTAGGGCGCGAGGATCTCGTCGAGCCAGGTCTCGGTGACGTAGGCGTCGTCGTCGACGAACGCGACCACGTCGCCGCGTGCCGCGGTGACGCCGAGGGCCCGGGACTCGGGCGTCCGGCCGGCACCGAGGTCGTTGCGCAGGTAGATCGCGCCCGGGAAGTCCTCGACGACGGCCCGCGTGGCGCCGTCGGGCGACGCGTCCACGACCAGTACCTCCACCGGTGCGGTACGCAGCGCGGCGAGGTGCTCGAGGCACTGGCGGACGTGGTCGGGCCGCCGGAAGGTCGGGATGACGACGGAGGCCGTGAGCTGGTCAGGCACGGCGCGCCTCCGGAGCGATCGTGGACAGGCGGAACCACTCGGGGTGGCGCCGCAGCGGTGTGGTCAGCACAGCCCGGCGAGGTCGGCGTGCTCGGGACGCCCAGCGTCGGTAGACCTCCGGGCGGGAGTACGCCGCCGAGTGGCCGGACCAGCCGAACTTGCGGCGCATGTCCGCGTCGTCGCGCACCCAGGAGTAGTGCACCACTGCCTCGTCGAGGCCGATCACCTCGTGCACGATCGTGTCGGGGCCGTGGGCCGGGTCGGTATTCCGCGCGCGGAGGTCGACGCGGTGGTGGATCGCCGCGTCCGCCTGGCGCGCGCACGTCAGTGTGGTTCCGGGGCGGACCGCCAGCGGCCCGGGATAGCCGGCGACAGGCCGCCAGAACCGGGTCGAGGCCTCCAGGTATCGCCCGCCGCCCGGCGCGTCCCCCACGCGTGCGTAGAGCCACCGGGAGGGATAGTCGAGGGCGGTCGCGCCGACGTCGTGGGCCTGGCCGATCGCGCCGAAGAAGGTCGCGGGCGCGACCAGGACCTCGTCCGTGTCGAGCTGCAGCACCCAGTCCGCGCCGTCGGAGGCCTGGTCGAGCGCCGCCTGGCGCTGGTGGGTGTCGTTGTCGAGGGGTTCCTGGTCCGCCCGGTAGTAGTCGCCAGGCACGTACTCGCACTTCCCGGCAACGTCCAGGCCCTTGATGATCCTGAGGCACTCCTCCACCGGGAGCGGGGTACCGGACCACGAGGTGCTGCTGCGGTCGTAGGACACGACGATGCGGTCCACGCGGTCGTAGTACGCGCGGACGCTCGCGGCGAGGTAGGCGGGGTCCGCGGCGAGCACGTAGGCGTTCAGGCGGACCGGCGCCGGACGGGCGGGCGGCACACGTGCAGCGTAGGCGCACCGTGGGGGAACGCAGGCGGGCGCTCGCGGGTGAAACCCGGTGATCGGCGAGGGTTCACCCCCGGAGCCGTCGCACCCGTATCTGCCGTGAGTGTCCCGGCGTACCCTGGGACCGTCAGCCCGCACGCCCCGTCCCGGGGTGAGGTGGGCCCGTCGCCGTGCGCCCGAAGGACCTTCATGAACCTCACCGGCATCGTTCCTGCTCTGCTCGCCGAACCTGGTGCGGCCGCTGCCCTGGAGGCCGTGCCGCTCGGCGGTGAGGTCGACGTCGTCGGCCCGAAGGGCGTGCGTGCCCCGCTCGTCGCCGCCGCGGCCGAGAAGCGTCCCCTCGTGGTGGTCACCGCCACCGGGCGCGACGCCGACGAGCTCGCGGCCGCCGTGCGCGCCTACCTGCCCGACGAGCGGTACGACGACGTCGCGGTCCTGCCGGCGTGGGAGACGCTGCCGCACGAGCGGCTCAGCCCGCGCGCCGACACGGTGGCCAAGCGGCTCGCGGTGTTCCGGCGGCTGGCGCACCCGGCCGACGAGCCCGGCCAGACCGGTCCGGTCAACGTCCTGATCATGCCGGTGCGCGCGTTGCTGCAGCCGGTGGTCGACGGCCTCGGCGAGCTCGAGCCGGTGGAGCTGCACACGGGGCAGACGGCGGACCTCACCGACATCGGCGACCGTCTCGTCGCGGCGGCCTACACCCGCGTGGACATGGTGGAGCGGCGCGGGGAGTTCGCGGTCCGGGGCGGCATCCTCGACGTCTTCCCGCCCACGGAGGACCACCCGCTGCGCCTCGAGTTCTGGGGCGACGAGGTCTCGGAGATCCGGTGGTTCTCGGTGGCGGACCAGCGGTCGCTGGAGATCGCCGACCGAGGGCTGTGGGCGCCGCCGTGCCGCGAGATCCTGCTCACCGACGCGGTGCGTCGGCGGGCGGCGGAGCTGACCGAGCAGCTCCCCGGCGCGATCGACATGCTGGACAGGCTCGCCGCGGGCATCGCCGTGGAGGGCATGGAGTCCCTGGCGCCGGTGCTGGTGGAGCGGATGGTGCCGGTCCTGGAGCTGGTCAGGTCCGACTCGCTGCTCGTCCTCGACGAGCCGGAGCGGGTGCGCCGGCGCGCGCACGACCTGGTGGCCACGACGCAGGAGTTCCTCGCGGCGGCCTGGACGGGCGCCGTCGCGGGCGGTGACGCACCGCTCGACCTCTCGGCCGCGTCCTTCGCGACCTTCGCCGACACCCGCGAGGTCGCGGCCCGCCGCGGGCTCGGCTGGTGGACGCTCTCGGCCTTCTCGTTGGAGGCGGCCGGAGCCGAGGCGGACGACGACGGCGTCGCGGCCGCGGTGTCGACCTCGGACGACGACGCGACCACCTTCACGATCGCGGCGCGCGACGTCGAGTCGTACCGCGGCGACGTCGCGCGTGCCCTGGACGACGTGCAGGGGCTGCAGAAGGCCGGCTGGCGCCTGGTCCTGACCACCGAGGGACCTGGCCCGGCGCAGCGCATGACCGAGCAGCTCCGCGCCGCGGACACGGCCGCCCGTCTCGTCACCGAGCTGGACGACGTGCCCGAGGGCGGCGTCGTGCACGTGGCGCCCGCACTGGTGGGCAAGGGGTTCGTGGTCCCGGAGCTGCAGCTCGCGGTGTTCAGCGAGTCGGACCTCACGGGTCGCCAGGGGTCGTCGACCCGGGACATGCGGCGGATGCCCTCGCGGCGACGCAACGTCGTCGACCCCCTGCAGCTCACGGCCGGCGACTTCGTGGTGCACGAGCAGCACGGCGTCGGCCGGTTCGTCGAGATGGTGCAGCGCACCCTCGGCGCGGGCGCGAGCGCCGCGACGCGCGAGTACCTGGTCATCGAGTACGCCTCGTCCAAGCGGGGGCAGCCGGGCGACCGCCTGTTCGTGCCCACCGACCAGCTCGACCAGGTCACCAAGTACACCGGTGGCGAGTCGCCGAGCCTGTCCAAGATGGGCGGTGCCGACTGGAAGAACACCAAGGCGCGCGCCCGCAAGCACGTCAAGGAGATCGCGAGCGAGCTCATCCGGCTCTACTCCGCGCGGATGGCCACGCAGGGGCACGCGTTCGGGCCGGACACGCCGTGGCAGCGCGAGCTGGAGGACGCCTTCGCCTACGTCGAGACCCCCGACCAGCTCGTCACCATCGACGAGGTCAAGGCCGACATGGAGAAGTCGGTGCCGATGGACCGCCTGGTGTGCGGCGACGTCGGCTACGGCAAGACGGAGATCGCCCTGCGGGCGGCGTTCAAGGCCGTGCAGGACGGCAAGCAGGTCGCCATCCTGGTGCCCACCACGCTGCTGGTCCAGCAGCACTTCGACACGTTCTCCGAGCGGTACGCCGGGTTCCCGGTGAACGTGCGGGCGCTGTCGCGCTTCCAGAGCGCCAAGGAGTCGGCGGAGACGCTCGAAGGCCTCAAGGACGGCACCGTCGACGTGGTCATCGGTACCCACCGCATCATCACGGGGTCGGTGCACTTCAAGGACCTCGGCCTGGTGATCATCGACGAGGAGCAGCGGTTCGGCGTCGAGCACAAGGAGACGCTCAAGCAGCTGCGCACCAACGTGGACGTCCTGGCCATGTCGGCGACGCCGATCCCGCGCACGCTGGAGATGGCGGTGACCGGCATCCGCGAGATGTCCACGCTGGCGACGCCGCCCGAGGAGCGCCACCCCGTCCTGACCTACGTCGGCGGGTACGAGGAGCGGCAGATCTCCGCGGCGGTCCGGCGCGAGCTCCTGCGCGAGGGACAGGTCTTCTACGTGCACAACAAGGTCGAGTCCATCCAGCGGGCCGCGACGCGGCTGGCCGAGCTCGTACCGGAGGCCCGGATCGGCGTCGCGCACGGCAAGATGAGCGAGCAGCAGCTCGACCAGGTGATCCGCGCCTTCTGGGAGAAGGAGCTGGACGTGCTGGTCTGCACCACGATCATCGAGACCGGTATGGACATCTCGAACGCGAACACCCTCATCCTCGAGCGTTCCGACACTCTCGGGCTGTCGCAGCTCCACCAGCTCCGCGGTCGCGTCGGCCGTGGCCGGGAGCGGGCGTACGCCTACTTCCTCTACCCGCCGGAGCGTCCCCTCACCGAGACGGCGCACGACCGGTTGGCCACGATGGCGGCCAACACCGACCTCGGCGCGGGCATGCAGATCGCCATGAAGGACCTCGAGATCCGCGGCGCGGGCAACCTGCTCGGCGGCGAGCAGTCCGGGCACATCGCCGGCGTCGGGTTCGACCTGTACGTGCGCATGGTGGGGGAGGCCGTGGCGGCGTTCCGCGGCGACGCCGAGGCCGAGGCGCCGGAGATGACGATCGAGCTGCCGGTGGACGCCCACCTGCCCGAGACGTACATCGCCACCGAGCGCCTGCGCCTCGAGGCGTACAAGAAGATCGCCGCCGCCCAGGACGCGGCCGCGCTCACCGAGGTGCGCGACGAGCTCGTCGACCGGTACGGAGCCCTGCCGGAACCCACGGAGGCCCTGTTCGAGGTCGCCGAGTTCCGCAACCACGCCCGCCGCGCCGGCCTGGCGGACGTGACCGCTCAGGGCAAGCACATCCGGTTCGCGCCGGTCGACCTGCCCGAGTCGGCGCAGATGCGGCTCAAGCGGCTCTACCCCGGCACGATCCTCAAGCCCGGCATCCGGGCCGTCCTGGTGCCGTTCCCGACGACGGCGCGGATCGGCGGCAAGCCGTTGCGCGGCACCGCTCTGCTCACCTGGGCGCGGCAGCTCATCGATGCTGTGATCCTCGGCGAGGTGGCGGCCGCGGCGTCGGTCGGGACCGCGGCGCGGTAGGCGCAGCACGGCCGGCCGACCGCCTCGGGCGACGCCGGCCTCCGGCGAAGGACGCGGCGCTCGCCCGGTCGACGTCGACCCCGGACCGGCGAGGAACGCCAGGCGGTCGCCCACCGACGCGACCCACAGCAGGACGCTGTGCGGTGAGCCGTCCGGCAGGAGCGACGCCAGGTCGGCTCGGGTGAAATCTGCGTCCGCGGTGTCATTGCGGGCCTCCGGCGAGCGATGCTCAGCAGGTGGAACTCGTGGAACGGCCCGCAGCGCGGGCGACCGGCTCGGCTCTGCGCCCACTGGCGCAGCTGCTGCTCGACGCCGCGTTCGACCGGCCGGGCGTCTTCTCCGACGAGCTGGGACGGGTGACGGGCGAAGAGCTGTGGGAAGCAGGCCTTCTGCACCGGGTCACACCGGCCGTCGCGCGTGCCGTGCGGGGCTGGTCCGAGGTCCCCGAGGCATGGCGGGCACCGCTGGAGGTGGGGCGCAACCGGCAGATGCTCCGCCACCTGCGGGCGCTGGAGGACCTCAAGGTCCTCGGCGCGGCCCTGGACCGGGCTGGCATCGCCTGGGTCGTCGTCAAGGGCGCGACCCTCGCCTCCGTCGTCTGGCCGCACGCCGACATGCGCGAGTACTACGACCTGGACCTGCTCGTGCAGCCCGCGGCGTTCCGGGACGCCGTCGAGATCGTCGAGGCCGAGGGCGGCCGGCTCCTCGACCGCAACTGGCCGGCGCTGCGGGCGTCGCGACGCGGGGAGCTGGCGATGGTGGGTCGCCACGGCACGCACGTGGACCTGCACTGGCACCTCGCGGTCGCGCCGTCCGTGCGCCGGGCCTTCGCCCTCGACGTCGACGCGATGCTGGCGCGACGGCGCCACCGTGAGCTCTCGGCCACCTCGGTGCCGATGCTCGACCCCGAGGACCAGGCGCTGCACGTCGCGGTCCATGCCGCCCAGGCCGGTGCGAACCGGCTGATGTGGCTCGCCGACGCCTACTACGCCGCGCAGCAGGTCGACTGGGACGTGCTGTGCGACCGCTCCCGTGCCGCGCGTGCGGAGGTCCCGGTGGCCCTCGTCCTGGACCGGGCGTACCGCGTCGCCGGGGAGCCAGGAGTGCCGCACTCCGGTTTCGAGCGTGCCGCCGCGGGATCCTGGGGCCGGCTGGCCCGCGCACGCGACGCCCGGCACCCCTTCCCCGGGCTCCCGGGAGACCCCCGGCTCGGCGGCGCCGTGTACAGCGCCGCGCGAGCGTCGGTCGTCGCCAGCGCAGGCCACCTCGTCGCGCTGCACGCCCGGGCACGCCGGGACGGCTGGCGTCATCGGACCGGGCGCGACGTCGCGTGGCCGCTCCAGCAGGACGTGCCCCACGCCGGTGCCCGGGACGCGTACTTCGCCGCCGCCGCGAGCGGTGAGCGACGGTGAGCGCCGTCCGGACCGCCACGGGCGACGGCGAAGCTGGGCGCGGTGGTTCGGTCACCGCCAAGGGACGACGGCTGGTCGACCTCGTGCGCCGTTCGACCAGGATCGTGTGGCGGTGCAGCCCTGGCCTCTTCATGACGCTCGTGGCACTGCAGGTCACCGCCGCCGTGGCGCTCGCCCTGCAGGTGCTGGTCGTCGCGCAGGTACTCGAGCGGATCCTGGACCTGCCCGACGCCGGCATCACGCCGGGCCTCGTGTGGTCGGTGGTGGCGCTCGCGAGTCTCATGGCGCTCGGCTCCGTCGTCACCGTGGCGCAGGGCAGCGTGCGGCGGCTGGTCGGCGAGCTGGTGGCCCGCTCCATGGCCGAGAAGGTGCAGGACGTGGCGACCACCGTCCCGCTGCGCAACTTCGAGTCCCCGGAGTACTTCGACAACCTGCAGCGCGTGCGGCAGAGCGCCATGTCCCGGCCGTTCCAGGTCACGCAAGGGCTGTTCACCGTGATCGGGGCGCTGGCCGCCTGCCTCGGTGTCGGGGCGGCGCTCGTCTCGCTGTACCCGTGGCTGCTCCCGCTGCTCGCGGTCGGCGCCGTCCCGGTGCTGCTGACCAGCCGCCGCGAGAGCGCGCTGGAGTTCCGGTTCTCCGTCGACCAGACGACCAACCAGCGCGAGCGCACCTACGTCAACTACGTGCAGACCAGCCGGGACGAGGCGAAGGAGATCCGGGCCTTCCAGGTGGCGCCCTGGTTGCGCGAACGGTTCCGCGCCCTGTACGACACGTACCTCGCGGCGTTGCGCCGGCACCTCGGCCGTCGGCTGCGCCTGTCGGTGCTCGGTCAGACGCTGTCCGGTCTCGTGCTCGTGGCCACGCTGCTGCTCCTGGTGCTGCTGATCTCTCGTGGCGAGGTCAGCGTCGCCGACGCAGGTGCCGCCATCGTGGGGATCCGCGCCCTGCAGGGGCAGATCCAGGGGCTGGTGGGCGGCATACAGCAGATCCACGAGTCAGGGCTCTACCTCGACGACCTCGAGGCCTTCTTCCGGCACCACGAGGACGAGGCCTCCACGGTTCCCCGCGCCGTCGACGGGATGCCACCGTTCGCGGGGGTCCGGATCGACGGCGCGACCTTCCGGTACCCCGGCGCGTCGGTCGAGGCGCTGACCGACGTGTCGATCGAGGTGGGACCGGGGGAGGTGGTCGCCGTCGTCGGGGAGAACGGGTCGGGCAAGACCACAGCGGCGAAGGTGCTGGCCGGGCTGTACGAGCCGGACGACGGCACGGTGCTCTGGGGTGAGACGCCGTACAGCAAGCTTGCCGAGGACGACCTGCGCAGCCGGGTCGCGGTGATCTTCCAGGACTTCGTCCGCTACGCGTTCTCCGCGGCGGAGAACATCGCGCTCGACGGTGCCGGGCCCCAGGCCCGCCGTGACCCGCACGGCGCCGAGCAGGTCCGGCAGGCCGCACGAGCCGCCGGGGTGGACGGCGCCCTGGCCCGCCTGCCGCACGGATATGCCACGCGCCTGTCACGGATGTTCGACGACAGCTCGGACCTGTCCGGCGGGCAGTGGCAGCGGGTCGCCATCGCCCGCGCGTTCTACCGTGACGCCGACCTGGTCATCCTCGACGAACCGTCGGCGGCGCTGGACCCGCGGGCCGAGCACGCCCTGTTCACCTCGCTGCGGGAGACCCTGCGCGGCCGGTCAGCCCTCTTCATCTCGCACCGGTTCGCCACTGTGCGGGGAGCGGACCGGATCTACGTGATGGACTCCGGGCGGGTCGTCGAGTCCGGTACGCACGCCGAGCTGATGGCCGAGCGCGGACTGTATGCCGAGCTGTTCGACCTTCAGGCCGGGGCGTACTTCCCGGACGGCTGGTCCAGCGCCGCCCCCTGATCGCCCAGCGCCGCGACTAGCTCGGCTCCCAGGCGCTCGCGGAACGGCGGCCCCCACGGCACCTGGGCGGTGAAGACGGGGACGTTCGCGGCGAGGGTCGACACCCCGGCGAACTGCGCTGCGGTGACCTGGGGGTCCTGCCAGCCGAGCAGGCGTGGGAACTGCATGAGGGCGAACGCCGCGTCGGCTCCGCGGACCTGGTCGACCTGGAGCTCGTCAGCGTCCCGCCGGGGGAGCGGGACCACGAGCGCGCGGAGCGGGACGCCGTCGTCGGCCGGACGTCCGGGTGCCAGCAGGTCGCGTCCGTCGGCGCTGCGGCCCTGGTGCGGGGAGTCCGCACCGAATCTCTCGGTCAGGGTGTCGGCACCCTTGCGCAGGCGCAGCTCGGTGGCGCCGAGCCGGGCGACCGCGTTGCTCCCGGGGTCGTCGACCCGCAAGACGTCGTCGGTGACGAGCGCTCCACCCTCGGCACACAGCAGCGCCGCCATCGTCGACTTGCCCATGCCCGACCGCCCGACGAACCCGACCGCCGCGCCACCGAGCTGGACGGCGCTGGCGTGCAGGACGACGTGCCCGCGCAGGTACAGCTGGAATGCCATGAGCGCACCGGAGGCGAGCACCCGTGCCACGCCGGTGTCGGCGCCCTCGACCACGTGCCACGAGACGTCCTCGAGGTTCGGCCCGAGCACGAAGTCGCAGGTGCCGTGGAACCTGAGCACGTAGCCGTCTGCGGTCCGCGTCGCCGTGTACCAGGGGCGCTCGGGGCTGGCGTAGTGCAGGAGGACCTGACCCGGGGGATCGTCGAACGTGTGGCTACGGTCCGCCCCGCGCCGCAGCCGGACGCGGCCGTCGGCGGCGACGGTCCCGGTGCGGGAGGGCATCGGGACGTCGCTGTCGATGGACAGTCCGTAGAGCGTGGTGGTCATGCAGGGCTCCCGATCCGTGTCTGGTCGAACTCCAGGTACATCCACGTCGCGCCCTCGGGGTCGAGGTCGGCACCGTCGATGCGGAGCCAGGCGTGCGCCCGCAGCTCGGTACCGTCGCGCCGCACACCCAGCACGATCTGCGGGTCGCGGGAACGCAGCGTGCGGCCCAGCAGCAGGGCCGTGCGCAGGCACGTGCCGTTGACCCAGCGCAGGCGCAGGACGCGCCGGTCGATGCGCAGCGCGCGCAGCTCGCGGGACGTGAGCTGCGTGGTGTCGAAGGCTGGGCGGGCCGTCGAGCCCGGAGCGCCGCCGAGGCGCAGGCCGAGCAGAGCGGCGGTCCGCCGCAGGCCGAGCGTCCGCAGACCAGCTTCGGCCACCAGGTAGACCGATGCCGACCGGACTGCTCGCAGCAGGCCGGTGACGCGCCGTCGCGCGTTCACGCGGCGCCCTCGGCGGGGCTGCGGACCTGGCTGGCGAGCCAGGCGGACTGGAGCAGCAGACCGGTGGGGCCGGGTGGACGCTCGCTCGACCATGCCTCCTGCAGGGCCTCGGCGTCGACGAGGTCGTGCGGCACACCCCTGCCGTCCCAGTTCTGGGCGAACTCCCGGGTGGCCTCGCCGAGGTAGGCGAGGGTGAAGGTCGCCTTGGAGGTGCGCGCGAGGACCGTGTCCGGGAGGACGTCGCGGAAGACCGCTCGCATGCCGTCGGTGCGCGAGGAGAAACCTGTCGGGTGCCGGTGGGCGACGGCAGCGAGGAAGGTCGGGTCGAGCAGCGGGTGGGTGACCACCGCGTCGTGCTCGGCGGCCAGCGCGGAGTAGGTCCGGAAGAACTCGGTGACCGATCGCCGGCGCGCGACCCACCGCAGCGAGCCACCGAAGGCCAGCGGCTCGGCGAGGTCGTCGGCGCACACGCGCTCGGCGAGCTCGCGCCGCGCGTCGGCCCGGAGCCATGGCGTCGTGAACGGCATGGCGTGCTGCCGGGAGCGGAGCAGGCCGGGAGCGAGAGACGTCACCGCTGCTCGGCGAGGGCTGCCGGGGGCGAAGGGATGCAGTGCAGCTCGGCGCAGCGGCCGGATGCGGCGGTCGCCGAAGACCTCGTCGCCTCCCTCCCCGGTGAGGACGGCGCCGCCGGCGCACCGCTCGAGCAGCGGCCAGCGTGCGTGCATGGTGGCCGGCCAGAGCAGGCCGTGGCGGCGCAGGCTGTCCTGGGCTGCCGGCCCGAGCAGGTCGTTCTCGGTGGTGACGGGCATGCGCCACCAGGCGCGGAGCCCCAGGTGGCTGACGACGGCGTGCTGCCAGTCGGACTCGTCGGCCTCGGCGATCCCCGGATAGACGAACGTCACCGGGATCGGGTCTGGTGCGCCGGCCAGGGCGGTGGCTCGGCACGCCGCGGCCAGGACGGCCGAGGAGTCTCGGCCTCCCGAGAACGTGACGAAGATCTGGCGCGTGCCGGCGTGGTGCGCGATGGCCGCGACGAGGGTGTCGAGGGGAGAGGCCGACGTCCGTCGGCGTGGTGGGGGCTCGACCAGGCCGGGGAGCCACGACCAGGCGATCTCGCGCGGCGTGGGTCGATGGACGTCGAGAGTCATGTCGGTCTCCGCGCCGGTCGGCGGCACCCGCGACGGTGCCGCGGGGCCGCCGACGTGCTGCGGGAGAGGGTCAGGAGACCCCGCCACCGCCGCCGTCCTTGGGGCCGCGGAACAGGTCGCCGTCGTAGTTCAGGGCGAGCTGGCCCTCGAGCGTGACGTCGGCGACCGTGCCGACCTCGCGGATGCTGGGTGCCTCGTACATGGGAGTACCTCCTGGTTGTCGGTGCCGGACCGTTTCAGTATTCCCAGCACGATCTGGCGATGGCAGGCGGGGCGAGGGTGAAAAGGGCTGGTGAGCGGGTGAATGGCGGGCGCCTGCGGATGAAATCGCTCGATCGGCCGGTGAGGCACTTCCAGCGGTGGTTTGATGCCTGCGGACGACCGCGACGATCGGAGAACACCATGCGGCTGCGGGCAGACGGGTTGACCTGGCAGGAGGTCGACGGCGAGCTGGTGCTCCTCGACCTGAACACCTCGAAGTACCTGACGACCAACGCGGCCGGCACCCTGCTCGCCCAGACGCTGGCCGACGGCGCGACCGAGGACCAGCTCGTCGGTGCGCTCGTGGACGCCTACGGGATCGACGAGTCCGTCGCGCGGGCCGACACCGCGAGCTTCCTCGCGGACCTGCGCGACCAGGACCTGCTGCGCGACTGACGTCCCCGACAGACCAACGTGCGTGCCGGCTCGTGACAACTCCTGCCGGACACCGTGATGAGCCGGCACGCACGTTGCCCGTACTGATCCGGCGATGAACGCCGGAGGACCGCTGTCGCGGTAGATAACGATTTCGCAGCGGTTCGTTCAGCCATTGACCTTAAATCGGCGCCCCCGTAGCGTGCCGGATGACGGGGCGCGGCGCGCCCCGCCCGGGGCCGCGAGCATCGAGGCCGGTGCCCCGGTCGCACATCGCAAGGGAGCGACGATGAGGCTAAGGATCACCAGGACGGTCGCGGGGCTCACCGCGGCCGCGCTGGCGGCGAGCGGTGCAGCAGGTGCCGCCGTCATGGGAGCGTCAGCAGCGGTGGCGGACGACGCCGTCGTGCTAGAAAACGATTTCGACACGGCGTCGGACCCCTGGGGCCCACGCGGCCCGGTCGAGCTCGAAATCACCGACGACGCGCGCACCGGCGCCGGCGCCCTCGCGGTGACCGGCCGCACGGGGGAGTGGAACGGCCCGGCCACCGACGTCAGCGGACTGTTCGCCGAGGACGGCGTGTACCAGGTCGAGGCCTGGGTCAAGCTGCCCGCCGAGGCGCCGGACGCCACCGACCTCCACTTCACCGTCCAGGAGACCTCCGCCGACGGCGACGCGTACACCTGGGTCGGTGGAGCGGTCGAGGCCACGGCTGACGAGTGGGTCCAGGTGGGCGGCACGTACACGATGCCCGCCGGCCTCACCGACGCCCAGCTCTACCTGGAGGCCGCCCCCGTCGGCGACGTCCACCCCGACTTCCTCGTGGACGACCTGGTGATCACCGGCCAGGAGGTCGACAGCAGCCTGCCCGACGGGTTCGTCCCGGGCGGCGCGGTCAGCCCCACCGCCACCCCGGTGTCCGCGGCGCAGCCCGGCACCGCGGGAGGCCCGGTCGCCGCGCTGACCTTCGACGACGGCCCGAACCCGGGCACCACGCCCGCGCTGCTCGACTTCCTCGCCGAGCACGACCTGCCCGCCACGTTCTGCGTCATCGGGCAGAACATCGAGGCCGACGGCGGCGCGGAGATCCTGCGCCGGATCGTGGACGAGGGGCACACCCTGTGCAACCACTCCACCGGTTACGCCGACATGGGCTCGATGACACCGGAGCAGGCCCAGGCGGACATGATCGCCAACCTCGACATCATCCGTGACGCTCTCGGCGACCCGCAGGCCAAGGTGCCGTTCTGGCGCGCGCCGAACGGCTCGTGGGGCGCCACCTCCGCCGTCGCCGTGAACCTCGGCATGCAGCCGCTCGCGGTGACGAACACGATCGCCGACTGGGAGACGCAGGACGAGGCGACGCTGACCGAGAACCTGCGCGCCGCGATGACCGACGGCGAGCTCGTCCTGGTGCATGACGGCGGCGGCGACCGCTCCGGGTCACTCGCCGCGGTCGAGACCGTGGTCACCGAGCGCCTGGCCGACGGCTGGGAGTTCACGCAGGTGCAGGGCACGCCCCCGGCGTCCGGCGCCGTGCTGAGCACCGACTTCGAGGACGGCCTGGACGGCTGGGGCCCGCGCACCGGGGACGAGACCGACCCCACCGTGGAGATCACGACGGCGGACGCCGTCTCGGGCGAGGCCGCCGCGCTGGTCACCGACCGTGACGGGCAGGGCGACGGCATCGGCCGGGACGTCTCGGAGGCGCTGACCTCCGGGGTGCGCTACGAGTTCAGCGCACAGGTGCGGTTCGCCGAGGATCAGGAGGCGGACGCCGTCTGGCTGTCGCTGGCCACCACCGCCGACGGCTCGACGTCGTACGCGACGCTCGCGCAGTGGTCCGGTGTGACGGCGGACGGCTGGACCGAGGTCACCGGCTCCTTCCAGGCCCCGGCGGGCGAGGAGCAGGTCCTCTACCTCGAGACGGACTACAACGGCACCAACACGAGCGACATCCTGGTGGACGACGTCGTGGTCGCCGTGCCCGAGCCGGCGGTGGTCCAGGACCTCACGCCGATCAAGGACACCGTGCCGTTCGCGACGGGCGTGGCGATCGACTCGCGAGAGACCAGCGGGTCGGCCGCAGAGCTGCTCCTGCGGCACTTCAACCAGATCACGGCCGAGAACCACATGAAGCCGGAGGCCTGGTACGACGACGAAGGCACGTTCCGTCCGCACCCGGAGGCGATCGCGCTGATGGACTTCGCGGCCGAGAACGACCTCGCGATGTACGGCCACGTGCTGACGTGGCACTCCCAGACGCCGGAATGGTTCTTCACCGACGACGCGGGGGAGCCGCTCACGGACTCCGCCGCCGACCAGCAGGTTCTGCGTGACCGGCTCCGGGAGCACATCTTCGCCGTCGTCGAGTGGCTGGCCACCTACGGCGAGTTCGGTGCCGACAACCCGGTGAACGCCTTCGACGTGGTCAACGAGGTCATCTCTGACGGCGCCACGGACGACGGCCTGCGCCGCAGCGAGTGGTACCGGATCCTCGGCGAGGAGTTCATCGACCTGTCGTTCGAGTACGCCGACGAGGCCTTCAACGACCTCCACGCCGCCGACGGCGCGGACCGCCCGGTCAAGCTCCTCATCAACGACTACAACACCGAGCAGGGTGGCAAGCAGGACCGTTACGTCGCCCTCGTCGAGCGCATGCTCGAGCGCGGTGTGCCGCTCGACGGCGTGGGGCACCAGTTCCACGTCTCGCTCGCCACGCCGGTCTCGGCCCTGGAGACCGCGCTCGAGCGGTTCGAGAGCATGCCGGTCACCCAGGCCGTCACCGAGCTCGACGTCACCATCGGCACCCCCGAGACCGAGGCGAACCTCATCGAGCAGGGCTACTGGTTCCGGGACGCGTTCCGGATGTTCCGCGACCACGCCGACTCGCTGCACGCCGCCACGGTCTGGGGCCTGACCGACGGCCGTTCCTGGCGTGCCGACAACGGGGCGCCGCTGGTCTTCGACGATGCCTACCAGGCCAAGCCGGCCTACTTCGGGATCGTCGACGGCGACCTGCCCGTCCAGCAGCGGTCGGCCAACGTCTTCGCCGGCACCGTGGACCTCGACGGCTCCGCGGCCTCCTCGCCCCGGTGGGACCGCCTGCCGCTGCACGAGATCACCGCGGCCGGCGAGGACGTCGCCGGGTTCCAGCTGCGCTGGGCCGCCGACCACCTCACCGCCTACGTGTCCGTCACCGACGGTGCGGCCGAGGCGAGCGACGCCGTCACGTTCGACCTCGACGGCACGACCGCCGTCGTCGGCCGCGACGGCACAGTGACGGGGGATGCGACCGCCGAGGTCGTCGAGACCGACGCCGGGTACGACGTCGTGGCGCACCTGCCGCTCGGCGGCGTCGCCGAGGGAGACACGCTCGCCCTCGACGTCCAGGTGGACGACGGCGGCACGTCCGCCGGGTGGAACACCCCCGGCGCGTACGGCACGCTCTCGCTGCTCGAGGAGCTGAGCCACGTCGAGGTGGTCGAGGCGCCGGAGGCACCCACGGTGGACGGGGAGGTCGACGAGGTGTGGTCCGCGGCGAACGCCGTGACCACGGCGAACCGCGTCGAGGGGTCGGACGGTGCCGTGGGGACCTTCCGGACCCTGTGGACGGACGACACGCTGTACGTGCTGGCAGAGGTGCCGGACCTGGCCGTGGACGTCAGCGGCTCCGACCCCTGGATCCAGGACTCGGTGGAGATCTTCCTCGACGCCGGCAACGCCAAGAGCGGTGCCTACCGGGCTCAGGACACGCAGATCCGCATCAGCGCGGAGAACGTGGTGTCCTTCGGCACGGGTGACGCGGCAGAGCAGGAGGCCCGGCTGACCTCGGCGGCCACGCTGACCGAGGACGGCTACCTCGTCGAAGCCGCGATCGACCTGCTCGACCAGGGCGGTGCGGGGACGTTCCAGGGCCTGGACCTGCAGGTCAACGACGCCACCGACGGCGCCCGGACCTCGGTGACCACCTGGGCCGACCCGACCGGCACCGGCTACCAGTACACGCACCGCTGGGGCGTGGCCGAGCTGGTGGCGGCGCCCGTGCCGCCCGCGCCGGACTGGGAGTCCGGGCAGGTCTACACGGCCGACGACGAGGTGACTCACGACGGCGCCCTGTACCGCGCGTCGTGGTGGACCACCGAGGAGCCGGGCAGCTCGCCCTGGGGCTCGTGGCAGGAGATCGCCACGGCGTCGGACGGGACGGCGCAGTGGACCGACTCACGCATCTTCACCGCGGGCGATGTCGTCGTGCACGACGGCGACCGCTACGAGGCGAAGTGGTGGACCCGCAACCAGGCCCCGGGCGATCGGCACGGGCCCTGGAAGCCCTTGGGCTGACCCACCCCGCGAGGTAGTACGACTCGCGCCGAGGTAGCAGCGCTCGCGCCGAGGTAGTGCCCGGACGTCCCGTTCGGGCACTACCTCCGCGGACGGCGCCGTCCGGGCCGCGCTCAGGCCCCCGGGTCGGGCTCGGGCGCCTGTTCGAGCATGCCCGCGATGCGCTGCTCGAGAGCCTCGGTGGCGGCGTCCGGCAGCACGAGGATGCCCTCCAGCTCCTTGGTGGCCCGGCGGTAGGCCGACTGCCGCTCCACCTGGGTGGCTCCCTCGTCGTCGGCGAGCGCCAGGAGCTTCTTGGCTCGGTCGAGCGCCCGGCGCTCCTCGGAGGTGAAGTCGGAGGCCCGACGGCGCTTCGCCTCGCGCTCGGCGATGTCGAAGGTGAGCTGGTACTCGCGGACCGCCGCGCGGTAGCGCTCGAGCCGCTTCCGGTCGCGCAGCTCCTCCGGGTCGTCGGGCCGGAGGTCGTCGGCGTCGCGGCGGGCGCGGTGGAAGTCCACGGTGACCTGCTCGCGCATGTCGGTGATGACGGGGAACTCGAGGCTCTTCACGGCGTCGAGCTCGTACTCGAGCCAACGCTCGTTCGTGCGGTCGTGCTCGGCGAGCGTCCGGTCGATCTCGCTCGTGAGGGCTTCCTCCGCCTCGGCGGTGGCGAGCTTGTCGGCGTGCTTGAGCCGGTACAGCTCGATCTTGTCGCGGCGGCGGCGTTCGTCCCACTTCTGGGCGCCCTTGAACCATCCGCCGACGACGCCGCTCAGCGGAAAGACCAGCCACCAGTAGGAGCCGATGAAGTTCCAGAAGCCGTCCACCGCCATCACGATAGTGGGTGGGCGCCCGGCGGGTGGCCCACCACGTGGGCGCGGGCGCACCGGTTCCGGGACGGGGCTACGCTGGGGGCGTCAACCCTCCATCGTCGCGGGCGTCGGCGGTCCCGGGCGCATGCGTGCCTGAGCCGGGCCGCGGCGGCCCGCGTGCCCTCTCAAAGGAGCATCCGTGGCAAGCATCGAAGCCGTTGGCGCGCGCGAGATCCTCGACTCTCGCGGCAACCCCACCGTGGAGGTCGAGATCGCCCTCGACGACGGGACGTTCGCCCGTGCCGCCGTCCCGTCGGGCGCCTCCACGGGCGCCTTCGAGGCCGTCGAGCGCCGGGACGGCGACTCCGGCCGTTACCTGGGCAAGGGCGTCGAGGGCGCGGTCAACGCCGTCATCGACGACATCGCCCCGGAGCTCATCGGGTACGACGCCGAGGAGCAGCGCCTCATCGACCAGACGCTGATCGAGCTCGACGGCACCGCGAACAAGGGCAAGCTGGGCGCGAACGCGATCCTGGGCGTCTCCCTCGCGGTGGCCAAGGCGGCGGCGAAGAGCGCGGGCCTGGACCTGTTCCGCTACGTCGGCGGCCCCAACGCCCACGTGCTGCCCGTGCCGATGATGAACATCCTGAACGGCGGGTCCCACGCGGACTCGAACGTGGACATCCAGGAGTTCATGATCGCCCCGATCGGTGCGGACACCTTCAAGGAGGCGCTGCGCACCGGCACCGAGGTCTACCACGCGCTGAAGTCGGTGCTGAAGGCCGAGGGCCTGGCCACCGGTCTGGGTGACGAGGGCGGCTTCGCCCCGAACCTGTCGAGCAACCGTGCGGCGCTCGACCTGATCATCACGGCGATCGAGAAGGCCGGCTACACGCCGGGCTCCGACGTCGCGCTGGCGCTGGACGTGGCCGCGACCGAGTTCTTCTCGGACGGCTCGTACCAGTGGGAGGGCGGCGCCAAGACGCCCGACGAGATGGTCGCGTTCTACGAGGGGCTCGTGGCGGACTACCCGCTGGTCTCCATCGAGGACCCGCTGTCCGAGGACGAGTGGGACTCGTGGTCCGCGCTCGTGGCGAAGGTCGGCGACAAGGTGCAGATCGTCGGTGACGACCTGTTCGTCACCAACCCGGAGCGTCTCGCCAGGGGCATCGAGACGAAGGCCGCGAACTCGCTGCTGGTCAAGCTCAACCAGATCGGCTCCCTCACCGAGACGCTCGACGCCGTGACGCTCGCGCAGCGCAACGGCTTCACCACGATGACCTCGCACCGTTCCGGCGAGACCGAGGACACCACCATCGCGGACCTGTCCGTGGCCACCAACGCCGGTCAGATCAAGACCGGCGCCCCGGCCCGTGGTGAGCGCATCAACAAGTACAACCAGCTCCTGCGCATCGAGGAGGCGCTCGACGACGCCGGCCGGTACGCCGGTCGCTCGGCGTTCCCCCGCTTCCAGGGCTGACACACTCGGCCTTCCCAGGCCCGACGACGGCCGGTCATCTCCGCGTGAGGTGACCGGCCGTCGTCGTCCCCGCCCGCTGTGGCGTTTTACCGATGTCGGTAGTTCGTGTCGAGATCGGCAGTGCGCACTGCCGATCTCGACACGAACTACCGACATCGGTAAAAGGGGCGAGTGGGGACGCGGTGGCGCGCCGACGGCGGTCGTGGGCGCCCGCCGTCGGGTTCGGCACAATCGGGGGGTGCCCTCCCGTCGCCCTGCCGCCCCGCGAACCCGCCGACCTGCTTCCCGGCCGGGGACCCGGACGGCGGCGCGTCCGGCGCCGTCCACGGCCCGCTCGCGGGCGGCGGGTGCGAGCAAGGCCGCACCGTCGAAGAGCAGGAGCGCCCGCCGGCCTGCTGGTCCGGCGCGTGACGACCGGCGCCGCAGCCGGCTCGGCCTCGTGCTGCCCGAGGTCCTCACCGTCCGGTTGCTCGTGCTGTCCGTGGTGGTGCTGCTGGCGTTCGTGCTGCTGCTGCCGACGGTGCGCGGCGCCGTGCAGCAGCGTGCCGAGATCGACCGGCTGCAGGCCGAGCTCTCCGCGCACGAGTCGGAGCGCGCGAGGCTGGAGAACGAGCTCGGCCGCTGGGACGACCGCTCGTACGTGGTCGAGCAGGCGCGCACCCGGCTGAACTACGTGATGCCGGGCGACACGGTGTGGCGTGTCGTCGACGCGGACGAGGTGGCCGACGGCGGCACCCCGGCGGGGGACGAGGCGCCGACGGAGCCGGCTCGCCCTGCCGGCCCGACCGGTGCGCCCTGGTACCAGGCGATGTGGGAGTCGGTCCAGGTGACCGATGCGCGCGCCACGACGGTCGGTCGTGACGAGGGCGACGGCGTCGACGTGGAACCGGGTGGCACCGACGGGGGAGAATGACCCCGTGACCTCCGAGACATCCGCAGACCTCACCGACGACCCGACCGCCGTGACCGACCGCGACCTCGAGGTGCTCGCCGAGCAGCTCGGCCGTGCGCCGCGCGGGGTGGTGGGCATCGCCGCCCGCTGCGTGTGCGGGCGCCCCCTGGTGGTGCGTACCGCTCCGCGGCTGCCCGACGGCACGCCGTTCCCGACCACGTACTACCTGACCCATCCGGGCGCGGTCGCTGCGGCCTCTCGGCTGGAGGCGGACGGCGTCATGCGGGAGATGTCGCAGCGGCTGACGGAGGACGACGAGCTCGCGGCGGCGTACCGGCGTGCGCACGAGCACTATCTGGCCCGGCGTGCGGAGCTGGGGCACGTCGAGGAGGTCGAGGGCATCTCGGCCGGTGGCATGCCCACGCGCGTCAAGTGTCTCCACGTGCTCATGGGGCACGCGCTCGCGGCGGGCCCCGGGGTGAACCCGCTGGGTGACGAGGCCCTGGAGCGGGTGCGTGACCAGTGGCGGCCGGACCGGTGCTCGTGCTGATGGTCCCGCCCGGGCGCGTGTCGGCCCCGGATGAGAGGGTGCGGTCGTGATGAGCAGCAGCACCCGTGTCGCCGCCGTGGACTGCGGCACCAACTCGATCCGTCTCCTGGTCGCCGACGTCGCCGGTGACGGCACGCTCACCGAGCTCGACCGGCGCATGGAGATCGTGCGTCTCGGCCAGGGCGTGGACCGCACCGGCGAGCTCGCGCCGGAGGCCCTCGAGCGCACCCTGGCGGCCTCCCGAGGCTACGCCAAGGTGGCCGCCGAGCTCGGGGCGACCCGGGTCCGGTTCGTGGCGACCTCGGCCACCCGGGACGCGCGCAACCGTGCCGACTTCGCGGACGGCGTCCGTGCCGCGCTCGGGGTCGACCCGGAGGTCGTCTCGGGCCAGGAGGAGGCGCTGCTGTCCTTCCGCGGCGCCACGAGCGGGTCCGCGAGCGAGCACCCCGGCCCGTACCTCGTGGTGGATCTCGGTGGTGGTTCGACCGAGCTCGTGCTGGGGACGACGACGCCGGACGCGGCGGTCTCGATGGACGTCGGCTCCGTGCGGCTCACCGAGCGTCACCTGCACTCCGACCCGCCCGGGGCCGCGGAGACCTCGCGTGCCCGTGCGGACGTGACGTCGGCGCTCGACGCGGCCTCCGCCGTCGTGCCGCTGGGGCGGACGTCGACGCTGGTGGGCCTGGCCGGTTCGGTGACGTCGGTGACGGCGCACGCGCTGGGGCTCGCCAGCTATCGGCGCGAGGCGATCAACGGCGCGGTGCTGAGCGTGCCCGATGTGCTGGCTGCCTGCGAGGACCTGCTGGGCCGGACGCGCGCTGAGCGTCTCGCGCTCGGGTTCATGCATCCCGGTCGGGCGGACGTGATCGGCGCCGGGGCTTTGGTGTGGTCGCAGGTCGTGTCGCGGGTCCGTGACGAGGTCGCGGCGTCGGGCGGCGCGCTGACGCACGTGGTGACCTCCGAGAGCGACATCCTGGACGGCATCGCCCTCTCCCTCGCCTGACCTCGCCCGACGTCGACTGCTCGCACGTCTCGGCGCGTGGGTAGCCAGTAGTGCGCATCGCGCAGTAGTGTCTGCCGCACAGGACCGGACGGGGAGGGACCGTGGACACCACACAGCTGCTCAAGGGAGTGCTCGACGCCGCCGTGCTCGCCGTCGTCGAGGCGGAGGACGGCTACGGCTACGACGTCGTGCGCAGGCTGCGCTCGCAGGGCCTCGACGACGTGGGGGACGCGTCGGTGTACGGCACGCTGCGCCGCCTGTACGCCGACGGGGCGCTGACCAGCTACGTCGTGCCCTCCGCCGCCGGCCCGCACCGCAAGTACTACGGCATCACCACCCACGGGCGGCAGATGCTCGCGATCCAGCGCAAGGAATGGCAGGAGTTCGCCGCCACCGTCGGCGGAGTCCTCGGGACCAGGAACGAGGCCGCGTGATGACCACCGACGACACCAGCACGACCCCCGCCCCCGGCGCGATGCTCGCCGCTCACGTCCGCGGCTACGCCCAGGCCGTCCGGCTGCACGTGGCGGACCTCGGGCCCGAGGTGACCGAGGACCTCACCGGCGGCCTGGAGGCCGATCTCACCGAGGCGCTCGCCGACGCCGCACCGGTCGCGGCACGCGCCGGGGACCCGCACGACGACGTGGTGCTCGACCTCACCTCGTACTTCGGCACCGCGGAGGCGTACGCGACCGAGCTGCGTGCTGCCGCCGGCCTGCCCCCTGCCGGCCCGGCGCGACGGCGGCGTCCCGGCTTGCGCGCCGGGGTCGCCGCGTGGTGGTCGCGGGCCCGCACGCGGTGGGCCGGTCGGATGGAGCCGCTGACCTCCACCCCGCAGTGGGCCTCGCTGCGCACGCTCGGACGGGAGCTGCGGCCGGTCTGGTGGGTCGCTCGCGGCTGGCTGATCGGCGCGCTCCTCGTGGCGTGGTTCGCGAACGGTCCGTTCAGCCTCGTGCCGACGCGCGCCGGCCACTTCCTGGTGATGGCGGGCGCCGCGCTGGTGAGCGTCCAGTGGGCCCGGGGCCGGTGGCTGCCGCGGCAGTGGCTGCCCCGTGCAGGCGTCGCTGCGACGGCCCTCGGCGTCCTGCTGGTGCCGTTCGCCGCCGCGACGTCGAGCGACGTCGGGCGCACCGACGCCGGGCACGGCGGGGCGACGTACGAGGCCGGCTACCAGGACGCCCTGAACCAGCTCCGGTACCAGTCGGAGAGCGTCGCCTACGGCGGCGTGCCCGGAGACGACGGCGTCTGGGTGGACGGGATGCAGGTCTCCAACCTCTTCGCCTTCGACGCGGACGGCGACCCGATCAAGGGCGTCCAGCTCTACGACGACCGCGGCCGGCCCGTGCGGACAGTCTCCGAGGACGCGACCGCCGAGATGTGGGAGGTGCCGCAGACGGAAGGGCCCTGGTACTTCCGGCCGGCCACGGCCGCCGACGGCCGCGAGCGGTGGAACGTCTACCCGCTGCGCGCGCTGCCCGAGACGGGCGTCGAGTGGGGGGACGAGGGCATGGCGCCCGTCGTCGGCGTCCAGCCCGAGACGATGCCCTGGCCCTTCCTCAAGGCACCGGTGACGATCGAGCCCGACGGCGCGGCGCCGGACGAGGCGGACGGCGAGACCGCACCGGAGCCGGTGCCGTCGGACGACGCCCCGGAACCTGCCGACGACGCGACGCCGGACGACGGCTCCTCGCAGGACCCGGCGTCCGGCACCTCCGACGGCCCGAGACCCGCGCCGACGGCGGTGATCGACGCCAGCCCGGAGCGGTGACGGACCGTACAGCGGACCCGCGCGCGAGCGGGACGTAGTCGGTCGTAGACTGGGAGCCATGCCTCAGAACGTTCTGTCGACGGACACCCCTGCCCAGGACGCGGCCGCGCCCACCCCGCGTCCGCGCAAGGTCCCGCGCGTCGTCGTGCTCGGCGGTGGGTCCGTCGGGCTCTACGTGGCGCGACGGCTCCGCAAGAAGCTCGGGAAGCGGGAGGCGGCGATCGTCGTCGTCGACCCGCGGCCGTACATGACGTACGCGCCGTTCCTGCCCGAGGCGGGCGCCGGCTCGATCGACGCCCGTGACGTCGTGGCCCCGCACCGCATCGCCCTCAAGGGGATCGATGTGCTGCAGGGCAAGGTCTCCCAGATCTCCCACGGCGACAAGAAGATCACCATCCGCCCCGAGGTGGGGCCGGACTACGAGGTCTCGTACGACCAGCTCGTCGTGGGTCTCGGGTCGGTCTCGCGCACCCTGCCCATCCCGGGCCTGGCGGAGAACGCCATCGGCTTCAAGAACGTGGAGGAGGCCATCGCGGTCCGCAACCACGTGCTGAACCGCATGGACGTCGCCTCCTCGACGTGGGACGCCGACCTGCGCCGCCGGATGCTGACCTTCACGTTCGTCGGCGGCGGCTTCGCCGGGATCGAGGCGCTGGGCGAGATCGAGGACATGGCGCGCTACGCGACGCGCAACTACCCGACGATCGAGTCCGAGGACCTGCGCTTCGTGATGATCGAGGGCACCGGTCGCATCCTGCCCGAGGTCTCCGAGCCGATGGGCGAGTGGGCTCGTGAGGAGATGAAGAAGCGCGGCATCGAGTTCCACCTCAACACCTTCCTCAACTCCTGCGAGGACGGCCACGTGGTCACGTCGACGGGCGTCGAGTTCGACTCCGACACCATCGTGTGGACCGCGGGCGTGAAGGCGAACCCCGTCATCAAGGAGAGCTCGGACCTCCCGGCCGACAGGATGGGTCGCGTGACCGTGCGGGCGACGCTGCAGGTCGAGGACGAGAACGGCGAGCTGGTCCCGGACGCCTGGGCCGCCGGTGACTGCGCCGCGGTGCCGGACCTGCTCAACCCCGGCAGCTTCTGCCCGCCGAACGCCCAGCACGCGATCCGCGAGGCGAACCAGCTCGCCGACAACATGATCGCGCAGCTCAAGGGCAACGAGCTCGTGGAGTACAAGCACAAGAGCGTGGGCGTCGTGGCGTCGCTCGGCCTCTACAAGGGCGTCGCCGAGCTGTTCGGATTCCTCAAGCTCAAGGGCCCGCTGGCGTGGCTCGCGCACCGCGGCTACCACGTGATGGCGATGCCGACGGGCAACCGCAAGCTCCGCATCCTCATCGGGTGGGTCGGCCAGTTCCTCATGGGCCGTGAGATCGTCTCGCTCGGTTCGCTGCACGACCCGCGGGACGAGTTCCGCAAGGCGTCGGTGCCGCCGAAGCCGCAGGGCGAGAAGACCGAGCAGAAGGCCGAGTCGTCGGCCGCGCGAGCCGAGAAGGGCTGACGCTCCTCGTGTGACCCTGGCCGGGCGGCTCCGGTCGGCACCTTCCGCTCCGTTCGGTACCTTGAACTGCCGAGCGTGACGGGATGTGCCGACCGGAGCCGCCCGTTCGCGTCTCCGGCACCCGCCCCCGTAGCCCAACTGGTAGAGGCAGCCGGCTTAAACCCGGTCCAGTCCCGGTTCGAACCCGGGCGGGGGCACCGTGCCCCGGCGCGCCGGCCGCCGGGTCATCGGCTGAGCGCCGTGGCGAGGAAGTCGCGGATCAGTGCGGCGACCTCGTCGAGGTGGGACTCGAGGAGGAAGTGCCCGCCGGGAAGCAGCTCGATCCGGGCGTCCGGGAGATCACGGGCGAACGCTCTGGCGCCGGCCGGGCCGAAGATCTCGTCCCGCTCGCCCCAGACCGCCAGCAGCGGCACCTGGGCGGTGCGGAAGTACTCGTGCACCGCGGGGTACAGCGGCGGGTTGGTCGCGTAGTCGCGGAACAGCTGGAGCTGGACCAGGTCGTTGCCCGGGCGTGAGACCAGGGCGACGTCGTGCTCCCACGTCTCCGGGTCCACGAGGGTGGGGTCCGAGACGCCGTGGAGGTACTGCCACCGGATCACCTCGCGCGTCAGCGCGACGCGGATGGCGGACTCGGTGTGCTCGTTCTGGTCCTCGGCATAGGCCCAGACGTCCTTCCAGAATCCCTCGACGAAGCCCTCGTCGTAGGCGTTGCCGTTCTGGCTGATGATCGCGGTGATCGCGGAGGGGTTCTCGAGGGCGAGCCGCCAGCCGATCGGCGCACCGTAGTCCTGGACGTAGATCGCGTACCGGGTGATGCCGAGGCCCGCCAGCAGGCTGGACGTGATCCGGGCCAGCGCGTCGAACGAGTAGTCGAACTCGTCGACGCCCGGTGCGTCGGACAGCCCGAAGCCCAGGTGGTCGGGTGCGACCACGTGGTACTCCTCCGCGAGCTGCGGGATGAGCGTGCGGAACATGTGCGAGCTGGTCGGGTAGCCGTGCAGCAGCACGACCGTCGGCGCGTCGGCGGGGCCGGCTTCGCGGTAGAAGATCTGGTGCCCGTCGACCTCGGCGTACCTGTGCTGGATCGTCACCATGATTCTAACCCTCTCAATCGATGTGGTCTGGTTATAGGAGCACCTCGATGCTAACCTGTCAATAGCAACTGAGGGGGTTAGAGGTGGACGTGGTGACGCGGGAGGACGAAGACCTGCTGCTGGACCTGCTGAACACGGCACCGGCCGTCGACGGCGAGCGGACCGACCAGCTCGCGGATCCCGACGCGGGTCGTGCCTGGGCCGAGGCGCACGGTGGTGCTGGTGGTGCGGACGAGGTCGCGACGCTTCGAGCCACGCGCGATGCGATCCAGGAAGTGGTCCGCGGAGCGCCCGCCGCGACGCTGGCGGCGTCCATCGAGCGGATCACGCTCCGTCCGTCGTGGCGTGACGGTGCGCTCGTCTGGGAGATGCGGACACCTCTCCACGAGCGGCTCTCGGCGCGGGCGCTGCTCGCGTGGGCGACGATCGACGAACGCTCGCCCGGTCGCCTGCGACCGTGCGAGAACCCGGAGTGCCACCGGTTCTTGCACGACCGCAGCAACGCGAACACTGCTCGGTGGTGCTCGATGGCGCTCTGCGGCAACCGGTTCAAGGCCCGGCGTCACTACGAGCGCACCCGCACCGGCAAGCGGTAGCGCCGGGTGCGTGTTCTGCCCGTGGCAGAACCGGCGCCCGGACGGCGCGCGCACCCCGCAGGCACGCGCCCGCCCGGAGTAGCGTCGTCGTCATGACGGGCGATGACCGGCACGAGCCGCTGCTGAGACACCTGGTCGGGGCGATCCTGCGGCGTGCCCGACGGCGGCAGGAACGCACGCTGCAGGAGGTCGCCTCGGCAGCACGCATGTCGACGGCCTACCTGTCCGAGATCGAACGGGGCCGCAAGGAGCCGTCGTCGGAGGTGCTCGCCGCGGTGTGCCACGCCCTCGACCTGCGCCTGGTCGACCTGGTCGCCGACGCCCATGCCTCGCTCGCCGCGGCGTCGGAGCCGGTGCGGGTCCTGACCTCGACGACGACGTCGGCCCGGCACGTCCGGGCGGTCGGCGCGCCGGGTATCGGCTCGCCGACCACGAGCGACGTGGTGGCCCTCGCCGCCTGACCTCGTCCACGACGCTCACGCGGCGAGCCTCCCGGGGTCGTGCTTGCGGGACGTCACGACGGCGTCGGCCACGCCGTACTCGACGGCCTCGGCCGCGGTGAGGATCAGATCACGGTCGGTGTCCTGGCGGAGCTGCGCCGCCGACCGGCCGGTGTGCCGGGCGAGGAGCGTCTCCGTCTCGTCCCGCAGCCGCTGGATCTCCCGCGCCTGGATCGCCAGGTCGGAGACGGTGCCCTGGCTCTGCCCGGACGGCTGGTGCAGCAGCACGCGGGAGTGCTCGAGCACGGTCCTCTTGCCCGGTGTCCCGGCGGCGAGGAGCACGGCCGCCGCCGACGCCGCTTGGCCCATGCACGTGGTGGCCACGTCGCAGCGCACGAACTGCATCGTGTCGTAGATCGCCGTCATGGCCGTCGCGGAGCCACCGGGGGAGTTGATGTACAGGTCGATGCCCGTGTCGGGGGACTCCGACTCCAGGTGCAGCAGCTGGGCCATCACGACGTTGGCGACGCCGTCGTCGACCTCGGTGCCGAGAAAGATGATGCGGTCGCGCAGCAGGCGGCTGAACACGTCGGAGGCACGCTCGCCGAGCGGGGTGCGCTCGATGACGCTGGGGATGGTGTAGCTCGACATCACAGGCCCACCTTCCGGCCCGGAGCCATGGGTCGGACGTCGTCGACGGACTCGACGACGCGGTCGACGAACCCGTACTCGACGGCCTCGGTCGCCGTGAACCAGCGGTCCCGGTCAGCGTCCTCGGTGATCTGCGCGAGGGTGCGGCCGGTGTGCTGCGCGGTGAGCTCGGCCATCACCCGCTTGGTGTGCTCGAGGTTCTCGGCCTGGATCGCGATGTCGATCGCCGTCCCGCCGATGCCGGCCGACGGCTGGTGCATGAGCACCCGGGTGTGCGGCAGGGCGTAGCGCTTGCCGGCCGTGCCCGCGGTGAGGAGGAACTGGCCCATGCTGGCGGCGAACCCGACGCCGACGGTGACGACGTCGTTCGGCAGCAGGCGCATCGTGTCGTACACGCCGAGCCCGGCGGACACGGAGCCGCCGGGGGAGTTGACGAACAGGGCGACGTCCGCCGCGGAGTCCTCGGCGGACAGCAGCAGGAGCTGGGCGCAGACGCGGGTGGCGACGGCGTCGTCGATCTCGGTGCCGATGACGACGATGCGCTGGTGCAGCAGCCGGGTGGCGAGCTGGTCGTCGAACGGTGCGGGGGGCGGCGGGTTCTCCGAGCGGAGCGTGGTGGTGGTCATGGCTCCACCGTGAGCCGCCGGTGCCGCCGGGGGAACGGTGATCTGCCGTCAGCGCATCCGCTCCTGGCAGATCGCCGTGCCGCCGCCCGGGTCTGCCGGGTCGGCGTGATGGCGCCGCGCGGTGGCCGCGGCCGCGCGGACGACGGCGTCGAGCACCTGGCGCACGGCCCGCCGTCGGGCACGGTCCGGCCGCAGCACGGCCGAGACGTGCCGGTTCGCCGGGATGCCGGTCAGCGCGCGCAGCGTGAGGCGGTCGTCCACAGGCGTGGTGAAGCGGGGAAGGATCGCCAGGCGGTCGCCGGCCGCCACCAGTGCCTCGACGAGCCGGTTGTCGACGACGCGTTGCCGGACGTCGAGCCGGGTGCCGGTGGCCTGCTCGATGCTCTGCAGGACGGTGTCGAAGGGGTAGCCGTGCGGCACGCCGATCCACGCGGACTCGGTCACGTCGGTGACGTCGACCGTCGCCCGCGCCGCGAGCGGGTGGGCTGTGGACATGGCGACGTCGAGCGGCTCGACGGCCACCGGCACGACGACGAGCCCGTCCGTCCGCACCGGTCGCCGGCTCGTGAAGCTGTGCGCGAGGACGATGTCGTGGTCCGCCGTCAGGGCGCCGAACTCGGCCTCGGCCACGTCGGCGTCGGTGTAGCGCAGCTCCACGCCGGTGCCGGCCATCGCCCGCTCGACGTCGGGGAGCAGGAACGTGGCGGCGCTCGGCAGCGCCGCGAGGGTGACCGTCCCGACGGGTTCGTCGCGGAACGCGTCCCACCGGGCCTGCACCTCGGCGAGCGCCGTGACGACGTCGACGGCGCTGTCGGCGAGCAGCCGTCCGGCGTCGGTCAGCCGGACACCCCGGCCGGAGGGCTCGACCAGCGCGGCGCCCAGCTCGCGCTGCGCGGTGCGGAGCTGCTGCGAGACGGCGGACGGCGTGCGGTGCGTCGCGGCCGCGACGGCGGAGACGCTGCCGCGGTCCGCCAGCTCGCGCAGGAGCTCGAGGTGTCGGACGTCCATTGTAGGCAGCCTACCGAGCAGGTGCAGAACATTTCGCTTGTCCTTCATCGAGGCTGGCCGGACGATGGCCGCATGCCGTTCCGACACTGTCTGCTCGCCGCCTCGGTCGCCGTCATGTGGGGGCTGAACTTCTTGGCCATCGACGCGTCGCTCGGGCACTTCCCGCCGATGTTCCTCGTGGCGCTGCGCTTCGCGCTGATCGCCGTGCCGACGCTGTTCCTGGTGCCGCGCCCCCGGGTGCCCGTCCGGTGGCTGATCGGCTACGGCGTCGGGTTCGGCATCCTGCAGTTCACGTTCCTCTACTGGGGGATGGCCGTCGGGATGCCGGCGGGCCTGGCGTCGCTGGTGCTGCAGGCGTCGGGGCCGTTCACGGTGGTGCTCGGGGCGGCGTTCCTGCGCGAACGAGTCGGCTCTCGCCAGGTGGTCGGCATCCTCGTCGCCGTCGCGGGCCTCACGGTGGTCGGCTGGCAGCAGGCGCAGACGGCGGCGCTCCTGCCGTTCC
Source organism: uncultured Isoptericola sp. (assembly GCA_947497265.1). Classification (GTDB taxonomy): domain Bacteria; phylum Actinomycetota; class Actinomycetes; order Actinomycetales; family Cellulomonadaceae; genus Isoptericola; species Isoptericola rhizosphaerae. The sequence continues at coordinate 97,211 of CANMFP010000007.1, forward strand.
TGCTGACGCTCGCCGGCGCGCTGGGCTGGGCGGTCGGCAACATCTCCAACCGGCAGGCGCGGCCGCAGAACCCGCTGCACCTGACGCTGTGGATGTCGGTGGTGCCGCCGGTGCCGATGCTGGCGGTCGCGCTGGTGGTCGAGGGGCCGGCCGAGATCCTGAGGTCTGTGACGTCGTTCGACGACCCCGGCGCCGTCGGGGCGCTCGTCGGGCTCGCCTACACGGTGGTGGTCGGCACGGTCCTGGGCTCCGGGGTCTGGACGTGGCTGATGGCCCGGCACCCCGCCGGGGTGGTGGCGCCCTTCTCGATGCTGGTTCCCGTGGTGGGGATGACGGCGGCGTGGGTCGTGCTCGGCGAGGTGGTCAGCGTCCCGGAGCTGAGCGGTGCGGTCCTCGTGGTGGTCGGGGTGCTGTGGGGCGGAGCGCGGCGGCGGGAACGGTTCTCCTCAGGCGCGGTCGTCGCGGGCTGACGCCCTGCGGTCGAGCGCTGCGCTCACCACCGGGAACGCGTTGAAGTGGACCTGCACGGGGACTGCGCCGGGCACGTCCTCCTGGTCCTTCAGCGCCGCCAGCTGCTCGTCGATGACGGCGGTCACCGCGTCGATCATGCGGGCGAGCTGTTCCGCGGTGGCGAACGTGTTGGAGGTCATGAGCGTGACGGAGTCCTTCCACTCCGCGAGCCCGGTCCGTTCGGTCTCGATGTCCATGGCGTGGAGGAGCTGCCAGATCTTCTCCTGGCGGCCCCGCTCGAACTCGGCGTTCACCAGCGTCTTGGTGGTCCGCAGCCCGGCGTCGTCCTCGTCCTCCGGGCCGATCGAGAAGCCGCCGGGGGCCGCCTCCCACCAGCGCTCGCGGGCGGTGCCCCGGCCCTCGACCTCGCGGACGAAGTCGTGCTTGGCGAGCTGTCGCAGGTGGTAGCTGGTCGAGCCGCTCGACTCACCGAGCAGCTCGGCCAGACCGGTGGCCGTGAGGGCTCCGTGCACCTGCAGCAGGTCGAGGATCCGGACGCGCAGCGGGTGCGAGAGTCCTCGCAGTCGGGTGGCATCCAGCTTCTCGGGTCGCCGAGCCTGCTGGTCCGGGGCCTCGGGGCGCTCGCTCATGGCCACGACGGTACAGCGAGGCGGTCAGCGCAGCCCCAGCGGGTTGGTCTGGGCGGCGTTGTCACGCATGTGCTCGTCCGCGCGGCGCCGTGCCTCGGCGGCGTGGCGGCGATCCCGGGCGGCAGCGCGTGCGCCGGGCGTGCCCGTGGACGTCGCCGTGCGAGGTGCCGTCGCAGCCCGGGTGGCAGCCGTCGTTCGAGGCTGACGCTGGAAGATCCGGTCCAGGAGCTGACGGGCGGTTCGGGTAGGGGTGGTCACGGCGATCGGCATGAAGGGCTCCTGGGAGGGCTGACGAGCTGGCGAACAATCACCAACATAGCGCTGCAAAGAGTCCTTGGCAACACTATCTTTGCAAACGTTCGTCGGGACATTTCTGCGAGCGCGCGAAACGCCCGTGCCCGGCGGCGTGACGCCGTCGGGCACGGGCCTGATGACCTGGGATCGGTCAGTGACGACGCCGCAGGCGCACTCCTGCCCAGGTCAAGGCCGTACCGAACAGGAGGAGCATCGCCGTGAGCGGCAGCAGCACGCCACCGTCGAACCCCGTGCTGACGAGCGCGGGATGGGCCGCCTGGTACGTGGGGCCCTGCGGGTCACGGTGCGGGGCGTCGCCCGGTGGGACGTCACCGGGGGAGGGGCCGGAGGCGTCGTCGCCGTCTCCGTCTCCGCCTCCGCCTCCGTCGCCGTCGCCATCGCCGCCTCCGTCACCGTCGCCGCCTCCGTCATCGTCCGACGGCGGGTCGTCGGGGTCGTCCGGGCCGGGATCGGCCGGCTCCTGGAACGTGCCGCCGCCGAGCCACGCCGTCGGGGTGTCGTCGGTGGCGAGGGTGGTGACCTCGTCCGGGTCCTGGAGCCTCGCCGGGAGCGTGGTGGCCGCGAAGCGTGCGGAGTCGACGGTGTCGGGGAGCCGCGGGTGCTCCTCCTCGAACCGTTCCGCGGGCATCGACTCGCGGGGGGCCTCGTCGAGGATCACCCCGCCCATGATCTCGAGGAACCACTCCTGTTCCCCGTGCGTCCACTCGTAGCGGTAGAGGGGCGTCTCCAGGCGCTCCATGTACTCGTCGTAGATCTCCTGGGGGTCCCACTCGGTGCGCGCGGGCCAGGCGGAGACGTCACCCGAACCGATGACGTCGTGGAACGCTCCGGGCCGTTCGGCGTCGCGGGTCCTGATCCACTCGGCGGCGACCCTCGCCGTGTACACGCGGCGCAGGTCCGCGTACTCAGGATCGTTGTTCACCGCCTCCTCGAGGATCGGTGCGTACGTGTCCGCGAGGAGCTCGTTGTTCCGGTCGACGACGTCCTGCGGGGCATCGGCGCAGAGATCCTCGCCGGGGTGCTCGTAGTCGAGCTCGATCGGCTCGATCTGTGCTCGCAAGGGCGCGTCGACGATGTACAGGTCGTCGCCGTCCTCGCGGACGGTCGCGGGCTCCGGATCCACCCAGAACCGGTAGGCGTCGTGGCAGACGAGCCCGTCGTCCGTCCGCTCGAGCGAGTCCCAGAACTCGGAGCCGACCTCGGTCTCCGGGTCCAGCTGCTCGGAGAGGGTGCGCTTGAACGCGAGGTCCGCCTCCAGCAGCACCCGGCCGGCGTCCGTCGTGGCGAACTGCTCGTCGATGATCGTCTCGGGCTCGTCCGGGTTGAGGTTCACCCAGAACTGGCTCGGATCGAGCGCCAGCCAGGTGAACAGGGCGTCGGACGACAGGTTGAGCGCGGACTCCCCGCCGAATCCGGGTTCCGCGTCCTCGGGGAGCTCGTCCGCCGCGAAGGAGTAGCCGAAGTCGTCGTTCTCCGGGTCGTCCGAGATGTACCGCAGCTCCAGCGACGTCCAGTCGACGCCCCCGGGACGGAACCCGCGGAAGCCGCCGAGGCGCCGGCCGTCCTGCCCGAGCCTCTGGTTGGCCTGACGGATCTGGTTCGCCTCCGCCTGGTCGCGGCCCGACCGGAGGGCGAGGTTCTTGGCCGGTCCGCGGGTCGACCGCTCCGGGCAGGCCGTCGCCAAGGTGGTGAGCTTCGCGGGGTTCGCCGGGACCGCGCACCGTGGGTTCATCGTGTTGCTCGGCGACTTGGGCGGGTTCGTCGGCACCGCCGTCGAGCGCATCACGGTGTACCGGATCCCGTACTGCCGCAGCAGTCGGATCTGCCCCGGCTTCGGGTCCTGGCTGAACACGTAGGCGACGCGCCATCCCTGCCGCTGCAGCGCGCGGTCGGCCCGGAGCTGTTCGAGCTTGAGCTGCGAGCTCCCGGACTTCAGCTCGTAGGCGAGCTTGTGCTTGCGGTTCGCGGCGTCGTAGCGGCGGTCCTCCCGGACCGAGGTGTCCTCGCACATCCACTCGGCACCGCCGAGCTTGAGCCGTCTGGCGACGTTGCGGTGGAACCCGTCACCGCGGGCGTCCGCCGACTGGTTCGGGATGTACTGGTTCACCCAGCTCCGCCAGCTGAGCTGTCCGGACCCGTTCTGCAGGTAGTAGTTCCAGCGGCGGACCAGGCGGTCGTAGGTGCCCACCGGGTGGTTCTTGTAGTCGGTCCCGACCTTCTCGAGCTCCTCGGCCGACGGCGCCTTGCCGTCGTCCGCATACTCGCGCAGCTTCTCGGCCGGGTTCTCGTACTCGTAGTCGGCGATCCTCTCGGTGTGCCCGTCGGGCAGGCCGCCGTCCGGGCCGGGCAGCTCCGTGAGGTCCGCGATGCCCTCGATGCCCTCGATCAGCTCGTCGCACCGCACGTCGAAGCGCGGCGCCGACACCGCCTCCTCGGCCGGGAGCCACGTCGCGGACGCGCCGACGAAGGCGAGGGACGCGGTGGTGACCACGGCGACGAGGCGTGCCACGGTACGGCGCCATCGCCGGCCGGCCTCCCTCCGGGCGTGCTCGTCGGCAGCGGCGGGCTGCGGGTGTACCGGTGAGCGCACGACAGACTCCTCCGATCGATCCGGTGAGCAACCTTGCTCTACCGAGGGCCTCGGGATGACACCGCGAAAAACGTTAGAGGGCATCGCCAGGGAGTGCAGGCAGCATGAACTTGCATGGACCTGGGGGCACGGACCGGCCGGGAACTCTCGGCGAGTAGGCTCCGTTGTGCAGCCGTACGATGCCGCCGTCGTGCACCTCCCCTCACCGCCCCAGGAGTGTGTGTGTTCCGCCTTGCCCGCTTGTCCCTGGCCAACCGCGCCGTCGTGGCGCTCGCGACGATCGCGATCTTCGCGTTCGGCGCGCTGAGCCTGACGTCGTTGAAGCAGGAGCTCATCCCGTCGCTCGAGCTGCCGGCGGGAGCCGTGGTCGCCGTCTACCCCGGCGCGTCGCCCGAGGTGGTGGAGCAGAACGTCACCGAGCCGCTCGAGGCCGCCGCGCAGACGGTGGAGGGCATCGAGTCGCTCAGCTCGTCGGCGTCCACCGGCATGTCCATGACCACGGTGGAGTTCGAGTACGGCACCGACATGGACGCAGCGACGCAGCGGCTCACCACGGCCGTCACCCGCACCCAGTCGCAGCTCCCGGAGGACGTCGAGCCGCAGGTCATCACCGGTTCGCTCGACGACCTGCCCGTCATCCAGCTCGCCGCGGCGGGGTCGGACGACGTCGCCGCCCTCGCGGACGAGATCGACACGGTGCTCGTGCCCGAGCTGGAGCGGATCGACGACGTGCGTTCGGTGGCGGTCACCGGCGGCCAGGCCGACCAGGTGCTCATCGAGGTCGACCCGGCCGAGCTGGCGAAGGACGGCCTCGAGCTGACCCAGGTGACCGACGTCCTGGCGGACTACGGCGTGGTGGTCCCGGCGGGCACCATCACCGAGGACGACGCGACCTACTCCCTGCAGGCGGGCACCCGCGTCGAGAGCGTCGAGGACCTCGAGGAGGTCCCGCTCGTCCCGACGCCCACCGACCCCGGTGCGGGCGACCCCGGTGCCACCGTGCCGGACGACGCCGCCGACGTGCCGCCGTCGGGCACCGGCACCGAGCCCGGCGCCGACGGCGAGGCGATCCCCGGCCAGGACGAGCTGTTGCCGGACGCCAACGCGCCCCCGGAGGTGCCGGAGCCTGTGCTGCTCGGCGACGTCGCCGAGATCAGCGTCGCGCCGACCGAGGCCGACTCCTTCTCCCGGCTGGACGGCGAGCCGTCGCTCGGCATCGCCATCACGAAGACCCCGCAGGGCAACACGGTCGACGTCTCGCACGCCGTCCAGCAGGTCATCGACGACAACGCCGCGGAGCTCGAGGACGCCGGCATCAGCACCGCCGTCGTGTTCGACCAGGCGCCCTTCATCGAGGAGTCCATCGAGGGCCTCGCGACCGAGGGCGGCCTGGGCCTGATCTTCGCGATCCTCATCATCCTGGTGTTCCTGCTGTCGGTGCGCTCGACGCTGGTCTCCGCCGTGTCGATCCCGCTGTCCCTGGCCACGGCGTTCCTCGTCATGGACGTCACCGGCTACACGCTGAACATCCTCACGCTCGCCGCGCTGACCATCTCCATCGGCCGCGTGGTCGACGACGCGATCGTCGTCATCGAGAACATCAAGAGACACCTGTCCTACGGCGAGGACAAGCGCCAGGCGATCCTCACCGCCGTCGGCGAGGTCGCCGGGGCGATCTCCGCCTCGACCATCTGCACGGTGGCGGTGTTCCTGCCGCTGGGGCTCGTCGCGGGCATGACGGGCGAGCTGTTCCGGCCGTTCGCGTTCACGGTCGCCATCGCGATGCTCGCCTCGCTGCTCGTGGCGCTGACCATCGTGCCGGTGCTCGCCTACTGGTTCGTCAAGGCGCCCAAGGGCGCCGTCGAGTCGGAGGACGGCGGCGAGGCGATCCGTGAGGCCGCCGAGGCCAAGGAACGCCGCGGCCTCTGGCAGCGTGCGTACGTCCCGAGCCTCGCCGCGTCGCTGCGCCACCCGTGGGTGTCGCTGGTCGTCGCCGTCGGCATCCTCGCCGGCACGCTCGCCCTCGTCCCGCGCCTGGAGACGAACTTCATCGGGGACTCCGGCCAGGACACGGTCTCGGTCACCCAGACCTTCGCCGACACCGCGTCCCTGGAGGCGCAGGACGACGCCGCACGCGACATGGAGGAGGCGCTCGGCGACGTCGAGGGCATCGAGACCGTCCAGACCTCGGTGGGCGCCGGGGACGCCGGCGAGGCTGCGTTCTTCGGCGGCGGTTCCACACCGACCGCCACCTTCTCGATCACGCTCGACGAGGCGGCGGACCCTGTCGCCGTCCAGGCCGACGTCCGCGAGGCGGCCGAGGCGCTGGCCGGCGAGGGCCCGACGACGGAGGTCAGCGTCGCCGGGGGAGACTCCGGCTTCGGCTCCACCACCATCGACCTGGTGGTGCGTGCGCACGACACCGACGACCTCTCGACCGCGGCCGCCGCGGCGCAGGACGCGGTGACCGGGCTCGACGGCGTCGCGGAGGTCACGAACGACCTGGCCTCGGCGCAGCCGGTCCTGCAGGTCACGGTGGACCGCGAGGCGGCCGCCGAGGCGGGCCTGACCGAGACCCAGGTGGCCGGCATCGTCTCCGGCACGATGACCCCGGAGCAGACCGTCGGCGAGGTCGACCTCGGCGACGGTCCGGTGGACGCCGTCGTCGTCACCGGTGAGGCGCCGCAGTCGGTCGAGGAGGTCGAGGAGATCGAGGTTCCGACCGCCACCGGCACGGTGCCGCTGACGGACGTGGCCTCCGTCGACGAGGTCGAGACGCCGACGTCGATCAGCCGCGTCGACGGCGAGCGCTCGGCCACGGTGTCGATCACGCCGGAGAGCCAGGACCTCGGCACCCTGAGCACCGAGGTGGTCACCGCCGTCGACGGGCTCGACCTGCCGCCGGGCGCCACGGTGGAGATCGGCGGCGTCGCCGCGGACCAGGAGGAGGCCTTCGCCGACCTCGGGCTGGCGCTGCTCGCGGCGATCGCGATCGTCTACCTGATCATGGTCGCGACGTTCAAGTCGCTGGTCCAGCCGCTGATCCTGCTGGTCTCCGTGCCGCTGTCCGCGACCGGTGCGCTCGTCGCGCTGCTCGCCACGGACACGCCGCTCGGCGTGCCCGCGCTGATCGGTGTGCTGATGCTGGTGGGCATCGTGGTGTCGAACGCCATCGTGCTGATCGACCTCATCAACCAGTACCGGCTGCGTGGCCGGTCGCTCGACGAGGCGGTGCGCGAGGGCGCCCGGAAGAGGCTGCGGCCGATCGTCATGACGGCGCTGGCCACCATCGGCGCGCTCACGCCCATGGCCATCGGCGTCACCGGCGGTGGTGCGTTCATCTCGCAGCCGCTCGCGCTCGTGGTGATCGGCGGGCTCATCTCCTCGACCCTGCTCACCCTGCTCATCGTCCCGGTGCTGTATGTGCTGGTCGAGGGTCGCAAGGACCGCAAGGCGGCACGGCGTGAGCGGCGTGCCGAGAAGCGGAAGAGGAAGCAGAGGGAGAAGCAGGACCGGCGGGCCGCTGCGCAGGCTGCGAAGGCGTCCCGAGAATGACCGGATCTGATTCCGGACGGATCACAGACCGGTCGGGAACGTGTCGGCCGGGTCGTGCGTTGCCTAGGATGATGTCCACGGCCAGCGACCCGGCCCTACTCGAGCGACGACCCGTCGTCGGGCACCCGGCAGCCGCGACCAGGAGGAGCCCATGAGCAACCCCGTCTTCTCGAACAGCGCCGTCTTCGGCGAGCCACGTCGCGGTGCCGGAGGTACCGCGACGGCACCGGGCGGTCCGGCCGGCCAGGCCGGCCGTTTCGGTGCCCAGGCCGCCGACGCCGCGTCGCTGCAGAACATGTACAACGCGCCGTCGGCCTCACCGGTCGACACGAAGCGCCTGACCTACACCGACGTCATCATGAAGACGGCCGGGCTCCTCGCGCTGCTCGTGGTGGTCGGCGCCGCGACGTGGGCGATCGCCCCGGGCCTGTGGATCGTCGGCATGATCGTGGGCCTCGTGCTCGGTCTGGTCAACGCCTTCAAGAAGAACCCGAGCCCGGTGCTCATCACGCTCTACACCGTCGCACAGGGCGTGTTCCTCGGCGGGATCTCGGCGTTCTTCGAGACGGCCTACAACGGCATCGTGCCGCAGGCGATCCTGGCGACCCTGTCCGTCTTCGCGGCTGCGCTGGCACTGTTCAGCTCCGGCAAGATCCGGGTGACGCCCAAGTTCACGCGGTTCCTGCTGGTCGGCATGGTCGGCTACCTGGTGTTCTCCCTCGTCAACGTGGTCCTGACGTGGACCGGCGTGCTCGACGGTTGGGGCATGCGCTCCGGTGGCTGGGGCATCGCGATCGGCATCTTCGCGGTCATCCTCGCGACGATGTCGCTCATGGTCGACTTCGACTCCATCAAGCGCGGTGTCGAGAACGGCGTCCCGGCGAAGTTCGCCTGGTCGGCGGCCTTCGGCCTGCTGGTCACCCTGATCTGGCTCTACCTGGAGATCCTGCGCCTGCTCGCGATCTTCCGCGAGTGACGACGTCGCGCCACGGCACGACCACGGCGGCCGGCCACCCACGAACGGGTGGCCGGCCGTCGTCGTCCCGCAGCGCCCGGCTCAGCGCGCGGGTGCCAGCCGGACGGCCGCACGCGCCACGAGCAGCATCCCGACCGCCACGCCCACCCCGTGCGCGATGCGGACCCCGGGCCCAGCCCAGAACTGCGGCAGCAACAGGACGAGGCCGACGGCGAGCGGGATCCCGGCCCAGCGTGGCGATACTCCGGCACGCCACAGCGCGACGGCGGTGAGCACGCCGGCCGCCGCGACCAGCAGCAGTCCGAGCCCGAACAGGACGACCGCCGTCGGCTGCTGACGCAGGACGTCGACCTGATCGAGTAACGACAGGTCCGCCTCGCGCAGTGCGGCTCGGGCGATGACGCGCAGGCCGAAGGTCTCCGCACCGAAGTACAACGCCGACAGTCCGGCGCCCGCCCAGGCCGTCACGACCGCCGCGGTGGCCGCGCCCTCGGCGGACGAACGGCCGGCGTGCCGGGCCAGCAGCGCGCGGAGACCGAGCAGCGTCGGCGCCAGCAGCCCGATGCCGAGGATCCCGCAGAGGTGCGCCGCCACCCAGCGGTCGGAGGCGAACGCCTCGGCGAGCGCCGCCGTCGGCACCGTCTCGTCGGGCCAGGGGCGCAGGACGGGGAAGAGCAGGAACGCGGCGGCCGCGCCGACGGCGCCGGCCGCGGTCCAGCGCGCGGTCCGGACGACGTCGCTCACGGGGAGTCCTGGTGAGCGAGTGCGGAGATCCCGGCCACGAGCATGTCGACCAGGGCGTCGAAGCTACGGTCCACGCCCTGCGGCATCCGGAAACCGCCCCCGAGCTCGAGGGTGACGAAGCCGTGCACGGCGGACCGGGCGGCGCGGACGGCGTCGACCACGCCGTCCTCGGGCAGGTCGAAGCCGCGGAGCGTCGCCACCGCGACGGCGACGCTCTCGGCGGCTGCCGCGCGGTGCTCGGCGTGCGCCGGGTCGTCGGGGTCCGGCCCCACCTGGGTGGCGACGTACCGTCCTGGGTGCGCGCGGGCGTAGTGACGCCAGGCGTGCGCCATGGAGCGGACGGCGTCGGGCCCTGCCGTCCCGACGGTCGCGCGGGAGGCGAGGGCGGTGAGCTCGCGGACGGCGCGGACGGAGATCTCGCGGCGCAGCTCCGCCAACGAACCGACGTGCTTGTACAGGCTCGGTGTGGCCACGCCGGCCCGCGACGCGACCTGGGCGAGCGTCAGACCGGAGAACCCGTCCGGGCCGCCGTCGTCGACCACCTCGAGGGCCAGCCCGACGACGGCCTCGCGCGACAGCCCGGCCCTAGCCATGCCGACCACCCGCCGCGGGAAGCCCGGCGAGGAATCCGAGCACGGCCGGGACCACGACGTCGGGCGTCTGGTGCTGCGGGTAGTGCCCCGCGTCCGGGACGAGCACGCTGTGCTCCGACGGCACACCCAGCGCCTCGCGCACCCAGGCGAGCTCGGCGGCCGGGTCGGTGAAGTCGGGGTCGAGGGCGCCGACGACGGCGAGCGCCGGTGCCTGCACCTGCGCCAGACGGCGCTCGACGACGCCGTGGTCGAGCGCCAGGGCGAGGTGCCGGAACGAGCGCAGGCGGTCGGCGTCGGACATCGCGGACCTGACCTGCGCGACGTGCTCGGTGTGCCGGGGCGAGCGCCGGCCCTTGCTGATCATCGAGTAGTAGCCGGCCCACACGGCGGCGCCCCACGGCCGGGTGAACAGCACGCGGTAGGCCGCGTGCAGCAGCCGCTGCTTGCCGGGTGAGGTGGTCTCGCGCAGGAACGGGCTGAGCAGCACGAGCCCGCGGACGAGGTCGGGCCGCTCGGCGGCCGCCCAGGTGGCGGCGGACGCCCCCATCGAGCTGCCCATCAGGACGGCGGGGCCGGCGTCGAGGTGCTCGACGAGCGCCAGCAGGTCGGAGCCTGTGGCGTCGTCGCCGTGCCGGGTGAAGGTGGTGTCCGCGTCGCCGTGGCCGCGCAGGTCGGCGACCACGACTCGCCAGCCGGCCTCCACCAGGGCCGGGGTGACGTCGTCGTACGTGGAACGCAGGTCTCCCATGCCGGGGACGGCGACGAGGAGCGGGCCGCCGCCGTCGGCGGGGGACGTGTCGGTGTAGGTGAGGCGGCCCTCGGGCCGATCGAGGTGCCGGAGTGCTCGGCTATTGTCCATGCCCCTGAGGCTAATGGCATTAGCCAAAGAGAGCAAGAGGCGCGGCGCGTGCGATGCGCCACGATCTCGGCGGGCCGACTACTACCCCGGCTGGCCTGCCACGACCTCGGCGGTCAGGCGCCTCGGGGGGTACGGAACGCGCGGTGGTCCGTGGGCTCCTCCTCGGCCCGGATCACGTGCATGACCGCGTTGATGAGGGCCAGGTGGGTGAACGCCTGCGGGAAGTTGCCGAGGTGCCGGCCGGTGTGCGGGTCGATCTCCTCGGCGTACAGGTTCAGCGAGGACGCGAAGGACAGCAGGCGCTCGCACAGGGTGCGCGCCTGCTCGATCTCACCGATCTCGCACAGCGCGCTGACGAGCCAGAACGAGCAGATGGTGAACGTGCCCTCCTCGCCCCGCAGACCGTCGTCGGTCTCCTCGGTCCGGTAGCGCAGCACCAGGCCTTCCTCGGTGAGCTCGTCGGCGATGGCCAGCACCGTGGCGCGCACACGCTCGTCGTCCGGCGGCAGGAACCGCAGGAGCGGCACCAGCAGCAGCGAGGCGTCGAGCGCGTCGTCGCCGTAGCGCTGGGTGAAGACGCCGCGCTCGTCGACACCCTTGGCGCAGATGTCGGCATGGATCTCGTCCGCGAGCTTCTGCCACTGCGCGGCGAAGTCCGGCTCGTCGTAGAGGCGGGCGAGGCGTGCACCACGGTCGAGCGCCACCCAGCACATCAGCTTGGACGACGTGAAGTGCTGCGGCTCGCCACGCACCTCCCACATGCCGCGGTCAGGCAGGTGCCAGTGCTTGGCGGCCTGCTCGACCTGGCACTTGAGCACCGGCCACAGGGCCTCCGGGAGCTGCTCCCGGTTGCGCGTGTGCAGGTAGACCGAGTCGAGCACCGCGCCCCAGACGTCGTGCTGGCGCTGGTCGTAGGCGGCGTTGCCGATCCGCACCGGACTGGCCCCCTCGTAGCCGCTCAGGTGGGACAGCTCCGACTCGGTGAGCTCTTCCTCGCCGCCCACGCCGTACATGATCTGCAGCTCTTTGTTGTCCTGGCAAACGTCCTGGATGAACGCGAAGAAGTCGTTCGCCTCGCGGTCCAGGCCCAGGGTGTACAGCCCCCACAGAGCGAACGTCGAGTCCCGGATCCATGCGTAGCGGTAGTCCCAGTTGCGCTCGCCGCCCGGCGTCTCGGGCAGCGACGTCGTGGCCGCGGCCAGCAGAGCACCTGTCGGCGCGTAGGTCAGGCCCTTGAGGGTCAGCGCCGAGCGCTGCAGGAAGATCCGCCACGGGTGGTCGGGGAACGAGCCCTGCGTGATCCAGTCGCGCCAGAACTGCTCGGTGCGCCACATCTTCTCCAAGGCCTCGTCCCAGGTCGCGGGAGCAGGCAGCGAGGACCAGGCGAGCGCCACGAAGTGTGTCTGCCCCTCCTCGAGGCGGGTGCGGGCGTGCGCCCGCTGCCCCTCGAGCCCGAACCGGAGGTCGGAGCTGAGGCGCAGGTCCGGGTTCTTGCCGCCCATCCTGGCCACGACCGAGGAGTAGCCGTCGTCCAGGTACTCCCACTCCGGCTCCCCCCGGGCGTAGTCCGGCTTGGGGGCGCAGACCACCTCGAGGTCGACGGTGCCCGACACACACTTCACGGTGCGCAGCAGGACGTGCTCGGTGTCGTGGTCGGTGGGCGTGCGCCGGTGCGTCTGCGAGCGCTCCTCGACGTTGTGCCACGGGCCCATGACCATCGCGTCCCGCACCACCAGCCAGCCCGTCGACGTCTGCCAGGTGGTCTCGAGGATCAGGGTGCCCGGCACGTACCGGCGCGCCACCGGGACGCGGGCGCCGTGCGGCCCCACGCGGAACATGCCCGCTCCCCGGTCGAGGATCGACGAGAAGACGCTGGGCGAGTCGGGCCGGGGCAGGCACATCCACTCGATGGCGCCGCTGGGGGCGACCAGTGCGTTGGTCTCGCAGTCGGACAGGAACGCGTACTCCGCGATGGAGGGGAAGGAGCTGCGGCCGTCGGTGCGCGGCGTCGGCTGGGCATCGAGCATCATGACACCAGACTGCTCTGCCCGGGGGGCCGGACGCCAGTCCGTGCCCCGTCGGGCCAAGAAGATTCACACACTTGTGACGTGACGTGTCGATCCCCGGGTTTCCCGTTCGACCTGGGGGTGAGAAGGTCCAGACGGGGCCACCACATCACGGGAGATGAGAAGAATGGCCAAGTACATGCTGATCATGCGCAGCACCGACGAGGCGGAGGCGGCGTTCGCCGACTCCGGCATCGACTTCGACGAGATGCTCGCGACCATGGGGCGTTTCAACAACGAGATGATCGAGGCCGGCGTGCTGGTGGCCGCCGAAGGGCTCGAGGAGGCCGACAAGGGCGTCGTCGTCGACTACTCCACGGACGAGCCGACCGTCACGGACGGGCCGTACGGCGAGACGAAGGAGCTGTTCAACGGCTACTGGATCCTCGACGTCCCCACCATCGACGACGCCGTCGCGTGGGCGAAGAAGGCGCCGCTGGCAGGCTCGGGCATGAAGTCCGAGATCCGCCGCATCCCCACGATCGACGAGTTCCCCGCGGACAACGAGTGGATCCAGGCGGAGCGCGCCTGGCGCGAGCGCACCGGCCAGCTCTGAACCGCACCACGCCGAGAACGTCTTTCGAGGAGGAACCATGCCGAAGTACATGCTGATCATGCGCGGGACCGACGAAGGTCAGGCTGCCTACGAGCAGACGGACTTCAACGAGGTCATCGCCGCCATGGGCCGCTACAACGAGTCCATGATGGACGCCGGGGTGCTCTCCGCCGGTGAAGGGCTCTCCGACGCGTCCGAGGGCGCCGTCGTCGACTTCTCCACCGACACCCCGGTGGTGACGGACGGGCCGTACGGCGAGACGAAGGAGCTGTTCAACGGCTTCTGGATCATCGACGTCTCCACCCGCGACGAGGCGGTCGAGTGGGCCAAGCGCGCGCCGCTGAGCGGCCCGGGTACGAAGCTCGAGGTCCGCCGGGTGAACGGCGACGAGGACTTCCCGCAGGACAACGAGTGGATCCAGAAGGAGAAGGAGTGGCGCAAGGACCTCGGGACCGAGTGAGCGCACCGCGCGGGGTGCCCGACGACGGCACCCCGGCTCCGGCGTCCGGTGTCGGGACCGACGGTGCCCCCGACACCGGGCGCCGTGCGCTCGAGGCGACCTGGCGCATCGAGTCCGCGCGGATCGTCGGTGCGCTGGCCCGCTACACCGGTGACCTCGCGCTGGCCGAGGACGTGGCGTCCGAGGCCGTCGCCGAGGCCCTCGTGAGCTGGCCGCGCGACGGGGTGCCCCGCGACTCGACGGCCTGGCTCCTCGCCACCGGGCGCCGTCGGGCCATCGATGCGTTCCGCCGTCGGGCCGGCCGCGACGTGCGGTACGCGGCGTTCGCCCGCGACCTGGACGAGGGCGGCGTGCACGCCGGGGCCACGCCGTCGGGCGACGACGAGCCCGACCTGCTGTGGGACCCCGACCGCATCGAGGACGACAAGCTCACCCTGATCTTCACCTCCTGCCACCCGGTGCTGCCCAAGGAGGCGCGCGTCGCGCTGACGCTGCGGGTGGTCGGGGGACTGACGAGCGAGGAGATCGCGCGGGCCTTCCTCGTCCCCACCCCGACGATCCAGGCGCGCATCACCCGGGCGAAGAAGCAGCTCGGCGCGGCCCGGGTCCCGTTCGAGGTGCCGCCCGCGGACGAGCGGCCCGCGCGGCTCGGATCGGTGCTGAACGTGCTGTACGTGATCTTCACGGAGGGCTCCTCGGCGTCGGGCGGTGGTGACTGGATCCGGACGGACCTCGCCCGGGAGGCGATCCGGCTGGCGCGCGTCCTGTCGCGTCTGATGCCCGACGAGCCCGAGGCGGCCGGGCTGCTCGCCCTGCTCGAGCTGACGGCCGCCCGCTTCCCGGCACGCACCGGCCCGGACGGTGAGCCGATCCTCCTGGCCGACCAGGACCGGCGGCGGTGGGACGCCTCGGCGGTCCGGCGCGGCCGGGCCGCCCTCGCGCGTGCCGAGGCAGCCGGTCGGGGGCTGGGCCCTTACGCGCTGCAGGCGGCCATCGCCGAGCAGCACGACGTCGCGGACTCGGTGGACGGCACCAACTGGGCGCGGATCGTCCGGCTGTACGAGGCGCTCGGCCGGGTGGCGCCGTCGCCCGTGGTGGAGCTCAACCGGGCGGTGGCCGTGTCGATGGCGTCCGGGCCGGAGGCGGCGCTCGAGATCGTGGACGTGCTGGTCGGCTCCGGCGCGCTGGCCGGGTCCTACCTGCTGCCGAGCGTGCGGGGCGAGCTGCTGTCCCGGCTGGGGCGGCGTGACGAGGCCCGGCGCGAGCTCGAGACCGCGGCGCAGCGGTGCGGCAACGAGCGCGAGCGCGGCGTGCTGGAGGCCAAGGCCGCCGCCCTGGGCCCGCCGTCAGGCTGAGCTCGTCGCGGCGGCACGTCGGCGCCGGAGCGTCGGCAGGGTGGCCACCGCGACGCCCGCCAGGGCCAGGGCGCCACCGAGCAGCGCGGCCGGAGCGGGCACCTCCGCGAGGAGTGCCCACGACAGCAGGACGACGACGGCCGGCACCGCGTAGGTCGTGGCGGCGGTGCGCCCGGCGCTCGCTCGCGTCAGCACGTACCCCCAGGTGCTGAACGCGATCGCCGTGGGGAAGACCCCGAGGTAGACGATGCCGAGCACGGTCGACGTCGTTGCCCCGGACACCTGGCTCACCAGGCCCGGCAGGAACGGCAGGGAGGCCACCGTGCCGGCGAGGCAGCCCAGCCAGGTCATGGTGAGGGCGTCGACACGGGGCAGCAGCCGCTTCTGGAGCGTCGCGGCGCCCGCGTACAGGACGGCGGAGACGAGGCCCAGCACGACGCCGACGGCATCGAACCGGCCCGAGGAGGTCGTGGTGGCGATGACGACGACGCCGGCGAACGCCACGGCGATCCCGACCAGGAGCCGTCGAGGGAACCCCTCGCCCAGGAGCGCGCCGGCGAGGACGGCGACGAGCATCGGGGCGATGTTCACCAGCAGGGCGGTCGTACCGGCGTCCAGGTGCTGCTCGGCGGCGTTCAGCGTGAGGTTGTACGCGCCGAACCAGGCCACGCCCCAGACCAGGACGAGGAGCAGCACGCGTCCGCGCGGGACCGCCGTCCGCCCAGGGCCGGCCGGCACGCCGGTGGTGGCCGGCACGCTCGTGGTGGCAGCGCGGGCGCGTCGGCGGGCGCGCACGACGAGGAGCATCGCCGTCAGCGCGACGCTGCCCACGGCGACGCGGCCGAGGGTCAGGGGGCCGGGGTCGACGTCGTGGCCGACGGCGCGGATCGCGACGAAGGCCGAGGCCCAGAGCAGCACGGTGACGGTCATGGCGGCGGCCGTCAGACGTCCGGCGCGGCGGGTCGTGGCGCTGGGTCCGGTGGCGCGAGGTGCCGTGGCGCGGGGTCCCGTGGCGGGCGCGGTCGCTGCGGTGCTGCTCGTGGTCATGTATCGATGGTGGACCGAGCGAAGGTTCAGCACCAGTCCCGATATCTATCGCATCATTCAGTACCGCTGTATTGTTTATGGCATGCTGGACGTCCACCGCCTGCGCATCTTCCGCTCCGTCGTGGCGAGCGGCTCCGTGGCCGCGGCCGCCGCCAACCTCGGCTACACGCCGTCGGCCGTGAGCCAGCACGTCTCCGCCCTGCAGCGCGAGACCGGCCTGCAGCTCGTCGCCCGGCACGGCCGCGGCGTGCGGCCCACCGCGGCCGGCGAGGCGCTCGCGGCCCAGGCCGACGGGGTCCTCGCGCGGCTCGGCGAGGCCGAGTCGTTCATCGCCGACCTCCGCTCGGGCCGCACCGGACGGCTCTCCATCGCGTACTTCGCCTCCGTCGGGGCGGCCTGGCTGCCGCGCGTGGTCAGCACGCTCACCGACAGGTTCCCCGGGCTGCGCCTCGAGCTCGAGCTGCGCGAGGACGTGCCGACCGACGCTGCGCAGCGCGCCGATCTCCAGGTCGCCGTCGCCCGGCGCGGGTACGAGCCCGGCCAGGGCTTCACGGCGCACCACCTGCTCGACGACCCGTACGTCGCCGTCCTGCCGGTGGACCACCCGTTCGCCGGCCGCGACGAGGTCGAGCTGGCCGAGCTCGCCGACGACGCCTGGATCGACAACGACTTCGCCCGCGGCTGGTGCCGCCGCAACCTCCTCGAGGCCTGCCGTGCGGCCGGGTTCAGCCCGGCGTTCCGCGTCGAGGCGCACGACTACCCGACCGCGCTGGCCTTCGTCGCGGCCGGGATCGGTATCACCGTGCTCCCCGAGCTCGGCGCCGTGCACCTGCCACCGGGGACGATCGGCGTCCCCGCCGTGCGTCCCACGCCCTCGCGGACCATCTACGCGGTGGTGCAGGACGCCGTCGCCCACACGCCGCCGGTCCGCGCCGCGGTGGACGTGCTGCGCGAGGTGGCCGGCGACCCCGCGTAGGCTTGACGCGCACCTGCCGCAGGGAGACACGACCCGCGGCTCCCCGAGAACGGATGAGGTATCCCGTGACCACGCTCCCCACCGCCACCGGCTCGTTCGGCGACAAGCCCGAGATCACGTTCCCGGAGGGCGACGCGCCGACCGGTCTGCAGGTGCAGGTCCTCGCCGAGGGCGACGGGCCCGTCGTCGACGCCGGCCGCACCATCGTCGTGAACTACCTCGGCCAGACCTGGGGCGGCGACGTCTTCGACAACTCCTGGGACCGCGGTCAGACGATCGACTTCCCGATCGGCGTGGGCGCCGTCATCGGCGGCTGGGACAAGGGCCTCGTGGGCCGCAACGTGGGCGACCGCGTGCTGCTGTCCATCCCGGCCGAGCACGGCTACGGCTCGCGCGGCGTGCCGCAGGCCGGCATCCCCGGCGGTGCGACGCTGGTCTTCGTCGTCGACGTCGTGGGCGTGCGCTGAGCGTTCTTGGTTTCGAGCGCCCCGCTCTTGTGTGTCCGGCTCAGCCTCGTCCACCACGCGAGGGGTTGGGGGTGTGGAGGGGTCAGGGCTTGCGGGAGCGGGTGACCGTGAAGCGGGGGTCCTGGGCCACGTGCTCCGTGGGGCCGACGGCGCGGGCCAGCGAGCCGCGGTAGCGCAGCTTCGTGTTGAACACGCACCACAGCTCGCCGCCCGGCCGCAGGATCCGGCCCGCGGTCGCGAACATCCGGTGCGCCGCGTCCGTGCTCACCGCCGCCCGGTCGTGGAACGGCGGGTTGAGCAGCACGAGGTCCGCGCTCGCGTCGGGCAGGTCGTCGCCCGCGTCGCTCCTCGTCACGGTGCCCTCCACGCCGTTCGCCGCCAGGGTGGCCCGGGCGGAGGCGACCGCCGCCGCCGAGCGGTCGGTGCCGATCACCCGGGCGTCCGGGTAGCGGCGACCCAGCACCACCGCGAGCAGCCCGGTGCCGGAGCCGAGGTCGACGGCGTCCCGCACCCGGGAGGCCGCGGGCCAGCGCCCTGCGGTGCTCAGCAGGAACCGGGTGCCGTGATCGAGCCCTGTGCCGGCGAAGGTGCCCCCGTGCGCGACGACCTCGACGTGCTCGGCCGGGACGGCGCCGTCGTGCGTGGGGGTGGCCGCCGCCAGCAGCTCGGGATCCGTGAGGCGCTCGCGGGCCGGGTAGAGCGGTGCGGCCGAGCGGGCCTCGGGCCGGGGGGTCGAGGCGACCAGGGCGCGGGACTTGCTGCGCGCCAGGGTGGCGTGCACGGACTCGAACCGGTCGCCGAGCACGTCGTTCATGGCGCGCGTCATGTGCTTGATGCGGCCGCCGCCGATGAGCGTGACGTCGTCGGCGGCGTACCGGGCGACGGCCTCCGCGATCTCGGTGAGCTCGCCCAGCGACTTGGGGAGCTGCAGCAGCACGAGCCGGGCGCCGTCGAGCAGGGTGGGGCCGAGGCCGTCCGACGTTGCGATGCGGCCGTGTACGTCCTCCGGGCCGAGCGCGTCCTGCGACCGGGAGGCGTTGTGGAGCGTCGCCGTCTCGGAGTCGACCGTGTCGTGGTGGGCGCGGACCGTGTCGGCCCCGAGCGCCAGCGCGCCCAGCGTCAGCGCGCCGAACCGGTCACCGATGACGACGACGCCGCGCGGCCCGGCGTCCGCGACGAGCGGTGCCGCCTCGGTCAGCAGAAGACGGTCGGTGGCGTCCACGGCGACGGGCGCGTCGGGGCGCGTGCCGTCGTCGGGCCACGGGACCAGCCGGTCGAGCAGGGCGGTCAACGACGGGGGAGCGGCGGGGGAGGTCACGGGACGACCGTAGTCTGGCCGCATGGACGAAGCCACGTCGTCGGACGCCCGGGTGACCGTGACCTACTGCACGCAGTGCCGCTGGTTGATGCGCGCTGCGTGGGTCGCCCAGGAGCTGCTGCAGACGTTCCGTACGCGGCTCGGCGAGGTCGCGCTCGTGCCGGGGACGGGCGGGGTGTTCCGCGTGGAGCTGGTGCCGTCGTCGGGCGCGGAGCCGGTGCTGCTCTGGGATCGCAAGGCGGAGGGCGGGTTCCCGGAGATCCCACCGCTCAAGAAGGCGATCCGGGACGCCGTCGCGCCGGATCTGGCGCTGGGGCACACGGACCGGGTCGCCGGGACGGATCAGGTGCCCGGGGAGGGCTGATCTCTGCCGTCCAGATCGCGCCGCGGCCGGCGGATCAGCGGTTCTCGCGGGCTTCCTTCTTCGCGGCCTGCGCAGCCTCGGCCGCGACCCGCTCCTCCTCGGCACGCACCTTCTCGGCCGTCTCGCGCTCGCGGACCAGCCACTCGGGCGGGTCTCCGCGCAGCTCGTTGATCTGCTCGGTGGTGAGCGGGTCGGTGATGCCGCCGCGCGCCAGCCCGGCGATCGAGACGCCCAGGCGGCCGGCGACGACGGGCCGCGGGTGCGGTCCGTTCCGGCGCAGCTCGGAGAGCCACTCGGGCGGCTGCTCCTCGAGCTTCTCGAGCTCGGCGCGCGTGATCCCGTGCTCCTGGAACTCCGGCGGCGTGGCGGGCAGGTACACCCCGAGCTTCTTCGCCGCGTTCGTCGGCTTGAGGATCTGCTGGGAGAAGGGGGTTCCGGCCATGGGGCCAGCGTAGTCGCCGGTGGGCGGCCGACGCGCCCCGTAACCTGGTCGCGTGAGCGACGACACCCGCCCCGCGCCGGGCGACACCGGGGCCGACGACGGCGGTCCTGGCCCGGAGGAGGGTCCCCGGTTCCGACTGGGCTACGTCCCCGGGGCGACTCCCGGCAAGTGGGCGAGGACCTGGCGGGAGCGGGTCCCTGAGGTCCACCTCGAGCTGGTCCAGGTGCAGGCTGCCGACGTCCCGTCCGCCCTGCGCGACGTCGAGGTGGACGCCGCGATCGGCCGCCTGCCCGTCGACAAGGACGTCTTCCACGCCATCCGGCTGTACGACGAGCTGCCCGTGGTGGTCGTCTCCCGCGACCACCTGCTGGCTGCGACGGAGGACGACGAACGGGTCACGGTCGACGACCTGGCCGACGACGTACTGTGGGTGCCCCGCGACGACGTCCTGTTCGGCCCCGTCGACGGCGGCGGTGTCGACCGTCCGGGCCGGCGGCCCGAGGCCTACGACGACGGGACCGGCACCCTGGTGGAAACCGAGCCGGGGACCACCGAGGAGGCGGTCGCGTGGGCCGCCGCAGGGTCCGGCGTCGTGGTGGTGCCGATGTCCCTCGCGCGGCTGCACCACCGCAAGGACGTGGTGACGCGGGTCGTCGAGGGCGTCCCCGACGCGCCCGTGGGGCTGGTGTGGCGGCGGGACGGGCTGGCCGTCGACGTCGCGGAGCTCGTGGAGGAGATGGTCGGGATCGTCCGCGGCCGGACGGCCAACAGTTCACGGGGCCGAGGTGGGCACGCCGCCGGGGCCGAGGCCGACGTGAAGGGTGCGGCGAAGTCACGGGCAAGCTCGTCGGGACGCCAGGGCGGCACCGCGAAGGGCGGCTCGGCGAAGGGCGGCTCGGGCCGGGGGAGCGCGGGGGCGTCGGGCCGCTCGTCGCGCGGCCGGGGTCGCCCGGGCGGCACCGGGCAGGGCCGGCGCCGCAAGCGGTGACCGTCGCCGACGGGGAGCAGGGTCGGGCGTCAGGTCCGGGGCTCCTGGTCGGCGACGCTCCCGGCTACGTGCGCAGCGAGCGCACCGTGTCGAGCGTGTCCGCCTCGTCGGCGGTCTTGTCGTCGCGGTAGCGGACGACCCGCGCGAACCGCAGGGCGACGCCGCCGGGGTAGCGGGGGGACCGCTGCACCCCGTCGAAGGCGATCTCGACGACCTGCTCGGGGCGCACCCGGACGACGTACCCGTCGGTGGGTCCGTCGGCGAGCTCGGTGAAGCGCTCGGTCTGCCAGGCCAGCATCTGGTCCGTCATCCCCTTGAACGTCTTGCCCAGCATCACGAGCTCGCCGGTGGCGGGGTCGCGCGCGCCGAGGTGGATGTTGGACAGCCAGCCCTGGCGGCGGCCGGAGCCCCGCTCGACGGCGAGCACCACGAGGTCGAGCGTGTGCCGCGGCTTGACCTTGACCCAGGCACCGCCGCGCCGCCCGGCGTCGTACGGGGCGTCGAGCGACTTGAGCACGAGCCCTTCGTGCCCGCCGGACACCGTGTCGTCGAAGAACGCCTGGACGGCGTCCGGGTCGGCGGACACGAGGCGGGGCGCGACGGCGGAGGGCGGGGCGGCGCTGTCGAGCGCGGCCAGGCGGTCGGCGGCCGGCGCGTCGAGGAGGTCGGTCCCGTCCAGGTGCAGGACGTCGAAGAAGTAGACGCTCAGCGGCGTCCGCCCCTGGTGGCTCTCGGCGTCGTGGCTGCCGGTGCGCGCGGCGGTCTCCTGGAAGGCTCGCGGCCGTCCGGTCTCGTCCAGGGCGATGGCCTCGCCGTCGAGCACGGCCGACTCGATCGCGAGGGAGCGTGCCAGCGCCACGACCTCCGGCAGCCGTTCGGTGACGTCGTCGAGCGAACGGGTGAACACGGCGACGTCGTCACCGTCCTTGTGCAGCTGGATGCGGATGCCGTCGAGCTTGGTGTCCGCCGCGACCGCAGCGCCCTCGAACTTCTCGAGCGCGGCGCCGACGTCGGGAGCCGAGGAGGCGAGCATGGGACGGACGGGGCGGCCCACCTGGAGGCGGAAGGACTCGAGCGCCTCCGTGCCGTCCGTGAGCGCTGCCCGGGCGATCGGCCCGGAGAGGGCGCTGAACATCGCGGCCCGGCGCACTGCCTTGAGCGGGACGTCCGCCGCGGTGGCGATGGCGTCCAGCAGCAGCGAGTCGAGGGCGCCCTGTCGTAGCTCGCCGAGCACGAGCCCGGTGAGGAAGCGTTGCTCGTCGGGCGTGGCGCGCGAGTAGAGGTTGGACAGCGCGCCCGCCCGGGCCGCCTGGGAGCCGGGGCCCTGCAGGTGGGACAGGGCCTCGAGGGCTTCGTCGACCTCGACGGGGGTGAGGCTCGGCGTCCTCGCCGCGGGCGGCGGGTCGCTGAGGGATCGGTACCCGACCCCGGTGCGGCGCTGGCGTGCCCGGCCGGACAGGTAGGAGGCCACGACCTCGATCTCGGTGCCTCGCTGCTCGGTCGGCACGTCGTCCCGCTCTGCCGCGGAGCGCAGGGCCTCGGCCAGCAGCTCGCGCTTGCGCAGGCGGGAGCGTGTCGCGGCGACCGCGGCGTGGGTCTTCACGAGCTCGGCGAGCAGCACCGTCCCATCGTGGCAGCGAGCACCGACACCCGCGAAGCAGTACCTGCTGGCCTGCGGAGGTGCCGGGGGTCCGCGGTGCCGGAGGTGCTACTTCGCGGCGGCTGTGGCGTGCTCGGCGTCGTAACCGGCGCGCGACGCCAGGACGTCGCCGGCGTGGGCGAGGGTCCACCGCTCGATCGCGCGGATCGGCTCGAGGGCGCCCTGACCGGCGTCGGTGAGGGCGTACTCGACGCGCGGTGGCACCTCCGCGTGGACGGTGCGGGCGACGAGACCGTCGCGCTCGAGGCCGCGGAGGGTCTGCGTCAGCATCTTCTGGGACACGCCGTCGACACGGTGGGCGAGCGCGGTGAAGCGCAGCGGGCCGCCGTCGAGCGCACCGAGCACCAGCACCGACCACCGGTCGGCGATGCGGTCCAGGACGGTGCGGCTCGGGCAGCCGCGCTGGTACGGGTCGAACGGGAGCTGGGTCACGGTTCCTCCTTGCGAACCGCCAGTCTACGACTTAATCTCTCCGTTGGAGAGTGACTCTCCGACAGTAACTATCAGAGGAGCACGTCAGATGGCTCGCATCACCGTGATCGGCGGCACCGGCTACGCCGGCACCCACATCGTCCGGGAGGCCGTCGCGCGCGGTCACCAGGTCCGGTCCGTCAGCCGGTCGGTCCCTGCCGAGCAGGTCGACGGCGCCGAGTACACCGAGGGCTCCGTGCTCGACGACGCCACGATCGCCGCCGCGCTCGACGGCACAGACGTCGTCGTCGCCTCGGTGTCGCCCCGTGGGGACATGGCCGGGCAGGTCCGCCCGGCGTACGCGCGCCTCGCCGCCGCGGCCCAGGAGCGCGGCGTGCGCCTCGCCGTCGTCGGCGGTGCCTCGTCGCTGCACGTGGCCGAGGGTGGCCCGCGACTGCTCGACACCCCGGAGTTCCCGGACGCGTTCAAGGACGAGGCGAGGGAGTTCGCCGACATCCTCGACGACCTGCGCGCCGCGCCTGCCGCGCTCGACTGGTTCTACCTGAGCCCCGCCTCGACGTTCGGCGCCTACGCTCCCGGCGAGGACACCGGCAGCTACCGCGTCGGCGGCGACGTGCTGCTCACCGACGACGCGGGGGACTCCGAGATCTCCGGCGGCGACTTCGCTCGCGCCGTCGTCGACGAGATCGAGGAGCCCGCCCACTGGCGCACCCGGTTCGCCGTGGCGCACTGAGCCGTCCGGGCGGGCGCCTCGCGGGAGGGTCGTGCTGCTCAGGCCCGCAGGCGGCCCATCGCCCGCACACCGAGCACGATGCCCAGCGCGGCCATGGCCAGTGAGACGAGCAGCCCCGACGCGATGCTCGGGTCGGTGAGGTCGCCGGCGAACAGGGCACGCTGGGCGTCCACGGTGTGGGCCATGGGATTGGCCCGGGACAGGGCGTACAGCCAGTCGGGAGCCACCTGCATCGGCAGCAACGCACCCGAGGTGACGATCAGCGGCGTGTAGATCAGCGTGACGACGCCCCAGAACGCGTAGGCGTTGCGCAGCCCCACGCCGGCGGCCAGGGACAGGAGCGCCAGCCCGGCCGCGAGGGCGGCGAGCTCGACGGCGGCCAGCAACGCGCCGGCGACGGGCACCCGCAGGCCCAACGGCGCCGTCACGGCGACGATGACGAGCGCCTGCACCAGGACGGTCGCGATGACGCGCAGGACCCGCCCGGTGAGGATCGCGGTGCGGTGGGTGGGGGTGACGAGCAGGCGCTCCAGGGACCCGGCGGCGCGCTCCTCCTGGATCCCCGCCCCGATGAACGCGGCCGTGCTGAACGTCATGATGACGAGCATCCCGGGCACGAACCACTGCATGGTGCTCGACGCACTGGCCGGGGCGGCGCCGACCGCCCCGGCCAGCGGCGCGAACAGCAGCAGGAGGAGCAGCGGGTCGGCGAGCGACTCGACGTACGGCCAGGGGGTGCGCAGCTTGGCGCGCACGTCGCGCTCGAAGAGGGTGGCGGTGTCGCTCAGGGCGGTCATGAGGGTCTCCCGTCGGGGGGGCTGGTGGGCAGGTCGACGTGGCGCGGGTCAGGCCGCGGCCTCCTCGCGCAGGCTGCGGCCGGTGAGGGTGAGGAAGACGTCGTCGAGCGTGGGCCGCTGCACCCGCGTTCCTCGCATCCGCACGCCCGAGGCGTCCAGGGCGCGCACGACGTCGGGTGTCACGCTGTCGCCCTCGGCGATCCGGAACCGGACGAGGTCACCGGTCGCGTCGACGTCCTGGGCGCCGGCCAGCCCTCCGGCGATCCGGGCGGCGGCGGGCGCGTCGGCGGCGTCGGCGAGCTCGACGGTCACGAGGTCGCCGGACACCTTGCCCTTGAGCTGGCTCGGCGTCCCGTCCGCGATGATCTGGCCGTGGTCGATGACGACGACGCGGTCGGCGGCCGCGTCGGCCTCGTCGAGGTAGTGCGTGGTGAGCACCACGGTGGTGCCGGCCGCGGCGCGCATCCGCGCGATGTGGTCCCACAGGTGGGCCCGGCTCTGCGGGTCGAGGCCGGAGGACGGCTCGTCGAGGAAGACCAGCGGCGGGTGGTGGACCAGGCCCATCGCGAGATCGAGGCGCCGCCGCTGCCCGCCGGAGAGCGTGGCGACGTCACGGTCGGCCAGGCCGGTGAGCTGCAGGTCGTCGATCAGCTCGGCGGCGCGGGTGCGGGCGGCGCGGCGCGGCAGCCCGTAGAGCCGCGCCTGTGCGGTGAGCTCCTCGACGACGCGCAGGCCGTCGAACGAGCCGTGTCCCTGGCCGATGGAGCCGATGCGTCGGCGCACCTCCACCGGCGCGCGGGCGACGTCGTACCCGGCGACGGTCGCGGTGCCGCGGGTGATCGGGAGCATCGTGGTGAGCATGCGCAGGGTGGTGCTCTTGCCGGCGCCGTTGGGCCCGAGCAGGGCCACGGTCTCGCCCTCGGCGACGTCGAGGTCGATCGCGCGGACGGCCTCCACGGGGCCGTGGTCGGTGCTGAAGGTGCGCGTCAGGCTCCGGGTGCGGATCATCGTCGGTCCTCTCGAGGGATATGCATTACGTGGCGCAACGAAACTAAACGCTAGGATGAGGGCATGTCAACGGCCTTCCCCGAGTCCGCACGCGTCGGCCGTCCGCGGGACACCGGGATCGACGACGCGGTGCTCACCGAGACGATCGCGGCACTGGACGACGTCGGGTACACCCGGCTGTCGCTGGGGGACGTCGCGCGGCGCGCCGGCACGTCCAGGCCGGCCCTCTACCGACGCTGGCCCACACGGCAGCGCCTCGTGCTCGCGGCGCTGGAGCGCCGGATCGGGAGCGTCGAACCGCCCGACACCACGTGCACGATGTGCGACCTCGCCGAATGCCTCGGCCTCTTCGTCGAGGCGTTCGAGCAGCTACCGCCCGGCGTCCTCGCGCCGCTGCTGGGAGACACGGCGGACGACGCCGGGCTGCGCGCGGAGTTCATGGCACGGCTCTTCGACCCACCCCGTGAGGCCGTGCGGCGCACGCTGTCCCGCGCGCGTGACCGCGGCGACCTGCGCGAGGACCTCGACCTGGACCTCGCCGTCGACCTGCTCGGGTCGTTCGTGCACTACCGCGCACTCTTCGGCCACGCGGCCACGACGCCCATCGAGATCGAGGCAGCGGTGGAGACGATCCTGCAGGGCGTCGCGGCCGACTACGACGCCCTGGTCGCCCACGCGACGGGCAGCGACGTCGTGGCGGCGCCGCACGAGCTGCACCCTCGCCCGGAGTGACGCCGCGCCGCGCCCGCCGGTGTCAGGCGGCGTCGGGGAAGGGGACGCCCGTGGTCGCGTGGCAGCGGTAGCCGTGCGGGTTCTTCGCGTCCGACAGGTACTGCTGGTGGTAGTCCTCGGCGAAGTAGAACGGCCCCGCCTCGGCGGCGGGCCGCATGTCGGTGGTGATCGGGTCGTAGCCCTTCGCGGCCAGCACCTCGCCGTACCGCTCGGCGGTGGCCCGTACCGCCTCGGCCTGCTCCGGCGTCGTCCAGTACACGCCCGAGCGGTACTGCGTGCCGACGTCGTTGCCCTGCCGGTAGCCCTGCGTGGGGTCGTGCCGCTCCCAGAAGACCTTGAGCAGCTCCTCCTCGGTCACGGCCGACGGGTCGTACGCGACCATCGCCGTCTCGGTGTGCCCCGTGCGGGCCGAGCAGACCTCCTCGTAGGTCGGGTTCGGCGTCGTGCCACCCATGTAGCCGACGGCGGTGCTCACCACGCCGGGAGTCTGCCAGTAGATCTCCTCGGCGCCCCAGAAGCAGCCCATCGCGAGGTAGAGGACCCGCGTGCCGGGCTCCCACGGCCCGGTCAGCGACGTGCCGAGCACGGTGTGCGTCCGGGGGGCCGGCAGGATCGGCGACTCGCGGCCGGGCAGAGCGTCCTCGGGGGCCACCATCGTGGTCTTCGCCGAGTGGCCGAACAGGTTGAACATCGCGTCGCCTCCTTGGTGGGTCACGGGGGCGGTCCGCCGACCCCGCACCTGCGCAACGACGCGGAGCCCCCCGGTGTTCCGCCGTCGTCCCTCCCGTCCTCCGCTGTGGGTGCACGACGCGCCGCTGACACGAAGCGCATGTCGGCGTGTCGTGCACCCACAGCGCAGAGAGGGGGGTGCGGGGTGTCGGGGGCTGGGCGTAGCGTCGCAGCATGACGCAACCGGTCGACGTCGACGAGTTCCTGCTGCCCGACGCGGCGGCCTGGCGTGCGTGGCTCGACGAGCACGAGGACTCCGCGCCCGACGGCGTCTGGCTGGTCCTGGCGCGCAAGGGCCAGGACGCCCCGACCACCCTCACCCGCGCCGCGGCGCTGGAGGAGGCGCTGTGCAGCGGCTGGATCGACGCGCAGGCGAAGAGCCGTGACGGCGCCACGAGCCTCCAGCGGTACTGCCCGCGACGCCGCCGCAGCATCTGGTCCGTGCGCAACCGCGAGATCGTCGCGCGGCTGATCGACGAGGGCCGGATGCGCCCGCGTGGCCAGGCGGAGATCGACCGCGCGAAGCAGGACGGCCGCTGGGAGGCCGCCTACGCCGGGCCGGCCACGATCGAGATGGCCCCCGCGCTCACGGCGGCGCTCGCGGAGAGCCCGCGCGCGACAGCGATGTGGGAGATCCTCACCTCCCAGAACCGCTTCGCGATCCTGCACCGCCTGACGACGGCGAAGAAGGAGGAGACGAGGGTCCGCAACGCCGCGAAGTTCGTCGCGATGCTCGAGCGCGGCGAGACGGTCCACCCGCAACGGCGCACCCTCGACACGGACTGACCGTTCCGCCGTCGGCGAACCCCGGACCTGCCGCGACATCGTCGCGCAGCGCTGCTTCCGGCCATTTAGTGTGGGTCCGTGAACGCCCCTCAGGAGACGTCTGCCAACGGACGTGACATGGTCCCCGCCAGCGTGCGGGGCGCTGCGGCGTGGTCGTGGCGGCTGCTGATCATCGCTGCCGGTGTCGCCGGCTTCTTCTGGTTGCTCGCCCAGCTCAAGACGATCGCCGTCCCGGTCGCGATCGCCCTGCTCATCACCATCCTGCTGCGCCCCCTGCGGCTCACGCTCGAGCGGTGGCACGTGCCCCGCGGGCTGGCCACGGCGCTGTCCATCCTGGGACTCATCGCGTTCGTCACGGGCCTGATCGTGATCGCGGGCCAGTCGATCGTCAACGGCTTCCAGGACCTGTGGGACCAGGCTGTGGCGGGTTTCGAGGAGTTCCTCAGCTGGCTGTCGGACGGACCGCTCGGCCTCGACACGGCCACGCTGAGCGATCTCGGCAGCCAGGCGCAGGACATGGTCGCGGACCAGAGCTCTTCGCTGATCACCGGCGCGCTCGGCGCCGCCACGACGGTCGGCCACGTGCTGGTCGGCATCATCATCGCGCTCTTCTGCACGATCTTCTTCCTGCAGGACGGCCGGAGCATCTGGACCTGGGTCGTCAACATCCTGCCGATCGCCGCCCGGGAGAAGGTCCACCAGGCCGGCCGGCGCGGCATGGTCACCCTGTCGTCCTACGTGCGCACCCAGATCCTGGTGGCCCTGGTCGACGCCCTGGGCATCGGCATCGGCTCCGCGTTCTTCGTCCCGGCACTCGCGATCCCGATCGGCATCCTCGTCTTCGTCGGCTCGTTCGTCCCGATCCTCGGCGCCATCGTGACCGGCGCGATCGCCTGCGCCGTCGTCCTCGTGGCCGAGGGGTGGGTCGCCGCGGCGATCATGCTCGGCATCGTGCTGCTGGTCCAGCAGGCGGAGAGCCACATCCTCCAGCCGTTCCTCATGGGCCACGCGGTCTCCCTGCACCCGGTGGCCGTGGTCCTGGTCGTCGCGGCCGGCAGCCTTGCGGCGGGCCTCATCGGGGCGCTGTTCGCGGTGCCGCTCGCCGCCGTCCTCAACACCGTCATGCAGTACCTGCACGGGCACGACAAGTTCCCCGAGCTCGGCACCGACGACCATCTGCCGCTGCTGCGCCGCCGTCCCTCCCTCGCGGACCTGCCAGGTACGCTCCTGTGGCCGAGCCGGTCGGGCGCGTCGCAGGACGACGCCGGTGCAGCACCCACCACCCCGGGTGATGTTCCTGCCGCACCGGCTGACGATGCCGGACCGGCAGGAGAGAGCAGGACGTGACAGCACCGCACCCCATCCATCGTGTGACACTGGCCGACGTCAGGGCGGCCGCCGAGCTGCTGGCACCGGTGGTGACGCGCACGCCGGTCCACCCCTTCCGGGCGTTGACGCAGATCGCCGGGGCCGACGTCGTCCTCAAGTGCGAGAACCTGCAGCGCGCCGGGTCGTTCAAGATCCGCGGTGCGTACACGCGGCTCGCGGGCCTGACGCCGGAGCAGCAGGAGCGCGGCGTCGTCGCGGCCTCCGCCGGGAACCACGCGCAGGGCGTCGCGCTCGCCGCGGAGCAGCTCGGCATCCCCGCCGTCGTCTACATGCCGCAGGGCGCCTCGGTACCCAAGCTGGAGGCCACGCGGAGCTACGGGGCCGAGGTGCGCCAGCTCGGTGCCAGCGTGGACGAGGCGCTGAGCGCCGCGCGTGCGGAGGCCGCTCGCACGGGAAAGGTGCTGATCCACCCGTTCGACCACGTGGACGTCGTGGCGGGTCAGGGCACGGTCGCGCTCGAGATCCTCGAGCAGGTGCCCGACGTCGGCACGGTGGTCGTGCCCCTCGGGGGCGGCGGGCTCGTGGCCGGCATCGCCACGGTGCTGGCGGAGCTCGCACCGCACGTCCGGGTCGTCGGTGTGCAGGCGGCGTCGGCCGCCGCGTACCCGGCCTCGCTGGCCGCCGGGCGCCCGCTGGCCGGTGACCTGGGCGCGACGATGGCGGACGGCATCGCCGTCGGCACGCCCGGCGACGTGCCCTTCGAGGTGCTCACCCGGCTCGGGGTCGAGGTGCGGACCGTCACGGAGGACCAGATGTCCCGCGCGCTGCTGATGGTGGCCGAGCGCGGCAAGCTCGTCGTCGAGCCGTCGGCGGCCGCGTCCGTCGCAGCGGTGATGGCCACGCCCCACGCCTACACCGGGACCGTGGTGCCGGTGCTGACCGGTGGGAACATCGACCCGCTGCTGCTGCAGCGCGTGGTGCAGCACGGACTCGTGGCCGCGGGCCGGTACCTGCAGCTCTCGGTGCGGCTGGACGACAAGCCGGGCGCGCTGGCCACGCTGCTGGAGACGATCGCCGCCGCCGAGGGCAACATCGTGCGGGTGGACCACCGCCGCACGGACACCACGCTGGAGATCTCCGAGGTGCTCGTGACGCTGCAGCTCGAGACCAAGGGGTACGACCACCGGGCGGCGGTGCTGGACCGGCTGCGGAGCGACGGCTACCGCATCGGCTGAGCGCCGGACCGGACGAGGTCGACCCTGCTCCGCTCCGGGTGTCGATCCGGGCGTCCCCCGTTCGTCGAGGTGGTGACGCGGCCACCAGGGCCGCACGGAGCGAGGAGTCCATGATGCGATTCGTGTCGACGATCCTGTGCAGAGGACCCGAGGTGGAGCGCCACCGGCGGTACGTCGCCGAGCGGCGGTACGGTGTTGGCGACGGCATCGAGGCCGCAGACGTCGCGATGTTCGGACCTGTCGTGTACGTCCGTCCGGACGTCCGGAACCGCTGAGGAGGCAGTGATGCGCTACCTGATGCTGGTGCTCAGCACCCCGCAGGACCCGGACGCCGTCGACGAGAGCGGCGCCCCGGCGATCGAGGACTGGGTGGACCGCTACTACGGCGACGGCACGGCCTCGGCCGGGGACCGGCTGCGTCCGCCCGAGGACGCCGTCGGCGTCCGGGTGCGCGGCCGGAAGGTGCTCGTGACCGACGGTCCGTTCTCGGAGTCGAAGGAGGCGATCGGCGGCTTCGACATCATCGAGGCCCCCGATCTCGACACGGCGATCACCGTCGCCTCCGAGCATCCCATGGCGCACCTCGGGGCGATCGAGCTGCGGCCCTGCTGGCCGCTGGACCTCGACGGGAAGCAGGGAGGTGACCGATGATGCGGTACCTGTTCCTGGTGCGCGAACCCGACCTCCCGGACCGTGGCCCGACCCCTGACATCGACGAGTGCGGGTCCACGACGGTGCGACGGTCGTGACCGACGGCCCCTTCGCGGACTCGAAGGAGATCATCGGCGGTTTCGACATCATCGAGGCGCCGGATCTCGCGGCGGCGCTCGCGATCGCCGCCGAGCACCCTGGTTCGTGGGGCGGATCGACGATCGAGGTGCACCCGTTCTGGCCGACGGGCGGGGACCGGCGGCGTGACGGGTGCGGCGTCCGCGGTCGAGGACGCGTTCCGCAGCGAGTGGGGGCGCGTCCTCGGCGCCGTCGCGCGCAGCACCGGCGACCTCGACCTCGCGGAGGAGTCGGCGCAGGAGGCGTTCGCGACCGCGCTCCGGACGTGGTCTCGGGACGGCGTCCCCGGCCGGCCGGGTGCCTGGCTGACGACGACGGCTCGTCGGCACGCGATCGACGTCCTGCGGCGGCGTCGCACCGAGGGGGAGAAGACCACCGCGGCGGCGCGTCTCGGGGAGCGGGTGGACGGCGGCCTGCGCGCCGCCGGCGCCGCGGGTGACCCGGTGCCCGACGAGGTCGCGCTCGGGCTGGAGGACGAGGCGTGGGAGACCGACGACCCCGACGGTGACCTGCTGCGCCTGCTGTACACGTGCTGCCACCCGGCGATACCGCTGGACGGGCGGGTGGCGCTCACGCTGAGGTCCCTCACGGGCATGACGACCGCTCAGGTCGCCCGGGCCTTCCTCGTCCCCGAGCCGACGATGGCGCAGCGGCTCGTCCGGGCCAAGCGCCGCATCCGCGCCACGGGGATCGACTTCCGCGTGCCGCCGCCCACGTTCCTGGCGGACCGCACGGCGGGGGTCCTCGCGGTGCTGTACGTGCTCTTCACCGAGGGTTACGACGCGTGGGCCGAGCCCACCGACGCCGCTGAGGGCACCACCGCCCGTCGAGCACTGGCCGACGACGCGGTGCGGCTCGCGCGCATGGTCGCGCGGCTGCTGCCCCACGAGCCCGAGGCGCAGGGGCTGCTCGCCCTGCTCCTGCTCCAGCACGCCCGGCGGGAGGCCCGTACCGGGCCCGACGGTGCGACCCGCGTCCTGGCGGAGCAGGACCGGATGCGGTGGCGCCAGGACGAGACGGCCGAGGGTCTGGAGGTGCTCGACGCCGCGCTCGCGGCACGACGGCCGGGCCCGTACCAGGTGCAGGCCGCGATCGCGGCGCTGCACGCTCGGGCGGCGGACGGCACGGAGACGGACTGGACCGAGATCCTCGCGCTCTACGACGTCCTGGGCGAGATGACAGGATCGCCCGTCGTCGCGCTGAACCGGGCGGTCGCCGTCGCGCAGGTGCACGGCCCTGGTGCGGCGCTGGAGGCGCTGGACGCCGTCGCCGGCGTTCCGGAGCTGGCCGGCTATCACCTGCTGGCGGGTGTCAGAGCAGACCTGCTCGCTCGGCTCGGGCGGGCGAGTGAGGCCGCCGACGCCCTGCGGACCGCCCTGGCGCTCGTGGACCGCGAGGGGGACCGCCGACTCCTGCGCCGCCGGCTGGCCGACCTGGTGGACCCGGAGACGACATGAGCGTGCCCCCTCGTCCCGTGGAGGGACGAGGGGGCACGCTCCTCGAGACGGCGACGCCCGGTCGGCCGGACCGGCACGCGGGCGGCGCACGGAGGGTCAGACCGCCGCGGTGGTCTCCGGCTCCGGCTCGGTGACGAGCGGGTACACGCCGTTCTCGTCGTGCACCTCGCGGCCGGTGACCGGCGGGTTGAAGACGCAGACGCACGTGATGTCGGTGCGCGGGCGCACCTTGTGCTTGTCGTGGTCGTTCAGCAGGTACAGCGTGCCGGGCTTGAGCTCGTGCACCTCACCGGTGGCCAGGTCCTCGATCTCGCCCTCGCCGGACGTGATGAAGACGGCCTCGATGTGGTTGGCGTACCAGAAGAAGCTCTCGGTCCCGGCGTACAGCGTGGTCTCGTGCACCGAGAAGCCGACGCGCTCCTTGGCGAGGACGATGCGCTTGGAGCGCCAGTTCTCGCTCTTGATGTCGGCCTCGGTGTCGGTGATCTCGTCGAGCGTGCGGACGATCATGTGTCTCCTCGGTCGTGAGAGGTCAGGTGGGACGGGTCGGTCAGGAGCCCAGGACGGCGTCGAACGCCTCGTCCAGGATGGCCAGGCCGCGGCGCAGCTCGTCCTCGGTGATGGTCAGCGGCGGCAGCAGCTTGACGACCTCGCTGTCGGGACCCGAGGTCTCGACCAGCAGACCGTGCTCGAACGCGTACTGCGTCACCCGGCCGGCGAGCTCGCCGTCGGGCAGCTGCAGACCGCGGGCGAGGCCGCGACCCTTGGAGAGGAGCTCGTGGTCGGGGTGACGCGAGACGACCGAGTTGAAGGCGCTCTCGACGATCAGGCCCTTGGCCTTGACCTCGTTCTCGAGGGTGTCGTCGGACCAGTAGGTCCGGATCGCCTCGGAGGCCGTGGCGAACGCCGGGGCGAACCCGCGGAAGGTGCCGTTGTGCTCGCCCGGCTCCCACACGTCCAGCTCGGGACGCACGAGGGTGATCGCCATGGGCATGCCGTAGCCGGAGATCGACTTCGACAGGCAGATGATGTCCGGGACGATGCCGGCCTCCTCGAAGGAGAAGAACCCGCCGGTCCGGCCGCAGCCCATCTGGATGTCGTCGAGGATCAGCAAGATCCCGTGCGCCTTGCACAGCTCGGCCAGGCCACGGAGCCACTCGGCGCGCGCGGCGTTGATGCCACCCTCGCCCTGGACGGTCTCGACGATGACGGCGGCGGGTTCGTTGAGGCCGGACCCGCCGTCCTCGAGCATCCGCTGGAAGTACTGGAAGTCGTCGACGTCACCGTTGAAGTAGTCGTCGTACGGCATCGGGGTGGCGTGCACCAGCGGGATGCCGGCGCCACCGCGCTTCATCGAGTTGCCGGTCACGGACAGGGCGCCGAGCGTCATGCCGTGGAACGCGTTGGTGAAGTTGATGACCGACTCGCGGCCCGTCACCTTGCGGGCGAGCTTGAGGGCCGCCTCGACGGCGTTCGCGCCGCCCGGGCCGGGGAAGACGACCTTGTGGTCGAGTCCGCGCGGCTCGAGGATGTTGGTGCGGAAGGTCTGCAGGAACTCGCGACGCGCGGTGGTGAACATGTCGAGCGTGTGCACCATGCGGTCGTCGGCGAGGAAGTCCAGCAGGACCTTCTTCAGGATCGGGTTGTTGTGCCCGTAGTTGAGGGAACCTGCACCCGCGAAGAAGTCGAGGTACTCGGTACCGTCCTCGGCGTACACGGTGGCGCCGACCGCACGGTCGAACACCACGGGCCAGGCGCGGGAGTAGCTGCGGACCTCGGACTCGAGGGCGGTGAAGCCCGTCGGGTCATCGGTGGTCGACGCGTCGGACTGGGGGGTCAGGGTCGTCACGAAGGACACTCCTCTGAGGTGGTGCGCGCGGGTGCTTCGAATGGAACGGGGGCTGTGTCGTCACCTGCGCGCGGGACCGGCGCAGCCCGGTGTCGTGTCAGTTGCGGAAGCCCTCGATCACGAGCAGCGGTTCTGCCTCGTGGCCGTCGGGGAAGTGCTGTGCCTCGAAGCCGGGCACCTCGGTGAGCGAGGCGTTGCGGTCCTCGGACCAGCGTCGGAAGACGCGGCGGGAGGCTGCGTTGTCCTCGGTGACCGTGGTCACGAGGGAGGTGATTTCCGGCTGCTCGTCGATCACGGCGTCGATGAGACGCCCTGCGAGGCGGCGCCCGCGGGCGCGCTCGTCGACCGCGACCTGCCAGAGGAAGTAGCGGCTGGGATCCGCCGGCAGTCGGTAGCCGGTCACGAAGCCGACGACGTCGTCACCCAGCAGGGCGATCCGGCACGTGTCGGAGAAGTGGTCGGCCAGCAGCAGATAGCTGTACGACGAGTTGAGGTCCAGCGATCCGGAGTCGCGGGCGACCCGCCACATGGCGCCTCCGTCGTCGACGGTGGGGCGGCGGATCGTGAGTGGCGTGGAGCCGTCCCCGGCAGCCGCGTCCGCGGGCGCCGAGGGGGTCGGTTTGGTCGTTGGGCCGTCAGAAATTGTCATACCGGCATCAACCATAGACACGATCGAGGGATAATCCCACCCCGCCACGATGAATCCGGGGTGCGATGTTGACCACAGCCGCACGATGCCGGGGCATCCGACGGTGGGCGCCCCGGCATGTGGCAGTCAGCCGGAGAACGGCTTGGCGGAGCGGATCTCCACCGGGATCTCGCGCCCGTTCGGCGCGGTGTAGCTGGTGGAGTCGCCCACCTTCTTGCCGTCGATGGCCGCCCCCAGGGGCGACGTGGGGGAGTAGACGTCGAGGTCCGTGGTCCCGGCGATCTCGCGCGAGCCCATGAGGAACGTCATCTCGTCACCGGCGACCTCGGCGACGACGACCATGCCGGCCTCGACGGTGCCGTCGTCGGCGGGCTGCCCCACCTGCACGTGGCGCAGCTTCTCGGTGAGCTCGCGGATGCGGGCCTCGTTCTTCGCCTGCTCCTCGCGGGCAGCGTGGTAGCCGCCGTTCTCCTTGAGGTCGCCCTCGTCGCGTGCGGCAGCGATGCGCTCGGCGATCTCGGTGCGGGCCGGTCCGGAGAGGTGCTCCAGCTCGGACTGCAACCGGTCGTGAGCCTCCTGGGTGAGCCAGGTGACGTTGCTCTCGGTCACGAGGGCTCTCCTTTCGTGGTGCTCGTCGCCTGCCCCGGATGACGCACGCCGGGCCGCCCGGCGGGCGTCGGCACGCGCGCCGGACGGCGCAGGACTGCGTGTGAATCCCTCAGGATAGCCGACGGTGGGCGGATTCGTGGACTTCGTGGCACCGTCGTCGAGCCGTCAGAGGTCGGAGACGACGCAGTCGGTGACGTCGGCGGCGGTCGCCTGCTCGGAGGTGCCGACGGTCACCTGGTAGGCGGAGGTCCGGCCGTCCGCGGGCCCGACCGGGACGTCGAGGGTGCCCACCTGGGCGTAGCTGGTGGACAGGGCGTCGACGGTGCAGACCGCCGTCGTGCCCGGGGGCATGTGCACCTGGAACGTGACGTCCACGCGCTCCGCGTCGACGACGTCGAAGCTCACCATCTCGGCGGTGACGGGATCCGCGGCGCTCTGCGCCAGGGAGAACCAGGCGGTGGCACCGACGGCGGCCGCGAGGGCGACCCCGATCGCGACCTTGGCGCCCCGCCCCGGGCCGCGGGCCGGCGTCGAGGAGGCCCTCGCCGCGCCTCCGTAGCGGCCGGCGGGGACGGTGGGGAGCTGCTCGGAGGTCATGACACCATTGTCCTCCACGACGCGGACGTCTCGAACTCATCCCAGGAGGACCCTTGACCGGCGAACCACTGCGGCTCATGGCGGTGCACGCGCACCCGGACGACGAGGCGAGCAAGGGTGCCGCGACGACGGCGAAGTACGCCGCCGAGGGTGTCGAGGTCCTCGTCGTCACCTGCACCGGTGGGGAACGTGGCGACGTGCTCAACCCGTCGTTCGCGCCGCCCGAGGGGCACTCCTTCGACACGCTCGAGGAGAAGCGCGCCGTGCGCCGCCTCGAGATGGCAGCGGCCGCGGCGGCGCTCGGCGTGCGTCAGCAGTGGCTCGGGTTCGTCGACTCCGGCCTCCCGGAGGGTGACCCGCTGCCCCCGCTGCCGGAGGGCTGCTTCGCCCTGCTGCCGCTGGAGGAGGCCTCCGCACCGCTCGTCGAGCTGGTCCGCCAGTTCCGGCCGCACGTCATGACCACGTACGACCCGACCGGCGGCTACCCGCACCCGGACCACATCCGCTGCCACGAGGTCTCGTACGAGGCCTACCGTGCGGCGGGCGACGCGAGCCGCTACGTCGTCGACGGCGGCGCGGAGCCGTGGGAGCCGCGCAAGCTCTACTACAACCACGGCTTCTCGATGGAGCGCATCCGTGCGGCGCACGAGGCCATGGAGGGCGCCGGCCTGGAGTCCCCGTTCGGCGACTGGATCGAGTCCCGCACGGCGCGGGAGATCCCCGAACGGGAGGTCACCACGCGGATCGACGTCTCCGGCTACTTCGCCCAGCGGGACGCCGCGCTGGTCGCCCACGCCTCGCAGATCGACCCCGACGGATTCTTCTTCGCCGTGCCGCGAGACCTCGAGGTCGACGTGTGGCCCACGGAGGAGTTCGAGCTCGCGGACTCCCGGGTGCCGGTCGAGACCCCGGAGTCCGACCTGTTCGCCGGCGTCGAGGAGGAGTCCTGATGTCCGTCGCGCTGCTCGGCGGCCTGCTGGCCGACGTCAGCCCGTCGCCCAGCCCGACGGCGCCCGTCCTGGAGGACTGGGAGGTCACCCCCGGTCTGACGGGATTCCTCGCGACGTTCGCCATCGCGGCCGCCGCGGTGCTCCTCTTCCTCTCCCTGAGCCGCCACGTGCGCAAGGCGGACGCCTACGCCCGGGCGCACGGCATCGAGGTGCCGCAGCGGCGGTCCATCGGGTTCCGGACGTCGACGGGCGAGGCGTCCGACGGCGCGGCGACGCCCGACTCGCCCGCTTCGCCGTCGCCCGCTTCGCCGTCTGACGCGTCGCCCGACGGCGGCACCCCGGACGGGACGGACCGGCCCGCGTCATGACGCGAGTCACCGTGGCACAGGTCGAGGTGGCCGACGACCACGAGGCGAACCGGTACATGGTCGCCGACGCGTTCCAGGCCGCCGCGGCGGTGGACGCCAACCTCCTGGTGCTGCCCGAGTACGCCTCGGGGTACCACCGGCACGGCGTCGGCATCGAGCACGCCGAGCCGCTGGACGGCGCGTTCGTGTCCACCCTGCGCACGCTCGCCGCGGAGCACGGGACGGCCGTGATCGCCGGGACGACGCTGCCGGGCGCGACGCCCGGCCCGGCCGACGCACGTCGTGCGGTGAACGCCGTCGTCGCCGTCGACGCCTCCGGCGAGCTGGTCGGCGCGTACCGCAAGGTCCACCTCTACGACGCGTTCGGCACCCGCGAGTCCGACCGGCTGGAGCCGGGGCCGGCCGACGCGGCACCGCTCACGCTGCGGGTCGGCGACCTCACCTTCGGCGTCATCACCTGCTACGACCTGCGGTTCCCCGAGTCGGCGCGGCGCGTGGTCGACGCCGGGGCGGAGGTCCTGGTGGTCCCGGCGGCCTGGGTCGCGGGCCCTCTCAAGGCGGAGCACTGGCGCACGCTGCTGACGGCACGGGCGATCGAGAACACCGTCGTGACGGTCGGCGTCGGGATGGCCGGCAAGGGCGTCACGGGCAGGTCCGTGCTGGTCGGGCCGGACGGCGTCGTCGGCCTGGAGCTGGACGAACGGCCGCAGTACCGCACGGTGGACCTGGATCCCGAGGAGCTCGCCGCCGTGCGCCGGGCGAACCCCTCGCTGCAGAACCGGCGCTACGCCGTCGTCCCCCGCTGACCCCCGCCCCAGCCCTGACGTTCGGCGACCGGGGGGAGGGGTCAGGTGGCCGCGAGGTAGATCGCCACGGTGTGGCAGGTGAAACCGACGACCGTCAGGACGTGGAAGATCTCGTGGAACCCGAACCACCGGGGTGAGGGGTTCGGGAACTTGGTGCCGTAGATGACCGCGCCGAGCGTGTAGGCGAGCCCACCGCCGGCGACGAGCCAGACCACGGCCGGGCCGCCGGTGGCGCCGAACTGGCCGAGGTAGCCGACGGCCACCCAGCCGAGCGCCAGGTAGATCGGCACGTAGAGCCAGCGTGGCGCGCCCATCCACAGCAGCCGCGTCAGCACCCCGGCGGCGGCACCGATCCACACGATGGTGAGCAGGATCGTGGCGGCGCGCGGGTCCAGCAGCATGACGGCCAGCGGCGTGTAGGTGCCGGCGATGATGACGAAGATGTTCGCATGGTCCGCGCGTCGCAGGGCCGCCTCGACGCGCGGCGACCACGTCCCGGTGTGGTAGACGGCGCTGGTGGCGAAGAGCATGAACGCGCTGAGTCCGAAGACCGCCGCCGCGACCTTGCCGGCCACCGGTTCGGCCAGCACGACGAGGACGATGCTGGCAGCCAGCGCGAGGGGGGTCGTGGCCGCGTGGATCCATCCGCGGAGCCTGGGCTTGAGCCGGCGGGCGACGTCCTTCGCGTCCTGCGCGACGTCCTTCGCGGCAGCGGTCAGGTCACCGCGGTCCGGGGCTTCCGTCCCCGGACCGCGACGCTCGGCTCCTTCGGCCACGGTGTCTCCTTGCTGGTGCTGGTGCTCGTCGAATAAACCTACGGTCCCGTAGGTTACGCCACCGTAGGCGCGGTGCGGGAACCGTCCCGCCGGGGACCTGTGAAGATCGTGCGACGAGACGGCGGGGCACGCGCGCGAACCTCGCCCGGTCGTCCCGGCGGGGCGACCCGGAGCGGTACCGTTGTCCCGATTCGTCCGACCCCCCCCGCCACACCGCGAAGGACCAGCGTGCGCCTGCCCCACCCGCTGTACAGCCTGTACGAGCGCCGGCTCTCCGGGTCGTTGGACCGCGAGCAGATGCCGCGCCACGTCGGCGTCATCCTCGACGGCAACCGGCGCTGGGCGAAGTCCTTCGGCGAGACGGCAGCCACGGGCCACCGGCGCGGGGCCGACAAGATCACCGAGTTCCTCGGCTGGGCCGAGGAGCTGGGCATCGAGGTCGTGACCCTGTGGATGCTCTCCACGGACAACCTCGCGCGACCCGAGTCCGAGCTCGCCAACCTGCTCGACATCATCGAGGACGCTGTCTGCGACCTCGCCGGTTCCGGGCGATGGCGCCTGCGGGTCATGGGACGGCTGGACCTGCTGCCCGAGCGCCTCTCGAACGCGCTGCGGAGCGCCGTGGCCGAGACCTCCGACGTCGTGGGCCTGCACGTCAACGTCGCCGTCGGCTACGGGGGCCGCCACGAGATCGCCGACGCCGTGCGGTCCTACCTGCGCGCCGAGGAGGCCAACGGCACCACGCTGGCCGAGCTGGCCGAGCGACTCGACGTCGAGGACATCGCCGCCCACCTGTACACCAAGGGCCAGCCCGACCCCGAGCTGGTGATCCGCACCTCCGGCGAGCTCCGCGTCGGCGGGTTCCTCATGTGGCAGAGTGCCCACTCCGAGCTGTCGTTCGTCGAGGCATACTGGCCGGACTTCCGGCGCGTCGACTTCCTGCGCGCGCTGCGTGACTTCTCCCGGCGCGAGCGCCGGCTGGGTCGATAGACGACGCCCTCGGACTCTCGCGGCGACGACGCCAGGACAGGAGAACCCATGACATCGACCGACAGCAGCCTGCCCGGCACGGCTCGGGACGCCGCCCGGACCTGGGAGGCGCTGTTCCGCACGCAGGTCACGCTCATGCGCCGGTTCCAGGCGGACTCGGTCTGGGACGAGGTGTCCATGCGCGAGTACGACGTGCTCTTCACGCTGTCCCGGGCGACGAGCTGCACCATGCGGCTGCGCGACCTCAACGAGAGCGTCCTCATGGCGCAGTCCTCGCTCTCCCGGCT
Source organism: uncultured Isoptericola sp. (assembly GCA_947497265.1). Taxonomy (GTDB): domain Bacteria; phylum Actinomycetota; class Actinomycetes; order Actinomycetales; family Cellulomonadaceae; genus Isoptericola; species Isoptericola rhizosphaerae. Next base: position 137,550 of record CANMFP010000007.1, read on the forward strand.
CGTGGAACGGCTCGAGGACCGCGAGCTCGTCCTGCGGTCCGTGCCGGACGACGACGCCCGCGGCACCCTGGTGGCGCTGACGGAGACGGGACGGCGGATGCAGCGCGACGTCGGACGGCGCCACGTCCGTGCCATGGAGCAGTACGTCGGCGGTGCCCTGGACGTCGAGGAGCAGGCCGAGCTGACGCGCCTGCTCGACAGGCTGCGGGCCGCGCAGGCCGGCATCGCGGACTGGTCACCCCAGGGTTGATCGGGCCGGTTATCCTCGGCGCGTGACCTCGCCGACGCCCGCCGAGCCCGCCCCTCGCCACGTGACCCGCACCGCCACGCCCGACGAGCCCCACGTCGTGGTGGTGCCCGACTCGTTCAAGGGCAGCCTCGGAGCCACCGACGTCGCGGCGGCGCTGCGGGCCGGCGTCCTGGCCGCCAGCCCCGACGCGCGCGTGACGTGCCTCGCGATGGCCGACGGCGGCGAGGGCACCCTCGACGCGCTGGTCACCACCTGGCTGACGCCCGTCCAGCACGTCGAGACCGTCGACGCCGTGGGTCGTCCGAGGACCGCGCGGTTCGCCGTCTCGCCCGACGGTCGCACCGGCGTCGTCGAGCTCGCCGAGGCGAGCGGTCTGCCGGCCGTCGGCGACGTCCCGCCCCAGCCGCTGCACGCCGGTACGCACGGCACGGGCGAGGTCGCGGCCGCCGTGCTCGACGCCGGCGTCGAGGAGGTGCTCGTCTGCCTGGGCGGCTCTGCCTCGACCGACGGTGGCGCCGGCCTCCTGACCGGTCTGGGTGCCCGGCTCCTCGACGCCGACGGCGCACCCGTCCCGGACGGCGGCGAGGGCCTGGCGCAGGTCGCCTCGCTGGACCTGTCCGGCCTGCACCCGCGCGCCCGCCAGGTGCGCTGGCGTCTCGCCGTCGACGTCACCAACCCGCTCGTCGGCGAGCTCGGGTCGGCCGCCGTGTTCGCCCCGCAGAAGGGCGCCGGGCCGGGGGAGGTCGAGTTCCTCGACGCGGCGCTCACCCGGTGGGCCGACCTCCTGGAGCGTCGGTCCGGCGTCCGGGTCCACGAGCTGCCAGGAGCGGGTGCCGCCGGCGGCGTGCCCGCCGCGCTCGTGGCGCTGCTCGGCGCGGAGCTCGAGCCCGGGGCGTCGCTCGTGGCGGAGGCGGTCGGTCTGCCGGCGGCGCTCGCGGACGCCGCGCTCGTCATCACCGGCGAGGGGTCGTTCGACTCCCAGTCGGTGCGGGGCAAGGTGGCCGACGGCGTCGCCCGCCTGGCTGCGGCGTCCCCGGCCCGGCCCCCGGTCGTCGTGGTCGCCGGCCAGGTCCTGCTCCCGGCCGAGCAGGCACGCGCGGCGGGGATCGCGGCGGCGTTCTCGATCGCTCCCGGGCCGATCGGGCTCGACGAGCTGATGTCGCGCACGGCCGCGCGGCTGACGGAGGTCGCGGCGTCGGTCACGACCCTGGGCCTCGCGAGGTAGCACGGCCCCGGCGAGTGGTGCGTGTCAGGGGGCGGAGTCGTCGTGCAGCACCACGCGGGACAGCTCGACGTCGCCACCCGGCAGCACCCAGTAGTGCAGCCGGCGGGCCTGCGGCGAGCTCGCCTGGAGGGACAGGCGCATGGCGTGCGCGCCGTCCGACTCGCGCACCAGGTACGGGCTGCCACCGCCGTCGCCGCACCGCAACCGGTGCAGCCCGAGGCCCGGCACGTCGGGCGCGCGCCCGGTCAGGACGAGGACGACGGCGCGGTGGACGCGGTCCTCCAGCCCTCGCCCCACGTCGGCGAGCGACTCGCAGAAGCGTGGACCGACCGTGAAGCGGGGCAGGGGGTATTCGTCCTTCTCGTCCGCGCCGATGATCTCGGCCCAGGCCTGCAGCACGTCGTACCGCAGCTGGGCCTCGGGGTCGGTGAAGAGCCGCCGCGCCGGTGCGGGCTCCGTCGGGCGTGCGCGGCGTTTGCGGGCGCTGCGGATCTTGGCCTTGTACCGCTCGACGTCGTCGTGCAGGCGGTCGAGCCGGTCGCGCTGCTCCCGCACGAGGTCGCGCAGCCCGGTCACCTCCAGCTCGAGCGCCCGGACGGTGGCACGCAGCTCGACGGCGTCGCGCTCGGCGCGGTCGGCCCGGGAGCGGTGCTCGTGGACGGACAGCTCGAGCTGGTTGACCAGCGCCTTCTTGGGCGGGGTCGGCGCGGCCGCGGTGTCGTCCTCCTCGGGCACGTGAGCGTCGGACGACGGCGCGGCGGCCCGGGTGCGCCCGTCCGGCCCTCGGTGGACGTCGGGCGGGGGGACGGCCGGTCGCGGACCGGGCCCGGGGACGGGTCGCGGCCGTGGTGCCGGCTCCGGGGGCGTCGCTGCGGAGGGCGTGGACGACGCGTCGTCGGGGGAGGGCGACGGGAGCCAGGGGGGTCCGCCGTCGAGGAGGCTGACGGCCTCGAGCGCCGTGTCGGCGTCGTCCACGTCGTCGAGCCGCAGGTCCGGCTGGATGGTGCCGCCACCGGGGCCGGGGACGGGGCGGCCCGGGAGCATCCTCGCCGCGACGGTCTCGCCCACCGAGAACAGGTCGCGCAGGTCGGCGTCCCCACGGGCGGCATGCTCCCGCGGGACCCGCACCGTCACCGCCGGGGCGAGGGCCAGCAGCACGGTGTCGGCCGCGACCTGGTGCACCTGTGCCGGCACGACGGCTCCGTCGGGGTATCGGCCGTGCACGCGGGCGAGCTGAGCGGCCGGGTCCGGCAGCATGCCCCGCACGTCGAGCCGCCGCGAGCCGGCGTCGAGCGCTCCCCGGACCCGCATGCCCGGCGCGAGCAGCCGGTCGATCGGGACGACGGGCAGCGTCAGCTCCTGGGCGACCTGCGCGGTCGTGCCGTCGGGGGCCTGGACCAGCGCCCGGGTGCCGACGACACCGAGCACGGTGGCCGACGTCGTCGGCCGGGTGGCCGCGGCGGGGGAGGCGGCGGTGCGAATGCTGGCCACGATGCCTCCTCCGCGACGGTACGGGCGGATTCTCGAGCCTACCCGCGGCCGTGACCTGCGGCTCGACGGCGCCGCCGCGCGGCGAGGATCGGCACCCGGTCGACGCCGGGAAGGAGATGACACGGTGTGCGTTCAATGTCACGTCCGTTTTCGCTGACCGGGGCGACCGAGCGTCCCGTCCGGTGCGAGGATGAGGGACATGCCGATGACCTCCCGGTCGGCCGATCCCGGCCCGTACGACGCCCTGCTCCTCTACTCCTTCGGTGGCCCGAACAAGCCGGAGGACGTCGTCCCGTTCCTCCGCAACGTGACGGCCGGCAAGGGGATCCCCGACTCCCGCCTGGAGGAGGTCGGCGAGCACTACTACGCGTTCGGCGGCAAGAGCCCCATCAACGACCAGAACCTCGCGCTCAAGGCGGCGCTCGAGGCCGAGCTCGCCCGCCGCGGTATCGACATCCCCGTCGTGTGGGGCAACCGCAACTGGGAGCCGTACACCACGGACGCGATCGACGAGCTCGAGCGGCTCGGGGCGCAGCGCGCCGTCGCCCTCGTGACCTCGGCCTACTCCTCCTACTCCGGCTGCCGCCAGTACCGGGAGGACCTCGCCGTCACGCTGGACGAGCGTGGCCAGCTCGGCCCGGACGGCTCCACGGGCGTCCAGTTCGACAAGATCCGCTCGTACTTCAACCACCCGGGGTTCGTGCAGGCGAACGTGGACGCGGTGCTGGACGCCTATGCCGCGCTGGAAGCAGCGGGTGGCACGCCGGCCGAAGCGCGGCTGGTGTTCGTCACCCACTCCATCCCTGACACGATGGAGGCGGCGTCCCGGGTCTCCGGCGCCACCTACTCCCAGCAGCACCTCGACGTCGCAGCCGTGATCGCCGAGCGTGTCGGCCAGCAGCGCGGGCACGCCGTCGAGTGGGAGCTGTCCTACTGCTCCCGCTCCGGCCCGCCCACCCAGCCGTGGCTGGAGCCCGACGTCAACGACCTGCTGACCCAGCGCGCGGGCGAGGGCCTGCGCGACGTGGTGCTGTCCCCGATCGGGTTCGTCTCCGACCACATGGAGGTCGCGTACGACCTCGACACCGAGGCGATGGACACCGCCACCGAGCTGGGGATGAACGCCGTGCGGGCCGGGACCGTCGGCACCCGGGAACCGTTCGTCGCCGGCCTGGTCGACCTGCTCCTGGAGCGCGCCGCGATCGCCCGTGGCGAGGACGTCGACGAGGCGACCGTGGGCGACCTGCCCGCGTTCCGCTCCGTCTGCGAGGTGGACTGCTGCCTGCGGCGCGACGGCGAGCCGAGCGGTGTCCCCGCCCTGTGCTCGCGCGACCTGCACCGCTGATCCTGCCCGCCCACGGCGTACCGAACACGAAGGAGACCACCCGTGACCGACCAGCACATCCACGGCGACACCGGCGAGGCCGTCGACGCGCAGCCCCTCAACGAGTCCGTCCGCTACGCGATGATCTCGGTGTTCTCCCTCGCCGAGCCGCTGCCGGCCGACGGCGGCGCGCGCGCCGAGCTCGTGGCCGCGGCCGAGGACGCGCTGTGGGACGGCCGGCCCCGGACCGACCGTGACGCCGCGGGCACCGAGGGCGACGTCGTCGTGCGCGGGGTCTACGACGTGGCGGGCCTGCGGGCCGACGCCGACCTCATGGTCTGGGTGCACGGACCGTCCGTGGAGTCCGTGCAGGGCGCCTACCAGCGACTGCGCGCCTCCGGGCTCGGGGCGCACCTGGCGTCCGAGTGGTCCGTCGTGGCGCTGCACCGCGCCGCCGAGTTCAACAAGGGTCACGTGCCGGCGTTCCTCGCCGGTGAGGCACCGCGTGACTACCTGTGCGTGTACCCGTTCGTCCGGTCCTACGACTGGTACCTGCTGCCCGACGACGAGCGCCGCACGATGCTGCGCGACCACGGGATGGCCGCGGCCGGGTACAAGGACGTGCGGGCCAACACCATGAGCACCTTCGCCCTGAGCGACTACGAGTGGCTGCTCGCGTTCGAGGCGGACGAGCTGCACCGCATCGTGGACCTCATGCGCGACCTGCGGGCCACCGAGGCGCGCCGCCACGTGCGCGAGGAGGTGCCGTTCTTCACCGGCCCGCGCGTGGAGCTGGGCGCCTGGGCCGACCGGCAGCCCCTCGCCTGACGGGCCGAGGGCCGTCGCACGGCCGGCCAGCGGATGCTCAGCAGGTTGATGTTCGACATGCTGGAACCATGAGCACCGACAACGACTCCGCCGCGTCCCCGGCCCCTGCCACCACCGGCGACCGGGTGCGCCAGGTCGTCGTCCTGCTCGGGTCGCTCGTCGCGATCGCGGGCGCTGCCGTCGGCTCCGGAGCGTTCGGGGGCCAACCGATCGCCGAGGCGGCGGGCGGCGCGCTCTCCGCCGAGGCCACCGTCGTCGCGCCCGGCTCGTCGGCCTTCTCCATCTGGTCGGTGATCTACGCCGGGCTCCTGCTGTTCGCGATCGTCCAGCTCCTGCCCGGACGCGGCGGGGACGCGCGGATGCGGGCCGTGGGCTGGTGGTTCCTCGGGTCCATGCTGCTCAACGCCGTCTGGATCGCCGTGGTCCAGGCCGGCTGGCTGTGGGGCAGCGTGCTGGTCATCGTCGCCCTCCTCGCCGTCCTGTGCGTGATCTTCGTCCTGGTCGTGCGCATCCCGTCGCGCCGGCCGCTCGACACCGTCGCGACGGACGTCACCGTCGGGCTCTACCTGGGATGGGTGAGCATCGCGACGATCGCCGACGTCGCGGCGACCCTCGCCGCCCAGGAGGTCGGCGGGCTCGGTCTCGGCGAGAGCGTCTGGGGAGCGGTCCTGGCCGCTGCGGGAGCGCTGGTCGTGGTGGCCGTCGCCGTCTACGGCCGGACACGTCCCTTCGTGACGATCCCCGTGGGCCTCGCCGCGGGTTGGGGTCTCGCCTGGATCGCGGTCGCACGCACGCAGGGGCCGTTGACCGACGTCGTGGTCGCCGTGGCCGCCACGATCGCCGCCGTCGTCGCCGTGGTGGCGCCGATCATCGTCGCCCTCGCGCGCCGGCGCTAGCACCGCCCACGGGTGGCTAGGTGCCGGCCGCCGCGACGACGACGGTGCCGCCGGGCCCGTCGTCGTCCTCGGCGTGCACGACGCGCCCCCTCAACGCGGCGGCCGCCACGAGCGCGAGCGCCCCGCCCGTCTGGTCGGTGCCCACCTCGAACAGGAGGCTGCCGCCCGGCCGCAGCCAGGCGGGTGCGTCGGCGACCACCCGGCGCAGCACGTCGAGCCCGTCGCTGCCGCCGTCGAGCGCGACGACCGGTTCGTGGTCCCGGGCCTCGGGCGGCATCCCGGCGATCGCGGCGGTGGGTACGTACGGGGCGTGGCAGAGCAGCACGTCGACCCGGCCCCGCAGCGCGGCCGGGAGCGGGTCGAAGAGGTCGCCCTGGTGCACCGTCCCTCCGAGCGGTGCGAGGTTGCGTCGGGCGTGGGCGACGGCGGCCGGGTCCAGGTCGCTCGCGTGCAGCGCGACGGCGGCCTGCGCGCCCAGGCCCCGCAGCACCGCCCCGCCGACGGCGCCGCAGCCGCAGCACAGGTCCACCACGACCTCGGTCGGGGGCGTCACGCGCAGGGCGGTGCGGACCAGCAGCTCGCTGCGGCGCCGCGGGACGAACACCCCCGGGCCGACGGACCACCGGTGGCCGGCGAGCTCCACCCAGCCGAGCAGGTGCTCCAGCGGCTCGCCGGCGACACGACGGGCGACCAGCGCCTCCAGCTCGTCGGGCACCGCCGCTCGGCCGTCGGTGTGGTCGAGCAGCAGCCGTGCCTCGTCCTCGGCGAACACGCAGCCGGCCGCCCGCAGCCGGGCGACCAGCGCGTCCCCGTCGCGGCTCAGGGGTAGAGCCCCCGCGTCTCGTGCGCCTCGGCCGTGCGCTGCACACCGATGACCAGGGCGGCGTCGCGCAGCGAGATCCCGTCGCGCCGGGCCAGCATCGAGACGTCGGCGTAGGCCGACGACATGCGCCGGGCCAGCTTCTCGGCGATCTCCTGCTCCGACCACCAGTAGGTCTGGTTCGCCTGCACCCACTCGAAGTAGGAGACGACGACGCCGCCCGCGTTCGCGAGGACGTCCGGCACCACGACGACCCCGTTGCTCGCGAGGATCTGGTCGCCGCGCGCCGTCGTCGGGCCGTTCGCGCCCTCGACGACCCACCGGGCGCGCACCGCTGGGGCCGTGGACTCGTCGAGCACGCCCTCGAGCGCGGCCGGGACGAGGACGTCGACGTCGAGGGCCAGCAGCTCGGCGTTGGAGATCGGGTCGGCGTCGTCGAACCCGACGACCGAACCCGTGGCCTCCACGTGCTGCTGCAGCCGTTCCACGTCGAGCCCGTCGTCCGCCCGCACGCCACCGTACAGGTCGCTCACGGCGACGACCCGGGCACCACGGTCGGCGAAGATCGACGCGGCGTGGCCGCCCACCTTGCCGAAGCCCTGGATCGCCACGGAGACCTCGGGCAGCGGCACGTCCGCCTCCTTGAGCGCGGCGGCCGTGACGTGCACGATGCCGGCGCTCGTGGCCGTCCCACGGCCCAGCGACCCCCCGACGGCGAGCGGCTTGCCCGTCACCACGGCCGGGATCGTGAAGCCGCGGTTCACCGAGTAGGTGTCCATCACCCAGGCCATCGTCTGGGCGTCGGTGCCCATGTCCGGGGCCATGATGTCTGTGTCCGGGCCGATCACCGGCATGATCTCCGAGGTGTAGCGGCGCGTCACGCGCTCGAGCTCGGCCGCGGAGTACTCGCGCGGGTCGATGCCGATGCCGCCCTTCGCGCCGCCGTAGGGCAGGTCGACGATGCCGCACTTCCACGTCATCCACATGGCCAGCGCCCGCACCTCGTCGATGTCCACGGCCGGGTGGTAGCGCAGCCCGCCCTTGCCAGGCCCGCGCGAGACGTTGTGCTGCACCCGGAAGCCGTGGAACAGCACCGTCTCGCCGCTGTCGCGGCGCAGCGGCACCGCGACATGGGTCTCGCGGCGGGGCGTGGCGAGCATCTGGTGCAGGCCGTCGGCGTAGCCCAGGTGCGCGACGGCCCTGGTGAGCTGGCTGTGCGCCGTCGCCAGGGGTGAGGCGTCCGCCACCAGGGGTGGGGCTTCCGCCACCAGGGTCGTCGGGGTCGACGTCGTCGTCAACAGAACCTCCTGCAAGGCACGGGCCGGGCGCTCGGGTCCGGCCCGGCGGGTCGGTACGCCCCGTCGTGCGGGGTCGCAGGCAAACCGTAACCCCACCGACGGGGGCTCGACGACGGCCCCCCGCCCGGGCGCGGCGGCGGCCCCGGTGCGGTCTCGCTAGCCCCGGCGTGCCCGACGGCGGAACGACGCCGGCGTCTCGCCGGTCAGCCGGGCGAAGGCCCGCGTGAACGCCGCCTGGTCGTAGAAGCCCGTGCCGGCGGCGATCTCGGCGATGGGGGTGCTGCCGCCGGTCAGCAGGTCCGCCGCACGGTCCACCCGGGTGCGCAGCACGAGCTGGCGGGGCGACAGCCCGAACACCTGCTTGACGCGCCGGTCCAGCACCGCCGGGGTGCAGCCCCCCATCGACGCCAGGTCGCGGACCGTCAGCGCCACCTCGGGGGAGCGGTCCAGGTGCCGCTCCACCGCGGACCGCAGCCGCGCCATCGCGTCCATCGTGACGTCGTCGGCGTCCCGGGAACGCAGGTCGCGCGAGACCGAGACGATGCCGACGAGCCGGTCCGCGTCGTCGTGCACGGGGAGCTTGGACGTGAGGTACCAGCCGGGGGTGCCGCCGAGGCGCCGGATCAGCTCCAGCTCGCCCCGCAGCGGCCGCCCGCCCCGGAGCACCTCGGCGTCCTGGGCCTCGTAGCGCTCCGCCAGCTCGGGGACGAACAGGTCCCGCGCACGCCGGCCGACGACCTGCCGGCGCGAACGTTCCTTGGTGCGGTGCACGAACGTCCGGTTGACGAGCACGTAGCGGCCGGACGCGTCCTTGGCGCAGAACATGACGTCGCTCAGCTCGTCCATGAGGGCGACCATGGTCCGCGCCATCGCGGCCAGGACGGCGTCGCCGGCGGGCCAGGTCGGTTCGTCGACGGGCGGCCCGTCGGGCGGCGGTACGGGGGGAGGCACGGTGCCGGTCTACCCGGCACGGCGCCGCGCGGCAAGTTTGTCGCCGTCGTGTTTGTCGCAGGAGCGCCGCGGTGCGAGCGGTTCTGTACAAGACGAGCAGGCGCCGTCAGGAGCATCCTGGAGGGATGAGCACCCACCTGAACGAGCGCGGCGCCACCACCCCCGGCGCCGGACGGCCCGACCTCCCCGACGCCGCCGCCCTGGTCGAGGACGCCGTGGCCCTCGCCCACTCGTGGATCGCCACCGCCGAGGGGACCGGCGGCGGTGCCACCCGCGCCGACCGCCGCACCCGCGCCACCGCCGAGCAGCTCGGCGACCTCGTCGCGGACCCCGCCGGCCTCGAGCTCGCCGTCGGCTTCGTCGACGACGTCGCACGCCCCCAGGACGTCCGGGTGGCCGCCAAGGCCCTCGCGCGGCTCGGGCGCGACGCCGGCAGCGCGAGCTTCCTGTCACCGGTCGACCGGGCGCTGTTCCGCGCCGGGGCCGCCGTCGCGCCGATGCTGCCCGCCGTCGTGGTGCCCGCCGCGCGGGTCCGGCTGCGTCAGCTCGTCGGTCACCTCGTCGCCGACGCGGGCCGAGGGCTCGGCAAGCACCTCGCCCGGACGCGCGACGAGGGCTACACCCTCAACGTCAACCTGCTCGGCGAGGCCGTGCTCGGCGCCGACGAGGCCGAGGCCCGCCTGCAGCGCACCATCGACCTGGTGCGGCGCGACGACGTCGACTACGTCTCCGTGAAGGTCTCCTCCGTGGCGGCCCAGCTCGTCACCTGGGACCTCGACGGCTCGCGGGAACGCGTCGTCTCCCAGCTCCTGCCGCTGTACCGCGCCGCGCGCGACCACGGCGTGTTCCTCAACCTCGACATGGAGGAGTACAAGGACCTCGCGCTGACCACGGCCGTGTTCCGCGACGTGCTGGACCGGGACGAGTTCCGCGACCTCGAGGCGGGGATCGTGCTGCAGGCCTACCTGCCGGACGCGATGGGTGCGCTCGACGAGCTCACCGCGTGGGCGCAGGGCCGGGTGCGGGCCGGCGGTGCGCGGATCAAGGTCCGGCTCGTCAAGGGCGCCAACCTCGCGATGGAGCACGTCGAGGCGGAGCTGCACGACTGGCCCGCCGCGCCGTACCCCAGCAAGGCCGAGGTGGACGCCAACTACGTGCGCATCCTCGACCGCCACCTCACGCCCGAGCGCACGGCGGCCGTCCGCCTCGGCGCAGCGTCCCACAACCTGTTCCACGTGGCGCTCGCGGTGCTGCTCGCCCGCGGCCGCGGCGTCGGCGAAGGCCTCGACGTCGAGATGCTGCAGGGCATGGCGCCGGTCGAGGCCCGGCTGGTGCGGGCCGAGGTCACCCGGGGCGCCCCCGACGAGCGCGGCGAGGTGGTCCTCTACACGCCGGTGGTCCGCGACGAGGACTTCGACGTGGCGATCTCCTACCTGGTGCGCCGGCTCGAGGAGAACGCCGCCGAGCAGAACTTCCTGCACGCCTCCTTCGCCCCGCCGTCGGCCGTGCCCGGGGTGGCCGGCACGCCGATGGACCGTCAGGAGGTCGCGTTCCGCGCCTCGGTGACGCGCGGCCTGGACTACACGCCCGACGACGTCGCGCCCCGCCGCCGGTCCCGCTTCGCCGCCGAGCCCGCACCTGTCACGGACGGTCCGTTCCGCAACGCGACCGACACGGACCCCGCCGTGGCGGCGCACCGCGAGTGGGCACAGCGGATCGTCGGGCCCGACAGCGGATTCGTGCCCGTCCAGGCCCCCGAGATCACCGACACCGCGACGATCGACGCTGCCGTCGCCCGCGCCGTCGAGGTCGGCAGAGCCTGGGCCGCCGTGCCCGCCACCGGACGCGCCCGGGTGCTCCGGGTGGCCGCGCACCGCCTCGAGGCCCGTCGCGGCGACCTGATCGCCGCCGCCGTGCACGAGGCCGGCAAGACCGTCCCGGAGACCGACCCCGAGGTCACCGAGGCGATCGACTTCGCCCGCTACTACGCCGACGCCGCCGAGGCGCTCGACACCGTCGAGGGCGCAGACTTCGCGCCCGACGGCGTCACCCTCGTCACCCCGCCGTGGAACTTCCCGGTCGCCATCCCGATCGGTGGCGTGCTCGCGGCGCTCGCTGCCGGCTCGACCGTGCTCGCCAAGCCGGCACCGCCCACACCGCGCTGCTACGAGCTCGCGGTCGAGGCGGTCCACGAGGCCCTGGAAACGGTGGCCCCCGAGATCGGCCTGGCCCCGGACGTCGCGCGCGACGCCGTGCAGTACCTGCGGGTCCCGGACGGGGACGCCGGCAAGCATCTCGTCACCCACCCCGACGTGGCTCGCGTGGTGCTGACGGGGTCCATCGAGACGGCCGAGCTGTTCGCACGCTGGCGGCCGGAGCGCCCGGTGCTCGCCGAGACGTCCGGCAAGAACGCGCTGGTCGTCACGCCGTCGGCGGACCTCGACCTGGCCGTGGCCGACGTGGTGCGCAGCGCGTTCGGGCACGCCGGGCAGAAGTGCTCCGCGGCGTCCCTGGTCATCCTCGTCGGCTCCGTCGGCGACCCGACGACCGTCACGGGCGAACGCTTCCAGCGACAGCTCGTCGACGCCGTGCGATCCCTCGCCGTCGGGGCGTCCACCACCCTGTCGACCGTGATGGGGCCGCTCACCGAGCCCGCCACCGGCAAGCTCGAGCGGGCGCTCACCACGCTCGAGCCGGGGGAGACGTGGCTCGTGCCGCCGCGCCGGCTCGACGACCAGGCGGCCGCGGCCGGGCTGGACCCCGACCGCCTGTGGACCCCCGGCCTGCGCGACGGCGTCGCCCGCGGCTCGTTCTTCCACCTCACCGAGGTGTTCGGCCCGGTGCTCGGCATCATGCGTGCCGCGACGCTGGACGAGGCGCTCGAGATCCAGAACCAGGTGTCCTTCGGGCTGACCGGTGGGATCCACTCCCTCGACGCCGACGAGATCGCCACCTGGCTCGACCGCGTCGAGGTCGGCAACGCCTACGTCAACCGCCACATCACCGGGGCGATCGTGCAGCGGCAGTCGTTCGGGGGCTGGAAGGCCTCCGTGGTGGGGCCCGGTGCCAAGGCGGGCGGCCCCAACTACGTGGCGCAGCTCGGTTCGTGGAGCGACACGCCGGCGGCGGCCGGCGGACCCCCCTCACGGGGCAACGACCCCCGAGGATGGCTCGCCTGGGCCGAGGCCTCGGACGACGCCGCATGGCAGAGCGAGTTCGGCGTGCCGCACGACAAGACCGGGCTGAGCGTCGAGGAGAACACCTTCCGCTACCGGCCCGTGGAGCAGGTGACCGTGCGCATCGGCGACGACGCGCTGCCCGCCGAGGTGCAGCGTGTCCTGGCCGGTGCCCGGCGTGCCGGGGTGCGCGCCGTCGTCGTCCCCGAGGCCGACGCCGGATGGGGTGTGCCGCACGGGGAGCCCGTCTCCCACGCGCAGTTCGCGGCAGCCGTCGCCGAGGGGCAGGTCACCGGTCGGATCCGCGTGGTCGGGTCCGCCCCCGGGCTGCGCGAGGCAGCCGTGGACCGGCTCGGTGAGGTGACCGTGCTCGACGGGCCGGTGCTGGCCGCCGGGCGGCGCGAGCTGCTGACGTTCCTGCGCGAGCAGGCGGTCAGCCGGACCAAGCACCGGTACGGCCACCTGCGCGACTGACGAGTGCTGTGGGTGGGTCAGGCGGTGCTGATGCCGCCCGAGGCTGCGGCTCAGGCGGAGTCACCCTCGACGAGGCGGGGTACGAAGATCCGCGGCTCCGGGTGCACGTCCTCGCCGGCCAGCATGTCGAGGAGCGTCGACGTCGCTGCCGCCACCATCTCCACGACCGGCTGGAGCACCGTGGTGAGCCGTGGCGTCGTGCGCTCCGCGCCCAGGGCGTCGAAGCCGACGACCGCGACGTCGTCCGGCACCTTCTTGCCGTGGTCGCGCAGCACCTGGAGCGCACCGGACGCCATCAGGTCGGAGGAGGCGAAGACGCCGTCGATGTCGGGGTGGTCGGCGAGGAGGCGCTCCATCGCCTTGGCGCCGCCCTCCACCGTGAAGTCGCCGTTGGCCACCGCGTCGGTCGGCAGGCCCGCCCGGCTCAGGGTCCGGCGCCACCCCTCGTGGCGGTCGAGCGACGCGGTCATGTCCTGCGGACCGGTGACGGCTGCGATCGTGCGGCAGCCACGATCGACGAGCCGCTGCGTCGCGACGCGGGCACCGGCCGAGTTGTCGACGTCCACGTAGTGCAGACCAGCGCTGTCGAACGGGCGACCCACGAACACGCCGGGGAGCGAGCCGGACCGCAGCTCCGGCTCGAGGCGGTCGTCCTTGTGGTGCGAGGCGATGATGACACCGTCGACGTGACCGCTGTTCAGGTACCGCGCGATGTGCCCCGGCCGCTCGCCCGGGCGAGCGAGCAGGAGCACGAGCTGCAGGTCCGTGCCACCGAGGCCCTCGCTGACTCCGCGCACCACACCGGCGAGGAACGGGTCGGTGAGGATGCGGGCGTCCGGCTCGGGGACCACCAGCGCGATGGAGTCCGTCCGGCGGGTCACGAGGGAGCGTGCCGCCCGGTTGGGCGCATAGCCCAGCCGGAGGATGGCTGCGTCGACGGCCTGCTGGGCCTCGGGGGAGACCCGGTCGCCCCCGTTGATGGCGCGGGACGCCGTCGACCGCGAGACTCCTGCGGCGCGCGCGACGTCGTCGAGCGTCGGAACGATGTGCTTCGTGACCACGATCGGAGACTACCTTTCGCTCAACCGCGGGCCGGGACGGCGTTGTCCCGGGCGACGTCCGCGTACCAGCGACCCGAGGACTTCACGGTGCGCTCCTGGGTCTCGTAGTCCACGCGCGTCAGACCGAAACGCTTGGAGTAGCCGAGCGCCCACTCGAAGTTGTCCATGAGCGACCAGGCGAAGTAGCCGCGGACGTCGGCGCCCGCATCGATCGCGTCCTTCAGCGCGCGCAGGTGCGCGTCGAGGAAGGCGATGCGGTCCGGGTCGTCGACGGTGCCGTCCTGCTCGACGACGTCGGGATAGGCGGCGCCGTTCTCCGTGACGAAGAGCGCCGTGCCGCGCGGCCCCGTGTAATCCTCCTGGATCCGGACCAGCAACCGGGTGAGCCCTTCCGGCTGCACCTCCCAACCCATGTCCGTCGTCGGCAGGCCGCGGCTGTGCGGATAGACGCCCTCGGGGACCGGGTTGGGGGACCGGGTCTCCCGGGCCGGCGCGCTGTCGTCGTGCTCGCGGACCCCGTCGGGCCCGGCGGTGCCGTCCTGCGCACCGGCCGCGGCCTCGGGGGTCGCGGAGACCGCGCCACCGTTGTAGTAGTTCACGCCCAGCACGTCGATGGGCGTCGAGATGAGCTCGAGGTCGCCCGGCCGGATGAGCTCGGCGAGCCCGAGGTGCGCGACGTCGACCAGGATGTCCTGCGGGTATGCGCCCCGCAGGACCGGGTCGAGGAAGATGCGGTTGAACATGCCGTCGTCACGTCGCGCCGCGTCGACGTCCGCCGGGCTGTCCGGGTCGACCGGGTCCGAGACGGTGAAGTTGAGCGTGATGCCGAGCGACGCCTCCGGAGCGCGCTCGCGCAGGGTCTCGACGGCGAGCCCGTGGCCGAGCATGAGGTGGTGCGCCGCCGCCAGCCCGAGCTCCGGCGACGTCCGGCCCGGCGCGTGGACGCCCGCGGTGTAGCCGAGGAACGCCGAGCACCACGGCTCGTTGAGCGTCGTCCAGACGGGCACACGATCAGCGAGGGCGTCCGCCATGACCTCGGCGTAGTCGGCGAACCGGTAGGCCGTGTCCCGTGCGGGCCAGCCGCCGGCCTCCTCCAGGGCCTGCGGGAGGTCCCAGTGGTACAGCGTGAGCCAGGGCATGATGTCGGCTCCGAGGAGCTCGTCGACCAGCCGGGAGTAGAAATCGATACCCTTGTGGTTGACCGTCCTGCCGTCCGGGACCACCCGCGCCCAGGAGGTCGAGAAGCGGTACGTGTCGAGGTGGAGGCTCTTCATGAGCGCCACGTCCTCGTGGTACCGGTGGTAATGGTCGCAGGCGACCATGCCGTCGTCGCCGTGGTGCACGGCGCCCGGGACCCGGGCGAACACGTCCCAGATCGAGTCGAGGCGGCCGTCCTCGGAGCCGGCACCCTCCACCTGGTAGGCGGCCGTGGCAGCGCCCCAGAGGAACCCGTCCGGGAAGGCGACGCGTCCGCTCGTGTTCCGGGTCGCCTGCACCAGCGGGCTGGTCGGCGTGAACGGGACAGCCGTCCCGGGGGCGGCGGTGCGAGCCGCGATGCCCGGCATGCTCAGAGTCATCTGTACTTCCCTGTCGGAGGAGGGGACTGTCCGGGCGCCCTGGGGCGCCCGGACAACCTGTGATCGAGTCTGCGTGTCAGCCCTTCACCGCGCCAGCCATGATCCCGGCCACGAGCTGACGCCCGACGAAGAAGAAGATCACGAGGAGCGGGAGCGTGACGAGGAAGATGCCGCCCATCACCAGCGAGTAGTCCACGAAGTAGTTCGCCTGCAGCGAGCGCACCACGAGCGGCAGCGTCGGATTCTCGTTGGTGAGGATGATCGACGGCCAGAAGTAGTTGGTCCACTGCTGCACGAACTGGAACAGACCGAGCATCGCGGCGGCCGGCAGCGCCGCGGGCATCGCGACGGACCAGAACGTGCGGATCATGGACGCCCCGTCCACGCGGGCCGCCTCGATGAGCTCGTACGGCAGGGCCTCGGACAGGTACTGCGTCATCCAGAACACACCGAACGCCGTGACCAGACCGGGCAGGATGACGGCCTGGACCTTGCCGTACCAGCCGATCTCGCTCATGAGGATGTACAGCGGGATGATCCCGAGCTGGACCGGCACGGCCATCGTCGCGATGACGAAGACCAGCAGCGGGCCACGGCCGCGGAAGTTCAGCTTGGCGAAGGAGTACCCCGCCAGGGTGGAGAACAGCACGACCGACGCCGACGAGATCACGCCGATGAGGGTCGAGTTCCAGAGCGCCTTCCAGAAGTTGATGTTGGAGTCGGTGATGACCGTCTGGAACTGCGTGAACAGGCTCGCGTCGGGGAGCCACTGCGGGATCGCGTTCTGCGCGATCGACGTCGGGTCGGAGGACCCGAGCAGCAGTGTGTAGTAGAGCGGGAAGATCGAGATCAGCAGGACAGCGCCCAGCAGGATGTACGTGACCCGACCGGCACGGCGGGCGGACCCGCCGAGGGGTGCCTTGCCGCGGGCGCGGCGCTTGGCGGCGGCGCGGGCAGCGCGTGTGCCGGCGGTCTGCGCGGTGACGGCGACGGAGCTCATCGGACGTCCTCCCCGGGGTTCTGGTTCGGCGAGCCGGTGGACGGCTGGACGGACGGGATCGACGGCGGTGGCGGTGGCGAGCCGGGCGGGGGGCCGGCGTTGGCACCGGGCGGTGCCGATGGCGTCGGGGTGCCGCTCCGGGCCGCTCCGGCACGGGCTTCGGCGAGCAGGGCCTTGGTGTGGCGTCGGCTCACCTTCGGGCCTCTCGTGCCGCCGGTGGCGATGCGCTGCGTCATGATGAAGTTCGCCATGCCGACGATGACGATGATGATGAACAGCAGCCAGGCGACGGCGGCCGCCTTGCCGAAGCTCTTCTGGTTGCCCCACGCGACGTCGTAGAGGTAGACGACCGTGGTCATCCAGTCACGGTCGGGGCCGCCGAGGCCTCGGGCGTCGTACATGCGGACCTCGTCGAAGATCTGCATGCCACCGACGGTCGAGGTGATGACCACGAAGATGACGGTGGCCCGGATCTGGGGGACCGTCACGGAGAAGAACTGGCGGATGCGCCCGGCGCCGTCGATGACCGCGGCCTCGTAGAGCTCGCGCGGCACCGCCTGCATCGCGGCGAGGAAGATCAGCGTGTTGTAGCCGGTCCAGCGGTAGTTGACCATCGTGGAGATGGCGAAGTGGCTGGCGAGGCGGTCGCCGTGCCACGCGACCGGGTCGACGCCGACCAGGCCGAGCAGCTCGTTGATGAAGCCGTACTGGTCGGCGTAGAGCCGGCCGAAGATCATGGAGATGGCGACCGGCGCCACGACGAACGGCACCAGGACACCCATGCGCCAGAACGTCGCCGCGCGAAGGTTCTGGTCGAGGATCGCGGCGATGGCGATCGCCATGATCACCTGCGGCACCGAGGAGAACAGGAAGATCGAGAACGTGTTCGCGACCGACTTCCAGAACAGCGGCTGCTGCAGGACGGCGACGTAGTTCGCCATGCCGACGAAGTCGCCCTGACCGCCGAGCAGGTTCCAGTCGTAGAGGGACACGACCGCCGTGTAGACGAGCGGGAACAGGCCTACGACGGCGAAGAGCAGGAAGAACGGCGAGATGTACAGGTAGGGCGAGACCTTCACGTCCAGCCGGCCGAGCCGCTGGGAGAGGCCGAGCCGTCGAGGCGGACGGTCCGGTTCGCCGCGCGCGTGCGCGGGCTTGGTGGGGGACAAGATGGCCATGAGTGTTTCCTGTACGTCTCTCCGTGGGCGGGGGCTGGGCACGTGTCGGGCCGGCCGCCGGGATGGCGACCGGCCCGACACGGTGTCTCACAGGGGGAAGCTCGGCGTCTGGCGCCTCACTCCCGGACGAGCGGTGACGTCACTGAATGACGTTCTGGGCGTCGGTGACCGCGGTCTCCCACGAGGCCTCCGGCTCCTCGTCGTTGAGGTCAACGCGGTTGATGGCGTTCTGGACCTCGGCGTGGATCGCGAAGTAGTTCTTGCCCTTGAACGGAGCGCCGTCGATGGCCTGGGCACGGGTCGAGAAGATCGCGCCGGCCGGGGCCTCGTTCATGAACTCGTTCGTGAACGTCTGGACGGCCTCGGACTCCTGCGCCTCGATCTGCGACGGGAAGGTGCCCGCCTCCTCGAAGGCCTGGGTCTGGACGTCCGGCGAGGTCAGCCAGGCAGCGAGCTCCGTGGCAGCCTCGGTGTGGGCGCCGGAGGCGGGCACGGTGAGGAACGAACCGCCCCAGTTGCCACCGCCACCGGGGAAGACGTCGGCGATGTCCCAGCCCTCGACGTTGCCGGCGTTCTGCTCGATCGGACCGGTCATCCAGGCCGGGCAGAGCATCGTCGCGAACGCGTCGTTCTGGAAGCCCGCCGTCCAGTCGTCGCCCCACTGCTCCAGGCCGGCGGACAGGTTCTCGTCCGCCGAGGCGGCGATGACCTGGTCGTACAGGTCCTTCACCTCGGTGTTGCTGGCCAGGTCCTTGGGCTCACCGGTGGCCGGGTCCTCGTAGGCGCCGTCGAGCTGGTTGACCATGCCCTGGAAGGTCGCCTGGGCGGAGTCGAACCAGGCGTTGCCCGTCTCGTCGACGTACTCCTGGCCGGCCTCGAAGTAGGTGTCCCAGGTGGCGTTCTCGCCGCCGATCCACTCCGCGACCTCTTCGCGCTCGGACGGCAGCCCCGCCGCCTCGAGCAGGTCGGAGCGGTAGCAGATGGCCTCCGGGCCGATGTCCGTGCCGTAGCCGATGAGCTTGCCGTCCGGCGTCGTGGCCTGCTGGACCTTCCAGTCCACCCACCGGCCGTCGAGCTCGGCGTTCGTCAGGTCGGTGAAGAGGTCGGGGTACTGCATGAGCTCGGGGAGCCAGTCGACCTCGATGGCCTCGATGTCGGCCAGTCCTTCGCCACCGGCGGCGAGCTTGGTGGTCAGGTTGGTCCGGGCGTCACCGGACTCGGCGGCCGTGACGTGCTTGACCGTCACGTTCGGGTGCTCCTCGGTGTACTGGGCGAGGAGCTCGTCCGTGTAGCCGAAGTTGTTGAAGGTGGCGACCGTGAGGGTGATCTCCTCGTCGGACGACTCGCCGTCGTCGCCGTCTGCGGTTCCCGGCTCGTCGGTGTCGCCCGAGCAGGCGCCGAGAACGAGGGCGAGGGACGCGATGCCGGCAGTGGCCGCGGCGACGCGACGGCTCCGGCGGGGGCGGGTGCTGCTGAGCACGGTGACTCCCTTGTCTGGTTCGAATCATGCGTAGGGCGCTTCAGGAAGCGCAGACGTCTCACGACGTGGTAGCGCTTCCACGACCGGGGATGATGCTTCCGTTGCGAGCGTGTTCCGTCAAGCCCTCGCAGCCACCGATGCTGGAAGGTGATGTCGAGATTTCGTATCTGTGCAGGTCAGAGCGGTGGTGGAAGCGCTCCCGTGACCAAACCGTGACAGCGTGGACGAGTGTCTGCCGACGGCGGTGAGCACGCGGTGCGGGTCAGGACCGCGTCAGCCACTCCCGCCCGGCTCGTTCCTCGGCCTCGAGCGTGCGCCGGACGGCCCCGGCGGCCGCCTCCTCGACGGTCGCCGCGAACAGCGGTATGCCCGCCCTGACCTCACCGTCGTACACCTGGCGGGTGCCGCCGTCGGCCGTCGGCTCGAGCCGGAGCGATCCCGTCATCCGCACCGGGGCGCCGGCGATCTCGACCGCGACCGTGCCGACGTGGCGGCCCTCGCGCGCCGGCTCCCACGCCTCCGCCTGCCGCACCTCGAGGTGGTCACCGACGAGCTGGCGGACCTGACCCGGGATGAGGTCGGTGGGCAGGGTGCGTCGCAGGGACACCGTGAACCCGGAGGCCGGGTCCCCGCTGACGTCGACCTGGGAGGCGGCGCCGGCGTCCTGCCGTCGGCCGCGCCACCGCACGAACTCCGCGTCGCTGAGCATGGCGGCCACGACGGACACGTCCGCCGGGTAGGTCTGCTCCACGGTCAGGTGCACGCTGCCCACCCTACCGGCGTGCTCCACGACGGGTAGTGCCCCGTACGCTGGTGGGCGTGTCCGCCATGAGTGATCTGATCGCCGAGCACGCCGAGCTGGCCGAGGGGGACCTCGAGTGGCTCCACCTGCTGGTCGGTGACTGGCAGATCGTCTCCGACCTCGCCTTCGCCGACCTCGTCCTGTGGCTGCCGACGGCGGACGGCCGCTTCGTCGCCGTCGCGCAGTGCCGTCCCAGCACCGGTGCCACCGTCCACTACGACGACGTCGTCGGGTCGTTCTCCCCCGAGGGGCAGCGCCCGCAGCTCACCGCCGCGATGAGCGAGGGGCGCGCCCAGCGCTCGCGCGAGCCGCGCTGGTTCGGCGCGTACGCGGTGCGTGAGGAAGCAGTGCCCGTGGTGCACGACGGCCGCGCCGTCGCCGTCGTCGCCCGGCAGACGAACCTCGGCTCCGGTCGCACGCCCAGCCGCCTGGAGCTCAACTACATCGAGTCCGCGGACGACCTGCTGGCGATGATCGGCCGGGGGGAGTACCCGTCGCTCAACGCGGCGACCGGTCCGCGCCGCGGCGCCCCGCGCGTCGGCGACGGCCTGATCCGGCTCAACTCCGAGGGCGAGGTCCTGTACGCCAGCCCGAACGCGCTGTCCTGCTTCCACCGGCTCGGGGTCATCGGGCCGTTGGTCGGCCAGTCGCTCGTCGAGGTCACCGCCGGGATCGCCGAGCAGCAGAGCACCGTCGACGAGTCGCTGCCGCTCGTCGTCATGGGCCGGGCGCCGTGGCGCACCGACATCGAGGCGGGCCGGGCGGCGCTGTCGTTGCGGGCGCTGCCGCTGACCGACCGCGGTCAGCGCATCGGCGCCGTCCTGCTGTGCCGCGACGTGTCCGAGCTGCGTCGCCGCGAACGCGAGCTGATGACCAAGGACGCGACGATCCGCGAGATCCACCACCGCGTGAAGAACAACCTGGCGACGGTGGCGGCGCTCCTGCGTCTGCAGGCCCGGCGCATGGAGGTCCCCGAGGCGCGGGCGGCGCTGGAGGAGGCGATGCGGCGCGTCGCCACCATCTCGCTGGTGCACGAGTCCCTGTCCCAGACGCTCGACGAGAGCGTCGAGCTCGACGACATGCTCAAGCGTGCGCTGCGTCTCGCGGCGGACGTCGCCTCCACGCGCGCGCAGATCAGCACCCGGCAGAGCGGCTCGTTCGGGCTCGTGCCGGCCCAGGACGCCACGCCGCTCGCCCTCGTGCTCACCGAGCTCGTGACCAACGCCGTCGAGCACGGGTTCCCCGGCCAGGAGTCCGGGACGGTCTCGATCGACGTCGAGCGGGAGGACTCGTCGCTGCGCGTCGTCGTGGCGGACGACGGCGTCGGGATGCGCGACGGCATCGACGAGCTCGGCCGGGCGTCGCGCAGCGGGCTCGGGTCGCAGATCGTCAAGACGCTCGTGGTCAACGAGCTGCGCGGCACCATCGACTGGCTCCCGCGCGAGGGCGGCGGGACCCAGGTGGTGCTGCAGGTGCAGCTGCGGGGCGACGCGCAGCGCTGAGCACGCAGAAGGGCTCCCCCGCTCATCGGCGGGGGAGCCCTTCTGCGTGCGTGCTCGGTGGCGTCAGCCGGCGCGACGGGCGCGAGCGGTGCGGCGCTTGAGGGCGCGGCGCTCGTCCTCGCTCATGCCGCCCCAGACGCCGGCGTCCTGGCCGGACTCCATGGCCCACTTGAGGCAGTTGTCGACGACGTCGCAGCGACGGCAGACGGCCTTGGCCTCCTCGATCTGCATGAGGGCCGGGCCGGTGTTGCCGATGGGGAAGAAGAGCTCGGGGTCCTCGTCGAGGCAGGCTGCCTTGTGGCGCCAGTCCATGTCATCTCCTCAGGTCGATGATCGTTCCCAGGAGGGCGCGCAGCCGTCTGGACATGCCGAGGGGCAGCCGTCTCCGGGTCCGGATCGTTCAGGGGGGTTCGGGATCTCTGTCCAGAATCACACCTCGTGAAGGTGGGCACAAGGGGTGACGGCCAGATTTCTGTTCCGTGAACCCTGAGGGTTTCATCACACTGCACAAACTTTCCCCGGGGCCGTATCCTGACGTGTCATGCCCGGTCCTGCTGCTCCTTCCCCTGATCCCGGCCCGGTCCCGCCACCGCGCACGCGACCCGGCGGCGTCCTGGTCGCGGTCCTGGTGGCGGTCGGGATCGAGGCGGTGGCCATGGCGGTCTTCGCCGCGGCGGTCGTCGTCGAGCTGGTGGGGGGCCGCTCCGGGAGCACCGGCGTCAGCGTCTTCATCGTGCTGTTCTTCCTCGGTCTGGCCTGGCTCCTCGTCGGCTCCGGCCGCGCGCTGTGGCGTGGACACCGGCGGGGACGTTCTCCGATCGCCGGCTGGCAGATCTTCCAGGGGATCATCGGTGCCTCCCTGCTCACCGGCGGCTCACCGGCTGCGGTCGTGGGCGGCATCGTTCTCCTCGTCCTGGCCGCCGGTGCCTTACTCGGTCTCATGACGCGACCGGTGCTCGAGCACACCGCCGGCTGACCAGACACCGCCCCGGCCGACACCGCGCGCCGGGGTCATGCCCCGGCGGCCTGCAGCGGAGCAGCGGTCCCGCCGTCCACCAGCGCTCCGCGTCCTGGCCGGGCGGGTCCCGGCTCGGCGACGTCGCCGAGCGGTGTGCCGAACACCTCGTCCGCGTCCCGCCCGCCCGGGGCCAGCACCACACCGGTCCGCCGTGCGCGCAGCTCTGCCAACGGGCCCCGGTGTGCCATCAGGACGCCCTGGGTGGTGGCCGACGCCACGAGGACCAGCCCACCTTCCTCGACCAGCGCGCCGAGGCGCTCGACCTCCACGGGGCAGGCCTGGGCGAGCGCGTCGAGATCGTCGACCACGACGGTCGGGACACCGTCGTCGGCGCCGTCGGCCGCGGTGTCGCCCGAAGGCCCGGCCGCCGACGCCAGCTCCTCGACCAGCCGCCGGACCGCTGCCGGGGACGGGGCGATCCGGTGCTCGCAGGCCTCGGCGCGCAGCGCGTCGTCGCGGGAGACGACGGCGGCGAGCCTGCCGTCCGCCGCCAGCCCGCGGACGACGGTCCGCAGCACCGTCGACCTGCCCGTACCGCGTGGACCGACCACCAGGGCTCCGCGTCCCACGTCCAGCGCGAGCGGGGCTGCGGCGTCGCCCCCGACCCCGATCACGACCTCGCGTCGTCGAGAGGCCGTCGGGAGCGGGGGAGACTCGTCGACGGCCCGAGCGAGGTCTGCCCACGTGAGCCGTACCGGCAGCGGCCGGACCCGGTTCGGTCGCGGCCCGTCCGCCGGGTCGAGGCGGCCACGGCCCTCGACGTCGTCCGGCATCAGGATCTGGCAGACGAAGGGCTCACCCGACGGCAGCCAGGCCGCGCGGCCCGGTGGCCCGCCGTGTCCGGCGAGCGCTGACGGCGCCCCGAGCATCACGTCGGAGTGCTGGTCCGTCCCCAGCAGCACGAGCCGCGGGCCGACGCGCGCCGCCACGCCGCCGACCGACGCGGTGTCGGCGGTGAGGGCGAACGACGCGTGCCCGGCGGCGAGGGCCGTCACCAGGGGGTCCCAGGCGCCGGGCCCCGCGAGGACTGCCCGGAGCTCCTCCACGCCGTCGACGACGACGAGGGTGCGGGGCCCGCTGCCGTCCGTCGTGGGCGGGCGGTCCAGCAGCCGCAGGATCCGGCGTGCACGGCGGGGGTCGTCGGGACCGGTGAGCGTGCCGAGGCCGGGGTGCCCCGCCAGACCGGCGAAGGCCTGCGCCGCGGCGGGCGGTGCGAGCACGTGCACGTGCCAGCCGCGAGCCAGCGCCGCGGCGGCGAGGGACACGAGGGTCGTGGTGCGGCCGGACCGGGTGGGCCCCAGGACGGCGAGGTGCCCGGCCCGGGGGAGCCAGTGGACGAGGAGGCGCCGCTGGGCGTCCGGGTCGTCGGCGAGCGCCAGCGGGAGCGCCTCCGGTCCGTCGTCCGTCGGTGTGACGTCGTGGAGGTCGGCCGCGCCGACGCGGGACGGCAGGGCGGGCAGCCAGGGGGCAGGTCCGGGACGGTGCCCGAGCCGTGCGGCGGTGCGGCGGGCGACGTCCACGGCGGCGTCGACCGGCCCGGGCCCCCCGGGCGGCCGCGGTCCCTCCTCGCGCGCCGGTCCGACGGCGGGCACCGGCCGGTCC
>CANMFP010000008.1 GCA_947497265.1 uncultured Isoptericola sp.
TGGTGCGCCATCAGGGACTCGAACCCCGAACCCGCTGATTAAGAGTCAGCTGCTCTACCCATTGAGCTAATGGCGCGCGAACAAGCGCGGACGATGAGCAGGCGGTCGGTTCGTCGTCCTCGCTGGTGCGCCATCAGGGACTCGAACCCCGAACCCGCTGATTAAGAGTCAGCTGCTCTACCCATTGAGCTAATGGCGCGTAGCGGTGTGAAACATTACCAGGCCGGAACGCACGACCGGTACTCGGATCCCCGGCGGAGGGCTGTGACCTGCACGACAGCCATCCTCACAGGTACAGGCCCGTGGTTCCCGCGTCGTCGGAGAGCTCCGCCACGGCGTGCACGTCACGCTCGCGCAGCAGCACGTAGTCCGTGCCGCCGAGGTCGACCTCGGCCCGGTCCTCGGGGTCGTAGAGCACCCGGTCGCCCACGGCCACCTGGCGCACGTGCTCGCCCTTGGCGACCACCGTGGCCCAGGTCAGCCGCTTGGGGCCCGCCGCCGTCGCCGGGATGACGAGGCCGGCCGACGACTGCCGCTCAGCACGGTCGGTCTCCGGGTCGACGAGCACGCGGTCGTGCAGCATGCGGATGGGCAGCGGCTCGGCCGGCCGGCGGGGGGACGCGCCCGCGGGGGACGCGGTGCTGGACGGGGTGCTGGATGCTGCGGGGCTCACGGTCCCTACGCTACGCGAGCGACGCCGTCGGACCGGCACCGTGCCGGGCGGGCGCTAGGCTCGTGGCGGCCCAGCAGACCCGTTCGAGGAGCTCCACGTGACCCGTCTCGCCGTCGGCGACACCGCACCCGACTTCACCCTGACGACCGCCGACGGCGGCACCGTCTCGCTCGAGGAGCTCCGCCTCGAGGCGGAGCGTGGGGTGGTGGTCTACTTCTACCCCGCCGCCATGACGCCCGGCTGCACCACCGAGGCGTGCGACTTCCGTGACTCGCTGGCCGCGCTGCAGGGCGCGGGCTACGCCGTCGTGGGCATCTCCCCCGACGAGCCGGCGAAGCTCGCGCAGTTCGTCGAGCGGGACGCCCTGACGTTCCCGCTGGCCTCCGACCCGGAGCGTGAGGTCCTCGAGGCCTACGGCGCCTGGGGGGAGAAGAAGAACTACGGACGCACCGTCGTCGGCGTCATCCGCTCGACGGTGGTGGTCGGCACCGACGGCAAGGTGGCGCTCGCCCAGTACAACGTCAAGGCGACGGGGCACGTGGCACGGCTGCGCAAGGCGCTCGGGCTCTCCTGACGCGCCGACCCGGGTCGTAGACTCGGGGCGCACGCGCGAGTGGCGAAATCAGGCAGACGCGCCAGGTTTAGGTCCTGGTGTCTTCGGACGTGCGGGTTCGAGTCCCGCCTCGCGCACGGATCGACCGCGCGACCTCATGACCGGAGGTTGCACGTGTCACCTATCTACGCCATGGTGTTGGGATCGCTTCCACACGTCTGCTCGGGGCCGATCAAGGACGTCGGCCGTGGGACGCGGGCCGACGTGCTCGACGAGGCGACCGACCCGCGAGGTGAACGATGACGTTCTCACAACCCGCGCGACACCGGCGTACCGCCCGTGTCGCGGCGCTCGCCCTGATCGCCGGCGGGGCGATCACGGCAAGCGCTCCCCCGGCCACCGCCGACGTCGTGGACGTCGGTTCCGGCAGCTACACCACCGACCCCGTCGGCCCCGGTCCCCAGGGATGCGACGCCGTGGAGGCCGACCCGCGGGCCTTCGTCACCGACGAGGCGCCCGACACCCCGCTGCCCACCAACGACTGGTGGACGTCGCTGGCATACAAGGTGTTCGACTGCTCCTTCAGCGCACCCCTGCACGCCCACCCGGCCTCCTACCAGCCGTCCGCGGGCGGCCTCGGCATCTCCTACACCACGCAGCCGGCCATCAGTGGCAGCGGTGCCGGCGTGAGCGAGTACCACTACCCCTACACCGAGGACCTGCGGGCAGGCGTCGTCGGGCTCGACGCCCCCCACGTCGCCGTCGCCGGCTGGACCGACTGGACCGTCACGCCCGTGTGGGACGACGGCGCCCGCTCGCTGCACGCGACCATCGGCCACGGCATGCCGCTCGCCTGGTTCGAGGCGACCGGCGGCGACGCGCAGCTGACGTTCTCCGGCAGCCCCGAGGTGTGGCTCGACGAGCCCGGACGTCTCGGCGTGCGGGTCGGCGGGTCCGACTACCTCGCCGTCGTCCCCGCCGACGTCTCCTGGTCCCTCAGCGGCACCACGGCGACCGCGGGCACGGACCGCTTCGCCGTCGCCGTCCTGCCCGACGGGTCCACGGCCGAGCGCGCCGCCCTCGTCGAGGACTACACCGCGGCCGGCCGCTCGCCCGTCACCGGAACCCGCGCCGACTACACCTACGACGCCGCCGACGCCGCGGTGCGCACCACGTACTCGTTCGACACCACGCCCTGGCCCGGAGCGGCCGACGGCGGCACGGTCGCCGCGCTGTACCCGCACCAGAGCGCCTACCTCACCGGGACGGAACCGGCCGGGCCCACCTACGTCTCGCCGCGCGGCGACATGGCGATCCTCACCGACGCCACCGAGTTCACGACCACCACGCCGTACGGCGGGGTGCTGCCGGAGCTGCCCGCGGTGGCGACGTCGTCCGGCGCCGACCGGGCCACCCTGGAGGCCTACCTCGACGAGGTCGGGGACCCGCTCGACCAGCGCGGATCGGACACCTACTGGACGGGCAAGGCCCTCGGCCGCGCCACCCGCGTCGTGGAGATCGCCGACCAGCTCGGCCGCACCGCCCAGCGCGACGAGGCGCTCGACGCCGTCCGGGACGTCCTGACCGACTGGTTCACCGCCACGCCGGGCAAGACCGAGCAGGTCTTCGCCTACGACGAGCAGTGGGGCACCCTGATCGGCTACCCCGCCTCCTACGGTGCGGACACCGAGCTCAACGACCACCACTTCCACTACGGCTACTACGTGGCCGCGGCCGCCACGCTGGCCCGGTTCGACCCGCAGTGGGCCGCCGAGTACGGCGGCATGGTGGACCTGCTGATCCGCGACGCCAACGGCTACGACCGCGACGAGACCCGGTTCCCGTACCTGCGTGACTTCGACGTCTACGCGGGCCACGACTGGGCCTCCGGCCACGGCGCGTTCGCCGCCGGGAACAACCAGGAGTCCAGCTCCGAGGGCATGAACTTCGCCGGGGCGCTCATCCAGTGGGGCGAGGCGACCGGTGACCAGGAGGTCCGCGACGCGGGCGTCTACCTGTACGCCACGCAGGCGGCCGCGATCCAGCGCTACTGGTTCGACGTCGACGGGTCGACCTACCCCGACGAGTTCGAGCACCCCGCGGTCGGGATGGTCTGGGGCGACGGCGGTTCCTACTCGACATGGTTCAGCGCGGAGCCGGAGATGATCCAGGGCATCAACACCCTGCCCATCACCGGGTCCCACCTGTACCTCGGCGAGTCGCCGTCCACCGTGCGTGCCGCGTACGACCACATGGAAGGGGTCAACGGCGGTCCGCCGACGGTGTGGCAGGACATCCTGTGGAGCTACCTGGCCCTCGGAGACGGACCCCGCGCGCTCGACCTGCTGACGTCGTCGTCCTTCGAGCCCGAAGAGGGCGAGACCCGCGCCCACACGTATCACTGGGTGGCCAACCTGGCCTCTCTCGGGACGGTGGCCGGCGTCGGTGCGGACCACGCGCTCGCCGCGGCGTTCGACGGCGAGGACGGGCGCACCTACGTGGCGTCCAACGTCACGGCGGCCCCGGTGTCCGTGACCTTCGCGGACGGGACGGTCGTGGAGGTCCCCGCCGGCAAGACGGTGGCGACCGGCGCCCGCTCCTGGACCGGTGGCGGCGCGACCGGCGGCCCGGTCGACCCGGACCCCGAGCCGGACCCCGACCCGACGCCGGACCCCGAGCCGGGTGACCTCCAGCCGGTCCGGCACCTCGGCCCGGACGGCTCGCTGAGCGCGACGGCGGCGACGGACGGCCGCGTGGAGCTCGCCGGTGCGGGCGGCCAGAACCGCGACGGGACACCCCACCAGCCGGCCGTCTTCGAGGCGACCGGGCTGACAGGGTCGTACACCGGGCAGGACACGGCGTTCTCGTTCGGTGTCGACGCGGGGTCCACGGTGGGGCTGGCCGTGCAGGCCCGCGTGACCTACGACCTTAACGGCGACGGAGACGTCGAGCGCACCGAGACGTACGCGTACTTCGCGACCGACCCGGTGCCGGGCGACGAGACCTACACCGCCACGGGGCGCCTCGCCTCGGCGGACGGGTCCCTCGGCGACCTCGACGGCGGCACGGTGCGGGTCGAGCTGTGGAGCGTGCTCGGCAGCGCGAGTCCCTCGGTCGCGACCGGGGCGGCGTCGACGCTCACCCTGCCGTTCTCCTGAGCGGTGACGCACGACGGCCGCCGTCGGGCCCGGAGCCCGGCGGCGGCCGTCCTGCGCTGAGGGGCGCTCGGCCCTGCGTGCGCGCCCTGCGCGCTCAGCCCTGCTGCTCGCCGTTGGACGCGGCGGCGATCTGCGTGCGCACCTCGTCCATGTCGAGGCCCTTGACGGCCTCGACGACCTGCTTGAGCTGCGGGCCCGGGAGGGCACCGGCCTGGTTGAAGACCAGGACTCCCTCGCGGAACGCCATGAGCGTCGGGATCGCCGTGACACCCGCCGCGGCCGCGATCTGCTGCTGCGCCTCGGTGTCGATCTTGGCGTGCACGACGTCGGTGTTCTCCTCGCTCGACGCCTCGAACACCGGCGCGAACTGGCGGCACGGGCCACACCAGGAGGCCCAGAAGTCCACCAGCACGATGTCGTTGTCCTTGATCGCCTGCTCGAAGGTGGTGTCGGTGAGCTCGACGGTAGCCATACGAAGTCCTCTCGTGGGGGTTGCCTCTTGAGCACAGCGTCCCGGCTCGTCCAGGTATTCCGCCGGAGGCGGACCGGGCGTGGCCCACGTCACTCGGGCCGTGGCTCCAGCGCAGGCCGCGACCGCCGTCGGGCTGATAGAAACGAAGGGTGACCGACACCGCCGAGTTCCCTCCGGACGACGAGCACGAGCACCCGACCGGGCGGGCCGGATGGCTGACCCCTGAGGAGATCGCCGCCGTCCGTGCCCAGCTGCCGCTGGTGTACGTCGACGCCGTGCCCGTGCGGGTCGACGAGTCGGGCGACGTGGTCGCCGTCGGCCTGCTGCTGCGCGCCACCCCGCTCGGCAGCATGACCCGTGCGCTCGTCACCGGCCGGGTGCTGTACCACGAGCGGGTGCGCGACGCGCTGCTGCGGCACATCGAGAAGGATCTCGGCCCGGTCGCGCTGCCGCAGGTGCCGGCGTCACCCCAGCCGTTCACCGTCGCCGAGTACTTTCCGACGCCGGGCATCACGCCGTTCCACGACCCGCGCCAGCACGCGATCTCGCTGGCCTACGTGGTGCCCGTCAACGGTGACTGCCGCCCGCAGCAGAACGCGCTCGACCTCGCCTGGCTCACGCCCGAGGAGGCGTGCAGCGACACCGTGCAGGCCGAGATGGTCAACGGCCAGGGGGCGCTGGTCCGCCAGGCGATGGCGCACGTCGGCCGGCTCGACTGAGCTGCGCCCTATCCCAGCGCCAGGACCGGCCAGCCCGCGAGGTCCGCGCGCATCCGCCGGTCGTGCGTGGCGACGACGACGGCCGCGGACGTCCGCTCGAACGCGATCGTCAGCGCGTCGACCAGGTCCACCGACAGGTGGTTGGTCGGCTCGTCGAGCACCAGGAGGTGCGGTGCGTGCAGGAGCGCGAGCGCGATGTCGAAGCGCCGCCGCTGCCCCACGCTCAGCTCGCGCAGGGGCCGCTCGAGCTCGTCCTCGGTGAGCAGGCCCAGCGCCGCTACCGGAACGAGGTGGTCGGGGTCCAGCTCGCCCCGGTCCAGCAGGGCGAGCGCCTCGACCGCGTACGCGTCGAACCCGGACCGCTTCGCGCCGTCGCCGCCGTCGGGCACCCGCCCCTCCTGACCGACGACGCCGATCCGCATGCCCTCCCGGGACGTCCGGGTCCCGCGGGCGAGCGGCAACGTGTCGGCGAACGCGCCGAGCAGCGTCGACTTGCCGGTGCCGTTGGGGCCGACGACGAGGAGCCGGCCCGACGGCGGGACGGCCAGCCGCGTGCCGGGCAGGTCGAGCCGCACCGCGCCGTCCGGCGACTCGACGCGCGGCGAGCGCAGGTCCACCAGCGGCTCGGCGGGGTCCCAGCCGGGCGACAGGGCGGGGAGGTCCGGGAAGGCGAGCTCCAGCGGCGGGGGCGGGACGTCGACCGCCTCGGCCTTGAGCTTCTCGACGAGCCGGTCGGCAGCCTTGACGTGGATGCGGGCGCGCGTCCCACGGCGGTGCTTCTGCGATCCCTTGGGCGGTCGCCACTCGTCCGAGAGGCCCTCGTAGGAGCGGTCGAGCCGGAACGCGAGCTCGGCGGCCCGCTTCTGCTCGGCCCGGTACCGCTGCTTCCACCGCTGCAGCGCCTGGTTCTTCGCGAACCGGTAGGAGAGGTACCCGGGCTGCCCGTAGAGCACGGGTGAGCCGTCCATCGACGGGTCGAGGTCGTAGACGGCGGTGACGACGTCGTCGATGAGCTCGCGGTCGTGCGTGACGAGGACGACCCCGCCGTGCCAGCCCAGCACGGCCTCGGTGAGGTACTCCAGCCCGGAGTCGTCGAGGTGGTTGGTCGGTTCGTCGAGGAGCAGAAGATCGGCCCGCTCGGCGAGCCGGCAGGCCAGGCGCACGCGGTAGCGCTGCCCGACGGACAGGGTCTCGAGCGCCCGGTCGCGGTCACGCACGGCGCCGAGCCGGGTCAGTGCCTCGTCCACGCGCCGGTCCGCGTCCCACGCCGCGAGGTGCTCTACCCGGGCCAGCAGGTCGCCCAGCTCGCGCAGGTCACCGCCGTCGTGGTCGAACGCCTCCGCGGCCGCTTCCAGGTCGGCGGCAAGCCGCCGCAGGTCCGCGAGCGTGGCGTCGACCAGGTCGCCCACCGTCAGCCCCGGCGGCACCGCGAGCTCCTGCTCCACCATGCCGACGGTCCCGCTGCGACGCACCTCGCCGGACGACGGGACGAGATCACCGGCGAGCAGGTGCAGCAGCGTGGACTTGCCCGACCCGTTCTCACCGACGACACCGAGCCGCACGCCGTCCGACACCCGCAGGTCGACGCCCGTCAGGACGGGGCGTCCGGGGTAGCCGAAGGAGAGGTCGGAGGCGACGAGATGCACCGGACCAGCCTACGTACCCACCATCCCCTCCCGTGCCGCGCCGCGAAGTGCCCGGCCTCGCGCACCCCTGTCCCACGAACCGCCAGCAGGACGAAAAGACGGGGTTCCCTGCTCCGCGCGGTCGTCAGACCGGAAGCGGAGGGCGCGCAGCGCCCGTGAGCGCGACCGCGCGGAGCAGGGAACCCCGTCCGTACCCAGGACTACTCGTCAGCGGTCACCTGCTTCCGGGCGGCCGGGTACCGGATGCCCTCGACCATCTCCTGGACGTGCTCGGACGGTGGCGCCGTGAGCCTGGAGACCACCACGGTGACGATGATGTTCACCAGCGCACCGATAGCACCGATGCCCTCGGGCGAGATGCCCAGGATGTGCTCGTGCTCCGACGTCCCGAACACGTCGAGCGTGTAGATCATGTAGGACGCCGTGAACACCAGGCCGGAGATCATGCCCGACGCGGCACCGATCGCGTTGGCGCGCTTCCAGAAGATGCCCAGCACGAGGATCGGGAAGAACGTCGACGCCGCCAGACCGAACGCGAACGCGACCACCTGAGCCACGTACGCCGGCGGGTTGATGCCGCCGTAGATCGCGACCACGACGGCGAGACCCATGGCGATGCGGCCCACGAGCAGACGCCGCGACTCCGAGGCCTCCTTCTTGACGACCCGGAAGTACAGGTCGTGCGAGACGGAGGAGGAGATCACGAGCAGCAGACCGGCCGCCGTGGACATCGCCGCGGCCAGACCGCCCGCTGCGACCAGGCCGACGATCGGCGCGGGCAGACCGGCGATCTCGGGCGTGGCGAGCACGAGGATGTCGTTGTTCACGATGAGGTCGGCACCCGACTCCGGGTCGTTGCTCAACGTGCCGATCGTCGATGCGCTGTCGGAGACGGTGACCAGTCCGGTCGCGGCCCAGTTGTTCACCCAGGCCGGCAGCGAGGCGACCGCCACGCCGTCGACGGACTGCATGAGGTTCAGCTTGGTGAACGCCCCCACGGCGGGAGCCGTGGTGTACAGCAGGCCGATGAAGAACAGCGCCCAGAACGCCGAGAACCGTGCGCCGCGCACCGACTTCGTCGTGTAGAACCGGATGATGACGTGCGGCAGGCCGGCCGTACCGATCATCAGCGACATCGTCACCAGGAACACGTCGATCTGCGGCCGAGCGGCGAACGCCTCGGTGTACTGCGCGAGCCCGAACTTCTCGCTCAGGGCGTCGAGCTCGGCCAGGATCTGGCCGAACGTCACCTGCGGCACCGGGAAGCCCGTCATCTTCTGCGCGATGGTCCACGCCGGGATGAGGTAGGCGACGATCATCACCGTGTACTGGGCCACCTGCGTCCAGGTGATGCCCTTCATGCCGCCCAGGACGGCGTACAGGAAGATGATCGCCGCGGCCACGGCCACGCCACCCTCGATGGACAGGTTGAGGAAGCGGCTGAACACGATGCCGCCACCACGCATCTGACCCACCACGTACGTGAAGGACACGATGATCGCGGCGACCGCGGCGATGAGCCGCACGTACTCCGAGTACCGGTCACCGACGAACTCCGGGACGGTGAACTTGCCCCACTTGCGCAGGTAGGGCGCCAGCAGGAGGGCCAGCAGCACGTAGCCGCCGGTCCAGCCCATGAGGTAGACCGAGCCGTCCGACCCCATGAAGGCGATGAGCC
Organism: uncultured Isoptericola sp.; assembly: GCA_947497265.1. Taxonomy (GTDB): domain Bacteria; phylum Actinomycetota; class Actinomycetes; order Actinomycetales; family Cellulomonadaceae; genus Isoptericola; species Isoptericola rhizosphaerae. Next base: position 8,900 of record CANMFP010000008.1, read on the forward strand.
CCGCCATGGAGATGAACGACGCCGCGGACATCCAGTCCGCCGCGACGGCCGCACCGTTGGCGACCGCAGGGATGCCCTGGCCGGCCACGTAGAAGCCCTTGGTCTCCTTCACGCGGCTGCGCCACGCGATGGTGAGGTAGATCGCGAACGAGATACCTACGAAGACGAGGGACCAGACCTGGATCTCGCTCACAGCCGATTCCCCTCTCCGTCGCGCTCGGCGACGCCGTACTCGTCGTCGAGCCGGTCCATCCGCAGCGTGTACACCAGGATCAGGATGATGAAGGTGTAGATCGATCCCTGCTGGGCGAACCACAGGCCCAGCGGGAAGCCGAAGACGACGATGTTGTTCAGCTGTTCGATCAGCAGGATCCCGCAGACGAACGAGACCACGAACCAGATGCTGAGCAGCACCACCATCAGCCGCAGGTTCTTCTTCCAGTACTCCTGCCGCCAGCCGTTCGCCGGCGGCGGCCCAGGATCTGGTGAGCTCTCGCGCACGCTATCGGTCATCGGACGCTCCCTTCATCGCGTTCACCCCGGGCACCGTCGCCCGGAGAACGTCCCCGTACCGGCCGAGCGAATCGCACCGTTCGTGCTGCTCACAAGGTTTCGCCGCCCGACGGCGGGGACCGTCCCGCGAACGGCGCCCAGAGCGCTGCGACCGGCGCACGGCCGGCCGGTGACCGTTCGTCAGGCCCGATCGACCGCTCGCCGGACGAACGGCACCGTTCACCGACCCGCGGGGGTCCAGACGGGGCGGACGCGCCTACAGTCGGTCCATGGCCTCGACGACGAGCGCATCCCTCGGCAACCTGCTCGCAGCGGGCGGCCGGGCACGGAAGCCGCGCAAGCAGATCATGCACCCCGGCAGCGTCGGGCTCCTGGTCGGTGCACTGGCCGTGATCGTCGGCAGCATGCTGCCGTGGGTGATCACCCCGCTCGGGAACATCAGCGGTACCGCAGGCCCGGGGCTGTGGACCTTGTGCGGCGGCTTCATCGCCGTGGCGGGCGCGCTGATCCCCCGGCGGTGGGTCGCCGTGTCGCACAGCTTCCTCGCCGGCGGCGCCGTCGCCTTCGTGGCCGGCTGGCAGCTCCTGCGACTCGTCCAGATCAGCGAGGCGACCGACGCCTGGGGGCAGGCGATGCCAGGCATCGGGCTGGTGATGAGCCTCGGTGGGGCCGTCATCCTGCTGACCACGGGCGTACGGCTCGTCCGGACGCGTCCCGTCGCGTCGCCGTGAACCGCGCCGTCGTCGTGAGCGGGCCCTCGTCGGGGGCATGACCCGGGGCGGCACTGGCCCCCGGGGCCCGCGCTCCGTAAGGTGCTCGTCCATGGACGACGACGTCGGTGCCCGGCACACGCCTGCGGAGGTCGACGCCACCTTCCGCACGCTGCGGCGCGTGGCAGTGGGCTACTTCGTCGTGTTCCTGCTGGCCGTCGCGGCCTTCCCGGTGCTCTCGCTGACGTCGGACTGGTGGTCGGAGGCGCGCCTGGTCGGCGGGATGAGCCCCGGCTTCCTCGTCGCGGCGTTCGGCCTCTACCTCTTCTTCGCCGTCCTCGGGGTCGCGGTGGCGCGCCTGATGTCGGCGGTCGAGCACCGCATGCTCGACGACACGCGCGACGACGGCTTCTCCGCCGCCGACGAACCCCCCGGTGACCTCCCGTGACCGGGCCCAGCGCACTGACCCTCGCGGCGGTTCTCGTCCTGCTGACCGTGGTCGCCGTCGTCATGCGCCCTCGCGGCGCGTCCACCGTCGACTTCTACCTCGCCGGCCAGCGCGTCGGCATCGCGACCAACGCGTGGGCCATCTGTGGCGACTACTTCTCGGCGGCGTCGTTCCTCGGGGTGGCCGCCGCCGTCTACGCGACCGGGCTCGACGGCGCCTGGTACGCCGTCGGGTTCGCCGCCGGGTTCGTCCCCGTGCTGCTCTTCGTCGCGGCACCGCTGCGCCGGTTCGGCGAGTTCTCCATCCCGGACTTCCTCGGGCGCCGCCTGGGCTCGGAGAAGGTGCGGCTCGTGGCCGTCGGCGTGGTCCAGCTCGTCATCCTGTCCTACCTCGTGCCGCAGGCCGTCGGGTCGGGCATCACGTGGGAGCTCCTCGTCGGGTCCGGGATCCTCGGTCTCTCGCCGTACGCGACCGGGATCCTGGTCTCCACGGCGGTGGTCACGGGGCTCGTCGCGTTCGGCGGCATGCGCGGGACCACCTGGACGCAGGCGGTGCAGTTCCTGCTGCTGCTGGGTGCCCTCGTCTGGCTCGCCGCGACCGTGCTGGGCGAGGGGTTCCACTACGGCGACGCCGTCTCCGACCTGTCGACCGCACCGCTGGTGAACCCGGCCGACGACGGCGTCCTGGCCACCGAGCAGAACGCGCTGCACCCGGGCGACGCCGCGGTCTTCGGCCAGCCCGGTGCCCGCTACGGCGGTCTCGGCCAGTTCGCGCTCATCGTGACCCTCGCGATGGGCACCGCCGGGCTGCCGCACGTCATGAACCGCTACTTCACGTCCCCGACCGGGGCGGCCGCACGCACCACCACCGTGTGGGTGCTGTGCCTGGCCGGACTCTTCTACTCGCTGGCGGTCATGCTCGGGACGGCGGCCCGCGAGATCGTGCCGACCGCCGTCGCGGACCATCCGTGGCTCGCGGAGCTCACCGTCGACGGGGTGCTGCTCGTCCCCGAGCACGCGCTGCCCGTGCTGGGGCGGATCTACGGCGGTGACGCAGGGCTGGGCGTGGTCGCCGCGGGAGCGCTCATCGCGGTCATGTCGACCATCGCGGGGCTTCTCCTGGCCGCCGCAGCGTCCTGGGGCCACGACGTCTACGAGCGGCACATCAACCCGCGGGCCACGCAGCGTCAGGCCGTCCTGGCCGGGCGGATCACCACGCTGCTCACGGCCTGCGCCGCCGCCTGTCTGGGCCTGGCGCTGCGCCCCGAGACCTTCGTGGCCGCCACGCCCTCGATCGTCGCGACCATGGTCACGTGGGCGTTCGCCGTGGCGGGTTCGGCGCTGACGCCCGTCTTCCTGCTGGCGATCTGGTGGCCGCGCACGACCGCGCGCGGCGCAGTCTCCGGCATGCTCACGGGCATGGCCGTCGCGGTGGGGATGCTGGCCGCGGGACTGTTCGCGGACGGCGGCCTGCTGCGGGACGCGCTGGTCACCCCGACGCTCGTGGCCGCCCCGCTGGCCGCCGCCGTCACCGTGCTGGTCTCGCTGCGCACCACGCCGCCGCCGGACGTGGAGAAGTCGTGGCTCATCATGCACGGCACGGCCGCCGACCGGCACGCCGAGCGCCTGGCCCGCCTCGTCGTGGCGGAGAACCGGCGCCGGCGCGGCGCACGGAGGACCCGACGTGCGCGGGGGTAGCCGGCTGCTGGCCGGCGTCCTCGTCGCGGCGTGGGCGGCGGTCTACCTGGTCACGCAGGTGCTCGTCGCTCCCCCGCTCGGCGTCCTGCCGACCCTGGCGTCCGGCCTCGTGGTGAGCACCGTCGTCGTCCTCGGCTACCCGTCCGCGCTGCGCGGGCCCCGTGGCGGCTCGCTCGGCGGACCCGCCGGGCGGTCGTGGCGTCCCGCCCGCCGGCCCCAGGACCCTCGGGGGGTGCGCGACGGGCTCACCATCGCCGCCGCGGGCCGGTCGATGCCGTTGCGCAACGGCCTCACGCCCGACGCCGCCCGACGCACCGCCCAGCTGATCCGCCCGCTGCTGGGCGGCGACGCCATCGCCATCACGGACACGGAGCAGGTGCTGGCGTTCGTCGGGCCGGGATCCGACCACCATCACGTGGGCGGGACGTTGCAGACCCGGGTCTCGCGCCTCGCGCTCGGCAAGAAGCGCACCGTCGTCGTGCACGCGCGGGACGGGATCGGCTGCCCCGAGCCGGGCTGCCCCCTGCGCACCGCCGTCGTCGCCCCGCTGGCCGTGGCGGATCGCGTGGTCGGCACGCTGAAGGTCTACCGGGTCCACGACGAGCCGGCGCCGCGCGTGCTCGTCGACGACATGGCCTCGATGCTCTCGCTGCACCTCGAGCTCGCGGAGATGGACCGCGAGCGCCACCTCGCCTCGGACGCCAAGCTGGACGCCCTGCGGGCGCAGATCAACCCGCACTTCCTGTTCAACATCCTCAACACGATCGCCTCGAAGTCGCGCACCGACCCGGAGGAGTCCCGCGAGCTGCTGCTGCGCCTGAGCGACTTCTTCCGCTACGCGGTGCGCCAGGACGGTCACTTCGCGGAGTTCAGCCAGGAGTACTTCTTCGTGCGGACGTACGTCTCGCTGGAGCAGGCGCGGTTCGGCGACCGCCTGCGGGTGCGCTACGACCTCGACCCGCAGGTGCTGACGTCGCGCGTGCCCGTGCTGGTGATCCAGCCCATCGTGGAGAACGCCGTCAAGCACGGGATCGCGGACTCGGTCACGGGCGGGACGGTGCACCTGCGTGCCCGCGTGGACCCGTTGACGCGCACCACGTCGATCCGGGTGAGCGACGACGGCGCGGGCATGGCCCCGGAGGTCCTGGACAGGCTGCTGGCCGGTCAGCGTCCGGGCGACACCGACCCGCGGCACTCCGGCGTCGGCCTGTGGAACATCTCCCAGCGGCTCGACTCCCTGTTCGGGGACCGGTACTCGTTCGACGTCGCGTCCACGCCGGGCAAGGGGACCACCGTGGATCTCCGGATCCCGCTAAGGTGACGCCCGTGCGACCCAAGGCACTGATCGTGGACGACGAGGCCCCGGCGCGGGCCGAGCTGCGCTTCCTGCTCGAGGAGGTCGGGCAGGTCCAGGTCGTGGGCGAGGCCACCAACGGCGAGGAGGCGCTGCTCCTCCTGGGGTCGCTCGACTACGACCTGGTGCTGCTCGACGTCCGCATGCCCGGGGGGTCCGGCCTGGAGGTCGCCGCCGCGCTGCGCCGGCAACCCGACCCGCCGAAGGTCATCTTCACCACGGCCTACCCGGACCATGCCGTCGACGCGTTCGACCTCGCCGCGGCGGACTACCTCCTCAAGCCGTTCGACGCGGACCGGCTGCGGCGTGCGCTGGAGCGCGCGCTGCGGCCCGACGACGGCACACCCGCGGGAGCCACGCCTGCCAGCGCGGGGTCCGCTCCGCCGTCGGACGGCGCGAGCCCGGGTGCGGTGGCGCCGGCGGCCGGTGCGGGGTCGGCCGGCACCGCGGACTCGGCGCCGCGGGGCGACGTCGAGCCGCTGGTGCGCATCCCGGTGCAGAAGGACGGGCGCACGGTGCTGGTGGACGGCGGCTCGATCGTCTACGCCAGCGCGGCGCGCGGGTACTCCTACCTGAAGCTTGCCGAGGAGCGACTGCTGGTGACCATGTCGCTCAACGAGCTGGAGCGTCGGCTGCGCGGGCACTTCTTCCGGGCGCACCGGTCGTACCTGGTGAACCTCGACCACGTGCGTGAGCTGGTCCCTGACTTCCAGGGCGCTCTCGTGGTGGTCATGGCGGATCGGCAGCGCTCGCGCGTGGAGGTCTCGCGGCGCCACGCGCGCGAGCTGCGCCGCCGCTTCGGCATGTGACCCTCTGTCGCCGAGTGTCATGGTCCGGACCGTATTGCGGGCCCGTTGCGGGCTGAACCTCGACATTCGGCGGCCCGGATAGGGTGAGGCGCATGACTTCCCCTCGTTCTGACGGCCGCACGCCCGACCAGCTCCGCCCCGTGACCTTCACCCGTGGATGGAGCGAGAACGCCGAGGGCTCGGTGCTCGTGGAGTTCGGCAAGACCCGCGTGCTGTGCACCGCCTCGTTCACCGAGGGCGTGCCGCGCTGGAAGAAGGGCTCCGGCGAGGGCTGGGTCACCGCGGAGTACGCGATGCTCCCCCGCGCCACCAACTCCCGCAGCCAGCGCGAGTCCGTCAAGGGCAAGATCGGCGGGCGCACCCACGAGATCTCGCGCCTCATCGGCCGGTCGCTGCGCGCCGTCGTCGACGTGACGGCGCTGGGCGAGAACACCATCGTGCTCGACTGCGACGTGCTCCAGGCCGACGGCGGGACCCGCACCGCAGCCATCACGGGCGCCTACCTCGCGCTGGTCGACGCCGTCGCCTGGGGCACCCGGCACGGGCACGTCAAGGGCGGCAAGCAGGTGCTCACCGACTCGGTCGCGGCCGTGAGCGTCGGCATCATCGACGGGGTACCCATGCTCGACCTGCCCTACGTCGAGGACGTGCGCGCGGAGACCGACATGAACGTGGTGACCACCGGGTCCGGCTCCTTCGTGGAGGTCCAGGGCACCGCCGAGGGCGTCCCGTTCCACCGCGGCGAGCTGGACGCTCTGCTCGACCTCGCCACGGCCGGCACCGCCGAGCTGACGGCGCTGCAGCAGGCGGCGCTCGCCCAGGAGCTCTGAGCACGGTGACCAGCCCTGTCGCCGTCCCCCCGGCGGCCCGGATCGTCCTGGCCACCCACAACCGCAAGAAGCTGCGCGAGCTGCTCGCGATCCTGCGGGCGCAGCCCGGCCTCGACGCCCTGCCGGACGACGCGGTCGTCACCGCGGGCGACCTCGGCGCAACCGAGCCCGTCGAGGACGGGGTGACGTTCGCGGAGAACGCACTGATCAAGGCGCGGGCGCTGGCCGCGGCGACCGGTCTGCCCGCCGTGGCCGACGACTCGGGGCTGAGCGTCGACGTGCTCGGCGGGGCCCCGGGCATCTTCTCGGCGCGGTGGGCGGGCCGGCACGGCGACGACGTCGCCAACCTCGGCCTGCTGCTCGCCCAGCTCGGTGACGTCCGGGACGCGCACCGGGGCGCGGCGTTCGTCTGTGCGGCGGCGCTGGTCACCCCGGACGGCCGCGAGGAGGTGTGCCTCGGCGAGATGCCGGGCGCGCTGGTCCACGAGCCCCGCGGCGTCAACGGGTTCGGGTACGACCCGATCCTGGTCCCGGCCGAGCAGGGCCCGGGGCCGGACGGCCGGCCCGGCACGCGCACGTCGGCCGAGCTGAGCCCGGAGGAGAAGAACGCGATCAGCCATCGCGGCAAGGCGTTCCGGGCACTGGCCGCACAGATCGCCGCCGCGCTCTGATCCACCCGCACCGGCGACGGTTGTGGGCGCGATTTCTGGGCCGAATACCTGGTCAAAAGGGACACATCGGGCCAGAAATCGCGCCCACAACTTTCGGTGGGGCTGGACGTTCAGCGGCGCTGGACGAGAGTGACGAGCAGCCGCCAGCCGAGCATCGTCGCGCCGAGGAAGCCCGCCGTCACCAGGGCGAACGACCAGGCGAACCCGCCCACCACCAGCGGTCGCAGCACGAGCCCCAGCGCCACGGTCGCGAACCAGACCACCACCCCCGTCGGCCAGAGTCGCGCCGGCGCGCGCCAGGCGCGACTCGCCACCCAGCCGACCACCAGGCCGACGGCGAACGGCGCCACCACGGCGAGCAGGTGCGCCACCGACCCGCCCGAGGCGTGGTTCGCGGTGCCCACGACGGCGAACACGAGCACGCACGCCGCGTCGGCGACGGCGGCGGGCCAGACGCGGCGCTGCTGCACCGGCATCAGAGCTCGTAGACCGTTCCTGGGCGGGCTACGTCCAGCGGCCCGTCGTACTCCTCGCGCGCCTCGGCCAGGGTCTGCGCGGAGTCGGTCCACACCGTCAGGTGCGTCAGCAGCAGGCGTCCGGCCCCGGCCTTCGCCGCCACCTTCCCGGCACGCCGCCCGGTCAGGTGGATCCCGTCGACGCCGTCGTCCCGGCCCTCGAGGAACGCCGCCTCGCACAGCAGCAGGTCGGCCCCGCGCGAGGCCTCGACCAACCGGTCGCAGTGGTCCGTGTCCCCGGAGAACACGAGGGTCGCCCGCTCCCCCGGGCGGTCCGACGACGGGCCGGTCACCCGCATGCCGTACGCCTCGACGGGGTGGTTGACCACGAACGGCTCCACCGTCAGCGGGCCGACCTGCACCGGCACGCCGGGCTGCCACGTCCGGAACGCGTACTCGGCGTCCATGGTCTCGCCGCTCTCCAGGCCGTACATGGCCGCCGCACGCTCGCGCGTCGTCGACGGCCCGTGGACCACCAGGTGGCGCGGCCGGCCGGTGCGGTGCGAGCCCCGCTCGGGGTGGTACCGCAGGTAGACGTACAGCCCGGAGAGGTCGGCGCAGTGGTCGGGGTGCAGGTGCGAGATCCCGACGGCGTCCACGTCCAACGGGTCGACGTGACGCTGCAGCGGGCCGAGCGCGCCCGAGCCGAGGTCGAGCACCAGGCTCCACCACCGCTCGCCGTCGTGCGCCTGGACCAGGTAGCAGGAGGCGGGCGACTCCGGGCCGGGCAGGGAGCCGGACACCCCGACGGGTACGAGCCTCATGCCGCCTCCACGAGAGCGACCTCCGGCCCGAGGAACCGCCGGGCGAGCTGCTCGAACTGTTCCGGGTGCCCCGTGGTGGCGAACCGGTGCACGGGCGCCGGCGCGTCGAGGGGACGCTCCAGGTCGTGCTCCACCAGCTTGCGGTAGACGTCCATGGCGGTCTCCTCCGCCGAGGACACCAGCGTGACGTCCTGGCCCATGACGTAGGAGATCGGGCCCGTCAGCAACGGGTAGTGGGTGCAGCCCAGCACCAGGGTGTCCACGCCGGCGGCCTTGACGGGCCCGAGGTACTCCGCGGCGATCTCCAGCACCTCGGGGCCGGACGTCGTCCCCTCCTCGACCAGTCGGACGAACTCCGGGCACGCCTTGCTCGTGAGCTGCAGGCCCGGGGTGACGGCGAACGCGTCGTCGTAGGCCAGGGAGTCCACCGTCGCCTTGGTGCCGATGACGCCGATGCGTCCGGAGCGGGAGGCGACGACGGCGCGGCGGGCGGCCGGCAGGATCACCTCGACCACGGGGATGCCGCGGCGCACGGTGTACCGCTCGCGTGCGTCGCGCAGCGCGACCGCCGAGGCGGAGTTGCACGCGATGACGAGCATCTTCACGCCGTCGTCGACGAGCCGGTCCATGACCGCGAGCGCCATCGCGCGCACGGCGGCGAGCGGCTTGGGCCCGTACGGGCCGTTGGCCGTGTCGCCGATGTAGTGCAGCTGCTCGTGCGGGAGCTGGTCGAGCACCGAGCGGGCGACCGTCAGACCGCCCACCCCGCTGTCGAAGATCCCGATGGGGGCGTCGTTCACGGCTGGCAGCCTAACCGCGCAGGGCGCTGAGCACCGGGTTCGTGACCCGTGACACGCGTGGTGAGGGCCACAGGGTCACTCGCCGGCGCCTCGGCCGCGGGCCCGCAGCTCGGCCAGCATCTCGTCCATGAGGGACTCCTGGGCGAACCCGGCCGCCACGAACACCCCGCCCCAGTAGGAGCGCTGCTCGGCGTCCAGGCCGGCGGCGTCCGTCTCGTCCGGGTCCGCGGTGTCCGCGTCGTCCACGATCCCCAGTCCCGCGAGCACCTCGTGGTGCAGGTGCTCGACGTCGGCGTCGTCGTCGAGCCCCAGCCGTTCACCGAGCACCAGCCGGACGTCGGTGAGCGCGCCGGCGAAGTCCTGGGCCGCCTCGCGGGCGACCACCACCTGACCGTCGGACGGCGCGTCGTCCGTACCGCCGTCGTCGGCCACCGCGTCGGCGAACGCGAGGAGGCGGGCGACCTTCCCCGCCGCGAGGTCCGTCTGCGTCAGGTGGCGGAACTCGGCGGCGACGTCCGCGTCCTCGCGGTGGGCGTCCGGCAGGAGCCGCTGCACCGCCGGGTCCCGCGGGACGCGAGCCACCCCGGTGAACGCCACGCCGGCGTCCGTCACGTCGTCGGGGAGACCGGCGTCGGCACGCAGCAGGCCGGCGACGTCCCGGGCGACCCGCGCCAGCACCTCACGCTCGACCGGCTCCCAGCGGGCGACGAACCCGGCCGGGGTCGAGCGGAACGGCGTCATGCGCCCTCCCCCGGCGCGCCGGACTGCTGCAGCGTGGCCCACAACCCGAAGCCGTGCATCGCCTGCACGTCCACCTCCATCCGCTCCCGCGGACCGGTCGAGACCACCGCCCGACCCTCGGAGTGCACCTGCATCATCAGCTGGTGGGCCTTGGCCTCCGGATAGCCGAAATAGCTCTCGAAGACGTAGGCGACGTAGCTCATGAGGTTGACCGGGTCGTTCCACACGATCGTCACCCACGGGTCCGCCAGCCGGGACGCCTCCTCGGTGCGGGTGTCCTCCTGCGTCGCCGCGCTCGTCATCACCACGGCACCAGCGTAGGTGCTCATGCTGCTCCCGAGCCCGCCGCACCATACGGTAGGGGCATGAACGACGCGAACCGGGGCAACGGCGCCTCCGCGCCCGAGTCCCTCGCCTCTCCGCTGTCGCTGCCGGCCGCACCGCTGCCGACGCTGCGACCCTCGCTCGCGCTCCTGACCGACCGGTACGAGCTGACGATGCTGCAGGCCGCGCTCGCCGACGGCACGGCGCACCGGCACTGCGTCTTCGAGGTGTTCACGCGCCGCCTGCCCGCGGGCCGCCGGTACGGCGTCCTCGCCGGCACCGGCCGGGTCCTCGAGGCGCTGCCCGCGTTCCGGTTCGGCGAGACCGAGCTCGCCTACCTCGAACGCGCCGGCGTCGTCGACGACCGGACCCTCGACTTCCTGCGCGGGTACCGCTTCACCGGGACGATCACGGGCTACCCCGAGGGCGAGACGTTCTTCCCCCGGTCGCCGGTGCTGCAGGTGGAGGGCACCTTCGCCGAGGCGGTGCTCCTGGAGACCCTCGTCCTGGCGATCCTCAACCATGACTCGGCCATCGCCTCGGCCGCGTCGCGGATGACAAGCGCCGCCGTCGACCGCCCCGTGCTCGAGATGGGCTCGCGCCGCACCCACGAGCAGGCCGGCGTCGCCGCCGCGCGCGCCGCCGTCGTCGCCGGGTTCGCCGGCACGAGCAACCTCGAGGCCGGCTTCCGCTACGGCCTCGACACCATCGGTACCGCCGCGCACTCCTTCACGCTGCTGCACGACGACGAGGTCGCGGCCTTCGCCTCCCAGGTCGAGGCGTTCGGACCCGGCACCACGCTCCTGGTCGACACCTACGACGTGCCGCGCGGCGTGGACCGTGCGATCGAGGCCGCGGGCACGGGGCTCGGCGCCGTCCGGCTCGACTCCGGCGACCTGGGGGCGCTCGCGGTCGAGGTGCGCGAGCAGCTCGACGCCCTGGGCGCCCGGGACACCAAGATCGTGGTCACGTCGGACCTGGACGAGCACGCGATCGCGGGCCTGGCTGCCGCGCCGGTGGACGTCTACGGCGTCGGCACCTCGCTGGTGACAGGTTCGGGCGCCCCGACCTGCGGCATGGTCTACAAGCTGGTGGCTCGTACCGACGGCGCGGGGCGGATGCAGCCGGTGGAGAAGGCCTCGGCGAGCAAGTCCAGCCGCGGCGGCCGCAAGGCCGCGGCACGCCTCCTCGACGGCGACGGCCGCGCCGTCGAGGAGGTGCTGGTCACCGGCCCCGACGAGGAGGTCGTCACGTGGGAGCCGGACGGCAGCGAGGGCGGCGACGAGGACGGCCGGCTGCGGCGGCTGCACGTGCCGCTGGTGACCGACGGCGCGGTGGACTCGCGCTGGGTCGGTGCCTACGGCGTGGCCAACGCCGCCACCCAGCACCGGACGTCCCGCGCGGAGCTGCCGCGCGGGGCACGGCGGCTGTCCCACGGCGACGCGGCGGTCCCGACGGTCACCTGGCAGCTCTGAGCCGCGGCCGTGCGCGAACGGGCGGTGCGCAGCCCCGCCCCGATCCCTCGCCCACCTGGGTGGTGAGCGTCCGGGACCGGGGCGGGGCCGGCCGGCACGGCGCGGCGCGAGTACCTCAGTTCTGCAGCGTCAGCAGGCCCGGGCGGTACGGGAGCAGCCCGTAGTCCACACCGTCGGAGCCGGGGTCACGGCCCTGGTAGAGGAGCTGCAGGTTGCACGGGTCGACCGTCATCGTCTGGTCGGCGCTGGTGCGGATGAGCTCGCCGTGGCTGATGTCGTCGGTCCACGTGGCGCCGCTGTTCGCCCGCCCGGCGAACGGGTCGGACTCCGTCGCGGCCTGGGGCGTCCACTGCCCGTCGAGGCTGTCGGCCGTGAACGAGCGGAAGTAGCGGCCGTTCGCACCGATCGCCTCGACGATCATGAGGTACTGGTCCGAGCCGTCGACCTTGTAGACCTGGACGGCCTCGAACAGGTTGTTCGTGGTGTCGCTCATGACGACGTCGTACGACGACCCGAAGTTGCCCGGGAAGTCACCGATCGGCATCTGCGAGCGGTAGATGTTGCCGTTGTCGCCGGCGAAGAACAGGTACATGTGGGTGTCGTCGGCGATCAGCGCCTGGTCGATCGGCCCGGTGCCGGAGTTCTGGATGGACCCGGTGAACAGGGCGCTCGGTTGCGACCAGCCGTTGGCGTTCGTCGGGTCGTCCGACGTGCGGTAGATGAACGGCCACGCGCCCCACTGGTAGGCGAGGACCCACGTGTCGTCCGGCTCGAAGTAGAACAGCGACGGCGCCACGGTCGAGGACTGCATGCCGTTCTGGCCCGCCGACCCCATCTGGGACCAGTCACCGAAGACGTCGAAGTTCATCGATCCCCACGAGTCTCCGAAGTCGTGGGTCGTGGCGTAGACGAGGTGACCGCCGTCGTACGGGGCGGTGGTGAAGTCCTTGAGCGACGCCCACCCGGAGCCCGGCTGAGCGAGCGGTCCTGACGACGTCCAGCTGTACGACGACGGGAGGTCGCACGAGGAGCCGCCGTCGTCGTTGCCGTCGCCGCTCTCGCCGAGGACCTCGACGTCGTCGATGCGGAAGTCGTCGGTGCCGCCGGTCGTCTCGACGTAGAGGGTCGCGGACTCGAGCGCTCCCGTCCAGGAGACGGTGGTCTCGCCGGTGAGCTCCGTCCAGGATCCGGGGCTGACGGTGCTCTGCGCGAGCGTGAGGTAGTCGGTGGTGCCGCCGGCCGTGACGCTCAACGTCACCTTGGCGTCGGGGGTCCCGGTCTCCGTGCGCATCCAGGCGCTCGTGGAGTAGGTCGCGCCGTTCGACACGGCGGCCGTGACGTCCTGGGCCGGGCCGTTCCAGGACGCGGTCCGTCCCGTGTACCGCAGGGCCATGCTTCCCGAGTGGACGGGGTACCAGCCCGGGTCCACGGATCCGGAGCCGAAGGACGTCCAGCCGTTCGTGCCGTCCTCCATGTCTCCGTTGCTCACGAGGTTGCCACCGTCGTCGGCGACGGCGGGCGCCTCGGTCTGTGCCGCGAGCACGGGTGCCAGCGCCAGCGCGGCGGCCATTCCCAGTGCGAGGCGGACTCTGGACCTCTTCATCCTTCACTCCTCCTGGTTCGGGGCGACGTCGTCGTGGCCCACTTTGTGATCGCTAACATCCTGCCCGACGACCGGTGCGACCGGTAGAACCGAATCGTTTAACGTTCAATCTGAGGCCGGATCTCTCGTTCCGGCGCTCCTGCGGGCGGCGCCGTCCACCACGGGCGCGCCGGGCGGCGTCGTCAGCTCGGCTGACCGGCACGGCGCCCGCCGCACACCCAGCAGTGCGGATCGAGACGGGCGTCCCTACTTCTTGCCCACGAACCAGCCGCGCACCATCTCGACCCGCTCGGTGAGCTGGTCCGCCGTCGCCAGGGGCACCTCCGGCCCGCCGCAGCGACGCCGGAGCTCGGTGTGCACCGACCCGTGCGGCCGCCCGGACTTGCGCGCCCACGCCGAGACGAGCTTGGACAGCTCCTTGCGCAGCGCGGCCGCGCGGCGGTGCTCCTGCTCGGACTGCTCCAGCGCCGCCTCGGACGACGGCGCCCCGGAGCGTCCGCTCGCCTGGGCGGCCTGGTGCTGGCGCAGCAGCGTGGTGACCTGGTCGGCGTCGAGCAGACCGGGGATGCCGAGGAAGTCCTGCTCGGCCGCCGACCCGACCTCGCCGCCGGTGCCGAACTCGCCGCCGTCGAACAGGACGCGGTCGAACGAGGCCTGCGCCTCGAGCGCCTCGAAGGAGCCCGTGAGCTCCCCCGAGGCCTTCTCCTCGGAGTTGGCCGCGGCGAGCAGCGCGGCCTCCGGGTCGTACTCGATGCCCTGCTCCTCGGCGGTCCGAGGGCGGTCCAGCGCATGGTCGCGCTCGATCTCCATGCCGTTGGCCAGCTCGAGGAGCAGCGGCACGCTGGGCACGAAGATCGACGCCGTCTCGCCGCGCTTGCGGGCCCGGACGAACCGGCCCACCGCCTGGGCGAAGAACAGCGGCGTCGAGGTGCTGGTGGCGTAGACGCCGACGGCGAGGCGCGGCACGTCCACACCCTCCGAGACCATCCGCACCGCCACCATCCAGCGTTGCGTGCCCGCCGCGAACTCGTCGATGCGCGCGCTCGCGCCGTCGTCGTCGCTGAGCACCACGGTCGGGCTCTGGCCCGTCACGCGAGCCAGGTGCCCGGCGTACGCGCGGGCGTCCGTCTGGTCGGACGCGATGACCAGTCCCCCGGCGTCGGGCACCGCGCGGCGCACCTCCGTGAGGCGCTTGTCCGCCGCGGCGAGCACGGACGGGATCCACTCGCCGTTCGGGTCCAGCGCCGTGCGCCAGGCCTGGGCGTGCATGTCCTTGGTCATGGCCTCGCCGAGCCGCGCCGCGACCTCGTCGCCCGCCCGCGTGCGCCAGCGCATCTCACCCGAGTAGGTCATGAACAGCACCGGCCGCACGACGTGGTCCCGCAGCGCCTCGCCGTAGCCGTAGGTGTAGTCCGCCCGGGAGCGCCGGATCCCCTCGTGGTCCGCCTCGTACGTGACGAACGGGATCGAGGCGGTGTCGCTGCGGAACGGCGTGCCCGTCAGCGCGAGGCGCCGGGTGGCGTCCTCGAACGCGTCCCGGACGGCGTCGCCCCAGCTCAGCGCGTCGCCGCCGTGGTGCACCTCGTCCAGGATGACGAGCGTCCGGGCGGCCTGCGTCCGCGCCCGGTGCAGGGCCGGCTTGGCCGCCACCTGGGCATAGGTCAGCGCGACGCCGTCGTAGTGGGACCCGTGGCGGCCCTGGGAGTTCTTGAACGACGGGTCGATGCGGATGCCCACGCGAGCGGCGGCGTCCGCCCACTGGTGCTTGAGGTGCTCGGTGGGCGCGACGACGGTCACGCGGCGCACGGTCCCGGCGTCCAGCAGCTCGGTGGCGACCCGCAGCGCGAAGGTCGTCTTGCCGGCTCCCGGGGTCGCGACCGCCAGGAAGTCCCGGGGCGAACGCTCGTGGTACAGCTCGAGCGCCTCGGCCTGCCAGGCGCGCAGGTTGGACGCCGTGCCCCACGGTGCCCGGCGCGGGAACGCCGGGCTGAGCTGGGACGCCGCCGCCACCGACGGCGACTGCGGCAGCGGCTTGGCCGCCTCCTGCGGTTCGGAGACGGCTGCGAAGAGATCGACGGACTCGGGCTCGGGGAGCGGCGCGCTCACTTCTCGGAGTCGCCGTCGCCGTCCTGCGGTTCCCGCAGTCCGTCGTAGATCTCCTTGCAGATGGGGCACACGGGGAACTTCGAGGGGTCACGTCCCGGGACCCACACCTTGCCGCAGAGGGCGATCACCGGCTTGCCGGACATCGCCGACTGCATGATCTTCTCCTTGCGCACGTAGTGCGCGAAGCGCTCGTGGTCGCCCGGTTCCGCGGACTGCTCCCGCGTGTCGGGGCGCTCGAGGACGCTGGTACCCGATCCGGTGTCCTGCGAAGGCGCTGCGGCAGGCTGCGAGGGAGGGGAGGAGAGGGGCTCGCTCATGGCGTCCATCCTACGTGCCGGCCACCGGCACCGACGGCGCGCACGACCGCTACAGCCCTTGCCAGGTGGGCTTGGAGGCGTAGGTCTGGCGGTAGTAGCCGGCGAGCTGGAGGCGAGAGGCGGCGGCCTCGTCGACCAGGACCGTGGCGTGCGGGTGCCACTGCATCACCGTGGCGGGCCACATCGCCGAGACCGGCCCCTCCACGAGCTGGTGCACCGCCTCGGCCTTGTGCCGACCCGTGGCCAGCAGCACCAGGTGGCGGGCCTCCATGATCGTGCCCAACCCCTGGGTCAGGCAGTGCCGCGGCACCTGGGCCACGTCGTCGTCGAAGAACCGCGCGTTGTCCAGCCGCGTCTGCTCGGCCAACGTCTTGATCCGGGTCCGCGACGCCAGCGACGAACCCGGCTCGTTGAACCCGATGTGCCCGTCGGTCCCGATCCCCAGCAGCTGCAGGTCCACACCCCCCGCCGCGGCGATCGCCTCCTCATAGGCGGCGCACGCCGCCACCACGTCCTCGGCCAGCCCGTCCGGGCCGTGCACCTGATCGGCGGGCCACTCGACCCGCTCGGCGATCTCGCTGGCCACCACGTTGCGGTAACGCTGCGGATGATCGCCCGCCAGCCCCACGTACTCGTCGAGCATGAACCCCCGCGCCCGCGCGAACGACAACCCCTCGACCTCGTGGCGCCGCACCAGCTCGTCGTACACCTGCAACGGACTCGACCCCGTGGCCAGCCCCAGCACCGCCTGCCCACCACGCAGCAGCACCTCGACCGCGTCCGCCGCCAGCACCGCCAGCTCCCGCGCCGGAGCGATGACAACCTCCATCGTCGTCTCCTTCCTGTTCGTCGCCGTCGGCGGGCCCGACGGCTGCTGGTCACTCGTCCTCGACGGTGCCGTCGAGCATGGGGGTCATGATTGCGTCGTACTTCTGTGCCAGCGCGGGGACGCCGCCACCGCGGGCGATCTCCTTGAACAGCTCCTCGTAGATCCCCTGCGACTCGACGTCCGCCCAGCCCGGCGCCGGTGGCGTCAGCTTGGACGCCTCCGCGGTCGCCACGAGGGTCCGGCCGAACTTGTCCCCCGTCATGAGCCGCGTGAACCGGGTGTTCGCCGGCCCGAGGCCCGACTCGGCGAGCATCGTCTGGTACTCGTCGGAGTAGACGATACGCAGCAGGTCCTCGGAGAGGCCCGCGTTGCGCGTGAGCGCGGAGATCGCCATGTTGGAGCCGCCCGCGAACACCGGCGCGACGCCGCCGTCCACGCCGGGCAGCGCGAAGATGCCGAACCTGTCGGAGTCCGCCATGCCGTCGCGCACCTCCTCGTTGTCCTCGTTGCGCACGAGGTCGCCGATGGACCACCGCGCCCAGGACGGCGCCATGATGGTGGCCGCGGCAGGCTCACCGTTCACGAGCCCGTCGTTCAGGAAGTCCCAGTAGGCGACGTCGACCTCGGTGGCCGGCAGGTAGGAGGCGTTCTGGTAGACGTCCTGCCAGGCCTCGAGACCGGCGATCGTGCTCGGGTCCGAGAGGGTCGACACCCAGCGGTCGCCCTCCTTGACCGCCAGCTCGCCGCCGTGGGCGAACACCCACGAGATGCCGTTACGCCAGTCCTGCCCGCCCATCGCGAACCCGGCCTGGTTGCCGACCCGGAGGGACTTGACGGTCTCGCCGAACTCGTCGAGCGTCTTCGGCACCTCGGCGCCGGCCTCCTTCCAGACGTCCTTGCGGTAGAAGACGTAGCGGGACCCGAAGTAGTACGGCAGGGCGTACACCGTGCCGTCCACCGACCCGGCCTCCACGAACGACGGCAGCAGGTCGTCGCCGCCGAGCTCCTGGTACAGCTCCGGGGAGATCTCGCGGAACGCCCCGGAGCCCGTGAACGTCGGGGCCTGGGTGTTCCCGAGCTCGACCACGTCGGGGGTCAGGGCCGGGTCGCCGAGCGAGGCCTCGAGGTCGTCGACGAGGGTCGGCCACTCCTTCTGCTCGATCGTCAGCGTCGCTCCCGGGTTGCGCTCCTCGAAGGTCGCCACGAGGTGCTCGCGCAGGTCGTCACCGGTGTCGGCACCGACCAGCCAGAGGACGATGTCCTCGGAGGTCTCGGGGACGACCTCCTCGGTGCCGCAGGCGGTCAGCGCCACGAGGGCCAGGGCCGCCGTCAGAGCGGCGACGGCGCGTCGTCGGGTCACAGGGGTTCCTCTCGGTCGTGACGCAGGGTTGGGCCGAGCCGTCAGCCGGCGAGGTCGCGTGCCCGCAGGACGGTGCCCCGCCCGACGACGGCGGCGCCCACCGCACCGACGGCGACCCGGCCGGGGGCCAGCCGCACCCGTCCGGGCAGGTCGAGCGACCGCAGGAAGCCGGACGCCGCCGACTCGTCGGTCAGGGCGTCGCGCACCGCGTCGAGGAGCGGCTGCCCGAGCTGGGACACGCCGCCACCGAGCACCACGTGCTGGACGTCGACGGTCAGCACGAGCATGCGCACCGCCGCGGCGACGGCTCGCGCGTACGTCGAGCGGGCCGCCACGGCGTCGGGGTCACCGGCGGCCGCCGCCTCGAAGAGCTCGACCGGAGCCGGCCGGCCGGAGGTCGTCGGCCACAGGGCCGTCACCGCCGAGCCGGAGGCGTACAGCTCCAGGCAGCCACGCTGCCCGCAGGCGCACGGCGGGCCCGCTGGGTCGACGGGGACGTGGCCGATCTCCCCGGCGGCGCTGTGACTCCCCCGCCGCAGACGTCCGTCGAGCACGATGCCGGCCGCGAGACCGGTGCCGAGCGCCAGGAACGCGAGGTCGGCGGGCGTGCTGTCGCCCTCTGCCTCGACCAGGTGCGCGGCGCCGACGGCGGCCACGTTGAGGTCGTTCTCCACCGCCACCCCGACTCCCCCGAGACGTGCCGAGAGCAGGGCCGAGAGGTCGAGCGCCGCACCGTCGAGCCCGAGGTTGACGGCGTGCCGGACCGTGCCGACGTCGGCGTCCACGAGGCCGGGGACCCCGACCCCCACGCCGGTCACGGCGTCGAGCGCCACGCCGGCCTGCCGGGCGACGCCCTGCACGGCCCGGGCTGCGCCGTCGACGACGCCCACGGGGCCGAGGGTGGTGCTCAGCCGGGACTGGGCCAGCACCTCGCCGTCGCTGCCGAGCAGCACGGCGAGGGTCTTGGTGCCCCCGATGTCCAGGCCCACGCTGAGGCGGGGCGACACCATCGGTGTCGCCGCTGCGATGCTGCTCACGTCAGCCCTTCACCGCTCCCGAGACCAGTCCACCGGTCATGCGGCCCTGCACGAAGAGGAAGAAGACGATCACGGGGATCGCGACGAGCACCGATCCTGCCATCAGGGCCCCGTAGTCCGTCGCCTTGGTGGCCTGCTGGAACGTGCGCAGCCACACGGGCAGCGTCATCGACTCCGGCCTCGACATGATGACCAGCGCGAGGACGAACTCGTTCCACGCCTGGATGAAGGCGAACACACCGGTCGAGACGAGGCCCGGGGCGAGGAGCGGGAAGGTGACCTTCCAGAACGCCCTGGTGCGCGAGCAGCCGTCGATCATGGCGGCCTCCTCGAGCTCCACCGGCACGGCCGTCACGAACCCGCGCAGGGTCCAGACGGTGAAGGGCAGCACCATCGCGACGTAGAGGATGGTCAGGCCGAAGACCATGTTGAGCATGCCCCAGCCGTCGATGAGCTGGAAGTACGTCAGCAGCATCGCCTCGCCGGGGATCATCTGCACGACGAGGATCGCCACGATGAACTGCTTGCGTCCCCGGAACCGGTACCGCCCGATGGCGACCGAGGCGAGGAACGCGATGACCAGCGCCGCGACCAGCGTCAGGAACGTGACCGTGAGCGAGGTCTGGAGCGCGGGCAGGAAGTCCGCACGGGTGTCGTCGGTGACGGCCCGGACGTAGTTGTCGACCGTGAAGTCGGAGCCGGGGAAGAACGTCGGGACGGTGGCCCGGACGAGGTTCGTCGGCAGGAACGACGAGGAGACCATCCAGTAGACGGGGAACGCCGAACAGACGAAGACGACGGCGCCGAGGACGCCGAACAGGACGTTCGCCGCGATGCGGCCCGGCGGGACCGGCCGCTTGGTGGTGACGACGACGGGGGCCGCCGGTGCCGTGGGTCCGGCGGTGAGGGTGGAGGCAGCCATGGTCAGTCGTCCTCCTTGAGCGTCTGGCGCACGTAGTACAGGGAGATGAGGAGCATGATGAAGACCATCACCACGGCGGCTGCCGCGGCGAACCCGAAGTCACCGCTGGCGGTGCCCTTCTGGTAGATCCAGACGCCCAGGGTGGACGTCTTCTCGTAGAGCCCGCCGATGCCCTGCAGGGCGTAGACCTGGGCGAAGACACGCAGGTCCCAGATCACCGACAGGACGATCAGCACGATGATGATGCTGCGCACGAACGGCACCTGGATCTGGAAGAAGCGCTGACGGGCGTTGGCACCGTCGAGCTGGGACGCCTCGAGCGTCTCGACCGGCACCTGCGTGAGCCCGGCGTACATCGTGAAGGCGATGAAGGGCACGCCCATCCACACCACGATGAGGCCGAGCACGAGGAAGAAGGAGAGCGGCTCGATGAGCCACGAGTGACCGGCCCAGTCGGAGCCGGTGACCTGGGTGAGCAGGTAGTTGACGACGCCGTAGCGCGTGTCGAACATCCAGCCCCAGACCATCACGGTCGACAGGGCCGGCATCGCCCACGCGAGCAGCAGGCCGACGGTGACGAGCATGCGCATCGCCTTGCCGAGGCGGATCATCAGCAGGGCGACGAGCGTCCCGAGCGTCATCGTCAGCACGACCGCCACGACCATGAACCCGACGCTGCGGGCGAGGACGGCGTAGAACTCGCCGGAGGTCAGGACCTCGACGTAGTTGTCCAGGCCCACCCACTCGGGCGGGGCTCCGAAGGCCTGGGCACGGCCGTACTCCTGGAACGACGTGACGAGGAGCTTGAGGATCGGCCAGGCGACGAGGACGGCGAGCACGGCCAGCGCCGGGGTGAGCAGCGCATAGGGGAACGGCGACGACTTCTTGGTCCGCAGCTCTTGCGGTGGCCGGACGAAGGCCTCCGGGGGCGCCTTGGGCGCGGCAGGGGTGGTGGTCACGAGGTGCTCCCTGATCGAGCGGGTGGGGAGAGGGGGGCGGTGCCGGTGGCCGTGAGGTCACCGGCACCGCCCGGCGTGCTGACGGACGTCAGCCGTTGAGCGTCCCCTCGATCTCGGCGTCGAGCTCGGCCGCGACGGTGGCGACGTCCTCGCCCTGGGCGAGCTTGACGAACGAGTCCTCGAGCACGCCGGAGGCCTCCACGTCCGCCCACAGGGGCGAGGCCGGGGT
Organism: uncultured Isoptericola sp.; assembly: GCA_947497265.1. GTDB lineage: Bacteria > Actinomycetota > Actinomycetes > Actinomycetales > Cellulomonadaceae > Isoptericola > Isoptericola rhizosphaerae. The sequence goes on from CANMFP010000008.1 coordinate 29,913, forward strand.
CAGCTGTGCGGCGGCAGCGGCGGCGGCCGACGCCTGGCTGAACGCGTCGTCCGCCATGAACTCGGCCTGCGAGACCTTGGCCGGGACCAGGCCGTTGGCGGCGAGGATCTCCTGGTAGTCGTCCGAGAGGATGATCTCCAGGGCGCTCCGGGCGAGCTCGGGGTTCGGGGCGTTCGTCGGGATGGCGATGTTCGAACCACCGGCGAGCACCGGGGCGTAGGTGCCCTCCTCGGCGCCCGGGATGGCGAACGCGGAGAGCTTGTCCTCGGCGCCGTACGTCTCGAGGCAGCCGGGGACCTCGGCGTCCTCGGCGGCGGCGATCGACCAACGGACCCAGCTCGGGGCGGTGAGGTAGCCGATCTCACCGGCGCAGAACGGGACCTGGGGGTCGGTCTCGTCGGAGTCGGCCGGTGCGTGGTTCGAGTTCAGCATGACGTCCTGCAGCTGCTCGAGGCCGGTGATCGACTCGGGCGAGGAGAATCCGCCGGTCCAGGTGCCCGAGTCGTCGACGGTCGCGATGTCGCCGCCGTTGGCCCACACGAAGACCATCCCGTTGCGCCAGTCCTTGCCCGGTGTGTAGAGCCCGGAGACCTCGTCGCTGGCCAGCGTCTCGATGTTGGCGAGGTACTCGTCCCAGGTCGCCGGCACCTCGACGTCGCCGGTGATCTCCGTCGAGTAGATGCCCACGCGGGCACCGGAGTAGTACGGGGCGGCGTAGAACTGCCCCTCGAACGACCCGGACTCCACGAAGCCGGGGAGCAGGTCGTCGCCGCCCAGCTCCTCGTAGCTGTCGGTGAGGTCGAGGAACGCGCCGGCCGAGGTGAAGGCGGGTGCCTGGGTGTTGCCGATCTCGACGAGGTCGGGGCTGTCCGAGCCGGACAGCGCCGTCGTGTACTTGTCGACGAGGCCGGTCCAGGACTGTTCCTCGATCGTGAGGGTGGAGCCCTCGTTCTCGGCCTCGAACGTGGTCTTGAGGTGCTCGCGCGCCTCTTCCGGTGTGTCGGAGCCGACGAGCCAGACGCGGATGTCGCCCGCGGGGGCTTCTTCGGCCGCGGTCTCACCGCTGTCGTCGGCGGGGGTGTCGCCCGACGCGCAGGCGGACAGGGCGAGGGCCAGGGTGACGGTCGTCGCCGCGGCGACGACGTTGCGTGCTCTCTTCACTGGTTCGGTTTCCTTCCAAATTGGGGCGAGGGTCGGCCGGTACCAGATGGCACCAGCCGGGAGGTCGGTCGGGTGGCTTGCGGCGGGTCAGGCGGGTCGGTCGGTCAGGAGACGCCCAGCTGGGCGCCGAGGACGAGCACGGCAGCGCCGGCGAGGACGACGTCGTCGTCCAGCGCGGCCATGCGGAGGTCGAGGCCGGCCGCGGTGGCCGGCATGATGCGGGCGACGAGCGTGTCCCGGGCGGCGGTACGCAACGACCCGGCGAGGAGCTCGGGAGGTCCGGAGAGCAGCACCTCGGCGAGGTTCAGCGCACCGACGACCGGCGCGAGGGTCTTGCCGAGAGTGCGGCCGACGTCCGCCAGGACGGCGTCCGCAGCCTCGCGGTCGAGCCCCTCGACGGCACGCCGCAGCGCGGGTGTCGACAGGACGGTCTCCAGGCATCCCCGCCGTCCGCAGGCGCAGGGCTCGCCGTCGTCGACGACGGTGACGTGGCCGAGCTCGCCGGCCGCGTCGGCGGCGCCGTGCACCCGCGCGCCGTCGACCATGACGCCCGCTCCGACGCCCTGACCCACGGTCAGGACGAGCATGGAGTCCGCCGCGCCGCCGTAGGTGTACTCGCCGAGCGCCGCGGAGTTCGCGTCGTTGGCCACGTGCACCGGCAGGCCGAGCCGGTCGGTGAGGACGCGGGCGAGGGGCATGTTCTGCCACTCGACGTTCGGCGCCTCGACGACGCGGCCGGAGTGGTCGACGACGCCGGGCGAGCCGATCCCGACGCCGATCACGGGACGGGTGGCCGCCGCGACGAGCCGCCGCGCGAAGCGTGCGAGCAGCTCGACCAGCTCGTCCCCGCGCCGGTCCCCCACCTCGAGCGACCGCCGGTCGACGGCCTCGCCCGTGAGGGTCAGCACGGCGCCGCGCATCACGGTGTCGTCGGAGAGGTCGACGGCCACGATCTGGTAGGCGTCCGTGCGCATCCCGACGAGGATCGCGGGCTTGCCCACCCGGCGCCCCGGCTGGGTGCCGAGCTCCTCGACGAGGTCCTCCGCGAGGAGCACCCCGACGAGGTCGGAGATGGTCACGCGGGTCAGTCCGGTCGCGCGGGCCAGCCCGGCCCGCGACGTCGGCCCCTCGTGGAAGAGGTGCTGGAGCACGAGCGACCGGTTGTGCGCCCTGGCGTGCTCGGGGAGCACCTTCGAGGTGGCCCGCAGGCCGCCGCCCAGTCCTCGTCGGCTGGTGCGCGTCGTCGTCGTGGTCATGTTTGTTAGTAGAGCGTCTTAACAGACGTGGTGTCCATCACCCGTCGGCGTTCGTTACTTGATCGTTACCCCACGCCGTCACGGCCGTCGGAAACGCAGATCACGGTCTCGCCACGGTCGCATCACGATATCGATCACAGCGCACGTCCGGGCAGGTCAGCACCCTAGAGTCGAGCCCATGCCCCTGCGACCCCGACCTCGCCGCGCCGTGACCGCTGCCCTCGCCGCGGTCCTCACCCTCGGTCTCGCCGCCTGTACCGGCACCGGGGCGGACGGCGCCGCGGAGTCCGGCGTGGAGGCCTCCACCGCCGAGGACGCGGCCGGCGAGGCGGCGGCCGTGGCCGACGAGACCGCTCCCGCGGACGGGGAGGCCGACACCGTCGTCGACCGCGAGGTCGTGGTGACCGGCTACCTCACGCTGCTCTCCGAGAACCCGGCCACGACGTCGGCCGAGCTGGTCCGCCTCGTGGAGCAGGCCGGCGGGCACGTCGAGGAACGCCACGAGGACCCGGGCGACGACGACTCGGCCGGTTCTGCCGAGCTGACCGTCCGCGTCCCGGCGGACCGGACCTCGAGCGCCGTCGAGGCGCTGCGCGGGCTCGGCACGGTCCAGGACATCGAGATGTCCAGCGAGGACGTGACGAGCCGGGGCCAGGACCTCGACGCCCGCATCTCCGCGCTGACCACGTCCACCGACAGGCTCACCGAGCTCCTCGCCTCGGCGGGATCCACCGCCGACCTGCTCGAGGTCGAGCGCGAGCTGTCCCAGCGCCAGGCCGAGCTGGACTCGCTGGTGGCCCAGCGCGAGGCGCTCAGCGACCTGGTCGCCATGTCCACCCTCCACGTGCGGATCGACGCCCCGGCAGCGCAGCTCGCCGGCCCGCGCGGCGGCTTCTCCGGCGGCCTCGCCACCGGCTGGAACGCCCTGGTCGCCAGCGTGGAGACCGTGGTGCTGGTCCTCGGGGTCCTGCTGCCCTGGCTCGTCGTGGCCGCGGCCGGCTACGTCGTGTACCGGCTGGTCCGGCGTCGCCGTGCCGACGTTCCGGGCGGACCAGGCGGCACGTCCGGCGGACCGGGCTCCGGGCCCGACGGCGGCACCGACGGGCCCGGCACGAGCGAGTCGCGGCGCCAGCCCGAGCTCACGCACTGAGCCTCAGGCAGCGGCGGAGGTCACCGCGAAGGCGTCGATCTCGACCAGCATCTCGGGGCGCGGCAGCCCGACCATCACGGTGGTGCGGCTCGGCAGCACGCCGGACGGGCAGTGCTGCGTCACGAAGGCGCCGTACGCCTCGTTCATGGCCGCGAAGTCGTCGCGCGACGTCAGGTAGACGCGCAGCATGACCACGTCGTCGAACGTCGCACCCGACGCCTCGACGATCGCACGCACGTTCTGCAGCGTCCGCGTGGTCTGGGCCGCGACGTCGCCCGGGAACAGGTACTCCCCCGTCGCCGGGTCGACCGGCCCCTGCCCGGACACCTGGACGAACGGCCCGGTACGCACGCCCTGGTGGAAGGTGTGCGCCGGTGCGGGGGCGTCGGGCGTGCTGATCGCCGTCTTGGTCGTGGTCATCGATCCTCCGTGAGCTCGAACGTCAGGGTGCCGACGACGTCGTCGCCGTCGGTGAGCAGCCCCGTGCGGTACTTGTCGAACGTGGTGCACGGGTGCGAGATGCCGAACCCGACCACGTCGCCCGGGGCGAGGTCGTCGTCCGGGACGTGCAGGTAGGCGTGCTGGTCGTCGAGCGCGGTCACCCGCGCGTCCAGCGCTCGGGCCGGCCCGAGCCGGCCCGCGGCGTCCGTGCCCCGCGCGACCAGCGGCAGGGGCAGGTCGAGGTCGAACGAGACGTCGCGGCGCCCCATCCCGCACACCGCCAGGCCGGTCTCCGGCGCGGAGAGCACGGACGCCCACACGGTGATCGCTGGGCGCAACGGGGCGACCCCGAGCCGGGTCCACGGGTCGGCGTGCGCGTAGTGCCCGTGGTCGTGGGCGACGTAGGCACCGGAGCGGACCACGACGCGCGCTCCCGGCGCCACGGTCAGCCGGCGCACCACCACGTCCGCGAAGGCGCTGCCCCCGGCCGACAGGACCACCGGGCCGTCGACGAGGTGCGCGACGGCGGCGCCCGCCTCGCGCAGCAGGACGCACCAGCGCGCGACGGCGTCCAGCTCGGGCACCGAGGTCCCCCCGGCGACGGGCCCCTCGTAGCCGCTGACACCCACGAGCCGCAGCCCGGCGCCGGCGACCGCTGCGGCCAGCGCGGCGACGCCCGCGACCGTGCGGACGCCGGTGCGCCCGCCGTCGACCCCCAGCTCGACGAGCACTCCGAGGCGGCGGTGGGTGACGCCGTCGAACGCGTCGGCCAGCACCTCGACGCCACGGGCGGAGTCCACGCAGACCCAGACCTCGTCGGCGTCGCCCGCGTCGAGCGCGGCCCGCAGCCGGGTGGCGTCGCGCGGGTCGACGAGCTCGTTGGCCAGGAGCACCCGCCGCGCGGAGCCCCACGCCAGGACCGCGCGGAGCTGGGCGGGCGTCGCGACCGTCGCCGCCCAGGCGCCCGCGGCGCGCTGCCGCTCCCACAGCCCACGGGCCATGTGCGTCTTGACGTGCGGGGCGTGCTCGACGCCGGCCGCCGCCAGCGCCGACGCCACGGTCGCGACGTTGTGCTCGACGGCGGCACGGTCGAGCGTCAGCAGCGGCCAGGACAGGTGCGGGTCGTCGATCCTCATGATGCTGTTCTCCCTCGGGCGGTGGGTCGCAGGCCGCAGCCGGGGCGGGCTCCGGTCAGCTCGCCGCCGGCGAGCACGGGGGTCCCGGCGACGAGCACGTCGTCGATCCCGACGGCGGGCGTGCGGGGGGCTTCGTACGTCGCGCGGTCGGTCACGGCGTCCGGGTCGACGAGCACCAGGTCGGCGACGGCGCCCGGGGCCACGCGCCCGCGGTCGGTCAGCCCGAACCTCCGCGCGGCGCGGGCCGCGAGGTGCTCGGCGGCGTCGTGCCAGGTCCAGTCGCCGGTGGCCCGTACCTGCTCGGCGAGGAAGCGGGCGAACGCGCCCCAGCCTCGCGGGTGCGGCCGTCCGTCGTCCGCGTGCCCGCCGACGGGCTGGTAGACGGCGTCCGAGCCGGCGAGGTGGGCGGGGTGGGCGGCCAGCGCGCGCACCGACTCCGCGGTCCCGGTCGGCGGCTGGGCGAACACGCAGCTCGCTCGCAGCCGTGAGGCGCGCAGCACCCGCAGGGCCGCCTCCGACGGCGGCACCCGCCAGCGCGCGGCCACGTCCACCAGAGCGTGCCCCGCCACGTCCCCCTCGCCCGGGTCGAGGCCGGGCACCCAGGCGAGGGTGACGCGCGGCCACAGCTCGTCCAGGTCCGCGAGGTGCGCGCGCAGCCGGACGCCGTGCTCCGGGTCGTCGATCGCGGCGAGGGTGGCGTCCGGGTCGGCGAGCGGCAGCCACGTGGGCAGTGCCACCATCGCGAGGATCGAGCAGCCCCGCAGGTACGGGTAGGAGTCGAAGGTGACGTCGAGGCCGTCCGCACGGGCCTCGTCGAGCAGCGCGGCGATCGGTCCGGCGGGGCCGTGCAGGTGCGAGACGTGGGTGGCGGCGCCGGTCGCGGCGGCGAGGCGGAACAGCTCGGTGAGCGCCGGACCGGCCTGGTCCTCGTAGCCGCGCATGTGGGAGACGTGCGGCAGCCCGTGCTCGGCGGCCACGGCGACGAGCGCGACGAGCTCGGCTTCCTGCGCCCACGCCGCCGGGACGTACTCCAGCCCCGTGGACAGCCCCACCGCCCCGTCGGCGAAACCCCGGCGGGCCAGGGCGACCATCTCGGCGGTCTCGGCCGCGGTCGCCGCCCGCTGCGCCGTGCCCATCACGGTCCGGCGCAGCGTGCCGTGCGGCACCAGCGCCGAGACGTTGACCGGGGTGGCGCCGTCGTAGGTGGCCAGCAGCTCCGCCACGGTGCCGCCGTCGAACCTCGGGTGCGCCCCGTCGATCCCGGCGAAGTACCGGGCGGCCCACGCGGCGCCGTCGGCCGACGACGGCGCGTACCCCACGCCGTCGGACCCGGTGACGATCGACGTGACGCCCTGCCGCAGCAGCGCGTGCTGGACGGCGGGGTCGTGCACCGCGCTGCCGCCGTGGACGTGCGCGTCGACGAATCCGGGCAGCGCGAGCCGGCCACCGCCGTCGAGCACCCGACCGGGACGGCGCGTGGTCGAGGGCTCGACCGACCGCACCGTGCCGGCGTCCAGCAGCACGTCGTGCGGTGCGGAGAGGCTCCCGTCCGGGCGGGGCAGCACCACGCCGCCGACGACGTCGACGGGCCGGTGACTCATGCGGGGGCCTCCGGCTCGGCGCCGTCGCGGCCGGCGACCCAGCCGCCCGCGCCCTCCCACCCGGCGGCCGCCCGCTCGGCCGCGAGGTCGCGCGGATAGCCCGCGACGCCCGGCCGCGTCTGCCACGGGAGCGGACCTCCCGGCGGGCGGAACTCCACGCCCGCCGCGGCGAGCCGCGGCAGGTGCGCGCTCTCGAGCCGTTCGAGGAACGCGTTGCCGGCCGGGCCGCCCACGTGCCGCGGCGCGGGGTCGGTGGTCCACACCGCCTCCGCGAAGGCCGCCAGCCGAGGGAAGGCCGCGTAGTCGATGCGCCGCGCCGAGTCGAGGTGCTCGGTCCACACCTGGGCCTGTGCGCCCAGGAGGGCACCGGGCAGCTCGGTGGGCAGCTCGGGCCGGGCGTCCCGTACGGCGGGCGGCAGCGGGTCGAACGCATAGACGTCCGCCGTGGTCCGGACGAACCCCACCGGGACGGGCTCGTCCGGACCGTCGGCGGCACGGTGGTCCAGGTAGACCTCCTGCTCGGGCGCCATGACGACGTCGTGCCCGGCAGCCATCGCGTCGAGCGCCACCGCGTGCCCGCGCCAGCACAGGACCACGGCGTCACGCGGCAGGTCGGGGCCGAACGCCTCGTCCCACACCACCGCCCGGCGCCCCCTGGTCCGCAGGTGGTCGGCGAGGCGGGCGACGAACCAGCCGTGCAGGCGGGCGACGTCCGGGGTGCCGTCGTCGGCGACGAGACCCAGCCCGGCGGCGCGGTCGACGACGTCGGGCCGTTCGCTCCACGCGGTGGTCGGCACCTCGTCGCCGCCGAGGGACACGAACGGTGCGTCGAAGACGCGGCACACCTCGTCGAGCACGTCCCGGAAGAACCCCAGCGTCGCCTCGGAGGGGTCGAGCACGTCGTCGCTGATCCCCCAGGTGGTCGAGACCTCGTGCGTGCCGGAGCGGGCGGCGAGCGCCGGGTAGGCCGCGAGCACGGCGCGCACGTGCCCCGGCACGTCGATCTCGGGGACCACCATGACACCGCGCTCGCGGGCGTAGCCGACGATCTCGCGCAGGTCGTCGGCGGTGTAGTACCCGCCGTGCGGGCGGCCGTCCGCGGTGCCGGTACGCCACGTGCCGACGGTGGACTCGCGGCGCCACGCGCCGACCTCGGTGAGTCGCGGGTACCGGTCGATCTCGATGCGCCAGCCCTGGTCGTCGGAGAGGTGGAGCTGGAGCACGTTCAGATGGTGCGCTGCGGCCTGGTCGACGAACCGCAGCACGTCGGCCTTCGGCAGGAAGTGCCGGGCGACGTCGAGCAGCACCCCGCGCCAGTGGTGGCGCGGCGCGTCCTGGAGGCGCACCGCCGGCAGCACGAACGGCGCCCCGGCCGACCGCCGGAACGCCTGGGCACCGGCAAGCTGGCGCAGCGTCTGCGCGGCGGCGAACGCACCGGGCAGGTCGGCGGCGGTCACGTGCACGACGGCGTCGCTCACGTCGAGCGTGTAGGCACCGGCAGCGAGGGTTTCGTCGAGCACGAAGCGGACGGTTGCGACCGTGGCGCCGTCCTCGACCTCGTCCGTGAGCGTCGCCGGGACGAGGTCGAGGCCGAAGCTCTCCTCGGTGACCCGGCGCCACCACCGTGCCGCCGGGGCGAGTGCTGGATGGGAAGCCACGCGGGAGCCGTCCGCCGGCGTGAGCTCGCCGGGGCGCGGCTCGGCCGAGGCGGGGCAGGGAACAGTAGGGACCGTCGTCGGCGGTGTGTCGTGCGGCACACCGTCACCCTAACGAATTGGGTAGCACTCCTGACAATCAGGGCTGACCGTTCGTGTCCTCGGGCGGCGCTTCCTCGACGGGTACCAGCGGTTCCTCGTCGGCAACGCGGTTGCGGCCCCGGCCCGCGACCTTCGGCCGGCCACGGGACTCAGCACGGTCGCGCTTGGCCAGGACGCCCGCGAACTGCGCCTCGATCGCCGCGCGGCGCTCCGAGGACAGGGACTTGATCATGGCGACCATCATGAGGAACACGAGGACGAAGATGGGCAGACCGATCACGGTGATGACCTGTTGGAGGGCCTCGAGGCCCTTCGCACCGGTGACTCCGCCGAGGATGATCAGCGAGGCGGCCAGTGCACCCTCGCTCACGCCCCAGAAGACACGCTGACGCGTGGGGCCGGCGTCCGGGGTCCCCGCACAGAGCATGTCGACCACCAGGGACGCCGAGTCCGAGGATGTGGCGAAGAACAGGGCGACCACCACCACGGCGATCCCTGAGATCAGCGTCGCAGCGGGAAACTGCTCGAAGAACGTGAACATCGCCAGGGCCACGTCCTCCGAGACCGCCTCGGAGATCACCCCGCCCGACCCGCCGATGCCGTCGATCTCCATCGCCGACCAGCCGAAGACGACGAACCACACCACCGTGAAGAGCGTCGGCGCGAGCAGCACGCCACCGACGAACTGACGGATGGTCCGCCCCTTCGAGATCCGCGCGAGGAACACGCCCATGAACGGCGCCCAGGTCACCGTCCAGGCCCAGTAGAAGACCGTCCAGTCGCCCTGCCAGCCCCAGCCGCCGTCCTTGGTGAACGGCGACATCGCGTCGTTCCAGAACGCCAGCCCTGTCAGGTCCTGCAGGTAGACCCCGATGCTCTGCGGGATCTGGCGCAGCAGGAACACGGTGTCACCGCTGATGAGGATGAAGATCATCAGTCCGACGGCCATGAGGATGTTGATGTTCGACAGGCGCTTCACGCCCTTGTCGAGCCCTGCGACGATAGAGATCACGGCCACCGCGGTGAGCACCGTGATGATGCCCACCTGGAGCAGGGTGCTGTTCTCGATGTTCGGCAGCAGGTGGTTGATGCCGGCGCCGATCTGCGAGGTACCCAGGCCCAGCGACACCGCCAGACCGAACAGCGTGCCGAGCACCGCGAAGATGTCGATCGTCCGGCCGATCGGTCCGTGGATCCGCTCCTTGAGGAACGGGTAGAACACCGAGCTGACACGCAGCGGGAGGTCGTACCGGTAGACGAAGTAGCCGAAGGCGAGGCCCGGCAGCGTGAAGATGGTCCAGGTGTGCAGTCCCAGGTCGTACAACGAGACCGACATCGCGTCCTCGGCCGCCTCCGCCGAGTACGGCTCCACCCCCGCGAACGGAGGCGTACCGAAGTGGGAGATCGGTTCGGCGACGCCCCAGAACATCAGCACCGTGCCGATCCCGCCGGCGAACAGCATCGCGAACCACGACAGGTTCCCGTATTCCGGCCGGGCGTCGTCCGGCCCGAGCCGCAGGTGACCGTAGCGGCTCAGCGCGACCCAGGCCAGGAACAGCAGCCAGACCGTCACGCCGAGGATGAAGAACCAGCCCAGGTTGGTGACGATCCACTCGCGCGCGCTCCCGAACGCCGACCCGATCGGCGCGGGGAAGATCATCAGCACGACGAGGAACAGCACCATCAGTGCGGCCGAGACGAAGAAGATGATCGGATCGGTCCGCAGACCCAGCCGCCTCGCGACGACGTCGAGCTTTCCCTCGGCCATGGCTACCACTCCCCTGTGACGATCATCACGTCCCACCCTGAAGGTGGTGGAGTCGATAGTCCAGCACCGGGCCGCTCCCCGCGCGTCGTGAGGCGCCGGACGCGGTCTGTCGGCGCGCCGCGGCCTCAGCCGCGCGAGGCCTTCTTGGTCCGGCTCGTCGCGCTGGCGGCCGCCGGGTCCTCCGGCCACGGGTGCTTGGGATACCGTCCGCGCAGCTCGGCCCGGACCTGCGGATACCCCGTGCGCCAGAACCCGGCGAGATCGGCGGTCACGGCGGCCGGCCGACGAGCCGGCGAGAGCAGCTCCAGGACCAGCGCCACACGGCCCCCGGCCAGGGCGGGGGCGCCCTGCCAGCCGAACACCTCCTGGATCCGGACGGCCAGGACAGGACGGTCCGGGTCGGAGTAGTCGACACGCAGGGCCGAGCCGGTGGGGACGACGACGCGCTCGGGGGCGAGCACGTCGAGCCGGGCGGCCTCGGGCCACGGGAGCAGCCGGCGCAGCGCCGTCGTCGTGTCCAGGCGGCGCAGGTCCCGGGCCGTCCTCACCCGGTCGAGGTCCGGCCCGAGCCACTCGGGCACACGATCCTCCAGCGCCGCGTCGGAGACGTCCGGCCACGGTTCGCCGAGTGCCGCGTGCAGGAACGCCAGCCGACGCCGCAGCGAGATGGCTGCCGGAGGCCACGGCACCAGGTCGAGCCCTTCCGTGCGCAGGCCCTGCTGCACCGCTGTGGCGACCAGATCCGCCGGAGGGTGGGTCAGGGGCTCCGCGGACAGCTCGATCGCCCCGAGTCGCGCCACGCGGCGTGACACCAGCCGGCCGTCCCGCCACGCGACGTCGTCCACCGTGCCCAGCAGCCCGGCAGCCGCGTCGCTGGCGGTGGCCTCGTCGATCGGCACCGCCGACCGGACGAGGGCGTCGGGCTGCCCGGGTGACCGGGTCGCCTCGGCGACGGCGAGCCACTCGCTGCCGGCCAGGGCGCCCCCGGACAGGCGCGCGCCCGCTCCCCCGGCCATGAGGTACCGGTCGGACCCGGGCCGCCTGCGGGCGATGCGGTCGGGATGGGCCAAGGCCGTCACGGTCCCGACAGCGAGGTCCAGACTCATCCCCGGCACACCGGACACCTTCCCGGCCCGGCCGACGCGCGAACCTCGGCCCGGTCGCGAGGCAATCCGCTCCCAGCGGTCCGCCTCGCGCCCCCACGAGCCGCCTCGCCCCGGTGCGGAGCGCAGGCGGCGCAGCGCCGCCGTCAGGTCGACGTCGCTCGGGCCGCCGTCGGCAGCGAGCAGGGCGACCGTCTCCGCCGCGATGCGGGGGCCGACCACCGCCGCGCCGTCGAGCAGCGCCCGTGCCAGCCGAGGGTCCATACCGACCGCAGCGATCTCCCGCCCGCGCGCGGTGACGGAGCCGTCGGACGTCACGGCGCCGAGCTCGGCGAGGACGGCGTGAGCGGCCTCCGCGGCAGCGGGCGGTGGCGCGTCCAGCAGTGCGAGCCCTCGCCCGCCCGGTGCACCCCACACGGCGAGCTCGAGCATCGGACCGGTCAGGTCCGCGGTGAGGATCTCGGGTCGGGGGTGGCGCACCATCTGGGCGTGCTCACCCTCGGACCAGCACCGGTACACCGCCCCGGGGCCCTGGCGCCCGGCCCGTCCGGCGCGCTGCTCGGCGGTGGCCCGGCTCACGCTGACGGTGACGAGCCCGGCCAGACCACGGTGGTGGTCGGTGCGAGGCTCGCGGGCGAGTCCGGCGTCCACCACGACCCGGACGCCCGGGACGGTGAGCGAGGACTCCGCCACCGCCGTGGAGACGACGACGCGCCGCCGGGACGTCGCCTGCAGCGCACGGTCCTGCTCCCGTCCCGGCAGCCGGCCGTGGAGCGGCAGCACGTCGGCATCAGGCCACGCCGCGCGGGCGCGCCGCACCACGTCGTCGACCTCCCGCGCACCGGGAAGGAAGACCAGGACGTCACCGGTCTGCTCCCGCAGAGCCCGTCCCAGGACGTCGGTGACATGGCCGAGGAACTCGCGACCGGTACCCGCCGGTGTCAACCGCGGTGCCGAGCGCGGCGTCGGGCACCACACGGTCGAGACCGGGTGGAGAGCCCCGGACACCGTCACGACCGATGTGCCGGCCCCGAGCAGGTCCGCGACCCGGCCCGCCTCGACCGTGGCCGACATGGCCACGACGGCGAGGTCGTCGCGCAGCGCCGCACGGACCTCGACCAGCATGGCGAGCAGGAGGTCGGCATCGACCTGTCGCTCATGGATCTCGTCGAGCACGACGGCGCTCACGCCCGGGAGCTCCGGGGCGTGCTGCAGGCGGCGCAGCAGGGTGCCGGCGGTCACGAACTCCACGAGGGTCTCGGGACCGGTCTGCCGATCCCCACGCACCGAGAAGCCTGCCGTGCGGCCCACCGGCTCGCCGAGGAGGCCGGCAAGCCGGCGAGCGCCGGCGCGGGCGGCGATCCGACGCGGCTGCGTGACGACGACACGGCCGCCCAGGGCGACGGCGAGCGCGGGTGGGACCAGGGTGGTCTTCCCGCTTCCCGGCGGGGACTGCAGCACCGCAGACCCGGAGGCCTGCACCGCCGCGTCCAGCTCGCCGAGCCCGTCGACGACCGGCAGCGTCGGTGGGGCGGCGAGGAGGTCGACGAGTGCGGACACGGACATGCGCACCAGTGTGACGCGCCCGGCGCACGCGGCTCGACCGGGTCCACGGATCGTCCTCGCCGCCCGGGCTCGGAAGACAGCCGTGCCCGAAACACCACAAGGCCCGGACTCCTGCCGGCGAGTTCGCTGGCAAGTGTCCGAGCCTTGTGCACGGGGTGGAGCTGCCGGGAATCGAACCCGGGTCCGGTGACGCTGTTCCAGGACTTCTCCGGGCGCAGTCTGCTGTGATTTTCTCGGCCCCCACACTCACGCAGACAAGGTGTGGACGGGCCCAGTCGTCGAGAAGTCCCCGCAGTCCCGACGACGAGGACTGCGAGCAGTGGCTCTCTAGATGACGTGAGCTACCGGGTCGAGAGCAATCCCGGGCTCACGGACTTCGAGGCTCGCTCAGGCGGCGAGGGCGAAGTCGGTGCGCTTGTTATCGGCACCTATAGGTTTGCAGGCATCGTTCACGAGATGAGCCTGCCTCCTCGGCCCGCTTCTCCTGGAATCACGACCACCGTCGAAACCGATCAGCCCCTGTGGTGTTGTCAAAGCCCGCACCCCCACCTGCCCCGACGTGCTGGGACGTGGTGGTCCGGGTGCGACCAGTCTAGATCATCAACCGGGCGGGCCGCGGGTTTATTTCGGTGGCCGGCCCGGTCGGGTGGGAGCCGTCAGCTCAGGAGCTCCTTCTGGCGCATCGCCCGCTGCGCCTCGCGCACGTCCTGCTTCTCACGCAGGCTCTGCCGCTTGTCGTACTCCTTCTTGCCTCGGGCCAGGGCGATCTCCACCTTGGCCCGGCCGTCCAGGAAGTACAGCCGCAGCGGCACGATCGTGTGCCCCTTCTCCCGCGACTTCACGCCCAGGCGGTCGATCTCGTCGCGGTGGAGCAGGAGCTTGCGCTTGCGGCGCGGCGTGTGGTTGTTCCACGTCCCTTGGAAGTACTCCGGGATGTGGACGTTCTCCAGCCACGCCTCGCCATGATCGATCGCGACGTAACCGTCCAGCAGCGACGCGCGCCCCATGCGCAGCGCCTTGACCTCGGTCCCCGACAGGACGATGCCGGCCTCGAAGACGTCCTCGATCGTGTAGTCGTGGCGCGCCTTCTTGTTGTTCGCCACGACCTGGCGGGGGTCGTCCGACTTCTTCTTCTTGGCGCCCTTGGCCTTGGTGGACACGGCTCCTCCTCCCTGGTCGTGGTACCGCAGCGTCTCAGGATACGCGGCCGACGGCGGGGGTCCAGCTGTTTCCGCGCTCGGCGATCAGGGGGGGGTTGGCGCGCGCCGGTCAGTTCAGCCAGCCGCCCATCGGGTCCACCGTGCTGCCGTTGACGTACACCTCGAAGTGGAGGTGGCACGCCGTCGAGCTCCCGGAGGTACCCGAGTAGCCGATGATCTCGCCCTTGCTGACCTTCTCCCCCACGCCGACGACGTCGCGCGACAGGTGCAGGTAACGGCTCATGACGTTGTCGCCCTTGTGCCGGCCGTGGTTGATGAGCACGTTGTTGCCCGGGCCGCTGCCGTAGTACGCCTGCTCGACGTACCCGCTCTGGGCGGAGTAGATCGGGGTGCCGCAGTAGGAGCGGATGTCCGTCCCGGCGTGCAGCCGCCACGCGTTGTAGATCGGGTGGAAGCGCTGACCGTACGAGCTGGTCACCACGTGGTAGTTCGTCGGCCACCCCAGGAACGGGCCGGAGGACCCGCCACCGCCGGAGCTGGACCCGCCTCCGCCTCCACCGCCGCCGGAGTTCGATCCGCCGCCGCCGCCGGAGTTCGATCCGCCGCCACCGCCGTTGCCCTTGTTGGCCTTGCGGTCGGCCTCGCGCTGCTTGCGCTCCTCGGCCTCACGCCGCTTGCGCTCCTCCTCGAGACGGCGGTCCCGCTCCTCCTGCTTGACGATGATCTGCTGGATCTCGTCCTTGAGGGCCGCGCGCTGCGCCTCGTTCTCCTCGAGCTCGGCGACGGTCTCGTCGCGCCGCTCCTCGATGGTCGCCTTGAGCTGCTTCTGCTCCTCGATGAGCTGCTCCACCTCGGCCTTGCGCTCCGCCGCGTCCCGCTCCGCCTTCTCGGCGACGAGGACGTTCGCGTCCGCCTCCGCCTTGAGCTCGGTGATGGTCTCGCGGATCGCGGCGAGGCGCGCCTCCTGGTTGCGCGCCACCGTCTCCGCCTCCTGCAGCTCGGCGACGGCGCGGGACTGGCTGCGCGCGGCCGACGAGTTGACGGCCACGTCCTCGAGGAACTCCCGCGTGGACTGGGCGCCCGTCACGAGCCCCAGCGTGCTGACGTCGTCACCTCGGCGGTATGCCTCCCGAGCCATGGCCACGACGTCGGTGCGGGCCTCCTCGGCCTTGCCCTCCCCGGCCGCGATCTCCTCGGAGATCCGGGCCTCCTCGTCCTCGGCGTCGGCGAGGCGCTGGGCGAGCACCTCCGCCTTGCGTCGCGCCTCGGCGAGCGTGGCCTGGGCCTCGGCCAGCTCCGCCTGGGCGACGGGCAGGCGTGCCTCGACGGTGTTGAGGTCGAGCACGGCCTGGGCGAACTCGGCGTTCGTGTCCTCGAGAGCGACCTCGAGCTCTTCGCGCTCAGCGTCCTTCTCGGCCTTCTCCCGCTCGGCGGCGGCTCGCTGGTCGTCGATCTCGTCGGAGAGCGCGGGCGCGGACGGCCCGAGCACGAGCAGGCCGACGACGGCGGCACCGACGATCCGGCGCAGGCGGGAGGCGGGACGGCGGGTCACGGGATCACACCCTCGTGTATCGGTGCAGAGTGACGACGGAGGACACCACGGCGAGCGCGACGGCGACACCGAGGAGCAACGGTGCGATGGCGAGCACGTCGGCGGTCGTGACGTAGTTGACCCAGTCGACGGACTGGGCGAGCCAGTCGACCACCAGGTACTGCACGGCGAGCCAGAGCCCGCCCACGGCGAGCACGGCGCCGACCAGCGCGGCGATGGCGCCCTCCAGCATGAAGGGGAGCTGGACGAACAGGTTCGATGCACCCACGAGTCGCATGATGCCTGTTTCTCGCCGTCTCGACACGGCGGAGAGCCGGATCGTGGTGGTGATCAGCAGTGCTGCGGCCAGGAGCATGACGGCGGCGAGGCCGACGGCGACGAGGGACGCGCGGTTGAGCGCGAGGAAGAGTGGTTCGAACGCGGCGCGCTGGTCCTCGATCACCTCGACGCCGTCACGGCCGCTGAGGACCTCGTCGACCACCTGGTACTGCTCGGGGTCGGCGAGCTGGAGCCGGTAGGACGCCTGCATGTCGTCCTCGGTGAGCTGCGTGCCCTGGTAGCCGTCCGGGTAACGGGCCTCGAACGCCTCGAACGCCTCCGCCTTCGACTCGAAGTACGTCGTCGCGACCACGTCGCCGAGCTCGGTGTCGATGGCCCGTTCGATGGTGGCGATCTGTTCCTCGGTGGCCTCGCCCTCCGCGCATGTCGGCTCCGTGGACCCCTCGGGACACAGGAAGACGGACACCTCGACGAGGTCGTACCAGTCGCCCTTCAGCTTGGTGACCTGCGCCTGCAGGAGCGCTGCGGCGCCCACGAACGTGAGGGAGACGAACGTGACGAGGATGACGGAGATCACCATCGTGGCGTTGCGCCGCAGACCCTGGAGGACCTCGACGAGGATGAACTGCAGCCGCACCGCTCAGGCCTCCTCGTGCCCGGTACCGGCGCCGGACATCGCACGACGGGACCGGCGCGACGGGAGCTCGGAGGTGTCGGGCTCCCCGGTGCCGTCCTCGGGCGGTGCCTTCTGCGAGCCGTCGTGCTCGAACGCGCCCTGCTCGACGGCGGCCTCTGCCGCCTCCTCGGCGGCCACGTCGCCCGGCTCGGGCTGGACGACGATCCGTGGCGTGGCGCCGCGGCGCGGGACGCCGCGGCCGGGGGCGTCCAGCACGGGGGCCGGGCCGACCAGCGGGAGGATGTCCTCCCGCCGGCCGTACTGGGCGTCGGCCTCGTCACGCACCACGCTCCCGGTGGAGAGCTCGACCACGCGGCGGCGCATCTCGTTGACGATCTCGTCGTCGTGCGTCGCCATGACCACGGTGGTGCCGGTGCTGTTGATCCGGTCCAGGAGGCGCATGATGCCCAGCGACGTCGTCGGGTCGAGGTTCCCCGTGGGTTCGTCGGCGAGCAGGATCTGCGGGCGGTTGACGAAGGCTCGCGCGATCGCGACCCGCTGCTGCTCGCCGCCCGAGAGCTCGTGGGGGCGGCGCTTCTCCTTGCCGTCCAGGCCGACCCACTCCAGCACCTCCGGCACGGTGGTGCTGATGGTGTGCCGCGGGCGCCCGATCACCTGCAGCGCGAAGGCCACGTTCTCGTAGACGTTCTTGTTGGGCAGGAGCCGGAAGTCCTGGAAGACCATCCCGATGCCGCGCCGCAGCGAGGGCACCTTCCAGCCGGACAGGCGGGTGAGGTCGCGGCCGGCCACGTAGACCCGCCCGCCGGTGGGTCGCTCCTCGCGCAGCACCAGCCGCAGGAACGTCGACTTGCCGGAGCCGGAAGCGCCCACGAGAAAGACGAACTCACCACGCTCGACGTCGACGGAGACCTCGTCGAGCGCCGGCCTCGCCCCCCTGGCGTAGACCTTCGAGACGTTCTCGAACCTGATCACTGCGTGCCCCTCCCCCCCGGCGGGCACCACTCGACTCGGGTGCTCGCCTGGTTGAGAGTCGCACGACGGCGCTGCCCGCCCGACGGAGGACACGCCGGTAGGTCGAGGGTCGAGTTGTTGCTTGGCGCAACAACGGACAAACCGCGGAAATCCGCCAAACGCCGAGGTAGTACCCATTCCGCCGAGGGAGAGCGGCGCCCCGCGAGGTAGTACCGGATCGGCCGAGGTAGTACGCGACGCCGCGAGGTAGTGGGCGCGGTCGCGCTCAGGTCAGCTCTCGCCACCCGAACGACGCCAGCGGATGCCGGCCTCGATGAACTCGTCGATCGCGCCGTCGAACACGTTCTGCGTGTTGCCCGACTCGTGCTCGGTCCGCAGGTCCTTGACCATCTGGTACGGGTGCAGCACGTAGGAGCGCATCTGGTCGCCCCAGGACGCCTTGATGTCCCCGGCCATCTCCTTCTTCTTCGCGGCCTCCTCCGCCTGGCGGATCAGCAGCAGGCGCGACTGCATGACGCGCAGCGCGGCGGCGCGGTTCTGGATCTGCGACTTCTCGTTCTGCATCGACACGACGGTCCCCGTGGGGATGTGCGTCATGCGCACGGCCGAGTCCGTGGTGTTCACCGACTGGCCGCCCGGGCCCGAGGAGCGGAAGACGTCGATCTTGAGCTCGTTCTCCGGGATCTCGATCGAGTCGGTCTGCTCGATGAGCGGGATCACCTCGACCGCGGCGAACGACGTCTGCCGGCGGCCCTGGTTGTCGAACGGCGAGATGCGGACCAGGCGGTGCGTGCCGGCCTCGACCGACAGGTGACCGAACGCGTACGGCGTGTCGACCTCGAACGTCGCCGACTTCAGCCCGGCCTCCTCCGCGTAGGAGGTGTCCATGACCTTGGTGGGGTAGCCGTGGCGCTCGGCCCAGCGCAGGTACATGCGCATGAGCATCTCGGCGAAGTCCGCCGCATCGACGCCACCGGCACCGGCACGGATCGTCACGACGGCGGCACGGGCGTCGTACTCACCGTTGAGCAGCGTGCGGACCTCGAGCGACCGCAGGTCCTTGCGGATCGCCTCGACCTCGGCCTGTGCCTCGTCGAGGGAGTCGGCGTCCTCCATCTCGTTGCCGAGCTCGACGAGCGTCTCGACGTCGTCGATCCGGCTGCCGAGCCGCTTCACCCGCTCGAGCTCGCTCTGCGCGTGGGACAGGGCTGACGTGACCTTCTGCGCGTTGTCCTGGTCGTCCCACAGGTCCGGCGAGGCCGCCTGGTCGGACAGCATCTCGATCCGCTCCTGCAGCTCAGCGGGGTCGCTCACCGACTCGATGGTCTTGAGGGTGGAGCGGAGCGCCTTGATCTCGGCGGGAAAGTCGATGGTGGCCACGATGTTCAAGCCTACCTGCCGCTCAGGAGGCTCCCGGCAGGGTCCGTCCGAACATCGCGGCCGTCGCCCGGGCGCTCGGCTCCCCCGCGTCGACGTCGGCGCCGGCGTCGATCAGCGCCTGGATGACGTCGGGATCGCCCTTGAACACCGCGCCCGCGAGCGGTGACTGACCACGAGCGTTGAGCCGGTTCACGTCGGCGCCACGGGCAGCCAGCCCTCGGACGAGCGAGGCGTGACCGTGGTACGCGGCCAGCATGAGCAGCGTGTTGCCCTGGGCGTCGACGTGGTCGGCCGGGACGCCGGCGTCGACGAACTCGAGCAGCAGGCTCTCGCCGGCGCGGGCGAGGTCGAACATCTGGTCCAGGTCGACGGGAAGCTTGTCGTTCATGGGCGCCAGTATGGCGTCTGCACGATGGCGCGACTCATCCGGCACTTCGCCGACCGGTGGGGAGTAGCCCGGGCGGGGTGACGGACTGGATGTAGGAGTCGAGGTCCCCGATGATCAGAAGCGCCAACCACTGATCGCTCTCGAGGACCTCGACCTTGTCCAACGCTACGGGGTGCGCTGGCCAGAGTGGTGTAGCGCGGTCGCTGGGGTCGTCTTCGACGAGACTTAGAGCGGCCACCGCGTAAGCGAACCCTTCACAGCACTCACGATGAGCGAGTCTCGGACATAGTGGTCGAGCAGTCCTCCGCGAGGGCCTCGCCAAGCAGGCCAGTAGGGTCGACAAACACGCTGCCGATCCGTCGGCTCGGGCTGGCGGTCGGCGAGTTCGCGGACATCGTGACGGTGTACGTGGACCACGAGTCGTTCACGGTCACCACCGACCCGCAGCGGTACACCCGACTCACCACCGACCGGTACCTGTACGAGTCCCGCGACGGCGACTTCCGGCGTGAGATCACCGTGGACGGCGACGGGCTCGTCGTCGACTATCCGGGCCTGTTCGAGCGCGCATCGCGAAGTGGCTGACGCGCACGCCGCCGACAGGCGCAGGCGCTCGTCCCGGCGCTGCGAGGGCATGTCCGAGGAGCGGCAAGCCGCACGGGTGGCGCGCTTGCCCGCTGATTATCCGGAGGGATACCGTATCCATATGGATACTCTCACCGCTGGTCGCCTGGTGCGCGAGGCGCGCTCACGCGCTGGCGTCAGTGCGCGGGAACTCGCCGAGCGAGCTGCGACGTCGCGGACCGCCATCTCGGCATATGAGAACGACCGCAAGATACCGACGGCCGACACACTGCTTCGGCTTCTGCGTGCGGCCGGAACGGATGTCGCGCTTGCGGACACGGCCCCGACATTCAGGCGCCACGACATCGGTCGCGGCCGCTACGTGTGGGTACCCGACCGTCTTCCCCGCCTCGATACGGCGGAAGCACTGCGCACCGTCAAGATCCCACGCCGCATCTTCTGGTCGTCCCACCGCGACTCCTTCGACCTGTCCGTCCCGGACGACCGTGCCGAGGTCTACGCGGCGGTGCTCAGCGAGGGTGAACCGGCAGACATCCTCCGGCTCGTTGACGGCTTGCTCCTCTCCGAGATGTGGGATCGCATGTGGTTGCCACCGGCGGTCCGCAAGGCTTGGCAGCCACTGGTGGACGCCGCGCGGACGATTCCCGCATGACCGGACAGCCCGATCCGCAGGCGAAGGACGAGGTCCTCACGACCACCGAGACGCACGAAACCCTGTCGCAGGCACACGTCGCCGTGGCGACTGCATTCTTCGACCTGGCGTCCTCGCGAGGCTTCATGGTCGTCGGTGGCTCGGCGCTGATCGCCAGAGGTGTCGTCTCTCGGACGACGGATGACCTCGACCTCTTCACCGCGCCCGGCGCGGGTAGCATCGAAGAAGCGAGTCGAGAGCTCATCGCGACCGCGACCGCCCACGGCTGGGTGGCCGAGACCGTGCGTTCGAGCCCGACGTTCGTGCGACTCTTGCTGACCGTCGGCGGCGACGAACTCGTTGTCGATCTGGCCGTCGATGCGCCGCCTCTGACCGTTCCGACGCTGACCGTCCTCGGTCCCACCATCACGGTGGAAGAGAGTGCAGGGCAGAAGATGCTCGCACTGTTCGGCCGGGCTGCCCCGCGCGACTTCGTCGACGTCTACGCGCTCGCAGCGTGTTTCACGCGGGACGACCTCATCGGTCTCGCTCGAGAGCGTGACTCCGGCTTCGATACCAGTGTGCTGCGCGAGATGTTCGGAGAACTCGACCGGCTGGGCGATAGTCGACTGCCCTTGCGCGCCGATCACGTCAGCAAGCTCCGCACGTTCTTCGGTGATTGGCGACAGGAGCTGGCCACCTGAGGCTACTCGCGCACCCGAATGCCGACGACGTGCCGGTGGCGGCTCTGGTCGACTACCCGGCCCGCGCGGCCGCCGTCGCGGTCACCGTGATGCCGCCACCGAACGAATCGGTGAACCACCGGATCAGCGGCGGATGAGACCTCGCCACCAGGCTCACACGCGCGCCACGTCCGTCCGGGCTGACCGCCTCGACGACCTGGACGTCCCGCAGACCGGGCGACGTCGAAGCCGGCTGACGCGCGAGGTGCTCCCCCACCGCGCGCCGGACGTCGCCGTCGGACAACGTCAGTGTGCCGGCTGCCCCGGGCTTGCCCACGTTCTCGAGGTCGTAGTAGGTGGCCTCGCGCATCGAGTCGGCACCGGCGACGGCCAGGGAGTCGGCGAGGTCGAACAGGTGCTTGCGGTCGAGGTGCACCGACGCCGCGGAAGCCACCATCCCGACCAGCATCAGCCCGACGGCGACGAACCCTGCCGTGAGCAGCATGATGCGTCCGTCCTCGCGCCGCCCGGTCATGGCCGCACCGCCACATGCTCCTCGACGGGCGCCACGTGAGCCGCCTCGACCGGGATCGCCAGCGGCACCCATCCGCGCAGCCCGGCGGGCACGAGGGGCAACGGGACCTCGTAGCGCACGGAGACGCCGATCGTCGCGCCCGGCGTCAGGCACGGGTCGGCGGAGCACTCCACCGTCAGCAGCTCCGCGCCGTCCACGTCGAAGCCCTGATCGCCCAGCGCGAGGCGGGTCGCGGCCGCCGCTCGCGCCGTGCCCTCGGACGACGAGTCGGCGGTGACCACCGCCCTCGACGCCTCACGAGCCGCACCCTCGACCGCGAACGCCGCGGCATGCACCTGGGCCAGGGCCACGACGAGGTAGACCAGCGGCACCAGGAGGAGCACGCTGACGCCCAGGAACTCCACCACGGCTGCACCAGACTCAGGGTCGCGTCGCTCGGTCATGCCGCCTCCTCCAGGGCATGGCCGGAGACGGTCATCGCCCCCGACGGTCCCAGCACCCCGACCACCGGCAGCGGCGCGCGCACCGTCACCTCGACGACGGCGAGGCCCTCTTGCACGGTGTCCCGTGCGACCACCTGGTCCGCATACCGGCTGCCGAGAGAAGCCGACAGCAGATCCCGGGTCCGCTGTGCGCCCGAGGCGAGGTCACGGTCTGCGCGAGCCGCCACCCGCGCCCCCTCGGCCGCGGCGTCGATCGTCAGTGCACGGACGTGCAGCGCGAGGGTCACCTGGACCACGCCGAGGAACAGGGCGAGCAGCAGCGCGGAGATCATCGCGAACTCGGCGACCGCCGACCCTCGCTCGCCGTCCGTCGCCGACGAGGGCTCGACCCCCGAACCGGCCGTCACGGTGTCAGCGCCCGGTGACACTCTGGATCGCATCGGTGAACGCGCTCTCGAGCAGCGGCCCCGCCAACGCCCACAGCGCGACGACGAGCCCTGCGGTCATCAGCGTCACGAGGACCCAGCCGGGGACGTCACCCCGTTCAGGGTCGTCGGCCGCCGGTCGCCGGACCGGGCGCAGTTTTGCCTCGAGCGGTCGGCGGGCAGAGTTTTCGTGCGACATGGTCAGCCTTTCGGTGGGTCAGAGGCCTATCTGCAGGGTGGCCAGGGACGGGAAGACGGCGAAGACGACGGTGATGGGCAGGATGAGGAAGACGACGGGCACGAGCATCACGACCTCCTTCTTGCCGCCGGCCTCCATCAGGGCGCGACGGCCCGACTCACGGACGTCCTGCGCCTGGGCGCGCAGCACGTCGGCCAGCGGGGTGCCGCGCTCGAGTGCCACGGCGACCCCCTCGGCGAACCGCGTCAGCGACGGCAGGTTGGTGCGGTCTGCCATCGCTGTCAGCGCCGCGGCGATGGGTGCCCCGGCACGGACGTCGGCGAGCATCGTGGAGATCTCGGTGGAGAGCTCGCCCCGGGCCGTGGAGGCGACCCGTTCGAGGGCGGGCATGGGGCCCTCTCCCGCGGTGACGGCGAGCGCCAGCAGCTCGGCCACCGTCGGGAACTCGGCGAGCATCCGTTCCTCGCGCTGCTGGGCGAGCGTGCTGAGCCGCCGATCGCAGGCGACGAAGCCGAGCGTTCCCGCCAGGAGCACGAGAGCGACGAGCGGGATCACCGCCGAACCGCGGGTGGCTGCGAGAAGCACCGCCGAGGCCAGGCCCGTGACGAGCCCGAGGACCGTCCAGACGAGCTGGCGGGAACGGAACTGCTCCACGGTCTCGGCCCGGCCCGCGCGGTCGAGCCGACGCTGGACCTCCTCACGGGTCGAGCCGAACCGTTCGAACCAGTGGGCGGCGTCGGACACCCAGGGTGCGAGGAGCTTCTCGACCACGCCGAAGGGACTGTGCACCGTGTGGTCGCGCAGAAGTCCGGAGGACGCGTCGCGAGGACGCAGAGCGGGGGCGAGGCGCTCGTCCAGCGTGATCCGCCGCCCCCGCAGCCCGGCGATCACCAGCAGGAGGCCGACTCCCCCGAGGAGCCCCAGCAGGGCCCCGGCGACGGCGAGGCTCATCGCAGCACCCGGCTCTCCTCGGGCAACCGCCCGATCCGACGCATGAGCTGGTAGGCCAGCACCGAGCATCCCGCCCCGGCCGCGAGCACCGCCACACCGGCCGCCGAGTCGTACGCCCGTGCCGTCTCGGGTCGGGTCGCGAGGAACGCGAGGACCACCCAGGGTCCGGCGGCGGCCAGGCGCGCGCCGTTGACGGTCCACGACTGCCGCGCCTCGAGCTCGCCCCGCGTGCGCGCGTCCTCACGCAGGAACTCGGAGAGGCTCTTGAGCAGCCGTCCGAGGTCGGTGCCGCCCACCTCTCGGGTGAGCCGCAGCGCCTCGATGATGCGGTCGGCCACCGGGTCGGCGAGCCTCGCCTTGAGCAGGTCCAAGCACTCGCCGAACCGCCCGGTGGCGCGGTAGTCGGCGGCGAATCGAGCGAACGGCTCGCGCAGCTCCGCGGGCCCGCGCTCACCGAGCTGTGCGACCGCCTCCGGCAGCGAGAGCCCGGCACGCACACCCGAGGCGAGGTGGTCGACGGCGTCCGGCCAGACGTCCCGCAGACCCTCGCGCCGCCGTCGTGCCCGCACACGGAGCAGCACCTCCGGCGCGGCGGCCGCCATGAGCGCGAAGCAGCAGGCGATGGCCGGGGACCGGGTCAGGGCGAGGCCGACGAGCATCACGATGACGCCGACGCCGGCGCTGAACGCGTAGAGAGCGCCCGGCCCGACGTGGGGCACGCCGGCCTGGACCAGGACGTCCTGCAGCACCTGGTTGCGCCTGCTGCGTCGCACCCGGGACGTCGTCGGCTCCCAGCAGGAAAGCCAGACGAGCACGAGGCCCACGCCCGCGACCAGGCCGATCAGCACTCCCATCAGGACTCACCGGCCAGCAGCGCGTTGACGTCGATCCCCGCACGGTGGAAGCGCTCCACCCCCGGCGGGAACCCGTCACCGCGGACGAGCTCGCCACCCAGTGCGACCGGTCGCCGCTGGAAGATCTGCGCCGTCTCGACCCGGTTCTCCTCGACGCGCCCGGTCACGGCGACGACCTCGCGGACCTGCCGGACGCCGTCCGCCGACACTCCGAGGTGCACCACGAGGTCGATGGCCGAGGCGACGGTCGGGGTGACGAAACGTTCGGAGACGTTCTCCCCGGCGAGCAAGGGCAGCGTGCACATCTTGGTGATCGCCTCGCGGGCAGAGTTCGCGTGGATCGTGCAGGCTCCGGGGATGCCCGCGTTGAGCGCGACGAGCAGGTCGAGGCTCTCGGCCTCCCGGACCTCACCGATGATGATGCGGTCCGGGCGCATGCGCAGCGACTCCTTGACGAGCCGCCGCAACGGGATCTCGCCGGTGCCCTCGAGACTCGGCTGGCGGCACTGCATCGCCACGTGGTCGCGGACAGGTAGCCGCAGCTCGAACACTTCTTCGCAGGACACCACTCGCTGCCCGGCCGGGATGGATCCGGCGAGCGCGTTGAGCATCGTGGTCTTGCCGGCCTGCGTGGCGCCGGCGACCAGGATGTTCAGGCCCGCCCGGACGGCGGCGTCGAGGAACGCCGCGGCGTGCGGGGTGAGGGCGCCGAGGCGTGTCATGTGGTCCACGTGGTGGGCGCGCACCACGTGCTTGCGGATGTTGACCGCCATGTGCTCGCGCGTGACGTCGGGGATCACGACGTGCAGACGTTCTCCGCCCGGCAGCGTCGCGTCGACGAACGGGCTGCTGAGGTCCAGCCGACGCCCGCTGGACGTCAGCATGCGCTCGACGAGGTCCCGTACCTGGGACGCGGTGAGGAGCGTGGTGGTCAGCTCGCTGACGCCTCGACGCGCCACGAAGACCTGCGCCGGGGCGTTGATCCAGATCTCCTCGATCTCGGGATCGTCGAGGTAGGGCTGCAACGGTCCGAGGCCGCCGAGCGCGTCGGCCACCGCCCGGACCGAGGCAGAGGTGTCGGCGAGCGGGGGCACGACGCCGAGCGACACCCGCTCGGCGTAGTCGGCCGCCGCCTCGACCACCAGCCGGTCGAGACCGGCACGGTCGCTGACCGGGTCGAGGCCGCGGCGGCGGATCAGCTCGCGGACCTCGTGGTGCAAGATGCTCGTGGCGTCGTCGCGCAAGGGCACGTCGATGGTCACCGGCAGACCTCTCCCTCGGGGACAATCCGGACCTTCCGTCGGGCGTCGCCGACAGTAGCGGAGAATGCCGCACCGCCGTGGCCACCCTGTGGACAACCCTTCGCGGCTCAGCCGTCACTCCGGACTCTCGCGGTAGCGGTGCCGCGAGTTCGCAGGTCAGAGCGTCAGATCTGCGCCGTCGTGGTCTCCGCGGCCCGGACCGATCATTTGAGCGGGATCACAGATCGTGTCCATATCGCGAAACGGCCGGTCGTCAGGCGGTGGCGCGCGGGGCTGCGCTGGACCCCGCAGCCCTCGCCTCCGCCCCGTCGTCGTACGGGCCCCACGCCGGCTCCCGCAGCGCGGGGCAGTGCTCGGGCGTCGGATGGTTCGCGATGTGGATCATGCGGTCCAGCGCGTCGCGCGCGGCGGCGAGGTCGGCCATGGCGGCGGTGATGCGGTCCCGCTCAGCTGCCAGCACCTGGAAGACCTCGGGCGCGGCCTCCCCGGTCTCGATGCAGGGCATGAGCTGCAGGACCGTCCGGCTGGGAACACCGGCGGTGAAGAACTGCTGGATCAGCCGGACACGTTCGACGGCCGACTCGGGGTACGTCCGCTGGCCGCTGTCGGTGCGCTCCGCCGCGAGAAGCCCTTGCTCCTCGTAGTAGCGGAGCGCCCTGGTGCTGACGCCTGCCCGGCGTGCCACCTCGCCGATTCGCATCCGTGCCCTCCTGTGATCCTGGCCTCTGGCCTCAGCACTTGCCCTTGACGTCAACGTGAACTCTTAGCGTAGCCGACGCCGGGCCGATCAGACCCGGTCGGACCCGCCACCACTCATCGAGAAAGCTGAGAAACCCATGGACGTCACCGGTCAGACCGCCCTCGTCACCGGAGCCAACCGCGGCATCGGCCGCGAGTTCGTGCTCGAGCTGCTCGAGCGTGGAGCGAGCAAGGTCTACGCGACGGCTCGCCGCCCCGAGAGCCTCGACATCGACGACCCCCGCGTGGTGCCGCTGCGGCTCGACCTGCTCGACCACGAGTCCGTCGTCGCGGCCGCCGACGCGGCGCGCGACGTGACCCTGCTCGTCAACAACGCCGGCATCGCGACCGGCGCCTCGCTCACCACGGGCGACCTGGCGGACGTCCGCCGGGAGCTGGACACGCACCTCTGGGGCACGCTCGACGTGATCCGCGAGCTCCGCCCCGCCCTCGCAGCCAACGGCGGGGGCGCGATCGTGAACGTCCTCTCAGCCCTGTCGTGGTTCGTCGCGCCGGGCACCGGCTCGTACGCCATCGCCAAGGCGGCCGAGTGGAGCATGACCAACGGTGTGCGCCTCGAGCTCGCCTCGCAGGGCACGCTCGTCCAGGGGGTGCTCCTCGGCGCGGCCGACACGGCCATCGCCGCAGGCTACGACGGGCCGAAGATCGACCCGCGCGAGGTGCCGCGCACGTCCCTCGACGGCCTGGCCACCGGCTCGATCGAGGTGATCGTCGACGACTGGACCGCGATGGTCAAGGCGTCCCTCGCCGGCGACCCCGCCGCGTTCTACGCCGAGCTCGACGCGCTGCTGGCCGGCTGAGCAGAGCCGGCTGTCCGTCCGGGCCGCCGCTCACGCGGCCCGGACGGCTCACGCGGCCCGGACGAACAGCAGCCCGACCCACAGCCACCCGACGGCGATGGTCACCTTCTGGATGAGCCCGGCCCGCGGGGAGTCGTCCTCCCACGCCTGGCCGAAGGTGACCAGCCCGGCGCCCGACAGGAAGGCCGTCACCCCCGAGTACCCCTTCCAGGCGAGCTCGGGCAGGGTGAGGGTCGCGATGATGGCGGCCACCGGCACGGCGGCGAAGACGACAACCCCGGCGTGGTCGTGGAGCCGGTGGTGCCAGGACGTCTCCTCGGGAGTGGTGTCGGGGGTGCCGGGCGGGTACGCGCGCAGGGGGTCCATCCGGAACAGCCCGGACGCCACGAGCGCCAGGCCGAAGACCCCGACCACGACGGCGAGCAGCGCGCTGCCGAGGTCCGCGCGCGCCACGACCGCCCCGGCCGTGACCGCCACGCCGCACACGAGGAAGCTCGCCGTCTGCACCCAGCCACGCCGCCCGAGGGCCAGCGCGCTCACCGGCTGGCGCACCCACGCGTATCCCGGACGGGTCCACCCGTCGACCAGGAACACGACCACGAACGACCAGCAGCACACGGCCACGACCCACATCGACATGCCACCACCTTCCCTGACGCCACGACGGGCCGGCCCGTGCCACAGGTCATGGGTCGCCCCTCACGCCGGCACGAGGGGCGCCACCGGCTGCCGGATGATCGTGCGCAGCCGCTCGGGCGCCGTGCGCCGGGGGTCCGACAGGTAGATCTCGTGGTGCCGGCCCTCCAGCTCGCGCCCCGAGGCGGTGACGAACGCGTGCAGGGCGTCCACGGTGGGCGCCTCCTCGGCGTACGGGCCGACGTGCAGCACCTGCGCCGCCTCGCCGTCGCCGAACTCCCCGAGCCGGACGGCGGCCGGCAGGTCGCGCTCCGCCGTCGTGCGCGCGACGACCTCGACCGCGTCGACCTGGCCGACGTCGTCGGGCAGGCTGATCATCAGCGTCCAGCGCCACGCGGACCGGGGCAGCTCGCGGAACCGCTCGATCTCGTCCGCCCACCACAGTCCCTCGAGGGGCATCACCGTGTAGGCGGTCCCCGTGGCGTCCTTCACCGCGGCACGCAACGCATAGGCCAACGGGTACAGCGACGTCACGGCCTCGCCGTACGCGGCCACCGTGTTCGGGTCGCCCGCCCCGTCGACCATGAGGTGCGGCCGCGGCGGCACGGTCACGAGCACGGGGTCCCGCGGCGCCCGGTACAGCTCGCGGTACGTCGTCTTGAGGTCCACGCTCGCCATGGTCCCCAGCATGCCCGCCACCACCGACGACGGCGATGGGTAGGGTCGAGATCATGACGTCCACCCCGCGCTGGCGCCAGGTCGCCGCAGCGACCGGTCTGCTCGCGCCGGGCGGCGCCGTCGGGCAGACGATCTTCGCGGAGATGACGGTGCTGGCGAACCGTACCGGCGCGATCAACCTGGGCCAGGGCTTTCCGGACGTCGACGGTCCGGACTACGTCAAGGACGCCGCGAAGGCCGCCATCGACGCGGGCCGCAACCAGTACGCGCCCGGCGACGGCGTCCCGGAGCTGCGCCGCGCGATCGCCGCACACCAGCAGCGCCACTACGGCCTGGACGTCGACCCGGACACCGAGGTGCTCGTCACCACGGGCGCCACCGAGGCGCTGACGGCCGCGATCCTCGCGCTGACCGGGCCCGGCGACGAGGTCCTCACCCTCGAACCGTTCTACGACTCCCACGCCGCCGCGATCGCGATGGCCGGCGCCACCCACGTGCCGGTCCCGCTGACCCCCGACCTGCGCCTCGACGCGGCCGCCCTGCGCGCCGCCGCCACCGACCGCACGCGGATGGTCCTGGTCAACACCCCGCACAACCCCACCGGCACCGTGCTGACGCGCGACGAGCTCGAGCAGATCGCCGCCGTCGCCCGCGAGCGCGACGCCGTCGTCCTCACGGACGAGGTCTACGAGCACCTGGTCTACGACGACGCGGAGCACGTCCCGATGGCGACGCTGCCCGGCATGGCCGGGCGCACGCTGACGGTCTCGAGCTCCGGCAAGACGTTCAGCCTCACCGGCTGGAAGGTGGGCTGGTTGCACGGCCCGGCCGAGCTCGTCACCGCCGTGCGCACCGTCAAACAGTTCATGACGTACACCTCGGGCTCGGCGTTCCAGCCGGCGATCGCCGTGGCCCTCGCGGACGACGAGACGCCCCGCGCCCTCGCCGCGTCGCTCGCCGCGCGCCGCGACCTGCTGTGCGAGGGCCTCGAGACGGCGGGCTTCGACGTCGTGGTCCCGCGTGGCACGTACTTCGTGGTGGCCGACGGCGCCCCGCTGGGCTTCGAGGACGGCCACGACCTGTGCCTGCGCCTGCCGGAGCTCGCCGGCGTGGTCGGCGTCCCGGTCTCGGCGTTCTGCCGCGAGGGGTCGACGGCGGCCGACGCCTTGCGTTCGCGCGTGCGGTTCACGTTCGTCAAACGCCCCGAGGTGCTGCGCGACGCGGTCGGGCGGCTGGCCGCCCTCGCGGGCGCGTCTGCTTGACGGAGGCGCCCAGGCCCCGGAGCAGTGCGACGACACGGATCACGGTCGGGACCTCGTGGGTGGGAGCGTCAGCACGAGCTTCCCCGGCCACGCGCCGGCGCGAAGACGGCTCAGGTCGCCGAGCATCTCCTCGCGGTGCTCGACCCGCGTCCGCAGCGACCGGGCGGCGGCGAGGCGGAGCACGTACTCCAGGTCGGCGACGAAGTCCGGGGACTCGTCGGGCATGAAGAACGTGCGAACAGAACGCCCCGCCCGGCCGCCGTCCCCCTGCAGGTCTTCAGCACTCAGCACGATGTCGGCCCCGCTCGCGCGCCCCACGGAGACCAGGGTGCCACCCGCTGCCAGCTGGCCGAACGCCTCGGTGAGCGTCGTCCCGCCCACGTTCTCGATGACGGTGTCGACGAGACCTCGAGCAGCGGTCGGGCTGGTGACGACCTCCGTCGCACCCAGCCCGAGCAGCCGCTGTCCGGCCTGAGGGTCGCGCGCCACCGCGATCACCTCGGACGCCCCTCCGATCGCGCCCAGCTGGGTCGCGAAGGCTCCCACGCTGCCGCTCGCACCGGTCACCATCACCCGTCGCCCGAGCACCGGTCCGGCGGAGCGCAGCGCTCGCAGCGCGGACACCGCGCTGATCGGGAGCGTCGCCGCCTCCTCGACGTCGAGCCCGGCCGGCAGCTTCCCGAGCTGCGCGACGGGGACCGCGGCGGTCTCCGCCCACGCACCTCCCATGACCATGCCGGCCACCCGCTCGCCGGCAGCGGGGCCCGAACCGTCAGCGGCCGCCTGCCGCACGACACCGGCGAGCTCGTAACCGAGGACCGCACCGTCCGACGCTCCTTGGATGAAGCTCAGGTCTGCCGGGTTGACCGATGACGCCCGCACGTCGACGAGGGCTTCCGAGTCCCGTGGTCGAGGCACGGGTGCTCGGCCGACCGTGAATCCGTCCCGCGAGCTGCGGTCGGCGACCAGTGCGTACATGAGGCGGGTCCCCTTCTCGGTGCGCGCAGGATCTCTCCGACAGTGCCAGGCCGGGCGACGCATCGGGTGGACTGCCTGCGCGGTCAGGTGAAGCTGACGACGACAGGGTAAGCGTCGTCCGGGCGTGCGAACCTGTCAGTGGCAGACGGTCGTCCGTCCGTCCGCGAGCCGGTCCGATGCGCGTGACCCCTAGCCCGGAACCACCAGCGAGGCCGCCACCGCGACCATGATGAGCGCGATCACGCCGTCGACCACCCGCCAGGCGCCCGGCCGGCGCAGCAGCGGCGCGAGGTACCGCGCCCCGTAGCCGAGCCCGGCGAACCACAGCACGCTGGAGACCACGGCGCCGCCCGTGAACAGCCAGCGGTCGTCGCCGTACCCGGCCGCGATCGAACCCTGCAGCACCACCGTGTCCAGGTAGACGTGCGGGTTGAGCCAGGTGAGGGCGAGCGCCGTGAGCAGCACCGGCCGCAGCCGTCGTCCGGCGTCGGGCCGGACGGCGTCAGCCGCCTCGAGCTC
This sequence comes from uncultured Isoptericola sp., assembly GCA_947497265.1. Classification (GTDB taxonomy): domain Bacteria; phylum Actinomycetota; class Actinomycetes; order Actinomycetales; family Cellulomonadaceae; genus Isoptericola; species Isoptericola rhizosphaerae. The sequence continues at coordinate 61,420 of CANMFP010000008.1, forward strand.
CTCGCCGCCGCGCCACGCCCGGCGGGCGGCGAGCGCGCCGTACCCGAGGACGACGGCGGCGCCAGCCCAGCGCGCCACCTCGACGAGCCCCGGGTGCTGCTCGACGAGGGCGCCCAGCCCTGCACCACCCGCGGCGTAGAGCAGCGCGTCCGAGACCGCGCACACCAGCACCACGACGCCCACGTGCTCACGGCGCACGCCCTGGCGCAGCACGAAGGCGTTCTGCGCGCCGATGGCGACGATGAGCGACAGACCGAGGCCGAGCCCGGCGAGGAAGGTGAGCACTCCTCCGACGCTAGGCAGGCGCCGCGATGAAGTCCAGCGAAACATTCTGCGCCTGATGAAGCGATACTTCAGATATGCGATGGGACTCGGGCCAGCTCGCGGCGCTCGCCGCCGTCATCACCGAAGGATCGTTCGAGGCGGCGGCCCGGGCGCTGCACGTCACCCCGTCGGCCGTGAGCCAACGGGTCCGGGCGCTCGAGAACGCGACGGGCACCGTGCTGGTCCGCCGCACGCGCCCCACGGTGCCGACCGAACCGGGCCGCACCGTGCTCCGCCTGGCCCGGCAGGTCGAGCTGCTCGGCGCGGAGGCCGCGGCGGAGCTCGGCCCGGCCGACGACGACACCGGCTGGCCCGTCACCGTGCCGATCGCGGTCAACGCCGACTCGCTGGCGACCTGGATCATGCCGGCGCTCTCGGCCGTCGACGGCGTCTGCTTCGACGTGCACGTCGCCGACCAGGACCGCACGGCCGAGCTCCTGCCGGCCGGCGTCGTCATGGCGGCCGTGACCTCGCAGCGCGAGCCTGTCCAGGGTTGCACCTCGGTGCCGCTCGGCGTGACCCGCTACCGCCCGGCCGCCGCCCGCGGCTTCGCGTCCCGCTGGTTCCCCGACGGCGCCACCGCGGAGGCGCTCGACGCAGCGCCGATGGTCGTCTTCGCCCGCACGGACGACCTGCAGGACCGCTGGTTGCGCGACGTCGCGTACCGGGCCGGCGTCGACGTGCCCGACCCGCCGCGCCACCACGTGCCCTCCACCGCCGAGTTCCTCGCCGCCGTCCGCGCCGGCCTGGGATGGGGCATGTGGGGGCCGCTGCCCCGCGACGGCGCACGCTTCGACGTGCTCGCACCGGACGACGACGTCGTCCCCCTCGCGCCCGAGACCGTCGACGTCACGCTCTACCTCCAGCAGTGGCGGCTGCGGTCGACCGTGCTGGACCGCGTCACCGCGGCGCTGCGGGAACAGGCCCGCCGCGTGCTGCCATCGGCCGGCCCACCGGGCTGAACCACCGCCTCAGGCGCAGACGCCCTCGCGCAACGACGGGCTGGGCGACGGTGCCGGCGAGGACTTCTCCACGCTGACTTCCTCGGCGTCCTCGGCCTCGTCGCCCTGCCCGCCGTCGTCGCCCTTGCTCGACGAGGACGTGCTCGGCTCCGGCTCGGCGACCAGAGGTTCGTCGGCGGCGAACTTCTCCCACATCTCGGCCGCCTCCACCGTCCACACGACGCGGTTCGCGTCGGACGGTGCGTCGACGACCGGGACCGACTCGAAGACGATGTCCGCGGGGTCCACGTTGCGCACGCTCCAGGCGAGCCCCGCGAGCGCCCGAGGGCTGGCCAGCTCAGGACTGGTCGAGATGGCACGCAGCGCACCCTGGACCATCCGGTACAGCGCCGGGGTGTCGGTGATGACGTTCTGGGCGAGCACCTCCCGCATCATCGCGTCGATGAACGCCTGCTGGCGCTCGATGCGCTGCAGGTCGCTGCCGAGCTCGAGCCCCATGCCCTCGCCCTTGCGCACCCGCAGGAACTGGATGGCGGTCTCGCCGTCGAGCACCTGCCGCCCGGCCGCGAGGTCGAGATCGCTGTAGCGGCTGTCCCCCACGACCGGCTCCGGCAGGCACATGGGGACGCCGCCGATCGCGTCGACGATGTCGACCACGCCGTTCATCTTGACGACCACGTGGTCGTCGATGGTCAGACCCGTCAGGGCCTCGACGGTGAGGATGGTGCAGGCGGCCGCCCCCGTGATGTTCTGCTCCGGCCCGCCGCCGAGGGCGAACGCGGAGTTGAACATGGCGCCGTACTGCGGCGAGGTCGTGCTGCCGTCCGGACGCGGGCAGGCCGGGATGTCCACCAGCGAGTCACGCGGGATGGAGATGGTCTCGATCCGGCTGCGGTCCCCGCTGATGTGCACCACCAGCGTGGTGTCCGAGTGGAACTCGTCCCCGGAGCCGGCCAGCTCGGCGTTGGCGGCGTCGCGGAAGTCGGTCCCCATCACCAGGATGTTGAGGGACTCGCCGGCGAACGGGTCGGTCGGGTCCTCCGGCTCCTGGGGCTCCGCCTGCGGCTCGGGGTCGCCGTCGCGTCCCAGGAGGGAGTCGACGTCGGACACCTCGATCTGGTTCTGCAGGTCGATGTATCCCGCGACCGCCCCTGAGCCGACGAAGGCCAGGACACCCGTCAGCCCGAGAGCCGTCCACCGCAGGACCTTGTGCCCGGCATGAGGTCCTGCGTGCCGGGGATTGGCGCTCTCCACACCGTCACCCTAAGCCGGTCGCCGGATTCAGGCCTACCGGGCGTGTCAGGACAACGACCCTTTCACGGCACCTTCACCGGGCGGCCGGGGCGCTCACCGGCCGCGGGGCCGTCCAGGGCCGCGACGGCGACGTCCGGGTGATCGGTGAAGAGCCCGTCCACCCCGGCGTCGAGGAACACGCGGATCTCACCCGCGAGGTCGCCGTGCTCGGCCGGGTCGTCCGACGAGCGGAGCTCGGCGGGCAGGAAGGTGTTCTCCGCGCGGAACGTCCAGGCGTGAACCTCCAGACCGGCACGGTGGGCGTCCCGGACGACCGCCGTCGGCTCACCGAGCGTGCCGTCGGCCTCCCGCGGGACGAGCACGTCCTTGGCCGCACCGATGCCGTCCGCATACCGGGAGATCTGCCGCAGGCCGCGCCGCGTGACCAGGTCTTCGTACGTCGTGTCCTCCCCTGCGGCGACCAGGTCGTACGGCGCGCCGCTCGCCGAGACGAGCTGCGCGAGGCGCACGTCGGTCATCTCGTCGAGCTCGCGCAGGTTGCCGGTCTCGAACGACTGCAGGATCACCGGGTCGCGCCGCGAACCGAGGTCGTTCGCCTCCAGCTCGGCCACCAGCGGCTCCTCGAGCGACAGGCCGATCGAGTCGAAGTACGTCGGGTGCTTGGTCTCGGGGTAGACGCCCACCTGCCGGCCGTCGCAGGTCTCGGAGCGACGCGCGAGGTCGAGCACCTCGTCGAGGGTCGGCACCTGGTAGAGACCGTCGAACGCGGCGCTCTCCGGGCGCAGGTCGCCGAGCCGCTCGACGGCCCGCAGGGTCCGCAGCTCGGCCAGCGTGAAATCCTCGGTGAACCAGCCCGTGACGTCCCGGCCGTCGATGGTCCTGGTGGTGCGCCGGTCGGCGAACTCGGGGTGGTCCGCGACGTCGGTGGTGCCGCCGATCTCGTTCTCGTGGCGCGCCACGAGCACCCCGTCCCGGGTCGCCACGACGTCGGGCTCGATGTAGTCGGCGCACTGCAGGATCGCCTGCTCGTAGGCGGCGAGCGTGTGCTCGGGCCGGTACCCGGACGCACCGCGGTGCCCGACGACGGTGACGCCGTCGTCCCGGGTGCGCTGACGCTGCAGGTCGACGACGACCATCTCCGTGTCGTCCGGGGTGCCCGGCACGCGGGCGTCGTTGCCGGGGTAGTTGTTGTCGTTGCCGATGAGGATCCGGCCGTCGCGCAGGCGCAGGACGGTCTCGAAGGACTGCACGGGCAGGGCGAACGTCTCGCCGAGGCCGTAGCCCTCGCCGGCGTCGATCCCGCGCGGGTTGCCGATCTTCAGCGCGTCGAGCACCAGCTCCTTGGAGACGTAGCCCTCGTCGTCCGTGCGGCGCAGGTCCACCTCGTAGACCCGCTTGGTCACGGACGGCGTGCCGTCGAAGTTGTCGCGCTCCACGAACCAGAACCGGCCGTGGCCCACGGTGAACGAGTCACCGATCACGTTGCCCGGCAGGTCCGTCTGGTAGCTCCAGGTGCGGCCCGTGTACTCGCCCGAACGGGCGTCGAGCTCGTAGACGAGACGGCGGCGCTCGTCCTCGGCGCCGGCCAGCGCGTTCTCGATGACCGGGTACAGGTACCGGCCGTTCTTCGCGGCGCTCATCGCCTCGAACCCGCTGCTGGCGCGCACGCCGGGCGTCTCGCCGTCGGCCAGGTACGGGCTCTGCGGAGACTTCAGCCCGCCGGGCAGCGGGATCGGAGCCTCGAGGAGCGTGCCGCTCGCGTCGAAGTGCAGGACGAACGGCCCGAACTCCTCGCCGACCCAGAACGAGCCGTCCTTCGCGCGGACCACCGACTCGATGTCGAAGTCCGCCCCGGTGAGCAGCCGCTCCTCGGTGTCCTCACCGACGATCGGGAAGTCCAGCACGTGGTCGGCGTCGTCGTAGTCGATGCGGTCCAGGATCTCGATGTCGCCCGACCCGGAACGCCGCGTGCCCGTGTCCCAGTCGGGCTCGACCAGGTAGCTGCGCAGCAGGAAGTCGGCGCTGTTGTCCTGCGTGCCGAACCCGTTGTCCGGCTGGGCCCAGAACGTGCCGTCCCCGTTGTCGACCATCGCGGAGAAGCCCGGGATCACCTGACCGTCCCAGGGACCCTGCCGACCGTTCGCGGACGAGGCGTCGGCGCCCGACGGCGGACCCTCGGCAAGGAAGTCGGCGCTGAGGGTCGCTCGTCCCTCCAGGACGGGGACCTCGTGGTGGTGCCGACCCGGTCCGGGGCGGTCGCCGACCGCGGCCGTCCCGGCGGTCGCGGTGCCGGCAGCCGCGAGGGCGACGGTGAGCAGGAACGTCGCCGCGGTGCCGGCCGCGACGGTACGGGCAAGGTGTGCGGACTTCGCTGTTCTGCGCATGGCCACATACCACTGAGCCAGGGCGTCGCCCTGCCCAACCCCGGGTGAAACCTGGAGGGCGACCGGGTGAAGTGCTGCTATGTGAGCTGGACCCAGCCACCGCGCCGGAACGCGGGGGTGGCGATGGCCAGCACGCCGATGGCGCACGTCCAGGCCCCCAGCATCACGGCCGTCATCGCGACGGCGTCGCCGCCGAGCGCCCCGGCGAGCGGCGACACGATGCCCGCGACGCCGGACTGCACGGCGCCGATGACCGCGGCGGCGGTGCCCGCGCGCTCCCCGTGCCGGGACAGCGCGATGGCCGAGGCGTTGGCCGGGATGAGGCCGGTGAACGCGACGGTCACCCAGAGCGCAGCGAGCAGCCCCACCAGCCCGCCGGCTCCGGTGATCGCCACGACCAGGAGCGCCACCGCCGCCACGCCCTGGAGCACCAGCGACGCTCGCAGGATCCTGATCGGCGCCACGCGGCGTACCAGGGCGGCGTTGATCTGCGCCGAGCCGACCAGGCCCACGCCGTTCAGGGCGAACAGCAGGGAGAACTGCGCGTGGCTGAGCCCGTAGACCTCCTGGAACACGAACGGCGAGGTCACGACGTAGCTCATCAGCACGGCCATGCCGAGGCCGGGCAGCAGTGCCAGCGCCATGAAGTGCTTGTCCCGCAGCAGGTGGCGGTAGCCGCCCACGACCGTGCGTGCCCCGCCGGCCCGGCGGCGCGACACCGGGTGCGTCTCGGGCAGGAACTTCCACACGACGAAGCCCATGGTGACGCCGATGATGGCGAGCACCCCGAAGACCCAGCGCCAGGACGCGACGCTCGCGACCAGCGAGCCGAACGTCGGGGCGAGCAGCGGCGCGATGCCGATGATGAGCATGAGGCGCGACAGGATGCGGGCGGCCTCGGAGCCGACGAACCGGTCGCGCACGATCGCCATCGCGGCGACACCGCAGGCGGCGTTGAAGAAGCCCTGCAGCAGGCGCAGCGCGACCAGCATCGTGATATTCGGCGCGAACGCGCACAGCAGCGAGGTGACGACGTGCATCGCCAGCCCCCACATGAGGGGACGGCGTCGGCCGTAGCGGTCCGACAGGGGCCCGATGACGAGCTGCCCGGCCGCACCGCCGACGAGCATGATCGAGACCGACAGCGCGGCGAACGAGGCGCTCGAGCCCAGGTCGGCGGCGACCTCGGGCAGCGAGGGCAGGTACATGTCGACCGTGAAGGCCGGGACCGCGGCGAGCGACCCGAGCATGACGACCCAGCGGAACGACGAGCGCGCACGCTGCGGCTGGGTCGGGTTCTCGGGCATGACCGCCATCGTATCGAAACGATTTGAGAAGGGCGACGGGAAGGGTCGGTGAGCCCGCTCACCACCGGGCGACCGACGGTTGTCGGTGGCGTGCGCCACCATGGGCACATGTGCGGCAGGTATGCCTCGTTCACCGACTCCCAGGCGCTGGCCGACGATCTCGCGATCGCCGAGATCGCCGAGGACGCCCGCGTGCTCGGCTCTCGCTGGAACGTCGCCCCGACGGACGACATCCGCATCGTCGTCGAGCGTCCGCGCCGCGAGCGCCTCGCGGACGGCAGGACGACGGCGGGCGAGATCACCCGCTCCCTGCGCTCGGCACGGTGGGGGCTCGTCCCGTCGTGGGCGAAGGACCCGGGCATCGGCGCCCGCATGATCAACGCGCGCTCCGAGACGCTCCTCGACAAGCCGGCGTTCGCCCGGCCGCTCGGCGTCCGCCGCTGCCTCGTCCCGGCGGACGGCTACTACGAGTGGCGCAAGCTCGACCTGCCGACCACCACGAAGAAGGTCCCGAAGCAGGCCTACTGGATCCACCCGGCCGACGGCGGCGTCGCGGCCTTCGCCGGCCTCTACGAGTTCTGGCGCGACCGCAGCCGGGCCGACGACGACCCGGACCGCTGGCTCGTCTCGGCCACGATCGTCACCCAGGCCGCCACCGGAGACCTCGAACGCATCCACGACCGCACCCCCGCCGTCCTGCCCCGGTCCGCGTGGGACGCCTGGCTCGACCCTGCCGTCGGCGCCGAGGAGGCCCACCGGCTCCTCGCCACGCCGGAGACGCCGATGGCGGTCCGGCCGATCCGGGCCCGGGTGGGCAACGTCCGCAACGACGACCCCGGCCTGCTCGAGCCGGACCCCGAGCCGCTCGACCCCGACGTCGTCCGCGTCGCCTGAGCTCGGGTCAATCCTCGAGATCCGCGACCCGCAGCGGGACGACGTCCCCCAGGGACTGGCGGGCGATCTCGATTTTGGCCGGGCTGCCACCGAGCGCCGTCGGTGTGCGGAACGCTATCGCTCAGCTCCTCGGGATGGACGGCCGGCAAGTGTGCGCAAAGTGCTACGCTTGCGCACATGACCACGATCGCCAGCCGCGACCTGCGGAACCACACGTCGGAGATCCTGCGACGGGTCGCCGGCGGCGATCACGTCACGGTCACGCAGCACGGCACCCCGGTCGCCGAGATCGGGCCCGTGAGCTCGACCCGCCCGCGCTCGCTCCGGCGTGCCGAGCTCCTCAAGATCCTCGGCACGGTCCAGGCCGATCCGGACCTCCGCCGCGAGCTGGCCGAGCTGGCAGGGGACACGACCGACGACCTCGGTCCCGTCCGGTGACCGCCGGTGAAGCGCGAGGACTGCTCGACACGAGCGTCTTCATCGCTTCCGAGTCCGGTCGACGGCTCGACGGCACCGCGCTCCCCGAGGAGTCGTTCGTCTCGGTGATCACGCGGGCAGATCTCCAGGCCGGAGTCCTGGCGGCCAAGAGCTCGGAGACCCGCGCGCGCAGGCTGACCACCCTCGACGCGATCTCACCGCTGGCGCTGCTGCCGGTCGACGCGGCCGCCGCGTCACACTGGGCCCGCCTCCGCGTGCGGCTCGCCGAGTCGGGACGCCGGATCAACGTCAACGACCTCTGGATCGCCTCGATCGCCCTGGCCAACGACCTGCCCGTCGTCACCCAGGACGACGACTTCTCGCCGCTGGCCGAGCTGGACGCGCTGAGAGTCGTCCGCGTCTGAGCGCGGACCGTCGCCGCTCGCCGGGCTCCCGCACCACGGCCGCCGGGCGCCCGGCGCCATAGGGTGACCGCCATGAGCCACGTGACCTGCACGGTGTCCGGCGGCGTCGCGGACGTCCGTCTCGACCGCCCGGACAAGCTCAACGCGCTGTCCCTGGCGACGGTGCACGACCTCGGTGCCACCGCCCGCCGGCTGCGTCGCGACCGCTCGCTGCGCGCCGTCGTCCTCTCCGGGGCCGGACGCGCGTTCTGCGCCGGGATGGACCTCGGGTCCGCCGCCCGGGACCCGCGCGGCACCGCTCGCGCGTTCGTGCCGACGTGGCGCGGCACGAACCCGCTGCAGGAGGCCTGCTGGGCGTGGCGACGTCTGCCCGTCCCCGTCATCGCGGCCACGCACGGCGCCGTCCTCGGAGCAGGGCTCCAGCTCGCGCTCGCCGCCGACCTGCGCCTCACCACGCCCGACGCACGCTGGTGCGTCATGGAGACCGCGCGGGGGCTGGTGCCGGACATGACGGGGATCCGTTCGCTGACCCAGCTCGTCGGGATCGAGACCGCCAAGCGGCTCACCTTCACCGCCGACGAGGTCAGCGGCACCGAGGCGGTCGCGCTGAGGCTCGCCGGCACGGCGTCGGACACTCCGTACGACGACGCCCACGACCTCGCCGCCCGGTTCGTCGAGCGCCGCCCCGAGGCGCTCGCGGCGGCGAAGCGACTGTTCGACCGCCGGTGGTCGGCGGGCGACCGGCGCACCTTCGCCGCCGAGCGGCGAGCACAGCTCAGGCTGCTGCCAGGGGCGCTGGGAGCGTTGAAGAACCTGCAGGGCGGGCACGCCGGGAAGACCGCCGACCGGGCGGTATGACCCGCGGTCCCGTCAGGGCACCCTGGTCAGGACGCCGTGAAAGCGCGGTGCAGGCGCACCGGGGTGATCTCGCCGAGGCCCTGGACCTCCTGCGGCGCCTGAGCGGTCAGCGCGTACCTCGACGAGGAGGCCAGGAGCGCCGCCGTCGGCGGGTCCACCAGGACGCTGGCCGGCTCGGCGAGCTCGGTGATGCGTGACGCCAGGTTGACGTCCGGGCCGAACACGTCGCCGAACCGCGACAGTACGCGGCCCCACACGAAACCGACCCGCACGGGGATCTCCTGCTCCGTGGCGTGAGGCGCCGCGAGGCCGAGAGCGCACTCCGCACCGGTGGTGACGTCGTCGGCCACGAACAGCACGGCGTCGCCGATGGTCTTGACGACCCGGCCGCCCGCCTCGGTGATCACGTCGCGGGCGCGGGCCTCGAACTGCTGGACGAACTCCGAGAGCTCCTGCGAGCCCAGGCCGGCGGTCCGCTTGGTGAACGAGACGATGTCGGCGAAGCCGACCGCGCGCCGCAGGGGCAGCTCGTCCGGCACGGGGCGCGCGCCCTGCGATCCCCCGAACTCGGTGGCGAACCTGCCCATGAGCGCCGCGAGCTGACGACGCCACGCGTGCTCGAGCTGACGCGCGAGGATGTCGGCGAACCCCGGGATGCTCTCGAGCGCCGCGAGCCGTGCGCTCACGTCGTCCAGCTCGAACCGACGGCCGAGGTGCTCGACGAACGCCTCGACCTGCCACAGCGCGAGCCGGTCGGCCGTGTGCCCCAGCGAGCGCACGAGGGTCATCTGCGCCTGCTCGTCGAGCTGCCCCTCCTCGATGAGCGCGCCGATCTCCCGCAGGGACTCCATGTCCGCCGCCGTGAACCGCGCCTCGTCCCCCCGCGTGACGGGCAGCCCGAGCCAACGCCAGTACGACTCGACGAACTCCCGGGACAGGCCCGTGCCCTGCACGAGGTCGTCGAGGGTGTAGGTGCGCGGACCGCCGAGGATGGCCTCGTCGGCGCGGCCGGCGGCGTCGTCGACCGCCGCGGCGCTGTTCTGGGGGGTGTCGCTGGTCACCGGGCCACTGTAGCCAGCGTCACCTGGGAGCTTCCTCGACGTCCGGGCTACGGATGCTCCCGCAGATGGTGCACGTCGCCCGCGCTGACCACGCGCTCGCCGCCAGGGGTCGCCAGGACGAGGGCGCCGTCCTCGGCCACCCGGTCCGCGATGCCCACCACGACGTCGTCGCCGCCGGCGAGCTCCGCCCGCACCCGCCTGCCCAGGCTCGCCGACGCCGCCGCGTACTCCTGGGCGAGGTTGGCTCCGGACGCGTCACCCGCCGCCGCCTCCAGGCGTCCGACCGCGTCCGTCAGCTCGTGCGCCAGACCCACCAGCAGCGCGTTCCGGTCGGCCGCGGCACCCGCGAGCGCGAGGGACGTGGCGGTAGGCACCGGCAGCTCGTCGGCCTGCTGCGAGACGTTGGTACCGATGCCCACGACGACGAGAGGCGGCTCGTCGGCCGGTGCCCCGCCGTCGGGCACGACCTCGGCGAGGACTCCCGCGACCTTGCGGTAGGCGCCGAGCCCCTCGACGGGCGTGGACGCCTCCAGCAGGACGTCGTTGGGCCACTTCAGCCGGGCCTCGCAACCCAGGACGGCGAGCGTGCGCACGACGGCGACCCCCGCGGCGAGCGGCACCCAGCCGAGCGCCGCGCGCGGCACCTGCGGACGCAGGAGGAACGACACCGTCAGCGCGGCGTGGGCGGGCGTCCGCCACGTCCGCCCCGCCCGTCCGCGGCCCGCCGTCTGATGCTCGGCCACCAGGGCTGCGGGCACCTGGGCCGACCCCGCCCGAGCCCGGTCGGCCAGGTCGGAGCTGGTCGAGGCCGTGCTCCCCACGACGTCGAGCCGCGCGAGCGGACCGTCGGGACGGCAGAGGGCGTGGCGGAGGGCGTCGACGTCGAGCGGTTCGCGGTTCACCGGTCCATCCTCGCGGGTGCGGCCGGTGCACGCCACGGCGGTCGGGTTGTGCGGTCCCCACAAAGATCCCGGAGGCCTCAAGGTCTGTCGCGCATCGATTCGTCGCTTCCCACCATCTAGGGTCGCTTGCGTGAACACCACTGCCGCCAAGCTCGCCGAGCTCGAGCGCCGCCGCGCCATCGCCGTCGCGGAGCCCGAGGAGAACGCCCGGACCAAGCAGCACGCCCGTGGCAAGAAGACCGCCCGCGAGCGCATCGACGCCCTGCTGGACGAGGGCAGCTTCACCGAGCTCGACGCGTTGGCGACCCACCGCAGCCGCAACTTCGGCATGGACGCCAAGCGGCTGCCGGGCGACGGCGTCGTCGTGGGCCACGGCACGATCGACGGCCGCCAGGTGTGCGTGTTCTCCCAGGACTTCACCGTGTTCGGCGGTTCGCTGGGCGAGGTGCACGGCGAGAAGATCGCCAAGGTGCAGGACCTGGCGCTGCGCACCGGGGTGCCGATCATCGGCATCTCCGACGGCGGTGGCGCACGGATCCAGGAGGGTGTCGCGGCGCTGACCCAGTTCGCCGAGATGTTCCGGCGCAACGTCGCGGCGTCGGGCGTGGTGCCGCAGATCTCCCTGATCCTCGGGCCGAGCGCCGGCGGCGCCGTCTACTCCCCCGCCCTGACGGACTTCATCGTCATGGCGGACAAGACCTCGAACATGTTCATCACGGGCCCGGACGTCATCAAGACGGTCACGGGCGAGGACGTGGACTTCGAGACGCTCGGCGGCGGGCGCACCCACAACGCCACCTCCGGCGTCGCGCACTACCTCGGCGAGGACGAGGACGACGCCATCGACTACGTGCGCCACCTGGTCGGCTACCTGCCGCAGAACAACCTCTCGGACGCCCCGACGTTCCCGCCCGAGGAGGAGAGCGAGCTCGAGGTCACCGACTCGGACGCCACCCTCGACGAGATCGTCCCGGACAGCGACAACCAGCCGTACGACATGCGCTCCGTCGTCGAGACGGTGCTCGACCCGGACTCGTTCCTCGAGGTGCAGCCGCTGTTCGCGCCCAACGTGCTGATCGGCTTCGGGCACGTCGAGGGCCAGAGCGTGGGCATCGTCGCCAACCAGCCGCTGTCCATGGCGGGCACGCTCGACATCGACGCGGCGGAGAAGGCCGCACGGTTCGTGCGCACCTGCGACGCCTTCAACGTGCCCGTCCTGACGTTCGTGGACGTGCCCGGGTTCCTGCCCGGCGTCGGCCAGGAGCACAGCGGCATCATCCGCCGCGGGGCCAAGCTCATCTACGCGTACGCCGAGGCCACGGTGCCGCTGGTCACGGTGATCACCCGCAAGGCCTACGGCGGCGCGTACATCGTCATGGGTTCCAAGCAGCTCGGCGCGGACGTCAACCTCGCCTGGCCGACGGCGCAGGTCGCCGTGATGGGCGCGTCCGGCGCGGTGAACATCCTGCAGCGGCGCGCGCTCAAGCAGGTCGCCGACGACGGCGGGGACGTCGAGGCGGAGCGTCAGCGACTCACCGACGAGTACACCGAGCGGATCGTCAACCCGTGGGACGCGGCCGAGCGCGGCTACGTCGACGCGGTGATCCGCCCGTCCGAGACCCGCGTGCAGGTCGTGCGGTCGCTGCGCGCGCTGCGCACCAAGCGTGCGAGCCTGCCGCCCAAGAAGCACGGCAACATCCCGCTGTGAGGTCTGAGAAGATCGACCGATGAGCCACGAGGACGCCACCCACGGCCCGGCCCCGCTGGGAGACGTGGACGCCGAGCCGATGCACCGCGCCGTGGAGGCGCTGACGGCCGCGCTGCACCAGTACGTGGACACCGCCGTCGGCGTCCGGGCGGAGTTCGGTGCGTCCGAGGCGGACGACGACCCGCGCATCCTCGCGCTGGAGAACCGCGTCGGCACGCTCAACGCGGCGGTGTTCGACCAGCTGCACGATGCGCTCGGGATGCACCCGGACCTGACGACGTCCGTCTGGGAGCCCGGTCCGGACGCGGAGCACACCGAGACCGACGAGGACCTGCCGGAGGGCACGGTCCCCGCCGAGGCGTTCTACCTCGGTTTCGTGGTGGCGGACCCGCCCGCCGGCGCGTCGATGACGCTCGACGGCGTCATCGAGCTGTTGGACGAGGCCGGCCAGGAGGCTGCGTCCCGCCTCGTGACCGGCGGGTACCACGTGCTGGAGTGGGCGGCGTCGCGCGGCCTCGCGCCCGCGTTCGGCGACGACCCCGACGACGAGGAGGACGAGTGAACGCCCAGTTCCGTGTGGTGCGCGGCGAGCCCGACGACGTCGAGGTGGCCGCGCTGGTGGCGGGCCTCGCCGCCGTGTCGGCCGACGGTGACGAGCCCGACGACGTCGCACCGGTCGACGAGTGGACCAACCACGTCCGCACGCTGCGCGGCAACGGCGCCGGTGCGACCGCTCGGAGCTTCGGTGGGCGCGCCGGCCGGCACAACGCCGACGCCTGGCGCTGGAGCCTGCGCTCGTGAGCGTCGTCTGGCAGCAGGTGGACGCACCGGAGGACGTCGAGGTGTCGCTCGGCGACGTGCCCGGACCGGAGCGCCCCGGTGTGGTCCGCCGGTGGCTGTGGCTGCCGGCCCTGGTCGCCACGGTCGCCGTGTACGTGGCTCAGCGGCTCGTGGAGAACCCGTCGGGCGAGCTCGAGATGTGGCTGATGCTCGCCCTGATGGCCGCGCTGGCCGTCACCGCCGTGGCGGCACTGGTCCGCTACCGCGACGACCAGCGGTTCGCGCAGGAGGACCGGTCCGCCGCTGCCCTGCGGTCCGACGCACGCGCCGTGACCGGCTCGGTCACCGTCTCGACCCGCGAGCTGAAGGACGGCACGATGCTGCGCGGCCTGCTCACCTACCCGCGCGGCGACGAGACGGCGGAGGACACCTGGTCGCTCATGGTCGGCCCCGACGACGCACCCGGGCCCCGACCCGGTGACCCCGTGGCCGTGTGGTGGGCGCCGGGCTCGGACGCCGTCGTCGTCCGCTACCACCGCGGCTGGGCCGACGACGTCCGTCGCTCGCAGCATCCGTGAGCGGCGACGCCATCCGACCTCGCGGCCGGTTCGCTGTCCTCGGCTCAGGCGGCGGCACGACGGCTTCCCGCCTGCTCGATGCCGTCGACGACGGCACGATCCACGCGGACGTCGCCATCGTGGTCGGCAACAACAGCCGGTCCGGGATCCTCACCCGTGCACGCGACCGCGGTGTCAGGACCCTTCACCTCAGTGGCAGGACCCACCCGGGACCGGACGTGCTGGATGCCGCGATGCTGGACGCCCTCGACGCAGCCGGGGCCGACCTCGTCGTGCTTGCCGGGTACATGAAGCGGCTCGGTCCGCGGGTCCTGGAACGGTTCGAGGGCGCGGTCGTCAACACTCATCCAGCGTTGCTACCTGCCTACGGCGGCCACGGGATGTACGGCGACCGGGTGCACGCAGCCGTCCTGGCAGACGGCGCGACGCGAACCGGCGCGACGGTCCACCAAGTCACCGCGGAGTATGACGAGGGACCGATCGTCGCCCAACGGGAGGTCGAGGTCCGGCCGGACGACGACATCGAGCAGCTGCGTGCCCGCGTGCAGGCAGCAGAGAAGAGCCTCCTCGTCGACGTGGTAGCTGCCTGGTTCGCCGACGCTGCGACTCCAGCGGGCGACGTAGCGGAAGATCAGGCATCGGAGGTTCATGCGTGAGTCCCCGCTACACGACCGGACGGTGACGCTCGTTCTCCTCCTCCGCGCCGCACGTGCGTGACCAGGCGTTCTTGGCGATGATCGAGGGGACGCGGGCGTCCCGTCGCCCGGGATTGGAGGCACGCTGATGGGTATCGGAAGCGGCATCTTCCTCATCGTGGTGGGGGCGATCCTCGCCTTCGCGATCGCGCCGGACACGTGGGAGGTCGTCAATCTCAACGTCGTCGGCTACATCTGCATCGCCGCAGGTGTCCTCGCGCTGATCCTGGGGCTCGTCTACAACAGGCAGCGCTCGCACACGAGCCACCGGGTCGAGCGGTACGACGACCGCACGCCCCCGCCGGTCTGACGGTCTCCGAGCCACCGCGAGCGTCTCTGTCCGTCCCGTATCAGCGGTCCATGAGGGCCGGACAGAGACGCTCGTGGCGAGGTAACCGGTTGCTGGCGCTGAGATAGCCTCGGGCGGGTGACCCACGACACGCCTGCCACCACCAGCGCCACGACCACCGGCGCGACCACCGGCGACCACCCCGGCACCGCCCGGCCCCGCACCCCGCTCGACGACGTCGCCGACGCGTACGTGCGCGACGTCGGGGCGCTGCGGCCCGACGCCGCCACGATGATGGGGCTGCCCGGCCACGACCACGAGCTCCCCGACCTCTCCCCCGCCGGTCACGAGGCCCGCGCCGACGTCGACCGTGCGCTCCTGCGCCGCCTCGACGAGCTCGAGGCCTCCGGCGAGGCACCCGTGGACGACGTCGACCGGGTCACCCTCGCCGCGATGCGTGAGCGCGTCGGGCTCGCCGTCGAGCAGCACGAGGCCGGCGACCCGCAGTCGTCGCTGAACAATATCGAGTCGCCGGTGCAGCAGCTCCGCGACCTGTTCGACGTGGTCCCCACCGGCACCGTCGAGGCCTGGGAGAACATCGCCGCGCGGCTGAACGCCGTCCCGCAGACGCTCGCCGGCTACACCGAGTCCTTGACCTGGAGCGCGGAGCGCGGCCGGGTCGCCGCACTCCGCCAGGTGCGAGCCGCCGCCGCGCAGGCCCGCGAGCTGGCGGGCGACAGCTCCACGTTCACGGCGCTCGTGCGGAGCGAGCAGGCCGGCCTCGTGCTCGACGAGTCCTCCGCCTGCAGCCTGGTGCGTGCCGAGCTCGAGCGCGGTGCCACGGCGGCTCGCCAGGCGTACGGCGAGCTCGCCGACTTCCTCGAACGCGAGCTCGCTCCCCGCGCTCCGCACGCCGACGCCGTCGGCCGCGAGGCCTACACGCGCCACTCGCGAGAGTTTCTCGGCGCGACGGTGGACCTCGACGAGACCTACGAGTGGGGGCTCGAGGAGCTGGCTCGGATCGTGGCCGAGCAGGAGGAGCTGGCCCGCACCATCGCCGGCCCCGACGCCACCGTGGCCGACGCCGTCGCCGCCCTCGACGCCGACCCGGCACGCCGGCTCGTGGGCAGCCGTGCCCTCCGGGCCTGGATGCAGGAGTGCGCGGACGAGGCCGTCGCGGACCTCGCCGGGACGCACTTCGAGATCGAGGGACCGGTCCGCACCATCGAGTGCATGATCGCCCCGACCCAGACCGGCGGCATCTACTACACCCCGCCCAGCGACGACTTCTCCCGGCCGGGCCGCATGTGGTGGTCCGTGCCCCCGGGCGTCACGGAGTTCAACACGTGGCGGGAGAAGACGACGGTTTACCACGAGGGCGTCCCGGGGCACCACCTGCAGTGCGCGGCCGCCGTCGCCGCCCGCGACACGCTCAACTCCTGGCGCCGCCTGGCCTGCTGGGTGTCCGGGCACGGCGAGGGCTGGGCGCTGTACGCCGAGCGGCTGATGGCCGACCTCGGCTATCTCGACGACGCCGGCGACCGGTTCGGCATGCTGGACGCCCAGCGGCTGCGCGCGGCCCGCGTCGTGCTCGACATCGGCGTCCACCTCGGCAAGGACCTCCCGGCCGCCTGGGGCGGGACCGGCGAGACCTGGGATGCCGAGAACGCCTGGCGGTTCCTGCGGGCGAACGTCAACATGCCCGAGGAGTTCGTCCGGTTCGAGCTGGACCGCTACCTCGGCTGGCCCGGCCAGGCGCCGTCGTACAAGGTGGGGCAGCGGCTGTGGGAGCAGGCGCGCGACGAGGCCCGTGCGGCCGCGGCCGCACAGGGCGAGGAGCTCGATCTGCGCGCGTTCCACGCCCGCGCGCTCGGGCTCGGTTCGGTCGGGCTGGACGTGCTGCGCGAGGCGCTCGCCTGACGTGCAGGGCATCCTCACCGGCTTCGCGATCATCGGCGTCGTCATCGCCGCCGGGTACGTCACCGGGAGGCTCCGGCTCGGCGGCCCGGAGGCGGGGACGACGCTCAACCGGATCGGCTTCTTCGTCGCCAGCCCTGCCCTGCTGTTCACGGTCGTGGCGGACGCCGACCTCGGCGCCCTGCTCGGCGCGCCGCTGCTGGTCCAGGCGATCGCCGGCGCCAGCGCCGCGGCGGTCTTCGTCGCGGTCAACCTGCTGTGGCTGAGGCTGCGCGTGCCCGAGGCCACGATCGGCGCGCTCGGCGCCGGCTACGTCAACGCCGGCAACATCGGTCTTCCCGTGGCCCTCTACGTGCTCGGCGACGCCACCGCGGTGGTGCCGGTCATCGGCCTGCAGCTGCTGATCGTCTCACCGCTGGTGCTGCTCCTGCTGGACTCCAGCACCAGCGAGAACCGTGTCTCGCTGGGCTTCGTGCTCAGCCAGCCCGTGCGCAACCCCATCATCCTCGGCGCGCTGGCGGGCGGCGCCGTGTCCCTGTCCGGTGCCCGCGTGCCGGACGTGGTCCTCGCCCCGCTGGAGATCCTCGGCGGTGCAGCGATCCCGATGATCCTGCTCGCCTTCGGGATGTCGTTGCACGGCTCGAGGCCGTTGCGCGGCCAGGAGGGACGCGCGGCGGTGGTCGTCGCGGCAGCGCTCAAGGCGGTGGTGATGCCGACCGTCGCGTTCGTCGTGGCGCGCTACGGGTTCGGGCTCGACGACGACGCGGTGGTCTCCGCGGTCACGCTCGCCGCGCTGCCCGCGGCGCAGAACATCTTCAACTACGCGGCACGCTTCCGGCGCGGCGAGGTGCTCGCCCGGGACACGATCCTGGTGACGACGCTCGCGTCGCCCGTCGTCCTGCTGGTCGCCGCGGCGCTGCTGACGTAGCAGCCGCGTCGACGTGTGAACATAGGCACGCCGTCGCACCACCACCCCCGGTCGACGGCGCCACCCGCCCCGACCCCGGAGGGATCTCGATGAGCACCGCACCCCGTCAGTCCGACCTCAAGCCGGAGGGCGTCAGGCACAGCCTCCTGGAGGACGCCCTCGGCCTCCTCACCGGGACGTTCGTGGTGTCGCTGGGGCTGTTCCTGCTCCAGTCCGTCGGGGCGGTCACCGGGGGCACGGCCGGGCTGTCGCTGCTCGTGAGCTATGCCGTCGACCTCCCGTTCGGTTGGCTCTTCGCGCTGGTGAACCTGCCGTTCTTCGCCCTGGCGATCTGGAAGAAGGGGTGGGACTTCACGCTCCGCACCGGCCTCTCGATCGCGCTGGTGTCGCTGTTCAGCTCCCTGCAGGCCGCGATGTTCGGCACGATCGACGTCCCGACCCTCTTCGGCGTGCTCGGCGGCAACGTGCTGGCCGGGGTGGGCCTGCTCATCGTGTTCCGGCACCGCTCCAGCATCGGCGGGTTCAACATCGTCGCGCTCGTCGCGCAGGAACGGCTCGGCTGGCGCGCCGGGTACGTGCAGATGGCCCTCGACACCGCCGTGGTGCTGCTGGCCCTCACCGTCGTCGAACCGCTCACCGTGCTGGTCTCCGCCGTCGGCGCCGCACTGCTCAACCTCGTGCTCGCCCTGAACCACCGGCCGGGCCGGTACATGGGCTACTGAGAGCGCGGCGCCGTCGGCGTCAGGAGCTCGAGCAGGTCAGGTCCGGGGTGGTCGGCTCGCCGCTGGCGAGGAAGCCGAACGTCGCCGTGCCCCCCGCAGGGAGCTGGCCGTTCCACGACGCGTTGCGGACGACGACGGTCCCGCCCTGTGTGGTCACCTCGCCGTTCCACACCTGGTCGACGCTTCCGGACGGCTCCCAGCTGACGCTCCAGGACGACGTCGGCGCGTCGGCTCGGACCGTGACCTCGCCCTGGTACCCACCCGACCAGGAGTTCGCGGTGCTGTACGTCGCCGTGCAGTCCTCACCGGGCGTGGGGTCCGGGTCCGGCGTGGGGTCCGGGTCCGGCGTCGGGTCCGGGTCCGGCGACTCGGAGCCCAGGGCCGTGAAGAACTCCCAGATCTCGCCCGGCACCCAGGACTGCGCCTGCCCCTGGTCGCGCGCGTCCCACATGTGCCCGCTGTCCGAGGCGATCCACACCACCGGGTAGCCGTCGTCGCACGAGTAGGTGGTCTTGACGTGGGTACCGCTGCCCGGGGCAGGCTCGGGTGCGTTCTGCGCCTGGCACCCGTTGGTCTGCAGGGCGCGGTCACGCAGCTGGCGGCCCTGGGAGATGTTCAGGACGTCGTCGACGACCCCGTGCGAGCCGAGGTAGGCGATCGGCTCGGACCCGCCGGCGCACCCCGACAGCTGCGCGCCGTTGAGCACCGCCACCCCGCGGAACACGTCGGCGCGCGCGCACGCCAGCGCATTGCTCATGCCGCCGCCGTAGCTGAAGCCGGTGGCGAACCGCTGGGAGGTGTCGATGCACAGCGCCGACTCGACGGTGCTCAGCACGTCGTCGATGAACGCGACGTCCTGGCCGCCCGAGTTGGGCCACGCGTTGTCGATGCCCTGCGGCGCGACGAACACGGTGCTGTCGCCGGCCTGCGGCTCGAGACCGTAGTAGCGCTGGTTCTCCACGTCCGCCGAGGTCCCGTGCCACCAGTGCAGCCCCACCACGAGGCGGTGAGCCCGGTCCGGGTCGTACCCGTCCGGCACGTCGAGGCGGAACGAGCGGGCCTGCCCGCCGCTGTTGATGGTGTGGTTCCCCGTGGTGAGGCCTGCGGGCTGACCGCAACCCTCGGTCGCGGCCTGTGCGGCGCTCGTCTGCTGCGCCGTGGTGCTCGGCGACGTCGCCGAGACGGGTGCGTAGGCTCCGCCGAGGACGAGCAGTGCCGCCGCGGTCGACGACAGCAGCGCCCGACGGCCTCGGGTCCTGATGGGTTGTCGCATGATGACGCTCCCTCCGGTGGGGTCCTCGGCGACGCTGCCGGGACGGTGACGCGGGGCCGGTGCCAGCCTGGTCCGCGCCACCCGAATGTAACGTTAGACGCACGCGCCGAAAGGGCATGAAACGGTTCGGGCGACGTCCTGGCGGTCGACTAGGCTCCCTGACGTGCCGCACCTCGTCCTCGCCTCGAAGTCCCCCGCCCGCCTCGCCACCCTGCGTGCCGCGGGCATCGACCCCGGCGTCGACGTCTCGCACGTCGACGAGGACGCCGTGCTCGCCGCCGCGCGCGGACGCTTCGACGACCTCGGCCCCGCCGACGCCGTGCTGGTCCTCGCGCAGGCCAAGGCCGAGGAGGTCGCCGCGCGCACCGAGGGCGCGCTCGTGCTCGGCTGCGACTCGATGCTCGAGATCGACGGCGAGATCGTCGGCAAGCCCGGCACCCCCGAGATCGCCCGCGAGCGCTGGCGGCGCATGCGCGGCCGCTCCGGCGTGCTGCACAGCGGGCACTGGGTCGTCGACTGCCGGGCGGACGACGACGGCGGCACGGCGGCCACGCTCGGCGGCTCCTCGTCGACGACGGTCTTCTTCGCCGACCTCGACGACGCCGAGATCGACGCCTACGTGGCGACCGGCGAACCGCTGCAGGTGGCCGGGGCCTTCACGATCGACGGGCTCGGCGGTCCGTACGTCGAACGGATCGAGGGTGACCACCACGGGGTGGTGGGTGTGAGCCTGCCGCTGCTGCGCGAGCTCCTCGCCGAGATCGACGTGCCCTTCCATCTGCTGCGAGCGCAGCACGGCCCTTCCTGACGAAACCGCCAACGCGCCCTGTGCACCCGGCACGATCGGCCCACGGTCCATGTGGGATGTGTACAAACGCCTTCGATCCGCGTTGGCACCCGGCACAGACTTCCCCGGCCGGGCCGCACGGAGTGGCGGAGCGGGGACCTCGGCACGTTACCGTGAGCCGTGCCCACCATCACGAAGGTCCTCGTCGCCAACCGCGGTGAGATCGCTGTCCGCATCGCCCGCGCCTGCGCCGACGCAGGCATCGCCTCCGTCGCCGTCTACGCCGACACCGACCGTCGGGCACTGCACGTGCAGCTCGCGGACGAGGCCTTCGCCCTCGACGGCACCCGCGCCGTGGACACCTACCTGAGCGCGGACAAGCTGCTCGACGTCGCCCGCCGGTCAGGAGCGGACGCCGTCCACCCGGGGTACGGGTTCCTGTCCGAGAACGCCGGCTTCGCCCAGGCGGTGATCGACGCCGGGCTGGTGTGGATCGGCCCGCCGCCCGCGGCCATCGAGTCCCTCGGCGACAAGGTGAGCGCGCGGCACATCGCGCAGCGCGCCGGCGCCCCGCTGGTCCCGGGCACCAAGGACCCTGTCGAGAGCGCCGCGGACGTACGCGAGTTCGCCGCGGAGCACGGCCTGCCCATCGCCATCAAGGCGGCCTACGGGGGTGGCGGGCGCGGCCTGAAGGTGGCCCGGTCGCACGAGGAGATCGACGAGCTGTACGACTCCGCGGTGCGTGAGGCCGTCGCGGCGTTCGGTCGCGGCGAGTGCTTCGTGGAGCGCTACCTCGACAGGCCCCGGCACGTCGAGACGCAGTGCCTGGCGGACTCGCACGGCAACGTCGTGGTGGTCTCCACGCGTGACTGCTCGCTGCAGCGCCGGCACCAGAAGCTCGTCGAGGAGGCGCCCGCACCGTTCCTGACGGCGGAGCAGGAGGCGGAGCTCGACCGCGCCTCGCGCGCCATCCTCACCGAGGCGGGCTACGTCGGCGCGGGGACCTGCGAGTTCCTGGTCGGCACGGACGGCACCCTGTCCTTCCTCGAGGTCAACACCCGCCTGCAGGTGGAGCACCCCGTCACCGAGGAGGTCACCGGGATCGACCTCGTGCGCGAGCAGCTGCGGATCGCCGCGGGCGAAGAGCTCGGCTACGACGTCGCCACCGTGCGGGGGCACTCTCTCGAGTTCCGTATCAACGGCGAGGACCCGGCCGCCGGGTTCCTGCCCGCACCGGGCACCGTGACCACGCTGCGCTGGCCGTCCGGCCCGGGCGTTCGCGTCGACACGGGGGTCGTCGAGGGCGACACCGTCTCCGGCCTGTTCGACTCGATGATCGCCAAGCTGATCGTCACCGGCGCCACCCGGGCCCAGGCGGTGGAACGCGCCCGCCGCGCCCTGCGCGAGCTCGAGGTCGCCGGGATCCCCACGGTCGTCCCGTTCCACCGCGCCGTGCTGGAGTCCGAGGACTTCGTGCCCCGGGACGCCGACACCCCGTTCCGCGTGCACACCCGCTGGATCGAGACCGACTTCGCCGACGCCGTCGCGGCCCTCGGGCCCTCCGACCCGCCGATGGCCGAGTCGGCGACCGAGGGGCCCGAGGAGCCTCCGGAGCGGGTGGTCGTCGAGGTCGGCGGGCGCCGGCTCGAGGTGGTCCTCCCGGCCGGGCTCGGCATGGGCCGCGCCGGTGGCACCGGCAAGGCCGCTCGCCGTCCTGCCCGCCGCGCAGCCCGGGGCGGCAGCGGGGGCGCGAGCGGCACCACGCTGGCCTCACCCATGCAGGGCACCATCGTCAAGGTGGCTGTCGCCGAGGGCGACGAGGTCGTCGAGGGCGATCTCGTCGTCGTGCTCGAGGCGATGAAGATGGAGCAGCCGATCACCGCCCATCGGGCAGGGACCATCAAGAGCCTGAGCCTCGCCGCCGGCGCCGGCGTCTCCGCCGGTTCCGCCATCTGCGAGATCGCCTGATCGACGTGTCCGGCGGCGCGCACCACCGGCACCCCGGCGACGGCTGGGTGCAGTGCGGGGACCACCGCCACTGGGGCCTGCACGGCGCAGCGGGGCTGTTCCTGGTGCGCCGGGCCGCACCTGCCCCCGACGGCACGCCCGGACCCGTGACCGACGTCGTCCTGCAGCACCGTGCGGCGTGGTCGCACCACGGCGGGACGTGGGGCATCCCGGGCGGGGCCGTCTCCCCCGACGAGACGCCGACCCAGGGGGCGCTGCGCGAGGCCGCCGAGGAGGCGGGCATCGATCCCGCCTCCGTGCGGGTGACCGCCGAGCACGTGCTCGACCACGGCGTGTGGACCTACACCACGGTGCTCGGCGAGACCGTCTCCGGAGAACGCACGCCCGTCGAGGCCACGGACCCGGAGAGCATCGAGGTGCGCTGGGTGCCGGTCGGCGAGGTCGCCGGCCTTCCCCTGCACCCGGGCTTCGCCGACGCCCTGCCGCACCTCGCGCGCCTGCTCGACACGGACCGGCAGCACCGGCCCTGACCCGCTCAGCGCTCAGCGCGGGGTGAGCTGGCCGTGCAGCACGCGTGCCGTCTCGCTGATCGTCCCCGACAGCGACGGGTAGATGGTGAACGTCTCGGCGACGTCGTCCACCGTGAGCCGGTGCGTGACCGCGAGCGTCACCGGGAAGATGAGCTCGCTCGCCCGCGGGCCGACGACGACGCCGCCCAGGACGGCGCCCGCCTCCGGGTGGGCGAACAGCTTGACGAAGCCGTCGTGGACGCCGTGCATCTTGGCCCGCGGGTTGCGGGCGAGCGGCAGCGTCGTGGTCACGTAGCGCGAGCCCTGCGAGCGCAGCTCCTCCTCCGAGTAGCCGACCGTCGCGATCTCCGGCGCCGTGAAGATGTTCGCCGCGACCTTGCCCAGGTGCAGCGGCGCGACGGCGTCGCCCAGCGCGTGCGCCATCGCGAGGCGGCCCTGCATGGCGGCGACCGACGCCAGCGGCAGCACACCGGTGCAGTCACCGGCCGCATAGACGCCGCGCACCGACGTGCGCGAGACGCGGTCGACCTGGATGTGCCCGGAGTCCTTCAGGAGCACGCCGGCCTCCTCGAGGCCCAGACCCGTGGTGTTGGGCACGCCGCCGACGGCGATCAGCACGTGGGAGCCCTCGACCACGCGGCCGTCGGAGAGGGTGACGGCGACGCCGTCAGTGGTGCGCTCGGCGGCCGCGGCCCGCGAACGTGACATGACCGTCATCCCGCGGCTGCGGAAGACGCCCTCGAGCAGCTCGGCGGCGTCCTCGTCCTCACCGGGGAGCACGCGGTCGCGCGAGGACACCAGGACGACCTCGGAGCCGAGTGCGAGGTAGGCACCGGCGAACTCCGCCCCGGTGACGCCGGAGCCGACCACGATGAGCTTCTCGGGCAGCTCCGCGAGGTTGTACAGCTGCGTCCAGGTGAGGATGCGCTCGCCGTCGGGCTCCGCGGTGGGCAGGGTGCGCGGCGTGGCGCCGGTGGCGAGCAGCACGATGTCCGCGTCGAGCGTGACCTCGGGTCCGCCGTCGGACGGCGCGACGGCGACCCGGCTGGGTCCGTCCAGGCGGCCGCTGCCGTCCATGATCCTGACGCCCTCGCGGTCCATGCGGGCCCGGATGTCGGCGGACTGTGCCGCGGCGAGTGCCAGCACGCGCTTGTTGACGGCCTGGAGGTCCACGAGAGCGCGCCGTGCGTCCGGGTCGTCGCCCGGCGTCACGCTGCCGCCGGTCCGGATGCCGAGCTCGGGCGCGGACTCCGCGATGGTCAGCCACTCGGCCGTGGCGATGAGCGTCTTGGAGGGGACGACGTCGGTCAGGACCGTCGCGCCGCCCATGCCCGAGCGCTCGACGACGGTGACGTCGGCCCCGGTGCGGCGGGCGACCAGGGCCGCCTCGTAGCCTCCCGGGCCGCCACCGATGACGACGACGGAGTGGTTGGGTCCGGCAAGGATGCTGTTCTCTGCAGACACGGGTGCCATTGTGTCAGCACCGGCGGGCCCCTGCGGGCAGAGATAGTCTCGGGTCCATGAGCACCACACCTGCTACGACGCCGGACCTCGACGACCCGAGGACCGATCCGTTCGACGTCGCGCGCGCTGCCGCGGACCACATCGCCGAGGCCACCGGGGTCGCCGGGCACGACGTCGCCCTCGTCCTCGGCTCCGGCTGGGGCGGCGCGGCCGAGCTGGTCGGCGACGTGGTCGCCGAGCTGCCGACGCACGAGATCCCGGGCTTCGCCCGCGCCGCGGTGGTGGGCCACGCCTCCACGACGCGCTCGATCCGCGTCGAGCGGCCCGACGGTTCGACCCGGCACGCGCTCGTCATCGGCGGCCGCACCCACCTGTACGAGGGTCGTGGTGTCCGGCGGGTGGTGCACGGTGTGCGCACGGCGGCGGCGACCGGCTGCGAGTCGGTGGTCCTGACGAACGGGTGCGGCGGCCTGCACATGGCGTGGCGCCCCGGGCAGCCGGTGCTCCTGCGCGACCACCTCAACCTGACCGCGACGTCGCCGCTCGAGGGCGCGACGTTCGTCGACCTCACCGACCTGTACTCCCCGCGCCTGCGCGAGCTGGCGCAGGGCGTGGACCCGGAGCTGCCCGAGGGCGTGTACGCCCAGTTCCCCGGACCGCACTACGAGACCCCCGCCGAGGTGCGGATGGCCGGCATCATGGGCGCCGACCTGGTCGGCATGTCGACCACCCTCGAGGCGATCGCGGCGCGGCACGCCGGCATGGACGTGCTCGGCATCTCCCTCGTGACGAACCTCGCGGCCGGGATCTCCCCGCAGCCGCTCTCCCACGAGGAGGTCCTCGAGGCGGGCCAGGCCGCAGGCCCCCGGATCAGCGACCTGCTCGCGAACATCGTCAAGGCGCTGTGAGGAGGGCTTGATGACCGAATCGACGGACATGCTGCTGGACCGCGTCGAGGAATGGATGCGCCACGACGTCGACGACACCGACGTCGCCGAGCTGACCCGGCTCGTCGAGCACGCGACGGCCGACGACGGCGCACGGCACCCGACGGCGCTCGCCGAGCTGCGCGACCGCTTCGCCGGCACGCTGCAGTTCGGGACGGCCGG
Source organism: uncultured Isoptericola sp. (assembly GCA_947497265.1). Classification (GTDB taxonomy): domain Bacteria; phylum Actinomycetota; class Actinomycetes; order Actinomycetales; family Cellulomonadaceae; genus Isoptericola; species Isoptericola rhizosphaerae. Next base: position 86,956 of record CANMFP010000008.1, read on the forward strand.
GCTGCGGGGCGCGATGGCCGCCGGACCGAACCGGATGAACCGGTCCGTGGTGATCGCCGCGGCGGCCGGGCTGGCCGCCTACCTCGCCGACGTGCTCGGTCCGGGCGCGGGGCCGCGCGTCGTCGTGGGCCACGACGCCCGCCACCGGTCGCAGGACTTCGCCCACGACACCGCTGCCGTCCTCTCCGCGGCCGGCGCCGAGGTGCTGCTGCTGCCCGGCCCGCTGCCCACCCCGGTGCTCGCCTTCGCGGTGCGGCACCTGTCCGCCGACGCGGGCGTGATGGTGACCGCGAGCCACAACCCCGCCGCCGACAACGGCTACAAGGTATACCTCGGCGGGCGGGTCGTCACCGGCGCGGGGCAGGGCGCGCAGATCGTCCCGCCCCACGACGCGTCGATCGCGGAGCGGATCGCCGCCGTCGGGCAGCCGGACGAGGTCCCCCGGGCCGAGGACGGCTGGACCCTGCTGGACCACGACGTCGTGGACGCCTACCTCGCCTCGGTGCGGGGCGTCACGACGCCCGACCCCGTGGCCGCGGACGCGCTCCGCGTCGTCACGACGTCGCTGCACGGCGTCGGCGGCCGCACCCTGGCCCGCGCCCTCGCCGATGCGGGGTTCAGCCAGGTCGTGCCCGTCGAGGAGCAGTCGTTCCCGGACCCTGACTTCCCCTCGGTGTCGTTCCCGAACCCGGAGGAGCCCGGGGCCATGGACATGGCGCTCGGGCTGGCCGTCGACACCGGTGCCGACCTGGTGATCGCCAACGACCCGGACGCCGACCGGTGCGCCGTCGCGGTGCTCGACGTCACCCAGGGGACGCACCTGGGCGTGGAGACGGCGCGCTCGAGCGGCTGGCGCATGCTGCACGGCGACGAGGTGGGGGCGCTGCTCGGCGCGGAGGCCGTGCGGCGTGCCTCCGGCAGCGTCGACGCCACGGTCGCGTGCTCGGTGGTCTCCTCCCGGCTGCTGGGCCGCCTGGCCGAGGACGCCGGCGTCGCGCACGCGACGACCCTGACCGGGTTCAAGTGGATCTCCCGCACGCCCGGCCTGGTGTTCGGCTACGAGGAGGCGCTCGGCTACTGCGTCGACCCGGCGCACGTGCGCGACAAGGACGGCATCAGCGCCGCCGTCGTCGTGGCGACCCTCGCAGCCCGGCTCAAGGCGTCCGGACGGACGCTGGTCGACGCGCTCGACGACATCGCCCGCGCGCACGGGCTCTACGTCACCGACCAGCTCGCCGCGCGGTTCGACGACCTGGCGCAGATCCCCGGGACGATGTCCCGCCTCCGCTCCGCCCCACCGTCGTCGCTGGGCGGCTCGTCGGTGCGCACGGTCGTGGACCTGTCCGACGGCTACGAGGGGTTGCCGCCCACGGACGGCATCCTGCTGCTCGCCGAGGACCGCACGCGGGTGATCGTGCGACCGTCGGGCACCGAGCCCAAGGTCAAGTGCTACCTCGAGGTGGTCGCGGACGTCGCACCGGACGCGTCCGCGTACGACGTCGGCAAGGCCCGGGTCGCGGCGCACGAGCGGCTCGACGCCCTCCAGCGCGAGATGGCGTCCGCCCTCGGGCTCTGAGGGTGCCGCCGCGCCTCGTCAGCGAGGCGCGGCGAGCTCGGCGTCGTCCTGCGCCACCTCGGCCTTCCACCGTGGCTTCGCGGCCCGCCACGCCTCGTCGTCGTGCCCGCGGCGCCAGTACCCGGAGGCGGACAGCCGGTCCTTGTCGACGCCCAGCTCGGCACGGACCCAGCGGCGCAGCTCTCGCACGACCGTGGCCTCGCCGTGCAGGAACGCGTGCGGCACACCGGTGGGCAGCCGGCCGGCCGCGTGCGCTGCACGGACCGTGTCGGTCAGCTCGGCCGCGCCACGGTGGACCCACGTGAGCCGCAGGTCCGCGTCCGTGACGATCTGCTGCTCGTCGGCCGGGCCGGGGACCTCGACGAAGGCGTGCGCGACGGCTCCCGGCGGCAGCGACTCCACGGCCGCCGCGATCGCCGGCAGCGCGGCGTCGTCCCCGACGAACAGGTGCCAGGGCGCCTCCGGGTCCGGGGCGTAGCCGCCGCCCGGGCCGAGGAACGTCACCGGGTCTCCGGGTCGAGCCCGGGCGGCCCAGGGGCCGGCGAGCCCTTCGTCCCCGTGCACCACGAAGTCCACGTCCCACTCGCCGGCGCGGACGGCCCGGACGGTGTAGGTGCGCACCACGGGACGGGATCCGGGCGTCGGGGGCTCGCCGACCACGAGCTTGAGGTACAGGTCGGTCACCGCGGGCCGGTCGATCGCGTCGAGTGCGTCCCCGGCGAACGTGAGGCGGACCATGTGCGGTGTGAGCCAACGCACGGCCGAGACGGTCGCGTGGTGCGGGGTGCGCCGCCCGGCCGGCGGGCCGTCCGGGCGCTGGGTCGCTGCAGTCATCAGAGGTAAGCCTAACCTCCTTCGCGGTCAGGTCCGCGCGAGGCGTCGCACGGTGGACCGCACGAACCAGGCGGCCGAGAGCACGATCACCACGGCGACGGCGAGCAGCGCTCCGGTGCCCGCCCCCGCCCCGCGGTACGCCGACCACGCGAGAGCGACGACCATCAGCCACCCCCGCACGAACCACGCTGCGACGATCAGCGTGGAGGCGTCACCACCACCCGGCACGCTCACCGGCGTGAACAGCTCGGTCGGGACGGTCGTCGCGCCCGCGACCCAGCACCGCACGGCGAGCACCAGCACACCCGTGGTCACCGCGACCACCACCGCCGTGGCTCCGTCGTCGGGCAGGCCGGCGAGACCGACGGGGACCACGAGCGCCAGGCCGGCCCCGACCGCGACGACGCCGAGCGCCGTCGGCACCACCAGGTGTGCCGCCACGAGGCGGCCGACGCCGCCGGGCAGCAACCCGCCCGGCCTGGCCTGGGAGGCCATGTCCCGCAGGCCGGACGCCCAGGACGACGTCGCCGCGTACAGCACGGCCGCTCCCAGGACGACGCCGAAGGCAGACCCGGGGCCGTCCGGCGACGGGATGCTCACCAGGACCAGCAGCGTGCCGCCCGTCCCCGCCACCAGCGAGCCGAAGACGGTCCACGCCCGCCGGCGCAGCCCCAGCAGGTCCCGCGCCACCACGGGCGCCCGGTACAGCAGCGGGGGCCAGAGCGTCCGGCGGCGGCCGTGCAGCCGCACCGGGCCCAGCAGGTCGGTCAGGCCGCCCGCCTCCCCGCCGATCAGGGCCTGGGACGTCGCGACCGTGTTGCGCTGGGCCGCCGCGGTCGCGTCGACGTCCATCTCGGTGGGCAGCACACGCACCGTCAACCACACGGCGAGGAGCGCCGCCACACCGGCGACACCCAGCAGGCCCGGTCCGGGCACCGTCGCCAGCGAGCACGCGACCCCGGTCGCCGCGGGATCCGCGCAGACCTGCCCGACGGCGGTACGCACCTGCGGGGCGACGACCTCCAGCACCGGTGCGAGCACTCCCAGGCCGAGCAGCACTCCTGCGGTCCGCCGCGCCGCCGTGCGCCAGCGCGGCGCCTGGGCCGCCACGCCCAGCATCAGCGGGACCTGGACGGCGAACCCCGCCAGCAGCGCCCAACCCGCCACGTCCGCAGGGCCGACGCCGTCGGCGGGCACCACGCCCGCACCCCCGGCGAGGCCCAGCGCGCCCGCCGCGAGAGCGGACCCCCCGAACGCCGCGACGACCGCCGCGCCGACGGCGAGCAGCACGACCCGCCGCCAGAGCACCGCCACCGGCGGGAACTGACCGGCGAGCACGAACGTCGCCTCGGACGGGCTGGTCCACAGCGGTCCGCCGGCGCGGGCGGCGTTGACCGCCAGGAGTGCGAGGACACCGCCGACGCACAGCCCGACCACCACCAGGCCGTCGAACGAGCTCGAGCTCCACCGCTCGGCCGCCACGGCACCCTCGCCGCCGCCCGCACCGCCGAGCGGGACGCCCACGACGGACAGCGCCGCCCACAGCATCGGTCCGTAGACCAGGGCCAGGAGGACGACGCCGTAGACGAGATAGACGCGGTCGCCCGGGTCCGCGCCGGACGCGGCCGCGCGAGCCAGCGCAGAGCGGCGGCGCAGCCGGCCCAGCCAGCGCCGCCACGGCGTGTAGTGCACGCGCGCAGGGCCCGCGTCGTCCGGGTCCGCGCTGCCCGTCCCGGTGCCTGCAGGAGCGCTCATCGCTGCCCTGGCTCGGCGAGCTCGACCACCTGACCGCGGGCCGCGACGTCGTCGCGCAGCCCGCTGTCGTGGGTCGCGACGAGGACGGTCCGTCCGGCGTCGAGGGCACGCCCGACGAGACGGCGTGCCACGGTGCGCCACCGGGCGTCGAGACGCTGCTCGGGCTCGTCGAGCAGCACGAGCCGCGCGGGCCGGTAGAGCGTGGTGGCCAGCGCGAACAGCTGGCGCTCCCCCGACGACAGCTCGGACGGGAACTGGTCGCGCACACGGTCCAGCTCGGCCTCGGCCAACGTCTCGGCGACGTCGGCCAGCGTGTGCCTCCCCGCCCAGGCGGAGCTGACCAGCCGCAGGTGCTCCGCCACCGTCAGGTCGCGGTAGGTGGGTAGCCCGCCCATGAGCAGCGTGACGTCCTCGCGCCGGCGCAGCCGGGCACGCGCCGCCGTCAGCCCGAGGGTGCGCACGCTGCCCGACGTCGGTTCGTCCGCCCCGGCGACGAGCCCCAGCAACGTGGACTTGCCGCTCCCGTTGGCCCCCACGACGGCGGCGGCCTGGCCCGCGTGCAGCGTCAGGGACGTCGGGGCGAGCACCTGCACGCTGCCGTGCGTCCGCGTCGCCTCACGCACCTCGACGAGCGGTTCACTCACGTCAGCGCTGGTCATGGCGTCGAGGCTATCCGGTTCAGTACCCGCCGTCGGCCGTGGACGGCGCGTCACCAGCCGTGCTTTCGTCGAAGCCCGCCAGGACGGCCGCCGTGCCGGACAGCCCGAGCCGGGTCGCGCCCGCGGTGATCATCGCCTGGGCGTCGGCGAGCGTGCGCACCCCGCCCGACGCCTTGATCCCCAGCCGGCCGCCCACCGTCCGCGCCATCAGCTCCACGGCGTGCACCGAGGCCCCGCCGGTGGGGTGGAACCCCGTGGACGTCTTGACGAAGTCGGCACCCGCGGCCTCCGCCGCTCGGCACACCTCGACGACCTCGCCGTCGCTCAGCGCGGCGGACTCGATGATGACCTTGAGGACCTTGTCGGCCGGCACGGCAGCGCGCACGGCGGCGACGTCGGCCTGCACCAGGTCGAAGCCGCCGGCCTTCGCGACGCCGACGTCGATGACCATGTCGACCTCGTCGGCACCGTCGAGCACCGACCGCGCGGCCTCCGCCGCCTTGACGTCGCTCGCGTGCTTCCCCGACGGGAAACCGCAGACCGTCGCCACCGCGAGCCGCCCGGCCGCCGCCTCGACGGCGTGCGCCACGAACGTGGGCGACACGCACACGGAGAAGACCCCGAGCCCGGCGCCCTCCTCGACGAGCGCCGTGACGTCGGCCGAGGTCGCCTCGGGCTTGAGGAGCGTGTGGTCGACGTACCGGGCCAGCTCGGCCCTGGTCGTCGGCGTCGGGTGGTCGGCGTTCATCGGAGGGCCCCCTCGATCTTCTGGTACCCCGGCAGGATCAGCTCGTCGACGAGCTCGCGGCGCTCGTCGTGGTGCATGAACGCGCTCCACGCCGCGGTGATGGTCACGTCGGCCAGGTCGTCGATGGTCCAGCCGGCCTCCGCGACGAGCCGGCGCATCTCGTGGGACATCGAGGTCTGCGACATCAGGCGGTTGTCGGTGTTGAGCGTGACCGCGAAGTCGAGCTCCTTGAGCCGCGTGATCGGATGCTCGGCGATCGACGTCGCCGCCCCGGTCTGCAGGTTGGACACCGGGCAGACCTCCAGGGCGATCTGGTGGTCGCGGACCCAGTGCGCCAGCTCGCCGAGCTCCGCCGTCCCGGAGCCGTGGTCGAACGTGATGTCGTCCGCGATGCGCACGCCGTGGCCGAGCCGGTCCGCCTGGCCGAGGTGCACGGCCTGACCGATCGAGTCCAGCCCGGCCGCCTCACCGGCGTGGATCGTCGTGGGGAAGTTGTGCTCCGCCAGGAACCGCCACACCTCGACGTGGCGGTCCGGCGGGAACCCGTCCTCCGGCCCGGCGATGTCGAAACCGACGGAGCCGGCCCCGCGGTAGGCCACCGCCAGCTCGGCGATCTCGATCCACCGGTCGGTGTGCCGCATCGCGGTGACGAGCTGGCCCACGCGGATCGTCCGTCCGGCGGCCGCGGCCTCGCGCACGCCCTCGTCGATCCCGGCCTGCACGGCCTCGACCGTCTCGGGCAGGCTCATCCCCCGCTGCAGGTGCTGCTCCGGTGCCCACCGCTGCTCGGCGTAGACGACGCCGTCGGCCGCCAGGTCGACGACCGCCTCGCGTGCCACGCGGGCGAGGGACTCCGGGGTCTGCATGACCGCGATCGTGTGGTCGAACGTCTCCAGGTAGCGCGGCAGCGAACCCGAGTCGGCCGCGTCGCGGAACCAGGCACCGAGCGACGCGGCGTCGTCGGCCGGCAGCTCGTGGCCCACCTCGGCCGCCAGCTCGAGCACCGTCTGCGGGCGCAGGCCACCGTCGAGGTGATCGTGGAGGAGGACCTTCGGCAGGTCGGGGATCGCGTCGTGGAGCGCTTGCGTCATGCCCCCCAACCTACCGGTCAGACGGCGTCCGGGTCGTCCTCGGGCGAGGTGACGATGCTCGCCTGCTCGGCGACGTCGGCCTCGGACGCCTCGCCGTCCAGGTCGGGACGGGGCGTCGCGGGGCGGTACTCGTCGGTCTCCTCCGGGTGCTCCGGGGTGGCAGGCGGCGTGCTCGACTCCTCGACGAGGTTCGTGGTGTCGTCCGGGGCTTCCAGGCCGGCGTCGCGCCAGGCGTCAGAGGGTGTCGTGCTCATGCCCCCATGCTGACCCCGATCGGTCCTCCTCGCGCGGCAGGACCGCCCAGACCACGTGCGGCCAGCCACCGAGCGCCCGGCCGCGGCTCGCCTGCGCCCCCGGGGCGCCGCCCGGCCCGCGCAGCGCGTCGACCGGCAGGGCGTGCATCGCGCCCGACGACGGCTCGTACAGTGTCGCGATCGGCCCGGCGGAGGTGTCCCGCACCGCCGTCAGGAGGACCACGTGGCGCGGTACGGCCGTCGTCGCGCCGTGGCCCAGGTCGCCGCCCGTGTACAGCGGCACCGGCACCCCCGCCGCCGCGGCGACGACGGCGGCACGCAGGACGGCTCGCGACCCCTCGGACGGTTCGTGGCGGCCGACCACCCGGTGCGTGTAGCGCACCGAGCCGAACCGCGCCTCACGGGCCGCACCCCACGGCGGGGTGCCGAGCCTGCGCGGCCAGACCCGGCGCGCACGGGCGTGGATCTGCCGCTGCAGCGCGGCGAACGCGTGCCGGGCGCCACGAGGGTCCCGGGCCAGGGCGAGCGCGGCCGCCGGGTCGCCCGCCAGGCGGAGCACCGCGAGCACCGCCGCCCCGCACGTGGTCTCGTCGACCTGGCGTGCCTCCGGCGCGAGCCGTCGCGGGCCTGGTCGTCCTGCTGACCGTGGCCCTGCCGTCAGCTCCGGCAGGAACAACGGGACCGGCCGGCCGGTCCGCGGGGCGCCCTGATCGCGGCCCAGCGGGTCGAGCACGCGCTGGCGCACCCGCGGGTCGGCGTCGCGCAGCGCTAACTCCACGGCGTACGGAACGCGTGGCGTGGTGCGCGCGCCCGCGCGCTGCGCGACCGGTGGGGGTACGGGGCCGCAGAACAGCCCCGCGGCCTCCAGGAGGTCGGTCAGCCGCAGCGCGTCCCGCCCCGCCCGCACGCCGTCCGCCGCGTCAGTGGATCCGGTCGAGGACGATCGGGCGCCGCGGGACCGAGGTGCCCGACGGTGCGACCTGCCACCCGCCGTCGAGCGCCTCCCGCGCCCGGACGAACCGCTCCGGGGTGTCGGTGTGCAGGGTCATGACGGCCTGCCCGGCGACGACCTGCTCGCCCGGGCGGACGTGCACCTCCACGCCGGCGCCCGCCTGCACGGGGTCCTCCTTGCGCGAGCGTCCCGCCCCCAGGCGCCACGCGGCGACGCCCACGGCGTAGGCGTCGAGCGCGGCCAGGACGCCGGTCCGGTCCGCGCGGACCTCCTCGGTGTGCGCGGCCACCGGCAGCTCGGCGTCCGGGTCTCCGCCCTGGGCGCTGATCATCCGGCGCCACACGTCCATCGCGCGGCCGTCCTGCAGCGCGGCGCGGACCTCCGCCTCGGCCGTCGGTCGTCCCGCGGCGTCGAGCATCTCCACGGCCAGCGCGACGGTGAGGTCGACGACGTCCGCCGGTCCCCCGCCGGCGAGCACCTCGACGGACTCGCGCACCTCGAGGGCGTTCCCCGCCGTCCGCCCCAGCGGCACGGACATGTCCGTGAGCAGCGCGACCGTGCGGACCCCGGCGTCGGTGCCGAGCTCGACCATCGTGCGCGCGAGCTCGCGCGCGTCGGCGATCTCCTTCATGAACGCACCGGAGCCGACCTTCACGTCGAGCACCAGCGCACCCGTGCCCTCGGCGATCTTCTTGGACATGATCGAGCTGGCGATGAGGGGGATCGCCTCGACCGTGCCCGTGACGTCGCGCAGCGCGTAGAGCTTCTTGTCCGCCGGCGCGAGCCCGGCGCCGGCGGCACAGATGACGGAGCCGACGTCGTCGAGCTGGGCCAGGATCTCCGCGTTGCTCAGGCCCGCGCGCCAGCCCGGGATCGACTCGAGCTTGTCCAGGGTGCCGCCGGTGTGCCCCAGCCCGCGGCCGGACAGCTGTGGCACGGCCACCCCGAACACCGCCACCAGCGGTGCCAGGGGCAGCGTGATCTTGTCCCCCACCCCGCCGGTGGAGTGCTTGTCCGCCGTCGGGCGCGACAGCTCGGAGAAGTCCATCCGCTCGCCCGAGGCGATCATCGCCTGGGTCCACCGGGCGACCTCACCGCGGCTCATGCCGTTGAGCAGGATCGCCATGGCGAGCGCCGACATCTGCTCCTCGGCGACCGCGCCCCGGGTGTAGGCGTCCACGACCCAGTCGATCTGCGCGGCGGACAGGTGGGCCCGGTCCCGCTTGGTACGGATGACGTCGACGGCGTCGAACGGTTCGTTCATCGGTTCAGGTCCTCCGGTCCGAACGCCTGCGGCAGCATCTCGGACATGGTGACGACGCCCCGCGGCGTCTCGACGAGCAGGTCGGGGCCGCCGTGCTCCCACAGGAGCTGGCGGCACCGCCCGCAGGGGGTGATCAGGTCGCCGCGGCCGGTGACGCACGTGAAGGCGGTCAGCCGACCCCCACCACCCGTGACGAGCGCCGAGACCAGGGAGCACTCGGCGCACAGCGTGACGCCGTACCCGGCGTTCTCGACGTTGCAGCCCACGAGGAGCCGGCCGTCGTCGGCGTAGGCGGCCGCCCCCACGGGGTAGCCCGAGTACGGCACGTACGCGCGCTGCGCGACCTCGTGGGCGGCGGCACGCAGGGCGTCCCAGTCCATGGCGGTCTCGTGCGGTGCCACCGGCTACTCCGTGGTGTACGGGGTGGCGAGGGCGGCAGGCGGCCGGGACCGGCCGACGAGCCCCGCCACGGCGAACAGCGTGACGATGTACGGCAGCATGAGCATGAACTGGCTGGGCACGGGCGAGCCGACCACCGACAGCACGTTCTGCAGGTTCGTCGCGAACCCGAACAGCAGACCGGCCAGCGCCGCGCGGACCGGGTCCCACTTGCCGAAGATCATCGCGGCCAGTGCGATGAAGCCCGCTCCCGCCGTCATCTCACGGTTGAACTGGTTGATCGACACCACCGTGTAGAACGCGCCTCCCATGCCGCCCACGGCACCGGCGACGAGCAACGCCCGGTACCGCGTGCGCAGCACGTCGACGCCGACGGTGTCGGCCGCGCGGGGGTGCTCGCCGACCGCCCGCAGCCGCAGGCCCCAGCGGGTGCGGAAGAGGGCGTACCAGACGACCGCCACGATGACGAACATCAGGTACACGATGATCGTCTGGTCGAACAGCACCGGGCCGATCACCGGGATCCGGTCCAGGAGCGGGATCGGGATCCGCTCGAACCGGACGGTGGTGTTCAGCGTCGCCGTGTTCGGCACCAGGACCAGCGAGTAGAAGAAGCTCGTCAGGCCGATGACCAGCACGTTGAGCACCACACCGACGATGATCTGGTTGACGCGGTAGGTGATGGTGAACACGGCCAGCACCAGCGCGACCAGCGCCGCGGCAGCCATCGCGGCCAGGAGCCCGACCCACGGGCTCTTCGTCAGCGACCCCGCGATCGCGGCGGTGAACGCACCGGCCAGGAGCTGGCTCTCGATGGCGATGTTGATGGTGCCCGACCGCTCGCCGATGACGCCGCTCAGCGCCCCGTACACGAGCGGCACCGACAGCACGAGTGCGCCGCCCAGGAGCCCGACCACGGAGAGGTCGCGCGGGCTGCCCGCCGCCGCCCACGCGAGGAAGCCCACGAGCAGGACTGCGGCGAAGACCGACGGCACCCACACCGAGGTGCGCCGGGCGCGCCGGGTGGCCGCCACCGAGAGCGCCACCATGACGGCGGCGAGCGCGCCGCAGATCCAGGCTGTGGCCATGCCGGGCACCACGTACACGGGGATCTGGAAGAAGTCGGTCGGCGTGGAGAGCGCGAACCTCGCGCTGCCCTCGTGCGGGGCGAGGACGAGCAGGAGCGCGTACAGGGCGAGGACGACCCCGAGCGAGATCGACGTCTTCCACGTGACGGTGCTCAGCGTGCGCGGGGCGTCCGGGGCGGCTGTCGTCCCGTCGACGGTGGCGGCGCTCATGCCGAGACCTCCTTGCGGGCGGTCTGCGACCGCTTCTTCTTCGGCGTGCTGCCCGGCTGCGGGAGCCGGAAGATCGCCCGCACGAGCGGCGGGGCGGCGATGAACAGCACGATGAGGGACTGCACGACCAGGACGATCTCGATGGGGATCCCCTCGGCCGCCTGCATGGCGGAGCCACCGGCCTTGAAGCCGCCGAACAGGATGCCCGCGCCCAGGACGCCCACGGGGTTGGAGTTGCCCAGCAGCGCCACGGTGATCGCGTCGAAGCCGATGCCGGCGTCGATGTCCGCGCCGAACCCGGTCGTCACGGTGCCGAGCACCTGCGTGATGCCGGCCAGGCCGACCAGGGCACCGGCGACGAGCATCACCGACACGGTGGCCCGCGGCACGTCGATGCCCGCGACCCGCGCCGCACGCGGGTTCTCGCCGACGGCGCGGTAGGAGAAGCCGACCGCGGAGCGGTTGAGCAGCCACCACACGACGACGACGGCGAGCAGCGACAGCACGAAGCCCCAGTGCAGGTTGTAGCGCTCGCCCAGCAGCGGAGGCAGCGTCGCCGACTCGGGGGTGGGCGGGGTCTTCGGGTTGGCCGAACCAGGGGCCTGCATCAGGCCCGGCGTCGCCAGGAAGTACGACACGAGGTAGTACGCGACGTAGTTGAGCATGATCGTGACGATCACCTCGTGGGCACCGGTGCGAGCCTTGAGGAGACCCGCGATGCCCGCCCACAGCGCACCAGCGAGGATGCCCGCGACCATCGCGACGATCAGGTGCACCACGACCGGCAGGCCGGTGAGGCCGAACCCGACCCAGCCGGCAGCCGCCGCGGACACGAGCATCTGGCCCTGCCCGCCGATGTTGAGCAGACCGGCACGGAACGCGATGGCGACGCCGAGCCCCGCCGCGATCAGGGGCGTGGCGTTGGTCAGGGTCTGGGTCAGCGGCCGGATCCCCGCGGCGAACGTGTCCGCACCGAAGTTGTACACGGCACCCTGGAAGAGCGCCGAGTAGGCACCGCCGACCGCCTCCGCGGCCGCCGTGAGCATGTCGCCCGGCCGCGCGAAGAAGTACCCCGCGGCCGCCTGCACGGCCTCGTCGGTGACGATGATCATCAGCGAGCCGGCGATCACCGCCAGCAGGATGGCGCCCAGGGAGACGGCCCAGCCGCCCGCAGCGACGCGTCGGAACGCGTCGCGCCAGCGGTCGTCCGTCTCCTCGATCGCCGGAGCGGCCTCCCGGGCCCGTTCCTGCTCCAGCTCCTCGGCCAGCCCGGGCTCGTGCTCGGCGGCGGCCCGCTGCGCGGCCTCGTCGAGCGGGTTCTCGGGTTCCTCGGCCGGGTGCCGGCCCGACGCGTCGCTCACGCGGCCTCTCCTTCGGTCTCGGGGGCGATGCCCGCCATCATCAGCCCGAGCACGTCGCGCGGGGTGTCTGCCGGGACGATGCCCACGACCTTGCCGCGGTACATGATCAGGATGCGGTCGGCCAGGGCCACCGCCTCGTCCAGCTCGGTGGAGACCACCACGACCGGGATGCCGGTGTCGCGCGCGGCCACGATCTGCTTGTGGATGAACTCGATGGAACCCACGTCCACGCCACGCGTGGGCTGGGCGGCCACCAGGAGCCGCAGCTCGCGGGAGAGCTCGCGGGCGAGCACCACCTTCTGCTGGTTGCCGCCGGAGAGCCGGCCCACGGGCAGGTCGATGCCGATCGTGCGGACGTCGTACTCGTTCACCTTCTCGCGCGCGAACTCGTCGCGGGCCGCGAGCTGGAGGCTGCCGGCCCGCACGAAGGGCGGCCCGGCCGTCCGGTCCAGGATGAGGTTCTCCGCGATCGTGAACTCGCCGACCAGGCCGTCCGTGCTGCGGTCCTCGGGCACGAACCCGACGCCCGCGTCGAGGATCTGGCGCACCGAGCGACCTCGCAGCTCGTTGCCGTCGAGGCTGATCGAGCCGCTCCCGCCGGGGTGCAGCCCGAGCAGCGCCTCGGTCAGCTCCGTCTGCCCGTTGCCCTGCACACCTGCGACCACAAGGATCTCGCCGCCGTGCACGGTGAAGCTCAGGTCGTCGACGACCACCTGGCCGTCCTGGCGTGCGACGACCAGGTTGCGCACCGCGAGCTCGTTCTCCCGCGGGCGTGCCGCCTGCTTGTCGACGGTGAGCTGGACCGCGCGCCCCACCATGAGGGAGGCCAGCTCGTTGTCGGACGCCGTGGGCTCCGCCTCACCGACGACCTTGCCGTGGCGCACGACCGTGATCCGGTCGGCGACCTCACGGACCTCACGCAGCTTGTGCGTGATGAAGACGATCGCCTTCCCCTCGTCGCGGAGCTGGCGCATGATCGACATGAGCTCGTCGGTCTCCTGCGGGGTGAGCACCGCCGTCGGCTCGTCGAAGACGAGGACCTGGGCGTCACGGCTCAGCGCCTTGATGATCTCGACGCGCTGCTGCACACCGACCGGGAGGTCCTCGACCACGGCGTCCGGGTCGACGTGGAACCCGAAGCGGTCGGCGGTGTCGCGCACCGTGGCGCGGGCCGACTCCAGGTCGAGCAGACCGGGGCCGCGCGTGACCTCGTGGCCCAGCATGACGTTCTCGGCCACGCTGAAGACGGGCACGAGCATGAAGTGCTGGTGGACCATGCCGATGCCGGCAGCCATCGCGTCACCGGGACCGTCGAAGTCCTGCACCTCCCCGTCGAGGAGGATCTCGCCCTCGTCGGCGTCGTACAGCCCGTACAGGACGTTCATCAGGGTGGACTTGCCCGCCCCGTTCTCGCCGAGGAGACAGTGGATCTCCCCGGGTTCGACCACCAGGTCGATGTGGTCGTTGGCCACCAGCGCACCGAAACGCTTGGTGATCCCCCGTAGCTCGAGCCTCATCGTGGCGCGTCCACCTTCCTCACGATCCCCCGGCCAGCCTAGGCCGCACGGCGCGGCGGGACCCGGGTGAGATCCCGTGCCCCGCCGCGTCGGCGGTGATCTTCAGCTCCTCGTCACTGGTCCAGGTAGGACGTGACCTCGAGCTCGCCGTCGATGATCTGCTGGCGCAGCTCGTCGACCTCGGCCATGAGCTCCGGGTCGACCTTGTCCTCGAAGTCGTGCAGCGGGGCCAGGCCCACGCCCTCGTTCTCCAGGGTGCCGACGTAGGGCTCGGGGTCGAAGGTGCCCTCGCCGGAGGACTTCACGGCCTCGTAGGTGGAGACGTCCATCTTCTTGAGGATGGAGGTCAGCACGTACGGCTGCGTGGTCGGGTCGGTCTCGTAGAAGTCCGCGTCCACACCGATGAGCGCGACGTCGCGGCCCGAGTCCTCGATCGCGGCGATCGCGGACTGGTAGATCGGCCCGCCGACCGGGAGGATCACGTCGACGCCCTGGCCCAGGATGTTCGTCGCCGTCGTCTTGGCCGTCTCGTTGGCCGCGAAGCCACCGGTGAACGCGCCGTCCTCGCCACCGGCGTAGCCGATGACCTCGACCTCGGCGTCGTTGACCTCGTTGAAGTGCTCGACGCCCTGCTTGAAGCCGTCCATGAAGATCGTCACGGTCGGGAACGGCTGGCCGCCGAACGTGCCGACCTTGCCGGCCTCGGAGTAGCCCGCCGCGAGGTAGCCCGCGAGGAACGCGGCCTCGGCCGTGTTGTACAGCAGCGGCTTGACGTTCTCCGCGTCCGCCTCGCCGTCGAAGTCGTTGTCCGCGGCGTCGTCGACCAGGATGTAGTCGATGTCCGGGTTGCTGTTCGCCGACTCGACCGTGTCGGCCGAGAGCGCGAAGCCGACGGCGACGATGGCGTTGCAGCCCTCGTCCACCAGGGCCTGCACGTTGGGCTGGTAGTCGGTCTCCGACTGGGACTGGACCTCGTTGAACTGGGCCCCGAGCTCGTCGGCCGCCTTCTTGGCGCCCTCGAAGCTCAGCTGGTTGAAGCTCTTGTCGTCGAACCCGCCCTCGTCCGAGACGATGCAGGCGGTGAAGTCGGACTGCGCCGCGCCGTTCTCGGTCGATTCGCCGGTGGACTCCTCGGGGGCAGACCCGCATGCCGCGAGGGTCAGCGCGGCAGCGCCTGCGAGGGCGGTGAGCTGGATGGCTCTCTTCACCTGTCACTCCTGTCGATGAGGGTGGGTGAGCGCGGGCGCTCGCCCGTCTCACGATCAGAGACGGCAAGCGTAACCATCGCTCGGCGTCCTCGATGCCACCGGGGCCTCCCGTGGCCGAGTCGTTACCGAAGCGGTACGTCCGCGGCCGGGCCCGGACCGAGGACGAAACGTGCCAGCAACCTCGCCCCGATCCCGATCGCCCGCTCGTCGACGACCAGGTCACCCTGGTGGATGTCGTACCGCCGGCCGCCGGGGGTCGCGGTGCCGAGGCGTGCCATCGCGCCCGGCACCTTCGTCAGGTACCAGGCGAAGTCCTCGCCACCGAGCGACTGCTCGGTCAGGACCACTCCCTCCTCGCCCAGGACGGCGGCGCCGGCGGCCTCGAGCCGCGCGGTCACGTCGGCGTCGTTGTCGACCGGCGGGACGCCGCGGACGTGGTGCACGCTCACGTCGACGTCGTAGGGGGCCACGACCTGCTCGACGGCGTCGTGCAGCACCTGGCCGGCCTTCTCCCACGCGCGCACGTCCAGGCAGCGCAGCGTGCCCCGGGCGACCCCCGACATCGGGATGGCGTTGTGCGCGTTGCCCGACTCGACGGCACCCCAGGTCAGGTTGACCCCCGAGCGCGGGTCCAGCCGCCGGCCGAGCACGGCGGGCACCTGGGTGATCACCTGCCCGAGGGCGTAGACGACGTCGCCGGTCAGGTGCGGGCGGGACGTGTGCCCGCCCCCGGACGACAGCCGCACGGTCACGAGGTCGGACGCCGAGGTGATCGGCCCGATCCGGGTGCCGATGCGCCCGACGTCGAGCTTCGGCTCGGCGTGCACGGCCGCGATCCGGTCGACCCCGTCGAGCACGCCCTGGGCGATGACCTCGTGCGCCCCGCCGGGCATGGACTCCTCTGCGGGCTGGAAGACCAGGCGGGCACCGACGTCGAGCAGCCCTTCGGCGTCCAGCCGGGCCAGCGCGAGCCCCGCACCGAGCACGACGGCCGCGTGCACGTCGTGGCCGCAGGCGTGGGCGACGCCCGGCACGGTCGAGGCGAAGTCGCACCCGCACAGGTCGTCCAGGGGCAGCGCGTCGATGTCCGCGCGCAGCGCCACCCGACCCTGTCCGGGGACGTCCGGGCCGACGTCGCAGAAGAGCCCGGTCGTCTCGAGCGTCCGGGGTTGCAGGCCGGCCGCGCGCAGACGCTCCGCGAGCACCGCCGTCGTCCGAACCTCCTCGCGAGCGACCTCCGGGTGGGCGTGCAGGTCGCGCCGGACCGCGACGAGCTCCGGCTCGAGCTCGGCGACCACGGCGTCGAGACGCCCCGCCGCCGCACCGACGCCGCTCACAGCAGGTCCTCGCGGCCGTGGTCGCGCACCGCGTCGACCATGCGCCGCACCTGCTGGGCTCGCGCCCGCGTCGTCACCAGCAGCGCGTCCGGGGTGTCGACCACCACCACGTCGTCGATGCCGAGCAGCGTCACCGTGCGGCCGCTCGCCGGGACGACCACCGACCCCGCGCTCTGCACCCGCACCACGTCCGCGCCGTCGCCGAGGACCTTCGACCCGGAGTCGTCGTCCGCCGGCAGCAGCGCCGCGAGGGAGTTGAAGTCGCCGACGTCGTCCCAGCCGAACGAACCGGGCACCATCGCGACGCCGCCCGCCGCGGCCACCGGCTCGGCCACGGCATGGTCGATCGCGACCTTCTCCAGGCCGGGCCACACCTCGGCGAGCACCCGCGCACGGTCCGGGGTGTCCCAGGCGTCCGCCACGCGGCGCAGCCCGTCGTGCAGAGCGGGTCGCTGCTCGGCGAGGTGACCCAGCAGCACGCTCGTGGACGCGACGAAGATGCCGGCGTTCCACCGGTACTCCCCCGAGGTCAGGTACTCCCGCGCGGTCGCGGCGTCCGGCTTCTCGGTGAAGCCCTGCACGTGCACCGCGCTCGGCGCGCCCGCGACGTCGAGCGGGCTCCCGCCGCGCACGTAGCCGAACGCGGTCGAGGGCCGGGACGCGGCGATGCCGACGGTCGTGACGTACCCGGCACGGGCCGCCTCCACCGCCTCGCGGACCGAGCGCTCGAACTCCCGGCTGCCGGTCACGACCTGGTCGGCCGCGAAGGAGCCGAGGACGACGTCGCCCGCACGGCGTTCCAGCACCGCCGCGGCCAGGCCGATGGCCGCCATGGAGTCGCGCGGGCTCGGCTCGGCCAGCACCTGGTCCGCCCCGACGCCCGGGAGCTGTTCGCGCACCGCGGCGACGTGCCGCTCACCGGTGACGACGAGGATCCCGTCGTCACCGGCCAACGGCGCGAGGCGGTCGGCGGTCGCCTGCAGCAGCGTCCGCCCGGATCCCGTCAGGTCGTGCAGGAACTTCGGGCGGTCGGCGCGCGAGACCGGCCAGAGCCGCGTGCCGGACCCTCCCGCCGGGACGACGGCGCGGAATCCGGGAATGGCAGACGAAGGCATGTTCGCAGCATAGTGACGGGTTCCCGCCGGCCGACACGAAGCCTGTGGAATGTGTCACAGAAACCGCGCAGAGACGCCGTTTTCGGACACTCCGTGACCCGATCGCGACTCGGTGTCACTACAGTGACTTCACGTAACCCGCCCGAATCCGCCAATGGAGGCTCCCCCGTGCCGACTGCTCCCGCTGGCACGCTCTACCGCGGCCGCGAAGGCATGTGGTCGTGGGTCGCGCACCGCGTGACCGGCGTGCTCATCTTCTTCTTCCTGCTCGTCCACGTGCTCGACACGGCGCTCGTGCGGGTCTCCCCCGAGGCGTACAACGCCGTCATCGGCACGTACCAGACGCCGATCATGGGGCTGGGCGAGGCCGGCCTGGTGGCCGCCATCGTCTTCCACGCCTTCAACGGCATCCGCGTCGCGCTGGTCGACTTCTGGTCCCAGGGAACGCGGTACCAGCGGGTCATGCTGTGGGTCGTCCTCGGCCTGTTCGTGGTGACCATGGCAGGGTTCCTGCCCCGCCACCTCTCGATCGTCTTCGGAGGCCACTGATGAGCACCCAGACCGCGATCCCCACGCCGCGCTCCCCGTACGCGCGCCGCAAGACCACCCGCGGCAACTTCGAGCTGTACTCGTGGGTGTTCATGCGGGCCTCCGGCGTGCTGCTCGTCGTGCTCGTCTTCGGCCACCTGTTCGTCAACCTCATGGTGGGCGACGGCGTGCACGCCATCGATTTCGCCTTCGTCGGCGGCAAGTGGGCCAGCCCGTTCTGGCAGACGTGGGACCTGCTCATGCTGTGGCTGGCGATGATCCACGGCACCAACGGCGTGCGGACGATCATCAACGACTACGCCGAGCGGGACGCCACCCGCGGTGTGCTCAAGGTGCTGCTCTACCTGGCGTTCACGATCACCGTCGTGCTCGGCACCCTGGTCATCTTCACGTTCGACCCGTGCCCGTCCGACGCGCCGGCCGAGCTCCTCGCCTCGTTCTGCACGGCCTGAGCCCGCGCATCTCCCCAGCCCGCTGATCCACCACTCGCCGCAGGAGGCATCGGAACCGATGCAGACCCACCAGTACGACGTCGTCATCGTCGGCGCAGGCGGCGCCGGCATGCGCGCGGCGCTCGAGGCCTCGAAGGGGGCCCGCACCGCGGTCATCTCCAAGCTGTACCCCACGCGTTCCCACACCGGCGCCGCCCAGGGCGGCATGTGCGCCGCCCTGGCGAACGTCGAGGAGGACAACTGGGAGTGGCACACCTTCGACACCATCAAGGGCGGCGACTACCTCGTCGACCAGGACGCCGCCGAGGTCATGGCCAAGGAGGCCATCGACGCCGTGCTGGACCTGGAGCGGATGGGTCTGCCGTTCAACCGGACGCCGGAGGGTCGCATCGACCAGCGACGGTTCGGCGGACACACCCGCAACCACGGCGAGGCCGCGGTCCGCCGCGCGTGCTACGCCGCGGACCGGACGGGTCACATGATCCTGCAGACGCTCTACCAGAACTGCGTCAAGCAGGACGTCGAGTTCTTCAACGAGTTCTACGTGCTGGACCTGCTCACGGACCACGACCTCACCACCGAGGACATCGAGGACGGCGCCGAGGTCAACGCGACCGGTGTCGTGGCCTACGACCTCGCCTCGGGCGAGATCCACGTGTTCCAGGCGAAGGCGATCATCTTCGCCACGGGCGGCGCGGGCAAGATCTTCAAGACCACGTCGAACGCCCACACCCTCACGGGCGACGGGATGGCTCTCGCCTACCGGCGTGGCCTGCCGCTCGAGGACATGGAGTTCTTCCAGTTCCACCCCACCGGTCTCGCGGGGCTCGGCATCCTGCTCTCCGAGGCGGCACGTGGCGAGGGCGGCATCCTGCGCAACTCCGAGGGTGAGCGGTTCATGGAGCGCTACGCCCCCACCATCAAGGACCTCGCTCCGCGCGACATCGTCGCCCGGTCGATGGCGAACGAGGTGCGCGAGGGTCGCGGCGCCGGCCCTGACAAGGACTACGTGCTGCTCGACCTGACGCACCTGGAGCCGGCGCACATCGACGCCAAGCTGCCGGACATCACCGAGTTCGCGCGTACCTATCTCGGTATCGAGCCCTACACCGAGCCGGTGCCCGTTTACCCCACCGCGCACTACGCCATGGGCGGCGTGCCCACGAACATCGAGGGCGAGGTGCTCCGGGACGGCCACAACGTGGTCAAGGGCCTCTACGCCGCCGGCGAGGTCGCCTGCGTCTCGGTGCACGGGTCGAACCGCCTCGGCACCAACTCCCTGCTCGACATCAACGTCTTCGGCAAGCGCTCCGGCCGGTCGGCCGCCGCCTACGCCCAGACGGTCGAGCAGCACCTGCCGATCCCCGAGAACCCCACCGCACGCGTCGAGGCACAGCTCAGCGAGATGCGGGACCGCCCCGAGGGCGAACGGGTGGCCGAGGTCCGCAAGGCGCTGCAGGAGACCATGGACGCCAACGCCCAGGTCTTCCGCACCCAGGAGTCGCTCGAGCAGGCCGCGGCCGACATCCGCGAGCTGCAGAAGCGGTACAAGAACGTGTCCGTCCAGGACAAGGGCACCCTGTTCAACACCGACCTCCTCGAGGCGATCGAGCTGGGCTTCCTGCTCGACATCGCCGAGGTGACGGTGGTCGCGGCGCTCAACCGCCGCGAGTCGCGCGGTGGCCACTACCGGGAGGACTACCCGGACCGCGACGACACCAACTACATGCTGCACACGATGGCGTACCGCCGTCCGACGTCGGCTCCCGACGCCGCCGACGGCCACGTCGAGGGCTACTTCGACCACGTCGAGGACTTCGGGGACTACAAGGTGGTCCTGGGGTCCAAGACCGTCACCCAGACGCGCTACGAGCCGATGGAGCGGAAGTACTGATGACTGCTGTTGTTGAAAACACCGCGAACGCCGCTCCGGACGGACAGGCGGGCGCTGTCGCGTCCTTCGAGGTCACGCTGAAGATCCGCCGGTTCAACCCGGAGGTCTCCGACGAGGCGACCTGGGAGGAGCACACCGTCACCGCGCACGGGACGGACCGCGTCCTGGACGCCCTGCACAAGATCAAGTGGGAGCTGGACGGCTCCCTGACGTTCCGCCGCTCCTGCGCCCACGGCGTGTGCGGCTCGGACGCCGTGCGCATCAACGGCCGCAACCGGCTGGCGTGCAAGACGCTCCTCAAGGACGTCAACCCCGACAAGCCGATCACGGTCGAGCCGATCAAGGGCCTGCCCGTGATCAAGGACCTCGTGGTCGACATGGAGCCGTTCTTCGCCTCCTACCGCGAGATCATGCCGTTCCTCATCACCTCCGGGAACGAGCCGAGCCGTGAGAACATCCAGTCACAGGCCGACCGCGACCGGTTCGACGACACGACCAAGTGCATCCTGTGCGCCGCGTGCACGTCGTCCTGCCCGGTGTTCTGGACCGACGGCCAGTACTTCGGCCCGGCAGCGATCGTCAACGCGCACCGGTTCATCTTCGACTCCCGTGACGAGGGCGCCACCCAGCGTCTGGAGATTCTCAACGACAAGGAGGGCGTGTGGCGCTGCCGCACGACCTTCAACTGCACCGAGGCCTGCCCGCGCGGCATCGAGGTCACCAAGGCGATCCAGGAGGTCAAGCGGGCGATGATCACCCGCGCGTTCTGACGCCGAGGTAGTACGGCGAGGTAGTGGACGACGGCGCGAGGTAACGCACGTCAGAAGGCGTAGAGCCCGCGGCGCACCCCCCGCACGACGGGACTGTAGAGCCTGCCGCTGCCCGGCCCCTGGCGGACCTGACGCTCGATCTCGGCCTCGCGCCGCATGGCCGCGACCGTCTGCTCCGCCCTCTCGATCTCGTCGAGCCGGGGCGGGTCGTACACCCACGCGCACACCAGCAGCAGGACGCGGGCGACGAAGTTGACCAGCAGCAGGATTGTCGCGAGCGTCACGAACGACGCCAGGATGACATTGCGCGACGCGCTGGCCGTCACCAGCGAGGTCCCGGCCCAGCGCAGACCGCTGGTCGCCAGGCCCGCCACCAGGCAGCCGATCACCAGGTCCCGTTTCCGGCGCGGTCGCACCTGGCCGACGACCCGGACGATCAGGTACACGAGCACGGCGTCGAGGAGCACCCCCACGACGAAGGTGCCGACCGCGAAGGCCCATCCCAGTACCACCGTGTCGCCGAACCATCGGGTCACCAGCTGGTCCACCCTCTGGGAGACGATGCTCGCCGCCGCCGCGGTGACCAGCATGACCCCGAGGATGAGGAACCCCGCAAGCTGCCACACCTTCGAGAGCACCGGGTTGACGCCTACCACCGGGGCATCGAACATCGAGCGCACCGAGTGCCGCAGCGCCCCCATCACGCTGATCGCGGTCCACAGGAAGACGACGGCGGCGACGACGGTCGTCCAGCTCCAGGCCGTCGCCCGGACGAGCTGGTCGGGATCGACCAGGCCCTGGTCGTCGCCCGGGCTCTCCTTGAGCAGACCGGGGACCCATTTGTCGATCTGTTCGTACACCTCGTTCTCGAGTTCCGCGTTGTTGCGGAGAGTGGTGGAGAAGACACTCACGCCGATCGTCAGGGCGGCGCCCAACGAGAACAGCGCCGAGTAGGCGATCCCGCCGCAGAGCAGATTCCCGCGGCGCGCCAGGTACCACTTGACGGCACGGACGGAACGCAGGTCGAACGCCCACTGGACGAGGCCGACCACCAGGTCACGGAGGCGGGCAAGTCTGTCGGGCACGCCCCGACCCTATCGAGCCGTCCCGCGGTCGGCAGGTCGGTCAGGCAGGGCGGTCATGAGTGGCCGGCGGCCGGGCTCCCCCGGAGGGTGAAGGCCCGTTGCGGCCGCCACACGCCGTCGTCGCCGTGCTCGTACATCGAGAGGGCTGAGACGTGGAAGACCGCCTCGAAGCCGCTCATCTCGTCGAACGCCCGGTCGAGCGCCTCGTCGGGTACCTCGTGGGCGACGGTGACGTGCGGGTGATAGTTGAACCGCAGCTCTTGCGCCAGCACGCCGGAACGGGCCTGCTCCTCCAGGAGCTCGCACTCTGCGATGCCCTCCGCGAGGGCGACGAACACGACCGGCGAGATGGGCCGGAACGTCGCCGTGCCACGCAGGTGGATGCGGAAGGGCGGCGTCTCGCCCGCGATCTTCTCCAGGTGCTCGCACACGGCGGGCAGCACCGACGAGTCGACGACCGTCGGCCCGATCACGGTGATGTGCGGCGGGATGGCGGCGGCCAGCGGGTCGCCGACGGCGGCACGCGCGTTCTGCAGCTGCGTGGCGTACGGCTCGGGGATCGCGATGGCGATCCCGATCCTGACCTGCTCGGGGCCTCGGGCGGGCAGCTTCACCGGGCGCCTCGAGGCAGCAGCCCGAACCGGTCGAAGTACCGGTCACGCACCTCACCGGCGATCTCGCGCGCCCGTGCCGCGCCGTCGTCGAGCACCTTGTCGAGCTGCGCCGGGTCGGCCAGGTAGGTGTTCGCGCGGTCCTGGAACGGCTCGAGGAACGCGACGACGGCATCCGCCAGGTCGACCTTGAGGTAGCCGTAGCCACGGCCGTCGTACTCGGTCGCGATCTCGTCGACCCCGCGACCCGTGACGGCGGAGAAGATGGTCAGCAGGTTGGAGATGCCCGGCTTCTTCTCGCGGTCGAAGTAGACCGCGTAGGACTCGTCGGCGTCGGTCACCGCCGACTTGATCGCCTTCGCAGCCTTCTTGGGGTTCTCGAGCAGCCAGATGACGCCCTTGCCGCCGGCATTGGACTTCGACATCTTCGCGGCAGGGTTCTGCAGGTCCTGGATCTTCGCCGTCGCGGTGACGATGTACGGGTCCGGCACGACGGCGGTCCCCGCGCCGAACCGGGCGTTGAGCCGCTCCGCGAGGTCACGCGTCAGCTCGAGGTGCTGGCGCTGGTCCTCGCCGACCGGCACCAGGTTGGCGTCGTAGACGAGGATGTCGGCCGCCATGAGCACCGGGTAGGTGAACAGACCGACGGTGGTGCCCTCGGTGCCCTGCTTGGCCGACTTGTCCTTGAACTGCGTCATCCGGCTCGCCTCACCGAAGCCCGTCTGGCAGCTCAGGAGCCAGGCCAGCTCCGTGTGCTCCGGGACGTGCGACTGCACGAACAGCGTCGAGCGAGCCGGGTCGACCCCGCCGGCGAGGTACTGGGCCGCCGTCGCGCGGGTGCGCTCGCGCAGGGCGACGGGATCCGGGTTGACCGTCAGGGCGTGCAGGTCGACCACGCAGTACAGCGCGTCATGGTCCTCCTGCAGCGCGACCCACTGCGTCAGGGCTCCGAGATAGTTGCCCAGGTGCAGCGAGGAGTCGGTCGGCTGCATGCCGGACAGGATGCGAGGCCGGGGCGCCGTCGGCGATCCCGGGACGGTGACGTCGGACATGAGGTTCATTCTGACAGGTCGGGAGGGCAGGCCGGAAACGCCGGACAGGTCGGTGCGCGGTGGGTGGTCGATCTCACGTGGCCTCGTCGTCGAACGGTGCGGGGCCAGCCGACGCGGCCACCGACGCGGCGCCGGCCGCGGCCCCGGCCGCGACGCCGTCGCCGGCATACCCGGCCGTGCGCGGCGTCGTGCGGGGCGCCGGCTCGTCGTCGAGCAGGGCCTCCTTCACGATGCGTCGCGGGTCGTACTGGCGGGGGTCGAGCTTCTGCCAGTCGACGTCCTTGAGCTCGTCGCCGAACTCGTCACCGATGCGCTCCTTCGCGCCCTGCAGGGCCGTCTTGCCCTGACGCACGAGCGACCCGAGCTGGCCGGCATAGTGCGGCAACCGCTCGGGGCCGATCAGCACCAGAGCCAGCACGATGATGACGACGAGCTCGCCGCCGTTGATCCCGAAGAATCCCACGCCGGACAGCCTAGCCCGCCGTCGATCCGGCCCGGTACCCGCTCACTCGCTCGGGCTCGCCTGCAGCACGAGGCGCACGTCGCGCTCGTCGTCCCCGCTGCGCACCCGCAGGGTCACCGCGTCGCCGGGCTGGCTGGCGCGGATCGCCACGATGAGCTCGTCGCTCTGCGCGACGGGGCGGCCGTCGATCTCCAGGATGATGTCGCCCGGTTGGATGCCAGCCACGTCGGCCGGGCCGTCGTCGGTCACCGGAGAGGTCCCCTGCTGCGCCTCCTCGGCGACCTTGACACCTTCGCCGGTGTAGCTCGTGTCGAGCAGCACACCGATGACGGGGTAGGTGGCGCGGCCGGACTCGATGAGCTGTTCGGCGGTCGTCCGCACCTGGTTGGCGGGGATCGCGAAGCCGAGCCCGATGCTGCCGGTCGCCTGCATGGCGCCGGGCGGCTGCGCGATGGCCGAGTTGATGCCGATGACCTCGCCGGCCGCGTTGACGAGCGGGCCGCCGGAGTTCCCCGGGTTGATCGCGGCGTCGGTCTGGATCGCGTCGATGAACGCCGTCGTCGCCTGGTCCCCCGCCTGCACGGGCCGGTGCAGCGCGCTGACGATGCCTGAGGTGACGGTCGAGTCGAGACCGAGCGGCGCGCCCACGGCGAGCACCTCGTCGCCGACCACGACGCCGTCCGAGTCGCCCAGCGTGAGCGGGGTGAGGCCGTCGACGTCGATCTTCACGACCGCCAGGTCGTAGTCGGAGGTGCGGCCGACGACGTCGCCCTCGTGCTCGCTGCCGTCGGCGAGCACGACGACGACCTCACCCCCGCCCGTCCCGGCGGCCACGACGTGATCGTTGGTCAGGACGTAGCCGTCCTCGCGCAGCACGAACCCCGACCCGCTGGAGCGACTGTCGTCGGAGCCCGTGACCTCGAAGGACACCACCGACGGCAGGACCTCCGCCGCCGTGGCCGCGAGGGATCCCTCGGGCCGGTCGAACCCGGACGCCGCCTCGGCGTCGCCCGTCGCGACCGGCAGCCGGGCAGAGGTCTCGCCGTCGGACGTGGCTCCGGAGAGCCGGTCGCCGGCGAACCCTCCCACGAGGCCGACCAGGAGCGCGAGGACCAGGATCCCCGTGACCCGAGCGCCGCCGAGGCGGGCACGCGGGGCCCCCGGCTTCCCGTTCCCGGCCGACGGCGCGGTCTCGGTCGGCGCGGTCTCGGTCGGCGCGGACGCGAGCGGCCGGGACGACGTCGGCGGGGCCGACGGCGGCACCGGCGCGGACGGTGCCGGTTCGCTGCTGCCCGACGGCGGGGCCTGCGGACCGCTCCCCGCTGCGGCCGGGTACGGGGCCGGCGTCGGCGGCACCTCCACCGGTGCCGGGTCCGGCCGCCGGGCCGGCGGCTCCGGCGTCGCGAAGAGATCCGAGGAATCCTGGTGCGTCATGGGCGGGAGAGTGCTCCTGTCACGGTGGTCCAGCCGCGGGTGATCCGGGGTACGACCCCCGCATCGTAGGCATCGTCGGGGAACGCGGCGATCACGTCGACCAGCACCGCGTGGGGGACGTCGGTCGTCGCCTCGACCACCGTGTCACCCGCCTGCCACGCGACGTGCCACGGGTCTCGGGTCAGCACGTGCACGCCCTCCCGGCCGGGAACGTCCAGCAGCACCTCGGAGTCGACGACGTCGGCGAGCCGGCCCGGTCGTTCACGGACCACGACAGGTCCCTCGGGGCCCGCCAGGTGGATCTCGACGACCTCGCCGTCGGTCCTGACGTCGGTGAGCTCGTAGCCGGCGGGCAGCGCGCCCGGCGCGACGAACGCCTCGGGGTCCGGAGCGTCGGCGTCGGACACGCTCGTCGAGACCTCGTCCGTCCCGGCGAGCATGCTCAGCGCCGCGGCGCGGGACGTCTCCGGCGAGACGACGGGCGCCTGACCGAGCACGAACAGGGCACAGCCCAGCACGCCCGCACCGCTCGCCCCCACGAGGACCAGCCGACGACGTCGCCGACGACGCGCCGAGCCGGCGATGTCACCGGTGAGGGTGGACCGCCAGGCCTCGGGCGTCTGCCAGGTCGTGTCCCGGTCGGGTGCGCGCAGCGGGTCGTGGTCGGTCGACGGGATGGACGCGGACAGCGCGAGCAGCCGCGCCGTGAGCTCCGGCGCCGGCGCCACGTCGCAGGCCTGCGAGAGACGACGCCGGGCCGCCCGGGCGGACTCCAGCTCGGCCGCGCACAGGCGGCAGGCCGCGACGTGGCAGAGCGCCCGGTCCGTCTCGGCCGGACCGAGCTGGCCGTCGGCGAGGGCGCTGACCAGGTCCCCGAGGTGACCTCTCATCGCACCACCTCGGTGCGGCGATGCTCGAGCGCGTCGCGCAGCTGCGCCCGGGCGCGGTGGATGCGGGACCGGACCGTGCCGATCTTGATGCCCAGCGTCACCGCGATCTCCTCGTAGCTGAGACCTTCGATGTCGCACAGCACGACGGCGGCGCGGTACTCCGGCCGCAGGGCGTCCAGCGCCGCCTGCACGTCGTTGTCGAGGTGGGCGTGCTCGAACCCGCGTTCCGGCCGCGCGCGGTCGTCGGTGGCCTCGACCCGGGAGGCGTCCTCCCCCATGATCTCGAACCGGATGCGCTTCTTGCGCCGGACCTGGTCGAGGAAGAGGTTCGTGGTGATGCGGTGCAGCCACCCCTCGAACGTGCCGGGCGTGTAGCTGGACAGCGACCGGAACACGCGCAGGAACGTCTCCTGCGTCAGGTCCTCGGCGTCCTGCTTGTCGCCGGTCAGGCGGTACGCGAGACGGTACACACGGGCGGAGTGCTCACGGACGATCTGGTCCCACGTCGGCGGGACCCAGCCTGCGGCAGGGTCCGGCGCTCCCGGGTCGGTACGGTCTGAGGTCTCGGTCATCACCTGCATGGTCCCATGCGAACGTGTGAGCGCCCTGAGTGGTTCCCACGTACGATCACAGCGCAGCAATTCGAGGGGGCCGCCATCACCATCGGGGTCGGAGCCCAGGACGACCCGACGGCCGCCTGGGCCTTCAGCGAGACGTACCTCGCCGAGGACGTGACGATCCTGCGCGCCCGCGAACGTGCGGCCGAGCTCGGTTGCACCACCGTCTCCCCCGGCACGGGAGCGCTCCTGCAGGTGGTGGCCGCAGCGGTCCGCGCCCGCGCCGTCGTCGAGATCGGGACCGGCGCCGGGGTGGCTGCGCTGTGGCTGCTCCGGGGGATGGCCCCGGACGGCGTGCTGACCACCATCGACCCGGAGTCCGAGCACCAGCGTGCCGCCAAGGTCGCCTTCGCCGAGGAGGGTGTGCCGGTGCACCGCACCCGGACCATCGTCCGACCGCCCCTCGACGTCCTGCCCCGGCTGACCGACAGCGCCTACGACCTGGTGCTGGTCGCGATCGACCCCCAGGCCTACGCCGACTACGTGGAGGCCGCGGTGCGCCTGCTCCGGCCCGGCGGCGTCCTCGTCGTCGTGGACGCCCTGCTGGGTGGGCGGGTCGCCGACCCGGACCGGCGCGACGAGACCACCGCGCTCGTCCGTCGCCTCGCCCAGGTGGTGCGCGACGACGAGCGCCTCACCCCCGCGATGGTGCCGGTCGGCGAGGGGACGCTGCTGGCGGTGCGCCGGTAGCGACGGGTCCTGGGCAGCACGACGGGCGCGGAGCAGGTGCCTGCTCCGCGCCCGTGAGTTCGTACGTCGTCAGCCCCGGGCCGACTCAGCCGGTGACGGCCTGGAGGGCCTCGCCCAGCTCGCCGGCCTCGGTGGCGTTCAGCTCGACGACCAGGCGACCGCCGCCCTCCAGCGGGACACGCATGACGATGCCGCGTCCCTCCTTGGTGACCTCGAGCGGTCCGTCGCCCGTCCGCGGCTTCATCGCAGCCATGTGTGGCTCTCCATTTCCGTTGTCCGGTTCCCCAACTGCCTCAGCCCGCCCGTCGCCCCGGCGACGGGTCAACGCTGCCGGCACGGCCACGCAGCTTGAGGCGTGCCTCACCATTCTACTGCGGGCGAGGTCGTCCCTCGGTCACGCCATCCCGCGCAGAGCCGCGCGGGGCGGCGCCTCGTCCCGGACGGCCGCCACCATCTCGAGCGCCTGCCGCGTCGCCGCGACGTCGTGCGCCCGGAAGACCCTGGCACCGTGCCAGGCCGCGAGCGCCGTCGCGGCCAGCGTGCCGGGCAGCCGGTCCGCAGGCGGCAGACCGAGCGTCTCCCCCACGAAGTCCTTGCGGCTGAGCGCCATCAGGACGGGGTAACCGAGCTCGGCCAGCGCCTCGGTGCGGCGCAGCAGGTGCAGCGAGTGCCACGTGTTCTTGCCGAAGTCGTGCGTGGGGTCCACGAGCACCGACGACGGGGGCACACCGCTCGCGACGGCCCGCTCGGCCGCGCTGCGCAACCTCCTCAGCACGTCCTGGGTGACGCCGTCGCGCGGGTCCTCGCCGTCGAGCGTGCCGGCGGTGGCCGGGTACTCCACGCGCCAGGGGTCCGTGCGGGGCTGCGCCCCACCGGTGTGGGAGCAGACGACGCCCACCCCGGCCGCGCCCGCCACCTCGACGAGCGCGGGGTCGTGCCCGGCCCAGGTGTCGTTGATCAGGTCGGCCCCGGCGTCGACGGCGGCGCGGGCGACCTCCGAGCGCCACGTGTCGACGCTGACGAGCAGGTCGGGGACCTCGGCGCGCAGGCGTTCGACGAACGGCACGACGCGGTCGATCTCCTCCGCGACGCCCACCTCGGGCCCCGTACCGGCCCGCACGCCGCCGACGTCGAGGATCGCCGCGCCGTCGTCCCAGGCGACGTGCGCGGCCTCGAGGGCGGGGCCGTCGTCCGCGAACCGGGCGGGCGCGTAGAACGAGTCGCTGGTCCGGTTGACGATGGCCATGACGACCGGCCGCACCACGCCGTCCGACTCCCGGCCGACCTCGCGGCCGCGCAGCACGAGCGGCGCGCCCGCGGGCGGGATCACGAGCGGAACTCGGCGGCGAGCGCCCGGCCCCGCTCGACGACGTACTCCACCGCGTCCTGCGCGGAGTCGGTGAGGTGCAGCAGGTCGAGGTCGGTGGGGTTGATCATGCCGCGGTCGACGACGGCGGTGCGCACCCACTCGAGCAGGCCGCTCCAGTACTCGGTCCCGACGAGCACCAGCGGGAACCCGGTGACCTTGTGCGTCTGGACGAGGGTGATCGCCTCGAAGAGCTCGTCGAAGGTGCCGAACCCGCCCGGCAGCACGACGAACCCCTGGGCGTACTTGACGAACATCGTCTTGCGCGCGAAGAAGTACCGGAAGTTGACGCCGCGGTTGACGTACTCGTTCATGCCCTGCTCGAAGGGCAGCTCGATCCCCAGCCCGATCGACGTGCCACCGGCGTCCGAGGCCCCCTTGTTGGCGGCCTCCATGATGCCTGGCCCGCCGCCGGTCATCACGGCGTAGCCCGCCTCGACCAGCAGGCGCCCGATCTCGACCCCCAGGCCGTAGTCCTCGTGCTCGGGCCGGGTCCGCGCGGACCCGAAGACCGACACGGCCGGACCCACCTCGGCCAGGGCGCCGAATCCCTCGACGAACTCGGCCTGGATGCGCATCACCCGCCAGGGGTCGGAGTGCACCCAGTCCGTGCCGTCTCCGGGCGCCAGCAGCCGCTGGTCGGTGGTCGTGTCGGGGATCTGGGTGCCGCGCAGGAGGACCGGGCCCTTGCGGTAGCCGCGTCCCGCCTCCGGGACGCCCTCGTCGGTGCGTTCGCTCATGGGCCGAGACTACTGACCGCGCAGCCAGGTGCGCAGCGCGTCGCGGCACACGGCGAGCTCGCGCACGGGCACGCGCTCGTCGTCGGCGTGGGCGAGCGACGCGTCGCCGGGGGCGAAGTTCACGGCGGGGATGCCCAGCTGCGCGAACCGGGCGACGTCGGTCCACCCGAACTTGGGCTTCGGGCGTCCCCCGGTGAGGGTGAGCACGGCCGCGGCGAACTCCGCCGCGAGCGGGTCGTCCAGGCCCGGGCGCGCCGCGGGCGACGCGTCGGTGACGGTCACCTCGTAGCCGTCGAAGAGCTCGCGCACGTGCGCCTCGGCCTCGGCGAGGTCGCGCGACGGCGCGAACCGGTAGTTGACGGTCACCGTGCACTCGTCCGGCACGACGTTGCCGGCGATTCCTCCACGGATCCCGACGGCGTTCATCCCCTCGCGGTAGCGGAGCCCGTCGACGTCGACCTCGACCGGCTCGTACGCGGCCAGGCGCGCGAGGACCGGTGCGGCGGCGTGGATCGCGTTCTCGCCCCGCCAGGAGCGGGCCGAGTGGGCCGCCACACCACGGGTGCGCACGTCGACCCGGATCGTGCCCTGGCAGCCGCCCTCGATGTCGGCGGACGTGGGTTCGCCCAGGACGGCGAAGTCCCCGGCGAGCAGCTCGGGGTGGTTGCGCGCCAGCCGGCCCAGCCCGCTCTTCGACTCCTCGACCTCCTCGTGGTCGTAGAAGACGTAGGTGAGATCGACCACGGGCTCGGCGCTCTGCTCGTGGCCCTGCCGGCCCAGCTCGACGGCGAGCGCCAGCATGACGGTGATCCCTGCCTTCATGTCGACGGTGCCACGCCCCCACAGGATCCTGTCGTCGCCCGTGCCCTCCAGCCGCGTCGGCAGGTTCGGCGGGTCGGTGAGCGGCACGGTGTCGAGATGGCCCGCCAGCACGACGCGACGGTCCCGGCCGAGCAGCGTCCGCGCGACGACGGCGTCCCCGTCGCGGGTCACCTCGAGGTGGGGCTGCTCGCGCAGGAGGGCCTCGACGGCGTCGGCGAGCGCCGTCTCGTCGCCGGAGACCGACTCGATGTCGCACACGGCGCGGAGCAGGTCCACGAGGTCGGACGCGGGGATCGTCGCCGGGTCGACGAGGTCTGCATCGAAGCGGTTCTGCTGGCTGGTCACGCGTACATCGTGCCACCCTGCGCCGATAGGCTGATCCCATGACGACGCCCACCACCTCCGCCCGTTCCGCCTGGGGACTCGGCCTCGCGACCGTGGCCGACGACGGCGCCACGCTCGACGTCTGGTACCCCGCCCCCACGCTCGGAGACGCCCCCGACGACGTCGACGTGCCCGCCGATCTCGCCGCCCTCTCGCAGCGGGACGACGCGCGGCGGGTGGACGTGGCCGTCGTGCGCACCGAGATCGACCTGGACGCCCCACCGGCCGACGCCGCCGACGCCTACCTGCGCCTGCACCTCATCTCGCACCGCCTCGTGCCACCGCACGGGGTGAACCTCGACGGTCTCTTCGGCAAGCTCACGAACGTCGTGTGGACCTCGCACGGCCCGTGCAGCGTCGAGGGCTTCGAGATCACCCGGCTGCGCCTGCGCGCCTCGACGGACAAGCCCGTCACGGTCTACGGCATCGACAAGTTCCCGCGCATGGTCGACTACGTCGTGCCGTCCGGCGTGCGCATCGCCGACGCCGACCGCGTCCGGCTCGGCGCGCACCTCGCCGAGGGCACCACGGTCATGCACGAGGGCTTCGTGAACTTCAACGCGGGCACCCTCGGCGCCTCGATGGTCGAGGGCCGCATCTCCGCGGGCGTCGTCGTGGGCGACGGCTCCGACATCGGCGGCGGCGCCTCGATCATGGGCACCCTGTCCGGCGGCGGCAAGGAGATCATCTCGATCGGCGAGCGCTGCCTCCTCGGGGCGAACGCCGGCCTCGGCATCCCGCTCGGGGACGACTGCGTCATCGAGGCCGGGCTGTACGTCACGGCCGGGACCAAGGTCACCATGCTCGGTGAGATGGGCGACGAGGGTGAGCCGCGCGTGGTCAAGGCGCTCGAGCTCGCCGGACGCGACAACCTCCTGTTCCGCCGCAACTCGCGCACCGGAGCCGTCGAGGTCCTCGCCCGTGCGGCCGGCTTCGAGCTCAACGCCGCCCTCCACGCGAACTGATGACGGGGCGACGGCGCTCCGCCGCCGGTTCGGCGGTCGCCGTCGTCGTCATCCTGGCCGTCGGTGTCGCCGCCGTGGCCGGTGTGATCTGGTACCTGTCCACCCGCGAGCCGGCGCTGACCCGGGAACGGTGCACCGCCGTCCTCGACGGCACGGCCTGGGAGCTCTCGCCCGTCCAGGCGCAGAACGCCGCCCTCGTCGTGGGCACGTCGGTCCAGCGCGGCCTGCCAGCGCGGGCGGGCACGATCGGGGTCGCGACCGGGATGCAGGAGTCACGCCTGGTCAACATCGACTACGGCGACCGCGACTCGCTGGGGCTGTTCCAGCAACGCCCGTCCCAGGGCTGGGGCACCACCACGGAGATCATGGACCCGGTCTACGCCACGAACGCGTTCTACGCAGGCCTCGAGCGCGTGGACGGCTGGCGGGACCTGGAGATCACGGTGGCTGCACAGGCGGTGCAGCGCTCAGCGTTCCCCGAGGCCTATGCCCAGCACGAACCGCTCGCCCGCACGTGGGCCTCGTCGCTCACCGGGCACTCCCCCGGCTCGTTGACGTGCGAACTGTTCGCCGTGTCGGCCGAGGACGAACCGGTCGACCTGCCCGCACGCCTGGAGCGCGACCTGGGGGTCCCGGCGGACGCCGTGTCTTCCGACGGGCCGCTGAGCCAGATCGACGCGGGAGTCCTGCCCTTCGAGAGCGCCGAGCGGTCCACGTGGGCCGTGGCCCACTGGGCGGTGGCAACAGCGAAGGCGACCGGTGCCGTCGAGGTCCGGGCGGAAGGACTCGTCTGGACGCGGGAGTCCACGGTCTGGGCAGCCGTCGACCGGTCGAACCCGCTCGACGTCGGAGAGGTCCTGGTGACGCTCGGGACGGACGAGTAGGCGACCGGGCGATGCCGTGCCGGCGTTACCCGGCGCGCAGGCCCGCCATCGGGGACTGGCGCGCGGCGCGCGCCGCCGGGTAGATCCCCGCCGCGACACCCACGAGCACCGAGAGGCCGATACCGACCCCGAGCGCGGTCAGGTCGACGGTCGGTGGCACGCGGACGACGAGGCTGTAGCCGACCGAGACGAGCAGTCCCAGGAGCCCGCCCGCAAGTCCTCCGCCCAGCCCGAGCAGTCCCGCCTCCAGCACGAACTGCGTGCGGATCTGAGCCGCACGTGCCCCGACGGCGCGTCGCAACGCGATCTCGTCGCGCCGTTCGAGCACCGCGATGACCATCGTGTTGACGATCCCGATCGCGCCGACGAACAGGGCGACGGCGGCGAGCCCGAGCGCGAGGCTGCGGAACGTGGAGTCCACGGCATCCTGCGCGCCGGCCAGCGCCGACGGCTGGGAGACGGACACGGCGCGTGGCATCGCCGGGTTCGCGGTGGCGCCGAGCACCTCCCGGACGGCGTCCACGGAGCCTGTGCGGGTGCGCACGTAGATGGTGGTGCCCTCCGGATGCGGTTCCACCACCGGCCATCGGTCACCGATCAGTGCGGTCCTGTCCAGGGTGGGCAGGAGCGTGGACGGCTCCAGCACTCCGATGACGGCGTACCAGTCGTCGCCGATCCAGACGCGCTGTCCGGTCTCGACGATGCCGAGCTGCTCCGCCGCGCGGGCACCGAGCAGGGTGACCGGCAGATCCAGGTCGGCGTCGCGGAACCAGCGCCCCTCGGCAACCTGCAGGTCCATCGCGGCGGCGAGCTCGACCTGCGTGAGCGCCGCGGACAACCCGCCGCCCATCGAGTCGGGGACCAGGTCCGTGCGGAAGACCCCCACCTCGTCGAGGACGCTCACCCGCGCGGCACCTTCCACAGGCCCGA
This sequence comes from uncultured Isoptericola sp., assembly GCA_947497265.1. Classification (GTDB taxonomy): domain Bacteria; phylum Actinomycetota; class Actinomycetes; order Actinomycetales; family Cellulomonadaceae; genus Isoptericola; species Isoptericola rhizosphaerae. Next base: position 120,922 of record CANMFP010000008.1, read on the forward strand.
TGCGGCGGATCATCTCGGGTGCCGTCTCCGGTAGAGGGACGATCTGCTGGTCGGGCCCGCTCCCGGCGCGCACCTGCAGGACGTTCGAGCCCAGGGCTTCCAGGTCCAGTCGCAGGCGTGTCTCGTTCGCCGCGGTGATGCCCATGACCGCGACGAGCGTCGCGATCCCCAGGGCGATACCCAGCATCGAAAGGACCGACCGGGAGGGTCGTGACCGCGGGCCGAGGGCCGCGGTGGCGATCATGTCGCGGGCTGCGAGGCGGGCCATCAGGCACCGACCCCGGCTGTGCGGGAGTCGGAGCGGATCCGACCGTCCTGGATACGCACCTGCCGTCCCAGGTGTGCGGCGATCGCGGCGTCGTGCGTAATCACCGCGACCGCAGCGTCGTCGAGCCCGAGGAGCAGCTCGATGACGGACTCACCCGTCGCCTGGTCCAGCGCGCCGGTCGGTTCGTCAGCGAGCACCAGGGCCGGTCCGTGCGCGATGGCCCGGGCGATCGCGACGCGCTGCTGCTCGCCTCCCGAGAGCTGGGAGGGTCGGTGGTCGGTGCGGTGACCCAGGCCGACCCGCTCGAGTGCATCGGTGGCGCGACGGCGACGTTCGGAGCGCGGATAGCCGTGGTAGAGCATGCCGAGCTCGACGTTGGCGACGGCGTCGACGTGGGTGAGCAGGTGGAACTGCTGGAAGACGAAGCCAAGGCTCCTGGCGCGCACGTCGGAGCGCTCGGCGTCGTCCATCGCTGCCGTGGAACGCCCAGCGATCCGCACCTCGCCACGTGTCGGCGTGTCCAGCGTGCCCATGATGCCGAGCAGCGTCGATTTTCCGGACCCTGACGGTCCCACGATCGCTACCTGTTCGCCGGGATCGATCCGCAGGTCGACGTCGTCCAGCACGGTCAGGGGGCCGCCGGACGCGTCGTAGGTACGGCCCACACCGACGAGCTCCACGGCGGGAACGCCCGTCACGGGATCACGACCTCGTCCCCCTCTTGGAGCGACGATGACGACACGGCGACCTGTGCCTCGGCGACCAGCTGCACGTCCACGGGGACGAGCTCAGTGCCCTCGGTGGTGACCCGCTCCACCGCGTAGCCACCCTCGGCCAGGGCGACGAGGGCCGTGACGGGCATGGTCAGCGAGCCCTCGACCTTGTCCGCGACAACCGCAATCTGCACCGCGGAACCCACCATCGAGTCGACCGCGTCCTGGCCATCGATGCTGGCCACGAGCTGCGGCGGCGACGCCTCGGACTCGGACTCGTCGCCGCCCGCAGACACCTCCATGATCCGACCGGAGACCGTCTCGGCCGAAGGCAGGGTGATCTCGACGGTGTGACCGGACACCAACGCCGCGGCCTGCGAGTCCGTCACGTCGGCAGTGGCCACGACGTCGTCCGTCGTCCAGGTCAGGACCTCCCCACCGGCGGCGTCCCCGACCCGCAGCGTCAGCGACCCGATCCGTACCGAGGGAACGCCGAGCACCACGGCGTCCTCCGCGTCGATCCACTCGTGGCTGGCCACGGCGGACCTGTGCTCGGCCTGGCGCACCTGCTCTTGCCCCCCGGTACCGCCACCTCCGACCGCATCCTCCGAGCCACCGGCGTCCGATTCGCCGTCCACCTCTCCCTCGGTCGCACCGTCCGCGGACTCTTCGGTCGCGTTGCCGGTGCCGGGCGGGGGTGCTGCCGCCGACCGCGCGGAGAACAAGTCGTCCCTCGCGGTGGACAGCCGCTCCTCGCCCTCGGGGCTGTCCGTCGGCGCGTCATAGCCAGCTCCCGTGTAGAGCGAACCCACCGCCGCACTGGCACCGCGGCCGAAGACGTCGTCGACGAGCGACTCGTCCAGCAGGTCGAGGTCGCGCAGCGCCTCGTTGAGCGCCAGCACGTCCGGCCCTTCGTCTCCGAGCTCCAGCGTGCGCCACAGAGGCACGGCACCAGGAAGCATGAACACCGGCCGACCGTTGACCTCGTACAGCGCCTCGCCCGGCTGGATGATGGTCCCCGGCTCCGGCAGCCAGGTGATCACGCCGTCGGCGGATGCGGTGAGCGCCCTGGGCTCGCCACGTGACAGCGTCCCGCTGAGCGTGATCCCGGAGGCCAGGGAGCCAGAGGACACCTCGGCCGTGCGTTGGGACGCGGCGCCCTCCGCTGAGGACTCGGCGTCCCGGCTGAGAGCCGGCACGGCGACCGCGAGTCCGGCGGCGAGCGCGACGCAGACCCCCGCGGACCAGAGCGCAACCTTCCTACGCGGCACAGTCCTGTCCCCTCTCGCCTCGGTTCACTCGGCGCCCGAGCACTCGTCGGGGTTCCGCTCACACATCGCCTCGTAGAACGGACCATCGATCGCGTCGATGTACGGGTCCATAGCCATCATCCCGTTGCTCGGATCCTCAACCCCGGCCATGAACTGAAAGAGCGGCCAGTGCTCTTCATGAGCCATGGGTGCGGAACATTCTTGCCCCAGCATGGTCGCTTCGGCGAGTTCCAGCTCTTGCGGGATGATGATGTAACCCGCCGGGTCCGGGTCCTCGATCACGGTCACCCCCGCGTCGCGAGCGCACCGCAGCCATTCGATGCTCGCTTCGACCTCCTCGGGTGCGATCCCCGTCCCCTCCTCGTCTGCGACGAACCCTGGATCGTCGAAACTGTCGATCAGCGCATCCTTGGCGCCCGGGAACGTCCCGTAGCACCGACGGATCTCCTCGTCGCGATCGACACCATCGACACCGATCGCAAACGCCGACGTATCCTCGCCGTCCACGACATACCCGTCGCCGTCGTTGGGCAGGAACGACGATCCCTCGACCTGCGCGTAGCCCACGTGGACCGAGGTCTCCGACCCACCATCGACGGCCTCGACCGCAAAGCCGGCCTCGTTCAGGCAGTCTGCATAGCCGGCAGTCGCCGCGTTGATGTACCCATCGACCGGAAACGGCGATGACTCGATCGTCGCCACACCATCGCCGTCGTCCATCGAGCACGCGGAGATGGTCAATATCATCAGCGTGACTGGTCCCGCATACCTGGTCTTCATCGTCCACTCTTCTCGGGGCGCATGGATGGGCCGTTCGCGGGCGAAGCAATCGCGCACCTCGCCCACAAAGGAGACCTACTGGCAGTAGCAGCCCGAGGTGATGCGGTTGTTCCATGCCTTCGAAGACGTCATCCGGGTGTTCGCCAGATCAAAAGCTCGCAGTGCAGTTGTTGCCGTTGTCGTACAGCGAAGCGGTTCTGTTATCCATGCTGAAGTGTCCGACAGGAAATATATGAATAAAACTGCGCATGTGAGCCGCCGTGGCCCTTGTAGTCATACAGGCACGCATATCCCGCACCACAGTCGGACAACGACGCCGCGGACGCCGTCGTCGTCCCGCCGGCCAGCACACACAGCGCAGCCGCTATAGCCACGATCATCACTCTGAACTTCTTCAACACGAGATCCCCATCTCAATCGATATCTCTCGGTTGAGCCGGCTCTGCGTGGAAGCGGTGCCACGTACGCTATGGGGTGGATCACATTCACGTCAAGCTTTGGCACCGGGCGAGTCACGATCGTTTTCCGCAGGCCACCACGGACACCCCGGGCAACGCCAAGAGCGCGGGTGAACCCCGCCGTCAACGGTCGCGATGGACGACCGTGGGCAGCGGGGTTCAGCCGCGCTCTCAGGAGACGATTCAGCGCTGGTCGAGCGAGACGTAGTCGCGCGCCGTCGGGCCCGTGTAGATCTGCCGCGGGCGGCCGATCTTGGTCTGCGGGTCCTTCATCATCTCGCGCCACTGGGCGATCCAGCCAGGCATGCGGCCCAGCGTGAACAGCGGCGTGAACATGGCCGGCGAGAAGCCCATCGCCTGGTAGATCAGGCCCGTGTAGAAGTCGACGTTCGGGTAGAGCTTGCGCTCGACGAAGTAGTCGTCGCTCAGCGCGATCTCCTCGAGGCCGCGGGCGATGTCGAGCAGCTCGTCCTCGGCACCGAGCTCGTCGAGGACGGCGTCCGCGTGCTTCTTGACGATGGCGGCGCGGGGGTCGTAGCTCTTGTAGACGCGGTGGCCGAAGCCCATCAGGCGGACGCCGTCCTCCTTGTTCTTGACCTTCTTCATGAAGGTCTCCACGGAGTCGTCGCCGGAACGGATCTTCTCGAGCATGAGCAGGACGGCCTCGTTGGCCCCGCCGTGGGACGGGCCGGACAGCGCGTTGATCCCCGCGGACACCGAGGCGTACAGGGTCGCGTTGGAGGACCCCACGATGCGGACCGTCGACGTCGAGCAGTTCTGCTCGTGGTCGGCGTGCAGGATGAGCAGCTTGTCCATCGCCGAGACGACGGTCGGGTTCGCCTCCCACTCCTCGTACGGGCGGGCGAAGGTCATGCGCAGGAAGTCGTCCACGTAGCCGCGGGCCGCGTCCGGGTAGAGCAGCGGCTCGTCGCGCATCGACCGGTGGACGTACGAGGTGATGGTGCGGATCTTGGCGAGGATGAGCACCGTGGCGAGCTCGACGGCGTCGTCGTCGTGCGGGTCGAGCGACTCCGGGTAGTACGTGGCCAGCGCGTTGACGGCCGAGGCCATGATCGCCATCGGGTGCCCGCCGCGCGGGAACGTACCGAGGAAGGTGCGGAACGCCTCCGGCACGAGGGTGTGGCGGTTGATGCGGTCGGTGAACGCCGCGAGCTGCTCGGCGGAGGGCAGCTCACCGTGGATCAGCAGGTAGGAGACCTCGAGGAACGACGAGCTGTCCGCGAGCTGCTCGATCGGGTAGCCCCGGTAGCGCAGGATGCCCTGGTCGCCGTCGATGTAGGTGATGGTCGACTCGCACGACGCGGTGTTCGTGAAGCCCGGGTCGACCGTGACCATCCCGGTCTCCTTGAGCAGGGACGAGACGACGATGCCGTCGTTGCCCTCGGTGGCCGGCACCACCGGCAGGGCGCGGCCCTCGCCCGCGACGGTGAGCTCGACCGTGGCGGTCTGCTGGGTGGACGTCATGTCTTCCTTCCCTGACGAGCCCCCGGAGTCCCGTCGTCGGGACCTGGGACACGCGAACTCATGGCAATGTCATGGACTACCGCTCGGGACTACCTGAGGGCGTCTCCGCAGGGCAGCCTCGGCCTGCGGATGAAACTACCCCTCAATCCCATGCGGTTCCAATCCCCGCGTCAAGCACCTGTGATGCGCGCCACAGCACGTGCGACGGCGTCGTCGCCCGCCGTGAGCGCCACCCGGACGTGGTGCGCTCCCGCGACACCGTAGAACTCGCCCGGCCCGACGAGCACTCCGTGCTGCGCGAACCATCGCGCGAGGTCGCGCGACCTCGTCGGACCTGCGTCGTCGCCCCGCGAGCGCGCCCAGAGGTACAGCCCGGCCTCCGAGTCGTCGACGACGAGGCCCGCGGTGCGCAGCGCGGGCAGGAGCGCCTCACGACGTCGCCGGTACCGCTCGCGCTGCGCGCGGACGTGGGCATCGTCACCCAGCGCCACGACCATCGCCGCCTGCACGGGAGCGGGCACGATCATCCCGAGGTGCTTGCGGGTCGCCACGAGATCCGCCACCAGGGCGGGGTCGCCCGCCACGAACGCCGCCCGGTACCCCGCGACGTTCGACTGCTTCGACAGGGAGTAGGCGACCAGGAGGCCCTCGTGCGTACCGCCGCTGACCCGCGGGTCCAACAGGCTGGGGACGCGGCTCGTGCCGTCCGGCGCCAGCCACCGCGGCTCCCACGGCAGCTCGGCGTAGCACTCGTCGCTCACCACGACGGCGCCGATCTCGCGAGCCGCCTCGACCACGGCGCGCAGGTGCTCGACGTCGGCCACCGCCCCCGTGGGGTTGGAGGGCGAGTTGACCCAGACGAGCCGGACGTCGGACCGTCCGGCCCACGTCGCGACGTCGTCGGCGGGGAGGGGGGTTGCGCCGGCGAGGCGGGCGCCGACGTCGTAGGTCGGGTAGGCGATCTCAGGGTGGACGACGACGTCGCCCGGCCCGAGGCGGAGCAGGCTCGGCAGGAGGCCCACGAGCTCCTTGGACCCGATCGTGGGCATCACGCCGGCGGGATCGAGCCCTTGCACGCCCCGGCGCCGCGCGAACCACCCGGCGACGGCCTCGCGCAGCGCCGTGGTGCCGTAGGTCAGCGGGTAGCCGGGAGCGTCCGCGGCGCCGGCGAGGGCGCCGCGGACCACCTCCGGCGTCGGGTCGACGGGCGTGCCGACCGACAGGTCGACCATGCCGCCGGGATGAGCGGCCGCCGTCGTGCGCACGTCGTCCAGCGTGTCCCACGGGTAGGCGAGGGACCTCAGGTCGGCGAACCCCATCCGCGCGTCAGACGGCGGCGCTCAGGCCTGCGGGGGCAGGTCGGCGATCATGGGGTCGTCCTTCTCGATGAGCCCCATCTTCGCCGCACCGCCGGGCGAGCCCAGGTCGTCGAAGAACTCGACGTTCGCGCGGTAGTAGTCCTTCCACTCCTCGGGGACGTCGTCCTCGTAGTAGATGGCCTCCACCGGGCAGACCGGCTCGCAGGCGCCGCAGTCCACGCACTCGTCCGGGTGGATGTACAGCGAGCGGGAGCCCTCGTAGATGCAGTCCACGGGACACTCCTCGATGCACGCCTTGTCCTTGACGTCGACGCACGGCTGAGCGATCACGTAGGTCACTGCAGTTCCCTCCAGGTCACGGGGTGGAGCACGCTCCGGTCGTTCTCGAAGCACGTTCTCGAAGCACTCTAGTATCGCTCACGTGACAACCCCGAACCCGCTCCCCGGATCGTCCGACTGGCGAGACTGGCCGGCAGGGACCCGGGCCGTGGTACGCCGTCGGCTCTCCCCCGCGGAGGCCGGCGCGTCCGGGCAGCGCTGGACCGACGTCGTCGGCGTCGTGGTGGCGACGGACGACGACGGGATCACCCTGCGACGCGACCCCGCCCGCCCGGACGCGCCCGGCGCCGGGGAGCGGGTGCTGGTGCGGGCCGCCGACGTCGAGGCCGCCAGACCGCTGCCGCCGCGCCCTGTCCGCAGGCCGGCGCGGCCGCAGAACTGATCGCTCGTCTCGACGCGAGCGGTACTACCTCGCGCCCTCCGCTACCACCTCGGCATGGGTGGGGGTGAGGCCGACGACGACGGCGCCCGCCGTGCACCGCTCGACCAACGACGTCGGCCATCCTGTGACCAACGGCACCCGCTCCACCGGGGCTGAGCCCGCACCGACCGGCGCCGGCGGGCGGCCCGCCGCACGGAGGTCGTCCGCGGCCCGGAAGAACGCGTGCGTGGAGCCGTTGCTCTCGAGCGCCTCGATCACGAGCTCCAGGTCGCGCACCACCTTGCGCAGCGCCGGGGCCACCCACGCGGCGTTCTGGGTGACCATCGCCTCGGTCCGCTCGGGGTCGGTGAACGCGACCCGGGTGCCGTCGCGGAAGCTGCCCGCTGCGAGCCTCAGCGCCACGTCACGCACCGGCGCGCCCACGACCGTGTTCAGGAGCTGGGTCGCGACCACGTGGGGCACGTGGCTGACCAGCGCGGCGGCCTCGTCGTGCACGTCGTCGGTCAGGACGACGGCCGCCCCGGAGCACGGCCCGGTCACCAGGGCGAGCACCCGGACCAGCCGCGCCGGGTCCACGTCCGCCTGGATCGTCACCGCCCAGCGCACCCCGTCCAGCAGGCCGGCGTCCGAGGCGTCGAACCCGCTGTGCTCGGTGCCCGCCATCGGGTGCGCGCCGACGTACCGGTCGGCCAGCCCGGCGGCGCGGACCTCGTCGCGCACCGGGCCCTTGACGCTGCCCACGTCCGTCACCGTGGCCGACGCCGGGGCGTGGGTGGCGACCTCGGCCGCCACCCCGGGCATCGCGCGCAAGGGGGTGGCGAGGACGACAAGGTCGGCCTGCGCCACGCACGCCGCCACGTCGTCGGCCACGGACAGGCCGGCACGGCGCGCAGCGGCACGCGTGGCCGGCGAGACGTCCGTGGCCACGACGTCGACACCCCGGACCGCGAGCAGGCGGGCCAGCGACCCGCCGATGAGTCCGAGCCCGACGACGGCGACCTGCCGCGGCGCGCCCACGACGTCCTCGGCGCTCACCACAGCAGGCCCCGGTCGATGGCGGCGGCCGGGTCGACGGCGCGCACGCTGCCGGTGGGCACGTGGTCGGCCAGCAGGCCTTCCAGGCCGCCCTCCCCCGGCTCGGCGGGGTAGACACCGAGCACCTTGAGCGCGTCGCCGGCATCGAGGAGGTCACCGAACAGGTCCCGCACGCCCGGCTCCCAGGGTGCGGCGTCGAGCGTCACGACGAACGCGTACTGGCCCTCGCGCGCCTTGAGCGGCCGGGCCATCAGGCTCGACATGTTCACGGCACGCGCGCCGAAGGCGTCGGTGACGCGGGCGAGGACCCCGGGGCCGGTCACCACCGGAGTGACCGCGAGCATCGTGCGCCAGGACGTCTCGTCGGACGCCGCGTGCCGCGTCGCCGCGAAGTGCTCCCCGGCCCGCTCCCGCCGGTCGAGCACCAGGAACCGCGTCCGCGCCCCGGGGAAGTCCTCGACGGCCTCGGCGAGCGTCTCGAGCCCGTAGAGCTCGCCGCACAGCCGCGGACCGAACGCCACCTGGTCCGGACCCACGTCGCGACAGGCGGCCGCGTTGGACGGCGCGGGGACCGCGACGAGCCCGCGGCCCGTCACGAACCGGTGGCACTGAGCCAGGCCGTGCGGGTGGGCGGTCGCCTCGACGAGGTCGCCGTGCCCCGGGCGCACGAACGCGTCGAAGGAGACGTCCAGCACCACCTCGTCGACCGCGACGACGTCGGCGCTGTCCAGCAACGCGTCCAACGAGGGCACGACGTGCCCCTCGACCGAGCTCTCGATGGCGACGACGCCCCGGTCGGCCCTCCCGGACGACACGGCGTCGTGCACCGCGGCGACCGTACCGAGGGGCACCTCCTCGACGGGCGCACCGGCGGTCCGTTCGGTCCAGGTGCGGGTCGCCTGATGGGTGAACGTCCCCTCCGGCCCGAGATAGGCGATCCTCACACGCCCGCCCACCGCGGCGTCAGCGCGTCCGGTCCCGGCTCGAACCGGTCCCCCGGCAGGACCGCGAGCGTGCGGTGCGCCACGGACCGCGCGTCGAGCTCGGCCACGAGCGCGTCCAGCACCGTCACCCGCGGGCAGCGGAAGGACGTGAGGAAGACGTGCGGGCCGAACGTCGAGGGATGGCTGCGCAGGTGCTGCAGGTCCACCCCGGCGTCGGCGAGCACGCCCAGCGTCTCGCGCAGGGACCCTCGGTGGTCGTCCGACGGGCCGAAGGCGAGCCACACCTGCGCGGACCCGTCGAACCGCGGCCACGCGCTGCCGGACTCCAGGAGCCCGTACCAGACCGGCCCCTGCTCCGCGAGGCGCTCGCCGCCGGGCACCTCCGCCCAGCCGGCCGGCACCCGGCTGCGCTCGACGACCAGCGAGCCGTGGTCGCCCGCGAGCAGGGCGCGCTCCTCCACCGGCGTCGCCGTCGGGACCAGCCGCGGGCTGACTCCCACCGACCGGAGGGTGTCCGCGCAGTCGCGCATCCCGGCCTCGTCGACCACGACCTGCCCGCCCACGACGCCCGGCGGTGCGACCCACACCCACTGCGGGCGGACGGGCACGGCGGCGGTCACCAGCAGGCTCGGGTCGCCGGCGAGCAGGGCCTGCTCCAGCGTCGGCGACGGCTGCTCCGGGTGACCCAGGTGCACGATGGCGGCGAGATCGTCGATGCTCGCCACGGTGTCGAGCGTCTGTGTCGTCGTCCCGAGGTCGAGCAGCTCGCCTGCCTCGTCCGGCACGGCCGACGGGACCGACGAACCCGCGGCGATGCCGGACCAGCCCGCCTCGTGAGCGGCGAGGGCCGCGTGCGCGGAGGACTCGCGGGCAGTGCGTCCCAGCATCAGTCGTCGTCCTTGTCGTCGTTCTTCGGCTTGCTGCAGCTCACCGCGTCGTCCGGCTTGTAACGCCAGAAGTTGGACTCGTCCTTGACGAGGTCGCCGTCGAGGTAGACCTTGCGGTAGACGGTGATCGCGAACCCCGCCTGCCCCCCGGAGTAGGGCTCGCAGTCCGGGCTGCCCGACTTGTCGACCGTCTTGATCGGCACCACGTCCTGCTTGCCGGAGTCCGACTCCTCGACGTCGTAGTGCTCCGTGGACCAGATCTTGACGTGCAGCCGCCCGCCGGAGACGTAGCTCTGCATGAGCGCACCGTAGGGCGTGTCGTTCTTGAACTTCATGTCGATCGCCCCGACATAGATCGTCGCCTCACGACCGGCCGGGTACCGGCTGAACCAGTAGCTGTGCTGCCGGTGCTCGACGTCGTCGAAGCCGGCGAAGAACCCGGCGTTGTAGGTGGTCGTGGCCATCTGCGACAGCCCGCCGCCGACGGCGTCCACGTGCACCCCGTTGCTCACGACACCCGCGGCGTGGAAGCCGTTCGAGGTGTCGATCGGTGAGAGCGCATCGATCAGGGAGAACGTCTCGCCGGGCTTGATGAGCGTCTCGTTGACCAGCTCGGCGCCCCGCACCAGGTTCTTGGTCCGGACCGGCTCGCTGGTGAGCGGCGTGGAGAACTCGGACACCACCTCCTTGATCCCCAGCTCCTCGAGGGAGGCCTTGGAGTCCTCGGGATCCTTCTCCACCAGCTCGACGGTGGTCTCGCGCTCGGTGCTCTGCGCGGCCTCCCCGACGGCTGCCGCGACGTCCTCCGGGTCCAGCGTCGTGCCGGTCTCGCCGCCCACGATGGTGGGCTCGCCCCCCGAGAACTCGAAACGGGCGTCGTCCGGTTCGCGCAGCAGGTCGTCCGTGCGGTCGATGAGGGCACTGGTGAGCCGGTCGCCGTCGAGCTCGGCCACCAGCGCGCCGTCCGCGGGGACGAACGACGTCGAGCGGGCGAGGACGCGCTCCGGCAGCTCCGGGTTCTGCTCCCCGACGGACACGGCCACCGGACCGGAGACGATCTGCTCCGCCTGGGCGTAGGCCTCGTCCGTGGCCGCCTGGTCGATCGTCGGCGGGACCGGCTCGACGGGCAGCTCGATCGGGCCGGTGGTCACCAGCCACGACTCGACGAGCGCCTCGTCGGCGGCGTCGACCACGACCTGGGTGCCGTCGACGGCCTCGGTGGCGGCCGGCTCGCCGTCGGCGAAGCGCACCGTCCCGTCGACGGGCTCCGTCGCGAGCGACGTCGCCACCGAGGTGATGGCTGACGTCAGGGCAGCACGGTCGACGTCGACCACCGGCGGGCTCTCGGACCCGCCGGCGAGGTGCGCGACGAGCCGGGAGGGGTCCAGCGAGAACCCGGTCAGCTCCCCGATGGTCGCCGCGGCGTCGAGCGTCAGGCCGGCCTCGGCAGGGTCGACGGTGCTGGAGACGTCCCCGGCCTGGACGGTCACCGGTTCCGCCGCCCGCGGTCCGAGCCCGCTGTCGAGCGCGGTCACGGCCTGGTCGGCGTCGAGCCCACCGATGTCCACGCCGGCCACCGTGGTGCCCGAGGGGACGGAGTCCGCGACGAACCACTGAGCGCCGACGTAGAGCCCGCCGAGCACGACGACACCGCCTGCGACGCCCAGCAGCACCTTCGGCCAGCGGCTGGGCGCCCCGTCACCCTGGAGACCCTCCAGCGGCGTTCCGGTGGTGCCCGACGGCGGCGCGGAGCCACCGGCCGGGGCGTTCACCGTCTGGATCGCCTCGGTCGGCGGTGCCGCCGAGACAGCCGGGGCAACGGCGTCCTTGACCGTCGCGGTGCCGATGACCCGGCGCTGCTCGTAGGCACGGACCGCCGGCTGGTAGGGGGTGTCGTCCTCGTCCGTCTCGACCGTCGGGGCGGCGCGCGGCGGCTCAGGCGTGGGGGTCGGCTCGGGCCTCACCGAGGGCTCGGGCGTCGGCTGCGGGGTCGGCTCAGGCTCAGGCATGGGCTCGGGCTCGGGCTGCGGCGCCGGCTCAGGATCCGCCGGCGGCTCAGGCGTGGGCTCGGGCTGCGGCGGCGGCTCAGGCGTGGGCTCAGGCGTGGGCTCAGGCTCGGGCTGCGGTGCCGGGGCCGGGGTCGGGGTCGGCTCCGCCGGCGGCTCAGGCGTGGACTCGGGCTCCGGCGCCGGCTCAGGCGTGGGCTCGGGCTCCGTCGCCGGCTCAGGCGTGGGCTCGGGCTCGGGCTGCGGCGCCGGGGCCGGGGCCGGGGCCGGGGTCGGGGTCGGCTCCGCCGGCGGCTCAGGCGTGGGCTCGGGCTCCGGCGGCGTCGCGGAGACGCCCGGGACCTCGGTCACGAGCGTGGGCTGCGAGCTGCCGACGTCCGGCGTCCGGGTGGACTCCGGCGTCGGCTCCGGTCGGTCCGGTGACGCAGAGCTGCCCGGTGACGCGGCACCACCCTGTTCGGGCAGGTTCTCGTCGCTCTCGGTCGGCTTGCCCATCGACACGCTCCGTGCTGGTCTCGTGGGGCCGGCGCCGACCCCGCTCACGTCCTGGGCGCGGATCCCCGCGCGCCCACGAATCCTACTCGGCGCGCTGGGTCACGGCTGTTGCTCGGAGCCATCTTCGGCGAGCCACCAGCGGGGCAGGAACGCCGCCACGGCGAAGAGCAGCAGCCCACCGTAGGTCCAGAGGTAGCCGACCGCCTGAGCCGGCACCAGGACGTCACCGCCCGGTCCGGACGCGGAGAGCAGCTGGACGGCGACGAGCCAGCCCGCTCCGGCCGTCAGCAGCGTGACCGTGCCGGACCAGGCGCGGCAGAGCACGGCGGTGGACAGGGTCAGCAGCAGCGCCAGGGCCAGCCCCGTGGGCAGGCCGGCCCACTCGCCGCGGTGCGAGACCGTTCCGATCACCCCGACGGTCGCTCCGAGGATCAGCGCGAGCACGCCGCGGACGACGAGCGTCCGGCCGGGCACCCGGGGCGGCGCGGACTGGGCGTGGTGGGGTGCGGGCGAGCTCACCGGACCGAGCCTACCGGCGTCGTGGCGGCGGCGGCCGCGCGTCGCAGGTGCGCCGTCGCGAGCACGGGAGCGAGCACCCCGTTGCTCAGCGCGTACCGGGCGAGCACACCGCCCCCGGTCGAGGCGACGCGGCCGACGTGCTGGACCTGGGTGGTGTGCGCGGACAACGCCGCCAGGACCTGATCGAGCACCGGGGCGACGTCGATCGCCACGGTCCCCGCGCGATCCATGCCCGTAGCGGGCACGGCGACGGGCGGCAGGTCGCCGTCCGGGTCGGGGAGGGTGAGCCCGCAGCCGTCCACGAGACGGCGCACCGACGTGTCGGACGCGAGGGAGCGGCGGGCCGCTCGCACGTCCGGCGCCGGGTCGACGACCTCCCAGCGCTCGGGCACCGCCCACGGCTCGCCGACGACGGCGGCCCGCGGGTCGGCGGCCAGCTCCAGCGCCCGGACGGTCACCTCATGGGTCCGGACGTGGTCCGGGTGGCCGTAGCCTCCACCGGCCTCGTAGGTCACCACCACCGCGGGTCGCCGGTCCCGGACCACGGCGGCGAGCCGCCGGGCGGCGATGTCGAGCGGGACGCGCGCGAACGCCGTCGGACCGGATTCCGGTGCCGGCCCGGCGATGCCCGGCGCCACCCACGCCATCCCCGAGTCCTCGAACCGGGCCGGCTCCGCACCCGGACGGTCGGCGACGTCCACCGTGTCGAGGAAGAGACGGTCGGTCACGCCCAGCGCGGCCAAAGCACGGTCGAGCTCGGCCTCCCGGTGGGCGGCCAGCGCCGGGCCGTCGCCCTCCAGGTGAGCCAGACCGGTGGGGTGCGACAGGGTGTCGATGACCTCGCCCCGCTCGCCGCGGGTGCACGTCACGACGGTCACCCGCTCCCCCGCCGCCGCCCGCGTGGCGAGCAGGGCCCCGGTCGCGAGCGACTCGTCGTCCGGGTGCGCGTGCACCGCGAGCAGGCCGCCCCGCACGGCTCAGCCGCGCTTGGCCCGCGCCGTCGCCCGCGCGCGCTCGGTGGCGTCGAGGTTGACCTTGCGGATGCGGACGATCTCGGGCGTGATCTCCACGCACTCGTCCTCCGCCGTGAACTCGAGCGACTCCTCGAGCGTGAGCTTCTGCGGCGGGATCAGGTTCTCGAAGCTGTCCGCGGTCGACGACCGCATGTTCGTCAGCTTCTTCTCCTTGGTGATGTTGACGTCCATGTCCTCGTTGCGCGAGTTCTCGCCCACGATCATGCCCTCGTAGACCTCCTGCGTGGGCTCGACGAAGAACGTGCCGCGCTCCTGCAGGTTGATCATCGCGAACGGCGTCACGACGCCCGCGCGGTCGGCGACCAGCGAGCCCGTGGAGCGCGACTCGATGGGACCGTGCCACGGCTCGTAGCCCTCGGCGTACGACGACGCGATGCCGGTGCCGCGCGTCTCCGTGAGGAACCGGGTGCGGAAGCCGATGAGGCCGCGTGCCGGCACGACGAACTCCATGCGCACCCACCCGGTGCCGTGGTTCGCCATGGTCTCCATGCGGCCCTTGCGGGCGGCCATGAGCTGCGTGACGGCGCCGAGGTACTCCTCGGGCACGTCGATGGTCATGCGCTCCATCGGTTCGTGCCGCTTGCCGTCGATGTCCTTGGTGACGACCTGCGGCTTGCCGACCGTGAGCTCGAAGCCTTCGCGGCGCATCTGCTCCACGAGGATGGCCAGGGCCAGCTCGCCACGCCCCTGCACCTCCCACGCATCGGGGCGCTCGGTGGGCAGGACGCGCAGCGAGACGTTGCCGACGAGCTCCGCGTCGAGCCGGTCCTTGACCTGGCGCGCCGTGACCTTGTGGCCCTTGCCGCCCTTGCCCGCCAACGGCGAGGTGTTGATGCCGACCGTCATGGAGATCGCCGGGTCGTCGACCGTGATGACGGGCAGCGGGCGCGGGTCGTCCGGGTCCGTCAGCGTCTCGCCGATCATGATGTCCGCGATGCCTGCCACGGCCACGATGTCACCAGGCCCCGCGGACTCGGCGGGGACGCGGGTGAGCGCCTCCGTCCGGAGCAGCTCGGTGATACGGACCTGGCCGAGGGAGCCGTCGTGCCGCGCCCAGGCGACCGTCTGACCCTTGCGCAGGGTGCCGTTGAAGATGCGCAGCAGGGCGAGCCGGCCGAGGAACGGCGAGGCGTCGAGGTTGGTGACGTGCGCCTGCAGCGGCATGTCGTCGTCGTACGTCGGCGCGGGAATGGTCTGCAGGATCGTCGAGAACAGCGGCTCGAGGTCCTCGTTCGCCGGCAGCACGCCGTCGGCGGGCTGCTCGGTGGCCGCGCGGCCCGACTTGGCGGAGGCGTAGACCACCGGCACGTCGAGGACCGCGTCCACGTCGAGGTCGGGGACCTCGTCGGACAGGTCGCTCGCGAGGCCGAGCAGGAGGTCGGTGGTCTCGGCCACGACCTCGGTGATGCGCGAGTCGGGCCGGTCCACCTTGTTGACCACCACGATGACGGGCAGCTTGGCAGCCAGCGCCTTGCGCAGCACGAACCGGGTCTGGGGCAGCGGACCCTCGGACGCGTCGACGAGGAGCACCACGCCGTCGACCATCGACAGGCCGCGCTCGACCTCACCGCCGAAGTCGGCGTGACCCGGGGTGTCGATCACGTTGATCGTGATGCCACCGGGCTCGCCCGCCTCGGCGGCGGCCGGCCCGGCGTACCGGATCGCGGTGTTCTTGGCGAGGATCGTGATGCCCTTCTCACGTTCCAGGTCGCCGGAGTCCATGACGCGTTCGTCCACCTGCTGGTGCGCGGCGAAGGCACCGGCCTGCCGCAGCATGGCGTCGACCATGGTCGTCTTTCCGTGGTCGACGTGGGCGACGATCGCCACGTTGCGCAGGTCCGAGCGCACAGACATCTACGGTTCTCTTTCCGTGGGAGGTGGGCACCCGGGAACCCGGAGCCGCTCTATCCTACCCGGACGAGCTACGCCTCCATCGCGGTCGGCGTGCGCCACCGCCGGGACCGCGTTCCGCGGACCGCCCGCTGATCTCCGCGAAGTTCTCCGTGACGTGCTCGGTCACGTGCTCGGTGACGCGCTCCGTGAGCTCTCGGCGGCGCAACCGTCGCTCGGCCCGCGTGATCGTCTGATGCTCCTCGTTGAGGGCCTTCCACACGGCGAACATCATGGCGATCACCACGAGCGAGAACGGCAGGGCCGTCAGGATGGACGCCGTCTGCAACGCCTCGAGGCCGCCCGCGTAGAGCAGGGCGGCGGCGACACCGCCCTCGAGGATGGCCCAGAACAACCGGCTCCACAGCGGCGGGTTGGGGTCGCCGCCGTTGGCGAGCATGTCCACCACGAACGACCCGGAGTCGGACGAGGTCACGAAGAAGACGACGACGAGGACCATCGCGACGACCCCCATCCAGGCCCCGCCGCCGGGCATCGACTCGAAGAGCTGGAACATCGCCGTGTCGCTGTTGACCGCCAGATCACCGGTCTCCGGGTCGGGCAGCAGCATGGAGCCCGGCTCGTTGCGCTCCTGGTGGATGGCCGAGCCCCCGAAGACGCTGAACCAGATCGTGCTGACGAACATCGGCACCAACAGGGTCCCCAGGACGAACTCGCGCACGGTGCGGCCGCGGGAGATGCGGGCGATGAAGAGCCCGACGAAGGGCGCCCAGGAGATCCACCAGCCCCAGTAGAAGATGGTCCAGCTCGACTCCCAGGCCAGGCCGGCGTCGCCCTGGAACGCCAGGGTGTCGAACGTCATGAACATGACGTTCTGGAAGTAGTAGCCGATGGACTGCACCCACTCGCGCAGGACGAAGAGGGAGGAGCCCATGATGAGCACCGCGACCATCAGAGCGCCGGCGAGCATCATGTTCACGTTGGACAACCACTTGATGCCGCGTTCGAGCCCGGAGGCCACGGAGACCGCGGCCACAGCGGTGATGCCGGCGATGAGCCCCATCTCCAGCGCCACGCTCGGGTCCACGACGCCGAGGTATCCGAGCCCGGCGGCGATCTGCAGCACGCCCAGGCCGAGAGACGTCGCGACGCCGAAGACGGTGCCGAAGATCGCCAGCACGTCGATGACGTTCCCCAGCCAGCCCCGCACCCGCTTCTCGCCCAGGATCGGCTCGAGTGCCCACCGGATGGACACCGGCCGGCCCTTGCGGTGGATCGAGTATGCGAGGGCCAGGCCCACCACGACGTAGATCGCCCACGCGTGGAAGCCCCAGTGCAGGTACGTCTGACCCATCGCCGCCTGCGCCAGCGCCGGGGCCTCCCCCGCGACGCCGGGCTTCGGCGAGGTGAAGTGCGACAGCGGCTCGGCGACCCCGAAGTAGACGAGCCCGATGCCCATGCCGGTCGCGAACAGCATCGCGAACCACACGGGCAGCTTGAAGTCGGGGGCCTCCTCCTCGGGACCGAGCCTGATCTCACCGAAGCGGCTCAGGCCCATCCAGATCGCGAAGAGGACGAAGGCCGCCACGATGATGACGTAGTACCAGCCGAAGCCGTTGATGACCTTGCCCTGCAGCTCGCCCATCACGCGTTCGACGGTGTCGGTGGCCAGCATCGTGACCAGGACGAAGAGCAGGATCAGCCCGCCCGCCGGGTAGAACACGGCGGGGGCGATCGTCGATCGTCGGCGTGTCATGGTCATCACCTTCGCGCTGTTCGTCCCTCGCGGCAAGCGCAGCCGTGGGGGGGGCCCCGGGGGGGCCCCCCCCCCCCCCCCCCCCGCCCGCGCGCCCCCCCCCCCCCCCCCCCCCCCCCCCCCCCCCGCCGCCCGGGGGG
>CANMFP010000009.1 GCA_947497265.1 uncultured Isoptericola sp.
AGAGGGTGGGGGCCGAGGAACGAGGTACCCGCCCGGCACGGAACGCAGTCCGGCTCCGCGAAGATACCGAGGAGCTGGACGGAGTGAAGTAGAGGGTGGGGGCCGAGGAACGAGGTACCCGCCCGGCACGGAACGCAGTCCGGCTCCGCGAAGATACCGAGGAGCTGCACGGAGTGAAGTAGAGGGTGGGGGCCGAGGTGCGGGCAGCGCGCATCGGCCGCACGGTGATCGGGTGACCAGATTCGGATACACCCTGATGACCGAGCAGTCCGGTCCGCGGAGCCTCGTCGACTACGCGGTCCGGGCTGAGGACGCCGGCTTCGAGTTCGAGGTGATGAGCGACCACTACTTCCCGTGGCTCGACTCCCAGGGCCACTCGCCGTACGCGTGGAGCCTGCTGGGCGCCGTCTCGCAGGTGACGCAGCGGGTCGGGCTCATGTCGTACGTGACGTGCCCGACGCTGCGCTACCACCCCGCCGTCGTCGCCCAGAAGGCTGCGACGGTCGGATTGCTGTCGCAGGGCCGCTTCACGCTGGGCCTGGGGGCGGGCGAGAACCTCAACGAGCACGTCGTGGGCGCCGGCTGGCCTGCTGTGGACGAGCGGCACGAGATGCTCGGTGAGGCGGTCCAGATCATCGCGGCGCTGTTCGAGGGCAACCTGCTGAGCTTTCGCGGCGACCACTTCCAGGTGGACTCGGCGCGGTTGTGGGACCTGCCGGACGAGCCCGTGGAGATCGGCGTCGCCGTCTCCGGGGAGCAGTCGGTGGACAACTTCGCGACGCTGGCGGACCACCTGATCTCCACCGAGCCGAAGCCGGGCATGCTGCAGCAGTGGGATGCCGCGCGCACGGACGCCGACCTGCCGGCGTCCCGCAAGATCGCGCAGATGCCGATCTCGTGGGACCTGGACACCGACGCCGCGGTGGAGCGGGCCCACGACCAGTTCCGCTGGTTCGGCCTCGGCTGGCCGGTGAACGCCAACCTGCCCACCACGGAGGCGTTCGACCACGCCAGCGCGTTCGTGCGGCCGGAGGACGTCGCGGAGTCGATCCCCTGCGGGCCGGACCTGGACGCGATCGTCGAGGCGGCGTCCGCCTTCTGGGAGGCCGGGTACACCGACCTGGCGCTGCACCAGATCGGCGACGCCAAGCAGGAGGAGTTCCTCGACACGGCGGCCGGGCCGTTGCTGGAGAAGCTCCGCGCGGCCGCGCCCACGACGGACTGACTGCCGAGCGTCAGGGCGCGGTGACGGCCTTGCCCTGACGCACGGAGCTGATCTGCGCCATGCGTTCCTCGCCCCAGTCGCCGAGCGGACGCAGCGCGCGTTCCAGCGCGGCGCCGTCGTCGGTGAGGCTGTAGACGACCTTGGGCGGCACCTGGTCGTGCACGTCGCGGCGCACGACGCCGTCGCGCTCGAGCTCGCGGAGCTGCTGGGCGGCGGCGACTCCTGGTCGCGCGTCGTGGACGTGCTGCGCGGGACGGTCCGCACATCCGCGGCATAGCCCCGCGGCGGTGCGCCCGGCCGACGGCGGCGAACGTCACCCGCCCCGCGATTGCGCCGTGCCCCCGCGCGCGGAACGATGCAGACCGTGATCCCGTCTACCCAGGCCACACGCCGACGAGTGGCACTCGCCCCTCGGACGCTGCTGCTCGCGGTCGCGCTGCCGGTGCTGCTCGCCCTCACCGCCCCCGCCGCGCACGCCGAGTCGCCCCTGCGGGAGCTGGACGGCGACGTGACGGACGTGGCGGGCGTGCTCAGCGAGGACGACGTCACCGAGGTCCAGGGGGCCCTGGACTCGCTCGCCCAGGAGAGCCCCTACCAGCTCTTCGTCGTCTACGTGGAGACCTTCGACGGCGTCGACGGGCGGGGGTGGGCGGACGCGACGGCCACCAACGCGCAGCTCGGCCCCGACGACCTGCTCCTCGCCGTCGCCACCGAGGACCGCCTGTACGGGCTGAGCTGGGACAACAACATCGACCTCTCGGAAGAGCAGCTCGACGCGATCCGCGACGCCACCGTCGACGAGCTCCGCGACGACGACTGGGCCGGCGCCACGGTCGCCGCCGTCGACACCACCCTGGCGGTCACCGGCTCCGGTGGCGCCGCGACCACCGGCAGCGCGGACGACGGCGGCTCCTCCGGCGGGTTCTCGGTGCCCGGGCCGCTGCTGGTCGGCGGGATCGCCGTCGTCGCCGCCGGGGGCGTCTACCTGTGGTCCCGCTCGCGGCGGGACACCGACCTGACGCGCCGGGGTGCCGCAGCGGCCGCCGCGCGCACCGGGGCCGGCGGACCCGACCCCGACCCGCTCGCCAACCTCACCACCGAGGAGCTCGCACAACGGGCCGGCAGCGCCCTGGTCTCCGTCGACGACGCGATCAAGACCTCCGAGCAGGAGCTCGGCTTCGCGCAGGCCGAGTTCGGGATCGAGGCGACGCGCGAGTTCACCGCTGCCCTCGAGCAGGCCCGCACGGACGTCGCCGAGGCGTTCCGGCTGCGCCAGGGCCTCGAGGAGAGCGTGCCGGCCGGCGGCTCGCTGGGCGACGCGCCGCCGTCGGACGCCGCCCGGCAGCGCGCCGTGCTCGCCGACGTCGTCCGGCGCTGCCAGGCCGCGGCCGCCACCCTGGACGCCCAGGCCGACTCGTTCGACGACCTGCGCCGGTTGCAGTCGCGGGCGCCGCAGGTGCTCGACGAGACCGAGCAGCGTGCCGTTGAGATCGAGGGGCGGATCGAGGTCGCCCGCAGCACGCTCGCCGGGCTCACCGCCACCTACCCCGCCTCGGCGCTGGCCTCCGTGCGCGACAACCCGGACCAGGCGGCCGCCCTCGTCGCCAACGCCCGCGAGGCCGTCGCGGCGGGCCGGACCGCCGTCCAGAAGCGCAAGAAGGCCGTCGCGGTCGCGGACGCGCGGGCCGCGCAGAACGCCCTCGGCCAGGCGGTGGCGCTCCTCGACGCCGTGGCGAGCGCGGGTGACGACCTCGCCTCGGCCGCGACGAACCTCGACAAGGGCATCGCCTCGATCACGCAGGACATCGTCGACGCCGAGCGTCTCGCGTCCGGCGACCCGGCCGTGCAGGGCGCCGCCGCCGAGGCCCGGTCCGCCGCCGAGCAGGCCCGCAGCGCCCGCGAGGGCGGCGACCCGCTGGCCGCGCTCGCCCGGCTCACCTCCGCGGAGGCCGCGCTCGACACCGCTCTCGCCCCGGCCCGGCAGCAGGCCGAGTCCGACGCCCGCGCCAAGGCGCTGCTGCGCGACGTCCTCGGCCGGGTCGAGTCCCAGCTCCGCGCCACGCAGAGCTATGTGACCACCCGTCGCGGCGCCGTCGGGCCGGACGCCCGCACCCGGCTGGCCGAGGCCGAGCGCCTCGCCGCCGAGGCCCGCACGTTGCAGGCCACCGACCAGCACGCGGCGCTCGCTGCGGCGCAGCAGGCCGAACGGTACGTCCAGCAGGCGACCCAGATGGCGCAGACCGACACCTCCGGCTGGGACATGCGGCACGGCGGACCGGGCGGGTTCGCCGGTTCCGGTCGCAGCGCCCCGAACATGGGCGGCATGATCCTCGGAGGGATCGTCCTCGACTCCGTCCTGCGCGGTTCGGGCCGCGGCCGACGGCGGGGCGGACGCTACGGAGGCGGGTTCGGCGGAGGATTCGGTGGCGGCTTCGGAGGGCCGCGCGGCGGTTCCCGTGGCGGGTTCGGCGGAGGATTCGGTGGGGGCGGCGGCCGGGGCGGCGCCGGTGGCCGCTTCTGACGTCGAGCCTCCGGGAACCTCGGAGCCCCCGCCGTCGTCCTAGTCATCAACATCAACATCCGGGCAGCACGGACCAGAAGGGCACGTCATGACGCAGAAGCAGAGCATCCTCGGGCGCATCAGCCAGCTCGCGAAGGCAAACATCAACGCGATGCTGGACCGTGCCGAGGACCCGGCCAAGATGATCGACCAGCTCATCCGCGACTACACGAACAACATCGCGGAGGCCGAGCAGGCGATCGCCCAGACGATCGGCAACCTGCGGCTCGCCGAGCAGGACTACCACGAGGACGTGCAGTCCGTGCAGGAGTGGGGCGCCAAGGCGCTGGCCGCCTCCCGCAAGGCCGACGAGCGGCGCAGCGCGGGCGACACCGCGAACGCCGACAAGTTCGACCAGCTCGCCAAGGTGGCGCTGCGCAAGCAGCTCGACGCCGAGAACGAGGTCAAGTCGGCCCAGCCGATGATCGAGCAGCAGCAGGTCACGGTCGAGAAGCTGAAGACCGGTCTCGCCCAGATGAAGGACCGGCTCGTGGAGCTGAAGTCCAAGCGCGACCAGCTCGTCGCCCGCCAGAAGGCCGCCGTGGCGCAGCAGACCGTGCAGGGCGCGATCAGCTCGATCAACATCATGGACCCGACCAGCGAGCTCTCGCGGTTCGAGGAGGCGGTGCGTCGCGAGGAGGCGCAGGCCATGGGCCAGGCGGAGATCGCGGCGTCGTCGCTGGAGTCGCAGTTCTCCGAGCTGGAGGGGTCGATGGAGGACCTCGAGCTGGAGGCGCGCCTCGCAGCCCTGAAGTCGGGCACCCCGCAGAACCAGATCGAGTCCTGACCTCCCACTCCCCGCCCCCCTCAGCGCTGTGGGTGCACGACACGCCGTCGTCGGATGGAGTCCGACGGCGTGTCGTGCACCCACAGCGCGTGGGGGGAAGCCGATCAGGCGACCGCGGGTGCGGCACGACGCCCGACGGCGGCACGCACCTGCTCGAGGAACGCCCCGGCGAGCAGGTCAGCGGTGCGTGCCAGACCGTCGTCGTGCGCCGTCACCTGGGCGTGG
The DNA here is from genome assembly GCA_947497265.1 of uncultured Isoptericola sp. GTDB lineage: Bacteria > Actinomycetota > Actinomycetes > Actinomycetales > Cellulomonadaceae > Isoptericola > Isoptericola rhizosphaerae. Next base: position 4,798 of record CANMFP010000009.1, read on the forward strand.
ACGGCGGCGGTGTCGACGTCGACCTCACCGAGGGCCCAGCGCACGGCCAGGGACGGGCTCGCCTCCGGGTGGAACTGCACGCCGAGCGCGGAGCCCCAGCGGAACGCCTGGTAGGGGTACGTGTCGGACCACCCGAGCCACTGCGCTCCGGCGGGCAGCTCGATGATCGCGTCGGAGTGCATGGAGACCGCAGGCGTCACGCAGCCGGGCGCCTCGACGTCGTCGGCGCACGTCGCCCCGGCGGCACGGACGAGCGGCGCCAGGACCGGGTCCTCCAGCGCCTGGGCGCGCCAGTGCACGTCGACGACGCCGGCCTCCCGCCCAGGCGGCGCGGCGACCTGCACCGCTCCGCCCCCGGCGACGGCGAGGAGCTGGGCACCCAGGCAGATCCCGAGCGTGGGCAGCCCGTCGACGGCCGCGCGCGCCAGCAGGTCGCGCACCGCGGGCAGCCAGGGCGCTGCGGCGTCGTCGTAGGCGTGCATCTGCCCGCCCAGGACGATCAGGCCGTCGCCGCACTCCTCGAGCGACGGCACGGGATCTCCGGCGAAGAGCCGCACGACGCGGACAGCCGGGAACGTCCGGGCGAACCGGTCGAGCGGCACGTCGGAGCCGTGCTGCAGGACGGTCACCTGCGGGTGGTCGGAGCTGGAGAAGTCGTGCACGGCCGCTGAGATTACTCCGACCCGCCGCTGCGGTCCATGCCCGTCCACCGCGGCGCCGCCGTCCCGCGTACCCTGGGCGCATGGTCTCCCCCTTCTCCGCGCCGACCGCATCGCCTGCGCCGGCACCGACCCCGGCGTCGCCGAACGAGCCGACCCGCACCACGTACCTCCTGGTCGACGGCGAGAACATCGACGCCACGCTCGGCATGAACGTGCTGAACCGCCGCCCCAACCCCGAGGAGCGGCCGCGCTGGGACCGGATCACCAAGTTCGCGAGCAAGGTGTGGGGCTCCGACGTCGTCCCGCTGTTCTTCCTCAACGCGACCAGCGGCCAGATGCCGATGTCGTTCGTCCAGGCGCTGCTCGCGATGGGCTACCGGCCCATCCCGCTGGCGGCGAAAGGCGACGAAAAGGTCGTCGACCTCGGTATCCAGCGCACCCTCGAGGCGATCGCGGGGCGCGACGGCGACGTCCTGCTCGCCAGCCACGACGGCGACTTCCTGCCACAGGTCGAGCGCCTCCTGGCCGACGACGGCCGGCGGGTCGGTCTGCTGGCCTTCCGCGAGTTCGTCAACGGCCAGCTCACCTCGCTGACCGAGGACGGGCTCGAGATCTTCGACCTGGAGGGCGACGTCGACGCCTTCACCAGCCCGCTGCCGCGGGTCCGGATCATCCCGATCGACGAGTTCGACCCGCTGCGCTACCTCTGACGCGCGGCACCACCTCCGACGTTCAGGGGGCGGGCGCCGACCGGCGCTCGCCCGGGACGTCGGCGATGCGCTGCGCGACCGAGATGCCCACGAGGCAGACCGCGAGGAACAGCCCGACCAGCACGAGCCCGACCCAGCTGAAGCCCGTCAGGACGACGACCAGGACGGCCACGGCCACCACCACGACCCTGAGGGCGTCGGCGTGCCCGGCGACCCGGCGCGAGATCCCGCCGCCCTCGCCGTCCGTGGCGCGCAACCACGGCCAGCGGTCCCCGGCCCGACGCAGCCAGGCCGGTCGGCCGAGCAGCACGGCGACGACGGCGCCCACGGCGGCGACGATCCCGATCAGCCAGAGGATCTCGTGCAGGTCGGCCGCGACGGCGTCGAACAGCACCGTCGCGACCCGCTCCCCGTCGGTCGTCCGCGCGGCGTCCACCACGAGGTCGCGCAGCCGTGCCACCAGCGCGGCGGCGATCATCAGGCCCGCCACGACGCCGATCCCGAGCTGGACGGTGACCCGGCGCCGGTCCGGGGCGACCGCCACGGTCACGACGACGAGCAGCACGGTCAGCGCCACCAGGACCCAGACGGCACGGTCCACCGTGGTGACGGTGCCCTGGACCAGGTCGAAGGTCTCCCGGTCGAGGAGCGCCACCTGGCCGAACCCGTCAGGAAGCCGGGTGCCGAGCGCCGCCCCGAGCTGCGCCCGGGCGTCGGGTGCCCGCTCCATGAGGGCGTCGGGCAGCGTGACCCCGGGCAGCATGTCGCCGACGCTCCCGAGGGCCTCCCGCAGCGCCTCCGCGATCAGCGGCGTCGTGTCCAGCACGACGGCGTCGTCGGTCAGGTACACGTCCGGGTGGTCCGCGCCGTCGGCCCGGGCGACGCCGACGGCCGCCCGGTGCGCCCGCTCGACGAGCTGCGGCAGCCGATCGTGGAACGCCTCGGAGTCGACGAGCCGGTGGACCAGCGTCTCCACGCGCTCCTCGAACCGGTCGGCCACCACGGGTGCGAGCGTGGCGAGGGTGAGTCGGTCGACGCGCGTGCTCAACGCCTCGAGCAGCGGGCCGGGCTCGGCGTCCAGCTGCTCGACCAGCGCGAGCGCCATCATCTCGTCGAGCTCGGTGAGCCGCGTGGCGGCGCGGGCGTCGAGGTCGAGGGCCAGCAGCGTCTGCTCGGTCACGTGGTCCGCGAGCGCGTCGTAGAACGCCGGGTCGTCCAGCACCGGCGTGACGGCGTCCATGAAGTCGTCGGTGTCGAGCACCGTGCGGTGCGCCCACACCGCCACGGTCGAGGCGACGACCAGGAGCGTGGTCACGACGAGCAGGACCGTCGCGACCCATCGGCGCACGACGCGGCCGCCCGGACGGGCAGGCAGGATCGCGACAGCAGTCACACCCGCATCCTGAAGGCAGGAGGGTCGCCCCGCGACTCGTACGCCGCGCATTCAGGAAACCTTCAGGGATCGGGAGCACACTGAACCCATGGCCGCCACCACCGACACCCCGGAGGCACGGCTCGTCGTCGTCGACGACGAGCCGAACATCCGCGAGCTGCTCTCCACGTCCCTGCGCTTCGCCGGCTTCCAGGTGCATGCCGCGGCTGACGGCGCCAGCGCGCTCGAGCTCGTCCGCGACACCGAGCCGGACCTCGTCGTGCTGGACGTCATGCTGCCCGACATGGACGGCTTCACCGTCACCCGCCGGATGCGCGCCACCGGCCGGCACACCCCCGTGCTGTTCCTCACCGCCCGCGACGACACCCAGGACAAGATCCAGGGCCTGACCGTCGGCGGAGACGACTACGTCACCAAACCGTTCAGCCTCGAGGAGGTCGTCGCCCGCATCCGCGCCGTGCTGAGACGCACCGCCGGAGGCGAGCCGGACGACGACGCCGTCGTGCGCGTGGGCGACCTCGAGCTCGACGAGGACAGCCACGAGGTGCACCGCGCCGGCGTCGAGCTCGAGCTCTCCCCCACCGAGTTCAAGCTGCTGCGGTACCTCATGCTCAACGCCGGCCGCGTGCTCTCCAAGGCCCAGATCCTCGACCACGTGTGGCAGTACGACTGGGGCGGCGACGCGAACATCGTCGAGTCGTACATCTCCTACCTGCGCCGCAAGATCGACCACGTCACGATCACCGGGCCGGACGGCGCGGACGTCGAGCTGCCCCCGCTCATCCACACCAAGCGTGGCGTCGGATACCTCTTGCGCGCACAGCAGCGATGACCTTCCGCGACCGGCCCGACAGCACCGAGCCGACGTTCGCCGCACCAGCAGCCCCCGGGGCGCCGAGCGTTACGGAGGGACCGCCGTCGGGCACGGACGTTCCCGGGCCGACGGCGGAGGTCCCGCCGGGCGCACCGGACGAGCAGCACTGGGGCTGGTTCGCGCAGGTGCCGCTGCGGGTACGGCTGGTGGCGATCCTCGTGCTGCTGCTGGGCGCCGGGATGATCATCGCCGGCCTCACGACGCGCACCGTCGTGTCGAACTACCTGGTCGACCAGCTCGACACCCAGCTCAAGCAGTCGGCACAGGGCGTGGCCCGCATGACGGCGCTGAACCCGGCCGAGGGCAGCCAGCACATCCCCAGCGAGTACGCCGTCACCCTGCGCAGCTGCAACGGGCTCGACGGCGGCCCGGCAGGCTGGACCGCGACGCTCGATCGGTTCGGCGAGCCGCAGATCCCCGACGAGTCGCTGACCGCCGTCGTGGACCGCGGCCTCGAGCCCTTCACCGTCGACTCGGAGGGCGGCTCCGACCCGACGACGTGGCGCGTCGTGTCCATCCCCTGCAGCCAGACGCAGGACAGTCCCGTCGAGGGCGCCGCGTACGTCGCCCTGCCCATGGCCGCGGTCGACAAGACGACCGCCTACCTGTCGAGCTCGCTGCTCTGGTCGGGCATCGGGATCGTCGTGCTCGGCGGCGCGCTCGCGTTCTGGCTGATGCAGCACTCGCTGCGCCCGCTGCGCCGCATCGAGGCCACCGCCGCCGCGATCGCGGAGGGCGACCTGTCGCGCCGCGTGCCCGAGCAGCCGCCCTCGACGGAGGTCGGCTCGCTGTCGCACTCGCTCAACGCGATGCTCACGCAGATCGAGTCGGCGTTCGCCGTGCAGGAGGCCTCCGAGCAGCGGATGCGGCGCTTCGTGTCGGATGCGAGCCACGAGCTGCGCACGCCGCTCGCCACGGTGCGCGGCTACGGCGAGCTGTACCGGATGGGCGCACTCGACACGGACGAGAAGGTCGAGGACACGATGGTGCGCATCGAGGACTCGGCCCGCCGGATGGGCACGCTCGTCAACGACCTGCTCGTCCTCGCGCGCCTCGACGAGGGACGGCCCATGCGGCACGAGGTCGTCGACCTCGCGGCGCTCGCCCACGAGACCGCGCAGGACCTGCACGCGCTCGACCCGACGCGCACCGTCTCGGTGACGGGGCTGGGGGGCGAGGCCCCGCCGTCGGCGCTGCGCACCGTCGGTGACGCGGACCGGCTGCGGCAGGTCCTGACCAACCTCGTGGGGAACGTCGCCCGGCACACGCCGGCCGGGTCGCCCACCGAGCTCGCGCTCGGGACCGTGGCGGACGGCGTCGTGGTCGAGGTGCGCGACCACGGGCCCGGGGTCTCCCCGGAGCAGGCCAGGCGGGTCTTCGAGCGGTTCTACCGCGCCGACTCCTCGCGCAACCGCGAGTCGGGCGGGTCCGGGCTGGGCCTGGCGATCGTCGCCGCGATCCTCGGTGCGCACGGCGGTTCCGCCTCCGTGGTCGAGACGCCGGGCGGCGGCTTGACCGTGCGGGTTCTCCTTCCGGCTGCCGGCGGCTACGCTGCGTGACGGCCCGGTCAGCGGGCCGTCGGGGACCCGAGTGTCGGTCGACGGTCGTAGGCTGACAGGGAGACAAGGAACGATCTCCGAGCAAAGGTCTTGATAGCGATGGGCGTCCCCAGCGCCGGCGCGCCGCAGTGGTTCCTCTCGGCGTTCGTCCGCACCTGCCGGGGGGCGGGCGCCACGGAGCCCGAGGAATCGATCCGTGCGGTGGGCGAAGAGCTCATCGAACGGTGGTCCGGGCCTGGCCGCCACTTCCACAACCTGCGCCATCTCGCCGCCGTCCTGCACCGGGTCGACGAGCTTGCTCACGAGACCCACGAGCCCGACCTCGTCCGCCTCGCCGCCTGGTACCACGGCGCCGTCTTCGACGCGGACCGCAAGGTCGCGTACGCGACCCGCGGCGGGGAGCAGACCACCCTCAGCGCCGAGCTGGCGCGCACGCAGCTCGTCCAGCTCGGCGTGCGCGTGGAGTCGGCGGACCGCGTCGGGGAGCTCGTGGACACGCTCGCCCGGCACAAGGCCGCACCCGGCGACTTCGACTCCGCGGTGCTCAACGACGCCGACCTGGGCATGCTCGCCGCCGAGCCCCAGCGGTACAAGGAGTACGTCGCCGCGATCCGCGCGGAGTACGCCCACATCCCGCTGTCGGACTACCTCGACGCCCGGATCAAGGTCCTGACCAAGCTGCTGGGCCGCCCGAAGCTCTACGTGAGCCCGCTCGGGGCGACCTGGGAGGAGCCCGCGCGGCAGAACCTCGACGCCGAGCTGCACCGGCTCGTCAAGGAGCGCCGCAAGCTCGGCCAGGAGGCGACGGCGGGCCCGGCCCGCCAGTAGCCGAGGTAGTAGCGCTCGCGCCGAGGTAGTACGGCGCACGCCGAGGTAGTAGCGCGAGTGCCGAGGTAGTTGCTCGCCCGGCGAGGTAGTTCGTCGTCCACAGGCTGTGGACGACGGCGGCGCTCGCCCGTCGCTGCCCTCTACCGTCGTGCGCAGCCCGGTCCACCGGGACGACGACGGAGGAGACAGCTATGCGGTACGAGGTCGACAGCGAGCGGGTCGCGCAGGCGAGCGCCGCCGTGAACGGTTCCGTGGGTGCCATCCGGGCCGAGGTGGGGGCGATGATGCGCCACCTGCAGGACCTGCAGTCGAGCTGGCACGGCAGCGCGGCGACGTCCTTCGCGGGCGTCATGACGCAGTGGCAGTCCGCGCAGGCGCAGGTCGAGACGGCTCTCGACTCGGTGACGGCGGCGCTCCAGTCCGCCTCGACCACCTACGCCGACGCGGAGAGCCAGGCGGCCCGCCTCTTCGCCCGCTGACCCGGTTCCCTGTTGTGGGCGTGATTTCTGGCCCGAAATGACCGGTTGAGCCGCTTTTCGAGCCCAGAAATCACGCCCACAACACTTCCGGAGGCGATCACGCGAGGGCCTCGACGACCGGGCACGGCTCGGCCGGGTCAAGGCGCTCCGCGGTGAGCACCTCCTCGAGGGCCGCCCGCATGCTGCGCAGGTCGGCGATCCGCTCGTCGATCTCAGCCAGCTTCCCACGGCCGCGCTCGCGCACCTCGGGTGTCACGCGCAGGCCCGAGCGGGCGTCGTCGGACATCTCCAGGAGCGCTGCGAGCTCTCCCAGGCGGAACCCGAGCTCCTGACCTCGCCGCAGGAACCGCAGGCGCCGGACGTGCTCGTCCACGTACCGGCGGTAGCCGTCTCTGTCCGGGCGCGGGTCCGGGAGCAGGCCGCGCCGCTCGTAGAACCGCACCGTGGACACCTTGACGCCGGACCGGTCGGCGAGCTCCGATATCAGCACGCCGCCAGCCTAGGCTCGTGCGGGCTCGGGCTCGGTCCCGAACGCGGCGGAGGTGCGCCGCCTCGCGCTGAGCACCGCGCCGGCCTGGACCACGCCCCAGAGGACCTCCGGGACCAGGAACGCCACGATCACCGTCGAGGCGCCCGCGGCGAGAGCCACCACCATCGCGAGGCTGAACAGTGCGCGCGCCACGGAGTCGGCGAGCCCCAGCGCGAGACTCGGCCGCCAGAGCCGCACGAGTGACCACACCGTCACCAGGCTTCCCGTGAGGCTGGCGAACAGCACGACGAACACGTCTGCCGGGTCCGGTGCGACGCCGTCGAGCCCCAGCCCGGAATGGGCACCGGCGAGCCCGGTCAGGACGAGAGCGGCCGTCCACGGCAGCGCGAACGGAGCCGTGACGAAGAGGTCATAGGCGGCGGAGAGCCGCACGGTGCGCAGTGCGCCGGTTCGAGTCATGCGCACACCCTCTGGCCTGCACCCCGGTGCAAGGTCAAGCGTTGTGGGCGTGATTTCTGGGCCTGAAAAGCGGATAAATCGGGCAGGACGGGCCAGAGATCACGCCCACAACCCACGGCACGGCACGAGAACGGCGGCCGGCCGTCCCGGGAGAGGCCTCCCAGGACGGCCGGCCGCCGTCGTGCGTGGCGCGGTTGCTACCGCGCCGAGCGGGCGTGGATCAGAAGCCCATGCCGCCCATGTCGCCCATGCCACCACCGTCGCCGGCCGAGGCCCCTGCGGGCTCCGGCTTGTCGGCGACGACAGCCTCGGTGGTGAGGAACAGCGCGGCGATCGACGCGGCGTTCTGCAGCGCGGAACGCGTCACCTTGACCGGGTCGTTGACGCCCGCGGCCAGCAGGTCCTCGTACTCACCGGTCGCGGCGTTGAGGCCGTGACCCGGGGTGAGACCGCGGACCTTCTCCGCCACGACGCCGCCCTCGAGGCCGGCGTTGATGGCGATCTGCTTCAGCGGGGCGGAGATCGCCGCGTTGACGATCTGCGCACCGGTCGCCTCGTCACCCTCGAGCTCGAGCTTGGCGAACGCGGCGGCACCGGCCTGCAGGAGCGCGACGCCACCACCGGCGACGATGCCCTCCTCGACGGCGGCCTTGGCGTTGCGCACGGCGTCCTCGATGCGGTGCTTGCGCTCCTTGAGCTCCACCTCGGTGGCCGCACCGGCCTTGATGACGGCGACGCCGCCGGCCAGCTTGGCGAGGCGCTCCTGCAGCTTCTCGCGGTCGTAGTCCGAGTCCGACTTCTCGATCTCGGAACGGATCTGCTGCACGCGACCGGCGATGAGGTCGGCGTCGCCGGTGCCCTCGACGATCGTGGTCTCGTCCTTGGTGACGACGACCTTGCGGGCCTGGCCGAGCTCCTCGAGCGTGGCGTTCTCCAGCTTGAGGCCGACGGTCTCGGTGATGACCTGGCCACCGGTGAGCACCGCGATGTCCTGCAGCATGGCCTTGCGGCGGTCGCCGAAGCCCGGGGCCTTGACGGCGACGGACTTGAAGGTGCCGCGGATCTTGTTCAGCACCAGGGTGGCCAGGGCCTCGCCCTCGACGTCCTCGGCGATGATCAGCAGCGAACGACCGGACTTCATGACCTGGTCGAGCAGCGGCAGCATGTCCTTGACGTTCGAGATCTTCGACTCGACGATCAGGACGTACGGGTCCTCGAGGACCGCCTCCTGGCGCTCCGGGTCCGTCTCGAAGTAGCGGGCGAGGAAGCCCTTGTCGAAGCGCATGCCCTCGGTGAGCTCGAGCTCGAGGCCGAAGGTGTTCGACTCCTCGACGGTGATGACGCCTTCCTTGCCCACCTTGTCGAGGGCCTCGGCGATGAGCTCGCCGATGGCGAGGTCGCCGGCGGAGATCGCGGCCGTGGCAGCGATCTGCTCCTTCGTCTCGACGTCGACCGACGCGTTGAGCAGCTGCTCGGTGACCGCCTCGACAGCCTTCTCGATGCCGCGCTTGACGGCGATCGGGTTGGCGCCGGCCGCGACGACGCGCAGACCCTCGCGGACGAGCGCCTGGGCGAGCACGGTCGCGGTGGTGGTGCCGTCACCCGCGACGTCGTCGGTCTTCTTGGCGACCTCCTTGACGAGCTCGGCGCCGATCTTCTCGAACGCGTCCTCGAGCTCGATCTCCTTGGCGATGGAGACACCGTCGTTGGTGATCGTGGGGGCGCCCCACTTCTTGTCCAGGACGACGTTGCGGCCCTTGGGGCCGAGCGTGACCTTCACGGTGTCGGCGAGCTGGTTGAGCCCGCGCTCCATGCTCCGACGAGCTTCCTCGTCGAACGCGATGATCTTGGCCATGGGGACTGATCCTCCGCTGTGGCTGGTGGATGGTCGGCCGGTGCCCGCGACGGACGACGCGCCCCCGCACCGTTCACATCACGGGCGTGGGCGTGCCTCACCTTTCGACCAAGGTTGTCGACCCCGGCTGTCACTCGACAGCCGAGAGTGCTAACCCATTATTGGCACTCTCCTGTCGAGAGTGCAAGACGTTCGCCGTCGGCGCACAACCGCGCCCGACGGCGGCACCCCGGACACGACGAAGGCCGGCGCCCCCGACGCATCGATGCGCCGTCGGGCGCCGGCCCTCGCCGACGCGGTCTGTCTAGATCAGCACGATCAGAGCGGGCGGACCTGCTCCGCCTGCGGGCCCTTCTGGCCCTGGCCGACCTCGAACTCCACCTGCTGACCCTCGTCGAGGGTGCGGTACCCGTCTGCCTGGATCGAGCTGAAGTGGACGAACAGGTCCTGTCCGCCGTCAGCCGGCGTGACGAAGCCGTACCCCTTCTCGGCGTTGAACCACTTGACGGTGCCCTGGGCCATCTACTTCTCCTCATCGTTCTGGCACACGGGGCCGACGCCCCGCAGTGAACAGGAGACTAGTGGCGGAGGTCACTCGAAGGGAAGCATCCGAATCCAGGGTGTCGCGATCTTCGCGGACCGCGCCCGGGTCAGCTGACCGGTTCTACCCGCACGTGCGTGACCAGCGAGATCACTCAGCGATGTCGAGGGCTTCCTTGATGACGACCACGACGTCGCCGCTCGCAAGTGGCTGCTGCGACGTCTGTTCCGCCGGGATCCCCATGATCGCTGCGACGGCTGCTGCCGTCTCCGCACGGCCTTCGGCGTACCAGACCACGTTGGTCGTCTGGCCAGAGTCACCGTCGTAGTTGTTCGCTTCCGTGTTGGTGAAGCCGTACGACGAAAGGGCGTCGGATCCCCGTCCGGCCTCGCCGCTCACGCCGCTGTCGTCGTTCAGCACCCGGACCAAGGCGCTGGTGTCGCCCTCAGCGATCAGCGCGTCGATGTCCACCGCATCGTCCGTCACCTCGTCGCTCGGCTCCTCGGACGGCTCCTCGGTCTCGTCGCCCTCGCCCTCGTCACCCTCGGACCCCTCGTCGCCCGAGCCGTCGGTCGGCTCCTCGCCGGAGCCCTCGCCCTCAGAGCCCTCGCCGCCCTCGGAGTCCTCCGGCGCCGCCGACTGCTCGGAGGCCGCCGGCGGGTTCTCCGTCGGCGTGTCGCCGCCGTCGGAGAGGAAGGAGATGACGCCGATCCCCAGACCGGCGAAGACCACGGCGACGAGCAGGAACGGCCAGACCGAGCTCCACCCGCTCCGGGGCTCGCGGTGGACTCCCACCGGCGCTCCCTCGGGACCGCGGACGTCGAACTCGTCGGGCGGGTACGGGTACTGGCTCTTTGTCACGCCGGACAGGGTAGCGGTTCCCCGCCCCGGGACCTACAGCCGTTGTTCAGCATCGCGCCACCGCAGGTCAGCCGTTCGTCCCGTCGAGTCGCCGGGCGGTGCGCGCCCGCTGGCGCGTGGCCCGCATCCGGCGCAGCCGCTTCACGAGCATCGGGTCGTGCTCGAGCGCGGCCGGGGTGTCGATCAGGGCGTTGAGCACCTGGTAGTACCGCGTGGCCGACATGTCGAAGAGCTCGCGCACGGCCTGCTCCTTCGATCCGGCGTACTTCCACCACTGCTTCTCGAAGGCGAGGATCTCGCGATCCCGGTCGGTCAGCGCACCGGGTTCGGTGACCGACGACGGGGCCTCCGTCGTGGTGTCGATGTCCTGGACCAGCATCTCGCTCATAGCGGCCAGTATGGGGCACCTCGGACGCCGTCCCGGGCATCCTGGGCCGCGCGTCGCGAGTGCGCTAGCGTCTCGTGCGTGGACTCCCCGACGACGACGCGACCCGCCCTGGACACCGTGATGGCAGCCGACTGGGCTGCCGCACTCGCCGACGTCGAGCCCCAGGTCCACGCGATGGGGGACTTCCTGCGCGCCGAGGTCGCGGCCGGGCGCACCTACCTGCCGGCGCCGGGCGACGTCTTCGCCGCGTTCCGCCGTCCGCTCGCGGACGTCCGGGTGCTGGTGGTGGGGCAGGACCCGTACCCGACGCCCGGCCACCCCATGGGCCTGTCGTTCTCGGTCCAGCCGCACGTCCGGCCGGTCCCCAAGTCTCTGGCGAACATCTACACGGAGCTGGCGGACGACGTCGGCGCTCCCCCGCCGTCGTCGGGCGACCTGAGCCCGTGGGCCGACCAGGGCGTGATGATGCTGAACCGGGTGCTCACGGTGCGGCCGGGGGAACCGGCGTCGCACCGCGGCAAGGGCTGGGAGCAGGTCACCGAGGCCGCGATCAAGACGCTGGTGGCGCGGGGCGGGCCGCTGGTCGCGATCCTGTGGGGTCGTGACGCCGCGTCGCTCAAGCCGTGGCTGGGCGCCACGCCCACGGTGGAGTCCGCGCACCCGAGCCCGCTGGCGGCCTACCGCGGGTTCTTCGGGTCCAAGCCGTTCTCGCGCGTCAACGCGCTGCTGGAGCAGCAGGGGGCCGCACCCGTGGACTGGCGTCTGCCCTGAGCGACGGGTGCAAGATGGGGGACGTGAACTCGCCCTCCTCCACCCCGCGCTGGTCCCGCTACGTCGCGATCGGCGACTCGTTCTCCGAAGGCCTGTGGGACCCGTACCCGCACGCGGACGGCACGCCCGTGGCGGCCGGTACCGCGTCCGACGGCGTCCTGCGCGGCTGGGCGGACCGGCTCGCCGACCATCTGGCCGAGCGCCGCGGTGATGCCCCGTTCGAGTACGGCAACCTCGCGATCCGGGGGCGCAAGCTCCGCCAGATCATCGCCGAGCAGGTCCCTCGAGCGCTGGCCATGGAGCCGGACCTGGTGTCGCTGGTCGGTGGCGGCAACGACATCCTGCGTCCGCAGGCGGACGTGCACGGGCTCTCGGGGGCGCTCGAGCAGGCGGTCGCCGAGATCCGCTCGACGGGGGCCGACGTCCTGCTCGGGACCGGCTTCCGCACCGGCGGCGCGCTGAACTGGATGCAGGGCCGCGTCGGCATCTACAACGCGAACATCTGGTCGATCGCGCAGCGCCACGGGGCGTTCGTGCTGGACACCTGGGGCCTGCGTGGCCTGATGGACTGGCGCATGTGGTCCGACGACCGCATCCACCTCACCGACGAGGGGCACCGCCGCGTGTCGAACGCCGCGCTCGTGGGCCTGGGGCTCGAGCCGGACGACCCGGCGTTCGACGTCCCGCTGGACGTCGCGCCCCCGGTGCGGTTCTACCGGAAGCTGCAGGCGGACGCGCAGTGGGCGCGGGTGCACGTGGCCCCCTGGGTCCGACGGCGGATCACCGGCACGTCGAGCGGTGACGGCCGGCTGGCCAAGTGGGCCGAACCGTCGATCTGGCCGCCGTCCGAGCGCTGACCACAGTGTTGTGGGCGCGATTTCTGGGCTGGATATCGGCCCGAAAGGGACGAATCGGGCCAAAAATCGCGCCCACAACGGAACGGTGGAGCCGCCTGTCGGATTCGAACCGACGACCTTCCGTTTACAAGACGGGAGCTCTACCAGCTGAGCTAAGGCGGCGGGAGCGGGGACCAGCCTACCGCGCGGCGGTCGGCCGGCCCCCGCGAGAGGGTCAGCCCTCCGCGGCCTCCTCCTCGGCCGGCTCCTCCTCGGCCGCGGGCTCGCCGCCCTGCACGGCCGTCAGCAGGCCACCGGGCTGGTTCCAGCCCTCGAAGCGCTCACCGTCGACCAGGATCGTCGGCGTACCGAAGCCTCCGTTGGCGTTCATCAGCGACTCGTCGGCGGTCGCATCGTTCGTCAGCGAGTACACGTACTGGCCGAAGGTCGCGCGGGCGGTGCCGTCGGCGATGCCCGCGGCGACGTCCGCCGGTGCGCCGGCGCCCTCCGCCAGGTCGGCGATCGCCTCGTCGTCGAGGCCGGGGGTGTCCTCCTCCGGCTGGTTCGCGAACAGCGCCTCGTTGAAGGCGAAGAACGCCTCCGGCGCGCGGTCGGCCACCCAGTAGGCCGCCGAGGCCGCGCGGGTGGAGTACTCGGTGTTTTTGGAGGCCCGGTCCAGGATCGACACGGGGTGGAAGACGACGGTGGCGTCGCCGGACGTGACCATCGTCTCGACGTCGGCGCCGTTGACCTGCTCGAACTGGCCGCAGACCGGGCACATGTAGTCGAGGTACTCGTCGACCACGGGTGCACCCTCGTTCTCGGTGCCGGCGACCAGGTCGGCACCCACGGGGATGCCGCCCGACTCGAGCGCCGTGGACGGCACGTCGGTGACCTCGGCCAGCGGGATGTCCTCGACGTTCTTCTTGGCGCCCTCGTTGATGAGGATGAACGCCGCCACGGCGACCAGTGCGGCGATCGCGAGGCCGAGGCCACCGAAGACCAGGATCCGGTTGCGCCGGTCGCGCTGCACCTGCTTCTGCTGCCGCGCGAGCGCTTCCTGGCGCGCCTCCTCGCGGAGCTGGGCCTTGTTCTTGTTCGACATCTCGGTACAGGTCCTTCGGGTCGTCGTGGGTTCCGGGCGGCAGATCCGCGCGTCAGCCTACCTGCGGCCGGACGTCGGCCCGCGAGAACCTAGCGCGAGGACCTGGGAGACACCTGGGAGGCCGTCAGAAGAACGACGGCGGGCCGTCCATGGGCCACCACTCGACCGGGTGCGAGAGCTGTGCGTACAGGATCCACGACCCGACCAGGCACACCGCCACGACGACGGCCGCGCCGAGCAGCCCGGGCGCGAGGTTGGCCAGGATCGTCCGTGCGCCGTCGCGCGCCGTGCGCCCGGCCGGCCCGAACCAGGTCGCCAGCACCGCCGACACCATCGAGCCGGCCAGCACGAGACCGAAGACGACCGGGGCGTTCCGCCCGCCGACCGACCGGGAGGCGACGTCCTCCAGCGGCACGACGATGAGGTTGCCGTCCCCGAACAGCCAGTAGCCGCCCATGACCGCGAGCAGCCCGACGCAGCCGCCGACCAGCGCCGCCGGCACGACGCCGATCGCGCCGATCGCGGTGTGGTACGGCAGGAGCAGGCCCGCCACGAGCCCGTCGGAGCGGTGCACGCCCTTGCGTTCGCGCCGCTCGTGGAAGCGGTGGCCCGAGACGCCGACGATCCGGCACAGCACGGTGACGCCGCAGAACACGCCGAACGTGATCAGCGGGTAGAAGGCAGCCAGCACGACGAACGGCAGACCGAGCGCCAGCACGGTCCCCCACCGGCGTCCGTGCACAGGGGCCGTGTACGGACCGGCGGGCTGCTCCGGCTCCGGGTCCGGCGTCACGTCGGCCAGCTCGTCGTAGCTGCGGTACCGCACGTCCCCGACCGGCAGGACCTGGGTGCCGCCGTCCTGCGCCATCGCCCGCTCACGCTCGTCCGCCGACATCACCTGCCCGGCGTCCTGCGGGTCCGGCGGCGGCGGTACGGGAGGCCCGACGACGGCGGTCTCGTCACCCGCGGGCACCCCCACGGACCGGGCCGCCCCATGGCCCACGACGTCGCCGTCGGGCTCCCGGTCCGGTGCCGTGCCGCCGTCGTCCCCGGACTCGCCGGAGACCGCGGTGTCGTCCCCCTGGTGGGCCATCGCCCCTGCTGCGCCCGCGAGCGCCGCCGTCGCCGCACCGGCGGCGACCACGATGCGCTGGGTGGCGTGCGGGTCCTCCGGGACGCCGACGACGTCGCTCGTCCCCTCCTCGAGGTCTCGGCGGACGGCGCGCACCACGTCGGTGGGACCCCAACGGCGTGCGGGGTCGGCGTGCAGCGCGCCCGCGAGCGCCCGGCCGGTACGGGCGGGGACGCCGACGAGGTCGGCCCGGCCCTCCCGCGACCGGCGCAGCACCAGGTCGGTGGGCCGCACGCCGAAGGGTGACCGGCCCGTGGCGGCGAAGGCGAGCAGCGCGGCCCAGCTCCACCAGTCGGTCTCGGGCACGGGGTCGCCGCCGTCGAGGAGCTCGGGCGCGATGTACCCCGGGGTGCCCATCACGAACCCGGTCATGGTGGTGCGGGCGTCCTCGGGGCTCTGCGCGATCCCGAAGTCGATGAGCGACGGGCCGTCGCCGGTGACCATCACGTTGGAGGGCTTGAGGTCGCGGTGCACCACCCCGGCGGCGTGCACGGACTCCAGGGCGTCGGCGAGCTGGTCCGCCAGGGAGAAGAGGTCGGCGACGTCGAGGGGGCCGCGCGCGTCGACCTCTTCCTCGAGCGTGAGCCCCTCGATGAGCTCGGTGACGACGAACGCGTGGGGCCCCTCGAACTCTGCGTCGAGCACCTGGGCGACGGCCGGGTGCCGCAGACGCTGCAGCGCCGCGACCTCGCGCCGCAGACGCTGCCGGCCGGCGGGGTTGGCGTCCACGTGCGCGTGCAGCACCTTGAGGGCGACGCGCTGCCCGCCGCCGTCGACCGCCTCGTAGACGGCGCCCATCGCCCCGCGGCCCAGCAGGGACACGACGGAGTAGCCGCCGACGTCGGCCCCGACGGGCAGCGTCCCGTCGGCTCCGGACACCGGGGCGCCCGCCGTCATCACCTGCGACTCGTCGCCCTCTCCCATGGGCCACACCGTAGCGCCGGGGTGGGGGTCCGCGCGCTCGCACGGGCCCGGCGAGCCCGTCTCCCTGCCGTGACCGAGCAGGCGGCAGACCTGGTCGGTAAGGTGCCCGGTGGGAGTCTGGCTACCCTGTCAAGAAAGAGCAGGATGCCACCAATCTTGGGAGAGAACACCTTTGAAAGGTCAAGGATCGGCAAACGGCTCCGACGGATCCGGAGGCTACGACCTGGTCGTCGTGGCGAACCGGCTCCCGGTCGACTTCTCCGTCGGTGCCGACGGCGAGGTGGACTGGCAGCGGTCGCCCGGAGGACTGGTCTCGGCGCTGGAGCCGGTCATGCAGGGCAACGACGGCGCCTGGGTCGGCTGGTCCGGCGCCCCCGACCTGGCCCACGAGCCCTTCGAGGCCGACGGCATGATGCTGGTCCCGGTCACGCTCTCCGCGAGCGAGATCCGCAAGTACTACGAGGGGTTCTCCAACGACACCCTGTGGCCGCTGTACCACGACGTGATCGCGCCGCCCACCTACCACCGGCAGTGGTGGGAGGCCTACCGCCGCGTCAACCAGCGCTTCGCCGAGGCCGCAGCCTCGCAGGCCGCCCGCGGCGGCGTCGTGTGGGTGCACGACTACCAGCTGCAGCTCGTGCCGAAGATCCTGCGCGACCTCCGACCCGACCTGCGCATCGGGTTCTTCGACCACATCCCCTTCCCCCCGGTCGAGCTGTTCCAGCAGCTCCCGTGGCGCCGGAGCATCCTCGAGGGCCTGCTCGGCGCCGACCTCGTCGGTTTCCAGCGCGGCGGGGACGCCTCCAACTTCGTCCGCGCGGTGCGACGCCTCACGGACCACCCGACCCGCGGCTCGGTCGTCTCCATGGACTCCGACGACGGCTCCCCCGGCCGGCGGGTGCGCGCGGCGGCCTTCCCGATCTCCATCGACACCGCCAAGTTCGACGAGCTGGCCCGCAGCCCCGAGGTCCAGGCCCGCGCCAAGGAGGTCCGCGCCGACCTGGGCGACCCGGACGTCGTCATGCTCGGCGTCGACCGCCTCGACTACACCAAGGGCATCCGCCACCGGATCAAGGCCTACGGCGAGATCCTCCAGGACGGCCGCATCGAGGCCGCCAACACCACGCTGGTCCAGGTCGCCAGCCCGTCACGCGAGAACGTCGGCGCTTACCAGGAGCTCCGCGAGCACGTCGAGAGCCTCGTGGGACGCCTCAACGGCGAGTTCGGCGAGATCGGGCACTCCGCGATCCACTACCTGCACCACTCCTACCCGCCGGAGGAGATGGCGGCCCTCTACCTCGCGGCGGACGTCATGCTCGTGACCTCCCTGCGCGACGGCATGAACCTCGTCGCCAAGGAGTACATCGCGGCCCGCTCCGACCTGGGCGGCGTGCTCGTCCTGTCCGAGTTCACCGGCGCGGCCGACGAGCTCGCCCCCGGGCCGCTGCTCGTCAACCCGCACGACATCGACGGCATGAAGGACATCATCGTCACCGCCGCCCACATGGACCCCAAGGAGAAGCGCCGCCGCATGCGCCGCCTGCGCCGCAAGGTCATGGGCGACGACGTCGCGAAGTGGTCGAAGTCGTTCCTCGGCGTCCTGACGGCCATGCCGACCCGGGACACGCATGTCTGACCCGATCGACACCCCCCTCGTCGCCGCGCTGGAACGGCTCGTGGCCGACGACGGCGCCGCGGTGCTCGTCGCCCTCGACTTCGACGGGGTGCTCGCCCCGCTCGTGGACGACCCGACGGCGTCCCGCATGACGCCGGCGACCCGCGCCGCCGTGGACCGGCTGGGGGCGCACGTGCGCGAGGCCTCCGGTGCGGCTGGGGCGGCGGGTCGTGCCCGGATCGCCTTCGTCTCGGGGCGCGACCTCGACGACCTGGCGCTGCGTTCCCTCCCGCCCGCCGGCACGTACCTCGTGGGCAGCCACGGGGCGCAGACCGGCCACGCGACCGCCGACGGGATCGACGCCGTCCCGCTCGAGCTCACGCCTGAGCAGACCGACGTCCTGGCCGAGCTGACGGCCGCGCTGGACTCCGCCGTCGTCGGCCGCGAAGGGGCGTGGGTGCAGCGCAAGCCGAGCGCCGCCGTCCTGCACACGCGCACGGCCGGGCCCGCCGACTCGGCCGCTGCCGTCGAGGCGGCCGACGCCGCAGCAGCACGTCTCGGGCTGGACGCCATGCACGGCAAGGATGTGGTCGAGATCGCCGTCCTGCACACGTCCAAGGGCGAGGCGCTGGAGCGGCTGCGCACCGTCGTCGCGCACGACGTCGGCGCCCCGGCCACGCGTGTCCTGTACGCGGGCGACGACACCACCGACGAGAAGGCCTTCGCCGTGCTCGGTGCAGGCGACGTCACCCTCAAGGTCGGCTCGGGCGAGACCCTCGCCGAGCACCGCGTCGCCGACAGCGACGGCGTCGCCGCGGTCCTGGACCGGATCACCGACCTCCTCGCGGTGTGACGCACGGCCCTGCAGGGACGTGACCAGCGACATGGCGTGATCCCGGTCACGGCCATGTACGATCAGTCAGCGCGAGGCCGCCGGAACGGTCCGGTATGCGCGCGCAGGACAACAGAATGTGTCACCGCTGACACGCCAGTCGTGAACGCAAGACACCCGACCACAACGGATCGTCCGGCACGTACCTGCCGGTGGAGGGAATCACCATGGCTTCGGTCACCTACGACCACGCGACGCGGATCTACCCGGGCTCTGAGCGCCCGGCCGTGGACCAGCTCAACCTCGAGGTGGAGGACGGCGAGTTCCTCGTCCTCGTCGGCCCCTCGGGCTGCGGAAAGTCGACCTCGCTGCGCATGCTGGCGGGCCTCGAGGACGTCAACGGCGGGCACATCTACATCGGTGACCGCGACGTCACCGACGTGCAGCCTAAGGACCGCGACATCGCGATGGTCTTCCAGAACTACGCGCTCTACCCGCACATGTCGGTGGCCGACAACATGGGCTTCGCCCTGAAGATCGCGGGCACGCCGAAGGCCGAGATCCGCCAGCGCGTCGAAGAAGCCGCCAAGATCCTCGACCTCACCGAGTACCTCGACCGCAAGCCGAAGGCGCTCTCCGGTGGTCAGCGTCAGCGTGTCGCCATGGGCCGCGCCATCGTGCGTCAGCCGCAGGTGTTCCTCATGGACGAGCCGCTGTCGAACCTCGACGCCAAGCTCCGTGTCCAGACGCGTACGCAGATCGCGTCCCTGCAGCGCCGCCTCGGCGTCACGACGGTCTACGTCACGCACGACCAGACCGAGGCCCTCACGATGGGTGACCGCATCGCGGTCCTCAAGGACGGTCTGCTGCAGCAGGTCGGTACCCCGCGCGAGATGTACGACACCCCGGCGAACGTGTTCGTCGCGGGCTTCATCGGCTCCCCGGCGATGAACGTCGGCACGTTCGACGTCAAGGACGGCAAGGCCGTCGTCGGCCACGCCTCCGTGCCGCTCGACCGCGAGGCCGTCAGCCAGCTCACGGACGCCGACGGCGGCAAGATCACCGTCGGGTTCCGTCCCGAGGCGCTGGAGATCGTCTCCGCCGGCACCCCGGACGCCCTCCAGGTCGAGGTCAACCTCGTCGAGGAGCTCGGTTCGGACGCGTTCGTCTACGGCTCGCTCAAGAGCGAGGGCGCGGCCGGCGAGCTGCACTCCGGCAACTCCGACCAGGTCATCGTGCGCATCGACCCGCGCGACGTCCCGATGAAGGGTGACACCATCCACGTCACCATCGAGCCGGGCAAGTCGCACGTGTTCTCGCCCGCCACGGGCGCGCGTCTCTGAACGACGCCTGAGCGGTAGCACCCGGCGGGGCGGGTCCGGCATCGGCCGGACCCGCCCCGCCGTCGTCTACGCTGACTCCCGATGGAACAGCTGCAGATCACCTCGGCGACGCCGAACTCGGCGCTGCTCGACCTGCCCTGGCGGCAGCCCCTCGCCGAGTGGCCGGCCGACGTGCTGGCCGCCCTGCCCCGCGGCATCTCCCGGCACGTGGTGCGGTTCGTGCGCCTCGACGGCCGCGTGCTCGCGATCAAGGAGATCAGCGAGTCGATCGCGTTCCGCGAGTACGAGATGCTGCGCCAGCTGCGCAAGCTCGAGGTGCCCGCCGTGAAGCCGGTCGGCGTCGTCACGGGCCGCCGGTCCGACACGGGCGAACCTCTCGAGGCCGCCCTCGTGACCGAGCACCTGGCGTTCTCGCTGCCATACCGTTCCGTGTTCAGCCAGGCCCTGCGCGACGAGACCGCGAACCGGCTGATCGACGCCCTCGCGGTGCTCCTCGTGCGACTGCACCTGACCGGGTTCTTCTGGGGCGACGTGTCGTTGTCCAACACGCTGTTCCGGCGCGACGCGGAACAGTTCGCGGCGTACCTCGTCGACGCCGAGACGGGAGCCCTGCACCGCGAGCTCACCCGGGGGCAGCGGGAGTACGACCTCGACCTCGCGCGGACCAACATCATCGGCGAGCTGATGGACCTCGCCGCGGGCGAGCTGCTCGACGAGGAGGTCGACGAGATCGCCATCGGCGACTCGCTGGTCGAGCGCTACACCGAGCTGTGGCAGGCGCTCACCGGCGTCGAGGCCTTCCACGCCGACGAGCGCTGGCGGGTCGCCGCCCGCATCGAGAGGCTCAACGAGCTCGGCTTCGACGTGGGCGAGCTGTCGATCACCACGGACATCGGCGGCACCACGGTGCAGATCCAGCCCCAGGTGGTGGATGCGGGGCACCACTCGCGGCGGCTGCTCAAGCTCACCGGCCTGGACGTTCAGGACAACCAGGCTCGCCGGCTGCTCAACGACCTCGACTCCTACCAGGCGGCGACCGAGCGGCAGGACGACGACGAGCAGCTCGTGGCACACGACTGGCTGCAGAACGTCTTCCGGCCGACCATCCGTGCGGTGCCCCGCGAGCTGCGACGCAAGCTCGAGCCCGCGCAGCTGTACCACGAGATCCTCGACCACCGGTGGTACATCTCCGAGCAGGCGCAGCGCGACGTGCCGATGCCCGAGACGGTCGCGTCGTACGTCGAGAACGTGCTCCAGCACCGCCCCGACGAGAAGGCCATCCTCGGGCTCGCCCCCGGAGAGACGCCCGAGGACGGGCCCGAGTCGGACTACTTCCACTACGCCTCGTCGGACGGCTGACGCCGAGGTAGTAGCACGGCCGCCGAGGTAGTACGGACCTTGCCGAGGTAGTACCGGGTTTCGCGAGGTAGTAGGGCTGGGGCCGAGGTAGTAGCGCTTCCGGCGAGGTAGTCGGGCTTGCGGCGAGGTAGTCGGGCCTCCACCGACGTAGTACCGCCGTCGCCGAGGTAGTACCGGTTCGGCCGAGGTAGTAGCGCTCGCGCCGAGGTAGTGCCCGACGGCGCGAGGTAGCGCCCGGGCGCAAACGCTCAAGCCGGGTGTCGGGTGCCGTGCACGGTCGTCAATCCCGAAGTGGAGGGCGCCCAGCGCCCGTGAACGCGACCGTGCACGGCGCCCGACACCCGGCGGAACCCGACCGGGCCAACTACCTCGTCACGCGACCCACTACCTCGGCGCGCGTCCCACTACCTCGCGCAATCCGGTACTACCTCGGCGTCAGGCGGTGGCCGCGGCCCGGGCCTGCGCCACCTCGTACAGCGTGATCCCCGCGGCCACGCCGGCGTTGAGCGACTCCACCGACGACGCGATGGGGATCGACGCCACCGCGTCGCAGGTCTCGCGGACCAGGCGCGAGAGCCCCTTGCCCTCGGAGCCGACCACGATGACGAGCGGGTCCGTCGCGAAGGCCAGGTCCCGGATCTCGGTGTCGCCGCCGGCGTCGAGCCCGACGACGAACAGGCCCGCCTTCTTCAGGTCGGTCAGCGTCCGCGCCAGGTTGGTCTCCTTCGCGACCGGCACGCGGGCCGCGGCCCCGGCCGAGACCTTCCAGGCCGACGCCGTGACGGAGGCCGAGCGCCGGGAGGGCACCACCACGCCGTGCGCGCCGAACGCGCCCGCCGACCGCAGCACGGCCCCGAGGTTGCGCGGGTCGGTGACCGAGTCGAGCGCCACGATGAGCGGCGGCTCCCCGGCGTCGGCGGCGGCATCGAGCAGGTCCTCGACGTCCTTGTACTCGTACGGCGGCACCTCGAGCGCCACGCCCTGGTGCACGGAACCCTCGGTGAGCTGGTCCAGCGCCCCGCGCGACGACTCGAGCAGCCGCGCCCCCCGCATCGAGGCGAGCTCGATGATCTCGCGGGTGCGGTCGTCGTGGTCGATGCGCTCGGCGATGTGCACGGCCGTGACGGGAGCCTGCGTGCGCAGCGCCTCGAGCACGGCGTTGCGGCCGGCCACCACCTCCGCGCCACCGGTCGCCTTGCGCGTGCCGCGGGAGACGCCCTTGCGTGCGCCCTGCGCCTTCTGCGACTCCTGCCGCTTCTCCGCGGCGACCTTCTTCTTGTGCGCCGGGTGGTAGGTGCGGTCCTCGGCCCGCGGCGTCGGCCCCTTGCCCTGGAGCGCCTTGCGGCTGTGGCCGCCGGTACCGACCTGTGCGCCCTTCTTGGTGCTGCCCTTGCGCTTCGCGCCGGGACGCTGCGAGTTGCCCGCCATCAGCTGTTCTCCTCCGTGGTGGACAACGCCCAGCGGGCACCGTCCGGTGAGTCCTGCACGACGACGCCCGCCGCCGCGAGGCGGTCCCGGATCGCGTCGCTGGTGGCCCAGTCCTTCGCGGCGCGGGCCGCGGCACGCGCCTCGAGCTCCGCGCGCACGACGGCGTCGAGCGCGTCGGCCACCTTGGTGTCGGCTTCCGCGGCCCAGTGCGGGTCGGCGGGGTCGAGGCCGAGCACGTCCAGCATCCCCCGCAGCGTCACCAGCGCCAGGCGAGCGCCGTCGTCGTCCCCTGCGGCCAGGGCGCTGTTGCCGGAGCGCAACGTCTCGTGCACGACGGCGAGCGCGGCCGGGACGTTGAGATCGTCGTCCAACGCTGCCTCGAAGGCCGGCGGCAGCGCCGACGTGGCGACCTCTGTGCGGGACACGTCACCGACGCGCTCGGAGGCGCGTGCCACGAAGCCGACGAGCCGCTCCCAGGTGTGACGCGCCTCGTCGAGCGTGTCCGGCCCCCACTCGAGCATCGAGCGGTACTGGACCGCCGCGAGGGCGTAGCGCACGACCGGAGCGGGCGCCTTGGCGAGCACCTCGCCGATGAGCAGCCCGTTGCCGAGCGACTTGCTCATCTTCACGCCCTGCTGGGTCACCCAGGCCGAGTGCATCCACCGGTCGGCGAACCCGTAGCCCGCGGCTCGGGACTGGGCCTGCTCGTTCTCGTGGTGCGGGAACCGCAGGTCGAGACCGCCGCCGTGGATGTCGAAGGACTCGCCCAGGTACCGGCGCGCCATCGCGGAGCACTCGAGGTGCCAGCCCGGCCGGCCGCGCCCGAACGGCGTGTCCCAGGCCGCGGTCGCCGGCTCCCCGGGCCGCGACGCCTTCCACAGCGCGAAGTCGTGGGGGTCGCGCTTCTCCGTCGCGACGGCGTCGTCCGTGGACTCGGGGTTGAGGTCCTCGAGCCGCTGCGTGGTCAGCTCGCCGTAGGCGGGCCAGGAGCGGACGTCGAACCAGACGTTGCCGGGCCCGGTGGTGTACGCGTGCCCCGACTCGACGAGTCGCTCCATCAGGTCGATCATCTGCGGCACGTGGCCGGTGGCGCGCGGCTCGTAGGTGGGTGGCAGGACGCCCAGGGCGTCGTACGCGGCGGTGAACTCCCGCTCGTACGTGGCGGCGTGCGCCCACCACTCGACCCCGGCCGCGGCGGCCTTGGTCAGGATCTTGTCGTCGATGTCGGTGACGTTGCGGATCAACGTCACGTCCAGACCCTTGCGCTGCAGCCAGCGGCGCAGCACGTCGAACGCGACGGCGGGGCGCAGGTGGCCGACGTGCGGCGACGACTGGACGGTCGCGCCGCACAGGTAGATGCCGACCTTGCCAGGGGTTCGAGGGACGAGCTCGCGCACGGTGCGCGTGGCGGTGTCATACAGGTGCAAGGTCACCGGTCCAGGGTACCGGCCTGGTCGCCGCTCCTCGGAGCCGGGCGGCGTGGACCCTCAGCCGAAGGTGCGACCCTCGCCACGGTAGGTCGGCACCGTCCCGACCACCTCGTCGCCGCGCACCAGGTGCACGGCGGCGAACCGCTCCATCAGCTCGCCCGCCTTGGCGTGACGGAACCACACCCGGTCCCCCACGTCCAGAGGACGCCCACCCCGCAGCCGCAACGGCGTCTGCACCTCGCCGGCGGCCTCCTGCCGGGTCAGCGCCCAACCGGGAGTGACCAGCCGCGGCAGGCGGGACCGGCCCGCGGGGCCGGAGGCGATGTACCCGCCGCCGAACGCCGTCGCCCACCCGGGCCCCGGGTTCCGCACGACGTCGAGCCCGAAGAAGGCGGACGGCCGCTGCGTCACGGAGCGCATCGCGTCGAACGTGCCGGGGACGAACAGCCCGGACCCCGAGGTCACCTCGGTCACCCCGGTCCCGGCCGCGGACGTCTCGAGGGAGCCCGTGCCACCGGCGTTGACCAGCTCGACGTCGTGCCCGACGGCGGCACGCACCGCCGCGAGGATGCCGCGGCGCCGCTGGTCGACGTCCGGCACGGAGAGCGCCTTGACCACCCGGACCGCCGGGGTGTCGGGCACGCCGGCGACCTGCGCCTCGTAGAACATCAGGCCCCGCAGGCGCAGACCCTCGGTGCCGGCCACCTCGACCGCCAGCGCGGCGACCTGCTCCGGGCTGCGCAGCGGCGACCGCCGGGTGCCCAGGTGGAGCTGGAGGGGACCCCACCCGACCCGCAGCGAGGAGTCCACGTCGAGGCACACCGCGACGTCCGGCAGCGCGGGCTCTCCGGCTGCTGCGTCCCGTCCGGCGAGCGCGGTCCGCACGAGCGCGAGCTGCGCGACGTCGTCGACCATGAGGGTGATCTCGCGGCGTGCGACCGGGTCGCCGGCGAGCCGGGCGAGCGCTCCGGCGTCGACCGTCGGGTAGCCGAGGAGGACGTCGCGCACGCCGGTGCCCACCAGCCACATGGCCTCGTCCAGTGAGAAGGCCATGACGCCCGCGAACCCGGCCCCCAGTGCCCGCTCGATCAGCGAGCGCACCCGCACCGACTTGGCGGCCACGCGGACCGGGGTGCCGCCGGCCCGGCTGAGCAGGCTCGCGGCGTTGGCGTCGAACACGTCGAGGTCGACGACGGCGAGCGGCGCGGGCAGACCGTCCGTGGCCCTGGTCAGCCGCTCGGTCTCGCCCATGCACGCACGGTACACCGGCGGCCCGGCGTGGCAGAGTGTTCGCCGTGACGTTCACCACCTGGGGGCGGACCTTCACCGCCGAACCGGCACAGCGTGCGACGCCCCGCGACGAGCCGGCGCTGCGCGCCATGGTGGCCCGCGCGGCGGCCGACGGCCTGCGGGTGCGCGCCGTCGGGGCCGGGCACTCTTTCACCGACGCGGCCGTGACGGACGGGCTGCTGCTCAGCCTGGACCACCTGCGTGGCCTGGAGTCGATGCAGCGGCTGCCCTCGGGAGGTGCGCTCGTGACCGTGGGAGCGGGCACCCGGCTGCACGAGCTCAACGCGATCCTCGCCTCGCACGGCCTGGCGATGCGCAACCTGGGCGACATCGACCGGCAGTCGGTCGCCGGCGCGATCTCGACCGGTACGCACGGCACGGGCGCCCGGCTCGGCGGGCTGGCCACCCAGGTTCGCGGCCTGCGGCTCGTGCACGCCGACGGCACCGTGCGCACCGTGACCGACGACGACCCCGCCGGCTCGCCCGAGCGGGTGCTCTTCGAGGTGGCCCGGCTCGGTCTCGGCACGGTGGGCGTGCTCGCCGCTGTCACCCTCGAGGTGGTACCGGCCTACCTGCTCCGCTCGACGGAGACGGTACGGCCGTGGCGCGAGGTCGTGGAGGGCTACGACGAGCTCGTGGCGCAGCACCAACGGGTCGACGCCTACTGGTTCCCCGGCACGGACCGCATGCTCACGTGGTGCAACGACCCCCTGGACCGTGACGAGGCTGCCGCGCACGCCGAGCGTCAGGAGGGCCTCGCCGGCACGGTGCGGCGTCTGGGCGCAGGGGCGCGCACCGTCCTCGACGAGGAGGTGCTGGCCAACGGTGCCCTCGGGGTCGCCATGCGGCTGGCGGCCGCGGCCCCCCGCTGGGTCCCACGGATCAACCGGGTGAGCGCGGCCGCGCTCGGCGACCGCACGTACGTGGCGCCGTCGGACCGCGTGCTGGTGACACGGCGGCGGGTGCGCTTCGCGGAGATGGAGTACGCCGTGCCGCGCGCCGCGCTGCGCGAGGTGCTGACCGATCTCGCGGCCTGGCTGCGGACGTCCGGCGAACCGGTGCCGTTCCCCGTGGAGGTGCGCTGCGCGGCGGCGGACGACGTGTGGCTCTCGACGGCGCGCGGCCGGGAGACGGCGTACGTGGCCGTGCACCAGTACCACCGCATGCCGCGCGAGCGGTACTTCGCCGCGGCGGAGGAGATCTTCGTGGCCGCGGGTGGGCGGCCGCACTGGGGCAAGCTGCACACCCGTACCGCCGACGACCTGGCCGAGCACTACCCGCTCGACGACGTCGCGAGCGTCCGTGCCGTCGTCGACCCCGCCGGAACGTTCCGCAACGCGTACACGGACCGGGTCCTCGGCGCCCTCTGAGCGTCAGGGGCGACCCTCGGCGTCGTGGGAGGCGACCAGTGCCGTCGCGACCGCCGCGACGCCCTCGCCGCGACCGGTGAGCCCGAGCCCGTCGGACGTCGTCGCGCTCAGCGACACCGGTGCGCCGGCAGCCTCCGACAGCGCCGCCTCCGCCTCCGACCGGCGCGGCCCGACCTTCGGCCGGTTCCCGATCACCTGGACGGCGACGTTGCCGATCTCGAAGCCCGCGGCACGCACCCGGCGCGCGGCCTCCGCGAGCAGGGCCGCACCGCTCGCCCCGGCCCACTCGGGCTCGCTGGTACCGAAGTGCGACCCGAGGTCGCCGATGCCCGCCGCGGAGAACAGCGCGTCGGCTGCCGCGTGCGCCGCGACGTCCGCGTCCGAGTGACCCGCCAGCCCACGCTCCCCCGGCCAGTGCAGACCGCCCAACCACAGCTCACGGTCCGAACCCTCGGGGGCGAACGCGTGGACGTCGACGCCGACGCCGGTCCGCGGCAGGGCGCTCATCGTTCCTCCAGCAGGATGGTGGCGACGGCGAGGTCGCGTTCCGTGGTGATCTTGAGCGCCGCGGCGTCGCCGGCGACGACGTGCACGGGCTCACCGAGCGCCTCGACCAGCCCCGCGTCGTCCGTGGCGGCCAGGTGCTCGGCGGCTGCCCGGGAGGCGCCCTCGGCGTGCGCCCGGACCAGCAGGTCGTGGTCGAAGCCCTGCGGCGTCTGCACGGCACGCAGCACGCTGCGGTCCGGGGTCTCGACGACTCGCTCGACCACGGGCGCACCGGAGGCGGAGCGTCCGGCCGGGGCGCCGTCGTCGGGCGCCACCCGCTTGATCGTGTCCGTGACCGGCAGGCCGGGGACGACGGCGGGATGCCCGCTGCGCACGGCCGCCACGACGCGCCGGACGAGCGCGGGCGGGGTGAACGGCCGGGCGGCGTCGTGCACGAGGACGACGTCCGTGCCCGGGACCGCCCGGGCGAGCCCGGCGGCGACGGACGCCTGACGCGTCACGCCGCCGTCGACCACGTGCAGCTCGAGATCGAGCGGGCCGACGGCGGCACGCATCTCCGCGCTGCGACCCGGCGGCGCGGTGATGACGAGGACGTCCACCACGCCGGAGCCCGCCAGCGCCCGGGCGGCGTGCGTGATCATCGGCAGGCCGCCGACCTCGACCAGCGCCTTGGGGACGTCCCGCCCGAGCCGCGTGCCGGAGCCGGCCGCGGTGAGGATCGCGAGCGTCGTCAGGAGGCGAGCACCTCGTCGATGATGGCGCCCGCCTTCTCCTCGTCGACGCCCTCGGCGAGGGCGACCTCGGACTCGAGGATCTGACGAGCCTTGGCGAGCATGCGCTTCTCGCCGGCGCTCAGCCCACGGTCCGCGTCACGGCGCGAGAGGTCGCGCACGACCTCGCCGACCTTGATCACGTCGCCGGACGCGAGCTTCTCGAGGTTCGCCTTGTACCGCCGTGACCAGTTGGTCGGCTCCTCGGTGTACGGGGCGCGCAGCACGTCGAAGACCCTGTCGAGGCCTTCCTGGTCGACCACGTCGCGCACGCCGACGAGGTCGACGTTCTCGGCCGGGACCTCGATCGTCAGGTCGCCCTGGGCGACCTTGAGCTTGAGGTACATCTTCTCTTCACCACGGATCTTGCGCGTCTTGACCTCTTCGATCAGCGCGGCGCCGTGATGCGGGTAGACAACCGTCTCGCCTACTGTGAACGTCATCTGTAGATGTCCCCTTTCCCAGTAGGTGAGTCTATCACGGGAAAGGGCTCGCTCTGCGTGCCCGGAGGCGTTCACGCCGTGGCTCGCGACAGCATCGCCGCAGGTCAGAGCGTTGCCGGGAACCTCGGTGGATGTAGGTCGGCGAACCGCACTAGGATAGCGCCGGGCGCTCTGCGTCCTCCCATCCAGTGACACAACGCGTGCACAAGACCCGCTGTCGGCACGCACGCTCCAGCCGAAGGAGAGCACGTGGCCCGCTCCGCCCGTCCTGCCCGAACCACCCTCGCCGTCGCGGGCGCCGCCGTCGGAGCGCTGCTGCTGGGGGCGTGCGCACCGATCACCACGCAGCTCGCCTACTCGCCCTCGGACGGCAGCCGTGTCGACTTCGAGGACGCCGACGTGCGCGGTCTCAACCTGATGGTCGTGTCCGCTGCCGAGGGTGAGCAGGGCAGGGTGCTGGGCGCTCTCGCCAACGAGTCCTCCGAGGACGTCGAGTTCGTCCTGACCACCCCCGGCTCCGGCCCGGTGAGCGTCCCCGTGCCCGCGAACGGGACGGTCTACCTCGGCACCGAGGACGGCGAGCAGGTCATGCTCGGCTCCGTGGCGGCGATCCCCGGCGCGAACCTCGAGGCGTCGCTCTCCGCCGCCGGCGCGACGGAGGACTTCTACCTGCCCGTCCTCGACGGCACGCTCCCGGAGTACGCCGAGTACCTCCCCTGACCCCCGAGGTAGTAGCGGCGCCGAGGTAGTAGCGGCGCCGTCGAGGTAGTAGGAAGAGGCCCCTCCCGCTCGAGCGGGAGGGGCCTTCTCGTTGCGACGCGGCGGCCGGCGGTACTGCCTCGGCAGGCGCGGTACTACCCCGCGGTCAGCCGAAGCGGCCGGAGACGTAGTCCTCGGTCGACTTCTCGGCCGGCGACGAGAAGATCGTCGACGTGTCGTCCATCTCGATCAGCTTGCCCGGCTTGCCGGTGCCGGCGATGTTGAAGAATGCCGTCCGGTCGCTCACGCGCGCCGCCTGCTGCATGTTGTGCGTGACGATCACGATCGTGTAGTCGTTCTTCAGCTCGCCGATCAGGTCCTCGATCGCGATGGTCGAGATCGGGTCGAGGGCCGAGCAGGGCTCGTCCATGAGGAGCACCTGCGGCTTCACGGCGATGGCCCGAGCGATGCACAGCCGCTGCTGCTGCCCGCCGGAGAGTCCGGACCCCGGCTTCTCGAGGCGGTCCTTCACCTCGTTCCACAGGTTGGCGCCGTGCAGCGAGGACTCGACCAGGTCGTCGGCGTCGGCCTTGGAGATCCGCTTGTTGTTGAGCTTGACGCCCGCCAGCACGTTGTCGCGGATCGACATCGTGGGAAACGGGTTGGGTCGCTGGAACACCATGCCCACGTTGCGGCGCACCGCGACCGGGTCGACGTCCGACCCGTAGAGGTCGACGCCCTCGAGCTGGACGCTGCCCTCGACGCGCGCACCAGGAATCACCTCGTGCATCCGGTTGAGCGTGCGCAGGTACGTCGACTTGCCGCAGCCGGACGGGCCGATGAGGGCCGTCACCGACTCGGGCTCGATCGTCATCGCGACGTCCTGCACGGCGAGGAAGTCGCCGTAGTAGATGTTGAGATCCTTGACATCGATGCGCTGTGCCATCGTTATTTCCTTCTTCTGAGCTGCGTCTGGTCGGCGGGTCTGCGCGTCAGCGCAGCTTCGGGGAGAACCAACGGTTCACCAGTCGGCCGACGATGTTGAGGACCAGGACGATCGCGATGAGCACGAGTGCGGAGCCCCACGCGTTCTGGAACGCGATGTCCGCCACGCACGACGCCGACTCGCCGGACGGGCAGGGCGCGTAGCCCTGGTGGTACTGCCGGTAGCTGAAGACGGGCAGCGTCATCATGCGGCCGTCGAACGGGTTCATGTTGATCGAGTCGGTGACGCCCACGGTGACGAGCAGCGGGGCCGTCTCGCCGATGACGCGGGCGACGGCGAGCAGCACGCCCGTGGTCAGGCCCGCGATCGAGGTGCGGAGCACCACCTTGACGATCGTCAACCACTTCGGCACGCCCAGCGCGTAGGAGGCCTCGCGCAGCTCGTTCGGGACGAGCTTGAGCATCTCCTCGCAGGAGCGCACCACCACCGGGATCATGAGCACGGAGAGCGCGATGGCGCCCATGAAGCCCATCTGGGCGCTCGGGCCGAGGAAGAGGGCGAAGAGCGAGAAGGCGAAGAGCCCGGCGACGATCGACGGGATGCCGGTCATGACGTCCACGAAGAACGTGACCGCCTTGGCCAGCCAGCCGCGCCCGTACTCGACGAGGTAGATCGCCGTGAGCACGCCCACCGGTACGGAGATGAGCGCGGCGATTCCGGTGATCACGAGCGTGCCCATGATCGCGTGGTAGATGCCGCCGGTGGGGTCGCCGCCGAAGATGTTGCGCATCGACAGCGACAGGAAGTCGATGCTCATCCGGCCGACGCCCTCGACCGTGACGGTCCACAGGAGCCAGACCAGCGGGACCATCGCCAGGGCGAAGGCGAACCAGATGAGGCTCCGCATGACGAGGTCGGTGCGGCGGCGGCCCGGGTCGGCCGCCGTGAGCAGGGCGCGGGTGCGCTCGGTGGCGTCCGCGGTGTTCGTGGTTCCGGTCGCGACGCTCATCAGTTGGCCCCCGAGAATTCCTTGCGGCGCGCGACGATCCAGCGCGCGGTCATGTTGACGGCCAGCGTGATGACGAACAGGGCGAGGCCGGTCGCGATCAGCGTGTTGATGCCGAGCCCGGTCGACTCCGGGAAGTCTGCGGCGATGTACGCGGCGATCGTCTGGTGCTGCCCCGCGGCGAGGATGTCCAGGCCGTAGGAGAACCCGGGCGAGATGATCATCAGCACGGCCATCGTCTCGCCGAGCGCGCGGCCCAGACCGAGCATGGCCGCGGAGATCACGCCGGACCGCCCGAAGGGCAGGACCGCGGTGCGCACGACCTCCCAGCGGGTGGCGCCGAGGGCGAGCGCCGCCTCCTCGTGCAGCTTGGGCGTCTGGAGGAAGACCTCGCGGGACACCGCGGTGA
Organism: uncultured Isoptericola sp.; assembly: GCA_947497265.1. GTDB lineage: Bacteria > Actinomycetota > Actinomycetes > Actinomycetales > Cellulomonadaceae > Isoptericola > Isoptericola rhizosphaerae. Next base: position 36,112 of record CANMFP010000009.1, read on the forward strand.
TGATCGGCAGGATCATCACGGCCAGCACCACGCCGACCGTGGCCATCGCTCGCCCGGTCGTGGACGCCTGGCCGCCGTACAGCGGGATCCAGCTCAGGTTCTCGTTCAGCCACAGCCAGAGCGGCGTCAGCACGGGCGCCAGCACGAGGAAGCCCCAGAGGCCGTAGACGACCGAGGGGATCGCGGCCAGCAGGTCGACGAGGTAGCCCAGCACCTGCGACAGGCGCCGCGGCGAGTAGTGCGAGATGAACAGCGCGATGCCGATCGCCACCGGGACCGCCAGGCACAGTGCGAGGACCGCGGCCAGGAGCGTGCCGAAGACGAGGGGTCCCACGTACCCCAGGAGGGACGTCTCCTCCGGGTAGCGGGGCACGGCCGACGCGAGCTCGGTGCTGCCCGCCGTGATCGCCGGCCATGCCTGCCACAGCAGGAACAGTGCGACCGCGGCCAGCACGACGAGGATCAGGACGCCGGCGCCGACGGCGATCCAGCGGAAGGCGCGGTTGAAGCCGCGGTCGGACGACCGCCGTCGGCGGACCGCGCGGGTGCCCGCTCGAGGCGGGCTGTCGGTGATGCTCACTCGGATTCCTCGCTCATGCTGGGTGCGCTGCTCTCGACTCTGCTCTGGTGCCAGACGGCGGTGCCGGCGGCCGGGCGTCGCGCCTCGGTGGGCGTGGCGCCCGGCCGCCGGCCGGAGCCTGTGGTCGGGTCAGCTCGCGGAGATCGACTCGATGCCGGGCATGATCGCCTGGCGGATCGTGTCGGACAGCGGCGCGGAACCGGCGGCGTCGGAGGCGGCCTGCTGGCCCTCCTCGCTGGCGAGGTAGGTCAGGAAGCCCTTGACCAGCTCGGCGGTCTCCGCGTCGTCGTAGGACGTGCAGGCGAGCGAGTACGACACGAGCACGATCGGGTAGGTGCCCGGGATGTCGCGCTCCAGGTCGATCGAGTAGACGTACTCGCTGGTGCCCTCGGTACGCGGCGACTGGGCGACGACCTCGGCGGCGGCCTCGGCCGAGTACGGCACGAACTCGTCGCCGACACCGACCGCGACGGTGCCCAGGTCGGCGACCTGGGAGGCGTCGGCGTAGGTGATGGTGCCGTCACCGGCCTGGGCGGCGCCGACGACCCCGGAGGTGCCCTGCGCGGACTCCTGGCCGTCGATCGGCCAGACACCGGACGGCTCGGTCGTCCAGATGTCGGGTGCGACCGTGTAGAGGTACTCCTCGAAGTTCTCCGTCGTGCCCGACTCGTCGGAGCGGTGCACCACGGTGATCGCCGTGCCGGGGAGCTCGGCGTCCGGGTTGTCGGCGGCGATCGCCTCGTCGTCCCAGGTGGTGATCTCGCCGAGGAAGATGTTGGCGATCGTCTCGGGCTGCATGTTCAGCGAGTCGACGCCCTCGAGGTTGAAGGCCACCGCCACAGGGCTGACGTAGCCGGGGAACTCGATGACCCCGTCCGGGCCGCACTGGGCCTCGGCGGCGGCGAGCTCCTCGTCGTCCAGCGCGGCGTCCGAGCCGGCGAACTTGTAGGAGCCGTCACCGAACCCGGTGCGCCCGCCGCCCGAACCGACCGGGTCGTAGTTCACGGTGGCGTCCGGGTTCGCCTGCTGGAAGCCGGCGCGCCAGGCGTTCATCGCGGCCTCCTGCGACGAGGCACCGCCGCCCGAGAGCTCGCCGGAGAGCGAGGCCGTCGCGTCGCCGGTCTCCGTCGACTCCGCGCCGTCGCCGCCCGAGGCGGTGTCCGCAGGCTCGGGGTCCGAGCCGCACGCGGCGAGGCTCAGGGCGAGCACGCCGACGGCGACGGCAGATCCTGCACGAGTGAATCGGCTGAGGTTCACGAGTCGTCCATCCTTCACGCATGTGGTGGCACCGGCGGCCGCCGGCGTTCGGATGGAACGCTAAGGAGGCCAGATGACCCGGTGACCAGGAGCAGGTGAACGACTCATGAACAGCCGAGGGCCTGTTGGCGAGACCGCCTCTCAGGACTCGTCGGCCAGCTTGTACCCCAGCCCGCGCACCGTGAGGAGGAGGGCCGGCGACCCGGGGTCGGCCTCGATCTTGGAGCGGATGCGCTTGACGTGGACGTCGAGCGTCTTCGTGTCGCCGACGTAGTCGGCGCCCCACACCCGGTCGATGAGCTGCCCGCGGGTCAACACGCGACCGGCGTTGCGCAGCAGCAGCTCGAGCAGGTCGAACTCCTTGAGGGGCAGCGAGACCGCCTCCCCGCCCACGGCGACCGTGTGCCGCTCCACGTCCATGCGCACCGGGCCGACCTCGAGGACCGACTCGCCGTCGTCGTCGTGACCGTTGGCGCCGCTGTCGGCACCGGCCGCCCCACGCCGCCGCATGACCGCACGCATGCGCGCCAGCAGCTCGCGGAACGAGTACGGCTTGGTGACGTAGTCGTCCGCGCCGAGCTCCAGGCCCACGACCTTGTCGATCTCCGAGTCCTTGGCGGTGAGCATGATGATCGGCACGTCTCCTCGCTGCCGCAGCTCCCGGCACACCTCCGTGCCGCTGAGGCCGGGGAGCATCAGGTCGAGCAGCACGAGGTCCGCGCCGCCGTCGTCGAACCGGTCCAGCGCGTCGTTGCCGTTCGACGTCGCCACGACCTCGTAGCCCTCGCGGGTCAGCTGGTACGTCAGCGGGTCGCGGTAGGACTCCTCGTCCTCGACCACCAGGATGCGCGTCACGCGCCTACCTCCTCGTTCGTCGGGCCTTCCGGCCCGTGCTCATGGTCACCGCCGCGCCCCGCCCTCGGGGGCACGTGCGAAGCGTGGGTCACGTCGTCGGTCGCGTCTGCCGGGCTCGCCGTCGACCCGGGCGGCTCGCCGGCCGGGAGGTCTGCGGCAGGGATCCGCAGCGTGAAGGTCGACCCCTTGCCCGGCTCGGACCACACGCGCACGTCCCCACCGTGGTCGGCCGCGACGTGCTTGACGATGCTCAGCCCGAGGCCCGTGCCGCCCGTGTCCCGCGAACGCGCCGGGTCGACGCGGTAGAAGCGTTCGAAGACTCGCTCCTGCACCTCCGCGGAGATACCGATCCCCTGGTCGACGACGTCGATCTCGACCAGGCCGCCGCGCTCGTGCACGCCGACGCCCACGCGGGTGTTCTCCCCCGAGTAGGACACGGCGTTGTCGAGCAGGTTGCGCACCGCCGTCACGAGCAGGTTGTGGTCACCGAAGACGACGCAGTCCACCGAGCCGCCCACCGTGATGGTGATGTTCTTGCCCTGCGCCGTGGTGCGGGCCCGGTCGACGGCCTCGTCGACGACGTCGCGCACCGGGACGGGGCGGACCTGCTGCAACGCTCCGGCCACCTGGAGGCGCGAGAGCTCGATGATCTCGTGCACCAGGGCGGACAGCCGGTGCGCCTCGGACTGCATCCGCTCGGTGAACCGGCGCACGGCCACGGGGTCGTCAGCGGCGTCCTGCACGGTCTCCGCGAGCAGCGCGAGCGCGCCCACCGGCGTCTTCAGCTCGTGGGAGACGTTGACGACAAAGTCCCGACGGATGGCCTCGACGCGCCGCGCCTCGGTGCGGTCCTCCGCCAGGACGAGGAGGTTGTCGAGCCCCAGCGCCGCGACCCGCACCTGCAGCAGCACCGTGCCGGAGCCGATCGGGCCGCGCGGCAGCTCCAGCTCCTCCTCGCGGATGACGCCGTCGCGGCGCACCTCCCGCACCATGTCGACGATCGCCGGGTGCACCAGCGCGTCGTTGCGCACGATGCCGAGCGCGTACGCGGGCGGGGACGCCCGGATCACCTCGTCGTCGTCGCCGAGCACCACGGCGGCGGAGCGCAGCACCGACAGCACCCGCACGAGACCACTGTCGAGCTCCGACGTCCCGGCGTCCGCGTCACGGCGCTGGATGCGGTCCGAGAAGCGGAAGGCGAGGGCAGCGACCAGCCCGACGACGACGCCGAGCACGCCGGCGACGACGGCGGTCGCACCCTGGATGATTCCCTCCACGCCCTCAGCCTAGGTCGCGCCGGAGCCCTCGCCGTGCCAGGGCGCCGTCTGCTCCCTGACGTGTCGTCCAGTGTTCACCTGTGGACCTCGCGACGTTCACCTGGGAGCCTGGGCCGGCTGCGAGAGTTGCTCAGCACAAGAATTCCGGGAGGACACCCATGCGAGAGATCTTCGACGCCGAGCTGCAGCAGATCGGTGAGGGACTGGTGGAGATGAGCCGGCTGGTCGAGTCCGCGATCACGCGGGCCGGCTCGGCGCTGCTCGACGGCGAGCACCAGCTCGCGCAGGACGTCATCGCCGCCGATCACGAGATCGACCGGCTCGAGAAGGAGCTGGACGAGCGCTGCGTGCACCTGCTGGCGCAGCAGGCACCCGTCGCGACCGACCTGCGGGTCGTGATCAGCGCCCTGCGCATCAGCGCCACGCTGGAGCGGATGGGCGACCTGGCCCAGCACGTCGCGGAGGTGGCGCGCGGCCGGTACCCGGCGCCCGCCGTGCCGGACGGCGCGCGCGAGACGTTCGTCAGCATGAACGAGGCCGCGATCCTCGTGGCCCGCCGCACGACCGAGCTGCTGGCGACCCGCGACGTCGCGCTGGCCGCAGAGGTGGAGCAGGGCGACGACACCCTCGACCAGCTCCACCAGGACACGTTCGCGGCCACGCTGTCCCCGGACTGGACGGGCACCGCGCAGGAGACGGTGGACGTCACCCTGCTGGGCCGCTACTACGAGCGGTTCGGCGACCACGGCGTCTCCGTGGCACGACGCATCACGTTCCTCGTGACGGGCGACTTCGACGCGGAGCACTCCCGCGTCGCCGAGGCCTGAGCGGCGCACGCGGCGCTCCGGCCCCTGTGGACGACGACGGCGGCGCTCCCCGCGATGGGGGGCGCCGCCGTCGTGCACGACACGCCGGACGTGCCGGTGTGCCGGAGGGCTACTTGCCCTGGTTGGCCACGGCCGCGATGGCTTCCTTCGCGGCCTCCGGGTCCAGGTAGGTGCCACCCGGGTTGGTGGGCTTCAGCGTCTCCTCGTCGAGCTCGTAGAGCAGCGGGATCCCCGTCGGGACGTTCAGCCCCGCGATGGTCTCGTCGTCGACCCCGTCGAGGTGCTTGATGATCGCGCGCAGCGAGTTGCCGTGCGCGGCCACCAGGACGGTCTTGCCCGCCTGGAGGTCGGGCACGATCTCGCCGTCCCAGTAGGGCAGGGCCCGCTCCAGCACCTGCTTGAGCGCCTCGCTGCGCGGGATCGGCTCCCCCGCGTAACGGACGTCGGCGTCCTGGGAGAACTCCGAGCCGAGCTCGATCTCGGGCGGCGGAACGTCGTACGAACGACGCCAGAGCATGAACTGCTCCTCGCCGTACTGGTCGCGGACCTGCTTCTTGTCCTTGCCCTGCAGGTCGCCGTAGTGGCGCTCGTTCAGGCGCCAGCTGCGCTTGACGGGGATCCAGTGGAGATCCGCGGCGTCGAGCGCGAGGTTCGCGGTCGAGATCGCACGGCGCAGCAGCGAGGTGTGCAGCACGTCGGGCAGCACGTCGGCCTCCGTCAGGAGGGTGCCGCCGCGCTTCGCCTCCTCGATGCCCTTGTCCGACAGCGGGACGTCGACCCAGCCGGTGAAGAGGTTCTTGGCGTTCCACTCGCTCTCGCCGTGGCGGAGCAGCACGAGGGTGTAGGTCATGCCTCCATCCTGCCCTGACCGAGGGACCGGACGCACTTCCCGGCCGGATCGCGGACGTCTGGCGTCCGTCGTCTCGCCGTCGGCGAGCCGCCGTCAGGCGTCGGCGCGCTCGAGGACGAACACGGGGATCTCGCGATCCGTCTTCGTCTGGTACTCGGCGTAGTCAGGCCACGCCTCGACCGCGCGCTCCCACCAGGCCGCCCGCTCCTCGCCGGCGACCTCGCGGGCGACGTAGTCGTGCTTCTCCGTGCCGTCCTGCAGCTCGACCTGCGGGTTCGCCACGATGTTGTGGTACCAGACGGGGTGCTTCGGCGCACCGCCCATGGAGGCGACGACGGCGTAGGCGCCGTCGTGCTCGACGCGCATCAGCGGCGTCTTGCGCACCTTGCCGCTCCGGGCGCCAAGGGTCGTCAGGATGATGACCGGCTTGCCACGCAACGTGGTGCCCTCGGTGCCGCCCGAGGACTCGTACGTCGAGACCTGCTCGGCGGCCCAGGTGGACGGGCTGGGGACGTATTCTCCGGTGATAGGCATGTCCGCGCCAACGTCGTCGGACCGCCAGGTCATTCCCGGCGGTCACCACCTCTGCCGGGGCGGTACTACCTCGGCGGGGTGCGCTACCTCGCGCGGCGGACCTTGCCGGCCTGCTCGTACACGTCCAGCATCGCCGCGGCCGCGCGGTCCCAGGAGAAACGCTCGCTCGCTCGCCGGGCACCCGCCGCGAGCCGGACGAGCCGGGGCTCGTCGGCCAGCAGCCCGGTCAGCTCCCGCGCCCAGGTCCACGGGCTGTGGTCGCGCACCAGCACGCCCGAGACGTCGTCGACCACCACGGTCTGCAGCCCGCCCACGGCCGCGGCGACGACCGGCGTCCCGCAGGCCTGCGCCTCGGCCGCCACCAGGCCGAAGGACTCGTTGTGCGACGGCACGGCGACGACGTCGGCCGCCCGGTACCAGTCGGCGAGCTCGCTGCGCGGCACCGGCGGACGCACGTCCAGGTGCTCCCCGACCCCCGTCTGGTGGGCCAGGGCCTCGAGCTCGCGCACCGCCGTCGGACGACCGCTCGCACCACCCAGGACCACGAGCCGCGGGAGCAGCTGGTCCTCCGGCGCGCCCGCCGGGTCCGTGTGGTCCGCCATGACCCCCCACGCCCGCACGAGGACGTCCGGCCCCTTGAGCAGCTGTACCCGGCCCGCGAAGAGCACGACGGGCCGGTCGTCCGGCAGGCCGAGCCGCTCGCGGAGCGCGCGCCGAGACTCCGCCGTCGTCCCCGCGGGCGACGCCGGGGCGAACTCCTCCAGGTCGACGCCCGGGGCCACCACGTGGACCCGGTCCGGGTCTGCGTGGCAGTACCGCACGAGGTCGTCGGCCTCTTCGCGCGTCGACGCGACCAGCGCGTCCGAGGCCTCGACCACCTGCTCCTCGCCGATGATGCGGCCCTGCGGCTCCGGGACGTCCCCCGGGGCGAGCGCCGCGTTCTTCACGCGCGCCATCGTGTGCATGGTGTGCACCAGCGGGACGTCCCAGCGCTCGGCGGCCAGCCAGCCGACCTGCCCCGAGAGCCAGTAGTGCGCATGCACGACGTCGTACCAGTCGGCCGGGCGGTGCGCCTCGGCGCGCAGCACCCCGGCGGTGAACGCGCAGAGCTGGCCCGGCAGGTCGTTCTTGTCGAGGCCCTCGTACGGCCCGGCCGACACGTGCACGACCCGGATGCCCGGCTCGACCTCCACGACCTTCGGCTGGGCCGACGTCGTCGCGCGGGTGTAGATCTCCACCTCGGCCCCGCGCCCGGCGAGCGCCCGGGACAGCTCCAGGACGTAGACGTTCATCCCGCCCGCGTCGCCAGTGCCCGGCTGGTCCAGGGGCGAGGTGTGGACCGAGAGCATCGCGACCCGCGGGCCCGGCCGGGCGGGGGTCATCGCGCCACCACGACGCACGCCGGGGGCGTCGCCCACGGGACGCGGGAGACGACCTCACCGGCACCGGAGCCGCCGTCCAGCCGCACCGCGGCGAGCTCGCTCGACCCCTGCAGGGCCACGACCACGAGCTCCGCCCCGTCCGCGTCGAGCACCTCGTGGTGCCGGGGCCAGCCGCCGTCCCCCAACGAGGTGTCGGCGAGGTGCGTGATCGTCGGTGCGGCGCCGTCCGCCACCTCGTGGACCGCGAGCACGTCCGGCCCACGCACACCCACGTGCAGCCGCGTGCCGTCCCCGCTCACGGTGACGTGCCCGCCGAAGTCCTCCCCGGCGACGGCGCCCGGCCTGACCGGCACGGCGCCCGCGTGCTCCCACCCCGCACCCGACGGGACCAGCACGTGCAGCTGCGCGTCGAGCTCGCCGACCACCACCAGTGCACCGCTCGGCAGGACGACGAGGTGCCGGGGACCGGTGCCGGCGGGAAGGCGTGCCGCGACGTCGTCGTCCACGGACGGGTCGTCGGCCGCGGGCGAGCGGCTCGGGCCGGCGTCGCCGGGGCCCGCGTCGACCGGGTACCGCCGGACCAGGTCCGCGCCGAGGTCGGTCACCAGCACGTGGTCGCCGACGACCGTGACCTGATGGGCGTGCGGGCCCTCCTGCCGATCCGTGACCGGCCCGGTCCCCTCACCGAGGTGCACCGCCCGGTGGTCCTCCGCCGGGGTGCCGTCGTCGGCCACCGCGACCGCCGCCGCGGCGCCGTCGCCGTAGTTCGCGACCCAGACGGTCCGCGGCGTCGCGGCCACGTGGCACGGGTCGTCGCCGCCCGAGGCGAGCGCGCCGAGCGGGGTGGCGCCCCCGTCGTCGGAGACGTGCAGCGCGGTCAGCCTCCCGGGCGCCGTCTCGGAGACGGCGTAGAGCGCCGGAGCGTGCGGGTGCAGAGCCAGGAAGGACGGCGCCGCCACCTCCGCGGCGAGCGTCGGGGTGCCGAAGGCCCCGGTGCCCGGGTCCACCTCGACCCGCCACACGCCCTCACCGGTGCCCGGCGTGCTGCCCGCGGGATAGGTGCCGATCCACAGGGTCCGGGAGCTCGAGGAGATCATGGGGCCAGCCTAGGCTCCGGACAGCACCGCGCCCCGGCGGGGCTGATCCGACCGGGGCGCAGGCTGGTTGTGGTGAGGGTCAGTGAGCGGCTTCGTAGGCCTCCAGGACGCGACCCGGGATGCGGCCGCGGTCGTTGACCGTGTGACCGTTCTCGCGCGCCCACTCGCGGATCTTCTGCAACTGCTCACGATCGGTGCGGCCACGGCGCGACGCCGTGGCGCGAGGGGTGGACCTTGCCACCGTCTTGCGTCCGTGCCCGATCCACTGGGACAGGGACTCGCGGAGCTCGGCAGCATGCGCTGCAGAGAGGTCGATCTCGTACGACGCACCGTCCAGCGCAAAGGTGACGGTCTCGTCACCCTCGCTCCCGTCGATGTCGTCGATCAGTACGACCTGTGTCTTCTGAACCACGCTGTCACCCTCCGGTGCCTCGAATTGACTGAGCGATTCGAGCATGCCCGAGCAGAGAATGAATTGTCAACTCACCACGACCGGTCAGGCGTTCTTGATTGCCTCGGCAGAGTCATTCGCGGAATTCTTCTCCGCAGCCATCCGCGCCTCGGCATCATGGAGCTCGAGCGCCGCACGCTCGTTCCGGTCGGCCCGCATGATCTTCCGCATCACGAACCAGAAGAGCAGACCGACGCCCACGGAAGGGACCAGCCCGGCAAGCACCGCCCAGAAGGTATCCATGTCTCGATCCTCTCAGTGCGTCGGCTTGACGAGCGGGAACAGAATGGTCTCGCGGATGCCGGCGCCGGTGAGTGCCATGAGCAACCTGTCGATGCCCATCCCCATTCCACCGGCCGGCGGCATCGCAAACTCCATCGCCGTCAGGAAGTCGTCGTCGAGACGCATGGCCTCGTCGTCGCCGGCCGCAGCCAGCAGCGCCTGGGCCTCGAACCGCTGGCGCTGGATCACGGGGTCCACGAGCTCGGAGTAGGCCGTGGCGAGCTCGAAACCGCGCACATAGAGGTCCCACTTCTCGACCTGGCCCGGGACGCTGCGGTGGTCGCGCGTGAGCGGGGAGGTCTCGACCGGAAAGTCCCGGACAAAGGTCGGCGCGTGCAGGTGGTCGCCCACGTGGTGCTCCCACAGCTCTTCGACGAGCTTTCCGTGACTGGCCTTCTTCGGGTCGATCGAGATCTCGACCTTCTCGGCGAGCGCCATGAGATGCTCCACCGACGTCTGCGGCGTGATCTCCTCTCCCACGGCCGCCGAGAGGGAGTCGTACATCTTGATGTCGGCCCACTCGCCGCCCAGGTCGTACTCCTCGCCGTCGGCCAGGGTGACCAGGGTGGTACCGAGGACGTCCTCGGCAGCCCGCTGCACAAGATTCTTGGTGAGATCCGCCATCGTGTCGTAGTCACCGTACGACTCGTAGGCCTCGACCATCGCGAACTCGGGCGAGTGGGAGGAGTCCGCGCCCTCGTTGCGGAAGTTGCGATTGATCTCGAAGACGCGCTCGACACCACCGACGACGGCCTTCTTGAGGAACAGCTCCGGCGCGATCCGCAGGAACAGATCCATGTCGTAGGCGTTCATGTGCGTCTCGAAAGGCCGCGCAGAGGCGCCCGAGGCGACCGTCTGCAGCATCGGCGTCTCGACCTCGAGAAAGTCACGGCGGTGGAAGTTCTCGCGCAGCGAGCGCACGACGCCGGCACGCACCCGCACCATGTCGCGTGCGGCCGGGCGCGCGATGAGGTCCACGTACCGCTGGCGGACCCGTGCCTCCTCCGAGAGCTCCTTGTGCAGGACCGGCAGCGGGCGCAGCGCCTTCGCCGCCATCCGCCAGGAGTCGGCGAAGATGCTCAGCTCACCCCGGCGGGAAGCCCCGACGCGTCCGTGGACGAACAGGTGGTCGCCGAGGTCGACGTCGGCCTTGAACGCGGCCAGCGACTCCTCCCCGACCACCTTCTGGCTGAGCATCGCCTGCAACCGGTTCCCCTCGCCGTCCTGCAGCGACACGAAGCAGAGCTTGCCGGTGTTGCGCAGGAAGACCACCCGGCCGGCGACGCCGACGAGGTCGTCAGTCTCGACGCCGGGCTCGAGGTGTCCGTACCCGTCGCGGACCGCGGCGATCGTGGTCGTGATCGGGAGGCTGACGGGGTACGCCTCACCGCCCTCGGCGATGATGCGGTCACGCTTCTCGAGACGGACTCGCAGCTGCTCGGGGAGGTCGTCGGGCGCGGCGGAGGCGGGATTCTCGGGGGTCGTCACCGTTCGATTCTACGGGCCTGCCGAGGGGCCCTGGCCTCAGACCAGCGACACCCGGCGGTTCCAGGAGCGCACGCTCCAGACGACGCACACCAGGGCCACCAGCAGCAGCGCCGGCAGGAACCCGATGGGCATGACGTCGGCGGGGGTGCCCGCCACCATCTCGACGAACACAGCGAAGCGGACGATGCTCAGCCGGCCGTCGTCGACCCCGATCGCCAGCGGCACGAGGGCGAACGAGGCGAAGGTGGCGACCTGTGTGACCAGGTACACACCTACCCAGACCACGACGGGGCCTCCCACGCCCAGCCGGTTCAGCGGTGCCTGGCTCCCGATCGATGCAGCGAAGAAGTACTGCACCGGCCAGATCAGGACGAGCGAGACGACCGCGACCACGATGGCGACGACGCCCCAGGCGGGCGCCATCTCGACCAGTCGCGCCCAGCCCTCGCGCAGCGGCCTGAACAGGTCGCCCCGCCCCGTCCCGTCGCCGGTGCCGACCAGGGGCGACACGGCGAGCGCGATGCCGAGGCTGAGGGCGATCCCGGCGAGGGAGACCAGCCACGCCCAGACCGTCTTGGCCCAGTAGATCGAGGATCCTCGCACCGGCAACGTCTGGGTCAGGTATCCCCGGCGGCCGTAGCTGGACTGCCAGTAGGCCACGGCCAGCACGATCTGGGCCGCGGGGACGACGGCGAAGACCGCTCCCACCGTGAGCATCGTGCCGACCGGGGCGAGCACCGGCCAGCCGGTCGCGGCGAACAGGGCACCGACGGCGGCCACGAGGACCGCGGCACCGCCCACGACCCCGAGCATCGCGCGGGTCAGGACCAGTTCGTGCCTCAGGAGCGTGATCATGAGCGGTACACCTTTCGGAAGATCTGGTCGAGGCTCGCGCCGTGCTCGGCGCGCAGGTCGTCGACCGCACCGGTGAGGGCCACGCGGCCGTGGCGCATCATCACCACCGAGTCCAGCGCGGTCTCGAGGTCGTGCACCAGGTGGGTGGCGACGAGCAGCAACGACCCGGGTTCGAGGTTGCGGAGGATGCCGTCGAGGATCCCGTCGCGCGCGGCCGGGTCGACGCCGGAGATCGGCTCGTCGAGCAGGAACACGCGCGCCCGGCGTGCCATCGCGAGGGAGATCTGCACCTTCTCGCGCATGCCCTTGGACATCTCCTTGAGCCGCATCGACTCGTCCAGCCCGAAGGTGGAGATCAGGTCGCGTGCCCTGCCCTCGTCGAAGTCTCCGAAGAAGTCGCCGAACAGGTCCAGGCAGTAGCGCACCCGGACCCGGTCGGGCAGGGAGCTCGTGTCCGGCAGGTAGGACACGATCGCCTTCGACTCGGGGCCGGGAGCGTGCCCGCCGACCCGGACGTCGCCGGTGTAGTCGGCGTACACACCGGCGAGGGTCTTCAGCAGCGTCGACTTGCCGCAGCCGTTCTCTCCCAGGAGACCGACGATCTGCCCGGCGGGGAGGTCCAGGTCCAGGCCGTCCAGGGCGGTGCGGGACCCGTATCGGACGGTCAGGTCGCGGACGCTGACCAGCCCACGCTCAGGCGTCATCGTGCTCTCCCCGGGCGACAGTGCGGATGTGGTCGTCATGGTTCCATCTCTCCTCGATCAGCTGCCGGGCCCGGGTCCGGGACATGCCCAGCCCTCGCGCCCGGTGGACGTAGTCGTCCGCGGCACCGACCGCGAGCCGAGCCCGGACCTCGTCGATGACCTGCTCGTCGGACGTGACGAACCGGCCCGCGGTGCGCTCGGAGCGGCACAGCCCGCGGCGTTCCATCTCGGCCAGCGCCCGCTGGACGGTGTTCGGGTTGACGCCGAGCTCGGACGCCAGCTCGCGGACGCCGGAGATCCGGCCGCCCGCCGGCCAGGCCCGCGTGACGATGCGCCGCGAGAACTCGGCGACGAGCTGCTCCCAGATGGGCGAGCTGGTGTCGAACTCCATGCGGCCCTCCTGTCCTACTGTATTAAGTCATTAGTACAATAGCACGGCCGGCTCGTCATACCCTGGGGGGTATTGAGGTATGCTCGGTCGTACCGACGAGAAGGGCAGACCATGTGTAGAGCAGTGACCTGCAAGAACTGCGGCAAGACGACGTGGGCCGGTTGCGGGCAGCACGTCGACGAGGTCATGCGGGCTGTCCCGCGGGCCGACCGGTGCGAGGGCCACGCGCAGGAGCCTGCTCCGCGCTCCGTCCTCGCGCGCCTGTTCAGGCGGTGACCGCCCGCGGCACGCACGCCGCGGCCCGAGGAGAGGAAGAGGCATGGAGCTCGACAAGGACGAGATGAAGAAGGTCTCGAACCGGCTCAAGCGCGCGCAGGGGCAGCTCTCCGCTGTGGTGCGCATGGTCGACGAAGGCAGCGACTGCGCCGATGTGGTGACACAGCTCTCGGCCGTCTCCAAGGCGTTGGACCGCGCAGGGTTCGCGATCATCGCCTCAGGCCTGAAGCAGTGCCTCGCCGACGAGGAGAACGGCGCGGCGGACGTCGACCGGCTCGAGAAGCTCTTCCTCAGCCTGGCGTAGCCGCGCCGACGGAGCCCGGCCGATCACGTTGCCCGGGATCCTGCGGGGTGTGGGACTCGGCGGGTGCGCCGTCGGGATCCTGCTGCACCAGGTCTGTCCGGACGTCTCGCCGCACCGGACCGGGTCATGCTCCCGGCCTGGCCCGGCAGCCCTTGTGTCATTGGATACCCCCAGCACGAACCTCAAGGAGTGACTCCCCATGCTGCTCGAACGGATCTACGACGAGGACCTCGCCCAGGCGAGCTACTTCATCGGCTGCCAGGCCGAGGGCGAGGCCGTGGTCGTCGACGCCCGGCGTGACGTCGCCGAGTACCTCGACCTCGCCCAGCGGCACGGCATGCGCATCGTGGCCGTCACCGAGACCCACATCCACGCCGACTACCTCTCCGGGACGCGCGAGCTCGCCGCGACCACCGGCGCCGACATCTACGTCTCCGGCGAGGGTGGGCGGGACTGGCAGTACGGGTTCGAGGCGAACCGCCTGCACCACGGCGACACGATCTCGATCGGCAACATCACCATCGAGGCTCGCCACACGCCCGGGCACACGCCCGAGCACCTGGCCATGCTGGTGACCGACGGCGCCTTCAGCGACTCGCCCGGCTACGCCCTCACCGGCGACTTCGTGTTCGCCGGCGACCTCGGACGCCCCGACCTGCTCGACGAGGCCGCGGGCGGCGTCGACACACGCTTCGAGGGCGCGCGCCGGCTCTTCGCGAGCCTGCGGGACGAGTTCCTCACCCTCGCCGACCACATCCAGGTCTTCCCCGCCCACGGCGCCGGGAGCGCTTGCGGCAAGGCGCTCGGCGCCCTGCCGTCCACCACGGTCGGCTACGAGCGCCTCAACGCCTGGTGGACTCCCTACCTGCGCGACGACGACGAGCAGGGCTTCATCGACGAGCTGCTCGACGGGCAGCCCGACGCCCACGCCTACTTCGCGCGGATGAAGCGCGAGAACAGGGACGGACCGCGGCTGCTCGGCCCGCTGTCGCCGGTCGACCGGGCGGACCAGGCCGACCTCGCGCGCCGGCTCGAGGCAGACGAGGTGATCTTCGTCGACACCCGCGACCAGCACGCCGTGCACGCCGGCACGGTCGACCGGAGCCTCCACGTCCCCGGGCTCGCCAAGGCGGCCAGCTACGGCGCCTGGGTCTACGACCCCGAGAGGGAGACCCGTCCGCTGGTGCTGCTCGCCCCGGACCAGGAGCTCGCCGAGGCGATGCGTGACCACCTGATCCGCGTCGGCATCGACACGGTGATCGGCTTCACGCCCGACCTCGACGGGCTCCCCCTGACCACGCCCGCCGTCGTCCCGCCGTCCGGGCTCGACGCCGTCGACGCCGCGATGCTGCTCGACGTGCGCAACAGGACCGAGCACGACGACGGCCACATCCCCGGCTCGGAGCACCTCAGCGGCGGCCGCGTGCTCTGGCACCTGGACGAGCTGCCCGACGGCGGCACGATCGTGACGTACTGCCAGTCCGGTGTGCGCAACGCCGTGATCGCCAGCGCGCTGCGTCGCGCCGGCTACGACGCCGTCGAGCTCGAGGGCAGCTACGCGGGCTGGGCCGACCGGCAGCAGTCCCGGCCCGTCACCGCGCCGGCGTGACCGGCGCCGGACCCGTCGTCCCGCGAGCCACCTGAGCGACGATCATGGACATCTCGACGGTGCTCGTCCTCCTGCTGGCGGTGGTGGTGGGCCTCTCCCTCGGCCTGCTCGGCGGGGGAGGCTCCATCCTCACCGTCCCGCTGCTCACCTACGTGGCCGGGTTCCCGCCCAAGGAGGCGATCGCCGCGTCGCTCCTGGTGGTGGGCGTCACCTCCGTCGCGAGCATGCTCGCCCACGCGCGGCGTGGCAACGTCCGGTGGCGGACCGGCCTGATCTTCGGCGCGGCCGGGATGGCCGGCGCCTTCGTCGGCGGTCTCGTCGGCGGGCAGGTGCCGGGCACGATCCTCATGATCGCCTTCGCCGTCATGATGATCGCGACGGCGGCCGCCATGCTGCGCGGGCGCCGCACGAGGCCCGCTCCGTCGCGCGACGCCGGGGGCCGGCCGTGGCTGCGTATCGTCGTGGACGGCCTGGTCGTCGGCCTGGTCACCGGCCTGGTCGGCGCGGGCGGCGGGTTCCTCGTGGTCCCGGCGCTCGCCCTGCTCGCCGGGCTGCCGATGGCCGTCGCGGCGGGGACGTCCCTGCTGGTCATCGCGATGAAGTCGTTCGCGGGGCTGGCAGGCTACCTCACCACGGTGTCCCTCGACCTCGGCCTCGTCGCGGGCGTGACGGCGGCAGCGGTCGTGGGCTCGCTGATCGGCGCCCGACTCACCTCCCGGGTGCCCGAGGCGGCGTTGCGCCGAGGATTCGGCTACTTCGTCCTCGCCATGGGGGTCGTGGTGCTGGGCCAGGAGCTTCCCGGTGCGGCCGCCCTGGTCGTCGTGACGGTCGCCGTCCTGGCCGCAGCGGCCGCGATCATGTGCCGCCTCGTGCGCAACCGGTGCCCCTGGTCCGCGCAGCCCGGGCTCGGCTGATCGCCAGGTCCGGCGGCCGGTACCGTGGCGCCGTGAGCACGCCCGAGAGCCTCCCCGACCACTCCCCCGCTGCCGTCGTCCCCGGCCTCGACGCCGACTGGGTCGCGCGCACGGTCGAGACCGCCCTCGACGAGGACCTAGGCCCCGCACCCGGCCGGGACGTCACCACCCAGGCCACCGTGCCGACGTCGGCCACCGGCACCGCCGAGCTGGTCGCCCGCGAGGAGGGCACCGTCGCCGGTCTGGTGGTGGTCGCCGAGACCCTCCGGCAGACCGCCGGGCGTCTCGGCCTCCCCGTGCCCGAGGTGACGTTCCACGTCCACGACGGCACCGCCGTCGTCCCCGGCCAGGTGCTGGCCACGCTGACCGGGCGCACGCAGGTGCTGCTCGTCGCGGAACGGACCCTGCTCAACCTCGCCTCGCGGGCGTCGGGGGTGGCGAGCGCGGCGGCCGCCTTCGCCCGCGAGCTCGCCGGGACCGGGGCCCAGGTGCTCGACACGCGCAAGACCACGCCCGGCCTGCGGGCGCTGGACAAGTACGCCGTGCGGGCGGGCGGCGGGACGAACAAGCGCATGGGGCTCTACGACGTCGCGATGGTGAAGGACAACCACGTGATCGCCGCCGGCGGCGTGGCCGCCGCGATCCGAGCGGTGCGCGACACCTTCCCCGACGTGCTCGTCCAGGTGGAGGCCGACACGACCGCGCAGGCCATGGAGGCCCTCGACGCGGGCGCCGACTTCCTGCTCCTGGACAACATGCCCACCGCGGTGCTCGCCGCGACCGTCGCCGCGGTCCGCGAGCGCGAGGGGCACGACGGCGTGGCGCAGCGCGTCGAGCTGGAGGCGACAGGCAACCTCACGCTCGACCGGGCACGCGAGGTGGCGTCGACCGGGGTGGACTATCTCTCGGTCGGGGCGCTGACGCACTCCGCGCCCATCCTCGACCTCGGGCTGGACCTGCGGGGGTAGGTACTACCTCGGGGCGGTACTACCTCGCGAGGAGGGTGCCGTCGGTGTCGAGCGAGACGGTGACGCGCCGCTCCCACGCCGGGTCACGGTCCGGGAAGTCCGTGCGGAAGTGCCCGCCACGGCTCTCCGTGCGCACCCACGCCGCGCGCACCAGCGCCCGCGCGACCTGGTGGACGTTGGTGGTCTCCCACTCCGCGGCCTGCGGCGCCGCGACGACGTCCGCCTCCCGGTGGGCCGACGTCGTCACCCCGGCCAGCGCGGCGTCCGCACGTTCCAGCGACGCGGCCGAACGGACCGGCCCGGCGCCGTCGGACGCCGCCCGCTGCACCCGCGAGCGGGCCGCGGCGGCGACGAGGGCCGCGTCGCCCGGACGCTCGGCGGCCTCCGGCGCGTCACGCAGCTCACCCGCCTCGTACCGCTGCACGACGTCCGCAGCGGCCCGTTGCGCGAACACGAGCCCCTCCAGCAGCGAGTTGGACGCCAGCCGGTTGGCCCCGTGCACGCCGGTGCACGCCACCTCGCCGACCGCGTAGAGGCCCGGGACCGACGTCCGGCCCCGCAGGTCCGTGACGACACCGCCGGAGTGGTAGTGCTGGGCGGGAGCCACGGGCACGGGCTCCTCGGTCCAGTCGATGCCGGCCTCGAGCAGACGAGCCGTGATGCCGGGGAACCGGCGGCGCAAGAAGTCTGCCCCCAGCGCGCGGGCGTCCAGCAGCACGTGGTCGGCGCAGGTCGCCGCCATCTGCCGCACGATCGCGTGCGCGACCACGTCGCGGGGAGCCAGCTCCGCCATCGGGTGCGCGTCGGGCATGAACCGCTGCCCCGCGACGTCGAGCAGCAGCGCCCCCTCGCCGCGGACGGCCTCGCTGATGAGCGGCAGCTGCCCGCGCGCCCCGGCGCCGAGCCACAGCACCGTGGGATGGAACTGCACGAACTCCAGGTCGCCGAGCTCGGCGCCGGCCCGCAGCGCCGCCGCGATGCCGTCCGCCGTCGCGCCGGGCGGGTTCGTCGAGGACCGGAACACCTGGCCCACTCCCCCGGTCGCGAGCACGACCGTCGGCGCGAGGACCGCTCCGACGCCGTCACGCGATCCCTCGCCGCGCACGTGCAGGGTCACGCCGGCCACCGGTCCCGGACCGTCCGACGACGGCGCCCCGGTCAGGACGTCCAGCACCAGGGCGTTCTCGATCACCTCGATGCCGGGGTCGTGCTGGACGGCCTCGATCTGCGCGACCAGCGCCCGGGAGATCTCCGCCCCCGTGGCGTCACCTCCGGCGTGCGCGATCCGGTCCGCCCGGTGACCGCCCTCACGGGTGAGCGCGATGCCGCCGTCGGCCGCCAGGTCGAACGTCGCACCGCGTCCCACCAGCTCACGGACGCGGTCCGGGCCCTCCGTGACGAGCACCTCCACCGCCGCGGGATCGCTCAGCCCACCGCCTGCCACGAGGGTGTCGTGCAGGTGTGCCGCAGCGGTGTCGTCGGGGTGCAGCACGGCGGCGATCCCGCCCTGCGCCCACACCGTCGACCCCGAGGACAGCTCCGCCTTGGTGACGAGCAGCACCCGGGGCACGCGGGTGCGCAGCTCGAGCGCGGCGGTGAGCCCCGCGATCCCCGACCCGACCACGACGGCGTCGGCGCGCGTCGTCCAGCCCGGCGCGGGAGCGGCGAGGGAGCGGGCGAGCCGGGCGGGCCTCACCGCGCCGCGACGGGGATGCCGGAGCTGACCAGCCCGAAGCCGTCCGGCACCTGGCCCGGGTCGTCGTCGACCTGGACGATCCGGTTCTCGCCGTCGACGAACACGACGTGCGGCAGGAAGCTCCGCGCGTCGGCGTCGGAGAGCATCCCGTAGGCGATGATGATCACGGTGTCGCCGGGGTGCACCAGGTGCGCGGCGGCGCCGTTGATGCTGATCTGTCCGGAGCCGGCCTCGCCGGGGATGACGTAGGTGGTCAGCCGCGCGCCGTTGTCCACGTCCACGACGTCGACCTGCTGGCCGGCGATCAGGTCCGCCGCCTCGAGCAGGTCGGTGTCGACAGTGATCGATCCCACATAGTGCAGGTCCGCCTGGGTGACCGTGGCGCGGTGGATCTTGCCGATCATCATCGGGCGTTGCAGCGAGGCCGGCCGGCGCGCGGGCGCGCCCGGTGCGGGGGCCTGCGAGCCCACGGACGAAGCAGTCTGGTCAGTCACGAGATGCCTCCTGGCCTGGGGTTTCGCTGCCGTCGGAAGGCGCGACGACGTCCACGGCCTGGTTGTCGATCAGTCGGGTGGTCCCCACGCGTGCCGCGACGAGCAGGAGCGCGGGTCCGGTGTGCTCGGCGGGAACCTCCTCCACGGTATCCGGGTCGACGAGCGCGAGGTAGTCCACCACAACGCTCGCGGCCTCGTTGAGGATTCCCGAGGCCGTCGCCCGGACCGCCGCGGCGCCCCCGCCGGCGGCCGCCTGCTGCGCCCCTGCCCGCAGCGCGCGGGACAGCGCCAGCGCGGAGCGGCGCTCGGCGTCGGACAGGTAGGCGTTGCGCGAGGAGAGCGCGAGACCGTCCTCGTCGCGCCGCGTGGCCACGCCGACGATCTCGACGTCCAGGTCCAGGTCGCGCACCATGCGGCGCACGGCCAGGAGCTGCTGGGCGTCCTTCTGACCGAAGAGCGCGACGTCCGGGCGGGTGACGTGCAGCAGCTTGAGCACCACCGTCAGCACCCCGTCGAGGTGCCCCGGCCGGAACGCGCCCTCCAGCACCTCGCCGATCCGGCCCGCGCTGACGCGCACGACCGGGTCGCCGTCGGGGTAGACGACGTCGGGCGTCGGCGCGTAGACGACGTCGGCCCCCGCGCCGGCGAGCAGCGCGACGTCCCGCTCGAGGTCGCGGGGATAGCTGTCCAGGTCCTCGCCGGCCCCGAACTGCAGCGGGTTGACGAAGATCGTCACCAGCACCTGGCCACCCGGCCCCGCCTCGGAGCGGGCCCGGCGCACCAGGTCGAGGTGACCCTCGTGCAGAGCACCCATCGTCATGACGACCGCGCGCCGGTCGGTGGCCTCGGGCGCGGTGAGCGCCCAGGTGGCCATGGCGTCCTGCAGCCGGGACCGGGTCTCGACGACCACGGGGAGCCGGTGCCCGCCGGACCCGTCGTGCGACGACGTCTCGTCGTCGGCGCCGTGCGCATCGTGGGCCGGCGTGCTCATTCCTGCTCCTTGCGTGGTTCGTCGAGGACGTCGAGCAGCGCGCGGGCCGCGGCGTCGTCGATCCGGTGGCTCGCCAGCGCGCGCCGCGTGGCGCCCCGGGCGAGCTCGGTGTAGCTGTCCGGGACGTCGGTCGCCCCGGTCCGTGCGGCGAGGTCGCCGAGGGCTTCGAGATGGGTCGACACCGTGCCTGCATCTCCGCGGGACACCGGTCCGGTGAGCGCCGAGACCGCGCCGGGGCCGACGCCGTCCCGCACGTCAGCGGAGCGCGTCGCGCCGTCGAGCGCGGCGCCCAGCAGCGGGGCGAGCACCCGGCCAGGACGCTCTATCCCGGCGGCCTCCAGGGCCTGCGCCGCCTGCGCCACCAGGACCACCAGGTGGTTCGACCCGTGCGCGAGGGCCGCGTGGTAGAGCCCGCGATCCGCCTCGCCGACGACGACGGGCTCCCCGCCGACCTCCACGACCAGCGCCTGACCGATCGGCAGCACGGCACCCGGACCGGTGACGGCGAACGTGCAGCCGGTCAGGCGGGCGAGGTCGAGCGACGTCCCGGTGAACGTCATCGCCGGGTGGATCGCCAGCGGGATGGCGCCCGCACGCTGCGCCGGGGCGAGCACGCCGGTGCCGTAGCGGCCCGAGGTGTGCACCACGATCTGCCCGCCCTGCCAGGCGCCCACCTCCGCGAGGCCCGCGACCAGGTCGGCCAGCGCGTCGTCGGGCACCGCCAGCAGGACGAGCTCCGCCCGCTCGACGACCTCCGGGATCTCGAGGTTCTCCACGCCTGGCAGGAGGGTCTCGATGCGTTCGCGCGAGTCGTCCGAGACACCGCTCGCCCCGACCACGGCGTGCCCCACCGAGCGCAGGGCGCTGCCCAGCACCGCGCCCACGCGCCCCGCACCGATGACGCCCACGCCGAGGCGCCCCGGCCGTACGGCCCCCGCCGGGGTGCCCGACGGCGGTACGACGCTCACGCGTCGCCCTCGGGTCGCACCGGGGCGGGCCCGGGCGGCGTGCCGGCGTCCTGCTCCGGCCGGTCGTCGCCGCTGGCGGCAGCGACCGCGGCCACCGTCTCCATCCAGCGCTCCGGGGTCTGGTGCGCGCGTGCCGTGCGGGCGCGCACCGCCTGCTCCGCGATGAGCCGCGCCGCGTCCGGGGCGTCCAGGTGGTGCACGGCCGGGCTGATCGGGCCGGGCGTCGAGTGCACCGTGAACGAGGCCACGCCCCGCCGTCGCTGCCACGGCCCCTGCCCGAGGCCGAGCGACTGGGTGCGCTCGTGCGGCACCACCGCGAGCCGGCGCGTCAGGCGCCCGCCGCGCAGCAGCAGCGCCCGGTCGGTGACGACGAAGCCGTTGCGGCGCCACGTCAGAGGGTCGAGGATCCGCGCGCGGCGAGGGCTCGTGGTGAAGCTCGTGTCCGTGCGGGAGTCTCCGGTGAGGCCCTCGTCCACCAGCGCGGCCGGGTCCGGGGTGCCGAGCTCCGGCAGGACGAGCCACAGCGCGGTGAGCGCCTCCTCCCGCGGCCCGACGGGCAGCAGGACGCTCTGGGTGTCCGTGCCCTCGATGCCGTACCCCGCGACGTTGACCTTGATGCGCCACCAGTCCTTGCCACGCCACCAGATGCCCTGCGTGAGCTCGATGGCCTGCACCCGGCCCGGGGGGATCGTCTGCGCACGCGTCTCGAGCAGACCGTGCCGCAGGCGGATGCCGTCCGGGGACACCGCGGCACGGAAGCCGAACTCCCCCGCGAACCGGTTGAACAGGAACGTGGCCACACCCAGCAGGGCGGGCAGCATCGAGAACAAGATCCCGACGTTGCGCGTCACGGCCACGACGACGCCCACCGCGACGAGCGCGACGAGCGCGAGCCAGACCGCCGGGAGCCGGACCAGCGAGGCCACCAGCCGTCCCGGCGGCACCTCGTAGACCTGGTTCTCCGGGGCCTCGACCGGCGCGGCGAGCACCGCGGCCGGGGCGTCGTCGGTGTCGGGCGGCTGGTCCGCCGGGGCGTCGGGACCCGCCGGAGCCTCAGGAGCGGCGGCGTCGGGAGCCGCGCCGTCGGGAGCGTCAGCGTCGGGAGCCCCGACGTCCGCGACTGCCGATCCGGTCCCGTCGCCCGTCCCGACCGTCGCGGTCGCCGTGCCCCCGGCACCGGCTGCCGCAGCGGTCGCCGGCGCCGTCCCGCTGCGACGCGCCTTCACCCCGGCGGCCCGTGCGAGCAGGTCCGCACGCAGCGCCGTCGCCTCGTCGAGGCGCAGGAACCCGATCGCCACCGCGGAGTCGGTGCCGCCCGCGACCTCCAACGTCAGCTCGGCCAGGCCGAAGATGCGCGCCAGCAGCGGCTGGCGCACGTCCACCGCCTGCAGACGGTCCAGGCGGGCGTGGCGCTGCTGGCGGAACAGGATGCCCTTGCGCAGGTGCGCGGCGTCGTCGTCGACCGCGTAGCTGGTCATGCGCCACGCCAGCGCCGCGTACCCGAAGATCACGACGAGCAGCCCCAGCACACCCAGGGCGAACACCCACCACAACCGCGCCACGTCGTCGAGGATCTCGCCGTACGGGACACCGTCGAAGCTCTGCTGGGCGACGATGAAGAGCAGGGCGACGATGACCGCCCAGCCGCGGACGAACGGTGTGACCGGGTGGACCCGGCGCCACTCCTGGTCGCTCACAGGCCCGCCAGCCTCGCCTCGCCGCGGGCCGTGAGGCGGTCACGAAGGCGCTCGGCCTCGTCCGGAGCCAGGCCCGGGATCACGGCGTCCGTGCTCGCGGCCGCGGTGTGCAGCTGCACCTTGGCGATGCCGAGCTTGCGGTCGAGGGGACCCGCCTCGACGTCGACGAACTGCATGCGGCCGTAGGGGACGACGACGAGCTGGCGGAAGAGGATGCCCTTGCGGATCAGCAGGTCGTCGTCGCGCTCGGCGTACCCCATCGCCCGGACCTGCCGGGGAACGAGCAGCACCGCCCACAGCAGCAGCGCGGCCAGGACGCCGGCGGGGATCCACACCCACGGGGTCACCAGCACCGCCACGATCGCGCAGGCGATGATCGGGACGCCGAGCATGAGGGCGAGGACGACGAGCCGCGCCGTGATCAGTCGCGGCGAGACACGGTCCCAGGTGACGCCGGCCGGATCGAACGGGCCGGTAGGTTCGGCGGCAGGGTCCAGCGAAGTCATGAGTTCATCCTGCCATCCCCCACGGTCAGGACGTGATCGCCTCTGCCTCGCCGTCGTCGTCCTCGGGCGGCGGGACCTCGCAGAACTTCTCCACGACCAGCCCCACCACGCTCAGCACCACGGCCGCGAGGGCAGCGACGCCGGAAACGACCGCCTGGTCGCGCCGGGCCTCGATCTCCAGCTCGGGCAGCACGACCAGCACGTGCGCGACGTAGCGGCCCGCAAGCAGCGCCCCGGTGTACGCGGCGGCCTTGGCCATCGCGAAGGTCCGCGCGGCCCGCAGACCGGGAAGGTCCGGCCGGTCGCCGCGCAGGTAGGCCCGGACCGACCAGCCGGCCCCGAAGATCAGCCCGGCCAGCAGGAGGATCGCGAAGATCTCGATCCACGCGGCGCCCGGCAGGTAGACCCGCCGCGACTCCAGCAGGCGCAGCAGCAGCGCGCCGACGACGGCGACGACCGCCGCGACGGCGGCCAGGGTGCGCACGCGGGTGCGACGCACGTCAGGAGCGCCCGGGTTCGCCGTCCGGCGCGGGCGGGATCGGGGCGTGCTGGTGCGGCGCCGGGATGAACGCCTGCTCGTCCTGCGCGGGGTACGACGGTGCGGGCGGGTGCACACCGGCTGGTGGGACCGACGGCGGGGCCGCCGAGCGGTGCGGGTCGGCGTAGACCGGCTGCGGCCGGGTGCCCTGGACGGACGGCGGCTCCGGCGCGTACTCGGGCTGCGGCGCATAGCCGGGCTCGGCCGCGTACTCGGGCTGCGGCACGTAGCCCGGCTCCGCCGCGTAGTCCGAGTGCTGCTCGTACGGCCGCTCCGGCGCGTACTCCGGCTGCGGATCGACGTAGACCGGCTGAGACTCCGGTGCGTACGGGGCCGGCTCCTGCGCGGCCGGGACGAACGCGGGTGGCTCCTGCCGCTCCGGCACCTCCTGCGGCTCATACGCCCAGCCTGCCGGGCCGGCGTCCGTCGGCAGCGGCTCGGCCGATGCCTGCCCCGGCTGCTCAGCATGTGCCTGAGGACCCGGTTGCCCCGTCGGTCCTGCGGTCGGCGGGTCGTCGTGTCGCGGCACCGGGACGGACGGAGGCATCTGACCGGGTGCGGGCTGGACAGGCTGGGGCACGGCCGGGTCGCCCTGCGCCGGCGTGTAGGGCCCGCCCGCGGGCTGGGGCGAGCGACCGTCCCGGACGGGCAGCGGGTCAGGCTGCTCGGCCGGCTCCGGCTCGGGCTGAGGCTCTGGCTCGGGCTGAGGCTCTGGCTCGGCCTGGGCCGCCGCCTGCGGCTGAGCGGCGACCGCGCCCGTCGTCGCGGGCTCGGTCAGCCAGTCCAGCGCCAGCCAGCGGATCCCGGGCCGGTCCGGGGCGGTCGCCGCGAGCTGTGCCACGGGGCCGCCACCGAGCCCGCCGAGGACGGCGTCCGGGTCGACCTCGGCCCACGGCACCAGCACGAACGCCCGCTCGCGCGCCCGGGGGTGCGGCAGCTCGAGGTCCTCGGCGCTCGCGACGAGGTCGTCGTACTGCACCAGGTCGATGTCCAGGGTGCGCGGTCCCCACCGCTCGTCGCGGACACGGCCGTGCATCAGCTCGACCTCCTGGCACGCGCCCAGCACGTCGCGCGGCGGCAGCGTGGTCCGCACGATCAGCACCGCGTTGAGGAAGTCGGGCTGATCGGGTCCGACGGCGGCGGTCCGGGCCAGCGGAGAGACCTCCATGACCTGCAGGCCCGGGATCCGGTCGATGTCGGTGACGGCGGCGCGCAGCGTCCCCTGCGGGTCGCCGAGGTTGGACCCGAGGGCGAGGACCGCCTCGACGGGACCGGTGGGCACGGCGTCCAACGGATCGGACGGCGCGGCCGGCTCGGGCTCCGGCGCGGCCTCGGGCTCGGCCACCGACGCCGGGGCGGCTTGCCCCGGGGCGGGCGCGAACTGCGTGGGCACCGCGGAGATCATCGTCTCGCCGACGTCCGGGACGTCGGCAGGGTGCTCCGTGGAGTGCTCCGTAGGGTGCTCGGCGGCCGGCTCGGGCGCGGCCGGCTCCGGTGTCGACGGCACCGGGACCGGCGGCACCGGGGCGGGCTCGTGGGCCACGGCCGCCGGCTCCTGCGTCGCGAAGGCGGTGACCGCGGGCATCCGCGCGCGGTCGCGACGCACCACGACCTCGACGTCGTCGAACGGCACGCTGATAGGCGCCTGCGGCTTGTGCACGCGGACGTCCACGGCCTGGACGGCGCCACGTTCGAGGACCACCGCGGCGATCCGCTCGGCGACGGTCTCGACCAGGTCGGCGGGCGATCCGGCGAGCACGTCGTGCACGTCCTCGGCGACCTCCGCATAGCTCACCGTCGCGGACAGGTCGTCCGAGCTCGCCGCGGCCTGGGTGTCCAGGTGCAGCACGACGTCGGCGCGGAACGTCTGGCCCTCGGCACGCTCCTCGGGGAGCACGCCGTGGTGCCCGGTCGCGGTCACGCCCGACAGCCGGATCTGGTCGAGGGGCTGCCCGTCCGGGCCGGGTACGGCATCGGCAAACGTCACGGGGTGGCCTCCGTCTCGTGGCCCGGTGTCGCGACGGCGTCGCGCTCCGGGAAGGTCTTCTCCTGGGGGGTGCGCGCCGCATCCCAGGCGGCTGCCACGCGCACGGCGTCCACGCTCGCACGCGCGGCATGCACGCGCACGCACCACGCCCCGGCGTGTGCGGCCAGCGCCGAGATCGCGGCGGTCGCGTCGTCCCGGGCCAGCGGGGGCGCCGGGTCGCCCGCGGCGGTCGCGAGCAGGTGCCCGAGGAACCGCTTGCGCGACGCCCCGACCAGCACGGGCCGGCCGAGCGCCTGCAGCGCGTCGAGGCGTGCCAGCAGCGGCCAGTTCAGGGTGCCCGCCTTCGCGAAACCGAGCCCCGGGTCGAGGACGACCTGCTCGGGCGCCACTCCGGCGTCGTGCAGGGCGGCGAGGCGCGCGCCGAGCTCGGAGCGCACGTCCGCGACGACGTCGTCGTACACCTCGAGGTCGTCCATGACGTCGGCGTGGCCGCGCCAGTGCATCGCGACGTAGGCCGCCCCGGTCGCCGCGACGGCGTCCGCCATCGCGGGATCGGCGAGCCCGCCGGAGACGTCGTTGACGATCCTGGCGCCCGCGGCCACCGCGCGCTCGGCGACCGCGGCGCGCGTCGTGTCGACGGAGACGACGGCTCCGGTCGCGGCGAGACGTCCGATGACGGGGATCACCCGCGCCAGCTCCTCGTCCTCGCTGACGCGCGCGGACCCGGGCCGGGTCGACTCTCCGCCCACGTCCAGGATGTCCGCGCCCTCGGCGAGCAGGTCGAGGCCGTGCTGCACGCCCGCGTCCGGCTCGAACCACTCCCCGCCGTCGGAGAACGAGTCGGGGGTGATGTTGACGACCCCCATGACGAGGCAGCGTCCGGCCCCCGTCAGCTCGGGGAGCCCGGCGACCACGGCGTCGCGTCCAGCCATGCGCGCTACCGCCCCAGGATGAGGCTCATCGCCTCGGCACGGGTCGCGGCGTTCTGCATGCCGCCCCGCACCGCGGAGGTCACGGTCCGCGAGCCGGGCTTGCGCACGCCGCGCATCGACATGCACAGGTGCTCGCACTCGACGACGACGATGACGCCGCGGGGGTCCAGGATGCGCACCAGGGCGTCGGCGATCTGCGTGGTCAGCCGCTCCTGGACCTGCGGCCGCTTGGCGTAGACCTCGACCAGGCGGGCGATCTTGGACAGCCCGGTGATCCGGCCGTCGGTGCTCGGGATGTAGCCCACGTGGGCGACGCCGTGGAACGGCACCAGGTGGTGCTCGCAGGTGGAGTACAGCTCGATGTCCTTGACCAGCACCATCTCCTCGTGACCGAGGTCGAACGTGGTGGTCAGGACGTCCTCAGGGTCCTGGCGGATCCCCGCGAAGATCTCCCGGTAGGCACGGGCGACCCGTGCCGGGGTGTCCCGCAGGCCCTCGCGCTCGGGATCCTCGCCGACGGCGATCAGCAGCTCGCGCACGGCGGCCTCGGCACGCTCGGCGTCGTAGGCCGGCACCTCGGCGGCCGGGCGCATCCCGATCGACACCGGCGTCACCGGCGAGCCCTCCGCGTTCACGGGCTCTCCTCGGTACCGTCGTCGCCGGTCCGGGACTCGCCGGCGTCCCGCTCCCCGCCGGCAGCGCGCGAGACGCGCCCGCTCACGTCGGACCGTGCCGCGGCCTCCGCCTCGACGTTGCCGACGACGGCGGCCTCGTCCTGCGGGACGCCCGGCGCACCGTTGGTCGAGTACGCGGCCTTCTCGCCGTCGGTCATGACCGGTCCGCGCGTGTGCACGGCGCGCTGCTCGCTCGAGAGCCACACGTCGCGCGCCTCGCGCTTGGTGACGGGGCCGAAGATCTCGGCCAGCTCGGCCTGGTTGAGCGTCTCCTTCTCGAGGAGGTGCAGCACCAGGTCGTCCAGGACGTCGCGGTACTGGGTCAGGACCTCCCAGGCCTCGTCGTGCGCCGACTCCACGAGCCGGCGGACCTCGTGGTCGACGGTGCCCGCCACGGACTCGGAGTAGTCCCGCTGGTGGCCCATGTCCTTGCCGAGGAACGGCTCGGAGGACGCCGAGCCGAGCTTGATCGCCCCGACCTTGTCGCTCATGCCGTACTCCATCACCATCTTGCGGGCGATGGCGCTGGCCTTCTCGATGTCGTTGCTCGCACCGGTGGTCGGGTCGTGGAACACGATCTCCTCGGCCACGCGGCCGCCCATGGCGTACGCGAGCTGGTCGAGCAGCTCGTTGCGCGTCGTGGAGTACTTGTCCTCCGTGGGCATCACCATCGTGTACCCGAGGGCCCGGCCGCGCGGCAGGATCGTCACCTTGGTGACGGGGTCCGTGTACCGCATGGCCGCCGCCACCAGGGCGTGGCCGCCCTCGTGGTACGCGGTGATCTTCTGCTCCTTGATCTTCATGACGCGGGTGCGCTTCTGCGGCCCGGCGATGACGCGGTCGATCGCCTCGTCCAGCGCACGGTCGTCGATGAGCTGGGCGCCCGAGCGGGCGGTGAGCAGCGCGGCCTCGTTGAGCACGTTCGCCAGGTCGGCGCCGGTGAACCCGGGGGTGCGGCGCGCGACGGTGGCCAGGTCGATCTCGTCGACCATCGGCTTGCCCTGGGCGTGCACCTGCAGGATCCGCTCGCGGCCCTTGAGGTCGGGTGCTTCCACGGCGACCTGCCGGTCGAAGCGGCCGGGCCGCAGCAGCGCCGGGTCCAGGATGTCCGGGCGGTTCGTGGCGGCGATGAGGATGACGTTCGTCTTGACGTCGAACCCGTCCATCTCGACGAGCATCTGGTTGAGCGTCTGCTCGCGCTCGTCGTGCCCGCCGCCCATGCCGGCGCCGCGGTGGCGGCCGACGGCGTCGATCTCGTCGACGAAGATGATCGCGGGGGCGTTGTTCTTCGCCTGCTCGAACAGGTCACGGACGCGCGAGGCGCCGACACCGACGAACATCTCCACGAAGTCGGAGCCGGAGATCGTGTAGAACGGCACGCCCGCCTCGCCCGCGACGGCGCGTGCGAGCAGGGTCTTGCCGGTACCGGGCGGGCCGTAGAGCAGGACGCCCTTCGGGATCTTCGCCCCGACGGCCTGGAACTTGTCCGGCTCGGCGAGGAACTCCTTGATCTCGTGCAGCTCCTCGACCGCCTCGTCCACGCCGGCGACGTCGTCGAACGTCACCTGGGGCATGTCCTTGCTGATCAGCTTCGCCTTCGACTTGCCGAAGCCCATGACGCGGCTCCCGCCGCCCTGCATGCGGGACATGACGAACCAGAAGATCGCCAGGATGATGAGGAACGGCACGAGGAACGACAGCATCGACCCGAGGAACGACGCCTGCGGGACGTCGGTGTCGTACCCCTCGGCCAGGTCGGCTCCCTCGACCGCGGCGACGACGTCCTCGCCCTGGGGCGCCACCCAGAAGAAGTCCACCTTCTCGCCGTGGTCCACCTCGTCGTCGGTGTCGGCGTCGACGACGTAGGGCTCGGTGAGGTCGAGCTCCACCCGTTGCTCGCCGTCGACGATGAGGGCGTGCTCCACCGTGTCACCCTCGAGCAGCTCGAGGCCCTGGGACGTCTCGACCCGGCTCACGTTCTCGCCGGTGAAGGCCGAGAACGCGAGCGCGACGAGCACCAGGCCGAGCACGATCCAGATGATCGGTCCGCTGAAGATCTTCTTGAGGTTCATCCGTGACGGGGCGGTGCCCCGCTTCCCTTCGTCCGGGCGGTGGTTCGATAGGCGAAACTACACGGCCGTCCTGAAAGTTCCCGGTGTGTTCGCGCAGGGCTCAGCGCACGTCAGGAGTAGACGTGCGGTGCCAGCGTCCCGATGAACGGCAGGTTGCGGTACTTCTCGGCATAGTCGAGGCCGTAGCCCACCACGAACTCGTTCGGGATGTCGAACCCGACGTACTTCACGTCGACGTCCACCTTCGCGGCGTCCGGCTTGCGCAGCATCGTCGCGATCTCGACCGACTGCGGGCCGCGGGAGCGCAGGTTCTGCACCAGCCAGGACAGGGTCAGGCCCGAGTCGATGATGTCCTCGGCGATCAGCACGTTGCGGCCCGACAGGTCGGTGTCGAGGTCCTTGAGGATCCGCACGACGCCGGACGACTTGGTCCCGGAGCCGTAGGACGACACCGCCATCCAGTCCATCGAGACGGGGTGGTGGAGGCGGCGCGAGAGGTCGGCCATGACCATGACCGCACCCTTGAGGACACCGACGAGCAGCAGGTCCTTGCCCGCGTAGTCCGCGTCGATCTGAGCGGCCATGTCGTCCAGCCGGGTGCCCAGCTGTTCCTCGGTGAGCAGGATGTCGGCGAGGTCGCCGGCGACGTCCGACTGGTCCACGGGCTACTCCTCATGGTGCGGGGTGGGTTCCGCGCCGGGAACCGTGCCCGAGCGCAGGACCAGCCTGCCACACGCGCGGGTGGCTCGTGCGCCACCGGGCAGGTGCACCTCGCCCTGCCCGCGCCACCGCACGACCAGGACGTCGAGCGCGGTGACGTGCCGCGACGTCGTCGACCCTGCAGGACATCCGGCCTCCAGGGCCGCGGCCCGCAGTGCACGACGGCGCAGCGCGGCGGGCGCCTCGGCCAAGGGTGTGACGTCGAGCACGACGGCGGCGCCCGCGCCCGCCTCGTCCGCCGCATGCGCCTCATGCGTTTTACCGATGTCGGTAGTTCGTGTCGAGATCGGCAGTGCGGACTGCCGATCTCGACACGAACTACCGACATCGGTAAAAGGTTCGAGCGGGAGGCGGGCGGCAGTGAGCAGGTCGGTCGCGAGCGCGTCGAGCAGCTCCGCGTCGTCGCGGAGCTGGTCCGCGCTGCGGCCGAGGGCCTCCACGGCGCCAGGGCCGAGCACGTCGGCGAGCGCCGGCAGCAGCAGCCCGCGCACCCGCGAGCGCAGCGGTGCGCCGGCCGCGGACGCGTCGTTCGTCGGGTCCTGCCACGGCTCCAGGCCGACGACGGCGCACACCCGCTCCGTCTCGGCACGCCGCAGCCCGAGGAACGGTCGGCGGTAGGGACCACGACGTCGCGGCATCCCCGCCAGCGACCGGGTCCCGCTCCCCCGGGCCAGCCCCAGCAGCACCTGCTCGGCCTGGTCGTCGAGGGTGTGCCCCAGCAGCACCGCGGCAGCACCCGTCGCCGCCACCACGTCGTCGAACGCCGCGTACCGGGCGTCGCGGGCCGCAGCCTCCAGCCCGCCCGCCGCCGGGTCCACCGCGACACGGCGCACCAGCACCGGGTCGAGCCCCAGCTCGCGGCACTGCTGCGCGGCCCGGCGGGCCACGCCGTCGGAGCCGGGCTGCAGGGCGTGGTCGACGACGACGGCGCCCGCCCGCACGGTGTGCCCCGCCGACCGCACGGACCGGCCCACCCGGCGCGACTCCGTGGCGACGGCGGCGGCGAGCGCCAGCGAGTCCGGGCCGCCCGAGCACGCGACGAGCACCAGGGCGTCGCGCGGCAGGTCGGCGAGGTCGGCGCGCACCGCCGCGCGGGCGGCGGCGAGAGCGGGGTCGACGCGGGCCACCGTCGCCGTCCTCAGGGGTGGACCCGGCGGACCCAGGCGCGCGCGTCGTGGATCTCCCGGGCGGACGGCAGGTTCTCCGGCGCCGCCCACACGGCGTTGAGCCCGCCGCGCCCGACCTGCTTCTCCACGGCGCGCACGAACCTCGCACCGTCGCGGTACTGAGCCAGCTTGGCCTCCATGCCGAGCACGCGCCGCAGCACCGCGTCGAACCGGGGCGCGCCCTCGCCGTCCCGCCGCTTCTCGAACCGGGCACGGATCGTGCGCACGCTCGGCACCACCCGGCGGCCGACGGCGTCCATCATCACGTCGGCGTGCCCCTCCAGGAGGGCCATCACGGCGGTGATCTCGGCGAGCTCGCGCTTCTGCTCGGCCCCGAGCACCTGGTCGAGCGGGGTGGTGAGCTCGCCCCGCACGGCGTCGAGCACCGTGCGGCCGACCAGCGCGGCCTTGTCCCGCCAGGGAGCGTGGGCGAGTCCCAGGGAGGTGGAGGTGACCTCCTGCAGGAGCCCGCCGAGCCGCCCGGCGAGGTGCTCGGCGAGCCACGGTGCGGCGGCGAACTGGAGCGCGTGGGTCTGCTCGTGCAGGCACACCCACAGGTGGAAGTCGCGGCGGTCGAGGCGGAGCGCCCGCTCCGCGGCGAGCACGTTGGGCGCCACCAGCAGCAGGGCGGGCCGGCCCTCGCCGTAGGGGTCGAACTGGCCGAGCACCTTCGACGAGAGGAGCGCGAGGAGCCCGCCGACCTCGGCGGCGCCGGCCAGCCTGGCGGCGGCGGACCCGGCCGACGGCGCGTCCCGGCCGAGCCCCGCGAGCGCCGGTCCCGTCATCGCGGCCATCGAGCGGCTGTTGGCGAGGGCCCAGGTGGCGCGGTCGACGACGCGCACGTCGCCGAGGTCGGGCCGCGGTACACGGACGCGGCGCAGGCTGCCGTCCGGGTGGTGGTCGCGCTCGACGGGCGCCGCCGGCCGCATCCGGGTGACGCGCAGGACGTGCGGGACGGCGTCGGCGGCGGCCGTGCGCAGCCCGCCGACCAGGTCGTCGAGCTCGCCGCGCGTGGCGACCGGTCCCGGCCGCGCGACGCGACGGGCGATCTGCGCGGCCGTCGACCAGTCGACGAGGGCGGTGCTCGGTGCGGTCACGGGTCCACGGTAACCGGGGCGGCTACGAGCAGCCGCAGGCCGCGAGGTCCCCGACGAAGTCGTCGAAGATCAGGTTGGCCCCGTACGAGCCGCCCTCGGGGATCCGGTCGGCGATCAGCGCGAAGACGAGCAGGCGGTCGTCGGCCGTGACGACGGTGCCCGCGAGGGCACGCACGTCGGGCAGGCTCCCCGTCTTCGCCTCCGCGTAGCCCCGGCCGGGGTTGTCGCCGTCGAACCGGTCGGCGAGCGTCCCCTCCAGACCGCCCACGGGCAGCCCGGTCACCGCTGCGCGCAGCTCCGGGTCCGCGGCAGCCACGGCGAGCGTGTCGACGAGCTGCCGTGCGCTCATGCGCGAGCCCTCGCCGAGCCCGGACAGGTCGGTGAGCTCGGCGTCGGAGAGGTCGACGCCGAGGCCTTCGACGGTGGCCAGCACCTCGCTGACGGCGGCGTCGGCCGAGCCGGGCAGGCCGGCGTCGATCGCCACGATCCGGCCCACGACCTCGGTGAGCGTGTTGTCCGACTCCTTGAGCAGGTAGCCGACGAGGTCGCCGAGCGGCGCGGACTCCACCCGCCCGATCTCCACCGCGGACGACGGTGCGGCCTGGCGCACGATCTGCCCGGACACCTCGACGCCGCGCTCGGCCAGCGCGTCGGCGAACGTCTTCGCGGCGGCGAGCGCGGGGTCCTCCTCGCGGGGCGCGTACTTGTCGTCGGTGAGCCGCCCGACGTCGACGGCGAGCGCGGCGACGGGTGCGACGTATCCGTCCTCGGCGTCGCTCGCGCGCACCGTCGGCGCGATCGCCGGACCGGTGAACAGGGTGTCGTCGACCGCGAGCGTCACCGCGTCGGTGCCGGTCAGGCTGATCTTCGCGACCACCTGGTCGGCGAGCTCGCCCAGCCCGGCGCGGCCGTTGACGGCCGCGGGATCGCCCTGGCCGGCCGCGAGCATCATGTCGCCGCCGCCCACCAGCACCAGCCGGTTGTCGCTGTGCAACATCGCGCGGGTGGCGAGCCGGGTGTCCCCGCCGGGACCGGCGTAGGCCGCCACCCCGGTCAGGATCTTCTGCGTCGACGCCGGGACCATGAGGCGGTCCTGGCCGGAGTGTCCCAGCGTGTCGCCCGTGCCGCCGTCGGCCACCATCACCCCGACGCGCTTGCCGAGCCGCTTGTCGCCGGACAGGTCGTCCACGAGGTCGCCGACCTCGGCGGCGTCCGGGACGGGTGCGTCCTCGGGCAGCGCGGGGAGGGCGACGGACGGGATCGGACCGGTGGTCGCACCGGGCGGGTCGGGGAACGGAGCGGCGGGCTGCGGGGCCGCGTCGAGGGTGACCATGCCCGGCACGACGTCGTAGGCGTCGGCCACGAGGTAGCCGCCGAAGAGGGCCACGACCGTCGTGACGGTGGCGCCGACGCTCAGCCGCCACCCCATGCGGTCCTCCCCGTTCTCGTGAACCTGGTCACAAGCAGGCTCCGTCCCTGCGCATTCTCGCACGTCCTTGCCGCTGAGCGGCACCGCGGCACGGCGTTCCGGGCGGTTCTGCGTGGCACACTGGGGAAGCGCGCACGCCCCGAGACTGGAGGAACAGTGGAGTTCGACGTCACGATCGAGATCCCCAAGGGTCAGCGGAACAAGTACGAGGTCGATCATGAGTCGGGCCGCATCCGGCTCGACCGGATGCTGTTCACCTCGACCCGCTACCCGGACGACTACGGGTTCATCGAGGGCACCCTCGGCGAGGACGGCGACCCGCTGGACGCGCTCGTCCTGCTGGAGGAGCCCACGTTCCCCGGCTGCCTGATCAAGTGCCGCGCCCTGGGCATGTTCCGCATGCGCGACGAGGCCGGCGGCGACGACAAGGTGCTGTGCGTGCCGCTCGGGGACCAGCGCGCCGCGTGGCGTCAGGACATCGACGACGTCTCGGACTTCCACCGCCTGGAGATCCAGCACTTCTTCGAGGTCTACAAGGACCTGGAGCCCGGCAAGTCGGTCGAGGGCGCGCACTGGGTGGGCCGCGAGGACGCCGAGGCGGAGATCGAGCGCTCGTTCCAGCGCGCGAAGGACTCGGGCTACAGCCACTGATCGCGACGCGCTGACGGCCCTCTCCCGCGCCACGGGAGAGGGCCGTCGCTGTCTCACTTCGTGGATCACCCCTTCCACTGAACGAGACGGGGCTCGTACGGTCGCGTCATGACAGACGCACCCCGCTGGTCCTTCGCCACCCGCCAGATCCACGCCGGCCAGACCCCGGACCCGACGACGGGCGCCCGGGCGCTGCCGATCTTCCAGACCACGTCCTACGTGTTCCCCGACGCCGAGACCGCCGCGAAGCGGTTCGCGCTCGCGGAGCTGGGACCCATCTACACGCGGATCAACAACCCGACCCAGGAGGTCGTGGAGAACCGCATCGCGGACCTCGAGGGCGGCGTCGGAGCGCTGCTGCTCGCCTCCGGCCAGGCCGCCGAGACGTTCGCGATCCTCAACGTCGCCGAGGCGGGCGACCACATCGTGGCCTCCTCGAGCCTCTACGGCGGCACGCACAACCTGCTCCAGCACACCCTGCCGCGACTCGGCATCGAGACGACGTTCGTCGACGACGCGCACGACGCCGAGGCGTGGCGAGCCGCCGTGCGGCCGAACACCAAGGCGTTCTTCGCCGAGACCATCCCCAACCCGCGCGGGGACTTCCTCGACATCTCGCTCGTGGCCGACGTCGCGCACGCCGCCGAGGTGCCGCTCATCGTCGACAACACGGTCGCGACGCCCTACCTGGTGCGACCGATCGAGCACGGGGCCGACGTCGTGGTGCACTCGGCCACGAAGTACCTCGGCGGGCACGGCACGTCCGTGGCCGGGGTCATCGTCGACTCCGGGAACTTCGACTACGCCCGGTACCCCGAGCGGTTCGCCGGCTTCAACACCCCCGACCCCTCGTACAACGGCGTCGTCTACGCCCGTGACCTCGGCGTCGACGGGATTCTCGGCGCCAACCTCGCGTACATCCTCAAGGCGCGCGTACAGCTCCTGCGCGACCTCGGGGCGGCGGTCTCGCCGTTCAACGCGTTCCTCGTGTCCCAAGGGATCGAGACGCTGTCGCTGCGCATCGAGCGTCACGTGGCCAACGCCCAGCGGGTGGCCGAGTGGCTCGAGGCGCGCGACGACGTCCGCACCGTGCACTACGCCGGCCTGGCGTCGAGCCCGTGGCACGCCACTCAGCAGCGCTACGCGCCCCGCGGTGCCGGCGCCGTCGTGTCGTTCGAGCTCGACGGCGGGGCGGAGGCCGGCCAGGCGTTCGTCTCGGCGCTGGAGCTCCACTCGAACGTCGCGAACATCGGCGACGTGCGCTCCCTGGTGATCCACCCCGCCTCCACGACGCACAGCCAGCTCACGCCCGAGGAGCAGGCCAAGTCCGGCGTCACGCCTGGCCTGGTGCGCCTCGCGGTGGGCATCGAGGACGTCGAGGACATCCTGGCGGACCTCGAGCTCGGGTTCACCGCCGCGAAGGACGCCCTCCCCGGCTGAGCCGGAGGTGCAGCGCAGGGTGAGGGCCGAGGGACGAGGCACTCGCCCGCAGCGGAACCGCAGGCTCAGCCGACGACAACCCGGCTGAGCCGGAGGTGCAGCGCAGGGTGAGGGCCGAGGGACGAGGCACTCGCCCGCAGCGGAACCGCAGGCTCAGCCGACGACAACCCTGCTGACTTGCGCGGCAGAGACGGCGTCTCGGCGTGCCCGACGGCGGCACGGCGGGGCGCCGTCGGCCTACGGTGGGCACATGCTCGCCACGATGATCCATGCTGCCCGGGACGTCCGCGCCGAGGAGCGCCCCGAACCCGCCCTGCTGACGGAGCACGACGCCGTCCTGCGCGTCACCGCGGCGTGCGTGTGCGGTTCCGACCTGTGGCCGTACCGCGGGGTGACTCGCACCAAGGAGCCGCACCCGATCGGCCACGAGCTCGTGGGCGTCGTCGAGCAGGTGGGGGCCGCGGTGACCTCGGCCGCACCCGGCGACTTCGTCGTGGTGCCGTTCACCCTGAGCTGCGGGCGGTGCCAGTCCTGCCGGGCCGGCTTCCCGTCGGCGTGCGACGTGGTGACGGGCTTCGGCTCGACCGACCGCGACGGGCACCCGGTCGACGGCGCGCAGAGCGAGCGCGTGCGCATCCCGCTCGCGCAGCACTCGCTGTTCCCGGTGGGCCGCCCGCTCGAGGAGCTGGAGGCCGCGGGTCTGGTCCCGCACCTGCTGTCGCTGGCGGACGTGATGTCCACCGGGCACCACGCGGCCGTCTCGGCCGGCGTCGGCCCGGGAGACACGGTGGCCGTGGTCGGCGACGGCGCCGTCGGGCTGTGCGGGGTGATCGCGGCGCGACGCCTCGGGGCGGAGCGCGTCGTGGCGTTCTCTCGGCACCCGGACCGGGCCGCGCTGGCGCGGGAGCTGGGCGCGACCGACGTCGTCGCCGAGCGCGGCGACGAGGGCGTCGCCGCGCTGCGCGAGCTGCTCGACGGCGACCTGGCCGACGCCGCGCTCGAGTGCGTCGGCACGGAGCAGTCCATGGCCCAGGCGCTCGGCTCGGTCCGCGGCGGCGGGCGCGTCGGGTTCGTCGGGGTGCCGCACGGCGGCTCCCAGGTGCCGGTCGGGCAGCTCTTCCGCCGCAACATCACCGTGGGCGGGGGCATGGCGCCGGCGCGGACCCTCATGGCCGAGCTGCTCGACGACGTGCTGTCCGGTGCGATCCTGCCCGGCAAGGTGTTCGACGTCGAGATGCCGCTGGCCGACGTCGCCGATGCATACGCCGCGATGGACGAGCGCCGCGCGACCAAGGTGCTGCTGCGGCCCTGACCGGTCAGGCCCCGCGGGGGTCAGCCTCGCGGGAGCAGGGTCAGGGCGTACGTCGTGCTGTTGACGATCGTCGCCGTGACCGTGCGCGCCACCGCCTCCCCGGCGGCCTGAGCGCCCCAGCTGCCGACCTCGAGGTCGTGCGCACGGGTGATGACCGGCGTCGTCCACGGGATCTCCGGGTGGAGCTGGGGAAGCGTGCCGCTGCCCGCCAGCAGACCCACGAGCGCCGCCACCCGCGGCGTCGGCTCCGCCCCGTCGACGAGCACCGCACGCACGCCCGCGGCGAGCTCCGCCCGGCGTGACGTCCCGCCGTCCACGAGCGCGGTCCGCGCGAAGAACCCGAGGATCTTGCGCGTCTCCCGGCGGATGTCACCCCGCGCGACGACGTTCTCGAGCAGCGGCCCCCGCAGCTGGGGGCCGATGGCCGCGAGCACCGTCTGCACGCCCCGCGGCTTCCCGGTGACGGAGGCCCAGGCCGACCGCAGGACGGGGTCCGACGGCTCCCGGCCCTCGACGGCGCCCACCCGGACGTTGCCGCCCGGCGAGCGGGTGGTCCGCACGTGCCCGCCGAGGGCGAGGTCCGCGAGCACACCGCCCGCCAGGACGTAGAACAGCGTGTTCTCGCCCGCGATGGTGCCCGACCCCGGCTGGAAGAGCAGGAGCAGCAGGTCCTCCGCCAACGTCGGGGCGGCCGCCGGACCAGGACGCTCGGGCATCGTCGTTCCTCTCGTCGGTGCGCGCGTCACAGCCAGTCGTGCTCGCGGGCGTAGCGTGCGGCCTCGTGCCGCGTGCGGGTCTGCGTCTTCTGCATCGCACTGGACAGATAGTTGCGCACCGTTCCTGGTGCCAGGTACAGCCGGGCGGCGATCTCGGCGACCGAGTAGCCGTCGCGGGTCACCCGGAGCACGTCGAGCTCCCGGTCGGTCAGCGGGACGTCGTCGATGAGGGCCGCGGCGGAGACGTCCTGGTCGATCCACCGCCCTCCCTCGTGCAGCGCCGCGACCACCTTGGCGATGTGGGACGGCTCGGCCGACTTGCTGACGAAGCCCTGCACCCCGAGCCGCAGGGCCTGGCGCAGCACCCCCGGCCGGGCGTGGCGGGTCAGCATGAGGACCACCTGCTCGGGCAGGACCTGGCGGATCTCGGCCACGGCCTCCAGGCCGTCGACCCCCGGCATCTCGAGGTCGACGACCAGCACGTCGGGCCGGTGCGCGACCGTGGCCTCGACCGCCTCCGCGCCGTCGGCCGCTTCCGCCAGGACGGTGACGTCACCCTCGAGCGGGAGGAGCGCGGCGAGCGCCCTGCGGAGCAGGGCCTCGTCGTCGGCCAGCACCACCGTGGTCATCGTGCGTCCTCCTCGGGCTGCAGGTCGGCACCGGCGGCCCCGGCGGCATCAGCGGTCCCGGCCGCCCCGGCCGGGAAGGTGGCCGCCGTGCGGAACCGGTCGTCCGCGAGCTCCGCGGTCAGGGTGCCGCCGTTGTCCGCCACCCGGCTCGCGAGCAACGACAGCCCGCGCAGCGTCGGCGGCGGGTGCCCGTCGACCCCGTCGTTGACGATCGTGATGCCGCGCTCCGTGACCGCCACGTGCACCAGCGTGGCACGCGAGTGACGCAGGACGTTGGTGGTCGTCTCCCGCAGCACCTGCGCCAGCAGGTCGCCGGGCTGCGGCCGGACGCTCGGCGGATGGTCGACGCGGACGTGGATGCCCGCAGCCTCGAGCAAATTCCTGGCGTTCTCCAGCTCGGCCGACAGGTTCGGCCGACGGCGCCCGTACGCGAGCTCCTTGGCCTGCGCGATCGTGTCGCCGACCAGGTCGTACGTCTCGCGCAGCTCCTGCTCCGCGCGTTCAGTGTCCGCACGCAAGAGCTTCTGCGCCAGCGCGATCTTCAGCTTCACCACGTGCAGCGTGTGGCCCTGGATGTCGTGCAGGTCGCTCGCGAACCGGACCCGCTCACGCACGACGGCGAGCTCCGCCTCCCGCTCCCGCGCCTCCTCCAGCTCTGTCATCACGTCGTAGAACCCCTTGTTGGGGAGCCGCAGGCAGATCAGGACGACGGTGATGCCGGTGGGCAGGATCACGAAGGAGATCAGCGCACCCGCCGAGAAGGGCCCGGCAGAGACCAGCCCCCAGGTGCCGACCAGCGCGACGAACAGCCCGACCCCGACGGCGGCCAGGGCCCGGCGGCGCGGAAGCTCCGGGACCACCAGGCACGCCACGACCGCCAGCGCGTAGTAGGCGGTCTGCGTGTCGCCGTCGATCACCAGGGCGCCGTACGGCCACACCGCCGCCGCGACGAACAGGCAGGGCGCCGCCACCCGCGCGAGGTCGCCGGCGGACCAGCGCTCGAACGCGACCAGGGCGGCCAGCAGGCCCGCCGCCAGCACCAGCGCCTGGACCCAGGTCTGCGCCTGCCTCGCCACGAGCAGGACGCCCACGGCGCCGATCAGCGGGAGCAGCGCGGTGAGGTTGACCCGACGGAACCGCCGACGTGAGGACCGTGACGCCGTCGACGGCTTCCAGGGCCCCGCGGCCGTGCGTTGCGGGGCGGAGGTGCGGTCATCCATGGTGGGCGGCTCACAGGCTCGAGGGATCGTGTCCCTCAGTATCCGCTCCCGTGCGAGCCTCCTGCCAGTGACGCCGTGTCACACCGGGGTGCTGCGGATCGTCATGCCGCCGGGTGACGCCGGGACACTGGGATCGCGCCGCCGTCGGCGGTCTGATGGGGCCATGTCAACCAACACTGTGATCGACGTCGAGGGACTCGACGTCGCGTACGGCGACTTCCACGCCGTCAAGAACCTGTCGTTCCACATCGAGCGTGGTGAGCTCTACGCGCTCCTGGGGACCAACGGTGCCGGCAAGACGTCGACCCTCGAGGTCGTCGAGGGGCACCGCAAGGCCACCTCGGGCACGGTACGCGTGCTCGGGTCGGACCCGGCCGACCGCTCGGTGGTGCGTCCACGGGTCGGCATCATGCTGCAGGAGAGCGGCCTCTCGGCCGACCTCACCGTCGCCGAGTCCACGCGGCTGATCGGCCGCCTGACCGGACGCGAGGACTCCGTGGAACGCGTCCTGGGCCTTGTCGACCTCGAGCACAAGGCGGACACCCGCACCGGTCAGCTCTCGGGCGGTGAGCGGCGTCGGCTCGACTTCGCGACCGCGGTGTACGGCAGCCCGGAGCTGCTGTTCCTCGACGAGCCCACCACCGGCCTGGACATCGCGTCCCGGGACTCCCTGTGGGCCACCGTGCAGCGACTGCGCGACGAGGGCACGACCGTCGTGCTGACGACCCACTACCTGGAGGAGGCGCAGCAGCGTGCCGACCGCATCGGTCTGATGCACCGCGGCACGTTCCGCCACCAGGGGACGG
This sequence comes from uncultured Isoptericola sp., assembly GCA_947497265.1. Taxonomy (GTDB): domain Bacteria; phylum Actinomycetota; class Actinomycetes; order Actinomycetales; family Cellulomonadaceae; genus Isoptericola; species Isoptericola rhizosphaerae. The sequence continues at coordinate 76,754 of CANMFP010000009.1, forward strand.
TGGCCGAGCTGACCCGGTCGCTCCCGGCCTCGATCCAGTTCTCGCTGCCGCGGCACGCGCCCGCCCCGCCGACGAGCTCCGTCCCGCAGGCCGACGCGTCCTACGCGATCGAGACCTTCGAGCTCCAGCGGGACCTCAAGCAGCTCCTCGACTGGGCGGACAACCACGACGTCGAGCTGGAGGGCCTCTCCGCGGCTCCGACCCGCCTCGACGACGTCTTCCGCGCCATCGGCGCCGACTCCACCGCTTCCTGACCTACCCCGAACAGGAGATCATCGTGCTTCCTCTCGCCCAGGCCGAGCTGGTCCAGCTCTTCCGCAACCGGTCGGTGCTCGTCACCAGCCTCCTCATGCCCGTGGCGGTCGCCGTCTTCTTCATCAGCTACCGCGACGTCCTCACGAGGATCGGCAGCATCGGGTACGTCGCCGCCGTGCTCGTGTTCACGATTGCCGCGTTCAACCTCTACGCGACGACGGTCACCACGCTCGCCGCCCGGCGCCAGGGCCTCTTCCTCAAGCAGCTCCGGTCGACGGCGGCGAGCGACGCCACCATCCTGACCGGGCTCGTCCTGCCGGTCGGTGCCATCGCGCTGGTGCAGATCACCCTGATCCTCGGCGTCTTCGCCGCTGCCAGCGGCGGTGGGCCCGTCGACGCCGTGCTCCTCGTCGCGGCGACCCTCGCGGCGTTCGTCATGATGCTCGCCCTGGGGATCGCCACCGCCGGCGTGACGAACTCCCCCGAGCACGCCCAGGTGACCGCCCTGCCCCTGAGCATCGGCGTCATCGCCGTCGCCAGCTGGGTCGGGATCACCGGCACCGAGAGCATGGCCCTGCTCAAGCGGCTCCTGCCCGGAGGCGCGGCCACGGAACTGATCGTCGCGGCCTGGGACGGCGGCGCCGCGCTGACCGGCTCGCTCGCACTGCTCGCCCCGACGTTGGCATGGGTCGTGGTGGCTATCGTCATCGCGGCGAGGATGTTCCGGTGGGAGCCGCGCCGGTAGCGGCCGGGTGCTCCGCGGGCCGCAGATGGATCGCCAGGTCGCTGCGGCCCGGGGAGTGCTCGTCGAGCAGACGGCGTCGCGCGTCGTAGTCGTCGAGCAGCCGCCGGTAGGGCAGCGGCTCGTCGGTGTCGAGGTTCTCGAACCGCTTGCGCACCCGGGCCCTGGCGTCGTCGATCCCCGGCCAGACCGGGGAGTCGACGCCGAGCAGCGTGAGCGGCGCCAGCGGCTCGATGCCCGTGTACCAGAGGATCCCGTGGTTGATGGGGAACAGCAGGTCCTCGATGTGTCCGTTCACGCCTCGAGGGCTGAAGGCCTCTGCCCGGTCCCCCGCCGTCGTGAGCACCAGCCCTCGCTTGCCCGCGAACGCGCCGTCCCCGTACTTGCGCGGGTTCCCCGCGGCGTCGCGCAGCCCGTAGGCGAAGCCTTCGGTGAACACCCGGTCCACCCAGCCCTTGAGGACGGCCGGCATCCCCGCCCACCAGAGCGGGAACACGAGGACGAGGAGGTCGGCCCGGCGCAGGAGCTCCTGGTGCCGCACGACCTCCGGGTGCAGGGTGCCGGCGGCAGCCGCGGCGGAGGCGTGGGTGCCGACCGGCCCGGTCAGCGTCTCGACACCGTAGTCGGACGGGCGGACGGCGGGGTGCCAGCCGAGCCGCGGCAGATCGAGGAGGACGGCGTCGTGGCCCTGCTCGCGGAGCGTGGACTCCGCGGTGGCGGCGAGGTCTGCGGTCAGGGAGCCCGCCGACGGGGCTGCGGAGACGATGAGTGTCTGCATGGTGCGACCGTAAGCACCCGGAGACGGCGGCGGTAGTACGGTCATTCTTGTCACCAAGGGACATCAGGGGAAGCGAGGATGCCATGCGGGACGCGGTACGGCGTGCCCTGGAGGTGTGCCCGATCGAGGTGGGCATCGCCGTCGCCGGCGGGGACTGGAAGCTGACGGCCGTGTGGAAGCTGGCCGACGGGCCGCTCCGCTTCGGCGAGCTGCAGCGCGCCGTCGGCCCCGTCTCGGCCAAGACCCTCACCCGGCAGCTCAGGGCTCTCGAGGCGGACGGCGTCGTCGTGCGCACCGTGTACCCGGAGGTACCACCGCACGTCACCTACGAGCTGACCGAGGCAGGCCGGGAGCTGGCGACCATCGGGGCCCTGCTCGGTCGCTGGAGCGAGCGGTTCGTGCCGGGGGCCGAGCGAGAAGCCGTCTCAGAATATGGTCCCGCATCGTGAGATCGCCTGGGCAGCGCCCCCGGGCGGGCGTTACCGTCGATCCATGACTCGTCGAATGCGCAGCTGACCACCGCGCACCTTCGCCTGCCTGCGGCCACGCACCGGGCAGCCATACGCCGCGTGCGCCCGCCCGACCGCACCCGCCGGAGACCGCAGCCAGGAGAGACGATGACCTCGACGCCGACCAGCATCACGAGGCCCGACGACGCCCCGACGGCGGCCCGGCCCCGTGCCGCCCGCCGCGGCCCGGCCACCCCCGTCCCGGCGTCCGGCGCCTGGCGCGAGGGCGACCCGGTCGCGGACCGCCTGTTCGCCGACGTCGGCACCTTCGACCTCGAGGCCGGGGCCCGCCTGCCGGACGTCCGCGTCGCCTACGAGACCTACGGCGAGCTCGCCCCGGACGGCTCCAACGCCGTCCTCATCCTCCACGCCCTCACCGGCGACGCCCACGTGCGCGGTCCCGCCGGCCCCGGCCAGCTCAGCGCCGGGTGGTGGGAACCCATGATCGGGCCCGGCGCGCCCATCGACACCGACCGGTACCACGTCGTCGTGCCCAACGTCCTCGGCGGGTGCCAGGGGACCACCGGCCCGGCGTCCACCGCACCCGACGGCCAGCCCTGGGGCGGCCGGTTCCCGCGCATCACCACACGCGACCAGGTCGCCGTCGAGATCGAGCTGGCACGGCTGCTCGGCATCCGTTCGTGGGCCACCGTCGTCGGCGCCTCCATGGGCGGCATGCGCGTCCTGGAGTGGGCGATCCTCGGGCCCGAGGCGGGCATCGAGGTGCGCTCGATCGCCGCCATCGCCACCGCCGCGCAGTCGTCGGGCGACCAGATCGCCTGGGCGCACCCCCAGCTCGGCGCCATCCGTGCCGACCCCCGCTGGAACGGCGGCGACTACTACGACGCTCCGGACGGCGAGGGCCCGCACGCCGGGCTGGCCATCGCACGGCAGATCGCGCACACCACCTACCGCACCGCGCGCGAGCTCGACGAGCGGTTCGGGCGGCTGCCCCAGGGCGGCGAGGACCCGTTCGACGACGGCCGGTTCGCCGTGCAGTCCTACCTCGACCACCACGGGGACAAGCTCGCGCGACGGTTCGACGCCAACTCCTACCTGCGGCTCACCGAGACGATGATGACGCACGACCTCGGCCGAGACAGGGGCGGGGTCGAGTCCGCGCTGGCGCAGATCACCGCGCGGGCGCTCGTCGTGGCGGTGGACAGCGACCGGCTGTTCCCACCGGCGCAGTGCGCCCGGATCGCCGCCGGTGTGCCCGGCGCCGGCGGCCTGCGCGTCATCACCTCCGACTTCGGACACGACGGGTTCCTGCTCGAGCACGACCAGACGGGACCACTGATCCGGGACTTCCTCACCGAGGCGGCCCCCGTCCCACCGACCTCGTAGCGGGCCCGCGCGCGAGCCGTGCCCGGCGGTCCTAGCGTGGTGCCGGACGTCGACCACGACGCCCGGAAGCGCTCTCGCGAGGAGAATCCGATGGCACGACTCAACCCCTACCTCAGCTTCCGCGACCAGGCCCGCGAAGCTCTCGAGCACTACCGGTCCGCGCTCGGCGGGGACCTCGAGATCTCGACGTTCGGCTCCGTGCCCGGCATGGCCCACGACCCCGCCGACGAACAGCTCGTCATGCACGGCCAGCTCACCGCGCCGGGCGGGCTCACGCTCATGGCGGCCGACACGCCGTCGTTCATGCCGTACGTCGCCGCGACGAGCGGCGTGACCGTGGCGCTCACCGGCAGCTCCGACGACATGGACTACGTGCGCGGTGCGATCAGCACGCTGCTCGACGGCGCCACCGACGTCGTGCCGTTCGAGCCCGCACCCTGGGGCGACCACTACGGCCAGCTCACCGACCGTTACGGCATCACCTGGATGTTCGACGTCGGCGACGCCTGACCGCGGACCGCTACGAGAGCAGCACGACCTCGCGGCGCCGCTCGAGCGAGACGAGATCCTCCTCCACCACGACCCGGCGCTCCGCCAGCCGCCCGCTGACGTGCTGCACCGCCACCCGGGCGGCTTCGACCCGCTCGCGGGACTCGCGGACGTGGCGCGCCACCGACAGGTCGCTGAAGACGTTGTCGAACCAGATGTCGAACGTCCGCGACATGCCCTCGACGCCCAGCGCGCCGACCCCTCGCTCACCCACGTCGCCGAGCTCGACCATCAGGTGGGCGAGGGCCGCGTCGGCCTCCCGGGCCAGCTCGGCCGCCCGGTCGAGACGGCGGTGCTTGGCGATGCTCGCGAGCAGGTCGCCGCCCAGGTACGTGTCGTACATCGACCAGCCGTTCGCGCCCGCCAGCTCGCCGGCCGCCGCCTCGAGAGCGGTCGCGGCGGCATCCGCCGCGTCCTGCGCCTCGGCGATCTCCAGCTTCTCGGCCCGACGTCGGCCCCGCCGTTCCGCGACGTCCACGAGCTCGGCACCACGCCCCCTGCCCGCCGTCCACAGCCAGGCCTCCTTGTCCGCGAGCGCGCGCTCCCGCCGTCCGGCGACGTCGCCCAGACGCGCGACCGCACCCTCGGCGACCTGCAGCTCACGCTGCGCCGCCGCGCGGCGGGTCTCCGCTGCGGCGACGGCGTACTCGGCGGTGCGCTGCTCGGCCCGCTCCGTGTCGAGGCGTTCGTCGCGAGCGCCGCGCAGGGTCGCCCAGAGTCGGTCGAGGCTCAGCGACTCCAGGCGCTCCACGTCGGCCGACTCGTCGGCGAGCTGCTCGAGAGCACGCTCCACCGCTCGGTCCGCAGCCCGCAGCCCGGCGGCCGCGCGTTCCCGGCGGGCCAGGTAGTCCGCCAGGAGCGTGGCGTCCTGCTGCGCCTGCTCGACGCGCGCCTCGAGGGCCGCGGATTCCGGGTCCGTCGGGTCGGGCTCAGCAGGTCGGTGCACCACGGGGTCGGCCATGGCCTCCAACATAGTGGCCCGTGGCACCGGAACGTCCTCTACGTTGGGATCATGCTCGCTGCCACCGTCGCCCGCTTCTCCCCCGACGCCCCGCTGCACGGACTGGAGGTCACCGACCGCCCCGCGCCGATCGAGCGCGAGCACTGGACCACGGTCCAGGTGCGCGCCGCCACGCTCAACCATCACGACCTGTGGTCCCTGCGCGGCGTCGGCCTGCGCGAGGAGCAGCTCCCGATGATCCTCGGCACGGACGCCGCGGGTGTCACGCCGCACGGCACCGAGGTCGTGCTGCACGCCGTCGTCGGTGCGGACGGCCACGGCGTCGGCCCGCACGAGCGGCGCTCCCTGCTGTCCGAGCGGTACCCGGGCACTCTCGCCGAGCAGGTCTCCGTGCCCACGGCGAACCTCGTGCCCAAGCCCGCGGAGCTCACGTTCGCCGAGGCGGCCTGCCTGCCGACGGCGTGGCTGACGGCCTACCGGATGCTGTTCGGCGCGGCGGCGCTGCGGCCGGGCGACCGCGTGCTCGTGCAGGGTGTGGGCGGCGGGGTCGCCACCGCGGCCGTCGTGCTGGGGTCGGCAGCCGGCCTCGAGGTGACCGCCACGTCGCGCGACGCAGGCAAGCGCGAGCGGGCGCTCGAGCTCGGGGCGGCCCGCGCCGTCGAGCCCGGGACCCGCCTGCCCGAGCGCGTCGACGCCGTCGTCGAGTCCGTCGGCGAGGCGACCTGGGCGCACTCGGTGCGGTCCGTGCGGCCCGGCGGCACCATCGTGGTGTGCGGGGCGACCAGCGGTGACGCGCCGCCCGCGGAGCTGACCCGGCTGTTCTTCTCCGAGATCCGTGTGCAGGGCGTCACGATGGGGTCGCGCGAGGACCTCGCTGCGCTGCTGCGGTTCTGCGCGCGGACCGGCGTGCGGCCGGTCATCGACTCCGAGGTGTCGCTGGCGGACGTCGGCACGGGCCTCGCCCGGCTGGCCGCGGGCGACCAGACGGGCAAGATCGTCGTCGTCCCCTGACCCTGCGACTGCCCCTTCGAACGTTGTGGGCGCGATTTCTGGGTCGGAAATCATCCCAAGAGGGACGAATCGGGCCAGAAATCGCGCCCACAACGTTCGGTAGGGCGGCCGGGCGGGTCAGGCGAAGCGGGCGCGGTAGGCGTCCAGCAGCGACGGACCGTCCGGCCCGAGGTGCCACACGTTCCAACCGTCGTCGGTGGGGGTCCCGCTCGCGGCCGAGGCCGCATGGTCCGGGTGCTGGTAGCGGGAGCCGTCGGCCAGCTCGATCGCGCCGTCCGGGTGCAGCACGGCCTCGAAGTGCTGCCGGCGGCGCGGCCGCGACCACACGAGCAGCGTGGGGCGGTGCAGGGTGGCGGCGAGCGCGATGAGGTCGCCGTCCACCTCGTCGTCGAACGCCATCGGTGCGGACTGGGCCGTCTCGTACAGGCCGTAGTCGGGCGGCGGGGTGTACGACGGCGCCTCCAGCGGCGGGACCTCGAGGCGCGGCAGGTCCTCGGAAGCGTTCGTCCAGCTGCTCGGCGTCGACGGCTCCCACCCGGAGGACCGGTACGGCGGAGGGTCGTTGAGCGGGTCCTCCCAGCGTGCCTCCGGCGGATCCCACGGCGCCGGCTCACGACGCCGGGTGGCAGGCTCCGGCCGCGGTGCCGGCGGCAGGTCCAGCGCCGGGGCGGTGTACCGCGCGAAGTCCTCACCGAGTCCGGGGGTGTCGACGCTCGACGCCGACCTCGTGCGGCGGGCGAGCTCCGCGAGGTCGAGGTCCTCCGCCGAGCCCGCCGACGCCGCGGTGAAGGCCGCCAGCTCCGGCGAGGGCTGCTGCGGCTGCGACGTGAAGCGGTCCCTGCGGGACCGACGTCGGACGGCCGGCTGCTGAGCCGGTGGCGCCGGTGGCGGAGGTGTCGGCTGCGGCGGAGCGGGCGGCGGTGGCGGCGCGGCCGCCGGGGCCGGACGTGGCGGCGTGCCGGCGTCGCTGGTCTGGCCGCCCTGCCTGCTCTGGCTGCTCTGGCTGCCGGCCGCGTCGGCGCGGACCGTCGGGAGCGACAGGCTGGACGCCCCGGCGGCGGCCCGCCGTCCGGCCCGGGTCCGGTGCGGGGCGGGGGCGGGCGCCGGCTCGGACGCGGCCCGCCGGGCCGGTGCTGGCGCCGCGGGCGGGTTCGGCGAGGCAGGCTGCGCGACCGCCGGGTGCTTGCCGGTCAGGGCGATGCCCACCTTGACGCCCTCCGCGAAGGACTCCGGCTCGGTGTCGGCGGATGCGGCGGCCCGGCGCGTCCCCTCCGGTGCGACACCGGACAGGCGTGGCGCCGTCGGGGCGGAGGCCGGGTGGATCACCAACGGGGAGACGTCGACGAACCGTCGCCCGTCCTGGCTGTGGACCACGCCCATCTTGAGCACCTCGACGGGCATCGTGGGCTGACGCAGGAAGTCGACGGCGTTCAGGATCTCCTCGCCGGCCTCCTGGCAGATGATGATCAGCCGGGCGCTGGAGCGCCCCGGCTGGGACCGGGTGATCGGCACGGAGTCGTAGAACGAGGCGACGTCCCGCTGGAACGCGTTCGGCCCGCCGTGGTACCGGGAGGCGAGCTCGCCGCGGGTGAGCCGGCCGGCCCAGCCCGCGTGGTCCAGCGCCCGGGTCAGCGCCGGGCGGTCGAGCTCGGCGACCAGCTCGACCACGACCGGCGAGCCGGTGGCGTCCAGCGCGAGCAGGTGCGGCTCGTCAGGTCCGGCGCCCTGGGCGACGGGGAAGATCTGCTCCCCGAGCAGCCCGTCGATGTGCGAGTCCACGACGCGGTGCGCCGTCGTCCCGAGCCCGGGCTCCACGGCACCTGCGGACCGCCCGGACTGGACGAGGAGCGGCCTGCTGGCGTCGACCTCGAACAGTGGCATCGCGCTGACTTCTCCCCGGTTCCCGCACACGGCCCGGTGCCGTGTGCCGCATAGCCTACGGCGAGACGTCCCGTGACCTGCAACACTGCAGGTGGGTGACCACGGTCACGCGTGCCCGGCCTGCTCCTCGTCCGCGGCAAGCGCTTCCTCGACGCGCCGGATCTTGGCGTCGAGCTGCCCGGTGTACCCCGGGCGGATGTCGGCCTTGAGCACGAGCGAGACCCGGTGACCGCCCGCGCCCACGGCCTCGGTGGCGCGCTGGATCACCGGCATCACCTCGTCCCACTCCCCCTCGATCTCGGTGAACATGGACGTGGTCCGGTGCGGCAGCCTGGACTCCCGCACGATGCGGACGGCCTCGGCGACGGGGCCCGCGACGGACTCCCCCGCGCCGAGCGGGGAGACGGAGAACGCGAAGACAGCCATGCCTCCATCATGCCTCCCCCGTCTACGCTCGGGGGGTGAGTACCTCGGTGACGGTCCTGGCCGGTGGCGTCGGCGGCGCCCGCCTCGCGCACGGCTTCGCGCTCGCGCTGCCCGACGGCGGCACCCCGGCGGACGGTGGCGGCCTGACCTGCGTGGTCAACGTCGGCGACGACACGACCCGCCACGGGCTGCACGTCTCGCCCGACCTCGACACGGTGATGTACACGCTGGCCGGGCTCAACGACGAGGAACGCGGCTGGGGGCTGACGGGCGAGTCGTACGCGACGCTGGCGCAGCTCGAACGGCTCGGTGAGGACACCTGGTTCACGCTCGGCGACAAGGACCTGGCGACCCACGTGGTGCGGACCGCGCGCCTGCGCGAGGGCGTGCCGCTGAGCGGGGTGACCGCCACCCTGACGGCCTCGCTGGGCGTGGGCGCCCGGCTGCTCCCGGTCACGGACGACCCGGTGCGCACGCAGGTGACCACGCCGTCGGGCACCCTCGCCTTCCAGGAGTACTTCGTGCGGCGTCAGCACGCCGACGCGGTGCTCGACCTGACCTTCGACGGCATCGGGTCCGCCCGCCCGGCGCCCGGGGTGCTGCCGGCGGTGCGGGACGCCGACCTGCTGGTGGTGGCGCCGTCGAACCCGTTCCTCTCCGTCGAACCGGTGCTCGGCGTGCCCGGTGTGCGCGACGCCGTGGCGGCCTCGCGAGCACGCCGGGTGGCGGTCAGCCCGATCGTGGGCGGCCGGGCGGTGAAGGGGCCGGCCGCGCAGATCCTCGAGTCGCTCGGGCACGAGGTCTCGGCGGTGGGCGTGGCACGGCTGTACACCGGCGTCGTGGACGTCATGGTGATCGACGAGGCGGACGCCGCGCTGGCCGCACCGGTCGAGGACCTCGGGTTCGAGGTGGTGGTCACCGACACCATCATGGGAGGTCCGGCCGGTCGCGAGCGCCTGGCCCGCGAGCTCCTCGCCGTGGCCGGGCCGTGACGAGTCCCCGCACGGTCGCCGTGGTCCCGCTCCGCGACGGCGTCTCGGGCAAGTCGCGGCTCGCGGCCGCCCTTGATCCGGGTGCCCGACGACGGCTGGTCGTCGCGCTGGCGCGGCACGTCGTGGAGGTGCTCGCCCCGCTCGTGGCGGACGGCCGGCTGGCGGGGGTCGTGGTGGTGACGGCGGACGTGCCGTTCGTCAAGGAGGTCCTCGCGGCAGTCCCGGGTCAGGTGATCGCGGAGCCGCCCGGCACGCCCGGCCTGAACGGCGCCCTCGACCACGCCCGCGACCACGTCCGGAACCTGGGCGCGGACCGGATGCTGGTCGTGCACGCGGACCTGCCCCGGCTCACGACCGACGACGTCGACGCCCTCCTGGCGACCCGGGCCGACGTCACGATCGCCACCGACCGCCATGCGACCGGCACCAACCTGCTCATGGTCCCGCTCACCGCTCCCCTCGCAGCGAAGGGCTACCGGTTCCGGTTCGGCGCCGGGTCCCGGGCCGCCCACGAGGCGGAGGCCGGGACGCACGGCCTGACCTCCGCCGTCGTGCAGCGACCCGGCACCGCCGCGGACCTCGACACGCTCGACGACTGGGCCGAGCTCCCCGCCGAGATCCGCGCCCGGGTGGGTGCCGCCGTCGGGCACCCGCTCACCGAGCGGCCGGCCCGGCAGGCGCAGTAGCGGCGGGCAGGTCGCCGCTCAGGCCGCGTCGAGGCGGGTGCGCACCTCCTGCGGCAGGTCGAGGTGCACCGCACCGAGGAGCTCGTCGAGCTGCTCCACGGAGCTCGGTCCCGTCACCGGGATCACCGGCACCTCGCCGCCCATCATCCAGGCGAGCGCCACCTGCGCGGGGGTCGCACCGATCTCGCGGGCGACCTCGCGCAGGACGCGGACCCGGTGGACCGACCCGGGGTGGTCGGCGTCGTGGTACAGGCCCTTGTCGTCCCGCATCAGGGCCCCGGCCTGCAGCGGCCCGTACCCCACGACCGTCAGCGACGGCCGGCCCGGAGTCCCCGTGGACGCGGCGTAGTCGAGCAGGTCGCGACTCACCCAGGGGCGCGACGTCGGCCGCGGGTACACGTACGAGTGCTGCTGCTGCACGACGGCGTAGGGCGGCACGCCCTGACGCTCGGCCTCGGCGCGGGCCTCGACGAGTCGCCACAGCGTGACGTTCGAGATGCCGGTCAGACCCACCGCGCCCTCGGCCTGGAGCTTGCCCAGCGCCCCGACCGTCTCGGCCAGCGGGGTGTCGCGGTCGTCCACGTGCCCGTAGAGCACGTCCAGGTGGTCGGTGCCCAGGTGGCGCATGCTCTTGTGCGCCTCGGCCTCGATCACGCCGGCGCCGAGGCCCTCGAAGTTGTCCGGCGTGAAGGGCAGGCCCCGGTCGCGGGGGCCGGCGCCGACCTTGGTGGCGATCCGGACGTGGTCACGGTGGCGCCGGGCGGCCAGCCAGCCCCCGATCAGGTCCTCGCTGTCCCGGCCGTGCCCGCCGTGCCACACGGCATAGTTGTTGGCGGTGTCCAGGAAGGTCCCGCCCGCCTCGACGAACCGGTCGAGGATCGCCTCCGAGGTGGCCGGGTCCACGAGGGTCCCGTAGTTCATGGTGCCGAGGCACAGGGTGGACACCTCGATGGCGCGGTCCCCGGTGCCGATGGTGCGGTAGCGCATGGTTCCTCCGTTTGGTGGTTCGTGCTGGTCGGTGGTGGTCGGACGGAGCCGGTCAGACGGCGTCGAGGCGGGCTCGCAGCTCAGGGTCCAGGTCGAGGTCGGCGGCGCCGAGCAGCTCGTCGAGCTGTTCCACGCTGCTCGCACCGACGATCGGGATCACGGGGACCTCACCGCCGAGCAGCCACGCGAGCACCACCTGGTTCGGCGTGGCACCGGCCTCGGCCGCGACCTCGCGCAGCACCCGCAGGCGCTCGTGGGTGGTGGGGTGGTCGAACCCGTTCCAGAGCGGCTTGTCCGGACGGGTGAGCGCACCCTGCATGAGCGGCGAGTAGGCCACGACGGCGAGAGGGCTGCCCGCCTGCGAGGACGCGCGCGCGTAGTCGAGCAGCTCGGTCGACGCCCAGTTGTGGCGTCCGTCGGGACGCGGGTACGGGTAGGTGCGCTGCTGCTGGACCAGGCCGTAGGGCGCCACTCCTTGTCGGACCGCCTCCTCACGGGCTTCGACGACGCGGTGCAGCGCCACGTTGGAGATCCCGGCGATGCCCACCAAGCCCTCGGCCTGCAGCTTGCCGAACGCGCCGACGGTCTCGGCGAGCGGAGTCCCGGGATCGTCGACGTGCCCGTAGTACGCGTCGAGGCGGTCGACCCCGAGGTGGCGCAGGCTCTCGCGGGCCTCGGCGGCGATGGTCTCGGCACCGAGTCCCTGGTAGTTGGCCGGCGGGTCGTGCCGCAGCGGGAGGTCGGGGTCCTTCTTCGCGGCGCCCACCTTGGTGGCGATGCGGACCTGGTCGTGCGCTCGTCGGTCGGCGAGCCAGCGGCCGAGGACGTCCTCGCTGTCCCGGCCGTGGCCGCCGTCCCAGCCGTTGTAGTTGTTGGACGTGTCGAGGAACGTGCCGCCCGCCTCGACGAACCGGTCGAGGATGGCGCGCGCGGTCTTCTCGTCGGTATGCGTCCCGAACCACATCGTGCCGAGGCACAGGGAGCTGACCTCGAAGGACGTCGAACCGTTGCTGATCGTGCGGTAGCGCATGGGTACTCCGTGGGGAAGAGGCGTGTCGGGATGACAGCATCGACGCTACGGAGAGATCGGCACGGGTGTACCGTCCATTTCCATGCTCATCGACCAGACCGATCTGGCGTGGGAGACGCTGCTCGACCTGGACACCTCGTCCGGCCCCCGGGTGGAGCGGCTCGAGCGCGCCCTGCGCGACGCCATCGGCTCCGGTCGGTTGCCCGCGGGTGCCGCGCTGCCCGCCAGCCGCCGCCTGGCCGAGTCGCTGGGCGTCTCGCGCTGGGTCGTCACGGAGGCCTACGGCCAGCTCGTCGCCGAGGGCGTGCTCGACGCGCGGGTCGGCGCCGGCACCCGGGTGGCCCGCACGGCGTTCCTGGCGGACCTGGCGGGCGAGGCGGACCTTGCGGGCCCGGCGGACCTGCCGCACCTGCCGCCGCGGCCGAGGTTCGACCTGCGGCCCGGGATCGCCGACCTGCGGCACGTCCCCCGCGACACCTGGCTGCGAGCCGCACGCGAGGCGCTGTCCACCGCCTCCGGCACCGACCTGTCGGCCGCACCCGGACCCGGGCACCCCGCAGCACGGACCGCCGTGGCCGCTCACCTGCGCCGGGCGCGGATGATCGACGCCCCCGACACCGCCGTCGTGGTCACCCGGGGCGCCACCGACGCGATGGCCCGCGTGGCCGCGGCGCTGCGGGCCGCCGGGCACACGCACCTGCTGGTCGAGGACCCGTCGTGGCCCGTGCTGCGCGACGTCGCCCGGCAGGCCGGCCTGGAGCCCGTGCCGGTGCCGGTCGACGACGGCGGCATCGCCGTCGACCGTCTCGCCGAAGCCGGCGCCCGGACCGGCGCCCGCGCGGTGCTGCTCACCCCGGCCCACCAGTTCCCCACGGGGGTGCCGCTCACCGGGGAGCGGCGCGAGGGCGTGCTCGCCTGGGCGCGCGCCGTGGACGGTCTGGTCATCGAGGACGACTACGACGCCGAGTTCCGCTACGACCGGCGCCCGGTCGCCGCCCTGCAGCGGCTCGACCCCGCACGCGTGGTGCTGCTCGGTTCGGTGAGCAAGACGATGTCACCGGCGTTCGGCATCGGGTGGATGGTGCTGCCCGCCGCGTGGCGTGCCGCGGTCGGCGAGGTGGACCGCTCCGGCGCACCGTCCGTGGTGGACCAGCTCACGTTCACCCGGTTCCTCGCCGGCGGGGCCTACGACCGGCACCTGCGGGCTGCGCGCACGCGGTTCCGGCGGCGGCACGACGCGCTCGCCGACGCCGTCCGTCTCCGGATGCCCGGCGCCCGGCTGCACGGCATGGCCGCCGGGCTGCACGCGCTGCTGGAGCTGCCCGCCGACGCCTCCGGGCGGGCGCCGGACGCCGCCGAGGTGGTCCGTGCCGCGGCGGCCCGCGACGTCGGCGTGGTCGACCTGCGGCGGTACCGGGCGCGCCCGCCGGCACGGTCACGGACCCTGGTGCTCGGCTACGGCAACCTGGTGGACGCCCGCCTGGCCGAGGCGGTCGCGCTGCTGGCAGCCTGCGTCTGACCGTTCACCAGTGCCCGCGATGCACGACGTCGTCCATCGGCTTGCGCTGCCGGCGCGCCGGCGAGCCCTTCGCGCCCCCGGCCTCGGGGTGCCCGACGGCGACCACCCCGGTGGGCTCCCACTCCTGCGGCACGCCGAACTCGTCCCGGAAGGCGGCGCGGCGTCCGGCGTCGATCCCGAAGAAGCACGCGCCGAGACCCTCGTCCACGGCGGTCTGCAGCATGAGCAGCGCGGCCATGCCCGCGTCGACGTGCCAGTACGGCACCGGCCAGCGCGCCTCGTCCCGGTCGGTCCAGCCCTTGTCCGGCTCGGCGTACCGGCCCACGTAGGCGTCCCGGGACGTCAGCACCACCACCAGCACCGGTGCGGTCCGCATCCCGGCGAGCCAGGTCGACATGTCCCGTGCGGAGTCCGGTGGGGTGGTCGCGCCCCAGAACCGCTCCCGCTGCGCGTCGGAGGTCAGCACGAGGAACGACCAGCCCTGCGTGAACCCGGCGCTGGGCGCCCGCACCGCGTGGTCGAGCAGCCGGTCGACGACCTCCGGGGCCACGGGCTCGGGGCCGAACCGCCTGACCATGCGCCGCCGTCGGACGACCTCACGAAGTTCCATGCGGACATGGTGGCATCCTGAGGACCACGGCGAAGGGGACCGTGCGGCCGCCGCGTCTCCGGAGCGGCACCCAGGAGTCGAGCAGCGATGCGATACCGACCGCCCCATGTCGTCGACACCGACCCGCCCGAGGTCCGGCCCGGCGGAGTCCACGGACCGGCTCCGACGCAGCGCCGTGGTGGGTGTGCTGACGACGATCGGCGTCACCCTGCTGCTCGTCGTCGGCGATCTCCTGTACCGCCTGGGCGACGGCGTCGCGACCGACCCGACGTCGCTGTGGAAGATCGACGAGGACGGGTCGCTCGCCGAGATCGTGGCCTGGCTGGCGATGGCGGGTGCGGCGGTGCTGCTCGCCGCCCGGGCCCGGACGCTGCGGCGGGCGCCCGTCCTGTGGGTCTGGTCCGGGTGCTGCTGCTCGTCACGGCGGACGACATGCTCCAGATCCACGAGCGCGGCGGCGGCACGCTCGTCCGGGCGCTCGGTGTCGAACCCGCCCTCGGCCTCGACGCGCAGGGCTGGGGCGAGCTCGCCGTGTGGGCGGTGCTCGGTGCGGTCTCGCTCGCCGCTCTCGTCCTCACCTTCCTCCGCAGCGGGCACAGGGCGCGGCGCGTCTCGTGGTACCTGCTGGCCTGCGTCGGGGTGCTCGGCGTCGCCGCCGTGGGCGTCGACATGATGGCGATCATCGTCGAGCCGTCCGTCGGCGGTACGACGAGCTGGCTGATCGCCATGCTCGAGTCGGCGGGCGAGCTGGCGGCCGCCGGCCTCTTCCTCACCGTGGTGTGGACCTTCCATCGCGCAACCCGGACGGTCCCCGCGGTGCCCGCCGACGACGTCGCCCCGGTCGCAGAGCAGCTCACGCCGCAGCCCTGAGCCCGGCTACGGGAGACGCTCGGCGAGGACCTCCACGAGAGCCTTGCCCTCCACGCCCTCGAGCTGCACCGCCTGGGTGCGGCAGGAGAACCCGTCGGCGACGAAGACATCCGACTCGTCGCGTTCTCGCAACGCCGGGAGCAGGGCGTTCTCCGCCACGGCGACCGACACGTCGTAGTGGCCCTTCTGCATGCCGAAGTTCCCGGCGAGCCCGCAGCACCCGGCGAGCTCGGTGACGGTCGCCCCCGCGTCGGCCAGCAGCGACCGGTCGGCACCGAACCCCATCACGGAGTGCTGGTGGCAGTGCGGCTGCACGACGGCGGTGACGTCGCTCAGGTCCGGCAGCTCCCAGCCCGAGTCCTCGGCAGGCGCCGTCTCCGGGTCGGTGAGCAGCTCGGCGAGCGTCTTGGTCGCTCCGGCGACGGCCGCGGCGCGCGGGTCGTCCGGGAACAGGTCCAGCAGGTCGGAGCGCAGCACCGCCGTGCAGGACGGCTCCAGGCCGAGGATCGGGATCCCGTTGACGGCGTACGGGCCGAGCACCTTCAGCAGGTCGCTCAGCCGGCGGCGGGCACCGTCGAGCTGGCCGGTGGAGATCCACGTCAGCCCGCAGCAGGCCTGCTCGTCGGGGACGACGACGTCGTAGCCCGCCGCGTCGAGCACCTTCACCGCGGCCTGGGGCACCGACGGCGACAGCGAGTCGCTGAACGAGTCGGTCCACAGCACGACCCGGGGTCGCTGGGACTCGACGGGCCGGCCCGGCAGCTCGCGGTGCGCCAGGCCGGGCACGCCGTGGGTGGCGTACCCGCGCCGCCACCACGTGCGGAACGGCATCTCGGCGAAGTGCGGCACCTCGCGACGGGTGTCCATGCCCCCGGCCCACAGCACGGCCTTGCGGATCCACCCCACCGACATGACCCTGTTGATCGCTCGGGGGGCGATGCCCGCGAGCCGCGCCCACCGCGGCAGCCACCCGAGCGCGTAGTGGTCCATCGGGCGGAGCTTGCCGCGGTACGTGCGGTGCAGCACCTCGGACTTGTACTGCGCCATGTCGACGCCGGCCGGGCAGTCGGAGGAGCACGCCTTGCAGCTCAGGCACAGGTCGAGCGACTCGTGCACCTCCGGTGCCGTGAGGCCGCCCACCAGCGACCCGTTGACCGCCTCCTGGAGCACGCGGGCGCGACCCCGGGTCACGTCCTTCTCGTCCTTGGTCGCCAGGTAGGACGGGCACATGAACCCGCCGGCGGCGCTGGTGTCCGCGCGGCACTTGCCGACGCCGACGCACCGGTGCACCGCCGTCGTCAGGTCGTGGTGGTCGTGCGCGAAGCTGAACCCGGCGTACCCCGTCTTCTTCGCCGGCCCGCGCAGCGTGCCGGAGCCCAGCAGCCCGCGCTCGCCGATCGGCGCCGTCGACGGCACCTTCTGGGCGGCGGGCCGGCGCAGGTCCGTGTCCACGGCGGCCGGCCGGACGACCACGCCCGGGTTCAGCACGTCCTCGGGGTCGAACAACGCCTTGACCTGCTCGAGCAGCGCGATCGCCTCGGGCGAGTACATGAGGGGCAACAGCTCGGAGCGTGCCCTGCCGTCGCCGTGCTCGCCCGACAGCGACCCGCCGTACTTCGCCACGAGCTCCGCGGCCTCGGTCAGGAAGGTGCGCAGCACGGAGCCCGAGGTCTCGAGCGGGATGTCGATGCGCAGGTGCATGCAGCCGTCGCCGAAGTGCCCGTACGGCAGGCCGTCGACGCCGTAGCGCGCCATGAGGGCGTCCAGGTCGCGCAGGTAGTCGCCCAGCTTCTCCGGCGGGACCGCCGAGTCCTCCCAGCCGGGCCAGGCCTGCTCCCCCGCGGGCGTGCGCCCGGCGAGCCCCGCGCCGTCGGCCCGGATCTGCCACATCTTGGTCGCGTCCGGACCGGCAGGGTAGACCGCCGACCCGATGGCCGACGACGCCGCGACGATCTCGTCGGCGACGGCGCGGGCCGCTGCCGGTGAGTCGCCGCCGACCTCGATCATCAGCCAGCCGGCGCCGTCCGGGAGGTCGGGCACCGAGTCCGGCCCGTTGGCGCGCTTCACGACGTCGACGAGGCGGGCGTCGAGCCCTTCGACGGCGAGCGGGTGGTGCCGCAGCAGGACCGGGACGTCGTCGGCGGCCGCGGGCATGTCGGGATAGCCGAGCACCACCAGCGTGGGGGCGCTCGGCGTCGGGACCAGGTCGAGCGTGGCGCCGAGCACCGTGACCAGCGTGCCCTCGGTGCCGACGAGCATCCGCGCCAGGTTCGAGCCGTTCTCCGGCAGCAGGTGCTCCAGCGAGTAGCCGGACACCTGCCGGCCGAACCGACCGAACTCGGTCCGGATGAGCGCCAGGTTCTCCCGGACGAGCTCCGCCAGCCCTGGCACGTCGGCGAAGGTCGGGTCGCCCTGCCCCGCGGTGAAGCGCCGTCCGCGTCCGTCCACGACGTCGAGCGACACCACGTTGTCCGCCGTGCGGCCGTAGGCCACCGCGTGCGGGCCGCAGGCGTTGTTGCCGATCATCCCGCCGAGCGTGGCGCGGTTCTGCGTGGACGGGTCCGGCCCGAACCGCAACCCGTGCGGCACCGCGGCGCGCTGCAATGACGACATCACCACACCGGGTTCGACGACGGCGGTACGCGCCTCCGGGTCGACCGTGCTGATGGCGTGCAGGTGCTGCGAGAGGTCGAGGACCACCCCGGGGCCCACGGAGTTGCCTGCCACCGACGTGCCGGCCCCGCGTGCGGTGACCGCGACGCCCAGCTCGCGGAGCACCTCGAGCGCCGCGACGACGTCGTCCGTCGAGGCCGGGAACGCGACGACGTCAGGCACCACCCGGTAGTTCGAGGCGTCCGTGGAGTACTCGGCGCGGCGACGGGTCGTGGTGTCGACGGTGCCGGCCATCACCGTGCGCAGCGCCGTCGCGACGGCCTCGCGGGCCTCGGCCGCTGCGGCCTGGGCCTCGCGCTCGGCCTCCCGCTGCGCGGCGAGCGCCGCTGCCTGCGCGTCCTGGGAGGGCGCGTCGTCGGGTGCTGGGTGGTGGCCGGAAGCTGTGGTCGTCGACTGGGCAGACACGATGGCGATTGTGCCACCGCTGCCCGTGAGCGACCGGATCGTCCGCGGCGCGGGCCACCTCGCCGGCGTGCTGCCGGACCTCGGCCGCCTGCCGCCTGCCGCCATCGCGCGCCCACCGCTCTGCGCCGATAGCGTCGAGCCATGCGAGTCGTCGTCGTGGGAGCCACCGGAAACGTCGGGACAGCGATCCTGCGCGCCCTGGTCGCCGAACCGGTGGTGACCTCCGTCGTGGGGGTCGCGCGCCGCGTCCCCCGAGCGGACGGCAGCAGCACCGTCGGCCCGCCGCACGACGCCGCCGAATGGGCGCGCGTCGACCTCGCCGACGACGCCACGGTCGCCGAACGGCTGGACACGGCGCTCGCCGGGGCGGACGTCGTCATCCACCTGGTGTGGGCGATCCAGCCGGCACGCAAGCCCGACGTGCTGCACCACGTCAACGTGGACGGGACCCGCGCCGTCGTCGACGCCGTGGTGCGCAACCGGGTGCCGCACCTGATCTTCATGTCGGCGTCCGGGGTGTACTCGCCCGGCCCGGCCGACGGCCACGCGATCGACGAGAGCTGGCCGACCCACGGCGTGCCCGGCTCGGCGTACGCGCTCGACAAGGCCGAGGTCGAGACGATGCTGGACGGCGTCGAGGCTGCCGAACCGTGGCTCACCGTGACACGGATGCGTCCGGCGATCATGCTGCAGCGCGAGGCCGGGGCCGAGATCGGGCGCTACTTCCTGGGTCCGCTGGGCCGGATCGGGCTCAAGGTCGCGGCCGGGCCGGTCGGCCAGGCTCTCGGCGGGCTGATCCGCGGCTGGCACGCCGACGAGCGCCCGGAGCCCGTCGACCCCCCGCTGTTCCCGCTCGTGCCGTTCCCCCGCGGCGTCCGCCTGCAGGTGCTGCACCCGGACGACACCGCGAGCGCCGTGCGCGCCGCCGTCGTCGGCCGCCATCCCGGGGCGTTCAACCTCGCTCCCGACGGCGGCCTCACCGGCCAGGACCTCGCCGACCTGCTCGCCGACGGGCGGCTCGTGGAGCTACCGGTCGGCCTCCTGCGGCGCGGCCTGGACCTGGCGTCCCGCGCGCGCGTCGTCCCGATCGACGCGGGGTGGCTCGACATGGCGGCGGCGAACATCGTCATGGACGCCTCGCGCGCCCGGGACGTGCTGCGCTGGCGGCCGACCCGCACGCAGCAAGAGGTGCTGCTCGAGGTGCTCGGCGGGGTGCTGGACGGCGCTCACGCCAGCACCCCGCCGCTCACGAAGTAGGAGCAGAGAAAGCTCGCTCCGGCTCAGCCCTCGTATCCACGGGTCGGGCCGGGCCTGCACTCGCAAGCTCGCTCCGGCTCAGCCCTCGTACGTGACGTCGAGGGTGATCTCATCGACGCCCGCGAGCGCCTTGGACACCGGGCAAGCGGTCTTCGCGGCCTCGGCGGCCTGGCGGAAGCCGGCCTCGTCGGTGCCGGCGGCGTAGCCCCGCACGGACAGCGCGATCGCGGAGATGCGGAAGCCGCCCGCCGGGTCCGGCGACAGCGTGACGTCGGCGGTGACCTCCACCTGCTCGGGCGAGGCTCCGACGTTGCCGAGCTCGCCGGCGAGGGCCATCGAGAAGCACGAGGAGTGCGCGGCCGCGATCATCTCCTCGGGGCTGGTGGTGCCGTCCGCGTCGTCGGCGGCACGCTTCGGGAACGAGACCGAGAACGTCCCGGCGCCGGAGCTCGAGAGCTCCAGCTGGCCCGACCCTTCCTGCAGGGTGCCGTTCCAGGCGGTGCGTGCGGTACGAGTGGGCATGGCGATCTCCTTCGGAGCTGCTGCAGGGACACCCCGACCGTACCCCGGTACGCCCCTCAACGAGAGGTGGTGTCGAGCGCCTCCTCGGCCACCGCGAGCACCGACCAGGTGTTCCCCGCGGCGTCGCTCAGCTCGTAGGCGGGCAGCAGCAGGACGGACCCGCCGGCGTCGTGGTGCTGGGTGAGACCCAGCCGAGCCTCGGTGATGGTCACCTCGGACACGGGCCACGGCACGTCGCTGCCCGACGACGGCGGTGCGGGCGGCGGCGTCGGCTCCGTCTCCTCCTCGACCCGCATCTCGAGCAGCTCCTGCGACTCGGCCGCGTACACCACGGGCCAGGAGGACCCACCGAAGCGCGGGTCGCCCAGCCGCTCCACGGCCTCCGCCGGGCTCACCACCGGGTAGTCGCCGAGGGGCACCGTCGCGGCGAGGAACCCGTCGAGCCACGCGATGCCCTGGTCGCCGACGGTCGCGCTCCAGGACGCCCCGGTCTCCTGCCCCTCGACCACCTGCTGGGCGCTCACCCACCGCGCCCCCTCGCCGCCGTCGTCGGGCACCTCGAACTCGAAGCCGGACGGGTCGACCCCGACCTGCTCCATGAGGTCGCGCACCTCGTCGATCGCGTCCTGCGGCGAGAGCTCCGGGTCGCCCGGCTGCTCGCAGGGGGCGGGCTCGATGACGTCCGCCTCGTCCCCGGTGTCCTCGCGCTCCAGCGTCTCGACCGGACCGTCGCACCGCCACGGGTCGGCGGCCGGGTCGTTGTAGCTGAAGTAGGCGGTGCCGTCCACGGAGAGCCAGATGCCCGGTCCTCCGCCGTCGCGCGGCCCCACGTTCCAGGCACCCCACTCCCAGCGCGGCTCGCCCGAGACGTCGAGCGTCTCGGCCAGGCGGGCGGCACCGGCCTCGGTGGCGACCTCGCGGGCGTCGTAGGAGTAGGCGGTCGCGGTGCCCGCCTCGTCGGAGAGCCCGCTCGCGCTGAACACGGCCCGGCCGTCGTGCCAGCCGGGCAGGGACACGTCGCGGCTGGAGGACGCGGCCGAGTCGCCGGCCGTCGCCTGCTCGTCCGCCGCCCCGGCCGCGGCGCCGTCCTCGGCGGGCTCCGCCCCGTCGCGGCCACCACCGAGCGTGATCGGCGGCAGCGCCTCGCCGGCCACCTCGCCGCTGGCCGCGGGCACCGCGCCGTCGGACCCGGCCACGCCGAGCGCGTACCCGCCGCCACCCAGCGCCACCGCACCGGCCACCCCGGCAGCCACCAGCCAGGGCGTGCGGCGAGCCCGCCGCGCGGCGACCTCGTCGCTGCCCGACGGCGGAGCGTGCGTCGGGCCGTCCGCCAGCGCGTCGACCTTGGCCCGGAGCGCGCCCGGCCGCGGCTCCGTACCGGCTGCCGGGTCCGCCGCGGCGAGCCGCTCGAAGGCTTCGTCCTCGGTGTTCATCACGGCCTCCTCGGGACGCGCTCGCTCTGACACCCTGCCTGTGTCCTCACGTGCTGGTTCCTTGCGTCCCGTCGGCCGCCTCGTCGGCCTGCGCCCAGGCGTCGCGCAGGCGCGAGCGGGCGCGGGAGAGAGCGGCGTCCGCGCCGCCGCGACCCACACCGAGCACCTCGGCGAGGTCGTCGCCGCCGAGGCCGTCCCACGCGACGAGGAGCAGGATGCGCCGGTCGCGGGGTGAGAGCCCGGCCAACGCGCGGCGTACACGGTCGTCGGCGACGGCGAGCACCGCCGGGTCGACGTCGTCCGGCTCGTCCGGCACGGCGGCCACCGGCAGCGCGCGATGCTTGCGCCGATGGTTGGCGAGCACGTGTCCGGCGGTCCGGTAGAGCCAGGGCAGCTCCGCCCCGCGCGGCACGTCGGTGCGGCGTCGCCAAGCCGTGGCGAGCACGTCGGCGGCGAGGTCCTCGGCGTCGTCCCGTGAGCCGTCCCCCGCCGGGAGGCGGCGCAGGAAGTATCGGTGGACGGCTCGCGAGTGCGCGGCGAACAGCGCGTCGAACCAGGCGTCGTCGTGCTCGATCGCCACGTCGGGGGTCACGGTGCCTCCTGCGGTCGGTGGTCGCGGCGCTGCGACGGTCTGCCTGCCGGTTGCCTGCTCTGTGTCGCGAGGACCCCCAGCCTTGCACCACGTCAGGACCGGTTTCACCCTGCGACGCGCTGACCTCGCGGTCAGTCGGCCACGTACCCTGCCGGTATGACCGTCGAGACCGGCGGTGCAGCGGACCTGCGGAGGGTGCGGCCGCGGCGCCGCGTCCTGCGCTGGGTGCTGCTGACGATGGTCGTGCTCGTGATCGCCACCCTGGTCGCCGCGGCCCTGATGATCCGCGACGCGCTGACGGCCCGTGACGCGCTCCAGGACGCCGCCGCGCAGGTCCCCGCCGTCGAGCAGACCTTGCGCGGGGGACTGTTCGACGGGTCCGGGCAGTCGCTCACGGACGCCCCCGGTCTCGTCGCCCTGCAGGAGCAGACCGCGACGGCACGCGACGCGACCGACGGCGTGCTGTGGGACCTCGCGGCGTACCTGCCCGTGATCGGGGACTCCGTGGACGCCGTCCAGCGCGTCGCCTCCGCGCTCCACGACCTCGCCGAGGACGTGCTGCCCGCCCTCGCCGCGGCCGGTGACGCGGCGACGGCGACCGACCGCACCGACGACGGCGGCGTCGACCTCGTCCCGCTGTCCGAGGTGGCCGGGCAGGTCGCTGCCGCGCGGGTGACCCTCGACGAGGCGCGGGGCGAGCTGGACCAGGTGGATCCCACCCGCATCCGCTCCGAGCTCGTGGAACCGCTCGTGACGCTCGACGCCCGGCTCGACGAGCTGGCCGGCATCACGAGGACCGCGGAGCGCGCCACGTCGCTCCTGCCACCGATGCTGGGCGCTGACGGGCCACGGCAGTACCTGCTGCTGGGCATGAACAACGGCGAGCTGCGGGCCGCCGGCGGCATCCCGGGCGCCCTCACCCTGATGGCCGTCGAGGACGGCCGGGTGACGATCGAGAAGCAGGCCGCCAGCAGCGACGTCGGGCCGTTCGAGGAGAGCGTCGTCCCCCTCGACCCGGAGGAGGAGGCGGCCTACTCCGCGCGTCTCGGACGGTTCGTGCAGGACGTCACGGCCACCCCGGAGTTCCCGACCACGGGCGCCGTCGCCGCGGAGATGTGGGCACGGTCGCAGGGCGAGCAGGTCGACGGCGTGATCGCCACCGACCCGGTCGCGCTGTCCTTCCTGCTCGAGGCGACCGGACCCGTGCAGGTGCCGCTCCCCGAGGACGTGGCCGCGGCCGTGGGCAGCGACAGCATCGAGGTCCACGCGGACAACGTCGTCGACCTGCTGCTGCGCCGGGTCTACGACTCGCTGCGGCCCGACGTCGCCGACCAGTTCTTCGCGGCGGTCGCCGCCGCGACCTTCAGCACCCTGGCCACCGACGAGGTGGACACCACCGCCGTCCTGCCGGCGTTCGAGCAGGCGGCAGCGCAGCACCGGTTCCTCATCTGGTCGGCGTCGCCCGACGAGCAGGAGCTGCTGACGGGCACGTTGGTCGCCGGGACGTTCGGCGCGGAGCGCGCCGCGGACTCCGTCGGAGTGTTCCTCGAGGACACGAAGGCCGGGAAGATGTCCGCCTACCTGGACGTCGAGCTCGCGCTGGCGGCGTCGGTGTGCACCGGTGACGGCCGCCTGGACACCGTGGCGGTCACGCTCACCAACCGGCTCGACCGCGAGCGAGCCCGTGAGCTGCCGTTCTACGTGGCTGGCCCCGAGGACGACCCGCGCCGGGGGGACATCGTGGTCAACCTCACGGCCGCCGGGGTGCACGGCGGCGGGGCACCGGCACTGACCCAGGACGGCGCCCCGATCGGCGGGTCGAGCCTGGCCGTGCACGGCCGGCAGCACACCGCCATCGCGGTGACGCTGCGCCCGGGGAGGACGACGACGATCGAGATCGCCGTTCCTGCCTCCGCGGCAGCGGCCCGCGGTGAGGGGGCCGGCGTCCCGGGCCGCCTCGAGGTGTGGTCCACGCCCACGGTGAGCACGTCAGGGCTCCGCGAGCTCGACGTCCCGTTCTGCGGGTGAAAACGGCGGTCCAGCCGCTTTCACCCGTACCAGACATACCCGCGCCGCCCCGCCGTCGCTAGCGTGAAAGGCCACAGCGACACCAGCGCACGGCACACCAAAGGGGACGGACCGATGACATCGGCACCACGCGCGCGGCGACGCGCTCTCACGGCGCTGGGCCTCAGCACCGTCGTCGTGCTCGGCGGCGGGACGCTCGCGGTGGCCGACACGGACGACGGCCCGAGCCCGTCACCGAGCGTCACGGGATACACCGAGGAGCCCGAGGAGAACCTCGAGCTCGAGATCCTCGACCCGATCTGCGACGGCGACGTGCCCTACCTGCAGTACGACGCCGTGACGGAGGGTGTGGAGCCCGCGCCCGACGCGGTGACGATCACCTTCGTGAACCCCACCGGCGACGACTACGTCCTGGCCGACCAGCCGATGTCCGGCCGGGTCCTCTGGCCGGGCGCCGAGGTCGACGGCGCGGGCAACCCGGTGGACTGGCCGGGGTGGAGCCTCGTTGACGGCGAGTGGGTCGTGGGCGACGAGTGGGACTGGGTGCGCCCGTCCGTGGAGGTCGTCTTCGAGGTCAACCCGTCCGCGACGCGGACGGTCGGCTACCCGCCGTCGTCCCCGGACTGCGCCACGAACCCGCCCGGGGTCGAGGAGCCGGCGATGGAGGTCGACACTCTCACCCCCCTGTGCGTGGAGGGCGTGACGTACCTCGACTACCGGGTGTCTCTCACCGGCGACCCGAGCACGACGGTGACGCTGACGTGGCACAACCCGGACGGCGAGAACTTCGTCCAGGCCGACCAGCCGCTCGAGGGCAGGGTGCTCTGGCCGGGCGCCTACCCGGAACGGTTCGTCGAGCTCTCTGCAGACGACGGCTGGGAGCTCGTCAACAACATGTGGCAGAACACCCGGGACTTCGGCTGGGCGGTCGGCACCGTCGACGTCACGTTCACCGTCAACCCCGAGGTGACGATCCCCGTGACCTTCCCGCAGGACACCGACGGCTGCATCGACGAGGAGGTGCCGCCCCCGGGCGACACCGTGGCGGGCCCGCCGGGACCGGGCGCGTCGACGATCCCGTTCCTGCCGCAGACGGGCGGCGAGGTCCTCGGACTGCTGGCCGTCGCTGCCGGGCTCCTTGCCGCCGGCGCCGTGATCGTCGTGGTGGTCCGCCGACGCCGCGGGTCGGTCGGGACCGAGTGACCGGCAGCCGACCGCGAGAGTGACGCCGCCTCCCGCGGCCGTGCACCGATCCCCGCAGCACCCTGGTCAGGGTGCTGCGGGGATCGTGGCCTCCGCCCGGTCGGGGGCCGAGCCCGGACCGGGCGGGCCTCAGCAGGTGCCGAGGTCTTCCCACACTCCCCACTGCCCGGTGGTTCCGGGCTCCTCGCCCGTCGTCCACCACTTGGCCCGCCAGGTGTGCCCGTCCCAGGAGACGAGGTCGCCGGCGGTGTACACCGCGCCGCCGCTCCACCCGTCACCGCAGTCCGGGTCGGGGTCCGGCGTCGGGTCGGGCGTCGGGTCCGGGTCGGGCGTCGGGTCCGGGTCGGGCGTGCCGGGGTCGACCGGCCCGGCCGGGCCGCTGAACAGTCCGGCGGCGACGGCGTCGAGCAGCTCGGCGTCCTCGTCGCCGGAGAGGTCCCACCACATGGCGCCGCCGAGGCCCCGGTCGCGGACGTACGCGGACTTCTGTGCCACGGTGGCCGGCGTGTCCAGCGACCACCACTGGTTGCCGTCGTAGCGCCAGGCGGCGCCGAGGGTGGCGTCGTAGTGCTCCGTGCCGACGTCGCGCAGCACGTCGTAGTCCTCGATGCCGGCCTCCCACGTGCCCGCAGCGGCGCCGGTCGCCGGTCCCCAGGCGTCCGCCGACGTCGCGCCCTGCCACCCACGGCCGTACATGGCCATGCCGAGGCCGAGCTGGGCCGGGTCCACGCCGGCCGAGACGTACTCCTGGACGGCGGTGTCCACCGAGAACTGTCGGCTCGGCTCGCGGGTGTCCGCCGGGTCGTCGTAGAGGTTGATCTGGTGACCGGTCAGGTCCGCATCCCAGGCGCCGTGCAGGTCGTACCCCTGGACGTTGCCGAAGTCGAGCGAGTCGAAGATCCTTGGGTCGTTCCAGCCGCCGGCGGCGATGTCGTCCGGGTTGGCCGGGAGGAATGCGCTGAGGAGGTAGTCCTCACCGGTCTGCGCGCCGTAGGCGTCCAGCTGCTCACGGAACTCGGCCAGCAGCAGGCGGAAGTTCTCGGCGTCGTTCTCCTCGTCGACGTGGTTGCCCTCCAGACCGCTGTGCGTGCCGGGCCACTCCCAGTCGATGTCGATGCCGTCGAACACGCCGGCGGCGGCCCCGGGACCACCGCGACCGTCGATCACGGGCAGGTCGCCCTTGATGTAGAGGTCGATGCAGGATGACACGAAGCTCTCCCGGGACGCCGGGGTGGCCGCGGCGCGCGAGAAGTTCTTCGACCAGGTCCAGCCGCCGATGGACAGCATGACCTTGAGGTCGGGGTGCAGCTCCTTGAGCTGCTTGAGCTGGTTGAACGACCCGGCCAGCGGCTGGTCCCAGGTGTCGGCGACGCCTGCGACGGAGCTCGCCGCGGTGTAGCCCATCCCGAAGTCCGCCCACGCGTCGCCCGCGCCGTCCGACCCGTTCGGTCCGGTGCCCTGCGCCTTGTTCGCCACGAAGCACTCGAGGCTCTCGTGGTGGATGTTGCCGAAGGAGTAGTTGATGTGGGTGAGGTTCTCGGCGGCACCGGAGGTCACCAGGTCGGCGACCTGGAAGTCGCGCCCGTAGACGCCCCACTGCGTGAAGTAGCCGACGTTGCGGAACCCGTTGATCGCGCTGTCCCCGCCGGACGGCTCCCCGGCGCTCGCGCTCGTGGCCGCCACGGCGCCGAGGGCACCGGTGAGCGCGACGGCGGCACCGGCCACGGCAGCCACGACCCGGCGTGCCCCTCCTGCTGGTCTCGACATGGTTCTTCCTCTCTCTGGAGCCCGACATCGTCGTCGGGCCGGGCGTACGAACCGTGCGCCTCAAAAGTAAGGAAGGCTGCCTATCAGGTCATCCGGGAAAACCACACGACCGACCGGCGCGCACCGGTCCCGCTACGTGATTTCCCTGATCGCCGCGCACGCCCGCGCCCTGCACGGACGGTCACCGGACCGGCCGCAGCGCCAAGACCACGAGCTCCGACCGCGACCGCACGTCGAGCTTGCGGAAGACGCGGCCCAGGTGCACCTCGACCGTGCGCACGGAGACGCACAGGGCGTTGGCCACCTCGCGGTTCGTCATCCCGGCCGTGACCAGCCGGGCGACCTCCGTCTCCCGCGCCGTCAGCACCACCGACCAGGCGAGCGGCAGCGCACCGTCGGGCTCGTCGTCGGACCCGTCCGCGCAGCCTCGGCTGCTCACGGCGGCGAGCAGCGAGCAACCGCGGTCCGCGGGCCGCGTCCACCGCCCGGCCGCCGCGGCGACAGCGGGTGCCGTGCGCGGCGGCCCCACCCGCTCGAGCGCTGCGGTCACCGCCGTCGGGCGACCGGGGCACGCCGCGTCGAGCCGCCGGGACACCTCGGCGGCGAGCCCGCCGCCGACGTGCGCCATCGGGAGCCGGTCGACGGCCTCGTCGAGCACGGTGGCGGCGGCCCCCGTCTGGCCGGCGCGCAGCAGCAGCAACGCCTGAGCCGCCCGGACGGCGGCCTCCGCCAGCGGGGCGAGCGCGCCGGACGCCGACGGCCAGGGCCCGGGCCGACGCCGGGCCGGCACGACACCGGCGACGGTACGGACGAGCAGCACCTCTGCCTGGGCGGGATCGTTCTCGAGCATGCCCAGGCAAGCGGCCACGGCAGCCACGGCGGCCCGGTCGGCACGGGTGACGGCCGTGCCGACCAGCGGTTCGACCGTCCGGGCCAGCCGGGCGCCGGGCGTGGCGTCGGCGTCGGACCGCTCGGCGGTCTCCCCGGTGAGCAGCGCCCGCACCGCCGCGGCGCAGCGTGCGGCGTCCCGCTCGACCGCGGGGACACCGCTGCTGTCCGCCCGCCGCAGCCAGTCCTGCGCGTCGACGAGGTGCCCGCTCCACAACGCGGAGCGGCCGGCCACCAGGAAGGCCCGGGCGCGCCGGTCCCCCGTGCCGTGGCTCGCGGCCTCCCTCGCCACCTCGTGGGCGGCCTCGGTGTCCCCGTGCGACGCGAGCAGCTCCGCGAGCTCGACGAGGCCGTCGGCGAGCAGCTCGTCGCCGGCGAGGGTGCTGAGTGCCGTGTGCCAGAGGGCGATGCCCGGCTCGCCGCAGTCCCGGGCCGCGCGCGCCAACGCGGTGTGGGCGGCGGTGCGCTGCGCGAGGTCGGCGTCGTCGTGCACCACGCACCGCATCCGGGGGTCGGTGATCCGGAAGCGCCCGTCCGCGAGCTCGACGTCCTCGACCACCGGTCCGGCCACGAGCGCCTCCGTCGCGTCACCGGTGGCCCGCAGCAGGATGTCGGCGCGGTCGGTGACGGCCACGGCCGCGCACAGCAGCACCCGACGGTCCGCCGCGCCGCCCTGCGTAGGGCCCCGGCTCGCACGGACCGCCGGGACGGCCGGGAGCGGGTCGGGCAGGAGGGCCGTGCCGGCCAGGTGCTCGGGCCGCAGGACGGCCGCGAGCTGGGCGAGCGCCGCGGCGTCGCCGGCCGTCCCCCGGACCAGCCGCGCCGCGACGTGGGGCGCGACAGCACGCCGGGTCTCGTGGCCGAGCAGTGCGAGCGCGTCGACCGGCGGGTTCGACGCCATCGTCAACCTCCGGGGTCGACCTTCGCCGGGTCGGCGCAGGTCAGAAGTTTGTTAGGTCTCCAACATCATAGTGATCGGACCGTCGTTCACCAGTTCTACCGCCATGTCGGCACCGAACACCCCGGTCGAGACCTCGAGGCCCCGCGCGCGCAGGTCGGCCACCACGGCATCGACCAGCGGCTCCGCCACCGGCCCCGGCGCCGCGGCCTGCCAGGTCGGCCGGCGCCCCTTGCGCGCGTCGCCGTACAGCGTGAACTGGCTGACCACCAGCACCGGGGCGCCCTCGTCGACCACCGACCGCTCGCCCCGCAGGAGACGCAGGTCGGCGATCTTGCGCGCGATCGTCGCGGCGTCCGCCGGTCCGTCGTCGTGAGTGACACCGACCAGCGCCACCAGCCCGGGCCGGTCGAACGCGCCCACCACCTCGCCGTCGACCGTCACGCTCGCGCGGGTCGCCCGCTGGAGCACCGCCCTCACGACCGCACCCCCGGGCCGACGGCGGAGCGCGCGCCGGGCGGCCCGTCGAGCACCGTGCGAACCTCGCCCACGGGCCGGCCACCGCCGAGCACGGCGACGTGGCCGACGGCCACCAGGGCCGCAGGATCGGCGCCCCGCACGTCCAGGGCGCCCGCGAGGCGCAGTGCCGCGGCGAGCAGCGCGGGCCGGGGCCGGTCGGCACCGTCGAGCACCTTGAACGCCAGCGAGGAACCGTCCGGGAGGCCGGCCGCGCACACGCCGTCGGCACCGATCTTCGCCACCACGCCCGGCACCGCCCGCATCGCCAGGGTGTCCTCCCGCCCGGTGCCCGCCACCATCTCGGGGTGCGTGGACATGGCCTGCGCCACCCGCGCCGTCGGCTCCAGCGGGCCGTCGGCGGCGGCCTCCTGCCCGGCCGGGCCGTGCCGCCCGGCCGCGCCGGCGAGCGTGCCGAACGAGCGGGCCAGCCCTCTCAACGTCGTCGCGAACAGCGGCGCACCGCAGCCGTCCGTCGTCACGTGCTCGGGCTCGGTGCCGGTCAGCTCGGTGACGGTGGCCCGCACCGCCCGCTGCAGCGGATGGTCGACCGCGAGGTAGTCGCCGGTGTCCCAGCCGGCGGCGACGCACGTGGCGAGCATGGCCGCGTGCTTGCCGGAGCAGTTCTGCGTGATCTGCTCCGCGTCCCGGCCCGCGCGCAGCCAGTCCGCGGCCGCCGGCGGGTACATGGGCAGGCCCGGGGTGTTCCGCAGCGCGTCGGCGCTGAGCCCGGCACCCGCGAGGATCGCCTGCACGCCGTCCCGGTGCACCGGCTCCCCGCTGTGGCTCGCGGCCGCGAGCGCCAGGAGCTCCGGCGGCAGGTCGAGCCCTGCCCGGACCATCGCGACCGCCTGCAGCGGCTTGAGCGACGAGCGTGGCCAGATCTGCGCCGTCGGCTCCCCGGCGGCGAGGACCACGTCACCGTGCGGGTCCAGGACGACGAGGTGGCCCAGGTGGACCGACTCGACGAGGTCGCCGCGCACGACCTCCGCGAGCGGGACGGCGCCCCGGTCGATCCCCGCGGTCACCAGCTGCTCGAACCCTGCGAGCGGCCCTTGCCCGGGCCGTACGCCCGGAGCTTCGGGCGCACGTCGACGAGGTACACGATGGAGGCCACCACCGCGATGATGTTGAGGAAGCCCACCGCGTTGCCCGCGCTGCCGCCCGACGGGAGACCCAGGAACCCGAGCACGACGGCGACGCCCAGGATGAGCAGCCAGATCGGCTTCTTGAGCTTGCCCTCGGCGACGAACCCGTGCGCGGGCCGGCGCAACGCATCGATGAGCGCCCACACCTGGACGACGAAGACGACGACCGCCAGGGCGGCGAGCACGTAGAACTGGAGGTTCGCGATCACGCGACCAGGCTACGGGAGGACGCGGAGCCGTCGGTCCCGCGCCGCGGTGGCGACGTGCTCGTCCCACGCCGCGACGAGGGTGTCGTCGTGCGCGACGGCGAGGGCGCTGGCCACGTGCACGGCGTCCCCGCCGCGCAGCGGGTGCGGCCCCGCGGCGAGCTCGGCCGCGGTGCCGGCGACGCGCGCGGTGAGCTCCACGAGGTGCAGGGCGGGCCAGAGCGCGGTCCAGCGGTCGAGCGCACGACGGCGGGAGCCCGGGTCGAGCACGCCGGCGCGCTCCCCCGCGGCGAGGGTCGCCCGCAGCTCCGTGTCGGCCAGCCGGGACGTGACGACGACGTCGGCCCGGTTCCACAGCGCGCTCGCCAGGTCGGAGCCGTGCTCGGGGACGCACAGCTTCACCAGCGCGCTGGCGTCGAAGTAGACGAGTGCCATCGGGGGCGGATCCTCTCAGCGGCTCACTCAGCGGCGGATGCGCCGGACGAGGCCGGACAGACCGG
The DNA here is from genome assembly GCA_947497265.1 of uncultured Isoptericola sp. Lineage (GTDB taxonomy): Bacteria > Actinomycetota > Actinomycetes > Actinomycetales > Cellulomonadaceae > Isoptericola > Isoptericola rhizosphaerae. The sequence continues at coordinate 107,943 of CANMFP010000009.1, forward strand.
AGCGGGAGGCACCGTTGGCCGCGCCCAGGGCCTGCGCCGTGGGCGGCACGGTGTGGGTGGGGCGCTCGGCCTGGGCCGGGGTGAGCAGACCGTCACGGACGAGCTCGCTCACCAGGTCGGCGCTGCCCACGCCGGTGAGCCGGGCGACCGGGACCCCACGGTCGGTGACGACCACGTCCTCGCCGTCGCGAGCCCTCTCGATCCATGACTTCAGCTCGGCGCGCAACGCGCTGACGGATACCTCCATGACCAGCGACGGTACACCCACGAGCGGGAGCCGAACAGGGCTCTCACCGCGCGGGACCGCCGAAGAGCATCTTGGCCAGCAGGAGCATGAACGCGATCCAGCCGACCACGAACGCCAGCCAGGACCACGCCCAGCCGCCGGCCAGGCCGACGACGACGAAGACGACGAACGCCGTCACCCAGATCACCGCCGTGAGGATGCCGAACCGCGCCGCGGCCTCGGGGTCGCGGTCGAACCGGTCGCCGACCGTGCCGTGCTCGGCCGTGACCTCGCGGAACCATGCCTTCTTGCGGTTGGTCTGCGTGGCACCGAGCCCGGCGAACAGCGCGGCCCCGCTCACGAGCAGGGGCGCGGCGAGCGCGGTCAGCCACAGCGGCCCGTCGGTGACGACGATGCCGACGAGCCCCAGCCCGCTGACGACGAGCCCGGCGGCCAGCCCGTATCCCGCGGCCCGGCGGCCCGGGACCGGGTGGTTGGTGGTGGTCTCCTGCGCCACGGAGCTGCCCACGATCCAGCCCGCCCCGAGCGCGGCGCCCAGCACCCATCCGACGAGCGCGCCCACGGGGGCGGTGAGGTTCCCGCTCAGGCCGAGGAGGGTCAGGGCGAGGAGCGCCGCGGTGCTGGCTCCCGCGAACACGAGGCTGACGACGAAGGCAGGCCGCGGCCGCACCTTGTTCGCGAGCATCGCCTGCGCCGTCGACGCGTACGCGGCGGACGACGAGGTGGGGGACGACGCGGCGGGCGACCGGGCCGGGTCCGCCGCCTCGGCGATGACAGCACGCACGTCGCCGAGCTCGTCGACGGCCTGGCGTGCCGCGTCGGCGGGGGCGGCGCCCGTGGCCTCGAGCTCGGCGGCCCGGGAGGTGAGGTTCGCCCGGATCTCCTCCTTGAGGTCCTGGACCTCTGCGGTCGGCTCGACGCCGGCGAATGCGTCGTCGAGGAGGCGGTGGACCGTGGTCATGAGCGAGGTTCCTTGTCTGTCAGCAGGGTGTCGACGACGTCGCGGGTCGCGCGCCACGCGGCGACGTTGCGACGGAAGACGGCGCGGCCGGCGTCGGTGATCCGGTAGTACTTGCGACGCCCGCCCTGGGACTCGTCGCCCCAGTAGGCCTCGACCAGGCCGTCCCGGGTCAGACGGCGGTAGGTCGCGTAGAGCGTCGCCTCCTTGATCTCGTGCGCTCCGCCGGTGGCGTCACGGATCGCCTTGTAGATCTCGAAGCCGTAGCGGTCCCCGCGGCGCAGCGTCGCGAGCACGATCGTGTCGGTGTGACCGCGCAGCAGGTCGGCGGAGAAGGCGTCCTCCGCCGGAGGGCTCTGATCGGGCTGCATCACGACAGGTACTGTATCTGATCAACTACTGGAGCCAACAGGTTCCTCTGACGCCGCGTCGGGGCGGCAGGATCGCGGGAGTCAGAGCTCGGGCAGGTGCTCGCGTGCCGCCCGGGGGTCTAGACCGCTCGCCTCGAGGGCGTCCACCACCGGTGAACGCAGCAGCACGACCAGCGACGCGACGCGCAGGTCGCTACGGCCGACCACGTGCGGGTCGACCGCCGCCGCGACGTCCACCAGCAGCCGCCGGGCGTCCTCGACCGTGCCGCCGCCCCCGACGGCGGACGCCAGCAGCCGCGTCCCGCCGGCGAACCGTTCCACCTCGTCCGCGAGCGGACCGACGTCCGGCCACGTGCCGTCCGGCCCGACGACGGTCGGGGCGCGCCGGGCGAGCAGCCGGACGCTGCGCATGGCCCGGTCCACCAGCACCGCCTGCCCGACGATCTCGTGGATGTCGCCCCGTTGCGCCCGGTTGACGCCGACCCGCGCGATGTCCTCCGCCTTGCGAGCCGTGTCCCGCCAGTCGGCCAGCACCGACTCCGACGCCCGGCCGCGCACCAGCGCCGCGCCCAGCTCGTCCATGTCGTGCTGCCGCAGCCCCCGCCCGACCGCCTCCAGCGTCTCGGCCAGCTCTGTCGTCGCCTCGTAGGCCAGGGAGCGCAGCCGCCGCAAGGGGTCGCTCGGCAGCAGCAGCGTGACGGCCAGGGCCACGACGCCGCCGACCGCCGCGTCGGCCCATCGGCCGAACGCACCCTCCGCCGCGACGGCGGCCGGCAGGCCGACGACGACGATGGCCTGCACCCCGGCTTGCGTCACCAGCATCGGCCCGCGGTCGATGAACCGGGCGAGCACCGCCGAGACGAGGAGCACGACGGTGAGCTGCCACCAGCCCGCACCGATGAGGCCCACGATGACCTCGCCGATCCCGACGCCGACGGCGACCCCCACGGCGACGTCGGCGACGCGGCGCAGCTCCCGCTCGAACGAGAAGCCGAGGCACACCCAGGCCGCGACGGCGGCGAAGAACGGCTGGTCGTGGCCGAGGACGAGCTGGGCCAGCAGGTAGGCGGCACCGGCCGCCAGCGACGCCTGGACGATCGGCCAGAACCCCGACCGCACCCGTGCGAGACCCTGCCGGATGCGGATCCGCCGGAGGAGCTTGCGCACCGCGGCACCCGCGGCTGAGCCCGCCTCCCGCGGGTCCGGCGCTCTCACCGCACGATCACAGCAGGCTCTGGGCCCCGTCGCCACCGCGCGGGGTCAGCCCGCGCAACGTCTCGCCGCGGCCCTCGGGCCGGTCGGCGGACACGCCCTCGCCGGGCACGATCGTCTCCTGGGTGGCGTCGACGACCAGCTCCTGGGCGTCCGTACCGGTACCGACGGTGCCCACGACGACGAGCGGTGCATCGTCCGGCAGGTTCCGCTTGACCACGGCGAGGGCGACCGGGCCCAGCTCGTGGTGGCGCGCGACCGACGTCACCGTGCCGACCGCCTTGCCGTCCGCGCTGTCACGCCGGACCTCCGCGCCGCCCTCGGGCACCACGTGCTGCGACCCGTCGAGGTGGAGCATGACGATGCGCCGCGGGGGCCGGCCCAGGTTGTGCACCCGCGCGACCGTCTCCTGGCCGCGGTAGCAGCCCTTGTGCAGGTGGACGGCGGTGCGCAGCCAGTCGAGCTCGTGGGGCACGGAGCGGTCGTCCACCTCACGAGCGAGCCGCGGCCGCCACGCCTCGACCCGCAGGGCCTCGGTCGCCCAGGTGCCGGCGAGGCGCCATCCGGCGGCCTCCCGCTCGGCGACGGCGTCGGGGAGCGTCTCGCGCGGCACGAGCACGAGCCGCCACGCGCGGTCGGCGCCGGGGTGCTCCTCCTCCGGCGGGCCGTACCGGGTGCCGCCGACGGCGACCCGCGGCCAGGTGTCCCACCACGTCACCGGCTCGCCCTCGACGCCCTCCGCCGCGACCGGCTCGCCGATCGCCGCGAAGGAGTCCGTCACGTCGTCGATCTCGACCTGCATCATGAACCGCATGCGGGTCAGCCAGGCGACGAGCGGCTCCACGTGGTCGCGCTCGGTGATCAGCCAGGTGGACGTGCCGTCGTCGACGACGCCGAGCGCGTGCTCGATCCGGCCCTGCGGGGAGAGCACGAACAGCTCGGTGGAGGTGCGCGGCGCGAGGTGCTCCACGTCCTGCGAGGTGATGGAGTGCAGCCAGCTCAGGCGGTCGGGGCCCGTCAGGCGCACGACGCCGAGGTGGGACTGGTCGACGACGGCGCCGCCGCGGGCGAGCGCGCGCTGCTCGGCGACGGGCTCGCCGTAGTGCCAGGCGATGCCCTCGTCGGGCCCGGTCGCCGCGACGGCGCCGGGACGGTCCAGGATCGGGCTGCGGTAGGTCATGAGAGGCCGTCGACGCGGTCGAGCTCGCCGGAGGCGTACGAACCCATCGGGTGGCCGAACGCAGCGAGCTCCTCCAGCCACAGCAGGCGGCCCTCGACGTTGCCGTAGAGCCGCTTGGCGGCCGTCACCTCGGCCGCGGTGGACGTGCGCGCGACGAAGTCGGTGGCGAGGTCCACGCGACCGTCGCCCACGAGCCCCAGGAACAGCGAGAGCCGGCCCGACGCGTCGGTCACCAGCACCTCGAGCGCGTGCTTGCCGTCGGGCAGGTCGTCCGGACGGTCCGACGAGATGCGCCAGTAGCCGGTCTCGGTCGACCACACCGTGTCGAAGGCGTCCTCGCCCTCGGTGCCGTCGGCGTCGCCGGTCGTCTCGCCGTCGGCCGCCGCGGCCGAACGGACGCGCAGCGTCGAGGTGAAGCGCAGGTACGGCCCGCCGTCGTGGTCGAAGACCAGCTCCTGACGGAACGGTGTCTCGGCGATGCCCTCGTACTTGATGACGCCTGCACCCGTCCACCGGCCGACCAGCCAGGCGAGCGGGTACACCTCGGGCGCGAGACCCTCGGGGAAGGCGAAAGGCATCAGCGCTGACCCTGGAACAGCTTGTAGACGACGTAGCCCGCGAACCAGGTGACCGCGACGACGGTGACGACCAGCAGGCTGGTGAAAAAGATCTCGAGTGCTTCGACCGACATGCCTCGATCCTAACCGCGGCGGCGCGGCTAGGGTCGGAGCTATGACCGAGACCACATCGCAGCGTTCCCTCGTCGTCAAGACCACGGCCGGCACCGAGCGGGCGGAGGCCACCAACCAGGCCCTGACCGTCGCCGCCGCGGCCGTGGCAGCGGGTGTGGACGTCTCCCTGTGGCTGACGGGCGAGTCCGCGTGGCTGGCGCTGCCCGGCCGGGCGGACGAGCTCGAGCTGGAGCATGCGGCGCCGGCCGCCGACCTGCTCGCCGCGGTCCTCCTGGCCGGCACCGTCACCCTGTGCACGCAGTGCGCGGCACGGCGCGACATCGGCCCCGGCGACGTGCTCGACGGCGTTCGGATCGCAGGAGCGCCGGTGTTCGTCGAGGAGTCGCTGCGCCCCGGCGCGCAGGCGCTCGTCTACTGAGCCGCGCGCCCGGCACGGGCGGGCAGCGTCAGGCGCGGGCGCGCCGCAGCCGCCGGCCGATCACGTAGAGCTCGCAGCCGAGGCAGAGCCCCACGGTGGCGTTGAGCGCCGCCGCGAGGAAGGCGACCCCGGCCGCCCACGGCACGGCCGCCAGGACCCCGGCCAGACCCAGGACGACGCCCACGCCGGTCACGACGAGCCCCACCAGCTGGGCGAACCGCGGCGGACGCGGGTCCTCCAAGTGCTCCGGACGGCCGAGACGTGGGCGGACCAGGACGCGGAACAGCCAGCCCTGCCAGGTCGCCCTCGGACCCCACACCGCACCGGGCAGGAAGCTCAGCGCGACGACGGCGAGCAGCACCAGCGCCGGGGTGGTGGGCCCCAGGAGCACGACGACGGCGAGCATGGCCGCCGTGATGCCCGCGCCGACACGCGGGCCGCGGGGATCGATCCCGGCGGGCTCCGCCGTCGTCCCGTGCGGGGCCTCGAGGTCGGTGCGGTGGCTGCGGGTCATGCGTTCCTCCCGGAAGGCTGGTCGATCGGGGTGACGGCGTCGAGCGCGGCACGAGCCTGGGCGGGGGTCATGGCGCCCGAGGCGCGAGCGACCTCGGCCCCGGCGGCGTCGAGCACGAGCACGGTCGGGGTGCGCAGCACGCCCGCCCGGAGCGAGAGGTCGAGGTGGGTCTCGACGTCGACCTCGACGTGGACGACGCCGGGCGCCTCGGCCGCGAGCGCCGCGAGCACCCGGGCGGTGGCGCGGCAGGGCGCGCACACCGGGGCCGAGAACTGCAGGAACGTGGCCCGCGCACCCGCTGCGGCGCCGAGGGCGTCGAGGTCCGCGGCCCAGCGGTCCGGGGCCGCACCGCGCCCGCTCGAACCGCCGTCGGGCCGGCGGAGGCGGCCCTGGCCGCGGCGCCAGACGAGGGCGACGACGACGGTCAGCACGACGAGCGCGACGAGCGCCGGCCACTGCGCGGACATCTGGACCCCCCTGGTGCTCACCGGCTGGTGCTCCCCCGGCGGGAACATATCCGTTTGCATGAATGTTCCCCGGTACCGTGGAGCCTGCGATGCGCCGTAGCGTACGCGTCCCCACGCCACGGCACTGCCGCCAACCCGCACACGAGACGGGTGCCCTGGCAGCCGCCGCGGGCACCCAGGAGGACCCGCGATGACCGAAGCCCCCACCCGGATCTGGAACGACCTCGTCGTCCCCGCACCCGGGACGTACGAGCTGGACGTCGCCCACCAACGCATCGGTTTCCTGGCGATGCACATGATGGTGAGCCCCGTCCGGGGTCAGTTCGGCACCGGATCCGCGGTGATCCACGTCGCCGAGGACCCGCTCGCCTCGACGGTGGCGGCCTCGATCGACGCCGCGTCGATCGAGACGGCCAACGCCGACCGCGACGCGCACCTCAAGAACCCGGACTTCCTCGATGTCGAGGTGTTCCCCACGATCGAGTTCCGGTCCACCGGGGTGGAGTGGAACCCGGCGCCCGACCCGATGTTCTCGTGGGCGGCGCTCAAGGGCCGCATGCCCGGCCGGGACGTCGACACCCAGCGTGCGGCGGCCGGGTCGAGCACCAAGTTCGTGCTCCACGGTCACCTGACCATCCGCGGGATCACGCACCCGATCGCGCTCGACGCGGAGTTCGGCGGCGTCGGCACCGACCCCTACGGCCGCCACCTCTTCGGGTTCAACGCCACGGCCGACTTCGAGCGGGAGAAGTTCGGGCTGCTGTGGAACGTCGCGCTGGAGGCCGGCGGCGTGCTGGTGGCCAAGACCGTCCGCATCGAGATCGCGGGCGAGGCCCTCCGCGTCGAGGGATGAGGCCCGTCGGCGCCGGGCCGCGCCGGACGACGGCGCGCGTCAGATGACGACGCGGCCCACCACGAACACGAGGATCCCGGTCACCACGACCGGGATCGCCGCAGCGGTCAGGCCCGCCCGGCGTCGGGCCAGCGTCGGCTGGCGCTCGAAGAGGAACCGCAGGGCCGCGGCGACCAGGCCCGCCACGATCCCCGTGACCATGCCGGTGACCGGCTCGACCTCCGGGACCACCGTCGCGGTGCCCGCGCCCGCGACGGCGCCGAACGCCACCGACAGCAGCGAACCGGTCCACCCGCCGGCGATCGGGAGCGCCGAGACGGCGGCGGCGACGGCGAGCGCCACGGCACTGGTCAGCACGAGCGCCGCACCGGCGTCCGACCGGCCCGTGGCGACCCATCCGGAGGCGGAGACCGCGACGACGATCCCCGCCGTCATGCCGCTCACCGACTCCACGAGCCGGGGCCGGCCGCCACGCCGGAGCATCTGCGCCACGAAGGCCAGGACCAGCGCCATCGCGATCACCAGGGGGACGTTGCGCAGCACGGGCTCGTCCTCGGTCGCCCAGGCCATCGCCACGCCACCGAGCCCGGCCAGCAGCACCACGAGCACGGTCGCGCCGTCCGCCGGGAGCCGCAGCAGCGCGGCCCAGCCGATCGCCACGAGGGCGACGAGACCGGCCGCCGCGGCCGTCGTCCACAGCGGCCCCAGATACGCCGCCGCGGCGACGAGCGCGGCGAGCGCGGCGGTCGTCACGGCACGGGTGGTCACGGTCACGACGAAGAGTCTCGCATGCCGACCCGTTGTGATCTCCGGCGCGGGGCACGGTACCTTTACCACCACCGGTGGCGGGAGGAGGTGCGCGTGGCCGAGCTGTTGATCCTGACACCCGCGACAGGCGGGTCGGTCGAGGTACTGCCCGCACTCGGTCTTCTCTCGCACAAGATCCGGGTGCTGCCGATGGAGCCGTCCGCACTGGTGGACGCCCCGGACTCGGACGTCGTCCTCCTCGATGCCCGCCGCGACCTGGTCGCCGCACGCACCACCTGCCGGCTGCTCCACGCCACCGGGCTCACCGTCCCGCTGGTGCTCGTCCTCACCGAGGGCGGGCTGACGGTCGTCAACCACGAGTGGGGCGCGGACGACCTGCTGCTCGAGAACGCCTCCCCCGCCGAGGTCGAGGCCCGCCTGCGGCTCGTCGTCGAGAAGTCCGCGCACGGCCCGACGGACGACTCGCCCCAGGAGATCTCCGCGGGCGAGCTGGCGATCGACGCCGGTGGCTACACCGCCCGGCTCCGCGGGCGCCCCATCGATCTCACCTACAAGGAGTTCGAGCTCCTCAAGTACCTCGTGCAGCACCCCGGCCGGGTCTTCACCCGCGCCCAGCTCCTGCAGGAGGTGTGGGGCTACGACTACTACGGCGGCACCCGCACGGTGGACGTCCACGTGCGGCGCCTGCGCGCCAAGCTCGGCCCCGAGCACGAGCAGCTCATCGGCACCGTGCGCAACGTCGGCTACCGGTTCGACCCGCCGAAGGAGCCGCGCGACGACGAGGGCGACGGCCCCGGCTCGGGCGCCAGGGGCTCCTCGCGCGTGTCCTCGGGCGGCTGAGCAGGTAGGTTCGGCGCGTGACCGCCATGCCCGACACCGACTACACCTCTGCCCTCGTGGACGGCCCGTGGCGGCACGAGTTCGTCCCCGCCAACGGCTCCCGGTTCCACGTCGCCACCGCCGGCCCCACCCGCGGCAACGGTGACCGCGCCCCGCTCGTGCTGTTCCTGCACGGGTTCCCGGAGATGTGGTGGGCCTGGCGCCACCAGCTCGCCTCCCTGTCCGACGACGGCGTCCGCGTCGCCGCGATCGACCTGCGCGGGGTCGGGGCCTCCGACAAGCCGCCCTCCGGTCACGACATCCCCACCCGGACCCGCGACGTCGCCGGGGTGGTGCGCTCCCTCGGGCACGACCGTGCCGTCGTCGTCGGCTCGGGCACCGGCGGCGCCCTGGCGTGGGCGATGGCGGCGCTCCAGCCCGCCGTCACCGCCGGCGTGGTGGCCCTGGCCGCACCGCACCCGCTGCGCCTGCACGTGCCCGGACGGCGCCTGCTCACGCCCGCCGCACGCCGCACGCTCGCGCTCTACCAGGTGCCGTCCGTCGCCGAGCGGCGGCTGACCCGGGGTGACGAGGTGGCCCGCGTGCTCACCGCGGGAGCCGCCCGGCCGCTGCCCGCCGACGTCGTGGACCGGTACCGCGAGGTCATCCGCATCCCGTTCGCCGCGCACAGCTCGGTCGAGTCGCTGCGCTGGCTGACGCGGTACGCCGTGCGACCCAGCGGGCGGCGGTTCCTCGCCGCGCTGCGCCGACCGATCGACGTGCCCGTGCTACAGGTGCACGGCACCGCCGACGGGTTCCTCCGGACCGGGACGGCCGACGTCGACGGCGCGGCATTCGCCCGCGACTTCCGCTTCGAGGTGGTCGACGGAGCCGGGCACTACCTCGCCGAGGAGGCGCCCGACGAGGTCAACGCCCTGCTGGCCGACTGGCTCCCCCACGCCTTCGCCGCGAGGTAGTACGGCATCCGCCGAGGTAGTTGCGCTCAGGCCCGGCCGCCCGTGCGGACGAGCTTCGCCGCCGCCACCGGGTCGGTCTCCCCCGCGCCGAACGACGGGCACCACCGCGCCACCGGGCACGCTCCGCACGCCGGACGACGGGCGTGGCACACCCGCCGCCCGTGCCACACGAGGTGGTGGCTGAGCATCGTCCAGTCCCTCTTCGGGAAGATGGCTCCGACGGCGTGCTCCACCTTGACCGGGTCCTCCTCCGTCGTGAAGCCCAGCCGCCGCGCCAGCCGCCCGAAGTGCGTGTCGACGGTGATCCCCGGGACACCGAACGCGTTGCCCAGCACCACGTTCGCCGTCTTGCGCCCGACGCCGGGCAGCGTGACGAGGTCCTTCAGGCGAGGCGGGACCTCGCCGTCGTACCGCTCCACCAGAGCGCGGCCGAGACCCATCACCGCGCGGGTCTTCGCCCGGTAGAAGCCCAGCGGGCGCAGGATCTCCTCCATCTCCGCGGGATCCGCACCAGCGAGCGCGGCCGCGTCGGGATAGCGGGCGAACAGGACCGGCGTCGTCGCGTTGACCCGCACGTCCGTCGTCTGCGCGGAGAGCACCGTGGCGATCAGCAGCTCAAGGGGCGTGGTGAAGTCGAGCTCGGCACGCGCGTCCGGGTACGTCGCGGCCAGCACCCGGTCGATGCGGCGCGCACGGCGGACCAGTGCCAGGGGCGACTCCCCCGTCGGGGTAGGCTGCTGTGGCTTCTCGGCGGTCACCTCGGCAGCGTATCGGCCACCTCCGACAACGTCCGTGCTCCTGTCAGGAACCGCGGCGGTCGCCCGTTCGTTTCGCCGGGAGCCACCCGAGACCGACGTTCCAGGCAGGAGGCCCCTGCGTGAGGCACACTGAGACCTGGAACACATTTCGAGACAGCACCGTCCCGTGCGGACGGCATCTGAGAACGTGAGGATTCCTGTGGACGACACCGTCGTGCTCTCCGCCCCCCTCTTCGCGGACATGGACAGCGAAGAGTCGAAGGCGCTCTTCGAGTCCATGATCCCCGTCGAGCTGACCCGCGGGGACGTGCTGTTCCGCGAGGGAGAGCCGGGCGATCGCCTTTACGTGATCGCGCAGGGCAAGATCAAGCTCGGGCGCCGCTCCAGCGACGGCCGCGAGAACCTGCTCTCGATCCTCGGCCCCGGTGAGATGTTCGGTGAGCTGTCCCTCTTCGACCCGGGCCCCCGCACCGCCACGGCCTCGTCGGTCTCGGACGCCCTGTGCTACGAGCTGCGCCACCAGGCGCTCGTCCAGTGGATCGCCGCGCACCCGAACGTCGCCACGACGCTGCTCGGCGCCCTGGCCCGCCGACTGCGCCGCACCAACGAGACCCTCGCGGACCTCGTCTTCTCCGACGTCCCCGGCCGTGTCGCCAAGGCGCTGCTCGACCTGTCCAACCGGTTCGGCGAGCCCAACGACGAGGGCGTCCGCGTGGCCCACGACCTCACCCAGGAGGAGCTCGCCCAGCTCGTGGGCGCCTCCCGCGAGACGGTCAACAAGGCGCTTGCCGACTTCGCGACCCGCGGCTGGGTCCGCCGCGAGGGCCGCGCCGTCGTCCTCCTCGACCTGGACCGCCTGGAGCGAAGGGCTCGCTGAGCCTCGTCCGGCTTGCTCACGCAGGAGGCGAGGCCATCCCGGGTCCGGTCGCGTTCACGGGCGCTGCGCGCCCTCCACTTCGGGGCAGAGACGACCGGACCCGGGAGGGCCTCGTCTCCTGCTCTTCACACCGCCTCTGTCGCGCTGTGCTCGGCTGGAGCGGACGACGGAGCGCTGGGGACGGCGACCCTCCGCACGGTCGTCAATCCCGAAGTGGAGGGCGCCCCGCGCCCGTGAACGCGACTGTGCGGAGGGTCGTCGTCCCCAGCGCGGAACCGAGCCGTGCTACCGGGTGAGCTCGGCGATCAGCTCGACCTCGACGGGGGCGTCGAGCGGGAGGACCGCGACGCCGACGGCGGAGCGCGCGTGCGTGCCGGCGTCGCCGAAGATCTCCCCCAGCACCTCGCTGGCACCGTTGAGGACGCCCGGCTGCCCGGTGAACGACGGGTCGCTGGCGACGAACCCGGTCACCTTGACGATCCGGACGTCGTCGAGGGAGTCGACGACGGAGCGCACCGCCGCGAGCGCGTTCAGTGCGCACGTGCGCGCGAGGTCCGTGGCCGTGGCCGGGTCGACCAGGCCGTCACCCTCGCCGACCTTGCCCGTGGCGGGCAGCTCGCCGTTCACGAACGGGAGCTGGCCGGCCGTGTAGACGTAGCTGCCCGAGCGGATCGCCGGCTGGTATGCCGCGACCGGTGCCGCGACGTCGGGCAGGGTGATGCCCAGCTCGGTGAGGCGGGTCTCGACGCTCATGCCCGCGCTCACTCGCCGGAGGGTCGCTTGAGGTAGGCGACCAGCCCGGTGCCGTCGGGGCCGGGCACGACCTGCACGAGCTCCCAGCCGTCCGCACCCCACTGGTCCAGGATCGCCTTGGTGTTGTGGATGAGGAGGGGGATGGTCGCGTATTCCCACGTGGTAGCCATGCGGCGATGGTAGCCCGAGCGGGTGAATCCGACGCCTCGGACACGATGCTCGAACGCCTCGACCAGCGCTCCACAGGACCTGCACACGCGCGCCGCCCGGATCGGCTGGCCCGGTTGGTGCGACCCTCTAGGCTTTGAACATGGCGAACTCTGAGCCGCGCAGCGTGACGCGCACGATCCCCGCGACCCAGATGGTCGCGCTCCTGCTCGCCTTCCTGCTGGCTGCCGGCGCCGGTGGCGTGCTCGCCGCCGGGTTCGTCATCCCGGCGGTCGCCGGGGCCAACGCCGCGGCCGACAGCACCATCGAGATGTACGACGACGTGCCGGCCGAGCTCGAGCCGCAGCCGCTGTCCCAGCAGTCCCGCATCTACGCGAGCAACGGCAAGCTGCTCGCGACGTTCTACTATCAGAACCGCATCGTGGTGCCGCTCGACGAGATCTCCGAGCACATGCAGCACGCGGCCATCGCCATCGAGGACGAGCGCTTCTACGAGCACCACGGCGTGGACCCGAAGGGCATCACGCGCGCCGCGGTGAACAACCTCAGCGGCCAGGCCACCCAGGGTGCTTCCACGATCACGCAGCAGTACGTCAAGAACATGCTGATCGAGGCGGCGCTGCAGGCCGACGACCCGTTCGCGGTGATCGACGCCCACGAGGACTCGCTCAACCGCAAGCTGCGCGAGGCGAAGATGGCGATCGCGCTCGAGAAGAAGATGCCCAAGGAGGAGATCCTCCAGGGCTACCTCAACGTGGCGCAGTACGGCAAGAACCAGATCTACGGCGTCGAGACCGCCGCTCGCTTCTACTTCGACAAGTCGGCCAGCGACCTGACGCCGGTCGAGGCGGCCACGATCGCCGGTGTGACCAAGGCGCCGAGCCAGTTCGACCCGACCCAGCACCCGGAGCAGGCGGAGGAGCGCCGCAACCTCGTGCTGCAGAACATGTGGAAGCTGGGGTACATCACCACCGACGAGCGCGAGGAGGCCCAGGCCACGCCGCTCGAGGACACCCTGGACGTGAAGCCGGTGTCGGCCGGCTGCCAGTCGGCAAAGGGTTCGGCGTTCTTCTGCGACTACGTCATCAAGGAGATCCTCCTCGACCCGACGTACGGCGAGACCCGCGCCGACCGCAACCAGCTCCTCTACCGCGGGGGACTCGAGATCCACACCACGCTCGACATGAAGATGCAGCGCCAGGCGCACAAGACGATCAAGAACAACATCCCGCCGGACGACGCGAGCGGCCTCGAGGCGTCGGTCGTCTCCGTCGAGCCGGGCACCGGCCAGATCAAGGCGATGGCGCAGAACGTCCCTTACACGGGGACGAAGGCCGCCGGGAAGGCGTCCCGGGACACGACGGTCAACTACAACGCCGACTACATCCACGGGGCGTCCGGAGGCTTCCAGCCCGGCTCGAACTTCAAGCCGGTGGTGCTGGCGCAGTGGCTGCGCGAGGGCCACACCCTGAACGAGACGGTGACTGCCAACAAGGTTGGTCGCTGGCCGCAGAACTTCAACGCGCCGTGCACCCGGCTCACCAGTGCCGAGCCGTGGACGCCGGCGAACGCCGAGGGCAACACTGCGGGTAACATCTCGGTGCTGCGAGCCACCTACGAGTCCGTGAACACCGCGTACGCGTCGATGGGCTACGAGATCAACCTGTGCGACCTCGCGGACAACGCCTGGGACATGGGCTTCCGGCCCACGAGCAAGCCGAACCACGGACCTCTCACGAACGCGAAGAAGTCGGACGTCGACGTCCAGGCCCCGATGGTGCTCGGCACCCAGGAGTCCTCGCCGTTGAACTTGGCCTCGATGTACGCGACGCTCGCCTCCGGCGGCACCTTCTGCAGCCCGGTCGCGATCACGGAGGTCACCGGGCCTGACGGCGAGGGCTACGAGGTCCCCAAGGCCAAGTGCGACAAGAACGCCCTGCCGAGCAACATCGCGAACACCGTCGTCTACGCCATGGAGAAGGTGTTCAGCGGCACCGGTACCGCACGCGCTCTCGGCGGTCTCGCCGACGGCCGTCCGGTCGCCGGCAAGACGGGTACCTCCCAGCTGGCCGCCCAGACCTGGTTCAGCGGGTTCACACCGCAGCTCGCCTCGACCGTCTGGGTCGGGTCGGTGGACAACCCGCACGAGAACCACGCGACCGTGCCGATCACCGTCAATGGCGTCACCCACATGCCGATGTACGGTTCCCGTGTCGCCGCGCCCGCGTGGAAGGAATACATGGACGTGGCCGTCGAGGGCATGCCCGTCAAGGACTTCGGCGCCCCCGACCAGAGCCTCATCGGCTCGCCGCCCGTGACGACTCCCCCGCCGTCGGGCGACGACGACGGGGGCGACGACGACGGGGGCGGCGACGACGACGGACCCGGGAACGGCGGGGGCCCCGGCAACGGCCGAGGACCTGGCGGCGGCAACGGCGGGGGCGACGACTGAGCGCCCGCGGGGTGATCGGCGGCGTCGCCGCGGTCACGGCAGCGGGGCTCGCGTACGCGCACCTGGAGACCAAGCTCTTCACCGTCCGGCGCGTCACCGTGCCGGTGCTGCCACCCGGTGAGCGCGACCTGCGGGTGCTGCACGTCTCCGACCTGCACCTGACCCCGACCCAGCACCGCAAGGTCGCCTGGGTGCGGTCCCTGGCAGCCCTGGAGCCGGACCTGGTGATCGACACCGGCGACAACCTGGCGCACCGCGAGGCTCTGGGCCCGCTGCTCTACGCCCTGGAACCACTGCTCGAGCGGGTCCCCGGTGCCTTCGTCATGGGTTCCAACGACTACTACGCACCCCAGCCGAAGAACCCTGCCCGCTACCTGTGGACACGTTCCGGCCCCCGCACCCTCAACCCGCCGAACCTGCCAGCCGCGGAGCTCGCCGCGGCCCTGTCCGGCGCCGGGTGGGCCGACCTGACGAACCGGCGCGACGCCGTCGTCGTCGACGGACGACGCATCGCGTTCGCAGGGGTCGACGACCCGCACCTGGGCCTTGACGACTTCCCGAACCCGACGCCGGAGCCCGACGACGGCGCGCTGCTCCGGCTCGGCGTCACGCACGCGCCGTACACCCGCGTGCTCGACCAGATGCACGCGGACGGCGCGGCCGCGATCATCGCGGGGCACACGCACGGCGGCCAGCTCTGCGTACCGTTCTACGGGGCGCTCGTGACCAACTGCGACATCGACCGACGGCGCGCCAAGGGGCTGCACGGCTGGCCCGGCGCCCGCCCGGACACGCCCGACGGCGAGGACTCCACCTGGCTGCACGTCTCGGCCGGGGCCGGGACCTCGCCGTACGCGCCGGTGCGGTTCGCGTGCCGGCCGGAGGCGACCTTGATCACGTTCACCTCGCGGTAGCGGATCCGGTTTTCGTTCCCGGGCGATCGTCGGCTATTCTGAGCAGGCTTCCGCACACGGGGGCCTTCCTCCGGGTCGGCTCTAGAGCGGATGCAGTCCTTCGGGGTGTGGCGCAGCTTGGTAGCGCGCTTCGTTCGGGACGAAGAGGTCGCAGGTTCAAATCCTGTCACCCCGACCAGTTGAAAGGCCCTCTGACCAGCGGAAACGCTGAAGGTCGGAGGGCCTTTCGTCTTGCCAGGTGGGGCCGAGACGGCGACTGCTGTACTAACTGCTGTACTACGCACTTGAACTGGGGCGGTCATCGGGAGACTTGAAGAGGGGTTCCATGTGCCAGTCGGGACCGACGTCGGCGACGGTGGCGAAGGTGTTCATGTGCGTCGCGCCCTCCTCGATCACGGGCCGGAGCTGATGGCGGTAGATGCGCTCCGTCGTCGAGGTGTCCGAGTGCCCGACGACGTCAGAGATCTTCTCGACCGCCGCTCCGGTGGCGGACATCAGCGACACGAACGAGTGCCGCAGCTCGCGCGGGGTCCAGTCCTTGGGGTCTACCGACGGCACCTGCTTGAGCGCTGACCGGAGCGCCCTACGGACGTTCGCGGCGTCGAGTCCCGTCCCGAGCGTCGTCGTGAAGACGAGCCCTGATGTCTGCCAGGCCTTCCCCGCCCTGGCCCTGTCTGCCTCCTGCTCACGGCGGCGGATGCGGAGAGCTTCGGCCGCGAGCTCGGGGACCGCCAGCGTGCGGCGAGACTTCTCCGTCTTGGTGTCGCCCGACTTTCGCACCGATCGCCAGACCGCGATCGTCGGTGGATCGCCCTCGAGGTCAACACGGTCCCACTCCAGCGCGCGCATCTCTTCGGTGCGGATTCCGACGAGCATCGACACGACGATGTACGGGTACATCCAGTGCCCCTTGGTGAGGAGCAGGACGTCGAGCGCCTGCCGCTCGGTGAGCGACTTCGACTTGCGGCCGGTCCGTCCCTTGGGCGATACGACGAGCTCGACCACGTTGCGGTCCAGGAGGTCTCGGGCCATCGCCCGCTTGATGGCGTTGTTCAGCACGGCCTTGATGTCGGCGATGGTCCGAGTGGAGTGGTCCTCGACGAGGCCTGCGAGGAGCTTCTCGACGTGCTTGGCGGTGAGCCGGCGCAGCAGGATGTCACCGATCCCGTCGATGACGTGGGCGGCGTTGTACTCGCGGGTCTTGACTGTCTGGTCATCGGCCTTCCCCTGCCCGTAGAGAAGCCAGTCGCTCACAGCGTCACCGACCGTGGCCCTTTCGGACTCGGCCGCGAGACCGCGCTCGTACTCGCGCACGCGACGTTTGAGCGCCTCGAGTGCCGCGGACTTCGACTTGCCGGCCCCGGTCTTACGGATGGCGACCCCGCGGTCGTCGTAGCCGACGACGCGGGTCGCGACGTAGCGCTGCCTCGCCTTGTTCCAGTAGACGCCGCCCTCTCCTCGAAGCCGTCGCTGCTGCGTCCTCTTCTCTCCTTGCTCGGTCACGCTGCACCGTCCGAGAGGCTGTCGACGTACTCGCGCACAGCATCGACGGGCACGAGGCGGCGGGTACCGACCTTGACGGTGCGCAGGGCACCGCAGCGGATCAGTTCATAGACGACGGTCCGCCCGACGCGCAGCACCTCGGCAGCCTCTTCGACCCGGTAGAGCAGCGGGGCGAACTGGCCGGCGGTGATCGACTCATTCCTAGACATCTCTCCCCCAAGGGCGTTGTTGCCGGCATCAGCAGCGCCGGCGAGGGAACTTCCCTCACACCCTGGGAATGCCTCCCGAGGGCCGGCGGAGTAACAGGCGAGCCTGGACTTTATTGGCTGACGACGAACTCGGGCAGACACGGATGTGTCCGAACGGTGTTACTCCGTAGCCGCCGGACAGGCATTCCTCTGGCGAGGGACATCCGCCTCGACACCCGTCACGACCGGAGGGATCCAGAGCAATGAGGACCCAGGGCTCCGGCAAAGTCGCTGGGGTCTGCTGCACGGATAGGTGACAGCGGTTCTCAGGCGGCGAGTGCGACCTGAGTGGTGATGATGGCTTCGTATT
>CANMFP010000010.1 GCA_947497265.1 uncultured Isoptericola sp.
TGGGAGAGTAGGACGCCGCCGGACACCCTTCACAGCCAGGCCCCCCACACCACACGGTGCGGGGGGCCTCGCTGCATGTCAGGAGCGGGTCGCTGTTCCCACCGGCTCGTCGATCTCGAACATTGCGGCCGACATCCCCGGTCGATGAGCGTGGGACAATCATTCACTGACCGGAACGAGAGGATGACAGTGAACGACACTCCGCGCGAGGACCGTCCTGCCCGAGGCGAGGACGGCCCGCGACGCCCCCAGGGGCAAGGGCGCGGCGACGGGCCGCGTCGCCCCCGGGACGACCAGCGACGTTCTGACGGTCCTCGTCGTGACGGAGGCGACGGTCGCGACGGATCGGACCGCCGCGGTGGCGCGCGTCGTGGCGAGACCGACGGCCGTCGCGGTGGCGACCGCCGCACCGGTACGGCAGGGCGTGGCGGCGCCAGCGCGCGGGGCGGTCGCCAGGACGGCAAGGCGTACGGCGGCGACAGGGGCCGGCGCGACGAACGGCACGGCAGATCGCGTGGCCACAGCCCTCGCAGTGGCGCGGACCGCCCGGTGCGTCCCGAGCGTCCGCGGGACGCGGACCGCACTCCTGACCCCGAGATCCCCGAGGGCGTCGACGCACGCCAGCTCAGCAAGGACGCCCGAGCTCGCCTGCGTGGCCTCAGCAAGGACAACGCCGACGGCGTCGGTGCGCACCTCGTGATGGCCGGCCGGCTGCTCGACACCGACCCGGAGCAGGCCTACCTGCACGCGCAGGCAGCGGTCCGGCGCGCCGGGAGGATCGACGTCGTCCGGGAGGCCGCGGGTATCGCGGCGTACCGCACGGGACGCTACGCCGAGGCTCTGCGCGAACTGCGCACGGTGCGGCGGCTGAACGGCTCGTCGGAGCACCTGCCGCTCATGGCCGACGCGGAGCGCGGACTGGGACGCCCCGAGCGGGCGATCGCTCTGGCGCAGTCGGAAGAAGCGGCCACGCTCGACTCCGAGGCGCGGACCGAGCTGGCCATCGTCGTGAGCGGTGCGCGGAGCGACCTGGGCGACCATGACGCTGCGCTGACGGTCCTGGACCGGATTCCGGCCCCGGAGCGCCAGGGTGATCTCGGCCTGCGCGTGCTGCAGGCGCAGGCCGTCGCTCTCGAGGCGGCGGGTCGGGACGACGAGGCCGCGCGGGTGCTGTCCGGGCTCGACCCGGCGGCCCTGGACCGCGCTGCCGGTGTGCCCGAGGGCGACGAGGACTACGTGGTCTACGACGCCTTCGACGAGGAGGCGGACGACGAGGAGGCCGACACGTGAGCGCGTCGCTGCTCGGCAGCGACCGGCCGTTGGCCGACGTGCACGACCTGGCCCTCGTCGACCTCGACGGCGTCGCGTACCAGGGGCGGCTCCCGATCGCGCACGCTGCGGCGTCGCTGGGTGAGGCGCGCACGAGAGGTCTTCGCCTGGTCTTCGTGACGAACAACGCCTCGCGCGAGCCGGAGGAGGTGGCGAGCCGGCTGACCGGTCTCGACATCCCGACGGATCCTGACGAGGTCATGACAGCCGCGCAGGCGTGCGCGAACCTGCTCCGGACCCGCCTGGAGCCGGGCGCCAAGGTGCTTGTGGTGGGCGGCAAGGGACTGACCACGGCCGTGACCGAGGCTGGTTACGAGGTGGTGACGTCGGCCGAGGACGGACCAAACGCCGTCGCCCAGGGCTACTCGCCGGAGCTCGCCTGGCCGGACCTGGCCGAGGCGGCGTACGCCGTCGCCGGCGGAGCCTGGCACGTGGCGAGCAACCGAGACCTGTCGCTCCCGACGGAGCGAGGCCTCGCGCCGGGCAACGGGGCGCTGGTGGCCGCGGTCGTCGCCGCCACCGGGGTGGACCCGGACAGCGCCGGCAAGCCCGAGCCGACCATGTATCGCATGGCCGTGGAACGGGTCGGCGCCCGGCGCCCGCTGGTGATCGGGGACCGGCTGGACACGGACCTGGCTGGCGCGCGCGCCGGTGGCTATCCCGGCCTGCACGTGCTGACGGGCGTCTCGAGCGCTCGAGACGCCGTCCTGGCCGGACCGGGCATGCGCCCCGACTACCTCGGTGCTGACCTGCGGTCGTTGCTCGAGCCGCACCCGGCGCCGAGCGAGGCCGAGGACGGCTGGTGGCGGTGCGCAGGACGTTCCGCCCGCGTGGTGGACGGCTCCCTCGAGCTCGACGGCGAGGGCCCTGCCGGGATCGACGTGGTCCGCGCCGCCTGTGCCGCGGCGTGGTCCGCCGTCGACGACGGGGCGCTGCTGGACCCCGCCGGCGTTCCCGAGCTGACCGCTTGACGGCACCCGCCCGTGCGTCGTGCCGGGGCCGCCGCCCCCAGCAGGTAGCGTTGCCCCGGGACGGACGAGCAGCGAGGAGGGGACATGTCGCAGGACGCGGAGGCGCCGCGCGCGCCGGCACCGGAACGTCCTGAGTCACCTCTTGCGCCGCTCGACGGCCTGGACGAGCTCTCGACCGACCAGCACGTCGCACGCTTCGAGGCGGTCCACGACCGCCTGCGAGCGCGACTCGACGACGGCCCGGCGGACGACGAGGCGGGTGACTGATGCCCGAGCGTGCCGACGCCGAGCTCGTGCGGCGTGGCCTGGCCCGGTCGCGCAAGCAGGCCTCGGTCCTGATCGCCGCCGGCCGCGTCCGGATGGACGAGACGGTCGTGGCCAAGTCCTCGACCCCGGTACCGTCCGGTCGTGCACTGGTCGTCGAACCTGATCCTGACGACCCCGGCTACGCGTCCAGAGCCGGGGGTAAGCTCGCGAGCGCCCTCGAGGCTCTCGCGGGCGACCCCGCGGGACGCGAGCTGACCGACCGCCTGCCGGGCGGGGACTGCCTGGACCTGGGCGCCTCGACCGGAGGTTTCACCGATGTGCTGCTGCGGCGCGGCGCCGCGCACGTGACGGCGCTCGACGTCGGCCACGACCAGCTCGTGCCGGCGCTGCGGACAGACCCGCGCGTGACGGTGCGCGAGGGGCTCAACGTGCGACACCTGGGGGTCGACGACCTGGGCTCGCCACCGGACGTCGTCGTGGGTGACCTGTCGTTCATCTCGCTCCGGCTCGTCGTCTCCGCCGTCGCCGGGGTGATGGCACGTGGCTCGTTCGCCCTGCTGCTGGTCAAGCCGCAGTTCGAGGTCGGTCGTAACCGGCTCGGCAGCGGTGGGGTCGTCCGCGACCCCGACCTGCACGTCGGGTCGGTGGTGGACGTCGCCGCGTCGGCGGCAGCCGCGGGCCTCACCGTCCTCGGCGTCGTCCCGAGCGCGCTGCCGGGCCCCAGCGGCAACCGAGAGTACTTCTGCTGGATGCGCCGGGCGGACGCGGCGCCGGTCGACCGCAGCGCGTTGACGGAAGCCGCGCGAGCCGCTGTCGACTGGCAGCCCGGCGGTGGGGGCCTTCCGCCGGTGGTCCCGGTGCCGGCGGGCGTCTCCGGAGGTGCGTCATGACCCGTCGCGTGCTCATCGTGACCCACGGCGGCCGCCCTGAGGCCGTCGCCGCCATGGCCGAGGCGGTGGCGGAGCTGGAGAGCGCAGGCTTCGAGGTGGCCCTGCACGACGACGATCTCGCCGAGACCTTCGGCGACCAGATGTCGGCCACGCGGGTGCGCGAGGGCGTGGCCGAGTCGGAGATCGTGATGGTGCTCGGTGGTGACGGCACGATCCTGCGTGCCGCCGAGCTCACCCACGGCACCGACGTCCCCCTGCTCGGGGTCAACCTGGGCCACGTGGGCTTCCTCGCCGAGTCGGAGCGCGACAACCTCCACGACGCCGTGCGCCGGGTCGCCGCGCGCGAGTACGTGGTTGAGGAGCGCAGCGTCGTCGACGTCGTGGTGCACCGGCCGGGGGAGAGCGAGCCGGTCACCGGGTGGGCCCTCAACGAGGCCACCGTGGAGAAGGCGCAGCGGGACCGGATGATCGAGGTCGCGATCGCTGTCGACGAGCGCCCCGTCAGCTCGTTCGGCTGCGACGGCGTGGTCGTGTCCACCGCGACCGGGTCGACAGCCCACGCCTTCTCGGCGGGCGGGCCGATCATGTGGCCGGACGTGGACGCGGTGCTGCTGGTGCCGCTCTCCGCCCACGCGCTGTTCTCGCGTCCCTTGGTGATCGGTCCGCGCTCGGAGTTCACGGTCGACGTGCTGGCGCGCAGCCCGCTGCCCGCGGTGCTGACCTGTGACGGGCGGCGCAGCATCGACCTCCCGGTAGGGACAAGGGTGCAGGTACGGCGAGGGGCGGTGCCGCTGCGGTTCGCGCGGCTGGCGCACGCGCCCTTCAGCGACCGGCTCGTCTCGAAGTTCAACCTGCCGGTCATCGGCTGGCGCGAGGCCGCGGGTGAAGCGGCGGCGCGCCGGGCGGCGCGGTACGCCGTCGACCAGGACGACCAGGACGACAAGGAGGCATGAGGGTGCTCGAGGAGATCGCGATCGAGGACCTCGGGGTGATCCGCGCCGCCCGCGTCCCGCTGGCCCCGGGCCTGACGGTCATCACCGGTGAGACCGGTGCCGGCAAGACGATGGTCCTCACCGGGCTCGGT
This sequence comes from uncultured Isoptericola sp., assembly GCA_947497265.1. GTDB lineage: Bacteria > Actinomycetota > Actinomycetes > Actinomycetales > Cellulomonadaceae > Isoptericola > Isoptericola rhizosphaerae. The sequence goes on from CANMFP010000010.1 coordinate 4,542, forward strand.
CTGCTCATGGGAGGCAAGGCCGACCCCGGGACGATCCGGTCGGGTGCGGACCGTGCCGTGGTCGAGGGCAGGTGGGACCTCGCCCGCCATCCCGCCGCGGCGCGCCGGGTCGACGACGCCGGGGGCACCGTCGACGACGACGGCTCCGTCGTCGTCCTGCGGACCGTCGCCGGAGGTCGGTCCCGGGCGCACCTGGGAGGGCGCGGGGTGCCGCAGGGCGTCCTCGCCGAGATCGCGGACGACCTGGTCACGGTCCACGGGCAGTCCGACCAGCTCCGTCTGCGCACCCCCGCCAAGCAGCGGGCCGCCCTCGACCGCTTCGCGGGGGCCGATCACGCGGCGGTGCTGGTCGAGCACCGCGCGGCCTGGGCCGAGCGTGCGGCCCTGCAGGCGGAGATCGACGACCTGACCTCCCGTGCGGCGGAACGGGCGCGCGAGGCCGAGCTCCTGCGGCTCGGGCTCGCCGAGGTGGAGCGCATCGATCCTCAGCCGGGCGAGGACGTCGAGCTCGCGACGCTGGTCGCGCGTCTGGGCAACGCCGAGCAGCTGCGTCAGGCGGCCCAGCTCGCCCACGACGCGGTCGCCGGTGAGGACATGGACACCGAGGGGTCGGCCGTGCACGCGGTGGAACGCGCCCGCCGCTCGCTCGAGAGCGTCGTGGCCGACGACCCCGGGCTCGAGGACCCGGCGCGTCGGTTGGCGGAGGCGGGCTACCTGCTCGCGGACATCGCCACCGAGCTGTCCGGGTACGTCGCCGACCTCCAGGCCGACCCCGCGGCGCTGGAGACGGCCCACGCCCGGCTCGCCGAGCTGGGGACGCTGACACGCAGCTACGGCAGCAGCATCGACGAGGTGCTGCAGTGGGCGTCGGACGCCGGGTTGCGTCTGCTCGACCTCGACGACGGCGGCGGTCGGCTCGAGGGCATGCGGGAGCGGGTCGCCGAGCTCGACGAGCAGGTGGCCGACCTGGCCGCGCGGGTCACCGCAGGCCGGACCGATGCCGCGGGGCAGCTCGCTGCCGCCGTCACCGCCGAGCTGGCCGGGCTCGCGATGAGCGGTGCGCGGCTCGAGATCGAGGTGTCCGCGGCGGACCCGGGGCCGGCGGGCGCGGACCAGGTGACGTTCCTGCTCGTCCCGCACCCCGGGGCGCCGGCCCGGCCGCTCGGCAAGGGTGCGTCGGGCGGTGAGCTCTCCCGGGTGATGCTCGCGGTCGAGGTGGCGCTCGCCACGGCCGCGGACGAGGCCGCCGACACGGTGCTGCCGACGTTCGTCTTCGACGAGGTGGACGCCGGCGTCGGCGGCCGGGCAGCCGTCGAGGTCGGCCGCCGGCTCGCGTCGCTGGCGCGCAGCACCCAGGTCGTCGTGGTGACGCACCTCGCCCAGGTGGCGGCGTTCGCCGACACCCATCTGGTGGTGACGAAGTCGGCCGGCGACGACGGCGACGCGACCGTGACCGGTGTCCGGGCGGTGTCCGACGACGAGCGGGTCCGTGAGCTGGCGCGCATGCTTTCCGGCCAGGACGACTCGGAGACAGCACGTCGCCACGCCGTCGAGCTCATCGAGTCCTCCGTCGTGGGACGATAGCCCCGATGAGACTGACCCTGCGCCGGGCCGACCGCGGCCCTGAGACCAGCGACGACGCGACCGAGCACTGCGGTCCGGCTCGCGTCGGAGCACGTACGAAGGACCTCACGAAGCGTCTCTCCGCCGGTGACGTGGCCGTGATCGACCACGCCGACATCGACCGTGTCGCGGCCGAGGCCCTCGTCGCCGCACGTCCGTCGGCGGTGCTGAACGCCGCGCCGTCGACCACCGGCCGTTACCCGAACGCGGGCCCCGGCATCCTCCTCGAGGCGGGGATCGTGCTCGTCGACGGGCTCGGCCCTGAGGTGATGGACATCCACGAGGGCGCTCGCGTCGCCGTCGAGGAGGGCGCCGTCCTCGTCGACGGCAAGCCGTGGGCCACCGGTACGCGACAGACGCCCGAGACCGTCGAGACCGCCCTCGCCGCAGCCCGGGACGGGCTGTCGGACGAGATCGAGCGGTTCGCCGAGAACACGATGACCTACCTGCGCCGTGAACGGGACCTGCTGCTCGACGGCGTCGGCGTCCCGGACGTGCGGACCAGGTTCGCCGGCCGGCACGTCCTCATCGTGGTGCGCGGCTACCACTACCGCGAGGACCTGGCGATGCTGCGGTCCTACATCCAGGAGAACCGGCCGGTGCTGGTCGGGGTGGACGGCGGTGCGGACGCGATCCTCGACGCCGGCTGGCGTCCGGACATGATCGTCGGGGACATGGACTCGGTGTCCGACAAGGCGCTGGCCTGCGGTGCGGAGATCGTCGTGCACGCCTACCGGACCGGCGACGCCCCGGGCCTGGAACGCGTCCGCGAGCTCGGCGTGGACCCGGTGGTCTTCCCGGCGACGGGCACCAGCGAGGACATCGCCATGCTGCTCGCGGACGACAAGGACGCCGAGCTCATCGTCGCGGTCGGCACCCACGCCACCCTCGTGGAGTTCCTCGACAAGGGCCGTGCGGGCATGGCGAGCACCTTCCTCACCCGGCTCCGCGTCGGGGGCAAGCTGGTGGACGCCAAGGGCGTGTCCCGCCTGTACCGCACCCGCATCTCGAACCTTCAGCTCACGCTCCTGTCGCTGGCGGGCGTGGGGGCCGTGCTGGCGGCCCTGTGGTCGACGGCGGCCGGACAGACCGCCTTCGGACTCGTGGGCGCCCAGATCGACGACATCGTCTCGTGGGTCGGCAGCCTCTTCGGCGGCTGACCCATCGCGACCCCTGAACCAAGGAGTACCCGCACGCCGTGATCGATTTTCGCTACCACCTCGTCTCGCTGATCTCCGTGTTCGTCGCGCTCGCGGTCGGCATCATCCTGGGCGCGGGGCCACTGCAGAACGCGATCGGTGACCAGCTCACCGACCAGGTGGAGGCCCTGCGGTCCGAGCGCACCGACCTGCGCGAGATCCTGGTCGAGACGGAGTCCGAGCTGGCCGACCAGAACGCCTATGCGCTGGCCGCCGGGGCGGAGCTGGTCGACGGCTCGCTGACGGGCGTCACCGTCGCGGTGGTCGACGCCGGCGGCACGGCCGACACGCTCGAGGTCGACGTCGTCAGCCGGCTGGAGGACGCCGGAGCACGCATCGTCGCCCAGGCGTCGCTCACCGACGCCTGGAGCTCCGCCGAGGACTCCGTGCTGCGGGGGACGGTCGCGGACGGCCAGCGCGAGCACGTCGCCGACGCGATCGACGAGGAGGCCGGCACGGCCGAGGTCCTCGGCGCGGTCCTCGGTCTGGCGATGACCGAGGCGGACCAGCAGATGCCGTCGGCGCGCAGCGAGCGCTCCATGGAGCTGTATGAGCTGATGCTGCGCGTCGGACTCGTCGAGTCCCGGTTCGAACCGTCCGGACCGGCCGACGCCGTGCTGCTGCTCGGCGGCGCCGCTGCCGACGAGGACGCGACGGCTGACGGAGCCGGTTCCGAGGAGCCCGAGGACGTCGACGTCGTGGCGCTCGTCTCGGCGCTCCAGGCGACGGCGCAGGACGTCGTGGTCGCGGGGCCGACGGCCGCGGACGGCGACCTGGTCTCGGACGTCCGTGCCGACGACGACGTCGTGGCGCGAGTGAGCACCGTCAGCGGCACCGAGCGCGAGGTCATGCGCCTGAACGTGCCGCTCGCCCTGGCCGCCCAGATCGCGGGCGAGGTGGGTCAGTACGGGTTCGAGGAGGACGCCGCCGTGGTGCCGCCGGCCGTCGACCTGCCGGGCCCGGACGACGAGGCCGACGGCTCGGGCGACTCCGGCGGTGACTCCTGATGGGTATCGCACGGACGCTCGTCGCCGGCGTGGTCGCTGCCGCGGTGACGCGGGCGGCGCGCAGGGCGCTGGACGCCGCACCGCCTGGTGGCGCGGAGCGTTGGACGCGCACCAACCACGGTGGTGAGCCGGTGTCGATGCTGGAGGGCCCCGCAGTGGCCGCCGGTCTCGTGGCCGGTGCCGCCGTCGCGGGCGGCGGGCCGCGCGACCGGGCGGCAACCGTGCTGGCGTGCGCGGGGGCCGGGGTGTTCGGGATCCTCGACGACCTCGCCGAGGACACCACCCACAGTGCCAAGGGTCTGCGGGGGCACCTCGGGGCGTTGGCCCAGGGCCGGCTGACCACCGGCGGCCTGAAGGTGGTCGGCATCGGGGCGACGTCGCTCGTGGCGGCAGCGGTCGGGACGCGCCGGCGGGGCGGCGTCCTCGGGCACGCGGCCGACGTCGCGGTCAACGGGGCGCTGATCGCCGGGACGGCCAACCTCGTCAACCTGCTCGATCTGAGACCCGGCAGGGCGCTGAAGGCCTCCGCCCTGCTCGCCGCGCCGGTGCTGACCGGCTCGGGCGGGCAGACGGGGGCGCTGCTCGGCGCCTCGGCGGCGGCGGCACCGGCCGACCTCGGTGCGCGTGACATGCTCGGCGACGCCGGAGCGAACGCTCTGGGTGCGTTCGTGGGGACCCGGTGGGCGCTGTCCGCGCCGCGGCCGGTGCGTGCCGTCGCGCTGGCCGCCGTCGTGGGCCTGACCCTGGCGTCGGAGCGGGTCAGCTTCTCCGCCGTCATCGAGCGCACGCCGTGGCTGCGTCGGATCGACCAGGCGGGGCGCACGCCGGCCGTCGCGCCGCCGCATGACCTGGAGGCGGCCTCGGACGAGGGTCCGACGGCGTGAGCATGCCGGGCGGTCGCCGCGCCGCCACGGCGGTCGCCGGTGCGGCGGTCCTCATCACCGTGGTGACCCTGGCCAGCAGGGTCGTGGGATTCGGCCGCTGGCTCGCTCAGGCGCACTTCGTCGGGACCGACGGCGTGGACGGGCCGTTGAACGCGGCGAACTTCCTGCCGAACGTCCTGTTCGAGGTCGCGGCGGGTGGTGCGTTGGCCGGTGCCGTCGTCCCGTTGCTCTCCGGGTTCCTGGTGCGAGGTGACCGGGAGAAGGCTTCTCGGACGGCCTCGGCGCTGCTCGGTTGGACGCTCGTCGTGCTGGTCCCGCTCGGTGCGCTCGTCGCGCTCCTCGCCGACCCGTTGGTCCGCCTCACGGGTCTGAACGACCCGGTCAACGTCGCCGTCGCCGTCGACTTCCTGAGGGTGTTCGCGGTGCAGGTGCCCCTGTACGGGGTCGCCGTGGTGCTCGGCGGGATGCTGCAGGCCCACAACCGGTTCTTCTGGCCGGCGTTCTCCCCGCTGGTGTCGAGCCTCGTCGTGATCGGGGTGTACTGGCGGTTCGGGGCGTTGGCCGACGGCAACCAGCAGGACGTGGCCGAGCTGTCGTCGCAGGCGCTGGGCTGGCTGGCCTGGGGGATGACGGCGGGAGTCGCCTTCCTGGCGCTGCCGTTGGTCTGGCCGGTCGCCCGGTCCGGGCTCCGGCTGCGGCCGACGTTGCGGTTCCCGGCCGGCGAGGGACGCCGTGCCGCACGCCTCGCCTCCGCCGGGATCGGAGCACTGGTGGCCCAGCAGCTCGCGCTGCTCGCCACGATGAAGGCGGGCAACGAGGCCGGCGGGGACAGCACCTGGACGATCTTCCTCTACGCGCAGAACGTGTACTTCCTGCCGTACGCCGTGCTGGCCTTCCCCATCGCGACCAGCGCGTTCCCGCGGTTCGCCGAGCTCGCGTCGCAGGGACGGCGCGACGACCTGGCGCGTCTGGTCTCGTCGACGACCCGCGTGCTGGTGGTCGTCTCGGTGGCGGGTGCCGCCGCGCTGGTGGCGGCTGCGCCGCTCGTGGAGAACGTGTTCGACGGCATCGCCCGCCCGAACGCGGACGGGCTCGCCGCGGCGCTCGCCTGGATGGCGCCCGGGCTGCTGGGCTATGCGCTGATCCTGCAGCTCTCTCGTCTGCTGTACGCGGTCGACGCCGCCCGGGCCGCCGTCGTGGCGACAGCCGCCGGCTGGTTGGTCGTCGCCGTCGGGGTGTCGCTGGCGGTCCCGATGTTCTCCGGGGAGGCCGGTGGCACCAGGAGCGACGTGCTCGCCTGGCTCGGGGGCGCCACCACCGTCGGCATGACGGCGGCCGGTGTCGCTCTGTTCGTGGCCGTGCGCCGCGCGGTCGGCGCGGCGGCGGTGTCGGGCGTCGTCCGGACCGCGGCGGTGGCGCTCGGTGCGGGTGCCGTGGGTGCTCTGCTCGGGCGCTGGTGCGTCCCGGTGGCGGACCGCACGGCCCCGGTGGACCCGACCGGTGCGGACGGGGCGCCGGCCGAGACCCCGCTCGAGCTCGGCTGGTTCGCCGCGGACGTGGGTCTCGGGCTCCTCGCCGGCCTGATCGCGGCCGCCGTGGTGCTGCTGGCTGCGGCGTTGGCGGACGGCGCCGTGCGTGCTCGCCTCGCCGCCGTCGGACGGCGTGCCGCCCGCCTCTGACGGGCTACCCCCTGTGCCGCATCCCACCCCGGGACGGGCGAGTCCCGGACGCCGTGGCGCGAACTCTCGGATAGCATGGAGTTCCGTGGCTGACTCCGTGAACCGAACGTCCTCCCGCTCCTCCAGCCGCGCCGGTGCGACGCACCAGACGCGCCACATCTTCGTGACGGGCGGTGTGGCGTCCTCCCTCGGCAAGGGCCTCACGGCCTCCTCCCTGGGTCGCCTGCTGCGTTCCCGCGGGCTGCGGGTCACGATGCAGAAGCTCGACCCCTACCTCAACGTGGACCCGGGCACCATGAACCCGTTCCAGCACGGCGAGGTGTTCGTCACCGAGGACGGCGCCGAGACCGACCTGGACATCGGGCACTACGAGCGCTTCCTCGACATCGAGCTGCCGGCCTCGTCGAACGTCACGACCGGTCAGGTCTACTCCCGGGTGATCGCCAAGGAGCGCCGCGGCGAGTACCTGGGTGACACGGTGCAGGTGATCCCGCACATCACCGACGAGATCAAGCTGCGCATGCGGGACCAGGCGGGCCCCGACGTCGACGTGATCATCACCGAGATCGGCGGGACGGTCGGTGACATCGAGTCCCAGCCCTTCCTCGAGGCCGCACGGCAGGTGCGCCACGAGCTCGGCCGCGACGACTGCTTCTTCCTGCACGTCTCGCTGGTGCCGTACATCGGGCCGTCCGGCGAGCTGAAGACCAAGCCGACGCAGCACTCCGTCGCCGCGCTGCGCTCGATCGGCATCCAGCCGGACGCGATCGTGCTGCGCTCGGACCGCATCGTGCCCGAGAGCATCAAGCGCAAGATCGCGATGTCCTGCGACGTCGACAACGAGGCGGTCGTCAACGCGGCGGACGCCCCGAGCATCTACGACATCCCCCGTGTGCTCCACTCCGAGGGCCTCGACGCCTACGTCGTGCGGCGTCTCGACCTGCCGTTCCACGACGTCGAGTGGGGCGGTTGGAACCGACTGCTCGAGCGCGTCCACGAGCCTGAGCACAAGGTCGAGATCGCGCTGGTCGGCAAGTACATCGACCTGCCGGACGCCTACCTGTCGGTGACCGAGGCACTGCGCGCCGGTGGTTTCGACAACGACACGCGGGTCGCGATCCGCTGGGTCGCTGCGGACGACTGCAGCACCCCGGCAGGGGCGCAGGAGGCGCTCGACGGCGTCGACGCGATCCTCGTGCCCGGCGGCTTCGGCGTGCGCGGCATCGACGGCAAGATCGGTGCGCTGCGCTGGGCGCGGGAGAACCTGGTACCCACGCTCGGCATCTGCCTCGGCCTGCAGTCCATGGTCATCGAGTACGCGCGCAACGTGCTCGGCCTGGCGGACGCCTCGTCGACCGAGTTCGAGCCGGACACCGAGTCGCCGGTCATCGCGACGATGGCCGAGCAGCTCGCCATCGTGGGTGGCGACGGCGACCTGGGCGGCACGATGCGCCTGGGCGACTACCCGGCGGCGCTGGCCGAGGGGTCCGTGGTGTCGAAGGCCTACGGCTCCACCCAGGTCACCGAGCGTCACCGCCACCGGTACGAGGTCAACAACGCCGTGCGCGACCAGCTGGAGGAGGCCGGCCTGCGGTTCTCCGGCACGTCGCCCGACGGCACTCTCGTGGAGTTCGTCGAGCTCCCCGCCGACGTGCACCCGTACTACGTGAGCACGCAGGCGCACCCCGAGTTCAAGTCGCGGCCGACGCGGTCGCACCCGCTGTTCCACGGTCTGGTGGCCGCGGCGCTGGTGCGCCAGGGCGCGACGGCGTGACGGCACGACGGCCGGACGAGGAGCGCGTCGAGGACCGTGTCGCGCCGCGACAGGTCGTGCGTCGCACCGCCGTCCACGAGGGCAGGATCTTCGACCTCGTGCAGGACGACGTCGACCTCGGTGACGCCGGGGTCGTCGCCCGCGAGTACCTCGACCATCCCGGCGCGGTCGCTGTCGTCGTGCTCGACGAGCACGACCGGGTGCTGCTCCTGCGGCAGTACCGGCACCCGGTGCGTGCCGAGATGTGGGAGATCCCCGCGGGCCTGCTCGACGTCGTCGGCGAGCCCGCCGTCGAGGCCGCGGCCCGCGAGCTCGCCGAGGAGGCAGACCTGACCGCCGGGCGCTGGGACGTGCTCGTCGACTTCGCCACGACGCCCGGGGCGAGCAACGAGGCCCTGCGCGTCTTCCTGGCCCGTGACGTGCGGGAGGTCCCGCACGCGGACCGCCACACGCGCACCGGCGAGGAGTCAGAGATCGTCACCCGCTGGGTTCCCCTGGACGAGGCGGTCGAGCGGACCCTGGCCGGCGGACTGCACAACCCGTCCGCCGTCGTCGGCATCCTTGCCGCGGCAGCGAGCCGGGCCGGCGGGTGGGCGTCGTTGCGGGACGTCGACGTGCCGTGGCCCTACCGCCGGGGCGAGCTGCCCGACTGACGGTCAGCGGGTGCGTAGCCGCAGCACGGCGTTCGCCGTGGCCCACACCAGCAGCCCGGCACCGAGCATGTGCACGCCCACGAGCAGCTCGGGGAGCCCGGTGAAGTACTGCGTGTAGCCGACGGCACCCTGGGCCAGCGTGACGACCAGCAGCAGCCAGGCGCCGCGGCGTGCGCGCCGGACGAGGTCGCCGGCGGGCTGGCGCAGCAGGAGGAGCAGGAGCAGGGCGAGCACGGCGACGAACAGCCAGACGGACGTCGAGTGCGCACGGGTCATCGCCAGGGGGTCCACGGCGAGCCGGTACCCGACCTCGGTGTCGCCCGAGTGCGGACCGGCACCGGTGACGATGACGCCGAGCACGACGACGGGCACCACGAGCACCCCGAGAACCCGGCCGGCGAGCGTCACGGCACCCGAGCCGACCGGCTGCGCGGTACCGTCGCCCTCGCCGTGCCGGTGCAGCAGGTAGGCGGACCACCACACGAGCGCCGCCGACACCACGAAGTGCAGGGAGACCCAGCCGGGGTGCAGGTCGAGCAGGACGACGACACCGCCGATGACGGCCTGCGCGGCCACGCCCACCAGCGGGACGACGCCGAGCCGGCGGTAGGCGTCCGACCGGCGCCGGTCCGTCCACACGAGCAGCAGCACTGCGAGCGCGATCACCGCGAGGACGCCGGTCATGGTGCGGTTCCCGAACTCGACGAACGGGTGGTAGCTGGCCGCCTCGTGGAACACCGGGGTGAACTGACCCGGCTCGCACAGCGGCCACGTCGAGCAGCCGAGCCCGGACCCGGTCAGCCGCACGGCGCCACCGGTGACGATGATGCCGATCTGTGCGACGACGTTCGCGATCAGGATCCCGCGCGTCCACCCGCGGAACCGGGCGAGCGGGTCGGCGCGCCCGGCACGTGGCGGGGCGGACTCCGAGGTCGTGTCGGAAGGGGTGGCGGGCGCGGGCGTGCTCACGGCACCACGATAGTGGCCGACGGCGCCGCACCGGCCCGTGCGGGCGGTGTCGGGCTGTGAGATCGGTCGTCCACCGGTCAGTGCCAGCGGAAGAGCCTGCGCGCCCCGACCCCGAGGGCGGCGGCCCAGGCGAGCAGGACCACGGCGCTCAGCGGCGGCACTCCGGTGCCGAGCAGCGCACCACGCAGGCCTTCGCCGAGCGCGCCGGACGGCAGGAAGGTGGCGAGGGGAGCCAGCGGGCCCGGCAGCTCGGCGGGCGGCACGATCAGCCCACCGCCGACGACAAGCAGCACCAGCACGAGGTTCGCGACGGCGAGCACGCCCTCGGCGCGCAGGGTGCCGGCGAGCAGCAGGGCCAGCGCGGTGAACGCGGCGGTGCCCGCCAGGCCGAGCCCGATCGCGGGCACGACGCCGGAGAGCTCGGGCTGCCAGCCGAGGGCGAGCGCCACGACTCCGATCACCGCGACCTGCACTCCCTGGACCGCCAGGACCCCGAGGACCTTGCCGGCGAGGAGGCCGCCGCGACCGAGCGGTGTCGTGGACAGCAGCCGCAGCACACCGTTGCGGCGGTCGAACGCGGTGGCGATCGCCTGCGACGTGAAGGACGTGGTGACGCACGCCAGAGCGAGGATCCCGGGCGTCACGAAGTCCACGCGGTCGACGCCGCCGGTGTCGAGCCCGACCACCGACGTGCGCACCAGCCCCACGAGGAGCAGGACGGGCATCACGATCGTCACGAGCAGCTGTTCGCCGTTGCGCAGGATCGCCCGCGTCTCGAACGCGGCCTGCGCAGCGACACGCCGGTGGGCCGGGGCGGGGGAGGAGATCGTCATCGCAGGTGCCGTCCGGTGAGGTCGAGGAACACGTCTTCGAGGGTGCGGCGGCCCACGGTGAGGCGTGTGGTCAGGGTGTCCTGCTCGGCGAGCCACCCGGTCAGCTCCGCGAGCGTCGATGGTCCCACGGCGCCGGTGACCACGTACTCGCCGGGCTCCGGCTCGGTGGCCGACCAGCCGCCGTCGGGCGCACCGCGGGTCAGCCGTTCGGCCAGGGCGCCGACCGCCAGGCCGGGGCGCGCGGCGAACCGGACCTGGGGCGCGCTGCCGGAGGCGCCGTCGGAGAGGAGCGCCGGGACGTCGCCCGAGGCGATGACCCGGCCGTGGTCGACGACGTGGACCACGTCGGCCAGGTCCTCCGCCTCGTCCATCAGGTGGGTCGTCAGGACGACGGCGACGCCGTCGGCACGCAGCTCGCGCACGAGGTCCCAGACGGCGCGTCGTGACTGCGGGTCCATCCCGGCGCTCGGTTCGTCGAGGAAGACGACCTCGGGACCTCCGACGACGGCGGCGGCGAGCGCGAGGCGCTGCCGCTGGCCGCCGGAGAGCCGCCGCACGGTGGTGCGGGCGAAGGCGTGCAGCCCGAGCCGCTCGGCGAGCTCGTCGACGTCGCGGGGGGCGGCGTACATCCGGCTGACGTGGCGCAGCATCTCCATCGCGCGCACGCCGGTCGGCAGGCCGCCGTCCTGCAGCATGGCGCCGACCCGAGGGCGCAGCGCCGCCGCGTCCGCGACCGGGTCGAGCCCCAGGACGCGCACGGTTCCAGCGTCGGGGGAGCGCAGGCCCTCGCAGCACTCGACCGTGGTGGTCTTGCCGGCACCGTTCGGGCCGAGCACCGCGGTGACGGCACCGGCGGTAGCCTGCAGATCGAGGCCGTCGACGACGTCACGGCCGCCGTAGGTCTTGCGCAGTCGACGCACGTCGACGGCGACGCCGGGTGGCGTATCGGTGGTGGGCACCAGAAGATTCTACGGACGCTTCGAGACACCTGGAGTGACGATGACCTTCTCCCCGTTCACCCAGCCGGCCGACCTCGCGTCGCTGGCGCGTCGCATCTGGTACTGGCCGGTGGTCCGTGGCGTGCTGGCGGTGGGGTTCGGGCTGCTGGCGATCCTCCTGCCGGACAAGACCCCGGGACTGCTCGTGCAGGTCTTCGGAGCGTTCGTCGTCGTGGACGGCGTCGTCTCGCTCGTCGACGGGCTGCGTCGGCGCGGGAGCCAGGCCGGGTCGGTGAACGTCGGCATCGGCGTGGCGGCGGTCGTCTTCGGCGGTGTGCTGCTGTTCCTGCCGGGCCTGGCGCTCGGGCTCGTTCTCGTCCTGATCGCGGTCTGGGCGCTGGTCTTCGGGCTGCTGCAGATCGTCGGCGCCTTCGCCATGCGGTCCCGGGGCGGCACGTCGTGGCTGTGGACCCTGCTGTCGGGTCTCTTGTTCGTCGCGCTGGCGGTCGTCTGCTTCACGAACCCGGGTCGCACCGTCGAGGTGATGTCGGTGATCGTCGGCATCTTCGCCGTCGTGATCGGGGCCGCCCTGGTCACGCTCGGGATGAAGCTGCGGAGGCTGGGGACGCAGGGACCCACCGGGGGCGCCGTCATCGACGGCGAGGTCGTCGAGGGTTGAACCGCGCCGGTGAAGAGCCGGTGAAACGTGTGTGACCTGCGTCGCACGATGTGCGCCAGCCTGCGGTTTCCCGGGTTCGGTGAGGCATGCCTTGCTTGACATCCCTGATTACGCAACAAGGATGTTATCTATATCGACGACGGAGGTGAGCACGTGACGACCACCCAGGCACCCTGGGGTGCGCACGCTGCTGCGCACACCCCGCACGCGGAGAGCGACGGCACCCGCCGTCGTGTGCTCGCGCTCGTCGCGACCGAGGGCCCGGTCACCGCGGGTCGCCTCGCCGACGTGCTCGGGCTCACCCAGGCGGCCGTGCGCCGTCACCTGGCCGGCCTCGAGCGCGACGGCACCATCACGGTGCACGACGGCGGCACGGGAGCCGTGCCGGCCCGCCGCGGCCGGCCGGCACGGCACTACGTCGTCAGCCCTGCCGGGCAGGCCGAGCTCGGCGAGCAGGACTCGGAGCTCGCCACCCAGGTGATGCGGTACCTGCGTCGCACGGGCGGTGACGAGGCCGTCGAGGCGTTCGCCACCGAGCGCAACGACGCCGTCGTCCGCCGCTACGCGCCACGCCTCACCGCCAGCGACCCCCAGGAGCGGGCAACCCAGCTCGCCGACCTGCTCTCCGCCGACGGCTACGCCTCCTCGGTGCGGCCCGTCGTCGGGCCGGTCGTCCCCACCGTCCAGCTGTGCCAGGGCCACTGCCCCGTGCAGCACGCCGCCGAGGACTTCCCCGAGCTGTGCGAGGCCGAGGCCCGCGCGTTCTCGGAGCTTCTCGGCACGCACGTCCAGCGGCTGGCCACCCTCGCAGGCGGCGCGCACGCCTGCGTCACGAACATCCCGCTGACTCCCCCCCACCCCGCCGGCCGCCCCGGCGGCACGCAGGAAGGATCACGATGAGCGCTCCTACCCAGGACGCCGCCACCAAGGCGGCAGAGGCACAGACCGAGAGGCCCTCCGACGACGAGATCATCGCGTCGATCGGCTCCTACGAGTACGGCTGGCACGACACCGACGAGGCCGGCTCCGTCGCCGAGCGTGGCCTGAACGAGGCCGTCGTGCGCAATATCTCCGCGCTGAAGGACGAGCCGGAGTGGATGCTCAAGGCCCGGCTCAAGGCGCTGCGCCTCTTCGGCAAGAAGCCCATGCCGAGCTGGGGCGCGGACCTCACCGGCATCGACTTCGACCGCATCAAGTACTTCGTGCGGTCCACGGAGAAGCAGGCCACCAGCTGGGAGGAGCTGCCGGAGGACATCAAGGCCACCTACGACAAGCTCGGCATCCCCGAGGCGGAGAAGCAGCGCCTCGTCGCCGGCGTCGCCGCGCAGTACGAGTCCGAGGTCGTCTACCACCAGATCCGCGAGGACCTGGAGGAGCAGGGCGTCATCTTCGTCGACACCGACACGGGCCTGCGCGACTACCCGGAGCTGTTCCAGGAGTACTTCGGCACGGTCATCCCCGCCGGTGACAACAAGTTCTCGGCGCTCAACTCGGCCGTCTGGTCGGGCGGGTCGTTCGTCTACGTCCCGCCGGGCGTCCACGTCGAGATCCCGCTGCAGGCCTACTTCCGGATCAACACCGAGAACATGGGCCAGTTCGAGCGGACGCTGATCATCGCCGACGAGGGCTCCTACGTGCACTACGTCGAGGGCTGCACCGCGCCGATCTACTCCTCCGACTCGCTGCACAGCGCCGTGGTGGAGATCGTCGTCAAGAAGAACGCCCGCGTGCGGTACACGACCATCCAGAACTGGTCGAACAACGTGTACAACCTGGTGACCAAGCGTGCCACGGCCGAGGCCGGTGCCCAGATGGAGTGGGTCGACGGCAACATCGGCTCCAAGGTCACCATGAAGTACCCGGCGATCTACCTCCTGGGCGAGCACGCCCGCGGCGAGACGCTGTCCATCGCCTTCGCCGGCGAGGGCCAGCACCAGGACGCCGGCGCCAAGATGGTGCACGCGGCGCCCCGGACGTCGTCGTCGATCGTGTCGAAGTCCGTCGCGCGCGGCGGTGGGCGCACGTCCTACCGCGGGCTGGTGCAGGTGCTGGAGGGTGCCGAGGCGTCGGCCTCCAACGTGCTCTGCGACGCGCTGCTCGTCGACCAGATCTCCCGGTCCGACACCTATCCGTACGTCGACGTCCGCGAGGACGACGTGTCCATGGGGCACGAGGCGACGGTCTCCAAGGTGAGCGCCGACCAGCTGTTCTACCTCATGTCCCGAGGCATGGACGAGACCGAGGCCATGGCCATGATCGTGCGCGGGTTCGTCGAGCCCATCGCGCGCGAGCTGCCCATGGAGTACGCGCTCGAGCTCAACCGCCTCATCGAGCTGCAGATGGAAGGGTCCGTCGGCTGATATGACTGCCACCACCGATCGCACCACCGATCACTCGCGCGCCGCGGCCGACGGCGCCCACTCCCACGGAGTGGTTCCCGCCGGCAGCCGCGCCGAGCGGGTGACCTCCTTCGACCTCGCGGACATCCCCGTGCCCTCGGGGCGCGAGGAGGAGTGGCGCTTCTCGCCGGTCTCCCGGCTCCAGCCGCTCTTCGCGGACACCCTCGGAGCCGACGGCGTCACGGTCGCCGTCGAGGCCGCCCCCGAGGTCAAGGTCGAGACGGTCGCCCGTGACGACGCGCGCCTCGGCAAGGCCGGCAAGCCCGGTGACCGCACCGCGGTCAGCGCCTGGAACGCCGTCGCCGAGGCCACCGTCGTGACGGTGCCCGCCGAGGCGGTCGCCTCCGACGTCACGTCGGTCCGGATCGACGGCGTCTCGAAGGACGCGACGGCGCAGCACCTGCTGGTGCACGCCGAGCGGCACTCCGAGGCGGTCGTGGTCATCGACCACCGTGGTGACGCGCTGCTGAACCAGACCGTCGAGGTCGTCGTCGACGAGGGTGCGCACCTCACCCTCGTCTCCGTGCAGGACTGGGCCGACGGTGCCGTGCACGCGGCGGCGCACCGGTCCACGATCGGCCGCGACGCACGGCTCAAGCACGTCGTGGTGACCTTCGGCGGCGACGTCGTGCGGATCACCCCCGACGCGACGTTCACCGCCGAGGGCGGCGAGGTCGAGATGGTCGGGCTGTACTTCGCGGACGCGGACCAGCACCAGGAGCACCGCCTGTTCGTCGACCACGCCGTGCCCAGCTGCAAGTCGCGCGTGACCTACAAGGGGGCGCTGCAGGGCTCGGGCGCGCACACGGTGTGGGTGGGCGACGTGCTCATCCAGGCCGAGGCCGAGAACACGGACACCTACGAGCTCAACCGCAACCTCGTCCTGACCGACGGGGCCCGGGCGGACTCGGTGCCGAACCTCGAGATCGAGACCGGCGAGATCGCGGGAGCCGGCCACGCGTCGGCGACCGGCCGGTTCGACGACGAGCAGCTCTTCTACCTGATGGCTCGCGGCATCCCGGAGGTCGACGCACGCCGGCTCGTGGTGCGCGGCTTCTTCGCGGAGCTCATCGACGAGATCGGTGTGGAGTCCGTCGAGGAGCGTCTGCTCGCCTCGATCGAGGCCGAGCTCGAGAAGTCCATGAGCGTGATCACCGGCGTGCCCGCCGCGGCGGAGTGACGTCGTGACCAAGCAGATCGTCGCCACGACGGCTGACCTCGAGCCCGAGGAGGCCAAGCTCGTCGAGCTGGACGACGCAAACGGGGCCACCGTCCCCGTCGCGCTCGTCCGGGACGCCGACGGCGACTTCCACGCGATCAG
The DNA here is from genome assembly GCA_947497265.1 of uncultured Isoptericola sp. Taxonomy (GTDB): domain Bacteria; phylum Actinomycetota; class Actinomycetes; order Actinomycetales; family Cellulomonadaceae; genus Isoptericola; species Isoptericola rhizosphaerae. Next base: position 20,500 of record CANMFP010000010.1, read on the forward strand.
CGACATCTGCTCGCACGGAGCGGTGTCGCTGTCGGACGGCGAGGTCGAGGGCTGCCGGGTCGAGTGCTGGTTGCACGGCTCGCAGTTCGACCTGCGCACCGGCAAGCCGCTGCAGCTGCCCGCGACCCGGCCGGTGCCCGTCTATCCGGTCACCGTGGAAGGCGACCAGGTCCTCGTCGACATCGACGCCCCGATCGCCGTCGCGTCCTGACCCCCACTTCTCTCGTCCCGAGACTTTCGAATCATTTGGAGAACCACTGATGTCCACCCTGGAGATCCGCGACCTGCACGTCAGCGTCGAGACCAAGGAAGGGCCGAAGCCGATCCTGCGCGGCGTCGACCTGACCATCAAGTCCGGTGAGACGCACGCCATCATGGGGCCGAACGGCTCCGGCAAGTCGACCCTCGCCTCGGCCCTCGCCGGCCACCCCAAGTACGAGGTGACGTCCGGCACCGTCACGCTCGACGGCGAGGACGTCCTCGCCATGAGCGTCGACGAGCGCGCCCGCGCCGGCCTGTTCCTCGCGATGCAGTACCCCGTCGAGGTCCCCGGCGTGTCGGTGGCGAACTTCCTCCGCACCGCCAAGACCGCCATCTCCGGCGAGGCCCCGGCGCTGCGCACCTGGGGCAAGGAGGTCAAGGGCGCGATGGAGAACCTGCGCATCGACAGCTCCTTCGCCGAGCGCTCGGTCAACGAGGGCTTCTCCGGTGGTGAGAAGAAGCGCCACGAGATCCTCCAGATGGAGCTCTTCAAGCCGCGCTTCGCGGTCCTCGACGAGACCGACTCGGGCCTCGACGTCGACGCGCTGCGCGTCGTCTCCGAGGGCGTGAACCGCGCCAAGGACACCACCGACGTCGGGGTCCTGCTCATCACGCACTACACGCGCATCCTGCGTTACATCAAGCCGGACTTCGTCCACGTCTTCGTGGACGGCCGGATCGCTGAGGAGGGCGGCCCCGAGCTCGCCGAGCGGCTCGAGGACGAGGGCTACGACCGCTTCCTGACCACCGGCGCCACGGCGTCGGCCTGACGGAGCGGACCATGACCGCCGCCGACACCGTGCGCCCGGCCCAGGCCGAGGCCCTCACCGCGAGCGAGCTCGCCGCGGTGCGGGCCGACTTCCCGCTGCTCGGGCGCACGGTGCGGGGCGGCAAGCCGTTGGTCTACCTGGACTCGGCGGCGACCTCGCAGAAGCCGAACGTGGTGCTGGAGGCCGAGGTCGAGTTCTACGAGCAGCGCAACGCCGCCGTGCACCGCGGCGCGCACCAGCTCGCGGAGGAGGCCACCGAGGCGTTCGAGTCCGCGCGCTCGGCCGTCGCCTCGTTCGTCGGGGCCGACGACGGCGAGATCGTCTGGGCGTCGGGCGCGACGGCGGCGCTCAACCTCGTGGCCTACGCGTTCTCGAACGCTACGGCCGGTCGCGGGGGGGCGGCTGCCGAGCGGTTCCGGCTGGAGCCGGGTGACGAGATCGTCGTGACCGAGGCCGAGCACCACGCGAACCTCGTCCCGTGGCAGGAGCTGTGCGCCCGCACCGGCGCCGTGCTGCGCTGGTTCGGGGTGGACGACGACGGCCGGATCGACCTCTCCGACGTCGACGACGTGATCACCGACCGCACGCGGATCGTGGCGTTCGGCCACGTGTCCAACGTGACGGGTGCCGTCGGCCCCGTGGCCGACCTGGTCGCCGCCGCCCGGCGCGTCGGCGCGTACACGGTGCTCGACGCCTGCCAGTCGGTGCCGCACCTGCCCGTGGACCTGCGGTCCGTCGGGGTGGACTTCGCCGTCTTCAGCGCGCACAAGATGCTCGGGCCGACCGGTGTGGGAGCCCTCTACGCTCGCCGCGAGCTGCTCGAGGCGATGCCGCCGGTCACCACGGGCGGGTCCATGGTCGAGGTCGTCACGATGGAGGGCGCCACCTACGCGCCGCCACCGCAGCGGTTCGAGGCCGGCACCCAGATGGTCGCCCAGGCCGTCGGCATGGGTGTGGCCGCGCAGTGGCTCGACGAGCTCGGCATGGCCCGGGTCGCCCGGCACGAGCACGAGCTGGCCGCCGAGCTGCTGCGGATCACCGAGATCCCCGGCGTGCGCGTGGTCGGGCCGACGGACACGACCGACCGTCTGGCGGTCGTCTCGTTCGTCGTCGACGGCGTGCACGCGCACGACGTGAGCCAGGTGCTCGACGACCGCGGTATCGCCGTACGGGTCGGCCACCACTGCGCCCAGCCGCTGCACCGGCGGTTCGGTGTGGCGGCGACGGCCCGTGCCTCGGCGTCGGTCTACACCACCGTCGACGAGATCACGGCGTTCCGGGAAGCGCTGACGGGTGTGCGAGCGTTCTTCGGTGCAGAGTGAGCAGGGAGGACGCATGAGCGGTTCGTTGGAGCAGATGTACCAGCAGGTCATCCTGGACCACGCGAAGCACCCGCACGGCCGTGGGCTGGCCGAGCCTGCCGACGGCCACCTGCGGGGCGAGTCGCACCAGGTGAACCCGACGTGCGGCGACGAGGTCACCCTCCGCGTGGACGTCGTGGCGGACGGTGCCGGTGGCGCGGTGGTCTCGGGCGTGTCGTGGGAGGGCCAGGGGTGCTCGATCTCCCAGGCGTCGGTCTCCGTCATGACCGAGCTCGTGACGGGCCGCGGGCTGGCTGACGTCCGCGAGCTCGACGCGACCTTCCACGCGCTCATGGCCTCGCGCGGCAAAGGGCTGGACGACGAGGCGGCGCTCGAGTCGCTCGGCGACGGCGAGGCGTTCACCGGCGTCTCGCAGTACCCCGCCCGCATCAAGTGCGCGCTGCTCGGCTGGGCAGCGCTGAAGGACTCGCTGGCGCGCAGCGGCGCGCTGGCCGACCCGACCGGAGGAACCGATGACTGAGAACACGACCGAGACGGCCGCGCCCGCTGGTCCGACGCCGGGCGCGACGACCGCAGCCGACGTCGAGGAGGCCATGCGCGACGTCATCGACCCCGAGCTCGGGATCAACGTCGTCGACCTCGGCCTCGTCTACGGCGTCGAGGTGGACCAGAACAACCACGCCACGATCGACATGACCCTGACCTCGGCGGCGTGCCCGCTGACCGACGTCCTCGAGGACCAGTCGGCGCAGGCTCTCGAAGGGCTCGTGACCGGGCACCGGATCAACTGGGTCTGGATGCCGCCGTGGGGTCCGGAGAAGATCACGGAGGACGGCCGCGAGCAGCTCCGCATGCTCGGCTTCAACGTCTGAGTCCAGGGCCCGTCCCGGCCGGGTCTTCGACCTGGCGGCGGCCGCACCGCAGGACCCGACGTCCACCGCCACCTGGAGGCGTCTCCAGGCTGCGGTGGACGCCGGCGCGTGATAACGATGGCAAGTGGAGCCGGGGGACTGGAGCCCCCACGTCGCGTGCGCGACGTCCGTCCGGGACGAGAAGGCCTCGATGACCTCCACTGCCGAAGGCGCCGCTACAGCCAACAAGCTCACTCTTCCCGCCCTGACCGCGATGGTGGTCGGCTCGATGGTCGGAGCCGGGGTGTTCCAGCTGCCCGCTCGGTTCGCGAGCGAGACGGGCGTCTACGGTGCCCTCATCGCCTGGGCCGTCGCAGGGCTGGGCATGCTCACGCTCGCCTTCGTGTTCCAGTCCCTCGCCGTCCGCAAACCCGCACTCGACAACGGCGTCTACGTGTACGCCCGCGAGGGTTTCGGTGTCTACCCGGGCTTCCTGTCGGCCGTCGGGTTCTGGGCCTCGGCGTGCGCGGGCAACGCCTTCTACTGGGTGCTCATCATGACCACCCTGTCGCAGCTCTTCCCGGATCTGGGATCCGTCCTGGGCGACGGCGACACGTGGACGGCGTTCTTCATCTCTGCCGCGGCCGTCTGGGGCTTCTACTTCCTCATCCGCCGGGGCGTCAGGGAAGCAGCCGCGATCAACGCGGTCGTCACGGTCGCCAAGCTCGTGCCGCTGGCGCTCTTCCTGGTCCTGGTCGTCTTCTTCTTCGACTGGGACGTCTTCGTCGGCAACCTCACCGGTGGCTACGACGTGCCCGGCGGCGAGTCGTTGTTCGTGCAGGTGCAGGGCACCATGCTCATCACCGTCTTCGTGTTCCTGGGCATCGAGGGTGCGAGCGTCTATTCCCGGTACGCCAAGGAGCGACGCGACGTCGGGCGGGCCACGGTGCTCGGGTTCCTGTCGGTGCTCGCCCTGTTCGCGAGCATCTCCATCCTGTCCTACGGCGTCCTGCCCAAGAATGACATCGCGGCTCTCCCGCAGCCGTCGGTCGGCGGCGTGCTGGAGGACGCCGTCGGCCCGTGGGGCGGGGTGCTCATCCGGGTCGGCCTCATCGTCTCGGTGCTCGGTGCGTACCTCGCCTGGCAGCTGCTGGCCGCCGACGTCGTCTACGCGGCGGCCAAGGACAAGGACCTGCCGCGCTACTTCTCCCGGTTGAACGCACGCGAGGTGCCGCAGAACGCGGTGCTGTGGACCTCGATCTTCGTCACGCTCATCCTGTTCGCCGTGCAGTTCGTCAGCGACGCGCTCGACTTCACGCTCGACCTGACGGCGGCGCTCGCCCTCGCCCCGTTCGCCCTGGCCAGCGCCTACGCGGTCAAGATCGCGCTGCGCCGCGACGGGTACGGCAACGTCTCGGAGGGTCTCCGCACCCGCGAGCTGGTGGTGGCGATCATCTCCACGGTCTACACACTGTTCCTCATCTGGGCCGCCGGGTACGTGTTCGTGTTCCTCGCGTGCCTCCTGCTCGCACCCGCCACGGCGCTGTACTACGTCGCGCGTCGCGAGCAACGTGCGAGCATCTTCACCACCTCGGGCCTGGTGACGTTCGTCGTCGTCGCGGCCTTCGCCGTCGTCGGCGCCGTGCTCCTCGCCACGGGTTCCGTGCAGATCTGATCCAGTGCCCGGCCGGGACGCGACCACGGCGGACCCCGCCCGCCGGGACGGTGTCAGGCGCGCGCGAGCCGGATCATCGTCCAGGACACGGGCGGTAGCTCGGTGCGGACCCGGTCGTCGGCGGTCGTGGCGGTGGTGTTGGGGCGCGGGACCACGGTGGTGTCGTCGTCGGCGGTCGCGGCCCAGGTGTGGTCGGGGTTGGACAGGGTCAGCGCCTCCAGCACGGCGAGGCCGGGAAAGCCCCGCAGGTCGACGTCCAGGACGACGTCGTCCCTCACCGAGCGGTTGGTCGCGAAGAGGACGACCTCGCCGGTGGCGGGGTCGTGGGTGGCGACGGCGTCGAGCACGGCCACCTCGCCGAAGCGGGCGGTCTCGGTGACGGGTGAGTCGATCGCCAGGCGCAGCACGTCACCGGTGGCGTACCGGGAGGTGAGTGCGAAGGGGTGGAAGATCGTCTGCTTCCAGGCTCGTCCGCCCGGTTCGGTCATGATCGGGGCGATGACGTTGACGAGCTGGGCCTGGGAGGCGGCGTGGACCCGGTCGGTGTGGCGCAGCAGGCTGATGAGCAGGTTGCCGACCACGACGGCGTCGGCCACGTTGTACCGGTCCTCGAGCAGCACCGGAGCCACGGGCCAGTCGTCGCCGGACGGCGGGCGGGACTCGGCCCGCTGCTGGTACCACACGTTCCACTCGTCGAAGGAGATGTTGATGCGCTTCGAGTGCTTGCCCGCCGCGCGCACGGCGTCCGCGGTGGCGGCCACGGCGTCGATGAAGTGGTCCATGTCGACCGCGGAGGCCAGGAACGAGGCGAGGTCGCCGTCGGACTCGTAGTAGTAGGCGTGCGCCGAGACGTGGTCGACGTGCTCGTAGGCCTCGGTCAGGACCGTGTGCTCCCACGCGCCGAACGTGGGCATGGCCGAGTTCGACGACCCGCACACCACCAGCTCCAGGCCCGGGTCGATCATCCGCATCGCCCGGGCGGTCTCCGCGGCCAGGCGACCGTACTCGTGCGCGGTCTTGTGCCCGATCTGCCACGGCCCGTCCATCTCGTTGCCCAGGCACCACATCGTGACCCGGTACGGGTCCTCGGCACCGTTCGCGCGGCGCCGCTCGGACCACTCCGTGCCACCGGGCACGTTGCAGTACTCCAGCAGCTCCAGCGCCTCCGCGATACCCCGCGTGCCGAGGTTGACCGCCATCATCGGCTCCACCCCGGCCCTGGCCGCCCACCGCATGAACTCGTCCACCCCGACCAGGTTCGGCTCCGTGGAGTGCCACGCCAGGTCCAGGCGACGCGGCCGTTCCTTCACCGGACCGATCCCGTCCTGCCACCGGTACCCGGACAGGAAGTTGCCACCCGGGTAGCGCACGGTGGAGATCCCGAGCTCCCGGATCAGCTCCAACACGTCACCACGAAACCCGTCCGCGTCGGCGCTCGGGTGCTCCGGATCGTGGATCCCGGTGTACACCGACCGACCCAGATGCTCGACGAACGAACCGAACGTGCGACGACGCACAGGCCCGACGACGAAGGCCGGATCGACGGTGACAGAAGTGGGCAGCATGAGGCTTCCTCCGGGAACGGGGCGGGGAACGCTGGTGACGCAGGTCGGGGAACTACTGACCGAGCTCGTTCTGCAGGTCGGACTGCGTCTGGTCGAGAGCGTCCTGCGCGGGCACGCCGTTCTCGAAGATCTCGTTGAGGGTGACGGTGCGGAACGTGTTGTCGACGCTCGGCCAGTTCGGATCGGTGAAGGAGTCGAGGTGCCCGATCCCGCCCTTGACCTCGTTCAGGACGTCGAACAGGTTGGTCTGGAAGTACTGGTTGAACTTGTTGTCAGGGTTCATGGTCACGGCCTCGTCCTCCCAGACGGCCATGTTCACCGGGTCGAAGCCGAGCACTTCCCAGACCGCGACGTTGGCCTCCGGCGACAGCTTGGCGAACGCGAGCCAGTCGGATGCGAGGTCTCGGTTCGGGGAGGCGACGGGTACCGAGGCGCCCGTGCCACCGCCACCGATGGTCTGCGCGGCACCGCCCTCGATGACGGGCGCCGGCGCGATGGCGACGTTGCCCTCGAGGTCGGGCATGTAGTCCACGAACCGGGAGGTGTACCACGCCGGGTACACGATCGCCGCGTAGTCGCCGTTGTTGATGGCGCCGAAGGCTTCCTCGGAGTCGGGGCTGCCACCGGGGATCGTCGAGATCGCGCCGGCGTCCTGCATCTCCTGCTCCATGGAGAGCGCCTCGACGACCTCAGGACTGTTCACCTGCAGGTTCCCCTCGGCGTCGAAGAACTCCCCGCCCAGCTGGGCCGTGATGAGCGGCTCGACGAAGTTGACGCCGGTGCTGGCGACGCCGAACGCCTTGTCGGTGGCGGCGTTGTACTCGGCACCGGCCTCACGGAAGTCGTCCCACGTCTCGATCGTGGTGTAGTCGATGCCGGCGCCCTCGAGCAGCTCCGTGTTGTAGAAAGCGACGAAAGCGCCCACGTGCGTCGGGAAGCCGTACACCTTCCCGTCCTTGCTGTACAGGTCGAGACGTGCCTGGACGACGTCGTCCGCGTACGGCGCCGCGGCTTCGGTCAGGTCTACCAGCGGGGGAGTCGACCCCTTGACGAAGCTGGCGAACTTGTTGACCTCGATGTCGACGACGTCGGGAAGACCCTCGCCCGAGTTGACGGCGAGCTGGAGCTTGTTGTGCATGTCCTCGTAGGGGTACACGGTGACGTCCAGCCTGATCTCCTGCTCAGGGTTCGCGTCGTTCCACTGGTCGGCCATCTCCTCGTAGTACGCGGCGTGCACGTCCGCGAACGTCCACATGCTCAGGTTCGTGGAACCGTCAGAGTTCTGGGTCGGTGCGGCCTCACCGCTGCCGCCGCCGCTGCAGGCGGCGAGCGAGGCGACGGCGAGCCCTGCGACGAGCGCGGACATCTTCGTTCGCTGTGTGGTCATGAACTTTCTCCGTTCGGTCGGGCGGGAGGTCAACCCTTGACGGCCCCCGCGGTGATTCCTTCGATGAAGAATCGCTGGAATGCCAGGAAGAGGATGAGGATCGGGATGAGCGAGAAGAAGGCTCCGATGATGAGGAGCTCGTAGTTGTTGCCGTAGGGAGTCAGCAGGGTGTTGAGACCGATCGGCAACGTGAACTTCTCCGGGGTCCGCAGCACGAGGAGCGGCCACAGGAAGTTGTTCCAGCAGAGCATCCCGTTGAGGATCGCCATCGCTGCCATGGCCGGCTTGCTGATGGGGAGCACGAGGCGGAAGAAGATGCCGAACTCGGTCACGCCGTCCACGCGACCCGCCTCGAGGATCTCCTTCGGTATGCCGAGGAAGTACTGCCGGAAGAAGAAGATCGTCACGGCGGCCGCGAGGAAGGGCAGCACGATGATGAGGTAGGTGTCAGCCAGGCCCATGTCGTTCACCTGGACGTACAGGGGCAGCATGAGCATCTCGAACGGCACGGTGATGAGCAGGAGCACCATGATGAACGACAGCGTCTTGCCCTTGAAGTGGTACATCGCGAACCCGTAGGCGACGAAGGAGCTCACCAGGAGCGTGCCCGCGACCTGGGCCACCGTCAGCAGGAGCGTGTTGGCGAACCAGCGGAAGTACGGTCCCGAGTCGGTGAACAGCAGGACGTAGTTGTCCAGGCTGAGCGTGCTGACGTCGACGTCGAACGTCATGCCTCGGCGGATGACGTCGTTGCCGTCCTGGAAGGTGCCGATGAAGATCGCGACGAGCGGCACGAGGGCGATCGCGGCGATCAGGAGGAGGAACCCGGACTGGATCCACGTCGCGGCCCGCGGCGAGAGGCGTCGTGGGCCGGCGGTCGTCCGGTCCGGCGGGGTCGAGCCGGTGCCGGACTCCTGGGGTGCGGATCCCCCGCGGACCGTGGTGGGTGGTTGGGCAGCCATCACGCGGCCTCCTTCTTGAACGTCCCGCTGGCGATGAGGTACGTGAGGTTGATCGTCATGACGATGACGAGCAGCACGACCCCGACGGCCGAGGCGAACCCGAGGTCGTTCTCCTCGATGCCCTTGCGGTAGAGGTAGCCGATCACCGTCAGGCCCTGGTTGTTCGGCGACGAGTTCCCGGCATAGAGCATGAAGCTCTCGAGAAACATCGCGAGCCCTCCGTACACGCTGATCGTCACGACGTAGACGATCGTCGGCTTGAGGTTCGGGATGGTGATGTGGAGGAACTGCTGGAACTTGCTCGCGCCGTCGATCGACGCGGCCTCGTAGTACTCGGTCGGGATCGACTGCATCCCGGCCAGGAAGTACATGGTGTTCACCCCGCTCCATCGCCAGAGCGCGAGTGCGAGGAGAGCGACGAGGCCGGTGATGTCCTCGCGCAGCCAGCGGACCGGACCGAAGCCGAAGAACTCGGCGACCTGGTTCATCATCGCGGAGTCGGACTCGGCGAAGATCAGCCGGAACACGATGCCGGCGACGACGACCGAGGTCAGCGCGGGGACGAACAACGACGCCTTGAAGAAGGCCTTCACGCGTGGGTTCCCGAGCTTCGAGTTCACGACCGCCGCGAGCACCATCGGGATCGGGACCAGCAGCACGATCGTCAGGATCATGTAGCGCATGCTGTTGTAGAGCGCCTGCCAGAAGACTCGGTCCCGCCAGAGCCGTTCGTAGTTGTCGGTGCCGATGAACGTGGCTTGGCCGTAGAGCACCTCCTGGAAGCTCATCACGAAGGATCTCCCGATCGGGACGATCCAGAACACGGCCAGCGTGACCAGGAACGGAAGGATGAAGAGGTACGGGGCGAGCCTCTTCGAGTACAGGATCTGTCTCACGACGGTGTGGTCCCTCCACGACGGGGGCAGCGATCGGTCAGCCGGACGGGCATCATGGGCGCGTGGTGAAGATGAGCGACGTGGCCCGTGAGGCCGGGGTGTCGAAGATGACGGTGTCCAACGTGATCAACGGACGCCCGGGAGCGAGCGAGGCGACCCGGGCACGGGTGCTCGCCGCCGTCGCCCGCCTCGACTACACGGTCGACGTGACGGCGCGGCGCCTGCGGGCGGGTCGCAGCGGCGCGATCGGCCTGCTGGTCCCGCATCTCGACGGGCCCTACTACGCGCACCTCGCGGCACGTCTCGACACGCTGGCGAGGGCGCGGGGGTACCACGTGATCATCGAGCGCACGGGGGCGAGCCGGGAGGGGGAGCTGGACGCCATCTCTCCCGACCGCCTCCGCCCGTTCGACGGGGTGGTGTTCAGTCCCGTCCAGATCGAGACCGCGGACCTGATCGGTGCCGGCGTGGAGGTGCCGGTCGTCCTGCTCGGCGAGCGGCACCTGGCCGGCCCGTTCGACCACGTGATGATGGACAACGTGGGTGGCGCCGACCTCGCGACGGCCCACCTGATCGAAGGAGGTGCCCGCCGGATCGCCCTGGTCGGCGGGCGGCCCGACCGCGGCGTCGACAGCATGCCCACGCTGCGCACCCGCGGCTACCGGCAGGCGCATGCCGACGCGGGGATCGAGGTCGACGAGCAGCTCGTCGTCGATGCGGACTCGTTCACCACGAAGGACGGTTACGACGTCATCATGCGGCTCCACCGCGAGGGCGTGCGGTTCGACGGCGTCTTCGTCCTGACGGACGCTGCGGCGATGGGCGTGCTGCGCGCCCTGGCCGACCTGGGCCGCCGCGTCCCCGAGGACGTCCAGGTGGTGGGGTTCGACAACGACGACGAGGGCGACTACCTCGTGCCGCGGCTGACCACCGTCGACCCGGACAACGACTCGATGGCCCGCAGCGTCATGGAGCTGGTGCTGCGTCGCATCGATGCCGGTGCGCCACGGGTGTCGGACGCCGCTGAGGTGGTGACGTCGGCGCGCGTCGTCGTGCGTGAGTCGACGCGCCCTCGCGCCTAGCAGTGGAGCTGTCACCGTGCCTCTTCCTCGAGTCACCCGACCGGGTGGTGTACCGATAAAGTAGGCCGGTGCACAGGCCGTGTCAACGACCTTCGGGAACCTGCTCCGCCGTCGTGCGGAGGGCGCTACGAACGCCCCGCCGCGAGCCCGGCCAGCTTCGCCACGGTGTTCATGTTGCGGGTCGTGACGCGGCCGGTGCCGGTGGCTACCCTCAGGCGGCTGCTGCCCATCCCGTGCGGGTAGTGCACGTAGACCTCCCGGTCTCCGAGGACGATCTCCTCGTCGGCCCTGCCCGTCGCACCCTCGGCGGTGCCGTCGGTGGGCGAGGTGTCGAGGAACATGACGCCCACGCGGCTCGGCGAGGCGTCCGGGAAGGGGTTGCCGTCCCGCACCCGGACGAGCTCGTCCGGCGTCCGGACCAGGACACCCACCGGTCTGCCCGCGTGCTCACGCAGCGCGCTCTCGAGGGCCTCTCGTGCGCCGTCGGACCCGAGGCCCGTGGTGAACAGGACGTTCCCGCTGGCGATGTACGTACGCACGTCGGTGAACCCGATCCCCTCGCACAGGGCGCGCAGGTCGCTCATCGGCAGCTTGCCCGTGCCGCCGACGTTGACGGCGCACAGCAACGCGACGAGCAGGGTCCTGTCCCGGGCGGCGGTCACCGGACCACCGTACGACGTGCGGGCGCCGGACCTGCCCGCCGTCAGTAGCCGAGCGGGGTCTCGACAGACTCCCAGTGCCAGGCCTCCGGGAGCCGCCCGTCCGGCTCCGCCCAGGCCGGATGGGTCCAGCCGTGGTCCTCGGCGTGCTCCTTCATCCAGGCGTACCGGGCGCCGTCGAAGCTCTCCGGGCCCATGCTGAGGTCGACGGCGGTACCGAGCCCGTGATTGGAGCAGCCCGGGGGAGCGGCGAGAGGGTTCGGGTCGTCGGGGTCGTAGACCGCGACCTGCTCCTCGTACGAGCGGTACGCGGAGTTCACGGTGAGATGCTCGCCGAACTCCGCCCGGAACGCCTCGTCGAGAGCCACCAGCCCGTCGACCAGGTCCGCGCGCACCGAGTGCTCCGGCGCCCAGGGGATGGGCGCGAGCCGCTTCGCGGGGAGCTTGCCGGCCTCCGGGAACCAGACCTGGTCCGGTTCGGGACAGACGGCGGCGTCCTGCGCCGACATCAGGTCGGTGGTGGCCACGTCGAGGTCGTCGCGGTGCGTGGCCAGCGTGCCGGCGATGCTCTCCAGGTCGGCCAGCGGCAGCTCGGCGAGACGGTCCGCCTGCGTGGTGCCGAGCGTGTCGGCGGCGACGTCGAGGGCGTGGCGCAGGTCGGACCGTGCCGTCTCGTCGGCCCCTCGGCCGGCGTCGGCGAGCTCGTCCGTCGCGGAGAGGATGCGTTCCGCCCGGCGTTGCACCGGCCCGAGCGTCTCGCGCACCTCCGCCGCCTCGGACGTCGCGAACGCACGGCGGGACCCGTGCACCGTCGTGACGGCTCGCTCGAGCCGGTCACCGGCGCGAGCGGCGTCACCCGGCCGCCGGTCGAGGACCGGGCGGCCCTCCAGGACCGTCCCGGCCTCGTCGATCACGCCGGACAGCTGCGACCGGACGCCGTCGTCGGCCACCCTGTCCGCGGAGTCGGCGAGCTCGCTCCGCGCGACGTCGACCTGCGCGGCCAGCTCCTGCGCCTCGATCGACAGGCTCCGCCCGACGCCGACACCTGCGGCGACGAGCACGCCGACCAGCGCCAGCGGAACGAGGATGGCCGCGGCGCGCCGTCCGGAGCCCCCGACCCGGTCCGCACGCACGTGCCGCAGCGCCTCGTCCACCGCCGGCGCCCGAGGGCTGAGCAGGGCCAGCAGCGCCCCGCCCAGGAACGCTCCGAGGGCGTACCAGGCGAGGTCCGCCGCCCCGAAGCCGGTCCCCAGGACGAACCGCGCGGCGGGGACGCGCTCGAGCAGCTCCCCGGGCATCCCGGTCAGGTGCGACAGCTCGATCGCCGTGCACACCGTGAGGGCGGTCACGGACGCCACGACCCGCGGTGCGCGCGGAAGCACCAGGACGACGAGCCAGACGACGAGCATCGCGTACAGGACGTCGCCCAGCGGGCCGCCGACGTCGCCGGGCAGCCAGGCCCGTCCCGCGAGCCCGGCCGCCACCGTGGCGCCCGCCAGGAGGAGCGCCGTCACCCGCGGCAGGCGGGGCGCCGGCCCGCTCACCGGACGGCGGCGCGGTGCTGGAACGGCTGCACGACGGCTCGCGCCCGGGGCGTGTCGGAGGAGTTCACGGGGGAACCTTACCGACGAGCGGCGTCGTGTGACCCAGACCGCGGACCCGGGAGCGTGCGACCCGTAGACTGGCGGCTGATCCCGCACCCACTTTCTGAAGGACACCCCTGCCTTGATCACCGCCCACGGCGTCGAGCTGCGCTTCGGCGCCCGCGTCCTGCTGCACGAGGCCACGTTCCGCGTGGCTCCGGGCGACCGCATCGGCCTGGTCGGCCGCAACGGCGCCGGCAAGACCACGCTCACCAAGACCCTCGCGGGCGAGACCCTGCCGGCAGGGGGCACGATCACCCGCGGCAACGAGATCGGCTACCTGCCGCAGGACCCGCGCACGGGCGACCTCGACGTCCTGGCGATGGACCGGGTGCTCAGCGCTCGCGGACTCGACAAGATCGTGGCGAAGATGCGTCAGGCGGAGAAGGAGATGGCGAGCGAGGACGCTGACGTCCAGGTGTCGGCGATGGAGCGCTACCCGAAGCTGGAGACGCGGTTCCTCGCCGCCGGCGGCTACTCGGCCGAGTCGGAGGCGCACCGCATCACGAGCAACCTCGCGCTCGACGACCGCATCCTCGGCCAGCCCCTGCACACGCTCTCCGGCGGTCAACGCCGACGCGTCGAGCTCGCCCGGATCCTGTTCTCGGGGGTCGACACGCTGCTGCTCGACGAACCGACCAACCACCTGGACGCCGACTCGATCGTCTGGCTGCGTGACTACCTCAAGTCGTACTCCGGCGGGTTCATCGTGATCTCCCACGACGTGGAGCTGCTGCGCGCCACGGTGAACAAGGTCTTCCACCTGGACGCCAACCGCGGCGAGCTGGACCAGTACAACCTGCGGTGGGACCCGTACATCGCGCAGCGCGAGCAGGACGAGCGCCGTCGCCGGCGCGAGCGCGCGAACGCCGAGAAGAAGGCTGGCACGCTCCTGGCGCAGGCCAACAAGATGCGGGCCAAGGCGACCAAGGCGACCGCCGCGCAGAACATGATCAAGCGCGCCGAACGGATGCTCGCCGGCACCGAGGGCGAGCGCCAGACCGACAAGGTGGCGGCGCTGCGGTTCCCGAAGCCGGCACCCTGCGGCAAGACGCCGCTCACCGCCCGGGAGCTGTCCAAGAGCTACGGCTCCCTCGAGGTGTTCGCGGGGGTCGACCTGGCGATCGACCGCGGGTCACGGGTGGTGATCCTCGGGCTCAACGGTGCCGGCAAGACGACGATGCTGCGGTTGCTGGCCGGCGTCGAGACTCCCGACACCGGCGAGGTGCTGCCGGGTCACGGGCTCAAGATGGGCTACTACGCCCAGGAGCACGACATGCTCGACATGGACGCCACCGTCGTGGAGAACCTGCGGCACAGCGCCCCGGACCTCACCGACACCCAGGTGCGCACCACCCTCGGGTCCTTCCTCTTCAGCGGGGACGACGCCGAGAAACCGGCGCACGTCCTCTCCGGCGGGGAGAAGACGCGGCTCGCGCTGGCCACGCTGGTGGTCTCCAGCGCCAACGTCCTGCTGCTGGACGAGCCCACGAACAACCTCGACCCGGCGTCACGCGCGGAGATCCTCGGCGCGCTGAACACCTACGAGGGCGCCGTCATCATGGTCACCCACGACGACGGGGCCGTCGACGCGCTCAACCCGGAGCGGGTGCTGCTGCTGCCGGACGGCGACGAGGACCTCTGGTCGGACGACTACGCGGAGCTCGTGTCCCTCGCCTGAGGGCCGGGTCGCGCCGCGTCGACGAGCGCGTCCTCGTGGTCCTCGTCCACCCGGCGGGACGGGCGGCGCTCGCGGCGCGGACGTGAGGACCCCTCCGGGTCCGCGGCGGCGATGAGCTCGCCGGCCGTGACGGTGGCCGCTCGGGTCTCGCGCCGCCACAGCAGCACGAATCCGCCGACCGCCCCGAGCGCGAAGATCGCCCACTGGAACGTGTAGCTGAGGTGGGAGCCGGGGTCGGTGTCCGGGCGTGGCGCCGG
Source organism: uncultured Isoptericola sp. (assembly GCA_947497265.1). Taxonomy (GTDB): domain Bacteria; phylum Actinomycetota; class Actinomycetes; order Actinomycetales; family Cellulomonadaceae; genus Isoptericola; species Isoptericola rhizosphaerae. Next base: position 35,511 of record CANMFP010000010.1, read on the forward strand.
CACCAGCGCCTCGTCGGCGGCCGGGGCCTCGCTGCGCATCTGCCCGTACGCGCCGACGGTCCGGTCTGCGGACGCGGGTCCGTCGGCCGGCCCGGCCGCCAGGACCTGCGCGGTGTTGACGCGCGACACCGTCCCGGCCTCGGCGCCGCGGTCGGCCGCGGGCTCGTCGGCCCGGAGCGTGACCGTCACGGCGACCTCGCCGTCCGGGGGAGCGGGGACGGACGCCGGCTCGGTGGCGTCGGCGCCGAGCGGGACGAACCCGCGGTCGACGACGATCACCACGGGCTCGCCGGCGAGCTCGGTGCGCAGCGGCACCAGGAGGTGGAAGCCGGGGGTGCCGTTGACGGGCCGGTTGCGCAGCAGCACCGTCCCGGACGGGTCGTACTCACCGACGACCACGGCGGGCCGCCACACGTCGTCGGCCGTCAGGGTCGCTCCGGGCGTCGCGACGAGCTCCTCCAGCGGCACGGGCGCCGCCGCGTAGTTGACCTGGACGAGGTCGATCTGCTCCTGCCGGTCGGTGTACCGGTGCCACTGCCAGAACGCCGCGAGCACGCACAGGCCCGCGAGCAGGACCGCTGCGAGACCGAGCGTGGCCCACTGCCGACGAGTCCGCTTCACACGTGCTCCAGCTCGCCGACGGGGACGGTCTGCTTCCAGAACGACCGCGCGCCGAGGAACTGCTCGAGGTGCTCACGGTGGTCGTCGCACGCGAGCCACACCTTGCGGCGTTCGGGAGTGTGGAGGCGCGGGTTGTTCCACAGCAGGCCCCAGCGCGCGTCGGCGCGGCATCCCTTGGCCGAGCACACGAGCTCGTCGGCGGTTACGGGGTCGGCGCCCAGGCCGAGCACGTCCATCAGTCGTCCTTCCGGCCGTCGGGTGCCGCCGACGGCGTGTCGTCGGTGTGGTCCACCACGCGTGGGCCCGGATCGTCGAGGGGTGTCGGCGTGGCCTCGATCTCGGACGGCTGCACGGGCTGCACCGCCGACGAGTCGCGCGTCGACCGGTCGCGCCCGGCGTTGACGAGCAGCACCGCGGAGTAGGGCAGCACGACGGCGCCGGCGAAGCAGACCCACATCAGCCAGCCGTCCACGAGGAGCGCGGCGGCCAGGATCAGGACGATCCTCAGACCCATCTGGAACAGGTACTGGCGCAGCCGTCTCCGCTGGTCCTCGGCAAGGCTTGCCGGGACGCCCGTGATCGAGGTGACCTCGTGGGGCCGGGGCGTGCTCACCCGTCCAGTCTACGGCTGCACCCGCGCTGCTCGGTCTTTGGAGGAAACCGACAATCCCGTTCGGCGACGTGTGCCTCGCCGTCAGCGCGGGACCGGCACGGCACCGGGGTACGGTCGCACAGGCGCACCGCCGTGCACCCGGACCGCAGGGTCCGTCGTCGAGAGGAGCATCCGTGGCAGAGCAGGCAGCATCCGGCCGTGTGGTCGTCGTGACCGGGGCCGCACGCGGCATCGGCCGTTCGATCGCCGAGCGATTCGTCGCCGCAGGGGACGTCGTCGCGACGATCTACCGGGGCGGCGACCTGCCTGAGGGCGTCCACGGCTTCGTGGCGGACGTCACGGACAGTGCGGCGGTCGACGCCGCCTTCGGCGAGATCGAGGCGCAGCTCGGCGCTCCCACGGTGCTGGTCGCCAACGCGGGCGTGACCCGCGACCAGCTCCTGATGCGGATGAGCGACGAGGAGTTCGAGCAGGTCGTCGACGTGAACCTCACCGGGACGTTCCGGTGCGTGCGCCGCGCCTCCAAGCCCATGATCCGCGCCCGGTCGGGGCGCATCGTGCTGATCGGGTCGGTCGTCGGGCTGTACGGCGGTCCGGGCCAGGTCAACTACTCCGCCACGAAGGCCGCCCTGGTGGGTATGGCCCGGTCGATCACCCGTGAGCTCGGGGGGCGGGGGATCACGGCCAACGTGGTCGCCCCCGGTTTCGTGGAGACCGACATGACGGCCGCGCTGCCCGAGGGCACCCAGAAGAAGTACCGGGAGTCGATCCCCGCGGGCCGGTTCGCGACCCCCGACGAGGTCGCCGGCGTCGTGGAGTTCCTCGCTTCGGACGCCGCGGCCTACGTCTCCGGCGCGGTCGTGCCGGTCGACGGCGGCCTGGGCATGGGCCACTGAACTGTCCCTCGGGCGCACGGCCCGATACGCTCCCACCAGAACTTCACTGAAAGGTCACCATGGCTCTGCTCGACGGCAAGAAGCTGCTCATCACGGGCGTCCTGACGGACAGCTCGATCGCCTTCCACGCCGCGCGGCTCGCGCAGGAGGAGGGTGCCGAGGTCGTCCTGACGTCCTTCGGGCGGCAGATGAAGCTGACCCAGGCGTTCGCGAAGCGGCTGCCCGTCACCGCGCCCGTCGTCCAGCTCGACGTGACGAGCTCCGAGGACCTCGCCTCGCTCGCCGACCAGGTGCGCGAGTACACCGACCGGCTCGACGGCGTCGTGCACTCGATCGGGTTCGCGCCGCAGAGCGTGATGGGCGGCAACTTCCTGTCCGCCGAGTGGGACGACGTCGCCACCGCGGTGCAGGTCTCGACGTTCTCGTACAAGTCGCTCGTCACGGCGGCCCAGCCGCTGATGGCGGACGGCGGGGCGTACGTCGGCCTGACGTTCGACGCCGGCTTCGCGTGGCCCGTCTACGACTGGATGGGTGTGGCGAAGGCCGGACTCGAGTCCGCCAACCGGTACCTCGCGCGGGACCTGGGGCCGTCCGGCATCCGGGCCAACCTGGTCTCGGCGGGCCCGATCCGCACGACCGCCGCCAAGTCCATCCCCGGCTTCGAGGCCATGGAGGACGCCTGGCCGCGCCGTGCGCCACTCGGTTGGGACCAGACGACGGCAGAGCCGGCGGCCCGCGCGGTCGTGGCGCTGCTGTCCGACTGGTTCCCGGCGACGACGGGCGAGATCGTGCACGTCGACGGCGGCGTCCACGCGATGGGTCAGTGAGCGAGGTCCCGTGAAGCAGCCGAAGTACGCCGTCGCCGTCCCGGACAAGGGACGTCGGCTCGTGCTGCTTCGGCACGCGAAGGCCGAGCCCGGCAAGGGCACCGTGCTCGACGCGGATCGCGCGCTCGCGTTGAACGGGCGCAAGCAGGCCGGTCGGGTCGGGATGGCGCTGACGGCGGCGGGGCTCGTCCCGGACCTCACCCTCGTCTCGTCCGCGCTGCGCACCCGCCAGACCTGGGAGCTCGCCCGAGCCCACCTGGGCAACCACGGAGAGCGCAACCATCTGGCGGCCGAGGTACGCGACGAGCTCTACGCGGCGAGCATCGGTGACGTCCTGGAGCTCGTCCGGGGCGTCGACCCGCGGGTCAAGACGCTGCTGGTCATCGGGCACGAGCCCACGATGGCGGCCGCCGCCGCCTATCTCGCCGACACGTCGTCGGACGACGCCGCTCTCGCGCAGGTCCGTGTCGGGGTGCCGACCGCGACCTACTCGGTGCTGCACGCCCTCAAGCAGCCGTGGGCTGAGTGGGGCAAGCGGTCCGCCACGCTGCTGCGGGTCGGCCGCCCGAGCTAGGCGCTCGGGCAGCTAGTCCTGCGGGGAGGCGACCGGAGCGGCGGCGTCGACCTCGTCGACGATGCGCAGCACCTCGTCGAGCCGCGGCCCGTCGATGCTGTACGGCGCCTGCTCGCGCACCAGCGGCTTCGCGGCGAACGCGATACCGATCCCGGCGGCCCCGATCATGTCGAGGTCGTTGGCGCCGTCGCCCACCGCGACGGTGTCCGCCATGCCGAGCCCCAGCTCGGCCGCCCACTCGCGGAGCGTGCTTTCTTTGTGGGCCCGGTCGACGACGGGGCCGACGGTCCGGCCGGTGAGCACGCCGTCGGCCACCTCGAGCCGGTTCGCGCGCCAGCGGGTGATGCCGAGCGGCGCGGCGAGCGGAGCCAGGATCTCGGCGAACCCGCCGGAGACGAGAGCGAGCTCCCACCCGCGGCGCTGCACCTCGGCGGTGAGCTCGGCCGCACCCGGCGTCAGGATGAGCGCCTCGCGCACCGCGTCGAGCGCGGACACCGGCACGCCGGCGAGCGTGGCGACGCGTTCACGCAGCGAGGCGGCGAAGTCGAGCTCGCCCCGCATCGCGCGCTCGGTCACGGCGGCGACCTCGTCGCGGGTGCCGGCGTGCTCGGCGATGAGCTCGATGACCTCCTGGGTGACGAACGTGGAGTCGACGTCGGTCACGACGAGTCGTCGACGACGCGGTCGGCCGGACAGTTCTGGTCGGGGCGCGGCGGTGGCGCTGTCAGGCAACGTGGGAACCCTTCGGGACGACGGTGATCCCCGAGTCGGTGACGGTGAAGCCCCGGGCCCGGTCCTCCTCGTGGTCGACACCGATCCGGGCGCGCTCGTCCACCACCACGAACTTGTCGAGGATGGCGCGGTGCACCTGGGCGTGCCGGTGCACCTGGACGCCGTCCATCACCACGGAGTCGGTGACCGTCGCCCAGGAGTGCAGGTGCACGCCCGGGGACAGGATGGACCCTGCGACCGTCGCGCCGGAGACGAGGACACCAGGTGAGACGATCGAGTCTGCGGCGTGCCCGAGGCGGCCCGGGCCCGCGTGGACGAACTTCGCCGGCGGGAGACCGGTGTAGCCGGTGTACAAGGGCCAGTCCTCGTTGTACAGGTTGAAGACCGGCTGGACGGCGATGAGATCCTTGTTCGCGTCGAAGTACGCGTCGATCGTCCCGACGTCACGCCAGTACGCCTGGTCCCGGTCGGTGGAACCGGGGACGTCGTTGCGGATGAAGTCGTAGACGCCGGCCGTGCCCTCCCGCACGAAGGCCGGGACGATGTCGCCGCCCATGTCGTGCCGGGAGTCGGGGTCCGCCGCGTCCTTCGTGACCGCCTCGACGAGGGCGTCGGCGTCGAAGACGTAGTTGCCCATGGAGGCCAGCACCTCCTGCGGGGAGTCGGGCAGGCCGACGGGCGCCACCGGCTTCTCCAGGAAGTCGCGGATCCGCGTGGGGTCCTCGGGCTCGACGTCGATGACGCCGAACTGGTCTGCGAGCGCGATCGGCTGGCGGATCGCCGCGACCGTGGCGCGGGCACCCGACTCCACGTGCGCGTCGACCATTTGCGAGAAGTCCATGCGGTACACGTGGTCCGCGCCGACCACCACGACGATGTCGGGACGCTCGTCGTCGATGATGTTCAGGCATTGGTAGATGGCGTCCGCCGAGCCCAGGTACCAGTGCTTGCCGACACGCTGCTGCGCCGGGACCGAGGACACGTAGTTGCCCAGCAGGGAGGACATGCGCCAGGTCTTGGAGATGTGCCGGTCCAGGGAGTGCGACTTGTACTGCGTCAGCACGATGACCTGCAGGTAGCGCGAGTTGATGATGTTCGACAAGGCGAAGTCGACGAGCCGGTAGATCCCGCCGAACGGGACCGCTGGTTTGGCGCGCTGGGAGGTCAGCGGCATGAGTCGCTTGCCCTCTCCGCCGGCGAGGACGATGGCCAGGACCCGCGGGTGTGACGACGCCATGCCCCGACCCTAGGACCTCGCGGCGGCGGATGCCGCGCGACGCGGCCGGGAGCGCTACGTTGAGGTGCGTGAGCCACCCGTTGAGGATCGACCTGCTGACCCGCGAGTTCCCGCCCCACGTCTACGGTGGCGCCGGGGTGCACGTCGCGGAGCTGTCCGCCGTCCTGCGCAGGCATGCCGACGTCCGCGTGCGCTGCTTCGACGGGCCGCGGCCCGGCGTCGAGCAGGTCACCGGCTACGACGAGCCGGCCACCCTCTCCGGGGCGAACGCGACGCTGCGCACGCTGGGGGTGGACCTGGCGATCGCGGACGACGTCGCGGGCGCCGACGTGGTGCACTCGCACACCTGGTACGCGAACATGGCCGGCCATCTGGGCGGCATGCTGCACGGCGTCCCGCACGTGGTCACGGCGCACTCACTGGAGCCGCTGCGCCCCTGGAAGGCCGAGCAGCTCGGGGGCGGCTACACCGTCTCGAGCTGGGCCGAGCGCACCGCCTATCTCGGCGCGGCGGGGATCGTCGCGGTCTCCGCGGGCATGCGGGCCGACATCCTGCGCTGCTACCCCGAGCTGGACCCCGACCGGGTGCACGTGGTCCACAACGGGATCGACCTGGACGGCTGGGTGCGTCCGCCGGACGACGTCGTGGCGCGGGTCGCGGGGAAGCACGGCATCGACCCGACCCGGCCCGCGGTGGTCTTCGTCGGGCGCATCACCCGGCAGAAGGGCCTGCCGGACTTCCTGCGGGCGGCCGCCCGGCTGCCGGACGAGGTGCAGGTCGTCCTCGGCGCCGGCGCCCCGGACACCCCGGAGATCATGGCGGAGGTCCGCGACCTCGTGGACGAGCTGCGTGCCGCGCGCGGCGGGGGATCGGCTGCCGGCGTGGTGTGGATCGAGGAGATGCTGCCCCGGGAGGAGCTGTGCGCGGTCCTCGCCGCCTCGACCGTCTTCGCCTGCCCGTCGGTCTACGAGCCGCTCGGTATCGTCAACCTCGAGGCCATGGCGGTGGGCCTGCCCGTGGTCGCCACGGCCACCGGCGGCATCCCCGAGGTGGTCGACGACGGCGTCACCGGCGTCCTCGTGCCGATCGAGCAGGCGGACGACGGTACGGGGACACCGCTGGACCCCGCGCGGTTCGTGGACGACCTGGCCGCCGCCCTGACCGCGGTCGTCGGCGACCCGGCCCGTGCCGCCGCGATGGGTGCCGCGGGGCGCCGCCGGGCCGAGGAGCACTTCGCCTGGGCGTCGATCGCCGAGCGCACGATGGACGTCTACCGGACGGTGCTCGATGGGTCGTGACGGTCCGGGGCGCCGCGCCTCAGGGCACGGACCCGTAGGTCGCGGCGCTCAGCGCGCGGCGGGCCGTGCGCTCGACCTCGCGCAGCGCCGTCGACCGCTGGTCCATCTGCCACAGGTTGACTGCCGCGCCGTCGTCGTCGGTCGCGAGGTCCACGATGGCCAGCAGGCGGGTCGCGAGCTGCATGACGCGGGCGCGGCGCCCGTCGAGGTCGGGGACGGGCCAGCCGGACGTGCTCGAGCTGCGGACCCGCTCGATCGCGTCGGCGGCGTCGTCGCGCCACCGGGCGACGTCGAGCGCGTCGAGGGCGTCGGTCGCGACGACGAGGCTGCCGCGCAGCTCGCGCTCGGCGTCCGCGAGCGAGCCGAGCGTTCCGGCCACGAGGGTCGACCACGGGGGGACCTCAACGACCTGCCACGACACCAGGTGCCCCGGCTCGAGAGCGGTGCCGAACGCGGTGACGCGGGGCACGGCCGCCCAGGAACCGGCGGAGGTGGTCACGAGCAGGCACTCGCCGGACTCCGTGGCGGCGGCCGTGGCGGCCGCGGGCACGCCGGAGGGGTCGCCGGGTGCGGGCAGGACGGCGCAGACCTCCCGGGGCCCGTCGGAGAAGGTCGCGACGAGCTCTTTCAGCGTGACCTGCTCGGCCTCGGCGCCGGGCAGGCCGAGGACGGCGTGCGGCTCGTCGTCGTCGGTCACCGAACGCACCGCGAGGCCGTGCGACGCGCCGAGCGCCTGGAGCCACAGCGCCAGCACGACGCTGCGGGGCAGGGTGGTGGTCTCGCTCACGCCTCGCACGATAGACGCCTGACGTGCTTCGGCGCCTGTCGCGACGCGTCGTGGACCGCTTCGGCGAGGTGGCCCACGGTGGGCCGGGTGGGCTCCCCGCTCCGGTAGGGTCGGGCACCATGAGCGCGGTACTCGACCTGCAGGGCGTCACCGTCCGACGCGGCACCTCCACGATCGTCGACTCCGTCGACTGGACCGTCTCCGAGGGGGAGCGCTGGATCGTCCTCGGTCCCAACGGGGCCGGCAAGACGACGCTGCTGCAGATCCTCGCGGCACGTTCGCACCCGACGTCCGGCACCGCGGACCTGTTGGGTGAGCGCCTCGGGAAGGTCGACGTCTTCGAGCTGCGTCCCCGGATCGGCTTCTCGTCGTCGGCGCTCGCCGACAAGATCCCGCACCACGAGTCCGTGCGCGACGTCGTCGTGACCGCCGCGTACGGCGTCACGGGCCGCTGGCGCGAGGAGTACGAGGAGCTGGACACCGAGCAGGCGCTGGCGCTGCTCGGGGCGTTCGACGTCGCGGACCTCGCGGACCGCCGCTACGGCACGCTCAGCGAGGGCGAGCGCAAGCGCGTGCAGATCGCTCGGGCGCTCATGACGGACCCGGAGGTGCTGCTCCTCGACGAGCCGGCCGCCGGGCTGGACGTCGCCGGGCGCGAGGAGCTCGTCGGCGCGCTGGCCGAGCTCGCGGGGGACGAGTCCTCCCCGGTGCTGGTCGTGGTCACCCACCACGTGGAGGAGATCCCGCCGGGCTTCACGCACCTGCTGCTCCTCGGGGACGGCAAGGTCGAGGCGGCCGGCCCTCTCGAGGAGGTCCTCACGTCGGAGAACCTCTCGCGGGCCTTCGGCATGGACCTGCTCGTGGCGCACGGCGGCGGCCGCTGGCTCGCCCGGGCGGCACGACCTGCTCGACGCTGAGCCGCTGCCCGATCCGGCGAAAATTTGGTAAATTCAGAGCAAAGCAGACGGCGACCGCGGAGGTAGGGCCATGGACGGCTGGTTGTGGTGGATCGGCGGGGCGCTCGTCCTCGCGGTCGTCGAGATGCTCTCGCTCGACCTCGTCTTCATCATGCTCGCGGGCGGCGCCGTCGCGGGCGGCGTCACGGCGGCCGCCGGTGGACCGTTCTGGCTGCAGATCGTCGTGGCGTGCGTCGTCGCGGTGCTGCTGATGATCACGCTGCGGCCGTGGCTGCTGCAGAACCTGCGACGCCGGACCGACCTCGTCGAGACGAACGCTGCCGCACAGGTCGGCAGGATGGCCGTCGTCGTCTCCGACGTCACCGAGACCGGAGGGCGCGTGAAGCTCTCTGGCGAGGTCTGGTCCGCGCGGCTGGTCGACGACGGGCTGCCGAACAGCTCGGGTCTCGTGCCCGAGGGCGTCGAGGTCCGCGTCGTGAAGATCGACGGAGCCACGGCGGTCGTCGCGCCGGCCGGGGCGACGAGCCAGAACGTCGACGGATCCGTCTGACGACGGCGTCCTCCAACGGAAAGAGAACTCGTGGAAGATCCAGGAACAATCATCGGCTACATCGTCCTGATCGCGCTCGTCATCTTCGTGGTGGTGACGCTGTTCAAGATGGTGCAGATCGTCCCGCAGGCGACGGCCTTGATCATCGAACGGCTCGGCCGGTACCAGAAGACCTTCGAGCCGGGTCTGCACTGGCTGATCCCCTTCATCGACAAGGTGCGCGCCGGCGTCGACCTGCGTGAGCAGGTCGTCTCGTTCCCGCCGCAGCCGGTGATCACCTCGGACAACCTCGTGGTGAGCATCGACACCGTCATCTACTTCCAGGTGACCGAGCCGAAGTCCGCGGTCTACGAGATCGCCAACTACATCAGCGGTATCGAGCAGCTGACGGTCACGACCCTGCGTAACGTCGTGGGTTCGATGGACCTCGAGCAGACGCTGACCAGCCGTGACCAGATCAACGGCCAGCTGCGCGGTGTGCTGGACGAGGCGACCGGCCGGTGGGGCGTGCGCGTCAACCGTGTGGAGCTGAAGTCCATCGACCCGCCGGCCTCCGTGCAGGGCGCGATGGAGCAGCAGATGCGCGCCGAGCGTGACCGTCGTGCCACGATCCTCACGGCCGAGGGTGTCAAGCAGTCGGCGATCCTCACCGCCGAGGGTGAGAAGCAGTCGCAGATCCTCAAGGCCGAGGGTGACGCCCAGGCGGCGATCCTCACCGCCGAGGGTGAGGCGCGGGCCATCCTGCAGGTGTTCGGGGCCATCCACGAGGGCAACCCCGACCCCAAGCTGCTCGCCTACCAGTACCTGCAGATGCTTCCGGAGATCGCGAACGGCTCGTCCTCCAAGCTGTGGGTCGTCCCGACGGAGTTCACCGCAGCTCTCGGCTCGATCGCCAAGGGCTTCGGCGGGACGCCCGGCACCCCCGGCATCCCCACCGAACCGTCGGACGACGACAGCGGCAGCGGCGTGAGCGCCGCCGTACGGTCGGCGCTCGGCCAGTCGGGCCTGCAGGACCCGGGCGAGGCGCTCGCCGAGGCCCGCCGGCAGGCGCAGGCCGCGACGGCGGACGCCACGAGCTCCGGCACGCGGTCCGGTGCCCCGTTCGAGCCGGACGTCGAGCGCGGGCAGCGGCCGGTCGGCGAGCAGCCGCCGGCCCCGCCCGCCCCGCCGGCGCCGCGCACGCTCGGCGCCGAGGACGAGGGCACGCCGCCGGCACCGCAGCAGTGAGCCGACGGCCGTCCAGCGGCCCGCGGAGCCCCGTCGTCCCTCGTGGGCGGCGGGGCTCCGTCGTGCCCGGGCAAGGTCGCCCTGCGACGGCGTCGCTTGCGGAGTGAGGACTCACTCACTTACGCTGTCGCGGTGAACGACCCTGCTCCGACGCGCGCCCCCCGGATGGACCCTGACGAGCGCCGTACGGCGATCATCGCCGCCGTGCTGCCGGTCGTGGCCGAGCATGGCGTCGACGTCAACTCCCGCGAGCTGGCCCGCGCGGCGGGCGTCGCCGAGGGCACCCTCTTCCGGGCGTTCGGCGACAAGTACTCGCTCCTCGGCGCCGTCGCCGTCGAAGGGCTGCACCGCGCCTCGGGAGCCGACCAGACCCGCGTCGAGCTCGCGGACATCGACCGGACGCTGCCGCTCGCGTCACGCCTGGCCGAGGTGATCGAGCTCGGGCGGCGCCGGATGGGGGAGGCGGTGCGCTGGATGGGCATCCTGCGGGTGCTGCACCACCGTCCGGGCGCTCGCGACGGCGCCACCGATCCCCAGGTGCGCGATTTTCGTGCACGACTGGCCGAGCAGCGCGAGAAGCAGCGTGAAGCGACCATCGAAGGGCTCACCGACGTCCTGGCACCCGACGCCCACCGGCTGCGGGTCCCGGTCGACGTCGCCGTCGCCCTCGTCGAGGCGAGCATCGCCGGGACCCACGCCCGAGTCGACCACCTGATGCCCGCGCCGTCGGTCGAGGTCATCGCCGACGCGCTCGTCCACGGCATCGTCACCTCGTCCGACAGCCCGGAGGCCTGATGCTCGTCGCGCTCGTGCGCCGCTACCTCCGCCCCTATCAGGGCGCGGTCGTGCTCCTGCTGCTCCTGCAGCTCGTCGCCACGCTGGGATCGCTGTACCTGCCCTCGCTCAACGCGGACATCGTCGACCAGGGCGTGACGCTGGGCGACACCGGTTACATCATGCGGACCGGCGGCTGGATGCTCGCCGTCAGCCTCGCGCAGGTGCTCTGTGCGATCGGTGCCGTCTACCTCGGCGCCCGGGCAGCCACCGCGCTCGGCCGGGACCTGCGCCGGGACCTCTTCGACTCCGTGCAGCAGTTCTCGGCCCGGGAGCTGGACGGGTTCGGGGCGCCGTCGCTCATCACCCGCACCACCAACGACGTCCAGCAGGTCATGATGGTCGTGCTCATGACCTTCACGGTCATGGTGATGGCGCCGATCATGATGGTCGGCGGCGTCGTCATGGCGCTGCGCGAGGACCCGACGCTGTCGCGGCTGCTGCTGGTCGTGGTGCCGATCCTGGGTGCCGCCGTCGGCCTGATCATGTGGCGGATGGTCCCGTACTTCCGGGGGATGCAGGCGCGGATCGACGTCATCAACGCGGTGCTGCGCGAGCAGATCACGGGGATGCGCGTGGTGCGCGCGTTCGTCCGCGAGGAGCGCGAGGCGCAACGCTTCGGCGCGGCGAACACCCGCCTCTACGACGTCTCGCTCGGCGCCGGCAAGCTCATGGCCCTGGCCTTCCCCACGGTCATGCTCATCATGAGCCTCTCGCAGGTCGCCGTGCTCTGGTTCGGTGCCGGCGAGGTCTCCGCCGGCGAGCTGCAGGTGGGCTCGCTGATGGCGTTCCTGTCCTACATCATGTTCATCCTCATGGCAGTCATGATGTCCACGATGATGGTCATGATGGTGCCGCGGGCCGCGGTCGCCGCGGGCCGTATCAGCGACGTACTCGGTACCCGGTCCACGGTGGTCGAGCCCGCGGAGCCGGTCGCGCTCGCGTCGCTCGCGGGCGACCAGGGCCCGCGGGGGCGCGTGAGCTTCGCCTCGGTGGAGTACGGCTACCCCGGAGCGGACGAGCCGGTGCTCCACGACCTCACCTTCACCGCGGAGCCGGGGCGGACGACGGCGATCATCGGCTCCACCGGAGCGGGCAAGACGACGCTCCTGAACCTCGTGCCGCGGCTCTTCGACGTGACCGGCGGCAGCGTGAGCATCGACGGTGTGGACGTCCGGGACCTGTCGCTGCACGACCTCGGGTCGTTGACGGGGCTGGTGCCGCAGAAGGCGTTCCTCTTCTCCGGCACGGTCGCGGACAACCTGCGGTACGGCAAGGGCGACGCGACCGAGGCCGAGATGTGGGCCGCGCTCGAGGTGGCACAGGCCCGCGACTTCGTCGAGGCGCTGCCCGAGGGTCTGCACGCGCCCGTCTCCCAGGGCGGCACGACGTTCTCGGGCGGCCAGCGGCAGCGCCTCGCCATCGCTCGCGCCGTGATCCGCCGTCCGCGGATCTACCTCTTCGACGACTCGTTCTCCGCGCTCGACTACGCCACCGACGCGCGCCTGCGTGCGGCGCTGCGGCCGCGGACGGCGGACGCCTCGGTCATCGTCGTGGCGCAGCGGGTCGCGACGATCCGCGACGCCGACCAGATCCTCGTCCTCGACCACGGGAGGATCGTCGGGCGCGGCACGCACACCGAGCTGCTCGAGTCCAACGAGACGTACGCCGAGATCGTCACGTCGCAGATGTCCCTGGAGGAGGCAGCATGAGCCACCCGCACGCGGCCGCCGGCATGCCGACGGCCAAGCCCATGGACTTCTCCGGTTCCTTGCGGCGCTTCGCCACCACGATGCGTCCCGAGCGCGCCCGGGTCGTGCTGCTGACCCTGTGCGGGGTGGTCTCGGTCGCGCTGACCGTGACCGGCCCCAAGATCCTGGGCGACGCGACGAACGTCATCTTCGAGGGTTTCGTCGGCCAGCTCCTCGGCCGGACCATGCCTGCGGGGACCACCACGCAGGAGGCCGTCGCGGCTCTGCGTGCGTCCGGCGACGACTCCCAGGCGGACATGGTCGCCGCGATGGGCGACGTGGTGCCCGGCCAGGGCGTGGACGTCGACCGGCTCGCGCAGATCCTCGGCGTCGTCGTCCTGATCTATGTGGGGGCGTTCGCCTTCGGCTGGCTGCAGGCCCGGCTGATGACCGTCGCGGTGCAGAACACGGTGCGCCGGCTGCGTGACGACGTCGAGGCCAAGCTGCACCGGATCCCTCTCAGCCATGTCGACAAGCAGGCTCGTGGCGACATCCTGTCCCGCGTCACGAACGACATCGACAACGTGGCGCAGTCGACCACGCAGACGCTCGCGCAGCTCGTGACGTCGCTGCTGACCGTCGTCGGCGTCCTGGCGATGATGTTCTGGATCTCCTGGGTGCTGGCCCTCGTGGCGCTGGTCACGGTGCCGCTGTCGGTCGTGCTGACGATGGCGATCGCGAAGCGGTCCCAGCCGCAGTTCGTGGAGCAGTGGGCGGCGACCGGCCGTCTGAACGCTCACGTCGAGGAGATGTTCACCGGCCACGCCCTGGTCAAGGTGTACGGCCGCCAGCAGGACGCCGCACGGACCTTCGCCCGCGAGAACGAGGCGGTCTACGACGCGACCCGGCGCTCACAGTTCATCTCGGGCACCATCCAGCCCTCGATGGGCTTCCTGGCGAACCTCAACTACGTCCTGGTCGCCGTCATCGGCGGGCTGCGGGTGGCGTCCGGGCAGCTGTCGATCGGCGACGTGCAGGCGTTCATCCAGTACTCGCGGCAGTTCACCCAGCCACTGACCCAGGTGGCCTCGATGATGAACCTGCTGCAGTCCGGCGTCGCGTCCGCCGAGCGGGTCTACGAGCTGCTCGACGCGCCCGAGCAGGACCCGGACCCCGTCCCTGCCCGGGAGCTGACCGACGTGCGGGGCAGGGTCGAGTTCTCCGGAGTCTCCTTCTCCTACGATCCGCAGGAGCCGCTGATCAAGGACCTCGACCTCGTCGCGGAGCCGGGACAGACCGTCGCGATCGTGGGTCCGACGGGTGCCGGCAAGACCACGCTGGTGAATCTGCTCATGAGGTTCTACGAGATCGACGGCGGTCGCATCACCCTCGACGGCGTCGACACCCGCGAGCTGACCCGCCGCGCGCTGCGCTCGCGGATCGGCATGGTGCTGCAGGACACCTGGCTGTTCCGGGGCACCATCGAGGAGAACCTGCGCTACGGCGTCCGCGACGGGACGGAGGTCTCGACGGAGACCTTCCTCGAGGCGACCCGAGCCACCTCGGTGGACCCGTTCGTGCGGACGCTGCCCGACGGCTACGACACCGTGCTGGACGACGAGGGCACCGCGTTGTCGGCGGGGGAGAAGCAGCTGCTCACGATCGCCCGGGCATTCCTCGCCGACCCGGAGATCCTCGTGCTCGACGAGGCGACCAGCTCTGTCGACACCCGGACCGAGGTGCTCGTGCAGCAGGCGATGAACGCGCTGCGCTCGGGGCGCACGGCGTTCGTCATCGCGCACCGGTTGTCGACCATCCGCGACGCGGACGTCATCGTCGTCATGGAGCACGGCCGGATCGTCGAGCAGGGCGACCACGACGACCTGCTCGCCGCCGACGGTGCCTACGCCCGCCTCTACGCGAGCCAGTTCGTGGCTCCGGTCGTGGAGGAGTCGGAGGCGGTCCAGGACGTCAGGACGGCAGCACCATGAGCCGGGCCGGCGGAGCGCCGGCCTGCTGCCAGTCGAACCGTGCCTCACCGACGATCCGCCAGCCCTTGCGCAGGTAGACGGCGTGGGCCACGCCGTCGCGGTCGTCCTCGTCGAGCACGGAGGTGCGTCCGGTGCCGCGGATCCACTCGGTGGCCGCGTCCAGGAGTCGTCCGCCCACGCCCTGGCCCTGGCCCTGGGCGACCCGGTGCACGTTAGAGGACCGAGACGCAGGACAGCTCGCTCACCGGCCGGCGACGTGCTCCGGGTTGATGCGCCGGGCAGCGGTGGCGTGCCAGAGTGGGCCCGTGATCGCCCACCGCCCCCACCATGCGTCGGGACCGTCCACCGGCGAACGAGGCGGCACGGGGCGGGACGCACCCCGCCGTCCGAGCGTCACGGTGGGGATCCTGGTCGTCCCCGCCGTCCTGCTCGCCGTCGCGGCGGCCGGGGCGCTGCTGCCGGGCGTGCCGTGGCTCGGGCAGGTCGGCGGGTATGCCGCGGCCTGGGCCCCGTGGCTCGTCGTGGCCGGGCTGGTGGTGACGGTGAGCGCGACCGTGGCGCTCCTGCGTCGCGGTTCGGTCACCAGGGTGGTGGCCGTGGCGGGCGGGCTGGTCGCGGCGGCGCTGTCGTTCGTCGTGGTCACCCAGCAGCTGCGCGTCGCGCAGGAGCACGCGGTCGGGGTGCAGATCGCCGAGCTCTTCCGGTTCACGCCGGGCGACACGGAGGCCGACCTGGACGCCCGGTACGGCGAGGCCGACGGCGAGCCGCAGGACCTGTCGTTGTGGCTCCCGGAGGGCGGGGCGGCCGGTGAGGCGCCGGTCGTGGTCCTCGTCCACGGTGGTGGCTGGGTCGCGGGCGAGCGGTCGCAGACGACGACGGCGTCGCACGCGGCCTGGTTCGCCGCCCAGGGCTACCTGGCCGTCAGCATCGACTACCCGCTCTCCGGCGACGACCGGCACCTGTGGGACGCCGTGGAGCCGCAGGTGGCCTGCGCGCTGGTGTGGGTGGGCGAGCACGCTGCCGAGCACGGGGGCGACGCCGACAGGGTGTTCCTCGCCGGGGACTCGGCGGGCGGCAACCTGGCGCTGGAGGTCGCCTTCCGTGCCGCCGCCGGGGACCTGGACCCGGCGTGCGACGGGACGGTGCCGCCCGTGGCCGCCGTCAGCACGCTGTACCCCGTGGCCTCGCCCGGCGGCCTCCACGGGAACACCGGCCCCGTGATGGGCGACCGGGGGCGCGAGCTGACGGAGCAGTACACGGGCGGGTCGCCGTCGGAGTACCCGGAGCGGTACGCGGCGATCACGCCGGCGGAGCACGTGACGCCCGACTCCCCGCCGACGCTGATGGTCGCCGGGGAGGCCGACCATCTCGTGCCGGCGGCCGGGGCGGAGGAGCTCGCCGCGGTGCTCGCGGGCGCGGGCGTCGCACGGGAGCTGGTCCTGCTGCCCGCGGCGGACCACGTGTTCGACAGGGCGCCGGGCGGGATCGGCACCCAGGTCTGGCGCGATCTCACGCTGAGGCTGTTCGAGCGGTCCTGACGTGGTGCGGCACCATGGTCGTGTGACTCTCTTCACCGCACCCACCGACCACACGCCCGACCCCTCCCTGGCGCACCGGCGCGCGCAGGCGGAGGTGACCGTCACCGGGCCGGACGGCGTGCCGCTGGCCGGCACCGACGTCGTCGTGGCCCAGAGGCGGCACGCGTTCGGGTTCGGCTGCATCGGCTTCGAGCTCGTGGACCACGCGAACGGCCGTTCTGCCGACCCTGCCTACGACAACGATTTCGCGGACCGCTGGCTCGACGTCTTCAACATCGCCACGCTGCCGTTCTACTGGGGCACGTTCGAGCCCGCCGAGGGCGCGCCCCGCACGGCCGAGACGCTGGCCGCGGCCCGCTGGTTCGCCGACCGCGGCGTGACCGTCAAGGGGCACCCGCTGGTGTGGCACACGGTGCAGCCGCGGTGGCTCCTCGGCAGGCCGCTCGACGAGGTCGAACGGTTGCAGCGCGAGCGCATCCGGCGCGACGTCGGCGACTTCGCCGGGGTCATCGACACCTGGGACGCGATCAACGAGACCGTCATCATGCCGGTGTTCACCGCCGAGGAGAACGCGATCACGCCGCTCGCGCGGCTCAAGGGCCGCGTGGAGACGATCCGGATGGCGTTCGACGAGGCGCGGGCCACCAACCCGGGCGCCACCCTGCTGCTCAACGACTTCGACATGTCGACGGCCTACGAGTGCCTCATCGAGGCGGTGCTCGAGGCGGGCATCCGGATCGATCGGCTGGGCCTGCAGT
Organism: uncultured Isoptericola sp.; assembly: GCA_947497265.1. GTDB lineage: Bacteria > Actinomycetota > Actinomycetes > Actinomycetales > Cellulomonadaceae > Isoptericola > Isoptericola rhizosphaerae. The sequence goes on from CANMFP010000010.1 coordinate 52,602, forward strand.
CGCACATGCACCAGGGCTACTGGGGCGAGGAGAAGACGCTGCGCATCCTGGAGCGGTTCGCGCGGTACAACATCCCGATCCACCTCACCGAGAGCACGCTGCTGTCCGGCGAGGTGATGCCGGAGCACGTCGTCGACCTCAACGACTGGCAGGTGGAGTCCTGGCCGTCGACCCCGGAGGGGGAGGAGCGTCAGGCCGACGAGGTGGAGCGGCACTACCGCACCCTGCTCAGCCACCCGGCGGTGGAGGTCGTCAACTACTGGGGGCTCGGGGACCGCGGCATGTGGCTGGGTGCCCCGGGCGGGCTGCTGCGCGCGGACGGGTCGCCCAAGCCGTCCTACGACCGGCTGCGCTCCCTCGTCAAGGGCGAGTGGTGGTATGCACCGATGACGCTGCGCACCGACGACGCCGGACGGGTCCGCGTCGAGGGGTTCCTCGGCGACTACGAGGTCTCGCTGCCCGACGGCGGCGACGCGGCGGCGCTGAGCCTCGACCGGGCGGGGGAGCAGACGGCGCAGGTGCGCCTGGCGGGCTGAGAGAATCCCCGGGTGACCTCGCCCGCCGACCCTCGTCCCGCCGTCGTCCGTGTCACCGATCCCGGTGACCCGCGGCTGCGCGACTACACCGACCTGACCGACGTGAAGCTGCGCACCGTGCGGGAGCCCGCCGAGGGACTGTTCATGGCCGAGTCCTCGAACGTCATCCGGAGGGCTCTCGCCGCGGGGCACCGGCCGCGCTCGTTCCTCATGGCCGACAAGTGGCTCGACTCGATGGCCGACGTGCTCGATGCCCACCCCGAGGCCCCGGTCTACGTCGCCGACGAGCGGGTGCTGCGCGAGATCACCGGGTTCCACCTGCACCGTGGTGCGTTGGCCGCGATGCACCGCCCCGAGCTGCCGGCCGTGCACGAGCTGGTCGCCGGGGCACGCGGGGGAGCCGGGGCGCGGCGCGTGGCAGTGCTGGAGGACATCGTGGACCACACCAACGTGGGCGCGATCTTCCGGGCGGCGGCGGGCCTGGGTGTCGACGCCGTCCTCGTCTCTCCACGGTGCGCCGACCCGCTGTACCGCCGGTCGGTACGGGTGTCGATGGGCACCGTGTTCCAGGTGCCGTGGACGCGGCTGGCCACGTGGCCCGGCGGCCTGCACGACCTCCAGGACGACGGCTTCACGGTGGCGGCGCTGGCGCTCGCCGACGACGCCGTCTCGCTGGACGACCTGGCGGCCGACCCGCCGGAGCGTCTCGCGCTCGTCCTCGGCGCCGAGGGGGACGGGCTGTCGCGCGGTGCCGTCGCGGCCGCGGACCGGGTGGTGAAGATCCCGATGGCCGGCGCCGTCGACTCGCTCAACGTGGCGGCGGCGTCGGCCGTGGCGTTCTGGGCGACCCGCTCATGAGGCGGACCGCCTCGTGGCTCCGGCCTCGCCCCGCGCTCGGTCGGGCCGGACGGTCGGACCGGTGGCGCAGGCGCTCGCGGGCGGTGCGTCCACGCCTGGCCGCAGCGACGACGCCGGTGGCGGACGCGAGGCCCATCGCTCCGGGGACGTCGGCGTAGAGGGTCTCGTGGCCGCCGGCCGGGACGGAGTAGGTCTCGTGCCAGACGCCGACCGCGCCGGGCACCTTCGTGGCGCGGCGGTAGAACTCGAGCCACGCGGGGCGGTGCCGGCGCTCGTCGGCGTTGGCGTACCGGTAGACGTCCTCGACGGTGCGCCAGTACTGCACCATCGTGGGGCCGCGCGCCCCGACCAGCGTGGTGGCACCGAGGAACCCGGCGTCCGGGTCCTGGTACAGCTCGCGGAGCATCGGCCTCATGGCGGCCAGGGCCGGCCACCAGGCGTCCGGCCGCCAGAGCTTGTTGATCCGGGCGCCGATGAGGAAGACGGCGAGGTCGCCGTCGTGGTCGTGCGTGGTGAGGTCCACCATGACGTCTCCTTGGATAGTGTGGCTCTCCATTATTGGAGAGTGTTACTCTCCAATGTCAAGAGGCGGGGGAGGACCGATGCGCATCTCAGGGCTCGCGGCAGCGACCGGAGTGCCGGTGGCCACGCTGAAGTACTACCTGCGCGAAGGTCTGGTGCCGCCCGGGGCGGCGACGTCGCGCACGCAGGCGGACTACGACGACACGCACGTGGCCCGCGTGCGGCTGGTGCGGGCGCTCACCGAGTCGGCCGGGCTGAGCCTGGCCGCCGTCCGCGACGTCCTCGCGGCGCTGGATGATCCGCCGATGTCGAGGCACGGCCAGCTGGGAGCCGCGCACCACGCGCTGGTGGCGGCCGAGGGTGAGGGGATGTCGCACGAGGAGCCGGGTGCGGTGGACGACGAGGTGAGGGGCCGCGTCCTCGAGCTCGTGGCGGAGCGCGGGTGGTGCGACGACCCGCTGCTCGTCGACCGGCTGGGCGAACAGCTCCGGGCCGCCGACGCCGCCGGGGTCGCGGTCTCGGACGGGTACCTCCGGGCGCTCGCGGCGGCAGCGGACCGCGTCGCGGCGGCCGACCTGTCCACCGTGCGCGGCGAGCCGGCGGACGCCCTGCGCCAGGTGGTGCTCGGCACGCTGCTGACCGACCCCCTGCTGGTCACGCTGCGGCGTATGGCCCAGGAGCGAGCGAGCCGGGAGGCGGCCGAGGGCTGACGACCCGTCGTCGACCCCTGTGATCCCGGTCACGGAGCTTGCCGCGGGCGCATCAAGTGAGGTTAGGCTGGCCTGCGTGACTGAGAGCGCCGCTGTGGCTACCGTGACCGAACCGACCGGCGTCGTCGCGCCGCAGCCGTGGCGCATGTTCGACGTCGAGGTCGAGCGGATCACGCGCCTGTGCCCGTCGTTCGTCCGCATCACCTTCACCGGCGCCGACCTGGACCTCTTCGCGGACAACGGCGCCGACCAGCGGGTCAAGTTCCTGCTCCCGGCCCCGTGCGGTGGGTGGGAGTACCTCGACCGGCAGAGCCCCGACTGGTTCACCTCCTGGCGCGAGCTGCCCGAGGAGCGGCGCAACCCGCTGCGCACCTACACGGTGCGCGCGGTGCGGCCGGACCTGCGCGAGGTCGACGTCGACATCGTCCTGCACGGAGACACCGGTCCGGCATCCCGCTGGGCCAACGGTGCTCGCCCCGGCACGCCCCTGGTCATCCTCGGGCCCAACGCCGCCCACAGCGGCGCTCACGGTGGCCGCGAGTTCGCCCCGCCGACGACGAACCACGCGCTGCTGCTGGCCGGTGACGAGACGGCCGTGCCCGCGATCGCCTCGATCTGCGAGGCGCTGCCCGCCGACGCCGTCGGTGAGGTGTTCCTCGAGGTTCCGCACCGCGAGGACCGCTGGACCCTCGCTGCGCCGGCCGGGGTGCGGGTCACCTGGCTGGCTCGCGAGGAGGCCGAGCACGGCACGCACCTTGTGCCCGCCGTTCAGGAGGCGGCCGACCGCATGCTGGCGATGGGCGTGCGGGCGACGGCCGGCGAGGCGCCCGCGACTCCGGACCTGGAGGACGTCGACGTCGACCACGGCATCCTCTGGGAGGTGCCGGTGGACGCCTCGGGCAGGCCGCTGGCGCAGGACACGGTGCTGTACGCCTGGCTGGCAGGCGAGGCGGGCGTCATCAAGACGCTGCGTCGCTACCTGGTCGGCACCAAGGGCGTGGACCGCAGGTCCGTGGCCTTCATGGGCTACTGGCGGCGCGGTCGCGCCGAGTGCTGAGCCGGTCGCGGACCGGTCGTGCCGCTCACCGCTGGTAGGTCCCGGTGAGCGTCGCCCGCGCGAGCGTGTGGAAGTAGACGTTGAACGCGGCGTGGACGTTCGTGTTCTCGGGCGTCAGCTCCAGGGAGTCCACGTCGAGGGCGTGCACGGCGAAGATGTAGCGGTGCGCGTGGTCCCCGGGAGGGGGACCGGCGCCCTCGAAGCCCTGCGCGCCGCCGTCGGACGTGAGTTGGAAGGCGCCGTCGGGCAGGCCCGAGCCGTCGGCCGCTCCCGCGCCGCGAGGCAGCGACGTCACCGAGGTCGGCAGATCGAGGACGTGCCAGTGCCAGTAGCCCGACGGCGTGGGGGCGTCCGCGTCGAAGCAGCTCACCACGAACGACCTCGTGGCCGCGGGGAAGCCGGACCAGGACAGCTCCGGCGAGATGTTGCCGCCGTCGACCGCGTGGTCCGACGACATCGGCTCGCCGGGCGAGACCTCCGGGCTGGTCAGCTCGAACGTCGCGGGGACGGGCAGGAGCGAGTAGGGGTCGGGGGGCACGGGGCGGGTGAAGTCCATGCCACCACTGTGGTGGTGACCGCGGCTCTCGGCAACGCGGCCGAGACGGCGTCCCGGGTGCTGAAACGGGTGCCGCGACGGGTGCTCGGCGTCCGCGGTCCGTGGTAGCGTCAATCCAACAAACCGACCGGCCGGTACGGCTGGCCCCGTGTCGCGACGCCGCGACGCGAGATCGACGACGACGTTCGAGAGGTGGCGCGGTGCGCAGGTTCGCAGGGAAGGTCGCGCTCGTCACGGGCGCGAGCCGGGGCATCGGCCTCGCGGTGGCGCACCGGCTCGTGGCCGAGGGCGGGCAGGTCGTGCTCACGGGGCGCAAGCCGGAGGCGCTCGAGGAGGCGGTGGCGGCGCTCGGCGCTGACAACGCCTCCGCCGTCGCCGGCAAGGTCGACGACGCCGCGCACCGCGAGCAGGTCTTCGCCCACGTGGCCGAGCGGTACGGGCGCCTTGACCACCTGGTCAACAACGCGGGGATCAACCCCGCCTGGGGCCCGGTGCTCGAGGTGGAGCCGTCGGTCGTGCGCAAGATCCTCGACGTCAACGTGGTCGCCGCCCTCGAGTGGACGCGCGACGCCGTCGCCGCCGGTCTCCGGTCGTCGATCGTCAACACCGCCTCGATCTCCGGCACCTCCACGAGCCCCAACATCGCCTTCTACGGCGTCTCGAAGGCCGCGCTGATCAACCTCACGGGACAGCTCGCCCAGGAGCTCGCGCCCCGGTTGCGTGTCAACGCCGTCGCCCCGGCCGTCGTCAAGACTCACCTGTCGCGTGCGCTGTACGAGGGGCGCGAGGACGACGTGGCGGCCGGCTACCCCCTGGGCCGCCTCGGTGTGCCCGACGACGTGGCCGGGCCGATCGCGTTCCTGCTCTCCGACGACGCGGCCTGGATCACCGGCCAGACACTCCGGATCGACGGTGGCGCGTCCATCGTGCCCGTCGGGTGAAGGATGGACCCATGAAGACCACCCACGTCGCCGACTCGGTCCTGCAGGCCGCCCTCGACCTCTTCGCCACCCAGGGCTATGCGACCACGAGCGTCCAGCAGATCGTCGAGGCCGCCGGCGTCACCAAGGGCGCCATGTATCACTACTTCCAGTCCAAGGACGATCTCCTCTTCGCGATCTACGACCGCATGCTGTCGTTGCAGAAGCGGCACCTCGAGGAGATCGTCGCGCGCGGTGGCGCCACGACGGACGTCCTGCGCACGGTGTGCGTCGACGTCGTCGAGACCTCCATCGACCTGCTGGCCGAGGGCACCGTGTTCTTCCGGAGCATGCACATGCTCAAGGACCCTCGGCGCAAGGACGTCATCCAGCGGCGGCGCGAGTACCACGACGAGTTCGCCGCGCTCATCGCCCAGGGCCAGGCCGAGGGAGCCCTGCGGACCGACGTCCCGCGATCCGTGCTCATCGCCCACTTCTTCTCCGACGTGCACTACCTGTCCTACTGGTACTCGCCGTCGGGTCCCGAGACCAAGACAGAGGTCGCGAACCAGCTGACCGACCTCTTCCTGCGCAGCATCACCGTGGAGAACTGATGACCGAGACCATGCGCGCCTGGCGCGTCACCCGCAACGGCGAACCGACCGAGGTCATGAGCCTCGACGAGGTCGACCGCCCCGAGCCCGGGCCGGGGGAGGTGCTCGTCCGCACCCGTGCCGTGGCCGTGAACTTCCCCGACGTCCTGCTCGCCCGTGGTACCTACCAGGTGCGCCCGGAGCTGCCGTTCGTGCCGGGCATCGAGCTGTGCGGCGATGTCGTCGCGCTCGGCGAGGGGGTCGACCGCACCGGCCGCGTGGCCGTGGGCCAGCGCGTCGTGGGGTCGGCCATCGGGGTGCTGTCCGAGTTCGCGGTGCTGCCGGCGGAGTCGTGCCGGCTCGCCCCGGACTCGCTCGACGACGCCCAGGCCGCAGCACTCACCATCGCCTACCAGACCGCCTGGTTCGGGCTGCACCGCCGTGCGGGGCTGGCGTCCGGCGAGACGCTCCTCGTCCACGCCGCCGCGGGCGGCGTGGGCACCGCCGCCTGCCAGCTCGGCGCGGCGGCCGGTGCGACGGTGATCGGTGTCGTGGGCAGCGAGGCCAAGGCCGACGTCGCCCGCACGGCCGGGGCCGAGCACGTCCTGGTCCGCTCCGGTGATCTGGCAGCTCAGGTCAAGGAGCTGACCGGCGGCGCCGGCGCCGACGTGGTCTTCGACCCGGTCGGTGGCGCGTCGTTCGAGGCGTCGACCAAGTGCATCGCGTTCGAGGGCAGGATCGTCGTCGTCGGTTTCGCGAGCGGCGAGGTCGCCCCGGTCCGCGCGAACCACGCGCTGGTGAAGAACTACGGCGTGCTGGGGCTGCACTGGGCGCTCTACCAGCAGCGTGATCCCGCCCTCGTCGACGCGGCGCACGCGGAGCTGACCCGGCTGGCCGGCTCGGGCGCCGTGGTGCCCGTCGTGGCCGACGTCGTGCCGTTCGACCGTGCGCCTGACGCGGTCCGCCGCCTCGCCGAGGGCGCCACGACGGGGCGCCTGGTCGTCCGCGTGGCCGCCTGACCCGGCTCGGCCCACCCAGATCCACTCGTGCGAAGGAGCACCGTGACCACTGACCTCACCGACCGCGTCGCGATCGTCACGGGCGGTGCCCGGGGGATCGGCGCCGCCTACGTCCGGGCGCTGCACGACGCCGGCGCTCGCGTCCTCGTCGCCGACCTGCTGGAGACGGAGGGGGCCGCGCTCGCGCACGAGCTGGGGGAGCGTGCCCGGTTCGCGGTCCTCGACGTGACCGACGAGGACGGCTGGACGCGTGTGGTCGACGACACGGTCGCGAGCTGGGGCGCCGTGGACGTGCTGATCAACAACGCAGGGATCGCCAACGCCGGCCCGATCGAGCACTACCCACGCACGAAGTGGGACGCCGTCATCGCGGTGAACCTCACCGGGACCTATCTCGGCTGCCGAGCGGTCGTCCCGGCGATGAAGGCCGCGGGCCGCGGCTCGATCATCAACATCTCGTCCGTCGAGGGGATGCGCGGCAGCACCCACCTGCACGGCTACGTGGCCTCGAAGTTCGGGGTGCGGGGTCTGACGAAGTCGCTGGCCGTCGAGCTCGGCGCGGACGGGATCCGCGTCAACTCGGTGCACCCGGGCTTCATCGACACGGAGATGACGGCGAAGATCGACCCGTCCGGGCTGCCGATCCCGCTGCGACGGGGCGGGCGTGCCGAGGACCTGACGGGCACGGTGCTCTACCTGGCCGGGGAGGCGTCCGCCTACGTGACCGGGGCGGAGATCGTGGTCGACGGCGGCATGATCAACGGCGTGGGCCACCTCTGACCTTCTGGTCTGCGCTCTGACCTGCGCAGACGCTGTCCCTGAGCACCCACGTCACAGCCGTGCAACAACTGTCAGAATGACATACCGTCCAGTCGGTTTATGCGCTAGTGTGTGACGCACCCGACACGAAGAGGTGCCGATGTCCAGCAACACTCCGCGACTCCAGGTCGACGGACTCACGGTCGCGTTCGGTGGTCTCACCGCGCTCGACGACGTCAGCTTCACCGTGGGCGACACCGAGACAGTGGCGCTCATCGGTCCGAACGGCGCCGGCAAGACGACGGTGTTCAACGCCGTCTGCTCGCTGGTGAAGCCCCGCGCCGGAAACCTGCGCATCGACGGCCGGCCCGCGCCCACGGCCCCGACCGGGCTGGCCGCGCGCGGTGTCTCGCGCACCCTGCAGGGACTCGGCCTGTTCGCCGGGATGACGGTCCTCGAGAACGTGCTCGTGCCGCTGGTCGGTCCTGAAAGGCCGTCCGTCTCGCCCGCCGAGGCGGCATCGGCGGTGCTTGAACGGCTCGGTCTGTCGGCGCAGGCGGGCACACCCGTCGACGCCTTGCCGTACCCGGAGCGCAAGCGTGTCGCGCTGGCGAGGGCGCTCGTCACGCGGCCGCGCCTGCTGCTCCTCGACGAACCCGCCGGCGGCCTGGGTGCCGAGGACATCGACGACCTCGCGGAGATCGTCCGCGGGCTCTCCTCGGACGGTTGCTCGGTGCTCCTGGTGGAGCACCACGTGGACTTCGTCATGGACGTCGCGGACCGCGTCGTCGTCCTCGACTTCGGGCGGGTGGTGGCCTGCGGGACACCCGACGAGGTGCGGTCCGACCCGGCCGTCGAGGCCGCCTACCTGGGGCTGGAGGCTGCGGCATGACCACCCCGACCGAGACCCCCGCGTCCACGACGACGCGCACGATGCTCGCGGTCGACGGCCTCACGGTCGGCTACGCGGGCGCCCCGGTGATCGACGGCATGCGCCTCGAGGTCCCCCACGGCGCCGTCGTCGCGCTGCTGGGTGCGAACGGGGCCGGCAAGACGACGCTGCTGCGGACGATCTCCGGCCTCGTCCCGCCGCGCGCGGGACGGATCGAGCTGGACGGGCAGGATCTCTCGGCACTCAGCGTCGAGGACCGTGTCCGGCAAGGGCTGGCCCAGGTGCCCGAGGGCCGCAGCGTCGTCTCCGAGCTGACGGTCGAGGAGAACCTGCACCTCGGCGCGCTCTGGAAGATCCCGGGCCGCGCGGCACGGCGCGACGCCGTGGCCGAGGTGTACGAGACCTTCGAGCCGCTCGCGCGCCGCCGGCGCAGCATGGGCCACCAGCTGTCCGGCGGCGAGCGGCAGATGCTCGCCCTCGCCCGGGCTCTCGTCGCCCGCCCGCGCGTGCTGCTCCTCGACGAACCGTCGCTCGGCCTCGCGCCGCGCGTCGTCGCCCAGCTGTTCTCGATCCTGCGGGACACCGCGGGACGCACCGGGCTGACCGTGCTGCTCGCCGAGCAGAACGTCACCAGCGCACTCTCGATCGCCGACCGCGGCGTCGTGCTCGGCCTGGGGGAGATCGTCGCCGACGCCCCGGCTGCCGAGATCGCCGCCGACCCTGCCCTCCGGCACGCCTACCTGGGGTTCTGATGGATCGTCTCGCCTTCCTCCTCGCCACGGGCCTCGCCCGCGGCCTCGTCATCGCGCTCTTCGCCCTGTCGCTGGTCATCATCTGGCGTGCGGCCCGCATCGTGAACTTCGCCCAGGCCGCCATGGCGATCGTCGCGGTCTACGTCGCCTTCGCCGTGACCCAGGCCACCGGGTCCTTCTGGCTCGGCTTGGCCGCAGCCCTCGTCACCGGCGCGCTCGTCGGCGCCGTCGTCGAACGCTGGCTCATCCGGCTCGTGCCCAGCGGCACGCCGCTGCCCGGCATGATCGTGGCGATCGGGCTGGTGATGATCCTCCAGTCCGCCATCAGCATCATCTTCGGCCCGAAGCACCGGCCCATGGCCGCGCCCTTCAGCGAGCAGCCGTTCACCGTCGGCGGCGTCGCCGTGCTCTCGCCCTACGACCTGTTCATCCTCCTCGTCGCGCTCGGCGTGGTCGCCGCCCTCGGCCTGCTCTTCAACGGCACCACGCTCGGGCTGCAGATGCGAGCGTCGGCGATGGCGCCGGAGGTGTCCCGGCTGCTGGGGGTCCGGGTGCCGCGCATGATCACCCTGGGCTGGATGCTGTCGTCCGGCGTCGCGGCCCTCGCCGTGCTGCTCCTCGTCCCCACCGAGCTCGGGCTCAACGCCCACAGCGCGGACATCCTGTTCGTCCACGCCTTCACGGTGGCGGTGCTGGGCGGGCTCGACTCGCCGAGCGGCGCGCTCGTCGGCGGGATCGTCGTCGGGATCCTCATCAGCCTGGTCACCGGGTTCCTCGGCGCCGGGCTCGCGCCGATCGCGGTGCTCGTCCTGCTCACCGTCGTCCTCCTCGTCCGGCCGGGCGGCATCTTCGCAGCCAAGGAGGCGCGAACCGCATGACCGCCATCATCAGCTCTCGGACCCGCGGGATCGTGCTGCGTGCACTCGCGCTCACCGTTCTCGCGCTGGCCGCGACGTTCCTGCTCGACTCGTACCGGAACTACCAGCTCGCCGTGGTCGCCGCCGTCTTCTGCGCGACGGCCGGGCTCACGCTGCTGGTGGGCCTCACCGGACAGCTCTCCCTCGGCCATGCCGTCCTGATGGCCTGCGGCGGCTACGGCTACGCCCTGGCCGCGGGACTCGCCGCCGAGGCGGACCTCAGCGGGATCCTGCGCTTCGCTCTCGGGATCCTCGGAGCGGTGGTCGTCGCCGGAGGCGTCGGTGGGCTCCTCGGGCTCGCCGGAGCACGGCTGCGCGGTCCATACCTGGCAGGCCTGACGCTGGCGCTCGTCATCGCGTTGCCGGCCTTCGCCTCGCAGGTCCCCGGCCTGGGCGGCGACCAGGGCCGCAGCGTCCCCTTCGAACCCGTCCCGGACTGGCTCGCCCCGGTGCTGTTCAGCACCGAGCAGTGGCACGCGTGGATCGCCGTCCTCGTCGCGGCCGTCGCGGTCACCCCGCTGGCCGTCCTGCGGTCCGGGAAGGCCGGCCTGCGCATGCGGGCGGTCCACGGCGACGAGGTCGCCGCACGCCTGGCCGGCATCTCACCCGGCCGCGTCAAGACGAACGCCTTCGTCGCGGGTGCGCTCTCGGCCGGTCTCGGTGGTGCGGTGCTCGCGATCGCCACTCAGACGGTCAGCCCGGGGGGCTACGACCTCGCCTTCTCGCTCCTGCTGCTCGTGGCCGTCGTCATCGGCGGGCTCGGCAGCATCGGGGGAGCCGCCGTGGGCGCCGTGCTCGTGGTCCTGCTGCCGTGGCTCATCGACACCCTCACCACGTCGGTGGGCCTGCCCGCCGACCTCGAGCAGCGGCTCTCCGGGAACCTCGTGGTCCTCGTCTTCGGAGCGTTGCTCGTCCTCGTCACCGTCGTCTGGCCCGGCGGGCTGTCTCATGCCTTCGCCGGACGCTTCGCATCCCTGTCCGCGCGGCTCCGCCGGCGGTCCGACCAGCACGTCCCGCAATCACTCACAGAGAGGTGACTCCCATGCGGACCACTCACACCACACCGCGCAACCGCGCTCGTACCGTCGTCGCGGCCACCGGTGCCGTCGCCGTCGGCCTCACCCTGTCCGCCTGCGGCGGTGCCGACGAGGCGACACCCGGTGTCTCCGAGGACACCGTCACCGTCGGCACCCACCAGCCGCTGACCGGCCCGGCCGCCGCCGGGTACTCCTCGATCTCCGCCGCCACCAGCGCGTACTTCGACTACGTCAACGCCAACGGTGGTGTCCACGGCCGCTCCATCGAGTACATCGTCAAGGACGACGGCTACAACCCGGCGAACACGCAGACGGTGGTGCGCGAGCTCGTGCAGCAGGACGACGTCTTCGCCGTCCTCAACGGACTCGGGACCCCGACGCACTCGTCGGTGCTCGACTTCCTCAACCAGAACGAGGTCCCGGACCTGTTCGTGTCCTCCGGGTCGACCGCGTGGAACGACCCGGAGGCCTACCCCTACACCTTCGGCTACAACGCGGACTACCTCGTCGAGGGCTCGGCGCTCGCCCAGTACGCCAGCGACGAGCACCCCGACGAGAAGGTCTGCCTGCTGGGCCAGGACGACGACTACGGCGAGACGATGCTCGCCGGTGCGCAGATCGTCCTCGGCGACGACGGAGTGGCCGCGTACGAGACGTACGAGACCTCCAACCAGGACGTCACCGCGCAGATCGGTGCCCTGCAGTCGGCCGGCTGCGAGGTCGTGATGCTCGCGACCGTGAACGGCTTCTCGGCCCTGGCGGTCGGCACCGCCGCGCAGATGGGGTTCATGCCCACCTGGATGGCCTCCTCGGCCGGGGGCGACTACCCGACGCTCGTCGAGTTCCTCGGTGAGGACGTCGCGCCCCAGCTCCTCCAGGGCTTCGTGTCCGTGAACTACCTGCCGTTCAGCCCGGACGGTGAGTGGGTGGAGCTCTTCCAGCAGATCAACGACGAGTACAACGACGGAGCGTCGTTCGACGGCAACACGGTGTTCGGCATGGGCGTCGCGTACGCCTTCACCGAGGCGCTCGCCAAGGCCGGCGAGGACCCGACGCGGGAGGCCCTGGTCGAGGTGCTCGAGTCCGGTGAGCTGGTCGGCAACGGGATCGTCCCGCTCGCGTACTCCGCCGAGAACCACGCCGGGTACGACGCCGCGGGGATCACCATGGTCGACGGCGGCGTGCAGGACTTCGTCGGGACGACCTACCGCCTCGAGGGGGAGTCCGTGACGCCGATCGAGCCCGAGCAGATCGCGCTCGAGGACGACGGCATCCCGGTCGAGTGACCTGACGCGGCCTCTCCGGGCAGCGCACGACGGCCCGCCTCCCTCGAGGGAGGCGGGCCGTCGTCGTGGTGCGAGCGGGTCAGGCGCGGAGCTGCGCTCTGCCCAGCGACGCCAGGTGGACCTCGTCGGGGCCGTCGGCGATGCGCAGCGCGCGGGCACCGGCGAACATCTCCGCCAGGGGCTGGTCGGCGGAGAGGCCGGCCGCGCCGAAGATCTGCATGGCACGGTCCAGGATCTGCTGGACCGCGCGCGGCACCGCGATCTTGATCGACTGGATCTCCGTCATCGCCTTCCGGTTCCCCACGGTGTCCATCAGCCACGCGGTCTTGAGCACGAGCAGGCGCAGCGCCTCCAGCTCGACGCGGGCCTCGGCCGCCCACTGGCGCACCACGCCCTGCTCGGACAGCGGCACGCCGAACGCCGAGCGGCTCCGTGCGCGCTCGGCGGCAAGGGCGACCGCTCGCTCGGCGGTGCCGAGAGCACGCATGCAGTGGTGGATGCGCCCCGGGCCGAGGCGGGCCTGGGCCATCGCGAAGCCCCCGCCCTCGGTGCCGAGCAGGTTCTCCACCGGGACGCGGACGTCGTCGAACACCACCTCGGCGTGGCCGCCGTGGTCGCGGTCGTCGTAGCCGAAGACCGTGAGCGGACGGACGATCCGCACCCCGGGCGTGTCGCGCGGGACGAGGATCATCGACTGCTGCTGATGCCGCGAGGCCTGCGGGTCGGTCTTGCCCATCACGATGAGCAACCGACAGTCGGGGCTCATGGCACCGGTCGACCACCACTTGCGACCGCTGATCACGTACTCGTCGCCGTCGCGCCGGATCCGGGTGCCGATCTGCGAGGCGTCCGACGACGCGACGTCGGGCTCGGTCATGCAGAACGCGGAGCGGATGTCCGCCTCGAGCAGCGGGGCCAGCCAGCGCTCCTGCTGCGCCGGCGTGCCGAACTTCTCCAGGAGCTCCATGTTGCCGGTGTCCGGGGCGGAGCAGTTGAGGGCCACCGGAGCGAGCCGGGTGCTCCAGCCGGTGAGCTCGGCCAGGGGGGCGTACTGGAGGTTGGTCAGCCCGGCACCGAGCTCGGACGGCAGGAACAGGTTCCACAGGCCCTCGGCGCGCGCCTTGGCGCGCAGCTCGGCGACGACAGGTCGGAAGGTCCAGTCGTCGGGGCTCGCGGCGAGCTGGGCATCGAGGACCGGCTCGGCCGGCAGCACGTGGGTGTGCACGAACGCGCGGACCTGCTCGGTCAGCTCGGCGGTGCGGGTGTCGGGGGAGAAGTCCATCAGGTGCTCCTGGGTCGGGCCGCCGCACGGGCGAGGCCGTCGGCGGCGAGCGGGGCGACGAGGTCGCCGATGGTGTCGAACCCGTCGCCGACGGTCTCGCCGGCGCGGTAGCGGTAGTGGATCCCCTCGAGGATCACCGCGAGCTTGTACGCGGCGAAGGCGCGGTACCACCACAGGTCCGGCGGCGTCGTCCCGGTGCGGGCCGCATAGGCGTCGACGAGCTCGTCGAAGGTGGGGTAGCCGACGTCGGGGACGACGGCGCTCGCGGCGACCGCTCCCGCGGAGAGCGAGCGGATGTCCCAGTAGAGCCCGAGGAGGCCGAGGTCGACCAGCGGGTCACCGAGGGTGGCCATCTCCCAGTCGAGCACCGCGGCGATCGTGGGGCGGTCGGGCGTGCCGCTGACGAGGGCGTTGTCCAGCCGGTAGTCGCCGTGCACGATGCCGGTCCGCCCCGAGTCGGGGACGTGGGTCGCGAGCCGTTCCTGCAGCTCGTCCAGGGCGGGCAGGTCGCGCGACCGGGACGCGTCGTACTGCCGGCGCCAGGTGGTGAGCTGCCGGGCGAGGTACCCGTCGGGTCGGCCGAAGTCAGCCAGGCCGACCGTCCTCGGGTCCACGGTGTGCAGGTCGGCGAGCGTCTGGGCGAGCGTGATGCCGAGCCGGTAGAGGCCTGCGGCCGTGAACCCGGAGTTCTGCTCGGGACGGGACAGCACCTCGCCCTCGACCCGTTCCATGACGAAGAAGGTCGTCCCGGTGACCTCGCACCGCTCGGTGTCGTCGACGACGTCCACGGTGGCGGGCACCGGGACGTCGCTGGTGCCCAGGGCGGAGATCACGCGGTGCTCGCGGCGCATGTCGTGAGCGCTCGAGAGCACGTGGCCCAGCGGTGGTCGGCGCAGCACGAGGGGCAGCGCGGCACCGTCGATCCGGTACGTCAGGTTGCTCCGTCCGCCGGCGATGACCTCGGCGGTCAAGGGGCTCTCGGGGCCGGACGCCAGCTCGGGGTGCTCGCGTGCCAGCCAGGTGCTCAGGCCGGTACGGTCCAGGCCGGGCACGTCGGTCATCGATGACCTCGCCTTCCTGCTCAGGCCCGACGTCGGTGCCGGGTGCGAGGAGCATACCGCGCGGTCGGTATGTGAGCGAACCGGGCGCCGGTCGCCCGACGTCGCCACCGTGCTCGAGCCTCTCGAGGAGGCCGCCGCCACCCCGACGGCGTGGCCGCGCTTCGTGGACGACGGCGACGCCGTCGTGGCGGAGGCTGCGCGGCGGGGACGGGACCGGGGTGACGGTGCTCTGGTTCCGGAGCGACGAGGGGCCTGAGGGCTTCTACCGGCGGATGGGATTCGAGCCCGCCGGCGAGCTCTTCGGCCAGGTGCTGGGCGTCAAGGAGGTCCCTGTCGCGGCCGGGGACGCCTAGGAGAGCAGCTGCTGCTCGACGGCGGAGCGGACCCCGTCGGGGACGGGGACGGGGCGTTCGGTGGTCGCGTCGACGAACACGTGGGTGAACCGGCCGACGGCCACGGGCTTCTCGACGCCCGCGAGCAGGATGGGCAGGTCCCAGGTCACGCTCGTCGTCCCGAGGCGTTCGACACCGATCGCGACCTCCAGGTCGGCCGGGTAGGCCACCGGCGCGGTGAACTCGCACGACGACGCGACGCAGTACCCGCGGACGACCCCGGCGGGGTCGAGGCCCGCCTCGCGGATCATCCACGTGTTCACGGCGGTGTCCATGGCCTGGTAGTAGACCGTGTTGTTGACGTGGCCGTACTGGTCGTTGTCGTTCCAGCGCAGGGCGAAGGGGTGGTGGACGCGGGGCATCGGGTCTCCTGTGTGTGGTCTCGGTTGTTCGGTCAGGCCACGCGCAGCAGGTGGCGGAAGGCCGAGCGTGCGGCGTCCGGGCTCGGAGGCTCGCCCGTGATGAGGTCGGCGTACGTGAACGACTCCGACACGCGCACGCACAGGTAGGCGAGAGCGTGCGGGTCGATCGCGCCGTCGAACGGCTGGTCACCCAGGTGGGTGCGGATCAGCCACTCGGTCGTGGCGAGGTAGCGCTGCTGGATGGGGCTCGCCTTGGTGGTGAGCAGCCGCAGCGCGCGGGCGGGCTCGCGGGTCAGGAAGACGCGGAAGTAGTGCGCCTCGATCAGGTCCGTCGCGAACCGGGAGAGCAGCGTGGCCACGTGCTCGGCGCCGCCGGCGTCGTGGGCGGCGCGCTCGGCCTGGAGCAGCGTCGGGACGGCGAGGGACCACAGCACCTCGGTGAGCAGGGCGTCGCGGTTGCCCACCCAGCGGAACACCGAGGTCCGGTCGACGCCCAGGTCTGCCGCGAGGCCGCCCATGTCGATGCGCTGACCTGAGACGAACGTCTCACGCGCACGCTCGAACGTGCGCAGGGCGTCGCCGTGCACGCTGGGCTCGAGGCGCGCGGAGAGCCTGGTCGGTGCGGCCTGCAGGCCCACGGAGGCGATCTGCGCGGTCGTCGTCAGCATGCGGGCAGCCTAGCGCCGCCGACCGAGGTGCGTGCAACATCTGGCAGAATGATGCACACTGACGCCACAGATCGACGTTGATCGGAGCAGAGATGACCCTCACCACCCCGGCAGCCCCTGCCGGCCTCACCGTGCCGGACGTCCTGGACGCGGACTTCTACGGCTTCCAGGACCTCCTGACACCCGTCGAGCAGGAGGCCGTGGGACGCGTCCGCGACTTCATGGAGAGCCAGGTGCGGCCCCTCGCGGACGACTACTGGGAGCGCGCGGAGTGCCCGGTGCACCTCTTCAAGCCGTTCGCGGAGCTCGGCTCCGTCGGCGCTGCCTGGCCGGAGACGGCCCAGTTCGAGAACTCCGCCGTCTTCCGGGGCTGGGTCGGCATGGAGCTCGCTCGTGTCGACTCCTCCTTCTGCACCTTCATCGGTGTCTCCAGCGGCCTGGCGATGAGCTCGATCGGTCTGGGCGGTTCGCCGGAGCAGCGCGAGCAGTGGCTCCCGCCGATGGCGCGCGGGGACCTCATCGGCGCCTTCGGGCTCACGGAGCCGCTGTCCGGCTCGGACACCGCCCGGGGGCTGCGCACCACCGCGACCCGCCACGGCGACACCTGGGTGCTGAACGGCTCCAAGCGCTGGATCGGCAACGCCACGTTCGCCGACGTCGTCGTCGTCTGGGCCAAGGACACGGCCGACGACCAGGTCAAGGGCTTCATCGTGCGCAAGGGCACGCCCGGTTTCACCGCCACGAAGATCGAGCGCAAGCAGTCGCTGCGCATCGTGCAGAACGCGGACATCACGCTCGACGGCGTGGAGGTCGCCGAGTCGGACCGCCTGCAGGGGATCGACAGCTTCAAGGACCTCGCCAACGTGCTGCGTGTGACGCGCGACGGCGTCTCCTGGCAGGCGCTGGGCACCATGATCGGCGCCTACGAGGCCGCCGTGCGGTACACCAAGGAGCGCGAGCAGTTCGGCAACCCGATCGCCTCGTACCAGCTCGTCCAGGACAAGCTCGCCACGGCGCTGGGCAACATCACGGCGAGCCTCGGCATGTGCGTGCGCCTTGCGCAGATGCAGGACGAGGGCACCCAGCGCGACCAGCACGCCGCGCTGGCCAAGGCGTTCGTCACCACGCGCATGCGCGAGACCGTCGCCCTGTCCCGCGAGGTCTGCGGCGGCAACGGCATCACCCTCGACACCGGCGTGGTGCGCTACTTCGCCGACGCGGAGGCCGTCTACACCTTCGAGGGCACCCGCGACATGAACCACCTCATCGTGGGCCGCTCGATCACCGGCCACGCGGCCTTCGTCTGAGAAAGGATCCACATCATGACCGAGGCCTACATCGTGGCCACTGCCCGTTCGCCGATCGGACGGGCCTACAAGGGGTCGCTGCGTGAGATGCGCGCCGACGATCTCGCCACACAGATGGTCCGCGCGGCACTCGACAAGGTGCCGTCGCTCGACCCGACGCGTATCGACGACCTCATCCTCGGCTGCGGGCTGCCGGGCGGCGAGCAGGGGATGAACATGGGGCGGATCGTCGCCGTCCTGCTCGGGCTGGACGGCGTCCCCGGCACCACCGTGACCCGCTACTGCTCGTCCAGCGTGCAGTCCACCCGCATGGCGTTCCACGCCATCAAGGCGGGCGAGGGCGACGTGTTCGTCTCCGCCGGCGCCGAGTCCGTCAGCCGAATGGTCAAGGGCTCCAGCGACTACATCGAGGGCCAGGACCTGGAGAACCCGCGCTTCGCCAGGGCCACCGAGCGCACGGCCAAGCGTGCCGTCGGGGAGGTGCCGGTCTGGACGGACCCGCGCGCCGATGGCGAGCTGCCCGACGCCTACATCGCCATGGGGCAGACGGCGGAGAACCTGGCTTCCGTGCACGGCATCAGCCGCGCCGAGCAGGACGCTTTCGCGGCCCGTTCCCAGCAGCGTGCCGAGCAGGCGATCGCGGACGGCTTCTGGTCGCGCGAGATCACCCCGGTGACCCTGCCGGACGGCAGCGTCGTCGCCGCCGACGACGGCCCGCGGCCCGGGACCACCGTGGAGAAGCTGGCAGGGCTGGACCCGGTGTTCCGCCCCGACGGCACCGTGACGGCAGGCAACGCCTGCCCGCTCAACGACGGCGCCGCGGCGCTCGTCATCGTCTCGGGGCGCGTCGTCGAGGAGCTCGGCCTGCAGCCGATCGCCCGGATCGTGTCCACGGGCGTGACCGGGCTGTCCCCGGAGATCATGGGGCTCGGTCCGGTCGAGGCGAGCCGTCAGGCGCTCGCGCGGGCCGGGCTCGGCATCGGCGACATGGACCTCGTCGAGATCAACGAGGCGTTCGCCGCGCAGGTCATCCCGTCGGCCCGCGAGCTCGGCATCGATGAGGCCAAGCTCAACGTGCACGGCGGGGCCATCGCCGTCGGGCACCCGTTCGGCATGACCGGTGCTCGCATCACCACCACGCTCCTGAACGGTCTGGAAGCGACCGGCGGCCGCTACGGGCTGGAGACCATGTGCGTCGGTGGGGGACAGGGCATGGCGATGGTGCTCGAACGCGTCTGAGGCGGGTATCGCGATCGCTGGCACGGGCTGGACGTCGTGCCGATCACCGGCCCTCGAGTTCCCGCGTCCGCGCTCTGAGCACGTCAAGTTCGCAGCCCGGGGCGTCCGGGTCGAAGCCGTGCTCGATCAGCCAGCGCGACGCCAGCAGGCTACGCAGCGACCACCAGGCGCGGATCGCGCCCCGGTCCGCGCCGTCGCCGTAGCCGGCGAGCAGGTCGTCCACGCGTTCCTCGTGCCCGAGCGTGAGGGTGGCGAGGTCGAACATGGCGTCGCCGGGCGCCGCCTCGGACCAGTCGATGACGCCGGTGACCTCGTCGTCGTCGACGAACACGTGGGAGATCTGCAGGTCGCCGTGGACGAACACCGGTTCCCACGGCCGCAGCGCGGCCTCGGCGATCTCGCGGTTGCGCCGGATCGTCTCGGCGGGCAGGACGGCGTGGGCGAGCAACCACGCGCACTCCCGGTCGAGATCCGCCGCCACGTCGTCGGGCTGACGGCCCGGCCACGGTGGCAACGGCGCGTCGTGCAGCCTCCGGACGGCGGCGCCTGCCGCGGCCCACGCCGCAGGTGACGCCGTGGACGGTTCACCGAGAGCACCGAGCGCGGTGCCGGGCACGGCGGCGATCGCCAGCACGGGCCTTTGGTACCAGAGGACCGCCGGGGTCGGGACCGGTGCCATCGCCATGGCCCGCATCTCGACCTCGGCGTGCGCCGGGTCGCCGTCGACCTTGAGGAACGTCTTGCCGACGCGCAGGGTCGCGCGCTGGTTGTGGGCGACGACGACCTCGACCGCTTCCATTCCGCCATCCTGACGAGAACGACCGCCGATGTCGCCGGATTTACGCTCGCCTCAGAGCCAGTCCCCGTCGCGCATGAGGGTCCGCCCAGTCATCTCGTCCACCTCGCGCCACGCCTGGATCCGTAGCGGTCGCAGGACGAGGTAGACGTAGCCGTCCGGGTCCCTGCGGGGGTCCCAGTCCGCCTGGGCGGCATATCCCTCGGCGAGTTCCGCCGGCGCGTCCGCCACCGGCACGGCCTGATCGAGCACGGCGTCGACGAGCACCACGTCGCGGGTCTCGCCCAGAGCGAGCCGGGTCGTGGCGGTGGCGGCGATGCTGCGCGCCGTGCGGGACGATCCTGGCAGGGCCAGGACCACCTGTTCGTCCAGCCAGACCAGCGACAGCGGGACCATGTATGGGTGTACCGCGCCGTCGTCGTCTGACGACGCCGTCGCGACCCAGGCGTCGCGGGCCGGGCTCCGCAGCATGGCCAGGGTGTCGACGAGGCGCTGTTCACGGGTGCGGGGGGCCGGCTGTGGGAGGTGTGGCATGGGGGTCATCCTGCCCGACCCGATCCGGGTCGGGCAGGACGGACTCTCACGCCTCCGGGACGTACAGCGCCAGCGTCTGCGCGATGAGCGCGGGCTTCTCGGCGGACTCGAGCTCGATCGTGACGGTGGAGGCCAGCCGGATGCCCTGCCCGGCGGGTTCAGCGCCGGTGATCTCGACGGTCGCTCGCACGCGCCCGCCGGCCGGCACCGGGGTGAGGAAGCGGACCTTGTCGAGGCCGTAGTTCACGGCCATCGCGGTCTGTCCGACCTCGACGAGCTCGCTGGTGAGCTTCGGCAGCAGAGACAGGGTGAGGTATCCGTGGGCGATGGTGCCGCCGAACGGCCCGGCGGCGGCGCGCTCGGCGTCCAGGTGGATCCACTGGTGGTCCTCGGTAGCGTCCGCGAACGCGGTGATGCGGGGCTGCTCGACGGCGAACCACTCGCCGGTGGCCTTCTGGCCGACGGCGTCGGCGAGCGCGGCGGGGTTCTCGATCTGGATGACGTCGCTCATGCTCGCGGACCTCCCGCCACGTACAGCACCTGGCCGCTGGTGAAGGACGCCTCCTCGGAGCAGAAGAACGACGCCGCGGCGGCGATGTCCTCGGGCTGCCCGACGCGGCCCACCGGAACCTCCTTGGCCATGTGGGCCAGGAAGTCCTCCAGCGGGACGCCGACCCGCTGCGCGGTCTCGGCGATCATGTCGGTGGCGATGACGCCGGGGGCGATGGCGTTGGCCGTGACGCCGAACTTGCCGAGCTCGATGGCGAGCGTCTTGGTGAACCCCTGCATGCCGGCCTTGGCGGCTGCGTAGTTGGCCTGGCCGCGGTTGCCGAGCGCGGAGGTGCTGGACAGGTTGACGATCCGGCCCCAGCCGGCGTCGATCATGTGCTTCTGCACGGCGCGTGTCACGAGGAACGCGCCACGCAGATGGACCCCGAGCACGGCGTCCCAGTCGTCGGTGGACATCTTGAACAGCAGGTTGTCGCGCAGGATGCCCGCGTTGTTGACCAGGACGGTCGGCGCGCCGAGCTCGGCGACCACGCGCTCGACGGCGGCGGTGACGGACTCCTCGTCGGCGACGTCGACGCCGACGCCGATCGCGCGGTGACCGTCCGCGGTGAGCTTCGCGGCGGTCTCTGCGGCGACGTCCTCGAGCAGGTCGAGCACGGCCACGGCGTAGCCGTCGGAGGCGAGTCGGGCCGCGGTGGCGGCGCCGATGCCGCGGGCGCCGCCGGTGACGATCGCGACGCGTGCGGTGGGGGAGGTCATGCGGTCTTCCTCTCGTCGAAGGTGATCAGCTGGCGCAGCTCCTCGCCGGCGGCGAGGCGGTCCAGCGCGCGGGGCAGCTCGTCGAGCCCGATGCGGGCCGAGACGAGTCGTTCCAGCGGCAGTCGTCCTGCTCGCCAGAGTTCCACGTAGCGGGGGATGTCGCGGCTCGGGACGGCCGAGCCGAGGTAGGAGCCGACGACGGTGCGCGCCTCGGCGGTCAGGCTCAGCGGGGAGATGCTGGCGCGTTGGTCCGGGCCGGGCAGACCGACGGTGACGGTCGTGCCGCCGGGGGCGGTCAGGGCGTAGGCGGTCTCGAAGGCGCGGGGGTTCCCGGCGGCCTCCACCACGACGGGGGCACGGAGACCTTCGTCGAGAGCCTCGGCGGGGGTGAGGGCGCGGGCGCCCAGCTCACGGGCGAGGTCGAGCTTGGCGGGCACGGTGTCGACGCCGACCACCTTGTGCCTGAGCGCCCGGGCGACCAGCAGTGCGGCCATGCCGACACCACCGAGCCCGACGACGGCGACGGTCGCGCCCGCGGCCGGTCGGCCCGCGTTGAGCACGGCGCCGCCGCCGGTGAGCACCGCGCAACCGAGCAGCGCGGCGATGTCGGCGGGGACGTCGTCGGGCACGGGGACCACGGACGTGGCCGACACGACGGCGTGGGTGGCGAACGCGCTCACACCGAGGTGGTGGTGCACGTCGGCGCCGTCGCGGTGCAGGCGGCGCACGCCGCCGACGAGCTCGCCGGCCGCGTTGGCGGCGGAGCCCACGGAGCAGGGCAGCCGGCCGTCGGTGGCGCACTCCGCGCACTCCCCGCAGCGGGGCAGGAAGGTCATGACGACGCGGGTGCCGACGGCGATCCCGGTGCTGTCGAGCCCGGTGCCGACGCCGTCGCCCGCGGCCTCGACGATCCCGGCGGCCTCGTGGCCGAGCAGCATCGGGGTGGGGCGCACGCGGTTGCCGTCCACGACGGACAGGTCGGAGTGGCACAGCCCGGCGGCCTCGATGCGCACGGCGATCTCGCCGGGTCCGGGCGGGTCGAGCTCGAGCGGCCCGACGGTGAGCGGGCGCGAGTCGGCCCAGGGTGCGGGTGCTCCGCAGCGTTCCAGCACGGCGCCGGTGATCTGCACGGTACGACCTCCTCGTCGTCGGGTGTCCGGGGAACGGGCACTCCTCGCAGCATACCGACCGCGCGGTATGGAGAAAACCTGGACGGTGTCGCAGGTGTGTGACGACCACGAGTCGCTGTACCTGGGCGCTCGCGCCGCTGGGCGCGTTGCGTGCTTGTTCGCCAGATCGCAGCGTGCATGTTCGGTAGGACGGTGCGTGTTTGACCAGTGGAATGCTACGCATCTGTCCAACAGGGCCTGTATAGCCTGGTCAGGTGGCATCGATGGCCGACCTTCCCCGCGTGGTCGATGACACGCTGCGCGAGGTGCTCGGGGGACTCGTGCGATCGCGATCGAGGGCCCTCGTGCCGTCGGGAAGACGGCCACCGCGGCGCGGGTGGCGGCGAGTGTCGTGGGCCTCGACGATCCGGACACGCGCATGATCGTCTCGGCGGATCGGCGCCGCTATCTGGCCGGGCTCGATTCTCCGGTCCTCGTCGACGAGTGGCAGCGCGATCCGCCCGTATGGGATGCCGTGCGCCGGATCGTCGATGACGACCCGCAGCCTGGGAGGTTCGTCCTCACCGGGAGCGCGAGTCCGCGCGATACCCACATCCACTCCGGGGCGGGGCGGTTCATCCGCTTGCGGATGCGGCCGTTGTCGTTCGCGGAACGGCACCCGGGCATGGCCACGGTCTCGCTCCGCGACATCTGGGAGGGTGGCGACGAGATCTCCGGCAGGTCTGACGTGACGTTGGCGGACTATGCCCGGGAGATCGTCGACTCGGGTTTTCCCGGCATCAGGGCAGAACCACCGACGGTTCGCCGCAGGGCCGTCGCTGACTACGTGTCCCACGCGCTGGAGCACGAGGTTCCTGAGCTCGGAGGGGTTCGCCGCCGTCCGAGGTCTCTCCATGAGTGGCTCCGCGCCTACGCGGTCGCGACATCGACGACCGCTACCTTCGAGGCCATCGCGGCCGCGGTCGACCGCGCTCAGCCACCCAGCCGGACGACGATCAATGACTTCCGTGACGTCCTCCAGCGGCTGTGGCTCCTCGATGAGGTGCCTGCCTGGAATCCCGGAACCATCCGTCTGAACCGCTTGGGTCGCGTGCCGAAGCATCACCTGGCCGATCCGGCTCTGGCGGCTGCCCTGTTGCAGTTGAGCGCTGGCCGGCTGATCGAGGGACGCTCTCTCGGAGGGGCGCAGGACTCGCTCAGGGACGGTCCTCTCTTCAGCACCTTCTTCGAGTCGTTGGTCGTCCAGAGCGTCCGCACCTACGCCGCTGCACTTGAGCTCGAGGTCTCCCATCTGCGGATGCATCGCGGTGAGCGGGAGATCGATCTCGTCCTTCATGCGGGCGACGGACGTGCGATCGCCATCGAGGTCAAGCTCGGCCAGGCGGCCGACGATCACGGCGTCCGCCACCTCAACTGGTTGTCCGAGCAGATGGACGAGGACCTCGTCGCTCGCATCGTCGTCACGACCGGGCCCGCGGCGTATCGGCGAGGCGACGGTGTGGCCGTCGTCCCGTTGAGCCTGCTCGGGCCGTGACTGTGCCCCGAGTGGCGTGGCGTCGGCGTCCTCCCGACCAGGGCCAAGGCGCGTCACGGTGTGGGCCGGCGTAGCCGCTGTCGGCGGCTCCGCCTACCCTGATCGCCGTGACGATCCTGGGCGACACGCTGACCATGCGCCGGCTGTCCGGCACCGGAGCGTGGACGCTGCTGCGCGGCGACAACGCGCCGGTGGCGCTCGCCGTCCTGGGCGGTCACCTGGGGGACCAGCGGCGTCGGATGCCCGCTCCGGAACTGTTCGAGGCGGTGGACGCGGACCTGGCGGAGCTGCGCAACCACGGCTTCCAGGTACCGCGCACGGGCGCCCAGTACTGCCGCGACTGGCTCACGGCCGGGTACCTGGTCCGCCGTCCGGGCGAGGCCCGCGAGGAGCTGTTCGAGCTGAGTGAGGCGGCGCTGACCGCGGTGCGCTTCGTCGAGCAGCTCGCCGCGCCCCGGGCGAGTGCCACCGAGTCGCGCCTGGCGACGATCGTCGAGCGGTTGCACCGCCTGGCGGTGGACACCGACCCGGACACCACACGCCGCATCACCGCCTTGCAGCGCGAGCGGGACCGCATCGACGCGCAGATCGCAGGGTTGCTGGCGGGGCAGGACGACACCTTGCCCGAGGACCGCGCGGTCGAGGCGGCCGCGGACATCCTCGCCCTGACGGCGGAGATCCCCGAGGACTTCGCGCGCGTGCGCGGCGCACTGGAGCACCTCAACCGGGACGTGCGCACCAAGCTCGTCGAGGAACCGAGCTCGCGCGGTGCGGTGCTTGACGACGTCTTCCGTGGCGTCGACCTGCTGGCCGAGTCCGATGCCGGACGCACCTTCACCGCGTTCTACGCCCTTGTGCTCGACGCCGAACGCACCGCCGCGTTCGAGGCCGACGTCGAGGATGTGGTCACCAGGCCGTTCGCGCGCCGCCTGGATGCGAGTCAGCGAGACCAGCTGCGCCGGCTGCTGCCCGCCCTGCAGGACGCGGGCGGCGAGATCCACCAGGTGATGACGTCCTTCAGCCGGAGCCTGCGCCGGTTCGTGCAGTCCGAGGAGCTCGCCGAGGACCGCCGCGTGCACCGGCTCGTCCGAGAGACCGTGGCGATGGCGCACCGGTTGTCGGGCGACGTCGCCCCGTACCGGAAGCTCGACGTCGAGCTCGACCTGACCGCGGTGAGCGTCTCGCGGCTGGCCGGGATGCGGCTGCACAACCCGGCCGACTCCGAGACCGTCGAAGTCGTGACCAGCGCTGAACCACAAGAGGCCGACCTGGCCGCGCTGCGCGCCGCCGTGCGGGCGTCGGAGATCGACCTGGCCGAGCTCACGGGCAACGTCAACGACGTCCTTGCCGTGCGTGGTCCGTCCACCATCGCCGAGGTCCTCGCCGACCGGCCCGCCACGCAGGGCGTGGCCTCCGTCGTCGGGCTGCTGGTGCTTGCCGAGCAGCACGGCACCCGCACCGGTGAGTACCGCACCGAGCGCGTCACCTGGGAGCCGGTGAGCCCGGGCCCCCGGCGTGGCGCCCACCTTCCGCAGTACCTGTTCGAGGAGCCGCTCACATGACCGAACTCGACACCACTCTCGCGGCGCCGGGGGCGTACGACGGCGCCGGCCCGCCCGCCGTCGAGCCCCTGTGGGACGGCGACCCGGGCACCCTGCGCGAGGACTCGCGCCGCGCGCTGACCGCGCTCGTCAAGGGACCGTACGTCTCCGCGGAGCGGCACTCGGCGATCTGGCGCGCGCTCGTGGCTGACACGCCGGCGATCCGCTCGCGCCTGGCCGACCTGTTCCTCGACCTGGTCGTGGACCCCGCGCTCGGGGTGGCGTTCGTGCGTGGGGCACAGACCGATGCGGGGACGGCACCCCAGGTGGTGCGCACGCTGCCGTTGACCTTCATCGACACGGTGCTGCTGCTGCACCTGCGTGGCGAGCTCGTCCGGTCTGGTGGTGCTGGCCGGGTCATCGTCGGCCGTGACGAGGTGTTCGAGCACCTGCACGCCTACCGCGCCGCGGCATCCACCGACGAGGCCGGGTTCGCGAAACGGATCAACGCCTCATGGACCAAGCTGGAAAAGCAGAACATCCTGCTGGCCACCTCCACCACGGGCCGCTACGAGGTCTCCCCGGTTCTGCGGCTCATCTTCGGGCCGGAGGAGATCGCGGCGGTCCGCGCCGAGTACAGCCGACTGCTGGACGACGACGCGGAGGGCCGGCCGTGAGCGAGACGACCACTGCCCCTGCGGTCGACGCGGCCCTGGCGCACATCCCACACCCGGGCCAGTGGCGCCTGGAACGGGTCGAGCTGGTCAACTGGGGCACCTTCCACGGGCATCACCGCATCGACGTGGCTCGCCAGGGCTTCCTGCTGACCGGAGCGTCCGGGTCGGGCAAGTCCTCGCTGGTCGACGCCATCACGGCGGTGCTGACCCCGCGGGGCAAGACCCGCTTCAACGCCGCCGCGGCGGACGCCACCACCAGGGCCGGGGACCGCACCGTGCTGTCGTACGTGCGGGGCGCCTGGCGCCGCGGCACCGACGCCGACACCGGGGAGATCGCCACGCAGTACCTGAGACCCGGCGCCACCTGGAGCGCGATCGCGCTGCGCTACGGCGACGGGACGCACGACGCCGACGGCGCACCGCGGACGGCCACGTTGATCAAGCTGTTCCATGTCAAGCGCGGCGCCAACAGCCTCGGGGACGTCCAGGACGTGCACGTGCTCAGCCCGGAACCGGTGGACGTGCTGGACGTGGCGGACCTGGTCTCGTCCGGCCTGGACGTGCGGGGCCTCAAGAAGCGTCTGCCCGGTGCGCATGTCGACGCTGAGCACTCCCGGTTCGTCGCCCGGTACTCGCGGCTGTTCGGCATCAGCGGCGACCGCGCCGTCCTGCTGCTGCACAAGACGCAGTCCGCGAAGAACCTCGGCAGCCTGGACGACCTGTTCCGCACGTTCATGCTGGACGAGCCCGCGACGTTCGCCACCCGCGACCGCGCCGTCGAACAGTTCACCGACCTGTCGCGGGCTCACCAGGCCGTGGTCGAGGCGCGCGAGCAGATCGCCGTGCTGGATCGGCTGCCGGATGCTTCGACGTCCTACGACGACGCCGGTGCGGCCCAGCGCGACGCCGACGAGCTGGCCGCCGCGCTGGAGGACTTCACCCAGACCTGGAAGCTGGACCTGGCCCGGCAGGCTGCCGACACCGCCGCGGACGACGTCGCCCGGGCGACGATCGCCCGCGACGCCGCCCGCGCTGGGCGCGAACAGGCGGACCTGCGGCGTCGGGAGGCTCAGGGCACGGTGGACGATCGTGGTGGTGCCGAGCTGTCGGCACTGACGACTCGCATCGAGGCGCAGGAACTGTCGCTACAGGTCGTCACCCGCGGGCGGGACCGGCTGGCGCGCGACCTGGACCGGGTCGGCATCGCGGCCCCGACGTCGGCCGAGGACCTGCACGAGCTGCAGCGAGCCGCCCAACGGGAGGCCGCCGACGCCGACGCCGCCGACGCCGAGCACCAGGCCCGCGCCGAGGAGCTGTGGACGGCGCGGACGACGGCGGCCGGCGAGCTGCACCGGATCGAACGGGAGATCCAGGCGCTGCGCGGCAACCGCTCCAACATGGGCCACGACCTGACCACGGCCCGTCAGCTGATCTGCCGCGCCACCGGACTGCCCGCATCCGCCCTGCCGTACGCGGCCGAGCTGCTCCAGGTGCGCCCCGAGCACTCGGACTGGACCGGAGCGATCGAGCGCGTCCTGCGCCCACTCGCCACCGTGCTCCTCGTGCCCGCCGCGCACCTGCCCGCCGTGCGCGCCGCGGTCGACGCCACCCACCTCGGGACGCGCCTGCGCTACGAGGCGGTCCCGGCCGCCGTCGAGCCGCCCAGGCGACCGTCCGGGGACGACTCACTGGTCTACCGCGTCCAGGTCGCGGACTCCCCGATGCAGGCGTGGCTGCACCGGGAGCTGGCCCGGCGCTTCGACTACGCCTGCGTGGAGGGTCCGGACGAGCTGGCCGAGCACGAACGCGCCGTCACTCGTACCGGGCAGGTGCGGCGGGGTCGTGGCTCCTTCGAGAAGGACGACCGGTTCGCCGTCCACGACCGCTCGCGCTGGTTGCTCGGCTTCGACAACGCCGACAAGGTCGACCACTACCTGGAGCTGCTGCGCGCGGCGAAGGAACAGGTCGGTCAGGCCGACGTAGCGCTCGGTGAGCTGGGCCGCGCCCAGGAGTCCGTCAAGGCGCGACGCCGAGTCCTGGCCGAACTCGACGACGTCGCCTGGTCGTCCCTCGACGTCGATGCCGCGCAAACCGAGCTGACGGCGGCACGGGAGGCACGCGCGGCGCTGCTGGCCGCGCAGGGCGATCTACGCTCCGCCCAGCACCTGCTGAACCTTGCCGTCGAGACTGCGGGTCAGGCGCTCGCAGTCGAGCAGTCCGCCGCGCAGAACCTGGCCGCCGCGCAGGCCGGGCTCGACCACCTCACGGCAGCGATCCGCGAGATGGAAGCCGTCGACCACCACGAGGTGCCGCCGTCGGTCCATGCCCGGCTGGAGGCCGTCTTCTACGAGCACCAGAGCACGCGACGGGTGACGCACGCCTCGATCGACGCCGTGTCGCGGCGGGTCAGCCAGGAGCTGTCCCGGCGCTCCGCGGAGGCGACCCGGGCCCGTGCGGCGGCCGAGGTCGCGATCGGGCAGATCGCCGGGGACTTCGCGCGGCGTTGGCCCGCCCTGACCGGAGACCTCACGGCGACCGTCGAGGATCGCGGCGGGTTCCTCGAGCTGCTCGGGACGTTGCGTGCGGACCGGCTGCCGGACTTCGAGCACCGCTTCTTCGACATGTTGCGCCAGCAGTCGCAGCAGAACATCGGCCTGCTCGCCAACGAGATCCGCCGTGCCCCTGCCGAGATCAAGCGTCGTGTCGAACCGATCAACTCCTCGCTGATGCGCAGCGAGTTCGCCCCCGGCTCCTACCTGCAGATCTCCGTGGAGGACGCCAAACCCGCTGCGGTGCAGGAGTTCCTGCGCGATCTGGCGACGATCGCGTCCGGGGCGCTGGGGGAGGACGAGGACCGGGCCGAGGCCGAGCGCCGGTTCGAGGTGCTCGCCCGGGTCATGCACAGGCTCGGGTCGTCGGAGTCCGCGGACCGGACCTGGCAGACCCTGTGTCTCGACACGCGGCGGCACGTGCGGTTCACCGGGGTGCAGGTCGACGCCGAGGGTACGCAGCTCGACGTCTACGACTCCGGAGCCGGCCGGTCGGGCGGGCAGAAGCAGAAGCTCGTCGTGTTCTGCCTCGCCGCCGCGCTGCGCTACCAGCTCGCCCGCGACGCCGAATCGGTCCCGTCGTTCGGGTCGGTGGTCATGGACGAAGCGTTCGACAAGGCCGACGCGGCCTTCACCCGCATGGCGCTCGACATCTTCCGCGAGTTCGGCTTCCACATGATCCTGGCCACCCCGCTCAAGCTGCTGCAGACGCTGGAGGAGTACGTCGGCGGCATCGCCGTCGTCCAGTGCGCCGATTCACGTGAGTCCAGCGTGTCCGCGGTGGCGTTCGACGACGTACCCCCGTCGTCGTGACGGGCAGGGCCGACCCCGGCGCCGCGCGGCGGGCGGCCGCCAAGGTCTACGACAGGCGGTTCGCCGCATGGGCCGTGGTCGACGTCGACGTGGAGTGCGGCGTCGATGCGGGCGTCGTGCCCGAGTCCGGCGGCGAACCAGCATCCGAATGGCTCATCGACCGCCCGTTGCACCCGCCGTCGGAGCGCGCGGCGCTCGCCGACACGACCGGCACCGCTTCCTGGATCGCCGCGTGGCGTGAGGCCGACCCGGGCAGCGATGCCGACGCGCACGGTCGTGCTGACGGTCACGTCGTGTGGGCGTCGCGACGCTGGGCCAGCCTGGGCACCCAGACCGTGCCCGACCGGCTGCGTCTCGGTACGCCAGGTGCCGTCGCCCGGTTCGCCGGGCGCTCGAGGCACTGGAAGCGGGCCGTTGCGTGCGCTTCGGCGCTGCTCGGGCTGCTGCGGGCGGCCGCGGACAAGGATGCACCGAACCGGGATGCCGCCCGTGACGCCGTCCGGCGCGTACTCGGCATGGTCGTCGACCTCGACCCGGCCGACACAGAGCGCCTGGTCGGCGTCCTCGGCTGGGTGCTGGAGCACGAGACGGCCGGGCTGTTCGTCCGCCAGGTGCCGGTGCGCGGCGTCGACACCAAGTGGCTGGAGCGCCATCGCCGCATCGTCGACCCGCTGTATGCCGCGGCAACCGGGCGCGCCGGGCTCGACCTGGCGCAGCGACCGGTGCAGCTGCGGGTTCGGTTTCTCGACCCGGCACTCGCGCCGAGCGGTCTGCGCGACGTCACCGCTCCCGTGGCCGAGCTGGCCGGTCTCGCCGTCGCACCGCGCGTCGTTGTCGTGGTGGAGAACCTGGAGTCCCTGCTGGCCCTGCCCGACCGCGCGGGCGTGGTCGCCGTGCACGGCCAGGGGTATGCGGCCCGTCACCTGCATCGCACCGGCTGGGTGGCGGCGGCCGACATCGTCTACTGGGGTGACATCGACACCGATGGGTTGAACATCCTGTCGGCCGTGCGGAGCCACCTGCCGCAGGCACGGTCGATCCTCATGGACCGGACCACCTTGACAGAGCACCTCGATCTTGCTGTTCCCGAGCCTCGGCCCCGTCGGGCGGTCCCTGAGCATCTGACCGATATCGAAGCGGATGCCTTCGCGGCGCTGGCAGAGCTGGGTGACGTCCGCCTGGAGCAGGAACGCATCCCGTGGGGCACGGCGGTGGCGGCCCTGGACGCCGCACTCAGGTCGAAGGACGCCGGCAGTCACCCGATCATGTAGGCGATGCCGTCGCCACGGTCTGCGGCCTGGGCGACGAACGTCTGAGCCTGACCCAGGAAGTTCTTGAGGTCGGTGCGACGGTATCGAAGGTGCCCTTCGGGCTCGTCGTCGGAGGAAGCGTACTGGTCGATGTCGCGGTCGGTGATCGTCGCAAGGTCTTGAGACGCGGTGCGGACCCCGGCGGGTTCGATGGTGCGCAGCCAGGGGATCCACCCCATCGGGACGTGGGTCACGTGCCCCTCGAAGAGACGGAAGGACGGACGCGCGGGCCGTCCGCGCCGCGGGCCGGTGAGGTCCTGGAACTCCGGCCAGGCCTTGTCGAGGTACAGCAGGTTCGGGCTGGCCTCAGGGTCGCCCAGTCGGCTCCATGCGGCGAAGAACGGATCATCAGGCAGCGAGAGGCGTGGTTCGCGGACGACGATCTCGGCATCGTCGGCGGGCCATGCGGACGCGTAGTAGCGGATTCCCATGCCTGCGACCATGGCCGGGAAGGATCTGTCGCCGCTACCCCCGGATCAGATCTGTGGAAGACGTGCCGCGGCCCGCATCACCTGAAGGGCTTGGCGCCCTGCCGGTGAAGTGTCGATCCTGGAAAGGGTGAGTGCGTCGACACCTACGGGGTGAGGGTGGCCAGATCGATCTCGACGTCGAACGGCAACGGCGTGCGCAGGGAGCCGCGGGCGACCTGTGTGCGTGTGTAGGCGCCGGTCGTGGCGTCCAGCTCGTAGACGGACACGACCGGTGCGCCGTCCTCGTCGTCGACGAGCCACATGCTGCGGATGCCGGCGGCCGCGTACTTGAGCGGCTTCATGTGCCGGTCACGTTCGGCGGACTCGGGGGAGACGACCTCGACGACCAGCTCGACCGTCTCGGCCGGGATCCAGGTCTGGTCGCCCTTGTACGGTGAGGTCGAGACGATGACGTCCGGCTCGGGGCGGTTGCGCTCGTCCAGCACGACGGTCATCTCGCGATCGACCCGGTAGTTCTCGGGGGCCTGTGCCCGGAGCGCGCTGCGCAGCGCGTCGACGACCTCCATGTGCCAGCGGCGCTGTGGCGACATCGTGAAGATCAGGCTCCCGTCGATCAGCTCGGTGTGGCGGGGCGCGTCGGGAAGGTCGTCGAGGTCGGCCGCGAACCAGCCCTCGGGGCGAGGCGGGATCATCCAGTCGGGCAGCGTGCTCATCGTCGGCCTCCTTCCGCTGGTCGTCTGGAGTCCACGGTACCGGAGCAGCCCTGTCGACGAGCGCCCCGCAGGTCGTCCCGGAGATGCCAGTGCCAAGAGCCTTCACCCAGTTCTGCAAGGTGCCGCGAGCGATGCCGAGATCGGCAGCGATCGCCTTGAAGGTCGCCCCGGGCGTCGACTCGTACAGGTCGACCGCCTGACGGCGGAACTCCTCGGAGTAGTTCCGAGGCGCTGAGCAGCGCGGTTGACACCGGTCGCGCGCGGGCGTGTACTGATCCCAGGTTCGAACAAGTGTTCGAGCCTCTGCCGGACGTCCAGACCGACAGCTCGACCGCCGGGAGGGAGGCCGCATGAGCGTCGTCCCCGAGGTCCGTCCCGAGGCGCGAGAGCACCGGACGGCCCACGACGACCGGCACGCCCGCGCGCTGGCCGCGCTGCGGGCCGCCGAGCACGGCCTCGTCCGCCGCCCGCAGCGGGCCCCGGCATCCGGTACGTCGCCCGGCACGCCGTCGTCCCCGGTGCCCGCCCGCGAGGCCCCGAGCGCTCCTGTCGACCCGTCGCCGACCCGCCCGGTCCACCCCGCGCTCGCCCCGCTCCTGCCCGGGGGCGGGCTGCCGAGCGGCGGCGTGCTCACCGTGCAGGGCTCCACCAGCCTGCTGCTCACCCTGCTGGCCATCACCTCGCACGACGGCGCCTGGGTGGCCTTCGTGGGCGCCCCGGCCGTCGGGATGCTCGCCGCGGACGACGCCGGGATCTCGCTCGAGCGCACCGCCGTCGTCCCCGACCCCGGCCCGGACGCCCCTGCGGTGCTCGCCGCGCTGCTCGACGGCATGGACGTGGTCGTCGTCGGCCCGCGCGCCGCCCTGCTGCCCGCCGACCGCCGCCGGCTCGCCGCCCGCACCCGGCAGCGCGGCGCCGTCCTGGTCTCCACGGGGCACTGGCCCGGGGCGCACGTCGTGCTCGACGCCCGGGGCGGGGCCTGGGCAGGCACCGACGCCGGTGCCGGGTGGCTGCGTCGGCGCACCCTGTCCGTGCTGCGCACCGGGCGCGGGTCCGCGGCCCGGCCCGTGGAGATCGACGTCGAGGTGCCCGTCTGCGGTGACATCCCGGCCACGTCCGCGCCGACCGCGCCCGCCGCCGGTCGCGAACCCCGGCTGAGGATCGCATGAGCACCCGCACCGCGGTGCTCTGGGTGCCGGACTGGCCCGTCGTGGCCGCACTGGCCGCCGCGGAGCTCGACGCCCACGTGCCGGCCGCCGTCCTCGGTGCCCGCTCGCGCGGCGGCTCGACGGCGGGACGCAGCGTCGTGGCGACCTCCGCCGTCGCGCGCGCCGCCGGGGTGCGCCGCGGGATGCGTCGACGGCAGGCCCAGGGGCGCTGCCCCGACCTGGAGCTGCTCGAGGTCGACGACGCCCGCGACGCCCGCGCCTTCGAACCGGTGGCCCAGGCGGCCGAGACGGTCGTGGCGGGGATCGAGGTCGCCCGCCCCGGACTGCTCCTGCTGCCTGCGGACGGCGCCGCGCGCTACCACGGCTCCGAGCGGGCGCTCGCGGAGACTCTCGAGGCCGCCGTTGCCGCGCGCACCGGTCACGAGTGCCAGGTCGGGGTGGCTGACGGGCTGCTCGCCGCCGTCCTGGCCGCCCGCGCCGACGCCGTCGTGTCGCCGGGGGAGTCCGCGGCCTACCTGGCCGACCGTCCGGTAGGCGAGCTGGTGCACGCCGTCTGCGAGGCCGGTGCCGTGGCCACCGTGCGCGAGGCGGCGGGGCTGTGGTGGCGGCTCGGGCTGCAGACGCTCGGCGACCTGGCGGCTCTGCCCGCCACGAGCGTGGCCGGCCGGTTCGGGGACCTGGGGACCTGGGCGCACCGGCTGGCCCGCGGCGAGGACGAGCGTCCGCCGGCCCGTCGTCGCATCGAGGAAGACCTTGCCGTCGAGACCGAGCTCGACCCCCCGGCCGACCGGGTGGACGTCGCGGCCTTCGCCGCGCGGCGGATGGCCACCGAGCTGCACACGCTGCTGACCGACCGCGGGTCGTCCTGCGGACGGCTCCGCATCACCGCGCGCACCACCGAGGGCGAGCTCGAGCGCCTGTGGCGCACCGACGCCGCCGCGACCGGCGGGCTCAGCGCCGCACGGATCACCGACCGGGTGCGCTGGCAGCTCGAGGGCTGGCTCACGGCCTCGGCCCTGCGCCGGACTGGCACCGACGGCACGCCGGAGGTCGCCCCGCTGGTGCACCTGACGCTCGGGGCCGAGGACGTCGCGCCGGCCGGGACGCACCAGCCGCGCCTGTGGGGCGCCGACGCCGGCGAGGATGCCCGGGCGCGCCAGGCGCTGGGGCGCGTGCAAGGGCTGCTGGGCTCCCAGGCCGTGCTCACCGTGCGGCTCCAGGGTGGGCGGGACGCCCGCAGCAGGGTCCAGCTCGTGCCCTTCGGGGAGGAGGCAGCCCTGGAACGTGATCCCGGCCTGCCGTGGCCCGGCGCGCTGCCGAGCCCGGCACCGGCCGTCCTGCTGCCCGATCCGGCGCCCGCCTGCGTGCTCGACGCGACGGGCCGCGCCGTCGTCGTCGACGTCCGGCTCGCCGCGAGCGGTGATCCCGCGCTGGTGCGCTGGGAGCAGGACGGGCTCACCGAGGTGCACGAGGTCGTGGGCTGGGCAGGTCCGTGGCCGCTCGCCGAGCGGTGGTGGGCGCCGGACGGCGGGCGTCGCCGCGTCTACCTGCAGGTCGTGCTCGACGACGGCCGCGGGCTCCTGCTGGCCCAGCTCGACGGTGCGTGGCAGACGGAGGCTGTCTATGACTGAGCCGGAGGTGCAGCGGAAGGTGGGGTCCGAGGAACGAGGAGCGCGCCAGGAGCGGAGCCGCAGGCTCGGTCAGGAAAAGTATGACTGAACAGCCGAGGTACGCGGAGCTGCACGCCCACTCGGCGTTCAGCTTCCTCGACGGCGCCTCCCACCCCGAGGAGCTGGCGGCCGAGGCGGCCCGGCTGGGGCTGCAGGCGCTCGCGCTCACCGACCACGACGGGCTCTACGGCGTCGTGCGGTTCGCCGAGGCCGCACGGTCGGTCGGCCTGCCCACCGTCTTCGGTGCCGAGCTCCACCTCGAGGCCCCCGTCCCCGGCGGTGCGCCGGTGCTCGACCCGCCGACGGGCGTCCCGGACCCCCGTGCGACCCACCTGCTCGTCCTGGCGCGCGGCGCCGACGGCTACCGGAACCTGTCCCGGGCCGTCGCGACGGCCCACCTCGACGCCGGGGTCAAGGGCAAGGCCCGCTACCGGCTCGACGAGCTCGGGGCCCAGGCGGACGGGCAGTGGCTCGTGCTCACGGGGTGCCGCAAGGGTGCCGTGCGCCGCGCCCTCGAGGAGGTCGCCCCGGACGGCGGACCGCCCGGTCCGGCGGCGGCGCGGGCAGAGCTCGACCGGCTCGTCGCGGCCTTCGGCCGGGACAACGTCGCCGTCGAGATCACGGCCACCGGTGATCCTCGGGACGCCGACCGGCACTCCGCCCTCGCCACGCTGGCGACGGAGGCGGGCCTGCCGCTGGTCGCCACGACGAACGCCCACTACGCCCGCCCGCGCGACGCCGACCTGGCGGGGGCGCTGGCGGCCGTGCGCGCCCGGTCCTCGCTGGACGGCATGGACGGATGGCTGCCCGGCGGCCCGACGGCGCACCTGCGGTCGGGTGCGGAGATGCTGCGCCTGCACGCCCGGCATCCCCAGGCGGTGCGTACCGCCGCCGAGCTGGCGGCCGAGTGCACGTTCGACCTGCACCTCGTCGCGCCGAACCTGCCGCCCTACCCGGTGCCGGACGGCCACGACGAGGCGAGCTGGCTGCGCGAGCTGGTGCAGCGTGGCGCGACGGCGAGGTACGGCGCGCGAGGGGCTGAGCGGGTCCCGGGTGCGTGGGAGCAGATCGACCACGAGCTGCGTGTCATCAACCAGCTCGACTTCCCGGGGTACTTCCTCGTCGTCTACGACCTGGTGGAGTTCTGCCGGCGCGAGGGCATCCTGTGCCAGGGCCGGGGGAGCGCGGCCAACTCCGCCGTCTGCTACGCGCTCGGGATCACCGCGGTCGACGCGGTGCGGCACGGCCTGCTGTTCGAACGGTTCCTCGCACCCGAGCGGGACGGGCCGCCGGACATCGACATCGACATCGAGTCGGTGCGGCGCGAGGAGGTCATCCAGCATGTCTACTCCCGGTTCGGCCGCACGCACGCCGCCCAGGTCGCCAACGTCATCTCCTACCGGCCGAGGTCTGCGGTGCGCGACGCCGGCCGCGCGCTCGGGTACGACGCCGGGCAGCAGGACGCGTGGTCCACGTCGATCGAGCGGTGGGGGTCGTTGCGCGGCCCCGACCCGACCAGCCCGGCGGCGGACGCGAAGGTCCGGGACGCCCGCGCGTCCGACGGCGCGCCGGCCACCCGGCGTCAGGAGAAGAAGGCCCGGGTCGCCGCCCAGTGGGGGCACCAGGGGTCCGGCCGGGTCGTCGACCCGCTGGCGGTCGACGCCGGCGAGGTGCGGCGGGCCGACGACGGGCACGACGTCGTGCCCGCGCAGGTGCCGCCGTCGGCCGAGGAGACCGGGGAGATCCCGGAGCAGGTGATCGATCTCGCGGACCGGTTCCTGCGCCTGCCGCGGCACCTCGGCATCCACTCCGGCGGCATGGTCATGTGCGACCGCCCCGTCATCGAGGTCTGCCCGGTCGAGTGGGCCCGGATGGAGGGCCGCACGGTGCTGCAGTGGGACAAGGAGGACTGCGCCGACGCCGGTCTGGTCAAGTTCGATCTGCTCGGCCTCGGGATGCTCACGGCGATCCGGTACGCCTTCGAGTCCGTCCACGAGCACACGGGGGAGCGTCTCGAGCTGCACACCCTGCCGGAGGAGGACCCTCAGGTGTACGACCTGTTGTGCGCGGCGGACACCGTGGGGGTGTTCCAGGTGGAGTCCCGTGCCCAGATGGCCACGCTGCCCCGGCTGCGGCCGCGCTGCTTCTACGACATCGTCGTGGAGGTCGCCCTCATCCGGCCCGGCCCCATCCAGGGCGACTCGGTGCACCCGTACATCGAGCGGGCGCGCGGGCGGGAACCGGTGACCTACCTGCACCCGCTGCTGGAGCCGTCGCTGAAGCGGACCCTGGGTGTGCCGCTGTTCCAGGAGCAGCTCATGCAGATGGCGATCGACGTCGCAGGGTTCACCCCGGCCGAGTCGGACCGGCTCCGCCGGGCGATGGGCTCCAAGCGGTCCGTGGAGCGCATGGAGGCGCTGCGGGAGCGGCTCTTCGAGGGGATGGCCGAGCGCGGCGTCCCGCCCGACGTGCGTGAGGTGATCTATGACAAGCTCAAGGCGTTCGCGGACTTCGGGTTCCCGGAGTCGCACGCGTACTCGTTCGCGTTCCTCGTGTACGCCTCCGCCTGGCTGAAGGTGCACCACCCGGCGGCGTTCTACGCGGGGCTGCTGGCGGCGCAGCCGATGGGCTTCTACTCGCCGCAGTCCCTGATCGCGGACGCCCGCCGGCACGGGGTGACGGTGCTGCGACCGGACGTCAACGCCTCCGCGGCGCTGGCGGGCGTCGAGGCCACGGGGGCCGGGGCGCTCGCGGTCCGGGTCGGGCTGTCGGCGGTGCGGGGTCTCGGCACCCAGGTGGCGGAGCAGACGGCGGCCGAGCGTGCCGAGGGAGGTCCGTTCCGTGACCTGCGGGACCTCGTGCGCCGTGTCGACCTGTCCACCGCCCGGCTCGAGGCGCTCGCCACGGCCGGGGCGCTGGAGTCGTTGGGCGTGACGCGGCGGGAAGGGCTGTGGGCGGCCGGCGCGCTCGGCCAGGAGGGGCCGGGCACCCTGGAGGGGGTCGTCGCCGGGGTCGAGGCGCCGCCGCTGCCGGGGATGAGCCCTCTCGAGATCGACGTCGCGGACGCCTGGGCCACCGGCGTCACCCCCGACTCCACCTCCCCGCTGGAGCACGTGCGCGCCGGGCTGGACCGTCAGGGTGTGCTGACCGTGGAGCAGGCGATCACGACGGAGCCGGGCCGTCGGGTCGCCGTCGGCGGGGTGGTCACACACCGGCAGCGTCCCGGGACGGCGGGCGGGGTCACGTTCCTGTCCCTGGAGGACGAGACGGGGCTGCTCAACGTCATCTGCACGCCAGGCCTGTGGCGGCGGTTCCGCACGGTGGCCCGTGGCGCGCCGGCGATGGTCGTGCGCGGCCGGGTGGAGCGGGCCGACGGCGCGGTCAACCTGCTCGCGGAGCACCTCGCGGCCCTGCGGCTGCCGGTGGCGACCCGGTCGCGAGATTTCCGTTGACCGCGGCGTCCGAGGAGGGTTCTCCCGCGGCGGAGCGTCTCGGTGTCGGTGCTCCGCCCTAGGCTCGGGACATGGCCGAGGTGAGGGTCGAACCCGCGACCGAGCGCCGGTTCGACGACGTCACGAGGATGCTCAACCCGCGAGGGCGTGAGCAGGCCTGCTGGTGCCTGCACTGGCGCATGCCGAGCGGGCTGCCGACCGACGGTCGCGAGGAGCACCTGCGCGAGCTGTGCGCGCACCAGCCGCCCGGG
This sequence comes from uncultured Isoptericola sp., assembly GCA_947497265.1. GTDB lineage: Bacteria > Actinomycetota > Actinomycetes > Actinomycetales > Cellulomonadaceae > Isoptericola > Isoptericola rhizosphaerae. Next base: position 91,166 of record CANMFP010000010.1, read on the forward strand.
CTCCTGGCCTACCTCGACGACCCGGACGCCCCCGGCGCGCCCGGAGAGACCGTGGTCGGCTGGGTCGGCCTCGCGCCGCGATCCGCCGTCGGATCCCTGCAGCGCTCGCGCGTCCTGCCGCGCGGGGAACCGGCGGACTGGCCGACGACCTGGGTGGTGATGTGCTTCGTCGTGCGCCCCGGATACCGGCGACGCGGCGTGGCGCGTGCCCTGCTGCGCGGCGCGGTGGAGCACGCGCGGTCCCAGGGCGGCCAGGTCGTCGAGGGCTTCCCCGTCGAGGCCGCCCCCGGAGTCAGGATCCCGGTCAGCGCGGCGTTCGTCGGCACCGTGGGGCTCTTCGAGTCCGAAGGGTTCGAGCGGGTCGGCGACACCGCGGCGACGAGCGGCAGGCTGCCCCGCTGGTGGCTGCGGCGCGAGCTCGTCGGCGGCTGAGCAGGACGCAGGCCGGTCCGGAGATCGCCACCGAGCGGGCGAGGTACTACGGCGTGGTCCCCGGGTACGTGCTGACGATCGACGTCGAAGGCCTCGAGGCGATCTCCCACGCCGGTGGCGCGCACGGCGCCGACGGCTACTCCGCGGTCCTTTCGGATGCCTCCACCGGGGACGCGGTCATGCTCTCCGCCGTCCCGGGAGACCTCTCGGCGGCCACGTGCCCCGACCTGCCGGTGCTCACGATGAACGGGTCGGTGGGGGACGGACCGGTCGAGGTCGTGCGGGTGTCCGGGACAGGTGTCGGCCCGGAGCTGCTCCGTGCGGCCCTGGAGTCGGTGCGCGTGCCCACCGCCGGCGAGCTGGACCTCCTGCTGCCGCCCGGTGACGGCGCCCCGGACAACAGCGTGGGGGTCGGGGGCTGGCCGGCCGGACGCGCCGTCCGGCCTGCCGACTTGCAACCGGGCACCGATCCGCGTTCCGATGGGCGACGTGCGCGCGCTCGGGTCCTCGCCGACCGACGAGCCCGAGCGCACGCGAGCATGAGACGCCGCGATCCCGGGACGATCCGGGAGAAGGGATGACCCATGACCGCCACGATCGACACCACGACGGACCTCTACCCGAGCAGGCTCGCCGAGCCGGGCGAGGTCGTCGAACGACAGCACCCCACGGTGTGGGGCACGGCCGACGACGGCCCGTTCGACACCGCCGCGCTGGAGGCGCACGAGCAGCGCGGGTTCACGATCCTGCAGGACTTCATCACCCCGGACGAGGTGAAGCAGTACACCGCCGAGCTGGACCGGCTCTCGTCCGACACCTCCCTGCAGGGCGACCCGCGCGTCGTCACCGAGCGTGCCTCGGGCGAGGTGCGCTCCATCTTCGAGGTGACGAAGCTCAGCGAGCAGATCGACGCCCTGAGCCGCGACCCCCGGCTGCTGGACCGTGCCCGCCAGCTCCTGGGCTCGGACGTGTACCTGCACCAGACCCGGGTCAACTACATGCCGGGCTACAAGGGCACCGGGTTCTACTGGCACTCGGACTTCGAGACGTGGCACGCGGAGGACGGCATGCCGGCTCCGCGCGCCGTCAGCTGCTCGATCGCCCTCACACCGAACTACCCCTACAACGGTGGCCTGATGGTGATGCCGGGCTCCCACCGCAGCTATGTGCCGTGCGTGGGCGAGACCCCGGCGGACTACCACAAGGACTCGCTCAAGGAGCAGAAGATCGGCGTGCCCAGCGAGGAGGCCATCACCGAGCTCGCGTGGAAGCACGGCGTGGACCAGTTCACCGGTCCGGCCGGCTCGGCGCTGTGGTTCGACTGCAACATCATGCACGGGTCGGGCAACAACATCACGCCGTTCCCGCGCTCGAACATCTTCCTGGTGTTCAACAGCGTCGAGAACGCGCTCACGGAGCCGTACGCCGCGCCGGCACCGCGCCCGACGCACATCGGCAGCCGAGACTTCACGCCGCTGCGGTAGTCCGGGAGCCGGGCTGGCCCGGGCACCAGGTGCCCGGGCCAGGTCGGCCGCCGGTCTCCGACGTCGGTCGTCTCACCACGCCTGCGCGAACACGTCGGCGAAGATCTCGTCGGCGTCCACGTCCAACCCGCGTGCGGCGAACCAGTCGCAGACGTTGCGGCAGTCGCGGTGCAGCAGGTCGGCGCCGAACGGGTTCGCGACCAGGTCCACGACCTGGGGCAGGTCGATGATCACGATCCGTCCACCCTCAGCGCCGTCAGCGCCGTCCACGAGGATGTTGTACGGCGACAGGTCGCCGTGCGCCCACCCGAGCCGGGCGAGGACGCCCATGGCCCGGTGCAGCTGGTCGAACCAGTCGGCGAGAACCTCGGGGCTGGGGCGCTCGCGGGCGAGCCGGGGCGCCGCCTCGTACGCGCCGTCGTCGGACCGCCCGCCCACGAACTCCATGAGCAGCTCCGTGCCGTCTACCTGCACGGGGTAGGGGACCGGCGCGCCGGCCTCCCAGAGCCGGCAGAGTGCCGAGAACTCGGCGTCGGCCCACTGCGTGGCCGCGACCGCACGGCCCCACGCGGACCGGCGGTCCTCCAGAGCCCGCTGGTCACGGGTGCGTCGCGTCCGCCGGCCTTCGGTGTAGGTGGTGTCCCGGTGGAACTGCCGGTTCTCCCGGCCGCGGTAGCGCTTGGCGGCGAGCAGGCTGTGCAGGCGGGGATCGTCCGGCACGGCACGCTCGACGAGGTGGACGTCGGCCTCCTTGCCGGTCTTGAGCACGCCGAGCTCGGTGTCGAGCGCGGCATCGGCCACCACGACCCAGTCGGGTCGCGGGTCCGGTCCGCGCTGGCCCTTGGCGACGGCGGACCAGGTCGACCAGCGCTGGTCGGGCCCAGGCTCGACAGAGGGCGGGGTCAGGAGAGTGTCAGGGGTGTGCTGGTGCACGGAAGGCTCCTCGAGGAGTAAGGAGCGGCCGACGGCGGCTCCTCAGCAGGGGGTGGCGGTCGCCCGTGCCGGAAACGCCGGCCGGGCGTGCGTGACGACGGTGTCCATGGCCTCTGCCCCCCGTTCCGCCGGGCGCACCTGCTGCGCCGTTCACCACGAGGCTGCCAGCGCCTCACGGTGCCGTCCAGCGAATATCCGCCGCTACCGTGGACGCATGGGATTCGAGCCGGTCGCCGACGGCGTCCTGGTCCGTACGAGCCGGCGTCTCGCCACCACCTCGACGCTGGTCCTCGGGCACCGGACGGCGGAGGGCACGGCCGCGCTCCTGGTCGACCCGGCATGGGATCCGGTCGAGCTCGCGGCCATCGCCGAAGAGGTCGCCGGCCTCGGTGCGCGCGTCCTGGCCGGCTTCGCGACGCACGCCCACCACGACCACCTGCTCTGGCCCCCGGGCCTGGACGGTGCGTGGAGATGGGCGACGCCGACGACGGCACGGACAGCGCTGCGTGAGCGCGACCGGCTGCTGGCCGAGGCCCGCCAGGACGCAGCGCGCTACGGCGGACCTGACCCCACCCCCCGGGTGCTCGACCTGCTGGGCCGGGTGGAGTCGTACGGCGATCGCGCGACGCTCCCCGACCTCGGCGGCCTGCTGCCGGAGGTACGGGTCGTCGAGCACGACGGCCACGCCCCGGGCCACGCGGCGCTGTGGCTCCCGGCCAGCCGGGCGCTGCTCGCCGGCGACATGCTGAGCGATGCCGAGCCGCCGCTGCCGGCCGACGAGATCACCGGCCGGACGGACGTCGCGAGCTACCGTGCCGGCCTCGACCGGCTGACACCGTACGTCGCCCGGGCGGCGGTGCTGGTGCCCGGCCACGGCACGGTCACGACCGAACCGATGCTCCGGCTCGAGACGGATCGCCGTCTCCTCGAGTCCGGCTCCTGAGGGACGGGACCGGAGCCGACGGCGCTCAGGAGGGCAGCAGTGACTCGCCGGCCGACAGGACGAGCTCGGTCGCCGAGCTCCAGGCCGACGCCGTGTCGAAGCCCATCTGGTCGAGCATCGCCCACGCGACACCGAGCACCGCGTAGGCGCTGACCGGGGTCATGAGCGCCCACTCGCGCCAGGATCCGGCGTCGCCGAGCAGCGGCACCGAGATGTTGCCCCGTGGGCTCCACATGTCGTCGAACGGCAGCCACCGGTGCCGCCGGATCCAGCGTGGAGACTTGATCCGCACAGGCCAGAGCAGCGGGACGCCGCGGGTGGTGAGCATGTCCCCGACGATGTGCACCGCGCAGCCGAGGCCGACGCAGAACGGCATCCAATACCACTCCTCGGGGGCGAACACGGCGACGAACGCCGCCAGGGAGACCGACAGGCTCCACGTCCACCACCGCCGTTGGCCGGTGAGCTTGAGCGCCCGCACGGCGAACGCGATGAGGAGGACCGCCATGATCCCCGGCCCGATGAGCACCTCGCCGAACTGCTCGGTACGGACGGTCACGAGGCCCATCGCCCAGGCGATGAGGGTGAACACGGCGACGCCGACGATCGAGTGCGTCGCGTTGCGGTGCCCACCCGAGACTGTGGCCACGAACTTGGTCACGCCCTCCGACACCGGTGGCAGGGAGTGCGAGATGGTCCCGTTGTGGTGGTCCGCGTCGGGCAGCAGCGCGGCTCCCGCGCACACCAGCGCGCCGGTCATGACACCCACGTCCGAGACGGGGTACCAGCCGAACGCGATCGGCGTCGAGGCGGTGACGGCCACCCAGGCGGCCGCGCCCGAGGCGGCGTGGTGCCCACCCATCATGGTGTGCGTGCTCCTTCGTCCGGTCTGCTCCCGATGACCGTTTGGTCCGGGTCCGGAGGAACGCTACACGGAGCCGCCGACGCTCCTCGACCGCTGCGCCGCCAGGACGCCCGCGACGTCGGGGGGACGCCATCCCTCCGGCTTGAGGACCTTGCCGTCGGCGCGCCGCACCGGGTGGCCGTCCGCACCGAGCTTGGCCATGTTGGACGCGTGGATGGCGGCGAACACCTCGTCGCCGGGGATGCCGCACTCCAGCTCGAGTCCGTGCAGGACGTACCGCAGGTCGCCGGTCGCGTCAGCGGTCCCGACGAGGTCCGCCCCGTCCGTGGGGCCGTCCACCACCGTGGCGACAGCCTGCTCGACGACGTCGCGCGCCCGCTGGCCGAGGACGGCGCCGGTGAGCTCGGCGAACTCCTCGGCGACGAGCCGGTATCGCAGGCGCAGCCGGTCCTCGGGCAGCGCGAGGTCGGGGACGCCGTCGTTGACGGGCACGCCGAAGGCCTCGTGGAACTCGCGGACCATCTGCCGTTCGTTCGTCATGGCGCGACGCTAGCGGACGTCGGCAGGCGGGGTGTGGCCGACCGCCTGCGCCCCCGGAGCAGCGATGCCGGACAGGATGCGGGCGGAGTTGACCAGCCCGAGGTGGCTGAACGCCTGCGGGAAGTTGCCGAGCTGGCGGCCCGACTCGACGTCGTACTCCTCGGAGAGGAGTCCCAGGTCGTTGCGCAGGCCGACGAGCCGTTCGAACAGGGCGCGGGCCTCCGCCCGGCGTCCGATGCCGTACAACGCGTCGACGAGCCAGAAACTGGCGACGAGGAAGGTGCCCTCACCGCCCGGTAACCCGTCGACGTGGTCGTCGGCGTGCGTGAGGTAGCGCAGCAGCAGCCCGTCACGCCCGAGCTCGCGCTGCACGGCGTCGACGGTCCCCACCACGCGTGGGTCGTCCCACGGCAGGAAACCGACGCGTGGGATGAGCAGCAGCGACGCGTCCAGCCCCGTCGAGCCGTAGTACTGGGTGAACGTGTTGCGCTCGGCGTCGTACCCGTTGCCCAGAACGTCGTCGCGGATTATCTCGCGCAGGACCTTCCACTCGTCGGCCGGCCCGTCGAGCCCGTAGTTCTCCACGGCGCGCACCATGGAGTCGACCCCGGCCCAGGCCATCACGCGCGAGTGCACGAACGGCCGGCGGGGCCCCCGCACCTCCCACAGGCCGTTGTCCAGGTCCTCCCAGTGCCCCTCGAGGAAGTCCAGCAGCAGCTTCTGCAGGCGCCACGAGTCGACGTCTTCGGTGAGCCCGGCAGCCCGGGCCACGTGCAGCCCGCCGAGGGTCTCGCCCCACACGTCGAGCTGGAGCTGGCCGGCGGCACCGTTGCCCGTCCGCACCGGTCTGCTGCCCGCGAATCCGGGCAGCCATTCGAGCGTCGTCTCCGGGATCCGGCGGCGCCCGTCCAGGCCGTACATGATCTGCAGGTCGGCAGGGTCGCCGGCCACGGCTCGGAGCAGCCAGTCCCGCCACGAGCGTGCCGCCGCGGTGTGCCCGGTGCCGAGCAGCGCGATGAGCGTGAAGGTGGCGTCACGTAGCCAGCAGTACCGGTAGTCCCAGTTGCGAGGGCCGCCCGGCTGCTCCGGCAGCGAGGTGGTGGCCGCGGCGGAGATGGCGCCCGTCGGGGCGAACGTCAGAGCCTTCAGGGTGATCAGGGATCGGCGCACCGGTTCCTGCCACTGGCCGTCGTAGCGGGTCTGACCGATCCAGTCCGCCCAATAGTCCAGCGTGTGCACCAAGGACTCGGCGGCGTCGACCGGGGCCGGGGCCGGCAGGTGCGAGGCGTGGTGGGTCAGGACGAGAGGGACCCGGTCACCGGCGGCGACCTCGAACCGGGACAGGACCGCGCCGTCGGCGACGTCGGCCCTGACGGGGGCGGCGAGATGGAGGGCGTCCGGGCCTGCCACGATGTCGATGCTCGGGTCGTGCCCAGCCAGGACGGTGTCGGCCCCGCTGATCCACGGAGCGAAGCTGCCGTAGTCGAAGCGTGGCACGAGCAGGCTCTCCACGGTGACGCGCCCACGCAGCCCGTCCACGATGCGCACCACGTCGGCCGCGTCGCCACGGGGCGGCATGAGATCGGTCACTCGCACATGGCCCTCGGGCGTCTCCCACTCCGTCTCCAGCACGAGCGACTCGCCGCGGTAGCGGCGCCGGGTGCAAGGCCCGCCGGACGCCGGCGCCACCCGCCAGAAGCCGTGTCGCTCGTCCCCGAGCAGCGCAGCGAAGCAGGCGGGGGAGTCGAGGTCCGGCAGGCAGAGCCAGTCGAGCGACCCGTCACGACCGATCAGGCCCACCGTGCGGAGGTCTCCCACGATGCCGTAGTCCTCGATGCGCCGGTCCATGGCGTCCCACGCTAGGCCCGCCACGTGACTTGCGCCACGGCGGGACGGATTGCAGGTCGGGGCACCTCTCGTGCTATGTTTTTCACCGCACCGAAACGGGCCGTGCGGCCCGCGGAGGTCCACCTGTCCGGGTGGCGGAATGGCAGACGCGCTAGCTTGAGGTGCTAGTGCCCTTTATCGGGCGTGGGGGTTCAAGTCCCCCTCCGGACACTCGTTGAGACAGCGACGACGAAGGCCTCCCGGGTCCACAACTGGGGGGCTTTCTGTCGTTCAGGGGACGTTGTGGCCCGGTTGGGCGGTGCTCGGTTCAGTTGTTGGCGTCGGCCTCCCGTCGTTCGGTGATGGCACTCGGCGGTGCCGCTGAGCGGGCTGCCTCCCGCCCTGAGAACGTGCTCCACGAGGGTGCGGAGTAGCGCCGGGTCCTGCGGTGGCGCCGGCGTCGGGCGAGCTGGTGCCGGCAACCTTTGTCCTGCACTCTGCTCATCGCCCAGAGCTCGACAACTCGACGACCGATATCGGCGTCGGCACGCTCATTCGTGCGCGCGACAGCGCTGGACGAGGTGGGAGAGTTTCCCCGTGGATATTCGGAAGGTCATCGCGACCGCTCGGTACTGGGTCATCAGTTACTCGCAGGTCGACGCGCGCCGCAGCGAGGTGCGCCTCGACGCGGAACACGCACTCGACGCGCTGAAGGGGAACCTTGTTGCCGCGAACCTCGAGGGTGAGATCGGGTGGCGCGTGCTCCCCCTCGGCGCGAACGACGCCTCGGCGCTGCGCGCCGTGTCCCGTGCCGTGACGCTCGCGCCCATCGAGGCAGAAGACCAAGAGGCAGTACGGCAGCTCGTCGACGAGGTGCCCGAAGCGCTTGCCGAGGCGGAGGCGGTGTCCGGCGCGCGCCGGCTGCTGGCGACATCAGCGGTGCGGCAGGCTGGTGCAGAGGCGGTGGAGTTTCTCACCGAGTACGTCACCTGGGGACTGGAGTCCGGGCTGCCCGGGGTTCTGCGTCGCCTGGAGCCTGGCTCCGAGCCGGAGGACATCACGGTCGCCGACGCGCTGTCCCCGCGGGTGGGACTGGGTTCGATCTGGCGCGGCCTGGGCGCCGCCGAGCTGATCGATGTGAGCGCGCTTCCTGCTGCGAGCGGCACGACGGTGTCGGCCGCCGACGCTGACCTCACCCAGCTGCGCCCCGTGCTCGCCACCGGTGCCGCGACCCATCTCGTCGTCTTCAGCACGGCGCCGCACCGCGCGGCTGATCTGATGACCGCCCTGCAGCCCTGACGAGGAGGCAGACCCGACTGCTCACACTCTGTGACTGCGGTGCCACCTGCGAACGGGCCAGTGCATGACGGCGTTGCCGTCCCAGTGCAGACGATCAGGTCGTTAGCCGGCCGGTGAGGGCCTGGGCGGCCCGCGGGAGCGCTTCGTGGCGCGCGGAGCCGGTCAGGGGGAACAGTCCGGGGTGCCCTGAGGCGTTGAGCTTCGCCGTGATGGCGTCGAGCACGACCGGGGCGTGCTGGTACTCGTCGATCAGGACGACCTGGTCCCCATCGATCATGGTGGCCGGGTCGCGTGTGACGGCGTCTCGGGTGTCGAGGTCGTCGAGGTCGAGGATCCGGCATGGCACCATCTCGTTCGACAAGTTCACCAGGGAAGTTACGCCAGATCCTCCACTGCCGGGCCCTGGACTCGACCTGGAGGTCGCAGTGCACAGCGGTTGCTGAGCCGCACCCGCCTCGACCCGGAGGCGCATCGGCAGGCTCACCGATGGCGGTGTCCCCGTGGGGCTCCCGCGCTCCCCGTCGCTGCCGAGTCCGGGCAATCCGCCTCGGTGGATGTGTCTCGCCTCGGTCGCTGGTCGGCGCGGGGCTCAGATCCCGCGCTCTTCACTGACCGAGTTGGCCCCGTCGACGGTGATCAGCTGACCGCTGATGTAGGACGCGCCGTCCGCGGCGAGGAAGGCGATCGCGTGCGCGACCTCGTCGGAGGTGCCGGAGCGCCCGACGGGCGTCGCCGCGCCCATGGCGGACTCGCGGCTCGACGCTGACGCCGTGTCGATCCACCCCGGCGCGACGGCATTGACCACGACACCGCGCGAAGCGGTCTCGATCGCCACCGCTCGAGTGAGCCCGACGATTCCTGCTTTGGCCGCGTGGTACGCGACGTCGCCCGGGTAGGCGGCAACCGGTCCCGACACCGACGAGACGTTGACGATCCGGCCGTAACCGGCGGACTGCATCTCTGCGACCACCGCGCGGATCATCAAGAACGTCGTGGTCAGGTTGCGCTCCAGCGATGCGTGCCAGCGAGCGACCGCGCCGGCTGGATCCCGGTCGGAGATGGACGTCATCCCGGCGTTGTTGACGAGTACGTCGACGTTGCCGTAGGTGGTCTTCGCGTGTCCGACGACGGCGTCGACGCCGCTCTGGTCCCTGAGATCGGCGACCACTCCCTCCGCCTCGCCGCCTGAGGCTCGCAGCTCGTCGACGCGGTCGAAGATGCGGCCGGTCGTCGAGGTGACGACCACACGCATTCCTGCGGCGCTGAGAAGACGGGCCGCAGCGAAGCCGATGCCGTGCTCGCTCCCGGCGCCGGTGACGATGGCAACACGCTGACGGGGCAATGCCATGGTGGGACCTCGTTCTTCATCTCGAACGGGACGAGCGGACCCCGGTGAGTCGCCCGTCGGAAATCTGCTCCATGCGGACGTTCAGCCGATCTCCCGTGGTGGTGGGTGATCCGTCAAGCACAGACCCTGTGGTAAGGACCGTGTCAAGGGCTGCGAGCGAACTTCTCCATCAGGGCGGGTCAGGGCCGGGCGTCGAGCCCCAGGTGGTGGCGCATCGCTGCCGCGGCGTCGCCCAGGTGGCCGAGCTGCTCCGGTGAGAGCGCATCGACGAACTCCTCCTTGATCGCGCGCAGGTGGGGCATCGTGCTGGCGTGGAAGGCGAGCTCGCCCTCGTCGGTGAGCACGACCCATGACCCTCGGGCGTCCTCCGCGCAGGGTTCGCGACGCACCAGGCCCCGTCGTTCCATGCGGCCGAGGTGGCCGGACAGGCGGCTGCGTTCCCACTCGATGTGCGCGGCGAGCTCGGAGGACCGCATCGCGCGACCTTCCGCCTCGCTCAGCGCGAGGAGCACCCGGTAGTCCCCGCCCGAGAGCTGGGAGTCCTCGTGGAGCCGGGCCTCGATGCGAGCACGCACGATCTCGAAGGTCTCGACGTGCGCCCGCCAGACCGCGAGCTCGTCGTGCGTGGGGACCTGTCGCCGTCGTGGACTAATCACGGACCCTCCTCGGTTGTTGACACGTGAATCATATGCGCCCGGCGCAACCTCACCGCGAAGGAGTGGAAGACCATGGACGTCTCTCAGATCGAGTTCGGCATCGACAGCTTTGGGGACCGGCCGCGTGACGACCGGGGTGAGATCGTCTCGCACGGCGAGGCGATCCGCGCGGCGGTGGCCGAGGCGGTCCTGGCCGACCAGGTCGGGATCGACGTGGTCGCGCTCGGGGAGCATCACCGGCCCGAGTACGCGATCTCGAGCCCGGAGACCGTGCTGGCCGGTATCGCGACGGCGACGAAGCGCATCCGGCTCGCCTCGGGGGTGACGGTGCTGTCCTCGGACGACCCGGTGCGCGTGTTCCAGCGGTTCGCCACCGTTGATGCACTCTCCCACGGTCGCGCCGAGGTGATCCTGGGCCGAGGTTCGTTCACCGAGTCCTTCCCGTTGTTCGGGTACGACCTCAAGGACTACGACATCCTGTTCGAGGAGAAGGTCAACCTCTTCCACCAGCTCCTGGACGAGCAGCCGGTCACCTGGCAGGGAACGACCCGTGCGCCGCTGCACGACGCCGACGTCTTCCCGAAGACCGATTCGGGCCGGCTCCAGACGTGGGTGGGCGTCGGCGGGACGCCGCAGTCGGTGCTCCGCACGGCCCACTACGGGTTCCGACTCATGCTGGCGATCATCGGTGGCGCCCCTGACCGGTTCGCGCCCTACGTGGACCTGTACCGGCGAGCCCACGAGAAGCTCGGCACGAACCCGCAGCCGGTCGGGATGCACTCGCCCGGCTTCGTCGCCGCGACGGACGAGGAGGCCAAGGAGCTGTTCTACCCCGGCTACCGGGAGATCCGCGACCGGATCGGCGCGCTGCGCGGCTGGCCGCCGCTGCGAAGGTCCGAGTTCGACGCCGAGGTGGCCGGCGGATCGCTGTACGTCGGTTCGGTCGAGACGGTCGCGGCCAAGATCGCCCACGCGGTCCGAGCACTGGATGCCGGCCGGTTCGACCTGATCTACTCCGCCGCCGGTACCGTCTCCGCCACCGCGCGGCTGCGTTCGGTCGAGCTCTACGGCACGCAGGTCATCCCGCGCGTCCGCGAGCTCCTGGCCGAGACGCCGGTCGCGGCAGGAGCGGCACGATGAGCGCGCCTACGACGACGATCGGGATCCTGGGCGCCGGGAAGGTGGGTACCGTCCTGGCCCGGTTGGCCGTGGCCGCCGGCTTCCGGGTCCTGATCTCCGGCTCCGGCGACCCAGAGAAGATCGCCCTGACCACGGAGGTCCTCACCCCCGGCGCTACCGTGGCGTGGTCCGCCGAGGTAGCGGACGCCGCCGACCTGGTGGTGCTGGCCCTGCCGCTCAGCAGGCACCGTGACCTCCCCGTCGCGGAGCTGGACGGCAAGCTGGTCGTCGACGCGATGAACCACTGGTGGGAGATCGACGGGCCGCGGGAGGCGGTCCTGCCGCCGGACACCTCCTCCAGCGAGGCCGTCCAGCAGTTCCTGTCGGGCGCGCGGGTGGTCAAGGCGTTCAACCACATGGGCTACCACGACCTGGAGGGCGAGGCGCGTCCCGCAGGTCCGGGGCGCAAGGCGATCGCCGTGGCCGGAGACGCGCCGACGGACCTCGCCGTCGTGTCGGAGCTCGTCGACGCCCTCGGCTTCGACGCGCTCGCCATCGGCGAGCTCGCGGCGGGAGTTCGGCTCGAGCCCGGGACCCCTGCGTTCGGCGCGAACGTCGACGTCGAGAACCTGCGCGCCCTCACCAGCAGTCCGGCGACCCCCGTGCCGGCCGACGAGCCGCGCGATCGGGAGGCCGCGTGGCCCGGTTGACCGTGTTCCGACCACACGGTGTCCACTGGGCTGGCGTCCCGAGATGATGCGCGGACGGTACGGCACCAGGACCGTGCCGGGCACACCACGGTCAGAACACCGAGGAGAGGTTGTCGCATGACTGAAGCACTGACGGACACGACGGGTGCGGGGGTCACCGTCGGGGTCGAGCTCGCCGACCCCGTCAGCGCCTACACGATCACGGTCGACGACGGACCCGTCGCCGGCAGGGCGGAGTTCATCGACCCACCCGACTCGGACCGTGAGCGCATCATCTTCCACACCGAGGTCGACCAGGACTTCGCCGGACGAGGACTGGCCAAGATCCTGCTGGCGGAGGCGCTCGCGGACAGCATCCGTCACGGCCTCACGATCGTGCCAGTGTGCCCGCTGTTCGGCCGCCACCTGGCCCGGCACGGCGACGAGTTCGTCGCCGCGGGCGGCGCGTTCCGCACGCCGACGCGCGCGGACCTGTCCGCGGTGACCCTCGCCGTCCGGCACCGGCCGTGACCGCCCACCTGCCCTGCAGGACGCCGTGCCGCGGCATAGCGTGACGTCGGACGCTGCGCGGGACCGGGCACCCACGGAGGTGAGCACATGCAGTCGATGATCCCCGACTACCTGGAAGGGGCGCTGTCCGGCGTGGCAGCGGACGACTCGGGCCAGACCGCAAGCTACATCCCCGAGCTCGCGGCGGCGGATCCCGATCGGCTCGGCGCCGTCTTCGCCACCATTGACGGAGAGGTCTACGGTGCGGGCGACGTCGACGTGGAGTTCACGATCCAGTCGATCTCGAAGCCCTTCGCCTACGCGCTGGCACTCTTCGACCGTGGGTTCGACGCCGTCCTCGCCAAGGTCGGGGTCGAACCGTCCGGTGAGGCGTTCAACGAGATCTCCCTGGACGCGACCGGACGTCCGCTCAACCCGATGATCAACGCCGGCGCCATCGCGGCGCACGCGCTCGCCGGCCCGGAAGGGTCGGCCCCCGCCGCACGCGTGGAGCGCGTGATCGACGGTCTCTCGGCCTTCGCGGGCCGACGGCTGCGGGTCGACGAGGCGGCGTGCGCCTCGGAGATGGAGCACGCGCACCGCAACCTGGCGATCGCGCACATGCTGCGCAGCCACGAGATCCTCACCGAGGACCCGCGGGACGTGGTGGTCGGGTACCTGCGGCAGTGCTCGGTCCTCGTGACGGCGCGGGACCTGGCCATGATGGCTGCCACGCTCGCCAACCGGGGGGTCAACCCGCTCTCGGGGGAGCGCGTGGTCGGCGAGCGAGTGGTCCGGCAGGTGCTCAGCGTCATGGCTACCTGCGGGATGTACGACGCCGCGGGGGACTGGGCGACGCAGGTCGGCATCCCCGCCAAGAGCGGCGTCGCCGGCGGGCTCATCGGCGCTCTCCCGGGCCAGCTCGGCATCGCGACCTTCTCGCCCCGGTTGGACGCGCACGGCAACAGCGTCCGAGGGGTGTCGTTGTTCGGGCGGTTCTCCTCCGACATGGGGCTGCACGTGATGGAGGTGCCGCCCGCCGCGCGCGCGGTCGTGCGGTCCAACCGCGTCCGCGGCACCGCGGGCGAGGCTGTCCGCGTCCTGCGGCTGCAGGGCGGGATCCGGTTCGCCGGGGCGGAGCGGTTCGTCCGGGAGGTCATGGAGCACCCGCCGGCCGAGCCGAGGGTCGTCGTCGACGTCTCCGCGGTCTACTCCCTCGACGACGTCTCGCGCCGGATGCTCCTCGAGCTCGTGCGCCGGCTCACCCTGGACGGTCGGGACGTGTACCTGGTCGATCCGGAGGTGATCGTCCCGGACCCCGACCCCGGCGAGGGCGGTCGGGTCACGGTCGTGGACGAGATCGGCGAGGTCCCCGTCTCGCGGGACGACGTGGACGAGCACGGTGCTCCGCCCGCGAGGCACGAGGCCGACGCATGACCGTCGAGGCGCAGCCCCGGGAGCGTTCTACGGACAAGGTCGGCGCGACAGCGCGGGACGGTCGCGCCGCACGCCAGCGGGCGCCGCGCCGTCGGGCGGCCGACTGGGACCCGCGGGTGCGGGACCAGCGACCCGTCGACCGGCTGCGTGCGCAGGAAGGGGTCCGTGACCCACAGCTCCTGCCACTGAGGTATGCGCGGATGGCGTCGTCGCCGTGGGCCTACCTGCGCGGCGCCGCGGCCGTGATGGCCGCCGACCTCGCGACCGCGCCCCACTCGGGTCTCATGGTCCAGATGTGCGGTGACGCGCACGTCCTCAACTTCGGCTTCTGGGCGTCGCCGGAGCGGCAGCTGCTTTTCGACGCGCGCGACTTCGACGAGACCCTCCCGGGGCCGTTCGAGTGGGACCTGAAACGCCTCGTGACGAGCGTGCACGTCCTTGCACGTACGGAACGGCTCGTTGCGGGGTGCGACGAGAGCTCGGCGGCCGCCGCCGTGGAGGGGTACCGCACGGCGATGCGCCGGTATGCGCGCATGGGGGAGCTGGACGTCTGGTACGACCGGATCCCGCCTGACGTGCCACTGAAGCGGCTGTCTTCGCAGCACGCCGAGGCCGCCGTCCGGATCATCGAGAAGCAGTCGCGGAAGCGGACCCACCATGGTGCGGTCAAGCAGCTCGTCACCGAGGAGGGCGGACGGCGGCGGATCATCCTGGACCCCATGAAGCGCGTGGACGACGGCCTGACCCGCGAGCAGCGGGTCGTCGCGTACGAGCAGGTCTACGACACGTACCTGGCGTCCATCCCGGCCCACCTGCGCCGTCTGGTCGGCCGCTACACCCGGGTCGACTCGGTGCGTCAGGTCGTCGGCGTGGGGAGCGTCGGGATGCGCGTCTGGCTGCACCTGCTGGAGGGCGACAGCGGGCGCCAGTCGCTGTTCTCGCAGGCGAAGCAGGCCACGGCGTCGGTGTACGAGGAGTTCCTCGGTCCGAGCGAGTTCTCGAACCACGGCGAGCGTGTGGTGGTGGGCCAACGTCTGATGCAGTCCGCCAGCGACATCTTCCTCGGCCACATGCGCGTCGACGGCTTCGACTACTACGTGCGGCAGTTCCGCGACATGAAGATCATCCCGCGCGGGGACCAGGTCTCCGGCTACCTGCCGCAGTTCGCTTTCGCCTGCGGGCACGCCCTGGCCAAGTCCCACGCGCGCAGCGGTGACCCGGCCGCGATCGCGGCGTACATGGGACGAGGGCCGGCCTTCGCCGACGGGATCCTCGGCTTCGGGCGGGCCTATGCCGAGCAGACGGACGCCGATCACGCCGAGCTGGTGGCCGCCGTGGGCAGGGGAGTGGTGCGCGCCGCCGAGCGGGCCTGGTGAGCGGGCCGGTTGGCCGGGTCACCCGATCGGGACCCGGAGACCCAGCCCGCTCCGTTCGCGTACGTAAAGATCACCGACGCGAGGGCACGTGCGGTCGGCGACGATGGCTCCATGAGTGACACGGACCTGAGCACCACCACCGACGGCGCTGCGCGCGGCGGCCTGCGGCCGGCGACGATCGAGCGGATCGAGAACGGTCTGGTGGTCGTGCTGGCGGTCGCCGGGACGCTCGCGATCGAGCCGGGGCTGTGGTGGTTCCCCCTGGCTGTCTTCCTGGTGTTCGACCTGTCGATGGTCGGATACCTGCGGTCGCCGGCTGCCGGCGCCGCGACCTACAACGCCGTCCACACCTATGTCTGGCCGCTGGGCCTGGCCGTCGCGGGGCTTGCGGCCGGTGCCGGTGCTCCGACGCTGTCTCGGTGGCTGGCTCTGGTCGCACTCGCCTGGGCTTTCCACGTGGGCCTCGACCGGGCGCTCGGGTACGGCCTGAAGCTGGCTGACACGTTCACGCACACCCACCTGGGCTGGATCGGCAAGGACGCCGGCACCAACGTCCGGTGACGCGACGACGTGCGGCCGGCCGGCAGGGTCGGTTTCGAACCGACGGCGACCACCTGGTGCCGTCGGACCGCCGTGTTCTGGTCGCTGCGCCCGTCAGGTGACCCCTCTGGTCGCCGTGCCTCGGATCGGCGACAATGACCTCCAGGGGGGCTGGCTCGAATCCGGTCTGCGGCGACGGCGGACCGAGCGGACGGAGGCGGAGCTGGTGAGGTTCCTGGGACGGCGCACCGAGGCGGCGGTCGTCGAGCAGTTGCTCGCGGACGCGCGTGCGGGCCGCAGCGGGGCTCTCGTGGTGCGTGGCGAGGCCGGCATCGGCAAGACGGCGCTGCTGGAGCACGCTGGTGACGCGGCCGTGGCATCCGGGTTCAGGGTGGACCGGGCGACCGCCGCCGAGTCGGAGGTGCAGTTCGCGTTCGCCGGCCTGCACCAGCTGTGCGCGACCGCGCTGGAGCGTGTGCGCGTGCTGCCCGACGCCCAGCGCGAGGCGTTGGGGGTGGCGTTCGGGCAGGCGACCGGCCCGGCGCCGGACCGGTTCCTGGTGGGGCTGGCTGTGCTCAACCTGCTGGCGGAGGTCGCCGAGGAGCAGCCCTTGCTGTGCCTGGTGGACGACGTGCAGTGGTTGGACGAGGCGTCTGCCCAGGTGCTCGAGTTCGTCGCCCGCCGGATGGGCGCCGAACGGCTCGCGCTGGTGTTCGCGGTCCGTGACGACGGCGGTGGGATGCCGAGCCCGATGGTCGGGCTGTCAGAGCTACGGCTGGGCGGGCTGGCGGAACCCGAGGCCCGCACGCTGCTGGCCTCCGGTGTCCCGTCGCCGCTCGACGAGCGCGTGCGCGAGCGGATCATCGCGGAGGCGCGCGGGAACCCCCTGGCCCTGCTGGAGCCGCCCGGCAACGGGCACTCCGCGTGGTTCGCGGGCGGGTTCGAGCGACCCGACGCCCTCGACGTCCCGCGCCGGATCGAGGAGACCTTCCGACGACGTGCGCACGGCCTGCCCACGCAGACCCAGCTCCTGCTCCTGGTCGCGGCGGCGGAGCCGACCGGGCAGACGACCCTCTTGTGGCACGCCGCCTCCCGGCTCGGGATCGCTCGCGAGGCGGCGAACCCCGCGCAGGACGCCGGTCTCGTGGAGATCGACACCCGGGTGCGCTTCCGCCACCCGTTGGTGCGCTCCGCGGTCTACCAGGCCGCCACGGGCGACGACCGCCGTCGGGCCCACCAGGCACTGGCCGAGGCGACCGACCCCGACGTCGACCCCGACCGTCGCGCCTGGCACCGGGCGCAGGCGGTCCATGGCACCGACGAGGACGTCGCGGCAGAGCTGGTGCGATCCGCGGGGCGGGCGCACGCCCGGGGCGGGGTGGCCGCTGCGGCAGCCCTGCTGGAGCAGGCGGCCGCGCTGACGCCCGAGCCGGCCGTCCGCGCTGCCCGGGCGCTGGACGCCGCGCAGGCCAAGCACGAGGCCGCCGAGTCCCAGGCCGCCACCGGGCTGCTCGCCGTCGCCGCGGCGGGCCCGCTCGACGCCCTCGGCCGCGGGCGCCTCAAGCTGCTCCGCGCCCAGATCGCCTTCCACACCACGCGCGGCAGCGACGGCGCGGGGATGCTGCTGGACGCTGCCAGGACCCTGGCCCCGCTCGACCCGCAGCTCGCCCGCGACACCTACCTGCAGGCGCTCGAGGCGTCGTTCCACTCCGGGCGCCTCGGGGGCGACGGGACGATGGCGGCGGTCGCGCGCGCCGCCCGTGCGGCGCCCCCCACGTCGTCGCCCGCTCGGCCGGTCGACCTCCTGCTGGACGGGCTGACCACCATGTTCACCCACGGGTACGCCGCGAGCGTGCCCACGTTGCGCCGGGCGCTCGACACGTTGCGCGGTGGCATCGATCCCCAAGGGCCGGACGGCGGCGAAGGGCTGGCCGGCGGCGTCGGCCTGGACGAGGGCAGCCGCCGCCGGCTGTGGCTGGCCTGCCAGGTCGCGGCCACGCTGTGGGACGACGACGCCGTGTACGTGCTCGCCGAGCTCGACGCGCGCCTCGCCCGCGAGGCCGGGGCGCTCTCGCGACTTCCGGCGGCTCTCAACGCCCTGTCCTCGGTGCTGGTGCTCACGGGCGACCTGGGGCGTGCGGACGAGCTCATCGCCGAGGAGAGCGCGATCCGGGGTGCGACCGGCACTCCGCCGCTGCCCAACGCCCGGCTCATCCTCGCCGCCTGGCAGGGGCGCCAGGCAGAGACGACCGCGCTGCACGCCACGATGGTGGCCGAGGCGACGGGGAGGGGGGAGGGCGCGACGCTCGGGCTGGCCGACGTCGCCATGGCAGCGCTGCACAACGGGCTGGGGAACTACGGCGAGGCTCTCGCCGCCGCGAGAGCGCCGGTGGAGCGCGGGGAGCTGACCTTCGCCAGCATCGCGCTGCCTGAGCTCGTGGAGGCCGGCGTCCGTGCCGGCGAGCCGGCACAGGCGGGCGCGGCGCTGGAACAGCTCAGGGAGCGGGCTCAGGCGAGCGGCACCGCGTGGGGGCTGGGTCTGCACGCACGGTCGCTGGCGTTGCTGAGCACCGGGTCGGACGCCGAGGAGCACTACCGAGAGTCGGTCGACCAGCTAGCACGCAGCCGGATGGCCACCCACCTGGCCCGCGCTCACCTGGTCTACGGCGAGTGGCTGCGCCGCGAAGGACGGCGCCAGGACGCGCGCGAGCAGCTGCGCACCGCGCACGAGATGCTGACACGCATGGGAGCTGACGCGTTCGCCGCCCGCGCCGCCCGCGAGCTGGGCGCCACCGGCGAGCATCCGCGCAGGCGCACGGAGAAGGCCGCCGACGACCTCACCGCCCAGGAGCTGCACGTGGCTCGCCTGGTGGCCACCGGCGCTACCTCTCGCGAGGTGGCCGCGCACCTCTTCCTCAGCCCACGGACCGTCGAGGCGCACCTGCGGGCCATCTTCCGCAAGCTGGCCATCACCTCGCGCCGCGAGCTGCGCGACCTCCACCTGGCGTGACCGCGGCGCCGCCGTGACCGCGCCGTCACGAGGCTCCTTGACTCTGTGGCGGGAACACGGTGTCGCATGCTGCCATGCACAACAGCGACCGGGACCGCTCGTGATCGTGGCGGAGTCCCTGCCCAAGCGCTACGGCGCCACCACGGCGGTCGACGGCGTCGACTTCGGCGTCCGTCCCGGTGCCGTCACCGGGTTCCTCGGCCCGAACGGCGCCGGCAAGTCGACGACGATGCGGATGATCGGGGGGCTCGACCATCCCTCGGGCGGCCGGGTGACCGTGGACGGCACGCCGTACGCGTGCCTTCGTCACCCGTTGGCGGTGCTGCTCGCGGTCGCCGGGCTGCTGCTGCGCCGTCGGGACGCATGAGCCCGGCGACCCCGGTCGCTCACCCGGGCCCACCCGACTCTGCGCCCGACGGCGGGCCCGAGCAGCCCGCCGTCCGCCGGCGCCGACGTCGGTGGCCGTGGGTGGTCGGCGGCGTCGTCGGGATCCTGGCGGCAACCGTGACGGTGCTCACCCTGGTGTTCCAGCTCGGCCTGCCGTGGTGGAACGGTGAGGACGACCACAACCACGTGCACGTGGCGGCCGACGGCACCCGCCAGCCCTACCAGGTGCACCTGCCGCCGCAGCACGACGGCGGCACCGCGCTGCCCGTGATGATGGCCGTCCATGGGTGCGGGATGACCGGGTACGGGTGGAACTCGATGAAGGGATCCACCCAGTTCGACACGCTCGCCGACCGGGAGGGCTTCATCGTCGTCTACCCGACCCAGCGCATGTTCGCCAACAGCATCAACTGCTGGAACTCCGACGACCCGCGCAACCAGGTCCGGGGCAGCGGTGAGGCGGCGCTGCTGGCCGGCGTGGCCCGCGACGTCGTCGAACGCTACGGCGCCGACCCCGGGCGCGTCCACGTCTCCGGCGCCTCCTCCGGCGCGGGCACCGCCGTGATCCTCGGTGTCACCTACCCGGACGTGTTCGCCACCGTCACCTCGGTGGCCGGCGGCGAGTACGGGCTGAACCAGGTCGACCCGGACGACCCGGACGCCACTCCGCCGTCGGTCACCGGACGGCAGGCATGGGCGCAGATGGGCGAGCGGGCCCGCGCCGTGCCGCTGCTGATCGTGCAGGGCGGAAGCGACGACGTCGTGCCGACCGTCGTCGGTGAGCGGCTGGTGGAGCACTGGCGCACGGTCGTCGACCTGGTCGTCGACGACGCGCTGGACGGCAGACCGGAGCTCGTCGCCGACACCGTCGTCCACCCGGCCGCCGGGGACCGCTACGCGTACGAGCGGACCGCCTACCGTGACCCGGACGGTCAGGTGCTGATCGAGCACGTGTACGCCGACGAGCTCGCCCACGCCTGGTCCACCCCCGGCGCCACCGGCATCTTCACGGACACCGCCGGCCCCGACGCCACCGACATCGCCTGGCGGTTCGCCCAGCTCCACGACGCCCCCTGACCGGGCTGCTGCTGGCATCCTGGCGGCCGCGATGCGCATCGGTGATAATCACTTCGACCGGCGCGTACCCGGAGGGTGGAGGCGAACCTGGTGGACCTCCTGGGCAGACGTGCCGAGCGCGAGGCCGTCGAGAACGTGCTGGCCGAGGTGCGGGCCGGGCGGAGCGGTGCGCTGGTGGTGCGTGGTGAGGCAGGCATCGGGAAGACCGCGGTGCTCGAGCACGCTCGGCACACCGCGGCCTCGGCAGGGTTCCAGGTCGAGTTCCAGGTTGGTGCGGAGTCCGAGACGCAGTTCGCGTTCGCCGGCCTGCACCAGCTGTGCGCGCCGTTGCTGGATCGTGCGGGGGCCTTGCCCGATCCGCAGCAGGTCGCTCTGGGCGTAGCGTTCGGGCTGCACGGTGGCGCGACGCCGGACAAGTTCCTGGTCGGGCTGGCGACCCTCAACCTGCTGGCCGAGGTAGCCGAGGACAGGCCGTTGGTGACCCTCGTCGACGATGCGCAGTGGCTGGACCGGGCATCCGCGCAGGTTCTGGCGTTCGTGGCTCGGCGCCTGGTGGCTGAACGCGTCGCACTCATCTTCGCGGTGCGAGAGCACACCAGGAGTGAGACCCACCCGCTCGCCGGGTTGCCCGAGCTCCGCCTCCACGGGCTCGGTGAGGCCGACGCGCAGGAGCTGTTGACCGCAGCCGTCCGTACTCCGCTCGATGCCAGGGTGCGCGACCGGATCGTCGCCGAGGCGCGCGGCAACCCGTTGGCGCTGCTGGAGCTCCCTCGGAGCGCGCCGCTGGCGCAACTGGCCGGTGGATTCGGGCTGCCGGACGCCATGAGTGTTCCCCGCCGCATCGAGGAGGGCTTCCGGCAACGCTCGCGGGACCTGCCGACCGAGACGCAGCAGCTGCTGCTGGTCGCCGCGGCCGAGCCGACCGGCGACGCAGCGATGTTGTGGCGCGCGGCCGCCGAGCTGGGGATCCCGTCTTCCGCGGCCGCGCCCGCGGAAGAGGTCGGCCTGCTGGAGATCGGTCTCCGGGTGCGGTTCCGGCACCCGCTGGTGCGGTCGGCGGTCTACCACACGGCCACACCACCGGACCGTCGTCGCGCACACGCGGCACTTGCTGCCGCCACGGATCCGCAGGCCGACCCGGACCGGTACGCGTGGCACCGCGCGCAGGCGGCGCTGGGCGCCGACGAGGACGTCGCCGCCCAGCTGGAGCGCACAGCCGACCGGGCCCGCTCCCGCGGGGGTATGGCCGCCGCGGCCTCGTTCCTGCAGCACGCCTTCGAGCTGACCCCGTCGTCAGCGCGTCGTACGGCACGCGCACTGAAGGCCGCCTCGACGCTGCACGAGGCCGGAGCGTCCCAGGACGCTCGAGAGCTGCTGGCGCTGGTCGATGTCGAGCCGCTGGACGCGTTCCAGCGAGCCCGCCTCGCACTGCTGCGAGCGCGGATCGAGTTCCACGTGACACGTCACGGCGACGCGGCTCGGATGCTGCTGGACGCGGCTCGGATGCTCACGCCGCATGACGTCGCGCTGGCCCGTGAGACCTATCTGCACGCTCTCGATGCCGCGATCATCACGGGTGGGAGCCCTGGCTACGGGGTGCGTGAGGTCGCCCACGCAGCCCGGGCAGCGCCGCCCGCACCCGGGCCGCCGGGGCCCTCCGACCTGTTGCTCGACGGGATGGTGACGATCTTCACCCAGGGCTACGCGGCGGGTGTGCCCGTACTGCGCCGCGCACTGGAAGCGTTCCGCGCCGACGAGTTCCGCGCGGGCCGCGCCCGGGGTCACGACGATCGCCGCTGGTTGTCGCACGCCAGCCGCACCGCGAGCGTGCTCTTCGACGACACGAGCCTTCATGCGTTGGCCACGCGCCACGTACGACTCGCTCGCGACGCCGGTGCGCTCGTCACCCTCCCCGCCGCGCTCCTGTTCCAGTCCGTCGCGATGACGGTCAGCGGCGAGCTCGAGCGCGCCGGTGAGCTGGCCGCCGAGCAGTCAGCGATCGCCGCCGCGACCGGGGCCGTTCCGCTGCCTGACGCGCAGCTCGTCCTCGCTGCCTGGCGCGGCCGTCCGGACGAGACCGTAGAGAGCTACACGACCGTCACCCAGGACGCTGCCGAACGTGAGCGCGGCACCGAGGTGTCCCTCGCGCAGTACGCGTTGGCGGTGCTGCACAACGGTCTGGGCGACTACACCGCCGCGCAGGAGGCTGCGGCGCGCGCGTGCGAGTCGGACGCCCTGAATCCGAGCAACCTGGCGCTGCCGGAACTCATCGAGGCGGCATGCCGTGCCGGCCGGCCGGAGCAGGCCCTGGAGGCAGCGGACGAGCTCGGCTCGAGAGCACGAGCCAGCGGCACCCCGTGGGCGCTGGGGCTCGCCGCCCGTTCACGGGGTCTGATCACGTCGGGTCCCGGCGCCGAGGAGCACTATCTCGAGAGCATCGGACAGCTCGGCCGCAGCACGATGACCGGCCATCTCGCCCGCACCCACCTCGTCTACGGCGAGTGGCTGCGCCGCGAGGGCCGCCGCCTGGACGCCCGCGAACAGCTGCGCACCGCCCATGAGCTGCTGGCGGACATGGGTGCGGAAGCGTTCGCAGAGCGCGCCGCCCGCGAGCTGCGCGCTACCGGCGAGCATGCCCGCAAGCGCAACCCCCGGCCCACCGACGCCCTCACCGCGCAAGAGCTGCACGTCGCGCGACTGGTGGCCACGGGCGCCACCTCCCGAGAAGCCGGCGCACAGCTGTTCCTCAGCCCTCGCACCATCGAGGCCCACCTGCGGAACATCTTCCGCAAGCTCGGCGTCACCTCTCGTCGACAGCTCAAGGACGTGCGACTGGGCTTGCTGCACGGCGAGGCGGCAGGGTCGAGGTGATCATCCGCAGCGTGGGCATCAGGCCGAGGGGACCTGGGACGAGGGTGGACGGGTCTCGTGGACGCCCCGGCGTCCGTGGCAGGATCGGCCCCGTGACACCGCAGACGCTGCACCTGTCCGATTCGTCCCGCCGTGCGTTCGACGTGGACGCCGAGCGCCCCGTGCGGGTGCACGTGTGGCGTTCCGCGATGCCGGAGGCCCCTCTGGTGCTGCTGTCCCACGGCACGGGCGGGGCGGCCGAGGACCTCGCGTGGTGGGTCGCCGGGCTGCAGGGTGCCGGGTTCGACGTCGCCGCGGTGGACCACCACGGCAACAACCACCGAGACCGGTACCTCGCCGAGGGATTCGCCTGGTGGTGGGAGCGTCCCCGCGACCTCTCCTTCGTGCTCGACCACGTCGAGGCACGGGGCCCCGTCGGCGCGTGCGGCTTCTCGTTCGGGGGTTACACCGCCGCGGCGGTGTGCGGCGCGCGGGTGTCGGCCAACGCCTACCGGGCGCTGGTGACCGGCCAGATCGAGTCGCCGCCCACACCGGAGTACCCCGGGGTCGCCGAGGACCTGGCGGCCCGCTACGGCGAGTCCGACGCCGAGACGTGGGTCGGTCTCGCCGCGGCCGACCATCGCGACCCGCGCGTGCGTGCCGGCTTCCTGCTCTGCCCGTCGGTCGGGCCGCTGATCACCGCTGAGAGCTTGGCGGCGGTCGACGTCCCCGTGGCGGTGCGTTGGACGGCCGCCGACGAGATCGCCCCACCGGCAGGCAACGGCCTGCGCTACACCGAGCTGATCCCCGGAGCCGACGGCGGCACCGTGGGCGCCCCGACGGCGGGCCACTACGGATTCGTCCGCCCCGACCAGGACGACCCGCAGGCGAAGGCCGACGTGGTGGCGGCGTCCGCTTCCTTCTTCGCGCGCGAGCTGCGCGGATGACCGGTCCCGGGGGCCTCTTCGCGCTGGACGGCCGTACCGTCGTCGTGACGGGCGGCTCCTCCGGCATCGGCCGGGCGATCGCCACGGCTCTCGCGGGGGCGGGCGCCGCCGTCGTCGTCGTGGCCCGCGGACGTGCCGCCCTGGACGACACCGTCGCAGAGCTCACCGGCTCGGGGTGCCGGGCCGCAGCCGTCCCGGGCGACCTGTCCACTCGCGAGGGGATTCGCGCCGTCGCCGACGGCGTGGTCGAGCCGTTCGGCGAGCCCGACGTCGTGGTGTCCAGCGCGGGGGTGAACCTGCGTCCGCCCATGCAGGAGATCGACGAGGCCGTCTGGGACGCGACGATGACGGTGAACCTCGAGGCTCCCTTCTGGCTCGGTCAGCGGTTCGGGCCGGGCATGGCCGAGCGTGGCTACGGGCGCCTGATCCACGTGAGCTCCCAGCAGGCACACCGCGCGTTCGTCGCCAGCGGCGCCTACGGCGTATCCAAGGGCGGCCTGGAGTCGCTCGCGCGCTCCCAGGCGGAGGCGTGGTCGCCGTGGGGGGTCACGGCGAACACCCTCGTGCCCGGATTCGTCCTCACACCGCTCAACCGGCGCCTCCAGCGGGAACCCGGACGCGTCGCGGCGCTCGCGGACCGCACCCTGGTCGGCCGGAACGGGGTGCCGGACGACTTCGCCGGCCCGGCCGTGTTCCTGGCCAGCGCGGCCTCGTCGTACGTGACGGGCCAGTCGATCCACGTCGACGGCGGGTTCTCCGTGCACTGAGCGGCCCGGGGCAGCACACTGGCAGCACCCGAGGCGGAGGGAGCGGTCGTGAGACAGCCCACGGAGGACGTCCCGCAGTGGCTGCGCACGGCGGGCGGCTGGTCATGGCGGCTCGTGGCCGTCGTGGTGGCCGTCGCGCTGGTGGTGTTCGCGACGGCGCAGGTCCGTGTCGTCTTCGTCGCGGTCTTCCTGGCGCTGGTGCTGACGTCCGTGTTCCGACCGTTGGCGGACCTCTACGCCCGGGTCATGCCCCGGGCGCTGGCGACCGCGCTGGCGCTCCTGAGCGGAGTCGTCGTGTTCGGCGGTCTGATGGCCTACGTCGTGGCCTCGGTGGCGGGGCAGTGGACGCGTCTCGCCGGTGAGTTCGACACCGGTGTGCAACAGATCCTCGACTCCTTGCAGAACCTGCCGTTCGGTCTGTCGATCACGGGCGAGCAGCTCAACGAGTGGATCGACGCCGGGCAGGAGTGGCTCGGCGACAACGCCCAGAACCTGGCCGGCCAGGCGGCGGAGCGTGCCGGTTCGGTGGTGGAGGGCTTCATGGTCTTCGCCCTGGCGATCTTCTGCACCGTGTTCTTCGTCTACTCGGGCGGCACCATGTGGCGGTGGTTCCTCGGCCAGGTGCCCGCCCGGCAGCGTCGCCGGTGGCAGGAGGCGGCGGGAGCCGGGTGGTACACCTTCTCGGGCTTCGCACGCGGGACCGTCATCATCGCGTTCATCGACGGTGTGCTCGCCTTCGTCCTGCTGCAGATCCTCGGGGTGCCGCTCGCCGCCCCGCTGGCGGTCCTCGTGCTGATCGGCGCGTTCATCCCCATCATCGGCGCGCCGCTGGCCATGATCATCGCCGCCGTCGTGGCGCTCGCCGCGCAGGGGTTCGTCACGGCGCTGATCGTCACGCTGGGCATCGCGGCCATCGGCCAGCTCGAGGGACACGTGTTGCAGCCGCTCATCATGGGCAAGCAGGTGTCGCTGCACCCGGTGGTCGTGGCGGTGGCGGTGCTCTCCGGCACGGTGCTCGCCGGGATCCTCGGCGCCGTCGTCGCGGTCCCGCTCGTCGCGGTCGTCTGGACCGTCTTCTCCACCTTGCGCGGCAGTCCGCCCATCCTGCTCCCGCCCGCCCCCGGGGGCGTGTCCGGACCGGACCCGCCGGGGACGGCCGAGCAGACGGTGCCGGCTGACCCCGCGCAGGACGACGTCGCCGAGGATCAGGGGCCCCGGCAACCGCCGCAGCCCGCCTGACGGCCGCTCGTCCCGAGCCGGGCGGGCCTGGCAGTATGCGCGCATGGAACCGTTCGTCCTCCGTGACGCGCACGTCACGCTGTCCGTCCCCACCCTCGCGGACGTCGACCAGGTGGCCGAGGCCTGCACCGACCCCGAGATCGCCGCCTGGACCGTGGTCCCGTCGCCCTACACGCGGCAGGACGCCGAGGGCTTCGTGACGCAGATGGTCGCGGACGGCTGGGGGCGGGACACCATGTACACCTGGGCGGTGCGTCCGGCCGGCCAGATCGACGGCCCGGTGCTGGGCATGATGGGTGTCGGCGTCACAGCCGGTGCTCCCGGCGCCGACCGCGCCGGCGAGATCGGGTACTGGACCGCCCCCGACGCCCGGGGACGCGGCATCACCACCGCGGCCGCGCGGCTCGCGGCCGACTGGGCGCTGAGCCCGGACGGGCTGGGGCTGACCCGCCTGCAGTGGCAGGCGTACGTCGGCAACTGGCCGTCGCGCCGGGTGGCGTGGCGGCTCGGTTTCCGGTCCGAGGGGACCCTGCGCCGCTACGGGATGCAGCGCGGCGTCCTGCGCGACTCGTGGATGGCGTCGCTGCTGGCCGACGACCCGCGCGGCCCGTCCGAGCCGTGGCCGGCCGAGGCGCCCGTGCCGGGAGCGGGGCGATGACCCTGCGGCGCACCGCCGTGATCGGTGCGGGCCCGTCCGGCCTGGCCGCTGCCCGTGCCCTCGACCGGGCCGGCCTGGAGCTCGTGGGCTACGAGGCCCACCACGACGTCGGCGGTCTGTGGGACATCGACAACCCGAGGTCGACGGTCTACGAGTCGGCGCACCTCATCTCGTCGCGGACCACCACCGAGTTCTCGGAGCTCGCGATGGACTGCGACGCCGACTACCCGTCCCATCGTGAGCTCCTGCGCTACTTCCGCATGTACGCGGACACCTTCGACCTGCGCCGGCACTACCGGTTCGGCACACGGGTCACCGCGGTCGAGCCCGTGGGCGGCGACGCGTCGGGACGCCGCGGCTGGGAGGTCGTCGCCACCAGGCCCGACGGCGGCACGAGCGTGGAGCGGTACTCGCACGTCGTCGTCGCGAACGGGACGCTGGCCGAGCCGAACGTCCCCACCTTCGAGGGGCGCTTCACCGGCGAGCTGCTGCACTCGAGCGAGTACCGTGGCGCCGACGTCTTCGACGGCAAGCGGGTGCTGGTCGTGGGTGGTGGGAACTCCGGCTGCGACATCGCGGTGGACGCCGTGCACCGCGCTGCGGCGGTCGAGCTGTCGGTGCGGCGGGGGTACTGGTTCGTCCCGCGGTACCTGCTCGGTCGGCCCACCGACACCCTCAACCAGGGTCGACCGCTGCCGGCCCGGATCAAGCAGGCCGTGGACTCGAGGCTGCCGAGACTGCTGAACGGTGACCCGCAGCGGTTCGGCTTCCCGGCACCCGACCACAAGATCTACGAGTCGCACCCCGTGGTGAACTCCCTGGTCCTGCAGCACGCCGGCCAGGGCGATCTGCGGGTGCGGGCGGACGTCCGGAGCTTCGACGGCGACACCGTGCACTTCGTCGACGGCACCGCCGGGCGCTACGACGTCGTGCTGCTGGCCACCGGGTACCGGCTCGACTACCCGTTCCTCGACCCGGCGCACCTGGCCTGGTCCGGACCGGGTTCCGGGACCGCGCCGGGACTCTTCTGCAACATCGTGCCGCCCTCGCTCAACGGCCTGTTCGTCGTGGGCATGCTGGAGGCGTCGGGCATCGGCTGGCAGGGCCGGGCCGAGCAGGCCGAGCTGGTGGCCCGCTACCTCGCTGCCGAGGCCGCGGGGGCCGAGGGTGACGCAGCCGCCGGACGGCGGGCCGAGGCGTTCCGTCGGCGGATCGGTCAGGCGTGGCCCGACCTGACCGGCGGGTACCGCTACCTCGGGCTGGAGCGGATGAGCTATTACGTGAACAAGGACGCCTACCGCCGGACCGTGCGCCGGTTCGCCGACGATCTGGCGGGGTCGGCACGATGAACGTCGACGACGTCGCGGTGGACTTCTCGCCGGCCTCGATGGTGGCGCTGAGCGTGGTGCTCGGTCTCATCATGCTGGGCATCGCGCTGGACACCTCGCCGGCCGACTTCCGGGCCCTGCGCCGTGCGCCGCGCGCCGCGGTGCTGGCGCTCGTCGCGCAGCTGGTGCTGCTGCCTGCGGTGACCTTCGCCCTGACGCTCGTGCTCGGTGTCCAGGCCTCGATCGCGCTGGGCATGATCCTGGTGGCGTGCTGCCCGCCGGGGAACGTCTCGCAGGTCCTCACGCACCGTGCGGGCGGCAACGTGGCGCTGTCGGTATCGCTCACAGCGGTCGGCAACGCGCTGTACATCGTGGCGATGCCGGTGAACATCGCCCTGTGGGGCAGCCTGCACCCGACGGCGCGCGAGATCCTGACCGACGTCCGTCTCGACGCCGGTGCGATGCTCCTCGACATCCTGCTGGTCATCGGCCTGCCGTTCGCCGTCGGTCTGCTGTTCCGCGCCCGGTGGCCCGCGGCCGCCGACCGCGTGCACCGCCCGGTGCGCTGGGTCAGCCTCGTGGCGCTGGTCGGGTTCATCGTGGCGGCGCTGGCGGGGAACTTCTCCGTCTTCGTCGCGTACGTGGGCGTGGTGCTGCTGGCGGTGTTCCTCCACGACGCCGTCGCGCTCGCCCTGGGCTACCTCGCCGGCCGGGCCGGTCGGCTCGGCGTCCGCGAGGTGAAGGCGGTGACCTTCGAGGTCGGCATCCGCAACGCCGGGCTGGGGCTCGGCCTCGTCTTCGCGTTCTTCGACGGGATCGGCGGCATGGGGCAACTACCAGAAGAAGGTCATCTGCCACGAATCTGGCCACGCAGTCGGACTCCTTCACGGCAGTGAAGCCAGTCCGAAGCTCAGCCGGGGAGATGACCGGCTTGGATGCATGCAGACGCCCGTTCCCGATGGTGCGCCTTTGGGGCAGAATCAGAAAGACAACATCAACGCCAATTACTAGACCTCTACCATCGAGGGAGAGTCAGACATGAAGAATCGAACGGTGGCGAGCGGACTTACACTCGCAGTTGCCCTGGTCGCTGGCTGTGCCTCATCGCCTGGCACTACAACGGTCCACGGCTTGGAACCGTACCCCAACTCCACTGCCACGGACTGGGTCACCTACGCGGACCACGTAGTTGTCGCCACCGTGACCGCCGAGCGGGAAATGCCGCTGGATGACCATGAGAAAGAGACCGGGGAAGGTTCAGTCGACCGCGAGGTCACGCTGCACGCGGACGAGATCATCTGGTCCGCGGACGACCCAGCCCACGCCGCTCCTGAGGGTGAGTTCACCATGCCAGGATTTGGTTGGACTCTTGCCGATGGCGAGAAGACCGAGATGGTTGCCGAAGGGGCTCCCAGACTCGAGGTCGGCCACTCCTACATCTTCGCTCTTTACTGGCTGCCGGAAGTTCCGGACGAGCCAGTACCTGTACCTGCACGCTGGAACTCGCTCGGGCTGAGCGCCATGGTGCCGTTCGACGACGGCATCATCGGCAATGGTGAGGTGATGGGAGAGGTGGTATCACCATCGCAGCAACGTGATCTCCACGAGACTCCTGCGGAGGACGAGCCAGCCCTGGAGCAGACACTGGCCGGGGAAGACATCACCGAATTGGAGTCGACACTCGCTACCACGAAGCCGGGAGTGCCCGAAGACTACTGACCGCAACACTCTGAGGTGTTCTCATCAGCCCGCGTGAGGTGATCAGCGCAACGGTGCGTTGACTTGCAGGTTCGTCTGGTGGCGGGTTTGGCGGCAGCAGGGTCCCAGCGACGGACACGGGGCCCGTTCCAGCGAGTACCTCGACATCGATTAGCGGCTCATCGCAGTTGAGGGGGGCCTCGGTGACACGCCGAGCACCAAGGTGACGTCCGGGTAGGGGTCGAGGCCTCCA
>CANMFP010000011.1 GCA_947497265.1 uncultured Isoptericola sp.
GTCGACCGCGAGCCGTGCAAGGAGCATCGCCGGCACGGGGTAGCGGCGTCTGCGTCCCATCGCTGACTCACCGTCGGCCGCTGACAGCTCGAAGGTGCGCATGGAGAAGTAGCCGGCGACGCGCTGAGCCTCCTCGTCGAGCAGCAATGTGGTGCGGACGTTGTCCTTCTTCTCGCTCTGACTGGCGTAGCGGGCGAGCCATTCGTTGAGCTCCGGCTCTCCGCAGTCGAACGGATGGAGCTTGATGGCCGCCGAGGTGAACGGCCGCGCGATGAGCATCGTCGTTGGTGCCTTTCCGACCGCCAGGACTCGAGCGGTCGCCACCCTACGGCGAGGCGGCGACAGGGATGCGTGCAGGCGGGAGCCGCCGTCGTCGGGGAGCGCTGCTCGCTCGCGTTCCGGCCCCGCACCGACCGCCGAGCATCCGGCCGGCTCCGGCCCGCGTCAAGGGCGCCTGCGGCGTCGCTGCGCGATGGCCTGCGGCCACCCTTGACCCGGACCTCCGCCGACCTCCTGTGCTCCGCTATCGGCACGGCGCCTCCGTGTGTCCCAGCCTGGCGTACGGTCAACGCGTGGACGAACTTCCGATCGGACTGCGAACTCTTCCTACGGCCAAGACCAAGGATGAACTCGTGAACGCGATCTGGGACCTCCGTGACTCGGCCCACGACGCCCCCGACGGATGGACCCCGTTCACAGCAGAGGTGTTCTTCCAGAGCCTTGGCGAAGAGCTCGAACGGGAGCCGGCCGACGGCGGTAGCGCTGTGCCGGCTGATCTCTTGGCCCGAGCCGTCCGTAGGGCACGCGAGTCGGCGAAGGCTCGCTAGGACCAACTCGGTGTTCGCCGGTGAGGTCGCCACCTAGCCTCCTCTTTGGTGTCCAGTCGAGTCCCGAAGCATCTGTCGCACTGCACATCGAGTCCCGGCATCGGCCAGGCCAGGAGCGAGATCGTCCAACCAGACCGACTCGTCCTAGGCGTGCGACCGAAGCTCGCGGTTACCTCTCGGACGGCATCGCGCCACGCGAAGCCTCGAGCCACTCGTCAAGGCTCGGCGTTTCCTCCCAGAGTCCGTACAACTCAGACTCCTTGCTTCCGGTCAACGCACGATCAATCTGAGCGCGGGTCCACGCGACTCGTTCGGCAGTGACATGTCCCGCGAAGGTCGCGAGGTCGGTGCCCTCCGGGGCCTCGGCACCTGGCTCACCACGAACCACGCGGATGAGTGCCCCGAGGGCGATCGCGTATACACCGCCATCGGCCCCGAGGTACTCGGGGTCATCGAAAGCCCACTGAATGTCATCGAAAGTAAACTCGGATGACGAGACCTCATCGACGAGGTCCAAGGCGCTGTCGTTGTCAAAGGGTCCAGTGTTCCAAGCTCCCATGGCGGCGATGTTAGCGGAGCCACGACCGAAGATGACAGGCGCAGCAGTGGAATTTTCGCCGGTTGCCGGTGGGCGCGCCAGCCCGCACCGATCGCCGAGCATCCGCGAAGTCTGGGCCACGCGTCGTCGTCGGCGTCGGCAAGCTGGGCGCCACTCTTGAGAGTCATGCCGCCGGTATCGATGCTGGCCAGCAATGCGCCAGTCTGCGATCACGTCGCGGCTCCGCCGTGCGGTCGGCCTCCCGGCCAAGGCTCGCGGTCCGCTCGCAAGCTCGCTCCGAGCACCTCATGCGTCCGACCCGCGGGGCACGACGAAGCCGACCCGCGTCATGAGGACCGCCCTACGGTCCTCCGGCTGCTTGGTGAGCGTCTCTAATCCTCCGGCTGCGGGCTCGTGCGCCCCATCGCCTCGAGCTGTATCCGAATGCCCATGATCTCGTCGCGCGTCTTCGCGTTCGACCGCAGGACCAGACCGACGACGAAGAGGATGATGCCCGGGATGAGGAAGAGCAAGGATTCTTCGGCGCCAGGTTCGCCTACGCCCCAGACGAGGCCGATTCCCAAGAGGAGTGCACCGGTGACAGTCGCGGTCATGGCCAGGATTCTTCCAGGTCGTCGGCTCTTTCCGCCAGCCACCTATGCTCCGCTATCGGTACGGTGCCTCGAAGTGTCCTACGGTGGTGATTCGGCCGATCGCGTTGCCGACGTAGGAGGGCCAGCACTTGCAACACTCTGCGGTGATGACGCGCCTTCGTCCCGGGTAGGGTGAGGCTCGCTGCCGAACCAGGAGGCGACGCATGGACGCGGCCCCCCGAACCGATGAGCCGAGCGCGCCGCCGGCGAGGTCCTCTGATCCGCCCGGCCCTGGCCCCGTCAGAAACGCTATGATGGCTGTCGCTTTCATGGCGCAGGCCGTCGTCGCGTTCTTCTTCGCATCGGATTGGCTGACGCATCTCGGCGAGCGGCTGGTATCTCCCGCTGCCGGTCCGTCGGGCCTGAGCGCCGTGACGCTCCTGGTATTCTTCGGGATCTTCGCGACGCAGTTCGTCGTCCTGGCGCTGCGCCGGTGGCACCCGGTGCGGGTGGTCTCCATGACAACGCTGCTGATGCTCGTGGTGTGGTCGCTGGCATCCAGGACGGCCTAGCGGTTCGTGCTCTCGTCCGCGAGCTGGGCGACGACGCTGTCGTCGCCCACGAACACGCTGCCACCACGGCTCACGGTCTCGCGCACGCGTGCGATCGCCTCGGTCTTGTTCGCCTTGACGTACGTGATCCAGTCCGGGGGCGCCTGCGTCTGGGGATCCACGCCCGCGCTCCACTCCGCCATCTCCAGGAGGAGGGGAATGAGGTCCAGGCCACGCTCGGTGAGGGAATAGCGAACGCGCCGCTTGTCTGCGGGGTCGGGTGACCGGTGCAGCACGCCGGCCTGGACGAGCCCGTCGAGCCGTGCCGCCAGCACGCTGGGCGCGATGGCCTCCTCCGAGGCGAGAAAACCGTTGAACGTGTGCTTGTCGGAGTACACGACGTCGCGCACGATGAGCAGCGACCACGGGTCGCCGAAGGCCTCGAGCCCGAAGTTGATCGGGCAGTGCGACTTGCCGCCGGACCTCTTCACTAACTACCTCCACACTATTGACTACGATGATCGTAGCGTCTAGCGTCGATCTCACCGTGGCAGCGATCGGCCTCACAGTGGAGGCCCCGTCAGGAGTGATCGAGATGTCGCACCAACCCTCGGCGACAGTCGAGTCGAGCCGGACCGTCCCCGCACCGCCCGGCGACGTCTTCGCGGCGTTCACCGAGCCGAGCCTGCTCTCCCGCTGGTGGGCCGTGGACGGATTCGCTTGCACGACGGCGGAGCTGGACGTGCGTGAAGGCGGCGTGACCCTCACGGGGATGACCGCTCCGACCGAGTACGGCGGCGGCACCACGTACAACACCTGGACGTACACGCGCGTGGACCACCCGCACCGCCTCGAGTACACGATGCGGTTCGCCACGGAAGACGGCACGGCGCTGACTCCTGGCGACGACGGCGTCCCGTCCGGTATGCCCGACGGGACGCCGCACGTCGTCACGTTCGAACCGGTCGACGGTGGCACGCGGGTCACGGTCGTCGAGTCCGGGTATGCGGAGGGCCCAGGCCGCGACGGCTCCCAGATGGGCCTGGATCAGTGCATGGACAAGCTCGCTGGCCTGTTCCCTGGACGACGCTGACCGCGACGAAAGCCGATGCATCGTCGCTACCGGAGTGCCGCCGTCGGCCGCAACGGAACTCGCCGAGATCAGGCGCCCTTCGTCGGTCGCGGGTGCAGTGGCCTCAGCTCAGACGCTTCGCCAGGTGGACGGTGACGGTGTCGCCCACGTCCTTGCCGAGCTGCTTGCGCAGCTTCGCGTTGAGGGACAGCATCAGCTCACCGCGCCCGGTGGGCATGAGGCCGATGTTCTCGACCGGAACATCATCGACGGTGGCGTCGACCCGCACCGACCGTCCCGTCCCCAGCAGCTCGGCGGCACCGGTGAGCTCGACGCAGGGCCAGGTCTCGCCCTTCACGTCGACGCCGATCGGCGCGGTGAACGTGTGGTCGAGTGTGGTGCTCGTGTCTGACATGGGAGTCCTCCGGGCTGGTCGACAGGTGTCCACCCCTAGACCGCCGCATCCCACTGATCTCATCGGTCACCGCCCGCTCTCACTCTCGAGCATCGACGCCGCCCATGGCAGCGGCACCTCGGCCGGGTGGCCGACGACTCCGACGTGCCGGCGTGCCGCCGTCCGCTCCGTGGTCATCGCGTGGCGGCGACGGTCACGAGGACGAACGCGGTGATGATCAGGGCCAGGCGCACCAGGTGCAGGCGGTCCCAACGGCTTCGTTGGTCGCGCCAGTCGGCCGGAGCTGTCTCGGGAGTCCAGGTCTTCGACCGGTTGTTGATCGGGACGAGCAGCGCAACGGACATGATCACGCTGACGAGCAGCAGGGCGACCGCTGCCCAGGCGGGCCCCGCGGTGGTGGGCTCTGCCAGTGCCGTGCCGGCGACCAGGAGGACCGAGCCGA
This sequence comes from uncultured Isoptericola sp., assembly GCA_947497265.1. Lineage (GTDB taxonomy): Bacteria > Actinomycetota > Actinomycetes > Actinomycetales > Cellulomonadaceae > Isoptericola > Isoptericola rhizosphaerae. The sequence continues at coordinate 4,439 of CANMFP010000011.1, forward strand.
TGTACCAGAACGGCATGACGCGTCCGAGCATGCGTGCCCCGTCGGAGCGTGCTGCGATCCCGGCGTCCCGGGGGAGCCGGTCGAAGATCGGATTCATGACGAACGCGACCGACAGCTCCACCCCCACCATCAGTCCGACGACAACCACAGCGACGATCGACAACGATTCCATGACGCGCTCCATCCTCGGTTAGCGCCGCTAGATCTAGCGGTGCTAGCGAATGTAGCAGCGATTGTCTAGCAGTGCTAGAGTTTGGGCGCATGACGACTCCCGCCGCGGCACGCCGAGCCCGTCAGCTCAAGGAACGGCGGTCGCAGATCGTCGGTGCGGCCCGCACCCTCGCCGAGACGGAGGGGTGGGACGCCGTGACCATCCGCCGACTCGCCGACGCGATCGAGTACAGCCAGCCGGTGCTCTACGGGCACTTCCCGCAGGGCAGGACGGAGATCGTCACCGCCGTCGCGCTGGAGGGTTTCGAGGAGCTGGCGACCGCGCTCGCGCCGTCGGCGGACGTCCCCGTAGCGAGCGACGCCGAGCGCGTCCGGGCGCTCGTGACCGCCTATCTCGGCTTCGCCGAGCGCCACCCGGCGACCTACGACGCGATGTTTCTGCTGCCCGTCCTCGTCCCGTTCGCCTCGGACGAGACGCCGGCGATCGTGCGAGCCGGGTTCGAGGCGATCGAGGGCGCACTCCACTCTCTCGACGACCCGCCAGCCGACTTGCCGACGACGGCGGAGGTGTTGTGGGGTGCCGTCCACGGCATCGTCGCCCTCCGGCGCGCGGGACGCTTCCCGGCCGCGCACCAGGAGGAGCGGGTCGAGACGCTGGTGCGCCTCGTCGTCCGCTGACCCGGCCCGATGGCTGAACGTCGATCAGCGGATCGACAAGCTCCTCGTGTCCGCGTCCCGCCGTCGCTCCTTCACCAGCAGCACGACGGCGACGACGACGCCTGCGACCGCGAGGAACGGGGCGACGAGTCCGGCCCAGGGGAGGCTCGACGAGAACGTCGAGAAGTCCCACAGGCCGTGGAGGAGTATCGCGGGGACCAGCGAGCCCGTCGAACGGAACGCCAGGTAGTACACGGATCCGAGCCCGAACTGGATGACGACCTGGAGGAACGCCAGCGATCCGATGCCGAAGAAGAAGTTCGGCAGGTGCAGCAGCGAGAACAGCGCGGTGGACAGGAACCAGACACCCGTCTCGCCGAACCGGCTGCGCAGCGCGACGAAGAGCTGACCACGCGCGACGACCTCCTCGTTGAACCCCACCAGGATGCTGCCGATCACGAGGAGGATCCACATCGTCATCGTGACGCGGGAGAACTCGCCGAACACCAGGTTGAGGATCGCGACCACGGCCATGATCACCGGGACGACGGCGCCACTTCTCGGGAGCCGCTTCGTCTCGCGCAGAGCCGGCCGCCACCACCCGAAGGCCGAGAGGCCGACCAGGATCACGGCGAGGCCACCGCTGAGGGGCGCCACATACCACTTCGCCAGCGTCTCTTCGCTCTCCCCGACGCGGGCGTAGTCGATGCCGTTGACCATCCAGACGGCGTAGAAGACTGCCAGGTAGGTCACGAAGAGACCGAGGCCCAGCCAGACCCGAGGACGGACGCGCAAGGCTGTCACGCCGGACGTTGTGTGCATGGCGGCAGTAGAGACCATGTTGTCCGAACACGGTCAAGCGCGCCGGCACGTCAGGCGATGAGCGACTGGCCCCCGTCGACGAACACCTCGGTGCCGGTCACGTGGCTCGCAGCGTCCGACACGAGGTAGGCGATGGCGTCGGCGACCTGCGCGGCCTCGCCCGACTCCTCGCCGGTCAGCGGGATCTGACCCTCCGGGTAGTCGGCCTCCACGCCGAGGTCCTCGGTGTTGCGCTGCTCGGTGTTGTCCTCAATCTGGGTGTCGATCGCGCCCGGGCAGACGGAGTTCACGCGCACGCCGCGCGGACCCAGCTCGACGGCGGCCATGCGCGCGAACGCCACCTGGCCCGCCTTGCTCGTCGCGTAGGCCGACGCTCCGGAGTTGCTGAACGTGCGCGTCCCGTTGATCGACGAGACGACGACGACCGCGCCGCCCTGCCGCACGAGCAGGGGCACCGCGTATCGCACGGTGTGGAACGTCCCGGTGAGGTTGGTGTCGATCGTGCTGGCCCACTCGTCCGGCTCCAGCTCCTCGAGCGGCGCCCAGACGCCGTTGACACCGGCGTTCGCGACGACGACGTCGAGTCGGCCGAGCTCTTGATCGACCCGTGCGAGCACGTCGCGGACCATGGCGGCGTCCTCGACGTTCGCCGCCACCGGGAGCGCCGTGCCGCCGTCGTGCCGGATCTCGGCCGCGATGTCGTCCGCGCTCTCCTGCCGGTGCCCGAGCGGCACCACCGTGGCGCCCTCGCGGGCCAGGCGCACCGCCGTGGCGCGCCCGATACCCGATCCAGCGCCCGTGACCAGCGCGACCTTGCCGTCCATCGTCATCGTGCCCCTCCCCGTGGTCGACGCCTCGACGCTAGCCAGGGCGGGGGCACCTCGCGCGCCGGGGGACTGGCCTCATGGAGTCGGGCGGTTCAGCCGGCCTGTACGCCGGACTCATGGTCCGGGCCCGTGATGGTCGCGCCGGCAGCAGGCTCGTCGTCAGAGCGCAAGGCGGTCCGGCGCCCAGGACGGAGGAACGACAGCACCAGCATGACCCCGGTCACGGCGTAGGTGGCGGAGCTCAGCGCTCCCTGGCGGGCCCACGCGACGACAGCGGGCATGGATTCGGAGGCATCGATCCCCGACACCGCGACGAAGGCGCTGAAGGGGAGCTGCGACGTCGCCATGAGGTAGGCGGAGAGGACGATGAGCGTGAGCGTCGCTGTCCACAGCGGCAGCTTTCCTCGCCGGGACGATGCCGTCGCGTGGGAACGCCAGGCAAGGAGGAAGGCGACCGCCACCAGGACGACGACGCCGACGCTCGACCACAGTGGCGGCGTCGCGGGTGCGAGGGACGTGATGGTGCCGTCCCACGCGAGCACGGCGCCAGCCTTCGCGGCCTCGGCATGGAGGGCGAGATAGCCGATTGCGACGACGTACGCCGCCGCCCCGACGACGGCGCTCAGCGACCTGAGCGCGAGACCTCCCGCTGTGGGCGTCGTCGGTGGGTGCAAGCTCGTTCTCCAGCATGAGGTTCGGACCGGGTCGCCGACCGTACCGGCCCGCCCGTCAAGGTAACAACAGGGACACCGCTGGGACGACAGGCGGACACCCAGCAGCAGCCCGATGAGTCTTGCCACTCGCCCCGGTCCAACTCTGTACCCAGGTTCGCGCGCAGACAGGAGGACGAGATGGCCAAGGTGATCGCCGGGGCGACGGTGTCGCTGGACGGGTTCGTCGAGGACGCTGAGGGCAGTGCCGCTGCCCTGTACTCGGACTTCGAGGAGCTGGCGGGCAGCGAGTACATGAAGGCACTGCAGGACGAGACGGGTGCGGTCCTCATGGGGCGGCGCACGTTCGACATGGCTGAGGACCCCGACGACTACGCGGACAACTACGAGTTCCAGGTGCCGATGTTCGTCGTCACGCATGAAGCCCCGCCCGTCACGCCGAAGAGCAACGGACGCCTGTCGATCACGTTCGTGACCGACGGCGTCGAGGAAGCGGTGAAGCGAGCGGTCGAGGCAGCCGGAGACCGGGACGTGACGTTCATCGGCGGCGCCGACGTCTTCGGTCAGCTCCTCGCGGCGGGGCTCGTCGACGAGCTGTCGATCGACGTCATGCCGGTACTTCTCGGTGACGGCGTGCGCCTGTTCGCCGGCGGTCCGGCGGTGACCCTGGAGAAGGTGAGCGCTCAGGAGATCGGTGTGCGCATGGCCCTGCGCTACCGCGTCGTGCGCTGAAGGCGTGGTGCGCTGAGGGGCCAGGGCGCCGTCGTCCGCGTCAGGCCGACGCGGCGAGCAGCCCGGCGATGCGCGCGTGGAGCATGAAGCTCTGGTTCATCCGGCGGTAGGTGTGGAAGTTGAGCACCACGTGGGCGTCCCGGCGCGGGTAGTAGAACATGTGGGTGGCGAAGTGCCCGAGGCCGCCGATCGGCTCGTGGAGCCCGCGCAGGAACGGCGGGGTGAACTCGGCGAACCGCACGGTCACCATGCCGGCGCCGTAGTGGATCCCCCGACGACGGCGGTGCCGCGGCGAGGCCATCCAGCGGAGCGTCTCGGAGGACACGAGCTTCCCGCCGTGCAGTGCGCGTTGGAAGCTGACGAGATCTGCGGGCGGGGCCACGATGCCGCCGCCCGCCCAGTCCAGGCTGACGCTGAGCGCGCGGCTGAGCTCGTGCCGACCGAGCCAGAACGGTGCGACGTCGAGCCCTTGCAGGTCTGCGGGGGTGCGGGCGTCGCTGTAGGGCGTGGAGCTGTGCTCCATCTCGCTCGGCTCGAAGACTCGCCGCCGCAGCAGGGAGTTGAACGGCTCCCCGGTCAGCTCCTCGGCGATCCGTCCCAGCAGCACGAACACCGTGTCGCCGTAACGGAACCGCTCGCCGGGACGCCCGACGGCGGGCAGTCGGCGCGCTTCGTCGAGCAGTTCCGCCGGGGTCCAGCGACGATCCGGTTGTGTCCCGGCGGTGCTGGCCGAAGGGCCGGTCTGCGTGCCGCGGGGCGGTTCGAAGTAGTCGGGGAGTCCGCTGGTGTGCGTGAGGAGGTGTTCCACGGTCACCTCGGAGGCGACGTCGACGCCCGGTGCACCGGGCAGCCCGTCGATGTCCGCCGCCGGGAGGACCTTGCCGAGCGGGCTGTCGAAGCTCAGCAGCCCCTGCTCGACCAGCCCGGCGATGAGGGTGGCTGTCATGACCTTGCCGACGCTGGCCGCGTGGAACGGCTGCGCACCTCCGGACTCGACCTGCCATTCGGGTGCGACCACCAGCACCTGCGGCGGTGGCATCGAGCCTCGGCGCCGAGCCTTCCGATCCAGCGACGCTTGCAGCCGGTCGGCCGTGTCCTGGCGTGCCATGGTGCCTCCCTCGTGGACATCTCTCATAGACAGGTCTACTAGATATGTTGCAGAGGGTCAACGTCTTCTGAGGGAGGGCAACCAGGTCACCCGAGTGGCCGGCCTCGTGATCAGCAGCGGGCGACCGCCCGCAGCGCCACGATCCGGCGGATGAGGATGACCATCGCGACCAGGTTGAGCAGGCTGGCGGTGAGGCTGAGCGCCCACGCCTGGTCGACGATGTGCGCGACGAACCCCATGGTCCCGAACAGCGACACGCACAGCAGCAGGAGGCCGAGGCCGACCACGCGCCACCGATGCGGATGCCCGACGAGCAGCACCAGACCGGACGCGACCAGGAGCCCGGCGGCTACGGCGCCGGATCCCCCGCCCCACACGAGGGCGGGCGGCGACAGGATCGTGACGACCACCGCAAGCGCGACCGTGAGCCAGAACAGCGGTCCACGACGGTAGGAGCGGGCGCGGATCGCGCCGATCACCGCCGCGACGGGCGGTCCGAGGACCACGATCCAGACGAGCCACGGCAGCCTCCCCGAGGTCGTCCACGGGTAGTCCGCCCATGCTGCGGGCACCACCACGCCGACGCCCAAGCCGACCGCCGCCGCCACGAGGACGCTGCGCTCGGCCCTGCGGGCCTCGTCCGTCAACGGGGCGTCGACGCTGTCGAACAGATCGGCAGGGCGAGGGATGGTCGGCACGGTCGAGGCTCTCCGTCGGAACACTAGTAACGACGTTTACGGTAACGCCGTTTACTGTTGTTGGAAGCGCCCCGCAGGTCGTCGACGACGGCGCGTACCAGGCCGGGCAGGAAGTCGCGGCCGCGGCGCAACGCCCAGGGCACGCCGGCGAACGCGAGCCAGGCAGCGCGCTCCCACGCCGGCGGCGGGGGCGGCGGAGCGGGCAGCCGCGACAGCTCGGGCAGCGAGACGTGCAGGGCGCGTCCCGCCGTGACCGCGAGGTGCCGGTGGCCCAGGGGAGAGGGGTGCACGCGGTCGACGTACCAGGCGCCGAGCCCGGCGGGACGGATGGCCTCGGCGACGTCGAACACCACCACGCCCGGCGTGCACCCCGACTCGCCCGCGTGCCGCGCCGCCACCGTCCGGACGGCAGTGTTCACCGCGTCGATCCGCGCCCGCATCACCGACCGGATCCGGCCGCCGCACAGCTCGAACAGCCCGATGGGCGGCAGGGTCGCGAGGACGACGGCGGCGCCCCGGCCGCGCAGCGCGTCGACGCAGATGGTGAGTCGGCGGGCGACGTCGGCGGGGGAGAAGTCGCTGCGCAGCGCGTCGTTGCCCCCGATGACGAGCGTGGCGAGGTCGGCACCGGAGGCGAGGGCGAGGTCGAGCTGCTCGGCGATGACGGTCTGCGTCCGCGCGCCGTTGCGGGCCAGGTTCTCGAACCGCGCCGAGTCGGCGAGCAGCGCGAGGTGCGCCGCCCAGCCGGGCCCGTGCGCGGCGTCGGGCCCGACGGCGTCACCCACCCCCGCGGTGATGGAGTCGCCGAGAGCGACGACGGCCGGCCCGCTCACCGTGCACCCGCCAGGGTCGGCGCCGTGGCGTGGAGGGCCAGCATCGCCTCGCCCGTTGCCGACCACGGGAACAGCTCGGCCCGGGCTCGTGCCGCCGCCCGTCGCCCACCCGCGTCCCGGGAGAGCACCTCGCGCACCGCCAGGGCCAGCGCCTCGGGCTCGGGGGCGGCGCTCGCCCCGGCGGGGCCGACCACCTCGGGCAGCGCGCTGGTCGCCGAGCACACCACCGGCGTCCCCGAGGCCAGCGCCTCGAGGGCCGCCAGCCCGAACGTCTCGATCGGTCCGGGGGCGACGACGACGTCGGCGCTCGCCAGCAGCGCGGCCACCCGGGCGCGGTCGGGCACGAACCCGAGGAACCGGTGCCGGATGCCGAGCTGCTCGGCCCGCACCCGCAGCGCCGTGGAGCGTGGGCCGCTGCCAGCCACGACCAGCCGCACGGGTACACCGTCGGCCACGAGCCGCCCGACCGCTTCGACGGCCAGGTCCACCCGCTTCTCGCGGGAGAGCCGGCTCATGACCAGCACGACGGCTTCGCCGCGCGGGGCCGTCCGCCGTCGCAGGTCCGCGTCGAACCGGTCCGGTGTGAACCGCTCGAGGTCCACCCCCAGGGGCACCCGGTGCAGCGGCGGCAGCACCGTGGCACCCGTGCGTCCGTGGCGCCGCCCGACCAGGCGCTCCACCTCCCCGGCGGCGAACGCCGTGGTGGCGACCAGCCGGTCGAACCGCCCGAGGGTCGCCAGGTTCCAGCGGTCGGCCACCAGGGGAGCCAGGCAACGGCCGACGGGCCCGGGCCGCGCGCCGCTGCCCGCACCCGGCCAGAACGCCGAGAGGACGCCGTCGAGACGTTCGTGAAGCATCAGCAGGGACGGCACCTCGGCCTCGCGCGCCCACAGGCCGATCCCCGTCAGGGTGGCGCGGTCGGAGACCTCGACCCGGTCCGGCGCCAGCGCCTCCAGCACGGAGCGCACCGCACCGGGGCGGACCACGGCCCGGTAGCCCGGCACACCCGGCACCCGCGGCGCGGCCATCTGCACGACGCGAAGGTCACCGTCTCGCCGTTCGGCCGCCGTCGGGCCCGGGACGACGAGGACCGGCTCGTGGCCGTGGGCGAGGTACTCGCGGGCCAGGGCGTGCATCGCGGTGCGGATGCCGCCCGACCGCGGCGCGTAGGCGTTGGCGACGTGGACGATCCGCACGGGGTCAGACCTCCGCCGAGACGCTGATCGCGGCCTCGTAGTGCTCCATCAGCTCGTGGCACACCTTCGCCCACGTGCGCCCGAGCGCTCGCTCCCGGGCGGCGGTCCCGAAGGCGCGGCGCTTGCGGTCGTCGCCAAGCAGGTCGTCCACGTGGGAGCGCAGCGCGGCGTGGTCGCCCGGCGGGTACAACCAGCCGGTGTGCGAGTGCGCGACGACGTCGATCGGCCCGCCCGCTGCGGGCGCGACCACGGGGACGCCCGAGGCGTTGGCCTCCTGCAGCGTCTGGCCGAACGTCTCCAGCTCGCCGGGGTGGACGAACACGTCGAGGCTCGCCATGGCGCGGGCCAGCTCGTCCCCGTGCAGCAGCCCGGTGAAGTGCGCGTCGGGCAGCAGCTCCTCGAGCAGCGCGCGTTCCGGACCCTCGCCGACGACGACCAGCCGGACGTCGTCGCGGCCGGACAGCACCCGCAGCGCCTCCACCTGCTTCTCCACGGCGAGGCGCCCCACGTACCCGACGAGCAGCGGCCGCCCGGCGCCCACCGCGCGCCGCCAGGCGTCGTCGCGGGCCTCTGGCCGGAACTGCACGGTGTCCACGCCGCGGCCCCAACGGTGCAGGCGCGGCACGCCGCGGGCACGCAGATGGTCGATCGTGGGGCTCGACGGCGCGAGGGTGACGGTGGCGCGCTCGTGCAGGTTGCGCACCCGGCGCCACAGCAGCGGCTCCAGGTGGCGCATGCCGTACCGAGCGGCGTAGCTGGGCACCTCGGTCTGGTAGACGGCGACGGTGGGGATCCTGAGTGCCTCGGCGGCCTGCATGCCGCGCCAGCCGAGCGTGAACGGCGAGGCGAGGTGGACGACGTCGGGCTCGAACGCCGCGAGCGTGCGCTCGATGCGGGCTCGCTGACCCATCACGACGCGCACGTCGGCGTACCCGGGCAGCCCCACGGAGGGGATCTCGACCACGGGCGCGCCGTGCGCGAACGGGGGGACGTCTCCCTCGTCCGAGTCGGGGGCGAGGACCAGGGCCTCGTGCCCGCCCCGGCGGAGATGCTCGAGGACCCGCAGCACGGAGTTCGTGACCCCGTTGACCTGCGGGAGGAAGGACTCTGCGACGATCGCTACCCTCACGACTCGAACTGTCGTGGCCACGGGTGTCGAACGGGGGTGGCGCAGGCGACGTGTCGCCGTCGCGCCGTCGAACGCCGGGCGAACGTTGAGGCGGAACTACGCGTTGCGGACGGCGCCGAGCCGCGCGATCCGCCAGGCCGCCCCGGCCATGAGGACAACCAGTGCGAGGTTGCGCAGGGCCTCGACCACGATCATCCAGGTGGCGCCGTCCAGGAACGGCCCGTAGGCCACGGGGTAGACGAGGTAGGTGCCGTACGCGACCAGCACGATGCCGAGCGCGGGCGGCCACCAGGCCCGCAGCGCCCGCCCGGCGGGCAGGGTCGCCAGGGCGACGGCCACGGGCGGACCGATCCACGCCACGAACTGCGGCGAGCCCACCTTGTTGAACACGATGAGCGCGACGAGCTGCGCCGCGGACGACAGGAGCACGATCTCGTAGGCCCGCTCGGGACGCCGTCGGGCAGCCCACCAGGTGAGCGCGGCGAGCGCCACCACGGCCAGCGGCAGGATCCAGTCGAGGGCGTCGGCGACGCTGCGGGCACCGGAGCCCTGGAACTCGTAGGTGAAGATGTCGTCGTTGTACTCGATCGTCACGGCCGGGTCCCAGAGCCGAGCCACGGAGAACCACGTCCCGGCCACGGACTCCGCCTGCAGGGTGCGGGCGCCCTGCTCGCCGAACACGCTGAGCGCTCGCGTGCCGGCTCCCCCGGCCAGCGCGACCCCGACGACGACGGCGGACACGATCGCTCCCGGGACGACGACGGCGCGCAGCAGGTCGCGCGCATCGCGGCGGGTCGCGGCGATGGCGACGACGACGGCGCCCGGTGCGATCTTGATCCAGGCTCCGGCGGTGGCGACGGCGGTCGCGATGCGGGGATGCCGCCGAGCCAGGACGAGTGCGGCGAGGATCATCGGGGCGATGACGCCGTCCAGCCGGCCCACGAAGATGGGGCCCAGCGCCAGCAGGAAGAGCAGCCACCACCAGGCGCCGAGGGCCCCGCGCGGGGTCGACCGGACCAGCAGGACCGTCGCGGCCGCGTTGAGCGCCACGATGAGGGCCGTCCACACGATCTCGTAGCCGAGCAGGTCGTCGGTGACGAGGGAGGGCGCGACCACCGGTACGAGCGCTCCGGCGGGGTAGACCCAGTCGTAGTCCAGGACGGGCCACTCGCCGGTGCCGAGACCGTGGCGGGCCCACCACTCGTACAGGGTGACGTCGCCGAAGATCGTGTACTGCCAGGTGATCGCCTCGTGCACCAGGCGCGCGTGCACGACGACGAAGGCGAGCGCCAGCAGCCAGGGGGACTGCAGGAGGCTGCCGCCACGGTCGCGGTGCTCGGTGGGCGACGACGGCGATGACGACGACGGCGCGTCGGTGGGCGGGTCGGCAGGCACGGGGCACATCGTGCCAGACCGGCACGGACTGGCGCGGGATCTGACGGGTTTCGGATGCGGCCTGCAGCGTCTATGGTTTCGGTTACCCGAAACCATGCCTGGCCGTCGTCGCCGAAGGAGCCCTGTGAGCACCCGTACCGCACCACCCGAGCGCGGCCTGCGCCGCCTGCGCGCGCTGGCGCTGCTCGGCCCGGCCTTCGTGGCCGCGATCGCCTACGTGGACCCCGGCAACGTGGCCGCGAACCTCACGGCGGGCGCCGAGTTCGGCTACCTGCTGGTGTGGGTGCTCGTCATGGCCAACGCGATGGCGGTGCTCGTGCAGTACCTGTCGGCCAAGCTGGGCGTCGTCACCGGCCGGTCACTGCCCGAGGTGCTCGCCGACCGGATGTCCCGCCGCGGCCGGATCGCCTACTGGCTCCAGGCCGAGGGGGTCGCCATGGCCACGGACCTGGCCGAGGTGATCGGCGGGGCAATCGCGCTGAACCTGCTGTTCGGCGTCCCGCTCGTGGTCGGCGGGCTCATCACCGGTGCGGTGTCGATGGTGGTCCTCGCGGTCCAGCAGCGCCGGGGCCAGCGCATCTTCGAGACGGTGCTGCTGACCATGCTGGGCGTCATCACCGTCGGCTTCTGCGCGGGCCTGCTCGCGGCCCCGCCGGACGCCGGGGCCGTCCTGGGCGGCCTGGTGCCCCGCTTCGAGGGGACGGACTCGGTGCTCCTCGCCGCGTCGATGCTCGGTGCCACCGTCATGCCGCACGCCATCTACCTGCACAGCTCGCTGGCCCGCGACCGGGTGCGTCACGACGCGGCACGGCGGGCCGCGATAGCCGGGGCGACGCCGTCGGACGTGGCGACGGCGGCCGGTGCGGCGCCGTCGGACCCTTCGGCCGTGCGCCGCCTGCTGCGCGCGACGCGCTGGGACGTGGTCGCGGCGCTGATCATCGCGGGCGGGGTCAACATCGCGATGCTGCTGCTCGCCGCGGCCAACCTGCCGGGCCGCACGGGCACGGACACCATCGAGGGGGCGTACGCGGCGATCTCGGACTCGCTGGGACCGCTGGTCGCGGTGCTGTTCGGCGTCGGGCTGCTGACCTCGGGGCTGGCGTCCACGGCGGTCGGCGCGTACGCGGGCTCGGAGATCATGGCGGGCCTGCTGCGGGTACGGGTGCCGCTGCTGACGCGGCGCCTGGTGACGCTGATCCCGGCGCTGCTGCTGCTGGCCACCGACATCTCGCCCACCTACCTGCTGGTGCTCAGCCAGGTGGTGCTGAGCTTCGGCATCCCGTTCGCGATGATCCCGCTGGTGCGGGTCACACGGGACGCGGGGCTGCTGGGCGAGTTCCGCAACGGGCGGCCGATGCAGGTGGTCGCCTGGGCGGTGGCGGCGGTGATCGTGGGGCTCAACGTGACGCTGCTCTGGCTGACGATCGCAAACTGATACGCCGTATCGCTTGACTGAGACTCCGTCGCGTCGCACTATGATGGGAGACCGACGCCGTCGTCACCAGCCTCTGCGGCGGCGCGGTCGCCCCCGTGGAAAGTGAGACGCGCATGCCCCGCACCGCCCCCGTCCTGCCCGGCGTCACCGCGCCCGAGTACGACGTCTCCCAGCCCCTGGACCTCGACTACGCGGCCGCGTTCGCCGACGTCGCTCCGGCTGAGCGCGAGCACCAGCTCGCCGTGCGGCAGTTCGTGCAGGACGAGGTGCTGCCCGTCATCGACGGCTACTGGGAGCGGGCCGAGGTCCCCTTCGACCTGGTCACCAAGCTCGCCGAGCACGACTTCCTGCGCGACGGCGTCGACGTGCCCGGCCGCCCGAAGGTCTCGTTCATGGCCGAGGGCCTGGCCAGCATGGAGATGTCCCGCGGGGACGGCTCGGTCGCCACCATCTGCGGCGTCCAGGGCGGTCTCGCCCTGCGCTCCATCGTCATGCACGGCTCGCCCGAGCAGATCGAGCAGTACGCCGAGCCCATGGCGCGCGGCGAGGTGCTCGGCGCGTTCGCGCTCACCGAGCCCACCCACGGCTCCGACTCGGTCTCCCTGGAGACGACGGCGCGGCCCGCCGTGCGCGACGGCGTCGAGGGCTACGTGATCGACGGCGAGAAGAAGTGGATCGGGTTCGGCTCCTGCGGCGACATCACCGTGGTCTGGGCCCGCCTCGACGACCCGGACGCCGGCGACCGCCACGGTCAGGTGCACGGCTTCATCGTGCCGCAGGACGCCCCCGGGTACACCGGCACCACGATCGAGGGCAAGATGGCGCTGCGCGCGATCTGGCAGGCGCACATCGAGCTCGACGACGTGTTCGTCCCGGCCAGCGCGGCCCTGCCCGGCGCCACCTCGTTCAAGGCGACCGCCGCCGTCCTCTTCGCGACCCGCCTCGCCGTGGCATGGTCCGCCGTCGGGCAGGCGATCGCCTGCTACGAGGCGGCCGTGCAGTACTCGAAGCAGCGCGTGCAGTTCGGCAAGCCGCTCGCCGCCAAGCAGATGGTGCAGGAGCGCCTCACCCGCATGCTCTCCACCATCACGCAGATGCAGCTCCTGGTCGGCCGGCTCACCGAGCTCGCCGACGCCGGCGAGCTCACCGGCGAGCAGGCGTCCCTGGCCAAGTACACCTGCACCCGGGGCGCGCGCGAGGTGGCGTCCGTCGCCCGCGACATGCTCGGGGGCAACGGCATCCTGCTCGCGAACCGCGTCGCGCGGCACTTCGCCGACATCGAGGCCCTGCACACCTACGAGGGCACCGAGTCGATGAACGCGCTGATCGTCGGCCGCGACATCACGGGCATCTCCTCCTTCGCCTGAGACGTCCCCGACCAGCTCCCGGCGTGGGTCGACGCCGGTCGTGTGCATCACCGCCGCCGTCCACCAGCCGGCGAGGCGGTGCACCTGCGGCGAGCGCCGTCCCGAAAGATCCGGGGCGGCGCTTCGTCGTCGGGCGTCGGAGTCCGGGCCGGCCGGTCAGCCGGGCCGGCGGAAGGCCTGTTCGCGGGCGTGCTCGTGGAGGCGTTCGAGCAGCGCGAGCTGGCGTCGTGCCACCTCGGCGAGCCGGGCGAACCGCTCGGGTTCGAGCCCCAGGTCGTCGGCGTACTCCTCGAGGGTCTGCCAGCCGCCCAGCTTGCCCGTCACGGCTGATCGCATGAGCTCGATCTCGAGCATCACCGTCAGCGGTGACCGCTCCGTCAGCCGGCCGTTCAGCTTGAGGCGGCCGAGCCGTTCCCCGACGCCGGCGACCACCTGTCGGTAGCGACGACGGCGGATGCGCAGGGTGGCCAGCAGCGTGCGGTAGAGCTGCCGCTCGCCGCGGATCTGCTCCGTCAGCTCGGCGATGTCGGCGTGGAACGGGGTGTCCTGGTACGAGCCGGCCATCCGTTCGATGCGCCCCAGCCCGGCCGTGGCGCCGGTCAGGTGGTCGGACAGGTAGAGCCCGAGCAGATGGCGGTCGACCTCCGGTGGGACGGCGGCGTCCTGCTCCGCGGGGGGCAGCGCCGGCGGGCCGACGGCGAGGGCCGGGCTCGGTCGCAACGGCGCGGAGGGGAGCCCGCGGCCCTCGGCCATGCCGCTGACCATCTCTTCGAGCGCCTGTGCCGCCGTGTGCCGGGGCTCCCAGCCGAGCTCCGTCGTCGCGCGCGTGGTGTCCATGACAGGGCACCCATGCCCATGTCGAGCCAGCCGGGGTCGGCCGGCACCGCGTGGGCGGCGTAGGCGAGTGCGAGGGCGGTGCGCACGGTGGCGGGCGGCAGCTCGACGAGTCGGCCGTGGTCGGCGAGCCGGGCGAGGTCCGGCCCGCGCAGCAGGTCGTGGGCGGCGACGTTGAACGCGCCCGTGGCGCGCTGCAGCACGACCTGGAGGTAGGCGTCGGCCGCGTCGTCGGCGTGCACCGCCTGCAGGCGCAGCCCGGCGGGCAGGGGGAGCAGCGGCAGGCGGTGGCGGCGCAGCAGGCTCACGGGGGCGAGCGGCCCGACGAAGTACCGCACGATCTCGTGCCCGGCGTCGCCCTGGAACACCAGGGCCGTGCGCAGGCGGGCGACGCCGACCTCGGGGTGGTCGCGCTCCAGCTCGTCGAGGACGCGTTCCTGGGCCGCCTTGTCCACGCTGTAGTGCGAGGTGGGGATGCCCGTCGTGGGCCAGTCCTCGCGGCGGGTGGCGTCGTCGTCGACCGTCGCGTAGGCGCCCACCGAGGAGGCGACCACGAGGTGCGGCACGCCGGCCCGGACCACCGCGGCGGCCACCCGGCGCGTGCCCTCCACGTTGGTGCGGCGCAGCAGCTCGCGGTCACGGTTCGGCTGGATCAGCCAGGCGAGGTGGACGACGGCGTCCGCCCCGCGGAAGTGCGTGGCGAGCGTGTCGACGACGCTCTCCTCGTCGGGGTCGGAGATGTCGAGCGCCGCCCAGTCGGCGTCCTGGTACGGCGCGGAGGTGCGGTCCGGCAGGCGGCGGGCGATGCCCAGGACGGAGTCCACCTCGGGTGCGGACCGCAGGGCCCGCAGCACGGCGGTCCCGACGTTCCCCGACTGACCCACGACGACGATGCGCATGCCTCACCGTGGCATCGGAGGCCGGTGGACGCACGGGGTGCCGCGAGGCGCCGGTCACTGCCCGCGCCAGTGCTCCCACCAGCGGATCCACGGCGGCGCGTCGGCCCAGTTGCTCCGCAGCGTGCGCCACGCGCGCCGGAACCGCCGTCGTCGTCCGGAGCGCAGCGAGCGGGCCGAGACCCCGACGTGCAGGCGGCGGTCCCGGGCGAGGCGTCGGTGGGGCCCGAGCGCGAAGGCGAGGTCCATGTCGTCGTGCACCTCGGGGTCGTGGCGCTCGACGGCGTCGCGCACGGCCCACCACGCGTTGCGGCGGACCGCCATGCTCGAGCCCCACAGGGCGGTGTGGCCGAGCGCCAGTCGGGTGAGGGCGTAGTAGAGGCCGAGGTACAGCGTGCAGGCGAGCCGGCCGCCGTGCCGTAGGTCGACGAACGTGCCGGTGCCGGTCACCGCGTCGGGGGCGGGGTCCGTGGTCATCGAGTCGACGACGGAGCGCACCCAGTGCGGGCCGGGCCGGGAGTCCGCGTCCAGGCGGGCGATCACGTCACCTCGCGCGGCGTCGTACCCGGCGGCGGCCGCGGCGGGGATGCCCAGGCGGGGTTCGGGGACGACGACGGCGCCCCACCGGCGGGCGACCTCCGCCGTCGCGTCCCGCGAGGCGTTGTCCACGACCACGACCTCCAGCGGCGCCACCGACTGGGCGGCCAGGAGTGCGAGGCACCGGTCGAGCTCGTCGGCGTCGTCGCGGGCGGGCACCACGACCGACACGGTCGGTCGGGCGGCGGCGGCGCTCATGTCTCGGCCCGGGCGCCGCGAGCCACGAGTGCGGCCGCCAGCACGCTGCCCACGAGGCCTGCGGCGAGGTCGCCGAGGGTGTCGGTGTACGTCACGAAGATGCTGTCGTCGACGAACGTGTGGCCGACCCACTCGAGGAGCTCCCAGACGACGGCGACGAGCGAGCCCAGCCCGACGGTCGTCAGTGCTGCCGAGGCGCGCGCGTGCCGGCTCGGTGCGACCAGGCCTGCGCGGGTGAAAACGTGGTGGGCGACGGCGGCGATCGCGCCGGTCGTCGCGGCGTGCACCACGAGGTCGAGCCGGTCCACGCGCTCGTAGACGCCGAGCTGCGCGCACCATGCGGCGGCGAGCAGCGACGCGCAATAGGTGACGTCCAGCGCGGGACGTGTCCCGGCGGCGCGGGGGAGCATCGTGCCGCCGAGCACGAGGAGGAAGAGCGCGACGGCCGGCCAGCCGAACCAGATGCCGGTCACCACCACGCTGACCAGCGCGGACACGCGCAGGAGGTCGCCGACGACGATCCCCCGTCGGGCGCGTCCGGGCTCGGCGGGCCAGGCCGCGGCGAGGCGCGAGGTACCGGGTGTCGAGATCACAGGCTCAGGGTAGGGAGGTAGTCGTCGGCCCACCTGCCGAGGTCGGGCGCGGTGGGCACGGACCTCTCGCGTCGAAAGGATTTCGCGGCCGGTATTCGACTGATTATTGAAACAAGGTCTCGCCAGATATCGAAACTCACGAGGATCTTGACGATGGTCGCGGATTCTGACGTAATGTGCACCAGCCCGGATCGAAAACGGTTTACACCGTCAAGACCGGGTGACGACCCAGACGACGGCGTGGAGGGGGCAAGCGATGAGGCGACGGTTCGGGCAGGTCTTGGCGGGAGTGGGGGGCGTGAGCCTGCTGCTCGTCGCCTGTGCCGAGAGTCCGCAGGAGGTGGCGACAGGGCCCGAGACCGCACCCGCCCACGGACCGACCGCCTGGGCGCTCTCCGGAGGCAGCGACGTGGTCCTCGAGAAGACCTTCGAGCAGTGGGACAGCGGCCACCCCGGCGACGAGATCGCGGTCACCTGGATGGAGAACGACGAGTACAAGGCTCGCATCCAGGAGGCGCTCGGCGCCGGTGAACCCCCGACCCTCATCTTCGGCTGGGCCGGCGGCGACCTCGACCGGATGGTCGCGGACGGAGCCGTCGTCGACCTCAGCGACGCCGTCGGCCCCGTCCAGGAACGGGTGCTGCCCGCCGTCGCCGCGAACGGCGAGGTCGACGGGCGCACGTACGCCGTGCCGAACAACCAGACCCAGCCCGTCGTCCTGTACTACAACGCCGAGGTGCTGGACGCCGCCGGGCTGGAGCCGCCCGAGACGTTCGACGACCTGCTCGACGCGGTGCCCGTGCTCCAGGACGCCGGCGTGATCCCCATCGCGCTGGCCGGCGGCAGCCGGTGGCCGGAGCTCATGTACATCCAGTACCTCACCGACCGCATCGGCGGGCCCGAGGTCTTCCAGCGCGTGGTCGACGGCGAGCCCGACGCCTGGTCCGACCCCGCGATCCTGAAGGCGCTGGAGAAGATCGGCGAGCTCGTCGACGCCGGCGCGTTCGGGGAGTACTTCACCGAGACGGTCGCCGACGAGTCCGGCGACGTGGGTCTCGTCGCGAACGGGACCGCCGCGTTCGTGCTCCAGGGCGCCTGGGTCTACCCGGACTTCGTCACGGCCGCGCCGGCGCTGGTCGCCAACGACGGGCTCGGGTTCGCGCCCTTCCCCGCGGTCGAGGACGGCGCCGGCGACCCGGACAACGTGGTCGGCAACCCGGCCAACTTCTGGTCCGTCTCGGCCGCCGCGACACCGGAGGAGCAGCAGGCCGCGATCGACTTCCTCAACGAGCAGGTGTACTCCGACGTCGCCGTCGAACGGTTCCTCGTCGTGCGGACCGTCCCGCCGGTCCGAAACCTCGGCAAGCATCTCGCCCAGCGGGACGACGCCGAGTACCTGGAGTACGTCTACGACATGGTCGCCTCCGCACCGCACTTCCAGCTCTCCTGGGACCAGGCGATCCCGTCCGACCAGGCCGGGCCGCTCCTGGACAACCTGCACCGGGTGTTCACCGGCGAGCTGACCCCGCGCGGGTTCGCCAAGGCGATGAACGCCACCCTCTGACCGCCCGCAGAGCAGGCGGCCTCAGTCGGTGGCCGCCTGCTCGCGGCGGTGCACCCGCCACCACACGAAGAACCCGACGAGCGTGAACGCCCCGTAGAAGATGTACATGAACGACGTCGCGTAGTAGCCGGCGCTCCACAGCAACGGCACCCCGACGACGTCGACCGCCACCCAGATCAGCCAGAACTCGACCCAGCCGCGGGCCATGCCGTACGTCGCCAGCAGCGAGCCCATGAAGATCCAGGCGTCCGCCCACACGGGCTCGTAGGACCCGAGCGCCCGGAACAGCGGCGTGAGCAGGAGCGTGCCACCGACCAGCGCCGCCACCAGGCCGAGCCGCTGCCACCAGGTAGCCCAGTGCGGGTGCACACCCTCCGCGCCCGACGCCGGGATCTTGCCGTCGGCGCGCACCTCCAGGTCCTGACGGCGCGTCTCGCGCCACCGCATCCACCCGTAGACGGACACGGCGATGAACATGATCTGCCGCCCCGCCTGGCCCAGCATGTCCACGCGGTCCGCGTCCCCGAACAGGGACCCGAGGAACACGGTGAACAGCAGCAGGTTCCCGACGATGCCGACCGGCCACGCCCAGACCTTGCGACGCATCCCGCCCAGCGCCGACGCGAGCCCGAACGCGTTGCCGATCACCTCGCGCCACAGGACCTGCTCGGCGCCGACGCTGAACGTGGCGCTGAAGAGCCAGTCGATCATCTCGCTCCTCAGGCCAGGACGTCGCGCACGGCCCGCGCGATGTCGTCGGCGTCGGCGTCCTGGTCCAGGACGGCCACCACGACGCGACGGTTCGTGGGGACGGCGGCCCCGGGCGCGGCCGTGCCCGCAGGGTCGGCCGGGGTGCCGCCGTCGGCCCCGGGTGCCCAGGCCGCGCGACGCAGCTCGGCGAACGCCTCCTCCAGGTCGGGGCGCAGGTCGAGGTAGGGGTTGCGCAGCCAGCGGCGCAGCACCGCGTTGTGGACCGCGACGACGGAGGCCGCGAACGCGATCGACATGGTGGTGCTCGACCGGTCCGGGGGCAGCGTGTCGCGCAGGTAGGCGGTGAACGCGCGCTCGTAGCGGTGCGTGGTGACGAGCTCGCGGTCGCGCAGCGCGGTCACCTGCTGCAGCAGGCGGTGGCGGGCGAGGGACGTCTCGCGCTGGCCCACGTGGTGGTCGAACACGAGCCGCGCGGCCCGGCACACCTCCAGGTAGGGGTCGACGGCGGGGTTCCAGGCGGTCTCGCGGCCACCGGCGTCGTCGGTCTCGCGGGCCTCGGGCCGCGTGGCGGCGAGCATGACCACCACCTCCTCGAGGAGGAGCTCGTGATCGGCGAAGATCACGTCCTCCTTGGAACGGAAGCGGCGGAAGAAGGTGGCGCGGCTGACCTGCGCGGCGTCGGCGATCTCCTCGACCGTCGTCTGTTCGAACCCCTGGCGGGAGAACAGGTCGATGGCGGCGTCGACGGCCTGGGCGTGCGTGTGCGTCCGAACGGCAGTCATGTGCAGGAGGCTACTCCCGGACGAGACCGCGTCGCGCGCGGCGTCCGTCCGACACTTCGTCTTCTGCCCGGCACTTCGAGGTGCCGGACAGAGCGCGAAGTGCCGCTCAGATGTGAGGGGGGTCACCGACCCTCGCCAGGAGGGGTGAGGTTTGCCTATCCTGACCAGGTGACCTCCCCCCTGCTGGAGCTGCGTGGCCTGCGCGTGCGGCACCACCTGCCGCTCGACGACGGCGGCCACCGGCTCGGCGCACCGGCCCCGGACGGCGTCGACCTCGCCGTGCGACCCGGCGAGGTCGTGCTGCTCCTCGGGCCGTCGGGCTGCGGCAAGTCCACCCTGGCGCTCGCCACCAACGGGCTCGTCCCGCACGCGGTCGCCGCCGACGTCACCGGCGAGGTCGCCGCGGGCGGCCACGACGTCGCCCAGACGCGCCCGCCGCTGCTCGCCGCCGACGTCGCGATGGTCTTCCAGGACCCCGACGCCCAGGTGGTCACCGGCTCGGTGCTCGACGAGGTCTGCTTCGCCCCCGAGAACCTGTGCCTGCCGCCCGCGGAGGTGCTCGCCCGCGCGGAGGACGCCCTGCGGCAGGTCGGCCTGTGGGAGCGCCGCGAGGACGACCCGGCGCTGCTGTCCGGCGGCGGGCGCCAACGCCTCGCGCTGGCCTGCGCCCTCGCCGTGGGCGCCCGGTTGCTGGTGCTCGACGAGCCCACCGCCAACCTCGACCCCGACGGCGTCGAGCAGTTCTACGCCACGCTGCGGTCGGTGACGGCCGCGGGCGAGAGGGGCGTGCTGCTCGTCGAGCACGACCTCGACGCCGCCGTCGACGCCGCCGACCGCGTCGTGGTGCTCGACGCCGCCGGGCGCGTCGCCACCACCGGCCCCGTGCGCGAGGTCCTCGCTGACCGGGCCGAGCTGCTCGCCGAGCTGGGCGTCTGGCTGCCCACCACGACGATCGCCGCCCTGCGGCTGCGCGCGGCGGGCGTGCCGATCGACCCGCTGCCGCTCACCCCGGCCGAGCTCACCGCCGCCCTCGACGCCGTCACCCTCCCGGCGCCGGTGGTCGGCGAGCCGGACCGGCCGCCGCCGGACCGGCCGCCGGACGCCCGCGACGCCGTCATCAGCGTCGACCACCTCACGCTCCGCCGTGGCGGCCGGACCGTGCTCGACGACGTCAGCCTCGACGTCGCGCGCGGCGACCTGCTCGCGCTGGTCGGTGCCAACGGCGCCGGCAAGACGACGCTCGCCCAGATCGTCGCGGGCGTCCTGCGGCCCCGCCGCCGCGCCGTCGCCGGCTCCGTGCGCGTCGGCGGGCTCGACCCCTGGCGGGCGGACGTCCGCGACCTCACCGCCGCCGTCGGCTTCGTCTTCCAGAACCCCGAGCACCAGTTCGTCACCGGCCGCGTCGACGACGAGCTCGCCCACGGCCTGCGGGTGCGCGGGGTGCCCGACGGCGAGGTCGCGGCCCGCGTGGACGACGTCCTGGACCGCTTCGGCCTGAGTCACCTGCGCGACCGCCACCCGTTCTGGCTGTCCGGCGGGCAGAAGCGCCGGCTGTCCGTCGGCACCGCGATAGTGTGCCGGCCCGACGTGCTCGTCCTCGACGAACCCACGTACGGCCAGGACCGCGAGCGCGCCGTCGAGCTCCTCGACCTGCTGACGGCTCTGCACGACGACGGCACCACCGTGGTGGTGGTCAGCCACGACATGCAGCTCGTCGCCGAGCACGCCACGCGCGTCGTGGTGCTGGCCGACGGGCGCGTCGTCGCGGACGGGAGCCCCGCCGTCGTGCTCGGTGACGACGTGGTGCTGGCCGCCGCCGGGCTGCGGACGCCGCCGCTCGCGCGCGCCACCCGAGCCCTGCGCGACCCGGCGTGGCGGGCCGTGACCCGGTTGGCCGACCTGCCCGCGGCGCGTCTCGCGGAGGTGGACGCATGACCGGCCTGGGAGACCTGCGCTCGTACAACCCGCTCGTCAAGGTGCTCGGCCCCGTCCCCGTCATGGTCTACGTCGTGACCACTCGCGACGTCCTCACGCCGGCGCTGGTCGCGCTCGGTGCCTTCGCGGTGCTCGCCGGCATGGGTCGGCTGCGCCCGCGGGTGCTCGCCGCGATCGCCGGGGGAGCGGTGGTGCTGTGCGCTGTCATGACGTTCTCGTTCGGCCTGCTCACCGACCCGGCGCTCGTCGAGGGCACGGCGCTGCTCGCAACCGTCGGGACGTTCGAGGTGCGGTCCGGCGCCCTGGCCGTCGGACTCGCCACCGCGGTGCGGACGGTGGCGCTGATGATGCTCGTGCTGCTCGGCGGCCTGACGACGTCGGGCGCCGAGCTCGTGCGGGCGCTGACCCAGCAGCTCCACCTGCCTTACCGCGTCGGGTACGCGGCGCTCGCGGCGCTGCGGTTCGTGCCCCGGTTCGGTCACGAGCTCGAGGTGATCCGTGGGGCTCACCGTGTCCGGGGCGTCGCGCCCGGCCGCGGGCCGGTGGTGGCCGTGCGCCGACAGGCCGGATACGTCGTGCCCCTGCTCGCCGGCGGGATCCGGCACGCCGAACGGGTGTCGCTCGCGATGGACGCCCGGGGGTTCGGCGCCCACCCGACCCGCACCGAGCGCACCGCCGTCCCGTTCGGGGCGCGCGACGTCGTCCTGCTCCTGTCGTTCTGGGCCGGGGGCGCGGCGTGCGTCGTCCTGGCCGCGACCGTCACCCTCGCCTGACCCGTCCCGCCTCGGAGGCCTTCATGAAGTCCGTCACCACCCGCTACCTCATGACGTGCGCCGCCATCGGCGCCGCCATGGGGGTGCTGCTCGTCCCGGCCAACTTCGTGAGCGCGCCGCTCGCGGCCGCGGCACCCATGGCCTACGCGCCGATGGTGGGGCTGTGGATCATCGGGCCGGTGCTCGCCATGGCGCTGCTGCGACGGCCGGGCGCGGGGATCCTGACCATGTTCGTGGCGGGCGTCGTGTCGTCCGCCTCCCCGGTGGGCGTCTACTCGGTCGTCACGTGCCTGATGGCGGGCGCCGCCGTCGAGCTGGCGTTCCTGGTGACCCGCTACCGCGTCTGGCGGCCCTGGCTGTTCTTCGTGGACGCGCTGGTGTTCGGTGCGGCGTACGTCGCCTCGGGATGGGTGGCGTTCGACATGGGCGCGATGGCGCCGGCTGTCCTGGTGACGTTCGTGACGCTGATGCTGGGCAGCTTCCTGGCGTGCACGTGGTTCGGGCTGTTCCTCGCAGGGCGGTTGGCGACGGCGGGCGTGGCCCGCGGTCTCGCCCCGGCGCGAGGTGGTGCAGCGCGCGCCGAGGTAATGCGCGACGGCGCGAGGTAGTGCGGCGCTCGCCGAGGTAGCACCCTTAGCTGCGTCCCGCGCGACGGTCCGGCTCGTCGAAACCGGCGGGCCGCCGTCGGGCACGCTGCAGGTAGCGGAGCTCGCGCACGAGGATCGCAGCCGAGAGCGTGAACGGGACCCATGCCCACCCCCGCCCGCGCAGCGCGGCCACGAGGGTGACCAGGGTGAAGGCTCCGGCGACCAGGACGGTCAGGATGCTCGCCCAGCGGATGTCGCGCAGAGTCTGGAGCACGTCCCGAGCGTAACCGGACCGGGCGGCCTCGAACCGATTCGCGTCCCGGAGTACTGTGCTGGACGTGACTTCCACCGACACCACCCCTCCCGTCGTCGACGTCTACATCGACCCGACCTGCCCGTTCGCCTGGGTGACGTCCCGCTGGGCGCTCGAGGTCGCGAAGCACCGCGACGTCGACCTCACGTTCAAGCAGATGAGCCTGTACCTCCTGAACAAGGACAAGGACATCCCCGAGTCCTATCGTGAGCGCGTCATGGCCGGCCAGGGACAGGGGCGCGTCGCCGCCGCGGTGCGGGTCGAGCACGGTGACGAGGCCTTCAGCCGCTACTACACGGAGTTCGGTACGCGCTGGCACGACCAGGGCGGAACGGACTTCGACACGGTCATCGCCGAAGCCCTCGCCGCGGCCGGCCTGCCGGCCGAGCTCGCCGACGCCGCGACGTCGGACGCCTACGACGACGCGCTCGCGACCAGCCACCGCACGGGCATGGACCCGGTCGGCGACGAGGTCGGCACGCCGACGTTCCACGTCGACGGCGTCGCGTTCTTCGGCCCGGTCCTCACGCGCGTGCCGCGCGGACAAGATGCCGTGGAGCTGTTCGACGCCGCCGTCACGCTGGCCGCCAACCCGCACTTTTTCGAGCTCAAGCGGACGCGCACCGAGAGCCCGGTCCACGACTGAGCCGCGAGCGACCACCGCACCACAAGCACCATCGCCGAACCACCCTCCAGGAGCACCGTGACCCTCGACCTGCGCATCTTCACCGAGCCCCAGCAGGGGGCCTCGTACGACACCCAGCTCGCCGTCGCCCAGGCCACCGAGAAGCTGGGGTTCAGCGCGTTCTTCCGTTCGGACCACTACCTCGCGATGGGCGGTGACGGGCTCCCGGGACCCACCGACTCCTGGACCACGCTCGCGGGGATCGCCCGGGAGACGACGACGGTGCGGCTGGGGACGCTGGTGTCCTCCGCGACGTTCCGCCACCCCGGCGTCCTCGCGATCCAGGTCGCCCAGGTCGACCAGATGTCCGGTGGCCGGGTGGAGCTGGGGCTGGGGACCGGATGGTTCGCCGCCGAGCACGCCGCCTACGGCATCCCGTTCCCGGACAAGCGGTTCGGGATGCTCACCGAGCAGCTGGAGATCCTCACCGGGTTGTGGGGCACGCCCGTCGGCGAGACGTACGACTTCAGCGGCAGGCACTACACGCTGAGCGACTCTCCGGCGTTGCCCAAGCCGACGCAGGAGCAGATCCCGGTGATCATCGGTGGTGGTGGCCCGCGGCGGACGCCGGCGCTCGCCGCGCGTTTCGCGACCGAGTACAACCAGGCGTTCCCGGAGCTTGACGCGATCGGACCGCGCATCGGCGTGATCAACGAGGCGCTGTCGGCGGCCGGTCGCACGCCGGATTCTCTGACGCAGTCGGTCGCGCTGGTGCTGGCGGTGGGCGCCGACGAGGCGGAGTTCTCCCGGCGTGCCGCGGCCATCGGTCGTGAGCCGGCCGAGCTGCGCGAGCACGGCATCGCGGGGACGGTGAGCGAGGCGGTGGACCGGCTCGCGTCGTTGCGTGACCAGGGCGTCGAGCGGGTGTATCTGCAGGTGCTGGACCAGCAGGACCTGGACCACCTGGACCTCATCGCCCGGGAGGTCGCACCCCAGCTCTGACCGACCCGGCAGCCGTTGTGGGCGCGATTCCTGGGCCAAAGAAGCCCCCAAAAGGTACAAAACGGGCCAAGAATCGCGCCCACAACGGAAAGGGGAGCGGGACGGAATGAGAACGGCGCGTTGCGGGGAGCGAACGGCGCGATTTCCGGTTGGTGTAGATCTGCGCGGCGAGCGCTTCACCCCGTGACAGGACGTCGGCACTGGCCTAACTTGTGAGCGGACGACGAGGTGGGTTCCCCGAGGAGGGGGATCCACCTCTCGTCGTCAGGGGGCAAGTGCAGTGCCGACGTCATGCTCGACCCACCGCCGTGCCTCGCGAAGGGGACCGTCCGATGACCTCCACCCTCCATCCCCGTGCGCCGGAGCTGCCGCCACCGGTCGGGCCGGCGCCCACCGGACCTGCCACCACCGTCCAGGGCGACCCGCAGGCGGCCGCCCGGCGCCGCGACGCGAACGCCGCCGCCCACTCGCCGTCGCTGATGCTCGTGATGATGCTGGCGACGATCGGCGCCGTCGCCTACGCCGTGTTCCTGCTCGACCCGGACCACCGCGGCGACTGGTTGCCCTACGCGCTGGTGATCGTCGCCGAGTCGGTCCTGCTGGTGCTCGCGCTGCTGGCGATGTGGACCGTGCTCTCCTCCGGCTACGACCCGCGGGACTTCGCGTACCACCAGGCCCGTGAGCGACTCTTCGACGCCCCGCAGATCCTGCGCGACCGCGCCACCGACGACCCGACCCGGTGGCGGCTGTTCCTGCACGACCGCCCCGTCACCGTCGACGTCTTCGTCACGACCTGCGGGGAGGACCTCGACACGATCGCCAGGACTGTCCGTGCCGCCGTCGCGATCCACGGCGAGCACCGCACGTGGGTGCTCGACGACGGTCGCTCGGACGGGGTCCGGGACCTCGCGGCCACGCTGGGGGCCCGGTACATCCGGCGCCTGTCCAGCGGCGGGCAGAAGGCCGGGAACGTCAACCACGCGCTGAGCATCGCCAAGGGCGACCTGTTCGTCATCCTCGACGCCGACTTCGTGCCGCGCCCCGAGCTGCTGGTCGAGACCGTGCCGTTCTTCGTGCGCGACGACGTCGCGTTCGTGCAGTCGCCGCAGACGTACGGCAACATGAACTCGCTCATCTCGCGGGGCGCCGGCTACATGCAGGCGGTCTTCTACCGGTTCGTCCAGCCGGGCCGCAACCGGTTCAACGCGGCGTTCTGCGTGGGGACGAACGTGGTGTTCCGGCGGGCGGCCGTGGACGATATCGGCGGCATGTGCACCGACTCGAAGTCGGAGGACGTCTGGACGTCCCTGCACCTGCACGAGCGCGGGTGGCGGTCGGTGTACATCCCGCAGACCCTGGCCGTGGGGGACACTCCGGAGACCATCGTGGCGTACGCCAAGCAGCAGCTGCGCTGGGCGACGGGCGGGTTCGAGATCCTGCTCCAGCACAACCCGCTGTCTCCGCGGCGCAACCTCACGCTGGACCAGCGCCTGCAGTACTTCGTGACCTCGACGCACTACCTGTCGGGGATCGCGCCCCTGCTGCTCCTGCTCGTCCCGCCGCTGCAGATCTACCTGGGCCTGGCACCGATGCGCCTCGACGTGTCCGTGGGCACCTGGGCCCTGTACTACCTGGGCTTCTACGGTTTGCAGATCGCGATCGCCTTCTTCACCCTCGGGTCGTTCCGCTGGGAGGTGCTGCTGCTCGCCGCGGTGTCCTGGCCCATCTACGTCAAGGCGTTCTGGAACGCCCTGACGGGCAAGCAGCAGGCCTGGGCGGTCACCGGCCGGGTGGGCCGCGGGACGAGCCCGTTCGAGGTGATCGTGCCGCAGACGCTCTGCTTCGTGTTCCTCCTGGTGACGTCCGTGGTGGGCGTGTGGCAGTACCGCGACGACCTGCTGCCGAACCTGTCGGTGGCCTGGAACGTCACGAACACCGTGATCCTGGGCGGGTTCCTCCTCACGGCCGTGCGCGAGCACCGGGCCGTCGTCACGGGAGGTGCCGCATGACCTGGGCCACCCGCCTGAAGCTGACCGTCGGCGTCGTCGTCGTGCTCGCGCTGTGCGCCACCCTGACGCTGGTCCTCAACCGCCGGATGAGCCAAGCCACGTCGGCGCAGGCGACGATCGTGGCGGAGGAGGTCGCCGTCGGGGCCGACTACGCGGGGACCGTCGTGTCGGCGCACGTGGAGCCGGGGGACGAGGTCTCCCAGGGCGACCCGTTGTTCACGATGCGCAGCCTGCTGCTCGCGCACGACCTGTCCGTCGGCCTCGTCTCGCGCCGGAACGCCTCCTACGAGGTCAGCGACGAGGGCGAGATGACGGTCGTGGCGCCCGTCGACGGCGTGGTCTCGCAGATCGCCGGCACCCCGGGCGGGTTCGTGCAGTCGGGGGAGGTGGTCGCCACCCTGCACCGCGACGGGTCGACGGCGGTCGACGCCCGGCTGTTGCTCGACCCGGCGGACTTCGCCCGGATCGAGCCCGGGGCGTACGTGCGCATCACGCTGCCGGACCAGAGCGAGGTCCCCGGCGAGGTCGCGTCGATCGCCGTGAGCAGCTCGCGCAACCGGGCGGAGGCGACGGTCGTCGTCGACAGCACCACGCTCGCGCAGCGCGCGGGCGCCGACCTGGTGCAGCCCGGCACGCCCGTCGTCGCGAGCGTCGAGCTGCGCGACGACGGCCCGTGGGCGGGCGTCGACCTCGCCTTCCAGCGGTTCCTGCAGAGGATCGGGCTGTGACGCGCCGGGGAGCCGCGCTCGTCGTCGCGGCCTGCGTGGTGGCGAGCCTGGTCGCCGGCTGCACGACGACGTCCGCCCCGGCCGCGGCGCCGTCGTCGGGCACGGGGGTGACGAGCGCCGCGCCACCGGACGTGGATCCCACCCTGCTGCCGACGGTGGACCGCGGCGACATGCCGATGCGGCTCGCGGACGGTCTGGCACCCCCGACCAACCGGTGGTTCTCCGGTCTGGTGTTCGGCGAAGCGCCGCAGCCGGTGTTCCCGCTGCCGCTCGCCGTCGGGCTCACCGCGTCCGGGTTCGCGTACGGGCTGCCCGCCGTGCGGGCGCAGGGTGCCGTGCTGGCCGGCCCGTACGCCCCGCGGGTGCAGATGGACCTGCGCGAGCCGGTCACGGGCATCGTCACGGGATACGACGCCGCGACGGTGAGCGTCGACCTCGTCGCAGGCGACGGCATGGTGCTCGGCACGCTGCACCTGGTGCGCGGCTCGCCCGTGCTGCGGTACACGGCCGCCGGTGACCAGGAGCTCGGGCTCGGCGTCGCGTTCACCGGCGCTGCCGGCGACCTGCCCGACGACGTCGCCACCGCCGAGGTGGACGGCCGCGCGCACGTGCTCGTCGGGGCCGGCGACCTGGACGTCACGGGCGTGCTGGACGGAGCGGGCGCCACGCTCGGCCTGGCCGCGGGTGACTCGGTGTCCTGGCTCGTCGCCCCGGATGCGGGCGAGGACCCGGAGTCGCTCGTGGACCTGGTGGAGGCCGTGCGTGACCCGGTCGTCGGCACCGCGGTCGGGTACGAGGTCGCTGCGGACCAGGTGACCACCTCGGTGACGTACGAGACCGGCGCGGGTGGCCCCGCCGTCGTCGTCCGCTGGCCGCACCAGCAGGACGCCGTGGCCGGCCCGGGCGGCTCCGCGAGCACCTGCGGGCTGGGCACCTACGCCACCGTGCGGGGGACGGTCGAGCTGTGTCTCGCCTCGACCACGGCCTGGCGCTCGCCGACTCGTCGACCGGTGCCCGGGCCCGACGTCTCGGGGCTCGACGACGCCGCGCGCGACGAGCTCGCCGAGCAGGTACGGGCCGACGCCGCGACGGTGCTGGCCGAGGTGCGGCCGGCGGACACGTACTTCGGTGGCAAGGCGCTCGCCCGCGACGCCGACCTGTGGGTGCTTGCCCGGGACCTCGGGCTCGACGACGTGGCCGCGGACCTGCGCGAGAGCGTCGTGGCGGACCTGCGCACCTGGACGGAGGCGGACGGCTGTGTGAACCGGCCCGAGCGCTGCTTCACCTGGGAGCCGGACCTGCGCACCGTCGTCGGGCAGGCGACCGCGTTCGGCTCGGAGGAGGGCAACGATCATCACTTCCACTACGGCTACTTCTTGTACGCGGCGGGGGTTGTCTCCGCGGACGACGGCGAGCTGGCCGCGGACCTGGCGCCGGTGCTCGACCTGCTCGCGGCCGACGTGGCGGCGGGCGCCGACGTGCCGGTGGGCGACGGTGCGCCCCTGCCCGGCCTGCGGGTGCTGGACGTCGTCATGGGGCACTCGTGGGCCTCGGGACCGTCTCCCTTCGCTGACGGGAACAACCAGGAGTCGGCCTCCGAGGCGGTCGCGGCGTGGCACGGCCTGTCGCTCTGGGCCGCGGCGCGCGCGGCGGCCGGGCTGGACGACGGCGGGATGCGTGAGCAAGCACGCTGGATGCTCTCGCTCGAGGCGGCGTCGGCGCGCGCCTACTGGACGGACTTCGACACCGCGGACCCGGCGACGGCAGGGCTCGAGGCGTCGGTGACGTCGCTCGTGTGGGACGGCAAACGTGAGCGGGCCACCTGGTTCTCGGCCGAGCCGAGCGCGGCGCTCGGCATCGTGGTGCTGCCGGTCACCGAGGTCTCGGTCTACCTCGGCGAAGACCCGGCCCGGGTGCGGGAGAACCTCGCCGAGGCGCTGGGCACCGACGACTTCTGGGCGGACCCGGCGACGTGGGACGTCATGTTCGGTGACCAGCTCCTGATGTACGCCGCGCTGCTGGGCACGCAGGACGCGGCGGCGGCGCTGGACGTCGCCCGGGAGCTGCCGGACGAGCGCATCGACGACGGGTCGACGCGGTCCAGGCTGCTCGCCTGGCTGCTCGTGCGCGCAGCGTGACGGGGATCAGGCCTCGTCGGGGCCGCGGCCGCGGCCGTACTCACGCTCGACCGGTTCGAGCTCCTCGGCGGGGACGCAGCCCGGCAGGTTCGTGAGCGGCTCGTCGGCGGAGAGGGTGACCTCCTCGGGCGGCACCGGCTCGGTCCAGCCGACGCCGATCAGGAGGTCGACGAACTTGCCGCCGCGGTCGTCCATCACCAGCTCGACGTCCTCGAACTGTGCCGCCAGCGTGTAGGCCTGCACGATGCCCTCGGCGCCGTAGCGGATCTCGGACGGCCCGTCGATCAGCCTCGGGAAGTCGCCGGTGTCGCGCACGTCGAAGCCGCGGTCGGACAGGACGTCGTCGGCGGCGCCGGCGAGCGCGAACCGGTCGTCGGCGGCGTTGAAGATCCGCACGCGGACCTTGTCGTACGCCGTCGGCAGGACGCCCTCGGGAGAGTCCTCGTCGGTGGGCAGGCAGGCCGGAGCGATACTCGTCGACTGGGCGCTCGGGGTGTAGATCGGCTCCGCGAACGGCGCGTCGATGGTCTCGGTGTAGACGGCGAGCGCACCGAGGCCGAGGATCACGAGGAAGGCGATGATGAGCCCGAAGACCACCGCCTGGCGCTCGTGCTTGCGCCGACGACGGGCGACCCTCGCCGGGTCCTGGGCTGGTGACGTCACGCGAAGAAACTACCTGAGATTCCGGGAACGGGAGCGATCATCCGACGGCGAGGACGCGGGCGTGCAGGATCGGCCGCTGCTGGAGCGCGGCCCGGACGGCACGGTGCAACCCGTCCTCGAGGTACAGGGTTCCCCGGTACTCGACCACGTGAGCGAAGAGGTCGCCGAAGAACGTGGAGTCGTCGGCGAGCAGGGCGTCGAGATCGAGCGTGCGCTTGGTCGTCACGAGCTCGTCCAGCCGGACCTGGCGCGGTGGGACGTCCGACCAGTCGTTGGTGCTCTCGCGGCCGTGGTCGGGGTACGGACGCCCATCGCCCACGGATTTGAAGATCATGGCTGCCATCGTAGAGGCGGAGGGCGACGCGGTCACCGAGACGGAGGCAATGGTTCGTCACGATATCGTCACGATCGAGCCAATTCGCCTGGTTCGGTCTCGCGTCCGGTCGATGTCTGCTCGGGCAAGGGCCGAGATGCCGTGATGCCCGTCACAGGGTGAAGGGTGCGGGGTGCTCACTCCTCGGACCGGCCGAGACCGGGTCCGGCGACCATCCGCACCGTGCGGTGGTGCGCACCGTGCAGCTCGAGCACCACGACCTCGTTGTCCGTGGCCCGAACCAGCGGACCCGGGACGTAGAGCGTCCGTGTCGGCCCCGCGCTCCAGAAGCGGCCGAGGCAGAACCTGTTGACCCACACCACGCCCTTGGTCCAGCCGTCGAGGCTCAGGAAGTGGTCGGCACCCGCGGTGCTCGCGAACGTCCCGAGCGTCAGGACCGGCCCGGCGAGAGGCAGGTCCGAGCCCACGGGCGGCGCTGCACGCAACGCGTCCGTGACCTCCCGGCGCAACGCTCCGCCGTCGTCGGCGAACCGGAGCGGGGTCGCGTCCCAGCCGGTGACCTCCCGCACGGCGGTGCGCACCGTGCCGACGAGGCCCTTCGGCTCGCCGATGCGCGGGCCGTAGCTGACGCGGCCCTGGTCCTCGACGAGCAGCGTCAGCTCGCCGGCGCGGGCAGGCAGGGCGACGGCGGTGGCGTGCGTGGTGCGGTCCAGCAGCCCGACCGGCTCGCCGTCGAGGGCGACGAGCGCGCGGTCCCGGACGTCGTCGACCACCAGGACGGCGTCGTCGGGAGCGATCCGCGTGCGATAGCGGACGAACCCGTCCCAGGCGGCGACGTCGTCGTGCGTGGGCGGGTGGTCGACGTGGTGCGTCTCGCCGAGGGCGTCGACGACGTCGTCCAGCCGGACGCGGCGGCCCATCGTGACGGTGAGCTCCGGGGCGGACGGCGCCTCCGCCGGCACCTCGTCGGGGACCGGGCGGTGGCGGGCGATCACGTCGCGCAGGGCGCGGAACTTCGCGGTCGCGGCCCCGTGCTCGGCGAGCGGGGCGTCGTAGTCGTAGGACGTCGTGATCGGGCGGTAGGTGCCCTTGTCGTTGGCGCCGGCGGTGAACCCGAAGTTGGTGCCGCCGTGGAACATGTAGAGGTTGACGGACGCGCCCGCGCAGAGCAGGTCGTCGAGGTCGTCGGCCGTGGTCCCCGGCGCGGTGACGTGGTGGTGCAGGCCCCAGGAGTCGAACCAGCCGTCCCAGAACTCCATGCACATCAGCGGGCCGGTCGGCTGGTGGCGGCGCAGGGTGGCGAGGCGTTCGGGCGTGCGGGAGCCGAAGTTGGCGGTCCGCAGCAGCTCGGGCAGGCCGCCGCGGGCCAGGTGCTCGTCGTTCGCCTGGTCGCTGGTGAACAGCGGGACGTCGATGCCGTGGTCGCGCAGCATCGTGGCGAGGGCGCGCAGGTAGAGCTGCCGCTCGTCCGGCGGGGCGTCGCCGTAGGCGCCGTACTCGTTCTCGACCTGCACCATGAGCACCGGACCGCCCGCGGTGACCTGCCGCGGGGCGACGATCCGGGCCACGGCCGCGTAGTACTCCTCGATCGCGGCGAGAAAACGCGGCTCGGCGCGGCGCACGCCCACGCCCGGG
Source organism: uncultured Isoptericola sp. (assembly GCA_947497265.1). GTDB lineage: Bacteria > Actinomycetota > Actinomycetes > Actinomycetales > Cellulomonadaceae > Isoptericola > Isoptericola rhizosphaerae. Next base: position 36,397 of record CANMFP010000011.1, read on the forward strand.
TCGGTGAACAACCAGGCCGGGAGGCCGCCACCGGTCCACTCGGCGCAGATGTACGGGCCGGGCCGGACGATGGCGTGCATCCCCTCGGCGGCGACCAGGTCGAGGAACCGGCCGAGGTCCCGGGGGCCGTCGGTGCGGAAGGTGCCGCGGTCGGGGGAGTGGACGTTCCAGGCGACGTACGTCTCGATCGTGTTCAGGCCCATGAGCCGGGCCTTGCGGATCCTGTCCGCCCACTGGTCGGGGTGGACGCGGAAGTAGTGCAGGGCACCGCTGACGATCTGAAGGCGCCGGCCGTCGAGCAGAAAGTCGTCGTCACCGATCTCGAAGCGGGGCATGAACCGATCCAAGCACATCGGTCGACGACGACGTCCCGTGGACGAGCACGGAGGCGCGGCGACGGGGCATGCCATATTGGTCCCGGCCGCGACCGATCGGCGCGGCCGACGACACTTCGGAGCCTGGAGGTACGGATCGTGGCACGAGCTCGTGTGTACGGCATGGTGCTCGCCGGCGTGGTGGCGGTCGCTGCCCTGGCCGGCTGTACGGACGACGACGCCGGCGGCGACCAGGGAGGCGCCGCGCCCGACGCGACCGCGACAGAACTCGAGGGCGCCACGCCGTCTGCCGACGGCGAGAGCTCGACGCCCGGGTCCACGGAGGGTGCGACCGGTGGCGACCTGCTGGTCGTCGAGGCCGAGGGGGAGGGGCCCATCGGCCTGCTGGCGACCGAGGTGCCCGACGGCGGCGCGCAGGACTACTCGGGCATGCTCATCAGCGGCCCCGGGGGCTGCCTGGCGATGGAGGCCGACGCGCCGCCGCAGCTCCTCGTCTTCGCCGACGACGCGGAGTTCGTGCTGCGTGACGCCCGGCCCTCCGTGACCACACCGGGGCTGGGCACCGTGCAGGTGGGTGAGGACGTCGAGCTCGCTGCCGTGCCGGTTCCGCGGGAGGTCGTGGACGGGATTCCTGCCGCGTGCGCCGAGGGATCGCAGGACGAGGTGCTCGTCGTCGAGAGGTGACGGCGGTCACGCGACGCCGGCCGGGGTGACCGCGTGGTCGACGAGCCGGAACCGCTCGTCGGCCGAGCCGGGCCGGGACCCGGCGGTGAGACGCCGAACGCCGGGGGCCCCTTGCGGAGCCGCCCGGCGTTCTGCCCGTGAGGCTGGCGGAGGATGGGGGATTCGAACCCCCGAGGGCGTGAACCCAACACGCTTTCCAAGCGTGCGCCATAGGCCGCTAGGCGAATCCTCCTCTGGTGCCACCCGCGCACGACGGCGCAGGCAACCCCAGCAGAATAGCCGACGGGTGCGGTCTTCTCCGAATCGTCCCGGCGTGACCCTCGTCTCGGACCCTGCCGGGGGACCCGGTTTCGAATCAGCGGCTTCCCTCCGTTAGGCTGTGGACAGACCCCTCGTGCGGCACCATCTCGCCGAACTCCCCCAGGGCCGGAAGGCAGCAAGGGTAAGTGAGCTCTGGTGGGTGTGCGAGGGGTCCTTTGCGCCCCGCTCACCAGCAGTTTCTTGAATGGCGAGACAACCGGCGTCCGCATGGCAAGATTTTGGCCCCTCGGAGTTGGAGAAGTGGCCCTCGCGGTGTTCTCGTTGAGCCATGCACCGCTTCGACACCACCGCACCCCGCACCGCGCGCACGACGCTGCGCGGACGGATGTGCCGTGCCGCGATGCGGAGCACCCGAATGTGCGCGCGCTGACAACGCTCCGCACCGCCGTCGGGCATCGCTGACGGCACCCACTCTCCCTGCGCCCGCCGCGTGCTGATGGCCGCGGCCCGCCTGCTCTCCCTCTGTTCGAGACCGCCGACGGCGTGCTGCCGTCGTGCCCGTGGAAGGACCCACCCATGTCTGTACGCTCCACCCTGCTCGCGGCCGGCGCGGCCGCCTCCGTCCTCGCTCTCGCGGCCTGCTCCGGAGGTGCCGAGGCCGCCGTCGCCGGCGGCACCGCCGAGGACCCGATCCGCATCGGCGTCGTCTCCTCCGGCGAGACCTACTGGGACACGTTCGCCGACGCCGCGGCGGCGGAGGGCATCACGGTCGAGATCGTGAACTTCTCCGACTACCAGCTCCCCAACCAGGGGCTCAGCGACGGCGACCTGGACCTCAACCAGTTCCAGCACCTCCAGTTCCTCGCGGGCTACAACGACGCGCGCGGCGACGACCTCACCCCGATCGGCGCCACCGCCGTCTACCCCTTGGGCCTCTACTCCACGGCGCACGCGAGCGTCGAGGAGATCCCGGCCGGCGGCGAGGTCGCCATCCCCAACGACGACACCAACCAGGCGCGTGCGCTCCTCGTGCTGCAGGAGGCGGGCCTCGTCGCGCTGCGCGACGGCGGCAGCTCGTTCTCGACGCCGGCCGACGTCCTGGCCGACGAGTCCCGCGTGACCGTCACCCCGGTGGACGCTGCCCAGACGGCGCTCGCGCTGCAGGACGTCGACGCCTCGATCGTCAACAACGACTTCGTGGGCGACGCCGGCCTGACCGCCGAGGACGCCATCTACTCGGACGACCCGGACGCGTCCGCCGCCGAGCCGTACATCAACGTGTGGGTGTCGCGCGCCGCCGACGCCGACGACGAGACGCTCAACCAGCTCGTCGACATCTTCCACACCGAGGAGATCGAGCAGGGCGTCCTCGACGCCTCCGGCGGGACGGGCGTCATCAAGGACAACGACGCGGCCGACCTGCAGGCCGTCCTCGACGGGATCCAGGCGGACCTCGCCGCCGAGTGACCGCCATCGGTCCCGCGAAGTAGAGCCGTGTGTACCGGAGAAGTGCCCCTGACGCACTTCTCGAGCACACGCGGCTCTACTTCGCGGAGCAGGGCGGGTCTGCCAGGAAGGAGAGAACCGTGAGCGAGACCATCATCAGCTTCCGCGACGCGGTCAAGGAGTTCCCTGCGCGTGGCCGGGCGCGGCGTCGCACGAAGCCCGTCCGCGCCGTCGACGGCGTCACGCTCGACATCGCGGCGGGCGAGATCTTCGGCGTCATCGGCTACTCCGGCGCCGGCAAGTCCACGCTCGTGCGGCTCGTCAACGCGCTGGAGACGACGACGGCGGGCTCCGTCGTCGTCGACGGCACCGACCTGACAGGGCTGAGCGAGGCGCGGCTGCGGCCGGTGCGGGCCGGGATCGGCATGATCTTCCAGCAGTTCAACCTGCTGCGATCCCGCACGGTCGCCGGCAACGTGGCCTACCCGCTGGAGGTGGCGGGCTGGTCCCGCGCGGACCGCGACGCCCGCGTCGCCGAGCTGCTCGACTTCGTCGGCCTCTCCGGCAAGGCCGCGTCCTACCCCTCGGCGCTGTCCGGCGGGCAGAAGCAGCGCGTCGGCATCGCCCGAGCCCTCGCGACGAGCCCCACCATCCTGCTGGCCGACGAGGCCACCAGCGCCCTCGACCCGGAGACGACGGCGGACGTCCTCGCCCTGCTGCAGCGCGTCAACCGCGAGCTCGGCATCACCGTGGTGGTCATCACGCACGAGATGGAGGTGGTCCGGTCCATCTGCCACCGGGTCGCCGTCATGGAGCGCGGCCGCGTGGTCGAGCTCGGTGACGCGTACCAGGTGTTCAGCGCGCCGCGGCAGCCCGTGACCCGGCGGTTCGTCGCCTCCGCGCTGCGGGACGCGCCGTCGACGGCGGTGCTCGACCGACTCCGCGCGCGCCACCCCGGCCGCATCGTCACCGTGCGGATCGACGAGGTCGCCGGCTCGTCCGCGCAGGTGATGGGTGTCCTCGCCGAACGGGGGGTCGCGGGGACCATCGTCTACGGCGGCATCACCGAGGTGGCGGAGCGGCCCTACGGCTCGCTCACCCTCGAGCTGGTCGGGGACGACGCCGCGGTCCGGGCGGCGCTCGACGGCCTGCGCGCCGTGACCGCCGTCGTCGACCACGGCACGGCGGCGGCGCCCGCCGTCGAAGGGAGCGACCGATGAGGCCCGACCTGGTGCCCCTGCTGTGGGAGGCGTTCGGTCAGACCATGTTCATGGTGCTGATCACCCTGGCCGTCGGCGGGTTCCTCGGCCTGCTGCTCGGGCTCGGGCTGTACCTGTCCCGGCCTGGCAACCTGCTGGCGAGCCGCGGCGTGTTCGCCGTGCTCAACGTGGCCGTGAACATCGTGCGGCCGGTGCCGTTCCTCATCTTCCTGGTCGCCATCGGGCCGCTGACCCGGGCGTTCGTGGGGACCACGATCGGCATGGAGGCGTTCACGTTCGCGATGTGCATCATGGCGACGTTCGTGTTCGCCCGGCTGGTGGAGCAGAACCTCGTGTCCATCGACCCGGGCGTGATCGAGGCGGCCCGAGCGATGGGTGCCTCGCCGTTGCGGATCGTGCGGACCGTCGTCGTGCCCGAGGCGCTGTCGCCGCTGGTCCTGGGCTACACGTTCCTGTTCGTGGGCGTGCTCGACATGTCCGCGATCGCCGGCTACCTGGGCGGTGGCGGCCTGGGCGACTTCGCCATCGTCTACGGCTACCGGCAGTACGACTGGGCCGTGACGGCGATCGTCGTGGTGATCATCATCGTCATCGTCCAGCTCGTGCAGTGGCTGGGGAACTCGCTGGCCCGGAGGGCGCTGCGGCGCTGAGGTCGCCTGGCCTGGTGAGGCAGGACACGTCGACGGCGGGTCCTCCGCCCCTGCGGCGGACCTGGTTGGCAGGATACGGCCCGTGTCGTCGTCGAAGACTGTTGCTCGGAGCGTGCTGAAGGGTGTCGGGATCACCCTCGCGGTCGTGCTCGCGCTGGCTGTGGCGCTGGTCGTCTGGATCTACTACGAGATCACCGTCCCGGACGACGGCGACCGCATCGCCGAGCGCCAGGGTCAGGCCACCGCGCAGGAGATCGCCGTCGACCTCGAGCCGGGATACACCGACCCCCTCGACGCGGAGAACCTGGCGCAGCGCGTCGTCGACGGGTACGCCCCCGGCGTCACGGTGCTCGGCTGGGAGGGTAACTCCGGGACGGACGAGGGTGCCGTGGTGGAGGTGGCGGTCCGGACGCAGTTCGGGGGCTCGCGGAGCGGGTGGTTCGATCCCGGGAGCACGGCCGGGCAGTCGCTGACCTGCTGGCGGTTCACGGTGCACGCGCGCCAGCACGACGGCGAGGCGTCTCGGGACGAGATCGGCTGCTCGGACGACCTGGACGGGGCGCCGGCGCCCGACCCGACGCCGCTGCCGTCCCTGGGTCCGGACGCCGAGGCGACGGTGCTCGCCACCCTGGACGACCTGGGCGACGACGCGACCCCGTCCGACGCCGAGTCCAGGCTGCGTAGCGCCTTCCCCGAGTTCGTGGACGTGCGGGCCGACCGCGAGGGTGACGAGCTGGTCGCCACGGTCGGCGTCGTGCGCTCCCGCGACTGCGTCGTGGGCGTCCGGCCCGACGGCGAGCCCGCCTGGCGGTACTCGGCCTTCGACCGGATCCAGCTCGAGCCGGGCGAGCTCGGTTGTGATCCCGGGCTGTACCTGCGCCCGATCACGACGCACTGACGGTGATCCGCCGCTCGCCGCCCGGGTTCTCCAGCTCGTCGACGACGGCGACCGCCAGGTCCTCGACGCTGATCCGCGACGACCCATCAGCCGCCCTGAGAAGAACCGTCGTGCCACGCCGGTACCGACCGGTCCGCTCTCCGGGCGCCAGGACAGCCGGAGGGCTGAGGTAGGTCCAGTCGACCTCCGGCCGGCGCTCGCAGGCTCGGAGCTGTGCGGTGCTGGCGGACGCGACGGCGCGCCACGCCCGCGGGACGTACCGCTCGTCGTCGGCCACCAGCGTCGCCGGGTCGTCGGGGGTGCGCAACGATCCGGCGCCGCCGATCACGATGAGCGGCACCCCGGCGGCGGCCGTGGCGTCGAGTGCCGGTTCGGTGAGTCCCACGATCGCCTCTTCGTGGCCGGCCGCCGGGCGGACCGCGAGCACGACGGCGTCCGCCCCGGCGACGGCGTCGGCCAGCGCGCGGGGCGATCCGACGTCGGCCGCGACCGGTGTGACGCCCGGGCGTGCCGGCCCTGAGCCTCGAGAGACGGCGCGGACGTGGTGCCCGCGCCACGTCGCCTCGGTCGTGATGCGACTGCCGACGGTCCCGGTCGCGCCGATAACGGTGATCTCCATGGTCAGCGTCCTTCCGGGACGTCGTGGGTCGGGGGCACGGCCGTCGCGTGGGGCCGCCGCGGGACCACCTGCCCGGCGAGCATCGCCAGCAGTGCCAGCCCGAACCCGACGAGCTGCAGGGGGGCCAGCGTCTGGCCGAGCACCGCCGCGCCGAGGACGGCCGCCGTCAGCGGGGACAGCAGCCCCAGGAACGCCACGGCGGGGACGGACAGCCGGCGGATACCCGAGAACCAGAGCGTGTAGGCCACGAGCCCGCCGACGATCCCGAGCCAGAGGTAGCCGCCCAGCGCAGGGCCGTCGACGTGCGTCGGGACGCCCTCCACCAGGGCCGGCGGGACCAGGGCGAGGCCGCCGGCGGTGAGCAGCCAGCCGGCGAACGCCATCGGGCCGACGCCGGGCGGTGGCCCCCACTTCTTGGTGAGCGTGACGCCGAGCGCCATGGCGGCCGCACCCCCGAGGCCGGCCACGATCCCGACCGGGTCGAGGGCGGCGTCGGGCCCGAGGACGACGAACCCGACGCCCAGCACCCCGACGGTCCCCCAGGCGAGCCGCCATCGCGACCACCTCTCGCCCAGGACGACGACGGCGAGGACGGTGGCGAGGAGCGGTGTCGCGGCCCCCAGGGTCGCCGCGACGCCACCGGGCAGCCGTTCGGCGGCGACGAAGAGCAGGGGGAAGAACGCCCCGATGTTGAGCACGCCGAGGACGGCGGAGCGCCACCACCACGACCCTCGCGGCAGCGTGCGGGTCAGGGCGAGGGCGAGCAGCCCGGCGGGCAGGGCGCGCGCGGCGGCCGCGAACACGGGGTGGCCTGGCGGCAGCAGCTCGGTGGTCACGAGGTAGGTGGTGCCCCACACGATCGGGGTGACGGCGGTCAGGGCCGTGGTGCGCCACGATGCGCCCGCGACGGGCGTCGCGGGCAGGAGCGGCGTCGTCGAGCGCGGTGGTGGTGCGGTGGAGGTCATGGATCCAGCGTGCTTTCCGGGCCGGCCATGAGTCCAACACATGCTTGTCACCGCTTCGATCGTGACTCACGATAGATCGATGGAGCTGCAGCAGATGCGCTACGTGGTCGCCGTCGCGGAGGCGGGGAACTTCACCCGGGCCGCCGAGCGGTGCTTCGTCGTGCAGTCGGCGCTGAGCCACCAGGTCGCCGCCCTCGAGCGGGAGCTCGGCGTCCGGCTGTTCGCCCGCACCAGCCGACGGGTGGAGATCACCGCCGCGGGGGAGGCCTTCCTGGTCTCGGCGCGGGCCGCGCTGGAGGCCGCGGAGCGCGCCGGGGTCGACGCCGCCGCGGCAGCCGGCCTGGTGCGGGGAACCCTGCGGCTCGGCATCATCCCCACGGTGACGGCGTTCGACGTGCCGGCCGTGCTGCGGAGGTTCCGGTCCGCCCACCCGCACGTGGCGGTGTCGCTGCGGGTGGACGCCAGCGACGCGCTCATGGTGGCCGTCCGGGCCGGCGAGGCCGACGTCGCGGTGCTCGGCCTGCCTGACGAGGTCCCGCCGTCGGGCGTCGCCCACCGAGAGCTGGTCCGGGAGCGGCTGGTGGCCGCCGTCGGGTCGGGCCATGCGCTCGCCGGGCGTTCGCGCATCGACCTCGAGGCGCTCGCGGACGAGCAGTTCGCCGACTTCCCGTCCGGGTCACCGGGGCGGGCGCAGAGCGACCGCGCGTTCGCGGCGGCGGGGCTGCAGCGCGCGGTCGCCTTCGAGGCGCCGTCGAGCGATCTCCTGATCGGCCTCGTCCGGGAGGGTCTGGCGGTCGCCATGCTGCCGGAGCCGTTGGTCACCGGGGCCGACAGCGTGACGGCGCTGCGGGTGACGCGCGGCCCGTCCAGGGTTCAGCACCTCGCATGGAGCGACCTCAACCCGAGCCCGGCGGCGCTGGCGTTCCTCGACCTGGTGGACGTCATTCCTCCGGCGGGCGGGCGCCGCCGTCGAGGAGACCGATGATGCGTGCGCTGAGGTCGCCGAGCGCGGCGGTGCCGAGCCCGCCGAGCGCGTCCAGGAGCGGGTCGCGGATCTCGCGCCGCTGAGAGCGGAGCACCCGGCCGACCACGCGGCGTCCGTCGCTGGTCAGCACGGCGTCGTAGGCGCGCCGTCCGCTCGTCGCCGGGCGGCGCTCGACGAGCCCCTGGCGCTCCAGGGCGGTCACGGCGTGGCTGATGCGGCTCGGGGAGAAACGCAGGGTGTCGGCAAGGCTCTTGAGCCCCAGGGTGTGGCTCTCGGCGGCGTGGAGGAGCACCAGGATCTTGAAGTGGCCGTGCGAGACCGCGCCGTCCCGCTGTGACTGCCGGTCCAGCGCGGTCTCGAGGAGGTGGGTGGCGAGGACGAGGTCCTGCCACACCGACGCCCGGCCGAGGCTGTCGTCGGGATCGACCCGCGCGTGCGGGTCGTGCGTCACGAATTCCCTTCCCGGCCCTGGGTGGCGGTGATGCTGACCGCGTTCGCCCAGGGGTCCTCGATGCTGACCGTGCGGCCGTCGTCGCGGACCGGGACGCGGTGGTGCTTCATGCGGTCGACCAGCTCGGCGACGTCGTCGGCCGTGGGCACCTCGATGTCCACCCGGCCGAGCCCGAGGGTCTGCTGACGAGGACCCGCGCCGCGGCTCTTCCACACGTTCATCGCCATGTGGTGGTGATAGCCGCCGGCGCTGACGAACACCGCCTGGTCGCCCAACGCCATCGTCACGTCGAAGCCCAGGCGGGTGGCGTAGAAGTCGCGGGCTGTCGTCACGTCGCCGACCGAGAGGTGGATGTGCCCCACCCGGGCGTCACCGACCGGGTCGCCGGCGAGCCCGTCGGCGTCGAGGTGCTCGCGCAGGTAGGCGCCGGGGTCGAGGAACACCGTGCCCATCTCGACCTGCCCGTGCGTCCAGCTCCACTGCGTCCGGTCACGGTCCCAGTAGAGCTCGACGCCGTTGCCCTCGGGGTCGTCGAAGTAGAACGCCTTGCTGACCAGGTGGTCGGCGGACCCGGTGAAGGACTCCGGGCGGCGGCGCGCGACCGAGTGGACCGCGGCGGCCAGGGCCGCCTCCGTGTCGAAGAGGATCGCGGTGTGGAACAGCCCGGCCTCGTGGGGTGAGGCGTGCCGGAGCTCGGGGGTGTGTGCCAGGACGACGACGGCGCGGCCGGACCGGCCGAGCGTGACGACGGGTCCGGTCTGCTCCAGCACGGTCAGGCCCACCTCGTCGCGATAGTAGGCGGTCATGCCGTCCAGGTCGGCGACGTTGAGGGTGACGGCACCCATGGCCGTGTCCGCTGCGAGAAGTGGTCCGCTCATGATTCCGGCAACTGACTTGAACTCTCAAGTATTCCTGGGAAGTCGACGTCGGCACGGAGGGCTTGACTGTGTTGTTGGCACAGGGAATCTACTGGGGGCCAGCGGTCGTCTCCGTCGTCGGCCGGGACCGAAGGGAGCAGGACCATGGGCTACATCACGGTAGGGAACGAGAACAGCGCGCCCGTCGAGCTGTACTACGAGGACCAGGGCGCCGGGCAGCCGGTGGTGCTGATCCACGGTTACCCCCTGAACGGGCACAGCTGGGAGCGTCAGACCAGGGAGCTGCTGGACCAGGGCTACCGGGTGATCACCTATGACCGGCGCGGGTTCGGCCAGTCGACGAAGGTGCACCACGGCTACGACTACGACACGTTCGCCGCAGACCTGAACGCGGTGCTGGAGACCCTGGACCTGCGTGATGTGGTGCTGGTGGGTTTCTCGATGGGGACCGGGGAGCTGGCGCGCTACGTCGCACGATACGGTCATGAGCGGGTCGCGAAGCTGGCGTTCCTGGCTTCGCTCGAGCCGTTCCTGGTCCAGCGTGAGGACAACCCTGAAGGGGTGCCGCAGGAGGTCTTCGACGGTATCGCCGCGGCTGCTCGGGGTGACCGGTATGCCTGGTACACCGAGTTCTTCAAGAACTTCTACAACCTGGACGAGACGCTCGGTTCGCTGATCAGCCCTGAGGCGGTCCAGGCCAGCTGGAACGTCGCCGTGGCCAGCGCTCCGGTTGCTGCGTATGCGGTGGTGCCGGCCTGGATCGAGGACTTCCGCGGTGATGTCGAGGCGGTGCGTGCTGCGGGCAAGCCGACGATGATCCTGCACGGCACGAAGGACAACATCTTGCCGATCGATGCGACCGCTCGGCGGTTCCGTCAGGCGTTGCCCGAGGCCACCTACGTCGAGGTCCAGGACGCGCCGCACGGGCTGCTGTGGACCCACGGCGACGAGGTCAACGACGCCCTGAAGTCCTTCCTGGGCGGGTGAGACCACCCGGTGGAGGGCGGCCCGCCACTCGGCTGAGCGACAGGAGACGACATGGCGTGGAGCACCCGAGAGCTCGCCGAACGCGCGGGCACGACGGTGAACACGATCCGCCACTACCACCGCACCGGGCTGCTCGAGGAGCCCGAGCGTCGGTCCAACGGGTACAAGCAGTACGACGTGCATCACCTCGTGACCCTGCTCCGCATCCGGCGCCTGGTCAGCCTCGGTGTGCCGCTCGCCCAGATCGGCGACGTCCGTGCCCGTGCCGACAGCGCCTCCGAGGTGCTGCAAGCCCTCGACGCGGAGCTGCAGCAGGGCATCGCGCGGCTCGAGAAGGCGCGGGCGGACCTCGCCGTCATCCTGCGCGACGACGTGCCGGCCGACGTCCCGGCCGGATTCGAGTCCGTGGCATCCCAGCTCTCGGAGGCGGACCGGTCCATCGTCCACATCTACACCCAGCTGTACGACCAGTCGGCGCTCAGCGACATCCAGAAGCTCGTCGAGGCAGACACCGACGGTCTCGGAGCCGACCTGGACGAGCTGCCCGCCGACGCCGACGAGAACACCCGGCGCCGGCTGGTCGACAGGCTGGCGCCGGTCATCCTGCGCAACAACCGCGACTACCCGTGGCTGACCGACCCGATGGCCCACCTGGCCAAGGATCCGTCGTTCGCCGCGCAGACCCTGGCCCATGCCCTGAACGACCTGTACAACCCTGCGCAGCTCGACGTCCTCGAGCGCGCCCACACGCTGGCGACCGACCTCGAACGGACCATGCCAGAGCCCGAGGAGAAGGACACGACAGATGACGACTGAGCACCCGGACAACCCGCGGGCCGCCACACGAGGCGCCGACGACCCGACCCGGACCGGCGAGCCGATGCTGGCCGAGGATCTCCTCCTGCTGCTGTTCCAGCCCGGCTCGGGAACCATCGCCGGCGAGGGCACCCTGTACTACGTGCTCGCCGGGGCGGTCCTCGCCGACCTGGCCCTCGGTGACCACGTGCAGACCTTGCGCGGCCGGACTGGTTCGCTGCTCGTCGGAGCCGCCGGCGAGCGTCCGCCCGTGGACCCGCTCCTGCGGACGAGCTGGGAGTATGTCGCGGACAAGCCCCGGGGGGTGCAGACCGTCCTGGCGGCCACGGGCCCGTCGCTGCGCCAGCCGATCCTGGACCGGCTGGTCGAACGGGGCGATCTGCGTCGGCGCACCCGCAAGACCCTCGGTCTGTTCACGACGACGGCCATCGAGGACGGCGACAGCGGCCGCAGGGCGAGGTTGCTCGGTGAGGTGCGCGCGGTGCTCATCGACCGGGTCGAGCCGACCCCGCGGACCGCCGCGCTCGCTGCCTTGCTCTACGGCAGCGGCACCCTGCCCCAGCTCGATCCGGAGATCCCGTGGACCTCTCCCGTGATCGGGCGTGCCGAGGAGCTCAAGGACGGCAGCTGGGGAGCCGCGGCCTCCGCCGAGGCGGTCACCCGGACGGTCACCGCCGTCGTGGTCAACAGCGTCGTGGTCGCCGCTGCCACGCTGCCGCGCTGACAACGCGACCGGAGGTGCGGCCGCGCTGACAGCGCCGGCCGCACCTCAGTTGAGCGCAGGAGTGTCCTCGGGGACGACGCCGTCGCCGTAGAGGTCTGTGGCCAGGTCGCGCAGCGCGCGCAGCGCGACCCGCTGCGTGAGCGGGCCGTAGGAGATGCGCGCGACGCCCAGCTCCTCGTACTCGGCCGCGGTCAACGCCCCCGGTACGCCGATGACGCTGAGCCGGCGCGGCCCGAGACCGGCCACGAGCCGCTGGGTCGACTCGCGGTCGAGCATGCCGGGCACGAAGACGAGGCTCGCGCCGGCGTCGAGGAACGCCCGACCACGTTCGACGGCGTCGTCGAGGCTCTGGGTCAGCGGACGGTCGCCACCGCGCACCAGCGCGTCGGTGCGCGCGTTGAGCTGGAACGGGACGCCCTCCTGCTCGGCGACGCGCACGATGGCCTCCACGTTCGCCACCGCCTCGGTCAGCGGCACCAGGCGGTCCTCGACGTTCGCGCCGACCACACCGACGCCGATCGCGCGGCGGACCGACTCTCCCGGGTCGCCGAACCCCGCGTCGAGGTCGGCGGTCACCGGCAGGTCGGTCGCCGCCACGATCCGCGCCACGGCGGTCAGCGCGACGTCGAAGGGGATCTCCCCGTCCGTGAACCCGTGGCTCGCGGCGATGGAGTGCCCGGCGGTGGCGATCGCTCGCGTACCGGGCAGGTCGGCGACCGTGCGTGCACTGATCGCGTCCCAGACGTTCACGACACGGAGGATCTCGGGGGCCTCGTGGAGCGCCTTCAGCGCCTCGGCCTTCGTCAGGGTGCTCATGGCACGACGCTACAGCGGCGCGCCGGGCCGGTCCGCACGACGCTCAGTCCGCGGGCCGGCCCCCGGTGCCGACGGCGGCCACGGCTTCCAGGATGACGTCCGCGACGTCGTCCGGCCGCGAGACCCCCAGCGCGTGCGGCCCGTCCCAGAGCACCCGGCGCACGACGGCGTCGGCCCGGTCGGCCATGAACCGCAGCGCGGCCGTGGGGATGCTCCGGTCCGCGTCGCCGTAGACGAACCAGCTCGGACGTGTCCGCCATGCGGGCACCGTGCTCTCGACGGTGTCCGACAACGCGCCCTCGGCCACCGGTCGCTGCGTGACGCTCATCGCCGCCGCGAGCGGCCTCGGCACGTCGGCCGCGAGCTGGTCGGCGAACGCCTCGCGCCGGACGACGAGCTCCCGCCCGCCCGACCGGACCGGGTATCTCGCGACGGTGTCACCGAGCGTGCTCCCCGGGAACCGGCGGGAGAGCTCGTCGGCGCTCTCGCCGTGGTCGGGTGCGAAGGCGGACACGTAGACGAGCGCGGTGACGGCGTCGCGCGATCCCGCCTCGGTGATCACCATCCCGCCGTAGCAGTGCCCGACGAGGACGGCCTCTCCCGCGACCGCGTCCAGGACGTCCGACAGGTAGCGGGCGTCCTCGGCGAGTCCGCGCAACGGGTTCGCGACGGCGACGACGGGCACGTCGTCCTCGTCCATGCGGGCGACGACCTCGTTCCAGCTCGACGAGTCGGCGAACGCTCCGTGCACCAGGACGACGGTGGGTGTCGGCACGGTGCTCCTTCGCTCCGGGTGCGCCGTACGCGGCGCACCTCGCATCTCAGCGAACGCTGTGTGCCGACCACAGGGTCAAGCGACGGGACGTTTACGTAGTCCTCACCGACGCCGAGCGCGGGCGCTCGATGAGACGTTACCCAGGAGGGCGGGTGGGATCACCGCGCGGCGGCGTACCCCACCCGGTGGCGGGGCCCCACCCTTTCGCCGAACGAGGAGGACGTCATGGAGTGGAGCACCCGGGAGCTGGCGGCTCTCGCGGGGACGACGGTCAACACCGTGCGGCATTATCACGCCGTGGGGCTCCTCGAGGTGCCGGAGCGACGGCACAACGGGTACAAGCAGTACCGGGTGCACCATCTGGTCAGGTTGATCCGCCTGCGGCGGTTCGCCGAGCTGGGTGTCCCGCTCGCGCAGGTCGCCGATGTCGAACGCCGTCAGACCCTGGCGTTGCATGGTGTCGACCAGGCTCTGGAGGCCGACCTCGAGCGTCTGCAGCGTGCGCGCTCGGACGTGGCCGCGATCCTGCGGGAGAACGCCCCGCCGGACACGCCCCGTGGCTTCGAGGCGATCGCCGCAGGGCTCTCGGCCGCGGACCGCTCGCTCGTCCACATCCTCGCTCGCGTCTCCGGCGCGGAACACCTGACCCGGCTGCGGGCCATGGTCGTGACCGAGCCCGCCGGGACCCGGCGGGCGTTCGACGACCTGGGGCCGGACGCGTCGGAGGCGACCCGCGACCGGGTCGCGGCGCTGCTGACCGACGGGGGTCCGCACTGGCGCAGCCCGGAGACCGCGCCACCGGCCCTGCGGGCCACGGTCGCCGCAGCGGTCGCCGAGCTCTACAGCCCGGTGCAGCGCGACGTCCTGCGCCGCTCGTCGTCGGTGCCGGCGGAGTGAACGAAGCGCGGCCACGCACGGTGAACCGTGCATGGCCGCGCGTCGTCCGACGGTCTTACCGGACCTCCTCCTCGTGCTCGGACGCGAGGTCCTCGTGCGCCGATGCGCCGCGAAGCGTCACCAGCGCCCAGACCGCGGCCAGCACCATCACCACGCCACCGGCGATGCCGGTGACCGTGATCGCCTCGGTGAACGCCGACCGGGCGATCTCGAGGATCGCCGCGCCGGTGCTGCCACCGACCTCCCCGGCGACCAGCAGGGCCTCTGCCATCGTCGAGGACGCCCGCTCGGCGACGGACGACGACAGGTCGAGGGCAGCGGTCCCGTCCATGACGGTCCGGGTGTACCAGGAGACGAGCACCCCGCCCAGCACGGCGGTGCCGAGCGTCGTGCCGAGCTCGTACGCGGTCTCCGAGGTCGCGGCGGCCTGCCCGGCGCGTTCGGGCTGGACGGAGCTCATGATGATGTCGTTGCTCAGGGCCAGCGCCATGCCGGCTCCGAGCGAGACGAGCCCGAGCGAGGCCGCGACGAGAGCGGGGCTCGAGGTCGGCGTCAGGAAGAGGGTCAGCCCGAACCCGAGCGCCGCGATCACGAGTCCCGCGGAGATGACGTAGGCCGGCAGGACGCGCTTGACCATGATCGCGGCGGCGAAGCTCGCGCCCGCGGCGAGGATCGCCTGGGGCATGAGCCAGAGCGAGGACTGCAGCGGGGTGAGCCCGAGGACGAGCTGGAGGTGCTGGACGAGCGCGACCAGCGCGCCGACCATCGCGAAGATCGCCAGGAGGTCGGCGATCACGGCTCCGCGGAAGTAGCGCACCCTGAAGAGCCTGACCTGCAGGAGCGGGGTGGCCAGTCGCAGCTGCCTGCGGATGAACAGGGCGACCGCCGCCAGGCCGACGAGGAGCACGACGATCCCCCGTGCGATGTCCTCGCCGCCGGTGAGCGTCTTGATGGCGTACACCACGAAGAGCATCCCGACGAGCGAGAGGACGATGCTGAAGACGTCGATCTTCTGGAGCTGGGGGTTGCGGCTCTCCGGCAGGAGCAGCGGCCCGAGGATCAGAAGGATCACCATGACGGGGATGTTCATCGTGAAGGCCGCCCGCCAGCCGAAGGTCTCGATGACCCAGCCGCCGATGATGGGCCCGACCGCGGCGCCCACGGAGGCCATCGCGGCCCAGACGGCCATCGCGTAGCGGCGCTGCTGCCGGTCGAGGAACATGTTGCGGACCAGCGACAGCGTCGACGGCATCATGATCGCTCCGCCCACTCCGAGGAGTGCGCGAGCGGCGATGAGCATCCACGGCTCGGTGGCCAGCGCACCGGCCGCCGAGGCGATCGCGAAGACGACCGCGCCGATGAGCAGGTTCCGTCGGCGCCCGAAGCGATCGCCGATGGCGGCCATGGCCACGAGCAGGCCGGCCAGGACGAGCGAGTAGATGTCGATCATCCAGAGCTGCTGGACACCCGTCGGGCTCAGCTCGGCGGAGATCGACGGCAGGCCCAGGACGAGGACCGTCCCGTCGATGGTGATCAGCAGCAGTGGGAGGACCAGGACGGCGAGGCCGAACCAGGTCCGGGAGGTGGCCCGGGCGGGTGCCTGGGCTGATGGCGCGGTCATGATGCGGCTCCTCGTCAGCTGTGTGGTCGATGAGCCGTCAACGTACAGACCAAAAGGTCGGTTAGCAAGACCATGTGGTCGATCTCATAGACCGATCGATCGGCAAGGCAAGGGGTACGGGGTCGTCAGAGGTGCGTTCGTCCGTCGACGAGCGCAAGGGCGCGCCAGAGCGCGCCAGGGTGCGCAGGTGTCAGGACCTGCCGATGGGTCCACGGTCGCCAGGCGCCGCACCGGGGTGCGGGCGGAGGGGGGAGGGCCTCAGAGGGGCGAGCGGAACGTGCCGTCGGACGCGAGCTCGAGCAGCAAGCGGGTGGCGGCCGCGATGCTCTGCGCGTCCTCGTCGCCGATCACGGCTGCCGCGGCGATCCCCTCGGCGGCCCGTCGCACGATCTGGATGCGTTCGGCGCTGAGCCCGTCCGCGGCGAACTGCCTGCTCCATTCCGCGTTCTGCTCGTTGACGAGCGACGCGACCGCGGGGATGGCGTAGAGGCCGTTCCAGCTCACGGCCGAGGAGAGGTCACGGACGGCGGTGGCCTCGGCGCTCCCCGCGCTGAGCGCGCGGACATAGGCGCGCAGCACCTTGCCGGGGTAGTTCTCCGACAGGTCGAGGTGCTCGAGCACCGTCGCGCGGAACTGCTCGTAGACGTCCTCGACCACGGCGACGACGAGCTGGTCCCGGTTGCCGAAGTGATGGATGAGGCCGCTCTTGGACACGCCTGCCGCGGACGCGACCTGGGCCAGCGTCACCGCGGAGCCCTTCTCGAGGATCACGGCGGTCGCCGCGTCGAGGACGGCGCGCCGCGTGCGCTCCGCGTTGCGCGTCTTTCGCACCTCCGCCATCCGGCTGCCCACCTCGTGTCGACCTGCTGACCAAGGAGTCGATACTACAGCGTGCCTGATCGGTTGAGCAGTTCGTCGACGGCGTCCGGTTCGCCGGAGCGCTTGACCCTGTGCCGGGAACACGGTCTTGACTCACCTCATGCATGAGATCGTCGAGACGTCCACTCCATGTGCCGCTGCCGGCCCCGCCCGTGCCGACCGTGCCTAGAGCCGGCGTGGGCCCGTTCCTCGACAAGGCCGTGCCGGAATCGTGGCACGCCCTGGTCGCCTTCTCGGTGGCGACGCGCGACGCCGCGAAGCAGCGCGGGCTCCTCGCGCAGGAGTCCGAGCTGATCAAGGTGCGATCGTCCCAGCTCAACGGTTGCACCTTCTGCATGGACCTCCACGGGCGAGAGGCGAGGCAGGCGGGCGTCCCGCAGCAGCAGCTGGACGTGCTGCCGGGCTGGCGAGATGCAGGTGTGTTCGGGGACCGGGAACGGGCGGTGCTCGCCGTGGTCGAGGCCGCGACGGTCCTCCCGCTCGACGACAGGACCGCCGCCGAGCTGTCCGCCGCCCGGGAGGTCCTCGGTGACGCGACGTTCGCGGCCGCCGAGTGGGTGGCCGTCGCCATCAACGCGTTCAACCGGATCTCCATCCTCAGCGGGCACCCGGTGCGCCCACGCGACCACGAAGGAAGGTTGGTCCGATGACCAACCTCGACAGCCGCCCCGAGGTGGAGCTCCTCGAGCCCGGTCGGCAGTCCGTTGCCGTCGAGGTCCTGGAACCGCGCCCGGTGGCGCTCGGGGGACCGCGCGCCATGAGCGTCTACCGCACGCTGCCCCAGCGGAAGCGTTCGTTGGTGGGGGCCTGGTGCTTCCTGGACCACTACGGCCCCGACGACGTCGCGGAGACCGGCGGCATGCTGGTGCCACGGCACCCGCACACCGGCCTGGCGACGGTGTCCTGGCTGTTCACGGGGGGCGTCGAGCATCTCGACTCCGGCGGGAACGCGGCGTCGGTCGTCCCGGGATCGCTCAACCTGATGATCGCGGGTCGGGGGGTCACCCACCAGGAGATCAGCTCGCCGGGCACTCGATCCCTGCACGGCGTGCAGCTCTGGTACGCGCTGCCCGAGGCGACGCGGTTCGGCGAGAACGCGTTCGTGCGCCACACGCCGGAGCCTGTCGAGCTGCCCGGGGTGACCGCCCGCGTGTTCGTCGGAGAGCTCCTGGGTTCGGTGTCGCCGGTCGACACGCGCACGGCCGACCTGCTCGGCGCCGAGCTGGTCCTCGCGCCCGGCGCCTCCGTGCGGTTGGGCGTCCGAGCGGACTTCGAGCACGCGGTGCTCGCCGAGGACGCGGACGTCGTGGTCGGCTCGACCACCGTGGGGCATCGTTCGCTGGCGTACCTGCCGCCGGGGGCGGACTCGCTGGCCGTCACGGCGGGAGCCACGGGTGCCCGGATGATCCTCCTGGGGGGTGTGCCGCTGGGTGAGCAGATCGTGATGTGGTGGAACTTCGTCGGGCGCGACCACGACGAGATCGCCGAGTTCCGCCGTCGCTACCAGGCGGAGCTCGGGTTCGAGCCCGCCGACCCGCGGGACGCGGGAGCGCCGGACCTGTTCGGTCCGTTTCCTCCGGGGCAACCGCCGGCGCTGCCCGCTCCGCCCATGCCGACCGTCAGGCTGCGCCCGCGGGAGTGAGGTGGACGCCAGGGTGGCGGGCGCGGTGCAGCGCCGTCAGCCCTGATGCGCCGCCATGATCGCTGCGCCCATCGGCTCGGCGACGTCGTGCACACCGTCGATCGCGACGAGCGCCTCGGCGACGTACTGCGCCACGTAGCGGGCGCCGGCGGTGGTGAAGTGCGTGTTGTCCGTGGCCAGCGCGTCGTCCACACGCAGGCCGGCCTCGACGGCCGCCCCGTGCGGGAACAGCGCGGCCGACGCCTCCGGCCCGAGCCAGGCGTACAGCCAGCGGGTGAAGACGGTCAGGTCGATCACCGGCACGTCCAGCTCCCTGCCCAGCGCGCGGACGGCGGCGGGGTAGGGGCCGTGCGACCAGCGCAACGTGCCGTCGTCGGCGAACCAGCGGCGCTCGACGCTCGTGGCCAGCACGGGGCTGGCTCCGGCGTCACGCGCCTCGGTCACGAAGTCGGTGAGCCGACGGCGGTACCCGCCCTCGGCGGCGAGCTCGGTGGGGTCCTTCTGGTCGTTGTGGCCGAACTGGATGACCACGGTGTCGTCGGCGCGCACCGCCTCGACGACACGGTCCCAGTGGCCCTCGTCGCGGAACGACTGCGTGGTGGCGCCGCCGATCGCGAGGTTGCGGACGTCGTCGTGCACGAACCGCGCGAGCTCGTCGCCCCAGCCGAGCAGCGGGACCTCCGGATGGCCCGAGGTGGCGCCGTGGTCGGTGGGGGCGACGGTGGAGTCGCCCGCGAGGTGGATCGTCATCGGTACTCCTGGGATTGAAACGGTACAAACCTAGAGGGAGCCCAGGGCTGCGTCAACTCCCGTCACACGTCGGTCAGCCGCCGCCACTGGCGCACGACGACGGCGATCGCCGCCGGCGCGACGGCCGCGGTCAGCCCGAGCGCCGCGGGGGTGACCGACGCCGCCACCTGCACGCCGCCCATGCCCGTCCACAGCGACGGCACCGCGTAGGGGAACCATGCCCCGCCGCCCACCAGCACCACCACCTGGGTCAGGGCCACGACGCCGATCAGCGTGCCCACCGTGGCCAGCGGGCTCCGGGTCGCGGTCGCCACCGCGGCGAACGGGGGAGCCAGGCAGGCCGCGAGCAGCCCGACCAGCAGCGCCTGCCCGGCGGTCGCCCAGGCCTCGTCCGTGAACGTCTCGCCGCCCACCGTCACCACCGCTGTGGAAGCCACGACAGTCAGCGACACCGCCGCCAGCGCACACCCCGCCGCCCAGCCGAGCACCACGAGGCACCGCGCCTGCGCGATGGTGGACCGCTGCGTCGCGAGCCCGAACAGCGAGCCCGCGCGCCCGTCGGCGAGCGGCTGGCCGAACACCGCCGCGTACGCGAACCCCGCGGCCATGAGCAGCCCCACGGCCAGCACCTGCCCGGCGACCGTCAGGTGCGTGACGGCGAGCGGGCCGTGCGCGTAGTCGGCAAGTTTGGCCGCTCCTGCGCCGTCCACCGCCCCCGACCTGGCTAGCGCCGTCGTGCCGACGCTCGCCAGCGGCAGCAGCACCAGGACCAGGGGAGTCGCGATCCGCTGCACCGTCGATCGTCGCCAGGCCAGGGCCTCCACCCGCAGCGCGGTGCCCAGCCCGGTCACACCGCGCTCCCGGACCGGCCCGCGTCCGCCTCGAGCACCCGCGCAAAGAACCGCTGCTCCATCTCGGGCCCGGGCGCGAGCTCGCCGACGTCCCGTCCGCCGTGCACGACGACGACGCGGTCGGCCACGCGCGCCACCTCGTCCAGGTGGTGGCTCGAGACCAGCACGGCGGCGCCGCCGTCGGCCAGGGAGCGGACCAGCTCGCGCACGAGCATCACGCCGCGCGGGTCGAGCGCGGAGGTCGGCTCGTCGAGCACCAGCGCCGACGGTCCGTGGACCACCGCGCAGGCGATCCCCAGCCGCTGGGCGTTGCCGGCGGACAGCGTGCGGGCCCGCGCGCCCGCCCACGCGTCGAGGTCCAGGCGGTGCACGACGGCGGCGCTCGCGGCCGGGACGTCGGCTCGCGCCACACCGTGCAGCAGCGCGGCGGTCCGCACGTTCTCGGTCACCGTGAGGTCGGGTGAGACCAGCGCGGCCCCGACGACGTGGCCGAACCGTCGTGCCGCCGTCGTGCCCAGCGTGGCGGGATCCGCACCGAGCACGTGGGCGGTGCCCTGCTGCGGGTGGAGCCGGCCGGTCAGGATGCGCAGCGCCGTCGTCTTGCCCGCGCCATTGAGGCCGACCATCGCGACGACCTCCCCGGCAGCCACGTCGAGGGACAGGTCGTCGAGGGCCGCGCGGTCGCCGAACCGGTGCCGCAGGCCGTGCAGGGCCAGCGCTCTCACGACGTCTCGCCGAGGAGGTCGAGCGCGCGGGTGACCACGACGCCGAGGCGGGTCTCGCCGTCGGGCAGCCCCGGCATCGCGAGCAGCGCCGCCGTGCAGGCGGCCAGGCAGGCTGCTGCGGCGACGGCGGCGTCGAGGCGGGGCACGCCGTCGGCCACGAGGGCGTCGGCGATCGCGCGCTCGGTGTCGGCGGTGGCGGCGACCATGGCGGCGCGCAGGGACGGGTGCGCGGCGACCAGCCGGACGCGGCGCGTGGCCGTGGCGTCCTCGACCGGCTCGATCGTGCCGAGCGCGGCGAGCATGCCGCGGCGGACACGCTCGACGGGGGCGAGCCCGCGCGGCTGGGCAGCGACCGCCCGGGCGATGAGCGGGTCGTAGGGGTCGGAGACGAGGACGGAGTCCTTGGTGGGGAAGTGCCGGAAGAACGTCATCTGCGTGACGCCGGCGGCCGTGGCGATCCGGGCGACGGTGGTCGTGTCGTACCCCTCGCGCTCGAACAGGTCGAGGGCCGCGGCGAGGATGCGTTCCCGGGTGCGCAGCGCCCGGGGGGTGGGGACGGTCACGGGTCCTATGTTAGTCACTAACATTGTGCGTGGCGAGACGTGACGGACCGGGAGGTGTCCCTGTCAGCCCCGGCGTCTATCGTTGCGTGCGTGTCCACCGCTCTGTACCGCCGCTACCGGCCCGAGACCTTCGCCGAGGTGATCGGCCAGGAGCACGTCACCGCGCCGCTCATGCAGGCGTTGCGCAGCGGGCGCGTCAACCACGCCTACCTCTTCTCCGGGCCGCGAGGCTGCGGCAAGACGACCTCGGCACGCATCCTCGCGCGCACGCTCAACTGCGCCCGCAACACCCCGGAGAAGCCGCTCGACACGCCCTGCGGCGAGTGCCCGTCGTGCGTCGAGCTGGCACGCGGCGGCTCCGGGTCGCTCGACGTCGTCGAGATCGACGCGGCCTCGCACAACGGCGTGGACGACGCGCGCGACCTGCGTGAGCGCGCCACGTTCGCCCCCGCGCGCGACCGGTACAAGATCTTCATCCTCGACGAGGCCCACATGGTCACCCAGCAGGGCTTCAACGCGCTGCTGAAGATCGTCGAGGAGCCGCCGCCGCACATCAAGTTCGTGTTCGCGACGACGGAGCCCGACAAGGTCATCGGCACCATCCGGTCACGCACCCACCACTACCCGTTCCGGCTCGTGCCCCCGGACGTCCTGGGCCCGTACCTCGACGAGCTGTGCGCCGCCGAGGGCGTCGAGATCGGCGCGGGGGTCGTGCCGCTCGTGACGCGCGCCGGCGGCGGCTCCGTACGTGACTCGCTGTCCGTCATGGACCAGCTCATCGCCGGGGCGACGGGCGGCTCGGTCGAGTACGACACCGCCGTCGGCCTCCTCGGGTTCACGCACGCCACCCTGCTGGACGACGTCGTGGACGCCCTCGCGGCGCGCGACGGCGCCTCGATCTTCCGGGTGGTCGACCAGATCATCGCGACGGGGCACGAGCCGCGCCGGTTCGTCGAGGACGTCCTCGAACGGCTGCGCGACCTCGTCGTCATCGCCGTCTCCGGGGACGCCGCGGGCGCGGTGCTGCGCGACCTGCCCTCGGACCAGCTCGAGCGCATGACCGAGCAGGCGACCCACCTCGGGCTCGCCGAGCTGTCCCGCGCGGCCGACCTGGTCAACTCCGCCCTCACCGAGATGACCGGCGCCACCTCGCCACGCCTGCACCTCGAGCTGCTGTGCGCCCGCCTCCTGCTGCCCGGCGCCGACGACGGTACCGACGGACTCGCCGCGCGCATCGACCGGCTGGAGCGAGGCGCCATCGCCGCGGCACCGGCCGGCATGCCCGCCGCTGCCGGCGACCGGCCCGGCCCGGGTGCAGAACCGGCGCCGACGGCGGCACCCGCCGCGGACGGCCAGGGCGGCGGCACGGGGGCCGGGAGCACGGCAGGGCTGTCCGGCGCGGCGGCCGCGCGGGCTGCCCTGCAGCAGAGCCGACGACCCGTCGCCCGGGACGTGGGCTCGAGCCCCGAGAGCGTGTCCGCGGCGTCCGCCACCGAGCCTGCGTCCGACCCGCAGCGCGAGTCCGAGCCCGAGCCCGCGTCCGACACCGATCGCGAGCAGGGGATCGACCGTGAGCCTGTCTCTGATCCCCAGAGCGAGCCCGAGGCTGTGCGTGAGCCGGAG
The DNA here is from genome assembly GCA_947497265.1 of uncultured Isoptericola sp. GTDB lineage: Bacteria > Actinomycetota > Actinomycetes > Actinomycetales > Cellulomonadaceae > Isoptericola > Isoptericola rhizosphaerae. Next base: position 59,458 of record CANMFP010000011.1, read on the forward strand.
CCTGAGCGCGCGGCGGAGGTCGCACCCGGTCCTCCGGCGCCCACCGAGCCCGTCACCGACGAACCGGAGGCCGCGGTCCCGTCCGAACCGCCGGCCGCCGAGCCCTCCGTGGAGCCGGCGTCCGGCCCCGCACCGGTGCACACTCCTGCGGCGGCGACCGAGCCGTCCTCCGGATCTTCCGAGGTGACGGCCGAGCTGGTGCGGCGACGCTGGGACGAGGTGGTCGCGAACCTGTCCAGCCCGGTCACCCGCGCCCTCGTGGGCCCCAACGCCCAGGTGGCCTCGCTGTCCGGGGGAGTGCTGCGGATCGCCTTCGACGCGGAGGGCATGGCTCGCACGTTCTCCGCGCAGCCGCGGCACGTCGACGCGGTGGTCGATGCCGTCTTCCAGACCCTCGGGGTGCAGGTACGCCTCGAGGCGACCGTCGGCGCGCCCGGACCGACCGAACAGCCGACCCCGCCGAGCCCGAGCGTGCCCGACGCGGCCCCGGACGGCGGGCCTCGAGGAGCCGCTGTCGCGCCGGCAGGATCGCCGCGCGGCGGAGTGTCCGTCGCGCGCGTCGACGACACGCCTCCCTCAACGGCCTCGGCCTCTGAGCCGGCAGGCCAGTCGGCCCAGTCGGCTCAGTCGGCCGCCGATGCCGCCGACGCGGCCTGGCTCGCCGGGTCGTCGTCGTCGCCCTCGGACGGTGCGTCGGCCACCGCGCCGTCGGCCACCGCGCCGTCGACCGCCGCGCCGTCGACCGCCGCGCCGTCGACCGCCGCGCCGTCGACCGCCGCGCCGTCGGCCGCTGCGCAGACGCCCCGCCAGGCGGCCGAGCAGGCCGCGGCCGCGTCCCGAGAACGGGAGCAGTCGGAGCGGGCGCGCCCGTCCGGGGGCGGCTACGACGACGCCTCGGACGACGACCCCGACATCGCCTCCACAGGGCTGCTCGGGGTGCCGCTCGTCGTGAAGGTGCTGGACGGCACGATCCTGGAGGAGGTCGCCGACCAGCCGTGAGGACCCCGGCGGGACGGTGCGGCAGACTGGCCCCGTGCCGACGACGACACCGACCGCCCCCGCCCGCCTTCCCCGCGCCACCCCGGAGTCGCACGGGGTGGACCAGGCCGTCCTCGAACGCCTCGTCGCGACGCTCGACGGCCTCCGCGACGTCCACAGCCTCATGGTGCTCCGCCACGGCTCGGTGGTCGCCGAGGCATGGTGGCACCCCTACGCACCCGACGAGACGCACACCATGTTCTCGGTGTCGAAGTCCTTCACGGCCACCGCCGTCGGCCTCGCGGCGGCGGAGGGTCTGCTGCGCACCGACGACCGCGTGATCGACCTGCTGCCCGACGACGCCCCCGCCGAGCCGAGCGCCCACCTGTCCGCCATGACCGTCCGTGACCTGCTGACGATGACGTCCGGTCACGGCACCGACACGATGAACTTCACCCTGACGAACCTGCACGTCCCCGGGTCGAGCTGGGCGCAGGCGATCCTGGCGTCGCCGGTCGTCCACGAGCCCGGGACGCGCTTCGTCTACAACACGGGCGCCACCTACCTGCTCTCCGCGATCCTGCACCGGCTCACGGGCGAGCGGCTCCTCGACTACCTCACGCCGCGCCTGCTCGCCCCGCTGGGCATCACAGGCGCCACCTGGGAGCAGTGCCCGCGGGGCATCGACGTCGGTGGCTACGGTCTGCGCCTCACCACCGAGGAGCTCGCGGTGTTCGGCCAGCTGTTGCTGCAGCGCGGCACCTGGGGCGGCGAGCAGCTCGTCCCGGCCGCCTGGGTGGACGAGATGACCGCCGCCCAGGTGCCCAACGGCCCCGACCAGAACGCCGAGTGGGCGCAGGGCTACGGGTACCAGTTCTGGCGCTGCCGCGGTGACGCGTACCGAGCCGACGGCGCCTTCGGGCAGTTCTGCGTGGTGTCGCCGGGACGCGACATGGTCGTGGTCCTCACCGCGGGCGCGCAGGCCACGCACCTCGAGCTCGGGGCGGCCCTCGACGCGATGGACGCCGTCGTCGGTGCAGCGCCCGGAGCAGGAGCCCCGGCCGACGGCGGTTCCTTCTCGCCCCGGGACCTCGCGGTCGCAGTGCCGCACGGCACGGCGCACGAACCGCTCGAGGACTTCGTACGCGGCTCGACGTTCACCCTCGAGGGGCACGACGGCGGAGCACCGGACACGCCGGACGGCCCGCAGCCGGGTTCGCCCGCCCGGCACACCCGGTCCGTGCTGCGCTGGCACAGCGTCGGCATCGACCGCAAGGGTGACGAGATCGAGCTCGGCTGGGCCCTCGAGGGCAGCGCCGAGCGGCAGGTGGTGCGCTGCGGCGTCGGCCACTGGGTGCTGAGCCGTGCCCGGGTCGACGACGAGGACCTGGCGGTCGCGGGCGCCGCCGCCTGGACGGCTCCGCACGAGCTGACGTGCCGTCTCCTGTGGCGCGGGACGCCCTTCGCCCTCGACGCACGCCTGACGTTCGGCGGCGACGGCGAGGGACGGTGGGTCGAGCTGGCCGTGGACCAGAACGTGTCGTTCGGGCCGACGGCGCTGCTGCGTGCCACCGGGCTGGGCGCCACGCCCTGAGGCTGACCCGCCCTGAGCCCGCACCGCACCGTCGGGCACGATCTGACAGATGTCATGGATGGACCGTGGGAACCGCACGGCGACCGGTGATCACGGGCACTACCTGCGGCGTCGTCCGCGGGACAGGATCGTGGCATGACCTTCGAACCGATCGTCTCCCTGCGGGGGGTGCGACGCCGGTACGGCCCGTTCGAGGCCGTGCGGGGCGTCGACCTGGACCTGCGGCGAGGCGAGCTGCTGGCCCTGCTCGGCACCAACGGTGCCGGCAAGACGTCGCTGGTCGAGCTCGTCGAAGGGCTGGCCCCCGCGGACGCCGGGCAGATCCGCGTGCTGGGTCACGACCCGTACCGCGAGCGCTCGCGCATCGTCGGGGGTCTGGGCGTGATGCTCCAGGAGGCGGGGTTCTCGTCCGACCTGACGACCGTCGAGACGATGCGCATGTGGGCCGGCACCCTCGCCCGCCCGCGCCCGGTCGACGAGGTGCTGGCCGACCTGGCGCTGACGTCCCGCGCCGACGTGCGCGTGGGCAGCCTCTCCGGCGGTGAACGACGACGGCTCGACCTGGCGCTCGCGATCCTCGGCCACCCGGAGCTGCTGGTCCTGGACGAGCCGACCACCGGCCTGGACCCGGAGAGCCGCCGCGCGGTGTGGCGGCTGGTGCGCGGGCTGCTCGAGGACGGTGCCACCGTCCTGCTGACCACGCACTACCTCGAGGAGGCCGAGGAGCTCGCCGACCGCGTCGCGATCATGCGCGCCGGGCGGGTGGTGCGCGAGGGGACGGTCGCCGAGGCGGTCGCCGCGGAGCCGGCACGGATCGAGTTCGTCCCGCACGACGGGCCGGGGGCCACGTTGCGGCTCACGACGACGGACCTGCCGGCGATGCCCGGACTGGTGCACGCCGACGTCGACCGGGGCCGGGTGCGGGTGCGGACCTCCGCGCTGCAGGAGGACCTGGAGATCGTGCTGACCTGGGCCCGCGAGCACGGGCTGCGCCTGGAGGAGCTGGAGGCCCGGTCGGCGTCCCTCGAGCAGGCGTTCCTCTCGCTCGCCGAGGGGACGGACGAGGAGGTGGCGGCATGATCGGCTCGACCGCTCCCGCGGACGCCCGACCGGCGTCACGGACCCGGCGTCTGCTCGCGCTGGCCCGCGCCGAGACGCTGCTCCTGGTCCGCAACCGTGCGGCACTGGCCAACGCGCTCCTGCTCCCCGTCGGGTTCGTCGGGCTGTTCGCCGTGCTCGGCGGGGTGGGCGACGACGACGCCTCCGGCCAGGCCGTGGCGGCCGGAGTGCTCGCGATGCTGCTCGTCGTCGCCCTGATCTTCGTCGTCTACTACAACCTCACCACCGCGTACGTCGCGCGCCGGGAGGATCGCGTGCTCCAGCGGCTGCTGACCGGCTCCACCACGCGCGTCGACGCGCTGCTCGCACCCGCGCTGCCCGCCGTCGTCGTCGTCGTCCTCGTCCAGCTCGGGCTCGGCTACGCGGCGGTGTCCGCCATGATCGAGCCACCGGGCATGGCCAACCCGGTGCTGGTGCTCGTCGCCGCGCTGGGCGGTGCGGTGGTGCTGGGGGCGATCGCGGCCGCGACCGCGGGCTTCTCGAGGACCGTGGAGTCCGTCCAGCTCACCACGCTGCCGGCGATCGTGCTGATCCTGCCGTTCGCAGGGCTGTTCCCCACCCCGGACGCGATCAGCACCGTCGCGCGCTTCACGCCGCTGCGGCCGGTGACGGAGCTCATGGGGCTGGGCCTCACGGGGACCGACGCCGCCGGGCAGACGCTGTCGTTCGTCGAGACCTTCGGTGCGGCGGGCCTCCCGGTCCTCGTGCTCGCCGGATGGACGACGCTCGGTGTCCTGGCGGCACGGCGATGGATGCGCTGGGCACCGCGACGTTGAGCCCTTCCCGATCCAGGACGTGGCAGGCTGACAGCGTGAGCCCTCGCCAGACCGCGTCCGTCCCGCACTCCGCGTCGTTCCGACCGGCGGCGTCGTTGGCCGGTGGAGCACGCGGGGTCGAGATCTACACCCGCATCAGCCTGTACCTGTTCGTGCCGATGGAGGGGTTCTTCTACCTCTACGCCGCGAGCGCGCTGGCGCACAGCCGGGACCCGTTGCCGTCGGCGCTCGCGCTCGGGCTGCTCGCCGTCGTGGCGCTGGTCCACATCGGGTTGGCGTTCGCGACGGTGCACGTCGGGTTCGACCAGCCGTTGGTGCGTGACCGGCTGCACCCGGTGGTGCTGGCGCTGCTCGCGGTGACCGCCGTCGTCGTCGGCCTCTCGCTGGTGGTGCTGCCCGGGGTGGCCGAGACCGGCAGCTGGGACGCGCGCAGCCTGATGATCGGCGCGTGCGGGGCGGCGACCTTCGGGGCGCTGGCCATCGGCTTCCCGTTCCGGCGGCTGGCGATCGCGGGCACCGTGGTGCCCGTCATGATCCTCGCCGGGCGGCTGCTGGACGGCGCCCTCGACGCCGGTGCCGTCGTCGTGGCGGTGTTCCTGTACGTGGCGACGATGTTCTGGACGAGCACGGTGCGCGTCTCGATGTGGGTGCTCGAGGTGGTGCGCGAGCTGGAGGCGTCGCGCGAGATGGTCGGCCGGCTCGCCGTCGCCGAGGAGCGCCTGCGGATCTCGCGTGACATGCACGACGTCGTCGGGCGAGCCCTGTCGGCCGTCGCCGTCAAGAGCGACCTGTCGGCCGCGCTCGCCCGTCGCGGCGATCCGCGTGCCGCCGAGGAGATGGACGAGGTGCGCACCCTCGCCCAGGAGTCGTTGCGCGAGGTGCGCGGCGTGGTCGCCGGCTATCGCGCCACCGACCTGGCGACCGAGCTGGCCGGGGCGCGGTCGGTCCTGCGTGCCGCCGGGATCGCCGTCCGTGTCATCGGCGTGGTGCCGCCGCTGGCCACGACCCAGCAGGACGCGCTGGCCTGGGTGGTGCGCGAGGCCGTGACGAACGTGGTGCGGCACTCGAAGGCCGCCGAGTGCCGCCTCGAGCTCGACGACGACGGCGACACGACCGTGCTGCGCATCGTCAACGACGGCGTCGTGGGCGCTGAGCCCGGTGCTGTGCGCCGCGGCGAGCCCGCTGGGACGGGGCTGGCCGGCCTGCGCGAACGACTTGCCGCCGTCGGCGGCACCCTCGACGTGTCGACCCATGGTGACCGGTTCACCCTGGTGGCGCGTGTCCCGACGCAACCCGGAGCTGCCGCATGATCCGCATCGTCCTCGCCGACGACGAGACCCTCATCCGCGACGCCGTCGCCCAGCTCCTCGACCTGGAGGACGACCTGGACGTGATCGCCGTGGCGGCGTCCGGGACGGAGGCGGTCGCCGTCGTCCGGCATCTACGGCCGGACGTCGCGGTGCTCGACCTCCAGATGCCGGGCGCGGACGGCATCGAGGTGGCCGAGCAGGTGCGGACGGAGGTCCCGGACTGCGGGATCGTCATCGTCACCGGCCACGGGCGACCCGGGCACCTCAAGAAGGCGCTCGGGGCCGGGGTGCGGGGGTTCCTGCCCAAGACGGTCTCGGCCGCGGTGCTGGCCGCCGCGATCCGGCAGGTCGCCTCCGGCGGGCGGTACGTCGACCCCGAGCTGGCGGCCGACGCCATCGCCGCGGGCGACTCGCCGCTGACGGCGCGGGAGGCCGACGTGCTGGAGCTCGCCGCCGACGGGGCCCGGGTGGAGGAGATCGCCGACCGCGCGGCGCTGGCGCCGGGCACGGTGCGCAACTACCTGTCCTCGGCCGTGGCGAAGCTCGGGGTCACCAACCGGCACGAGGCCGTCCGGGTGGCGCGCGCCAAGGGCTGGGTCTGATCCCGCCCACCCCCTCCTCGCTGTGGGTGCACGACACGCCGCCCAGCCAGGGGCGGCAGACGGCGTGTCGTGCACCCACAGCGACGAAGGGCGGGGTGGGGCGGGGGTTGTCGGGTGCGGCCCGTACCCTGGGCGTGTGTACGAAGGAGCGGTCCAGGACCTGATCGACGAGCTCGGCCGGCTTCCCGGCGTCGGGCCCAAGAGTGCGCAGCGGATCGCGTTCCACCTGCTCGCCGCGGACGCCGCGGACGTGCGGCGGCTGACCGACGCCCTCACCGAGGTGAAGCTGCGCGTGCAGTTCTGCGAGGTCTGCGGCAACGTCGCGGAGTCCGAGCGGTGCCGCATCTGCTCCGACCCGCGGCGCAGCGACGAGACCATCTGCGTGGTCGAGGAGCCCAAGGACGTCGTCGCCATCGAGCGCACGCGCGAGTTCCGCGGCAGGTACCACGTGCTCGGCGGCGCGATCAACCCGCTGGACAACGTCGGGCCGGACGACCTGCGCATCGCCGAGCTCATGTCGCGGCTGGCCGACGGCGCGGTCACCGAGGTCATCATCGCCACCGACCCGAACGTCGAGGGCGAGGCCACGGCCACGTACCTCTCGCGGCTCATCGGACCGATGGGGCTGACCGTCTCGCGCCTGGCCTCCGGGCTGCCCGTCGGCGGCGACCTGGAGTACGCGGACGAGGTCACCCTCGGCCGCGCGTTCGAGGGCCGGCGCGTCGTCGGCACCTGACGGCCCGACGCGAACGGGCCCGCCCCCACGGAGGGGAGCAGGCCCGGTCGCGGTGGTGCGGAGCGGTCAGCGCACCGTGAGGTCCGCCGTCGTGCTGGCATGTTCTTCCTCCTTGAAGACGGTGTCGACCGCTCCCGACCGTCGACAGGCTTCTGCTGATCGGCAAGCAAAAGTTGACCATCAAGACGTCTGATCTTGCCGATCTCATGGCAGATCGCCGGTCGCCTGGCGTCCCGGAGGTCGCTCGGGGGACACTGTCAGCACGCGGGGGCGAGAGACGCTCGGCCCGGCATCGAGCGCAGGAACGGGTGAGGAACGTGCCAGAGATCTCCGCCGACTCGGAGCTGCGCGACGTCGCCGAGCAGATGTCGGCCCAGGCCCGGACGTTCCTGTCGACCACGTCGCAGGTCGCCTCGGGCGGATTCCCGGGCGCCGAGCTGTCCCTGCTGATCCTCGCGACCTCGGACCTGCTCGCGGCGGGCGCACGGCTCGCGGCGATCACCGACGTCGTCCCCGTCGAGCGCTTCGAGCCCGACGCCGGGCGGGAGACCGACATGGACCCGCTGCGGACCGCGCTGGCCCGGATGTTCGACGGGTTCGACGACTACGTCGAGGTGACCGACCCGGTGCTGAGCGCCGACGTCGCCCCGGCGACCCTCTCCGGGGACCTGGCCTGCGTGGCCGACGAGATCGCCAAAGGGCTGCAGCACTTCGACGACGGCCACGAGCTCGAGGGCCTGTGGTGGTGGCAGTTCAGCTACCTGTCGAGCTGGGGCGAGCGTGCCGCGTCAGGGTTGCGCGTGCTCCAGGGCGTCCTCGGCCACCTGCGCCTCGACGTGCCCGACGACGTCGCCGCCGAGGCGGAGTACGACGCGCTGCACGCCTGACCCGCCGAGGCGCGGGGACCGTCAGGCGACGCGGGTGCCCTGCGGCAGCCGGTGCGCCGGGATGCGCAGGCGCCGGACGGCGGTGACGATCCCGCCCGCGCCGAGCAGCACGTAGATCCCGAGGCCCCAGGGCCACACCTCCGACTCGCTCGGCTGCTGCTCCTCGACGGGCGACGTGAGCTGCGTGTCGCGACCGTCGACCGTGAACCACATGTCTCCGCACCAGTCCTGCTCCGCCGGAGGACCGGTGCGGGCGAACCGGACCCCGTACTGGATCAGCGTCAACGGGTCGGCAGCGGACTCGTACGTCTCGGGGTCGGCGAGCGGCTGGGCGTCCGCGACGATCACGAACGGGTTGGCGGCGAGCAGCCACCAGGTGCGTTCGGAGTGCCAGACGTCCTGCGTCTGGACCGTCCACCCGCACTCCGGCGGCTCCGTGTCCTCCCAGTCGTAGTCGGTCGGTGCGCTCCAGGTCCGCACGTCCTCGGTGGTGGTCACCAGCGGTGCGCTGAGGCCGAAGAGCGCCAGCGTCACGACCGACAGCCCGCCCACGGTGAGGTAGGTGAGCACCGCCGAACCGGAGGTCTTCGCGGTGAGCGCGGAGAACCCGAGGCCGACGGCGCACACCACCCCGAGCACGACGGCGAGCACCAGCACGACGGACACGAGCGACCAGAACGGCAGCCCGCCCACGGCGAACGCCCACACGATGAACGGCACGCTCGCGGCCAGGAAGGCGAGGGCTGCCAGCCAGGCGGCCAGCAGCTTGCCGACCACGATCTCCGCGGGGGTGAGGAGCGTGGCCTGGAGGGTCGCGAGCGTCCCGGCGGCACGGTCGCCGTTGATCGCCGGAGCGGTGAGCGCCGGCGCGACCAGCAGCCCGAGGAAGAGGACGAAGAAGACGACGACGCCGAACATCGTCCCGCCCGCGCCGTCCGCGCCCATCGACGGGTCGTCGAACAGCATGGTGACCGCGCCGGAGGTGAGCAGGGTGATGAGCCCCACCACCACGAACCACACGACGAGCGCGATCTTCCAGCGCGTGGAGCGCACCCGCTGCCGCAGCTCGAGCTGCGCCACCGTCCGCACGCCCTGCCACGACAGGGACCAGTCGCTCGTGGGCACCGTACGGGGCTGGGTGCCCGACGGCGGGACCTCCCGGGTCTCGACGCTCACCGTCGTTCCTCCTCGAGTCGCAGGTACGCCTGCTCCAGCGCGCCACCGGCCGGCGCCATGGAGAACACCGGCACGCCGGCGTCGACCGCGTCGCGCAGCAGGGCCGCCGCGGCCTCGTCGCCGCCGAGCTCGACCAGCGCGGCGCCGTCGTCCTCGAGCCGGGCGGCGATCCCGGCCGTGGTGAGCCACTCCGCCAGCGGATCGGGGGTCAGTGCGGCGATCCGCCACGCGCGGCGCTCCGCGGCGGCGTCGTCCACGGACTGCGACCGCACGGTGCGCCCCTGGGAGAGGAAGACCGCGTCGTCGGCCATCTCGTCGAGCTCGGTGAGCACGTGCGAGCTGATGAGGATCGTCTTGCCCGCTGCCGCGAGACGGCGCACGAGCTCGCGCAGGTCCACGCGCGAGCGAGGGTCCAGGCCGGAGGCGGGTTCGTCGAGGAGCAGCACGTCGGGGTCGTGGACCAGCGACCGAGCGAGCCCGAGCCGCTGCTTCTGCCCCCGGGAGAGCACGTGCGCGGGGGAGTCGGCCAGATCGGCGAGGTGCACCAGCTCCAGCAGCTCGGCCGCGCGCCGGGCGCCGTCCGCGGCGCTCATCCGGTAGGCCGCCGCCACGGTCGTCAGCACCTCGCGGGCGGTGAGCGACTCCCACGTGCCGAACACGTCGGGCATCCAGCCGATCCGGGCGCGGGCGGCACGGCCGTGCGCAGCGGGATCGATGCCGCCGACCCGGACCTCGCCGCCGTCGGGCGCCAGCAGCCCGGCGAGCATCAGCAGGAGCGTCGTCTTGCCGGACCCGTTGGGGCCGACCAGCGCCGTGACGCGGCCGGGCCGCGCCTCCAGGGTCACGTCCACCACCGCGCGCACGGTGCCGAAGGCCCGCCGCACGCCGCGCGTGCTGATACCACCGCCGTCGTCGGTCATGGCGACAAACCTACGCCGCGAGGCGCGGTACCGACATCATCCTCCGGGATGATCTCTCACCTGCGACGACGGCCTCGGGCGTCGAGCACGTGCAAGGATTCGACGCGTGCTCGACCTCGACCCCACCACCATCGTCCTGCTCGTCCTGGCCGGCCTCGCCGCCGGCTGGGTCGACGCCGTCGTCGGTGGGGGCGGGCTGATCCAGCTCCCCGCGCTGCTGCTCGTGCCGGGCATCTCGCCCGTGCAGGCGCTCGCGACCAACAAGCTCGGCTCGATCATGGGCACCTCGGTGAGCTCGATCACCTACTACCGGCGCGTCGGCCCCGACCTGACGACGGCGGGGCCGATGGCGCTCGCGGCCCTGGCCGGGGCGGTCGGCGGCGCGGCGCTCGCCACGCAGATCCCGGCGGAGCTGTTCACGCCGATCATCCTCGTGGTGCTCGTCGGGGTCGCCCTGTTCACGATCCTGCGGCCGCGGCTCGGCGCACAGGACGACCTGCGCTGGGAGGGCAACCGGCACCGGTGGACGGCCGCGGGCATCGGCCTGGTCATCGGCGCCTACGACGGCCTGCTCGGGCCCGGGACGGGGACGTTCCTGGTGATCTCCCTGGTGAGCGTGCTCGGCTACGCGTTCCTGCCGGCGTCCGCGCTGGCGAAGATCGTCAACTTCGCCACGAACCTCGGGGCGCTGCTGTACTTCGTGCCGCACGGCGCCGTGATCTGGGGACTCGGCCTGTCGATGGGGGTGGCGAACCTCGTGGGCGGGTACGTCGGGGCGCGGATGGCCGTCGCGAAGGGCTCCGGGTTCGTGCGGGTGGTGTTCGTGGTGGTGGTCGGCGCGCTGATCTGCAAGCTCGGCTACGACGTCGTCACCGACCTCTCGAGGTAGTGCGCACTCCGCCGAGGTAGTACCGCCGTCTGTGACGGCGTCCACATCGGCCGTGGAGGGCCGGACGCTACGATGGTCCGCGCACACACAAGACACCGGCGGGCCGTTGAGAGAGACGGTGGCCGGCAACAGGAAGGTTGCATGCATGGCACTGGTCGTGCAGAAGTACGGTGGGTCGTCCGTCTCGGACGCCCGCTCCATCAAGCGCGTGGCCAAGCGCATCGCCGAGGCCAAGCGCGCCGGCAACGACGTGGTCGTGGTGGTGAGCGCCATGGGCGACACCACGGACGAGCTCCTCGAACTTGCCGAAGAGATCAGCCCGAGGCCTCCGCAGCGCGAGATGGACATCCTGCTTACCGCCGGTGAGCGGATCTCGATGTCCCTCCTCGCGATGGCGATCGACAAGCTCGGGGTCAAGGCGAAGTCCTTCACCGGCCAGCAGGCCGGCCTCCTCACCGACGCGGTCCACGGCAAGGCCCGCATCGTCGACGTCGTCCCGCACCGGATCCGCCAGACCCTCTCCAAGGGTCAGGTCGCGATCGTCGCGGGGTTCCAGGGCGTCAGCACATCCAACGACGTCACCACGCTCGGTCGTGGTGGGTCCGACACGACGGCGGTCGCCCTGGCCGCCGGGCTCGACGCGGACGTCTGCGAGATCTACACCGACGTCGACGGCATCTTCAGCGCCGACCCCCGCATCGTCACCGGCGCTCGCAAGATCGACCGCGTCACCTACGAGGAGATGCTCGAGCTGGCTGCCTCCGGCGCCAAGGTCCTCGCGCTGCGGGCCGTCGAGTACGCGCGCCGGTACGACGTACCGGTGCACGTCCGCAGCTCGTTCTCGGGCAAGACCGGCACGCTCGTGACCGGCACCCACGGAGACGCCATCGACCCGAACGCCAGCACCGGTGACCAGGAGGAAGCCATGGAAGACCCGATCATCTCCGGCGTCGCGCACGACAGCAGCGAGGCCAAGATCACCGTCGTCGGCGTCCCCGACACGCTCGGCCAGGCCGCCCGCATCTTCGAGGTGGTCGCCGGAGCCGGCGCGAACATCGACATGATCGTGCAGAACGTCTCGGTCGCCGCGACGGGCCTGACGGACATCTCGTTCACGCTGCCGCACGGCGACGTCCGCTCGACGGTCGCCGCGCTCAACGCCGTGAAGTCGGAGCTCAAGTTCGACGAGCTGGAGATCGACGAGGAGATCGGCAAGGTCTCCCTCGTCGGCGCCGGCATGAAGTCGCACCCGGGCATCTCGGCACGCCTCTTCGGCGCGCTGCGCGACGCCGGGATCAACATCGAGATGATCTCCACCTCGGAGATCCGCATCTCGGTCGTCACCCGCGCGGACAACCTCGACGACGCGGTGCGGGCCATCCACTCCGCGTTCGGCCTGGACTCCTCCGAGGGCGAGGCCGTGGTCTACGCCGGGACGGGGCGGTGATCGGCTGATGGCTCTCATTAACAACCAGGGCGTCGACGTCGCCGTGGTCGGTGCGACCGGCCAGGTCGGTGCCGTCATCCGCCGGTTCCTCTCCGAGCGCGGCTTCCCCGTGAAGAACCTGCGCCTCTTCGCCTCGGCGCGGTCGGCCGGCTCGGTCATCACGTACGAGGGCGTCGACGTCACGGTCGAGGACGTCGCGGCGACGCCGACGGCGGAGCTTGCCGACATCGACATCGCCCTGTTCTCCGCCGGTGGGGGGACGTCGCGCGAGCACGCTCCCCGCTTCGCCGAGGCGGGCGCCGTCGTCGTCGACAACTCGTCCGCGTGGCGCCTCGACCCCGAGGTGCCGCTGGTGGTCTCCGAGGTGAACCCGGAGGCGATCGCCGACGCGGCCAAGGGCATCATCGCCAACCCGAACTGCACCACGATGGCCGCTATGCCGGTGCTCAAGCCGCTGGCCGCGGAGGCCGGGCTGGAGCGCCTGCGCGTCGCGACCTACCAGGCGGTGTCGGGGTCGGGGGTCGGCGGGGTCAAGGAGCTCGCCGACCAGGCGCGCGCCGCCGTCGCCGGTGACCTCGAGGGCCTGGCGCTCTCGGGGGACGCGGTCCAGCTCCCCGAGCCGGAGAAGTACGTGGCGCCGATCGCGTTCGACGTGGTGGCGCTGGCCGGCTCGATCGTGGACGACGGGTCCGAGGAGACGGACGAGGAGCAGAAGCTCCGCAACGAGTCCCGCAAGATCCTCGGGCTGCCGGACCTCGCCGTGGCGGGGACCTGTGTGCGCGTGCCGGTGTTCACCGGGCACTCGCTGGCGATCCACGCGGAGTTCGGCGCGGCGATCACGCCCGACCGGGCGCGCGAGCTGCTGGGTTCCGCGCCGGGCGTGGAGCTGGCCGACGTCCCGACGCCGCTGGCCGCCGCCGGTGCCGACCCGTCGTTCGTGGGTCGCATCCGCGTGGACCAGTCGGTGCCGGACGGTCGTGGTCTCGTGATGTTCGTGTCCAACGACAACCTGCGCAAGGGTGCCGCGCTCAACGCCGTGCAGATCGCGGAGATCGTCGCCGGCGACCTGGCCGAGCTCGCGACGTACGACGAGCTCGAGACCGCCGCGGCCGACGCCTGACGGCTCGGCGAGACCGGAGGGCCGCGGTGGGACTCGTCCCGCCGCGGCCTTCGTCGTTCCACACCTCCGCTGTGGGTGCACGACACGCCGTTGTCGCCGCGTGGATGGTGGCGTGTCGTGCACCCACAGCGGAGGGGCGGGTGGGGCTGCTGTGTGCCACGTGGCAACTGCGTTGACACGTTCGTCTAACCCCTCCCTCCCCAGGTGGAGCTGGAGACCCACACGGTGCTCGAGGCGACGATCGAGGCGCGTGATGCCCTGGCGCGCTTCGACGCGCGAGCGCAGGCCCTGCCGAATCCGACGGTGCTGATCAACGCCATCCCGCTCCTGGAAGCGCAGGCAAGCTCGGAGATCGAGAACATCGTCACGACGACGGACGAGCTGTTCACGGCGGCGGTCACGGACGTCGGAGCGACTCCCGCGGCACGGGAGGCGCTCCGGTACCGCAGCGCGCTGCAGACCGGGTTCCAGCAGGTTGGCCAGCGCCCGCTCACGGCGAACACGGCGGCCGAGATCTGCGCCGTCATCCGCGGCCACGACGAGGGGTTCCGTCGCGGTGAGGTGTTCATCGGAGATCCTGCGACCAGGCAGCAGGTCTACACCCCGCCGTCGGGCACCGCGCTGAGCAGCTTGCTCGACGACTGGTCGGAGTTCCTCAACGCGCCGTCCGATCTGGACCCGCTGGTGCGCATGGCTGTCGCCCACTACCAGTTCGAAGCGATCCACCCGTTCACCGACGGCAACGGTCGCACCGGGCGCATCATGAACGTCCTGATGCTCTGCGACGCCGGCCTGATGCTCCTTCCCCTGCTCTACCTGTCCCGCTACATCATCGAGTCGAAGGACGACTACTACCGTCTGCTGCGCCTGGTGACGTCGGACGGGGCCTGGGAACCGTGGGTCCGGTACATCGTCGACGGCGTCCGTGTGACTGCGGAGCGGACCACCCGGGTGGTCGACAACATCGACAAGGTTCAGGAACGGCTGCTCGATCATGTGCGCCAGGTGGTGGGGTCGGCCAACGGCGACCTGTTGGCGGTGCTCATGGAGCAGCCATATGCCCGGGTGCGGGACGTCATCGACCGGTGCGGCGTGTCTCGGCCCACGGCCTCCAAGTGGATGCACGGGCTGGTCGACGCCGGCGTGCTTGCCGACCTGCGCGTCGGCCGCGAGGTGCTCTACATCAACCGGGCGCTGATGGACGTGCTGCGCGGGTGACCACAGCCTGCGGACGTCGGTGCGCCTTCAGCACGGCAACGTGCCGCACGCAGCGCCGGCCGGGCCCCGGCACGCACCACGACTGCCACGACCGCCACGACCGCCACCGTCCCCTGCGCCACCATCGACGCCGTGGGAGACACCGCGGGGTGGTCAGCAGGTGGCGGCTCCGTGCAGGTCGTCGCAGTGGAGGCGGACGCGTGCTTCGGTGACGGTGACGGGTTCGGTGGTGCTGGTGGTGGTGATGGTGCCGTCGATGGTGGTCCAGGTGCTGGTGCCGGCGATGCGGAAGTGGCCTTGCCAGGTGGTGTCCAGGGTGACGGTGACGGTGTCGCGGTACCAGTCGCCTTGGTCGTCGACGTGGGTGTCGGGGTCGTGGGCGGGGTCGCCGAGGTGGGTGTAGGTGTGCCCGATCCAGGATGCGTCGGGTGCGGTGGTCTCGCCGGTCCAGGCTCGGCCGGGGTCGGTGGTGGTCAGTGTGTCGCCGCCTGGGGTGTGGGGGTCGTCGAAGTTCCACGTGTATTCGATGGGGTCGGCGCGGATCTCGACGGGCACGTCCAGGAGGGTGGCCTGTTGGGTCTGGGGTTGGGTGGTGGCGTAGGCGGGGTAGTGGACGTTGACCAGCAGCGGTTCGCGGGCTTGGACCGTGGCGGTGGGGGTGGTGATGCGCATGGCGGCGAAGGCGCGTCGGGCCTGGGCGGCGACGTCGGCTGGGGTGATGCACTCGCGGCCGGAGACCTGCTCGGGTGCGGTGTAGGTGCCGTCGTCCTGGAGGCGTTCGACCCACAGCTCGGCGAGCTCGTACTCGTCGTCGTTGCAGGGGGCGCTCTCGATGTCTGCTTCTCGTGAGCCGTCGGGGCAGGTGTCCAGGGTGGTGATCAGCTCGATGCCGTCCGCGGTGGTGGCGATGTTGCAGGTGTGGGTGTCGGTGCGGAAGTACCGGTCGCGGGGGCCGTCGTCCTCGGAGGCAGCGGGATTCGCGCCCTCGCCGACCGCGTCAACCCCGGCTGTATTCCGTTCGTCGTCCATGGTGCCCTCAATCTCTGCGCCCATCGCAAGATTGGTGAACAAGATCGTGGCGGCGATCACAGAGGTGGCAGCGTTCACTGCTCCTCCGGGGACTCGGGCATGGCGAAAAGGTCGACGACCTTCCACTCGTCACCGCGGTGCACGACTTCGAGGCGCCGTTCGGCGACAACTTCATCGGACACGTAAGTCTCCTTGCCGGAGGGGTCGGTGACCCGAGTCGGCTCCACGGTGACCTCGATGTCGATAGGCCAGATCCCAGTCGGCCGATCCTGTTCGTAGGTGTGCAGTATTTGGACTGCATTCTCGCCGCCCGACCAGTTTTGACCTTCGTCTGCGATGGTGCGGGCCTGTTCGAGCCTTTCTGCGCAGAACGTGCACTTCTTGTGGGACATCGCCTCCCACTCGGCGGTGTCACCCGTCTTCATCATGTAGTCGTCCAGGCTGAGGAAGTACTTCGCGGCGGCTTCGGCACCCTGGTACCCCTCGTCGTCCATCGCGGCCGGTCGCTCGGGCGCGATCACGACCGGCGTCGGTGACGCGGCGGGGGAGGACTCGGTCGCGGAGGGTGCCGGGCTCGAGGGGGCCTGCGCCGTCGACCCGGGGTCCGTGGGAGTCGGGTCGGGTGTGGTGCATCCGGCGAGCAGCAGCGCGACCAGCGCGGCCGCGCCGAAGGTGGTGGCGGTACGGGGCATCAGGGATTCCTTCACCAGGGGCGTCGACGGCGACATCGGAGTCACGGTAGCGAAACCGCAGGTCCCCGGCACGACCCTGTGGACAACGTCTCGCGCAGTGGAAAGCGCGGCGCTACGTCGCGCCGTCGGGCACGGCGTCAGCGAGCGGCCCGCCAGGGGTTGACGCCACCCCAGGTCCTGTGGTTCATTAGTTGAGTAACGAACCACAGGACCATGGTGCCGGGAGGAGGGCCGCATGTTCGACGGGCCCGAGCCGATCTACCTCCAGATCGCGCAGATGATCCGGTCACAGGTCCTCGCCGGGGAACTCGTGGAAGAGGAGCAGGTCATGTCCACCACACAGTTCGCGACGACGTTCCGGATCAACCCCGCCACGGCGGCCAAGGCGTTCACCGGACTCGTCGAGGAGGGCGTGCTCTACAAGCGCCGCGGGCTGGGCATGTTCGTCGCGCCCGGCGCCCGCGAGCGCCTCCTCGAGCAGCACCGCCAGGCGTACTACGACGACGTCCTCGCCCCCGCGCTCGCCCAGGCGGCCGTGCTCGGCATCTCGGCCGAGGAGATCGTCGCGTACATCCACGGCACCGCCCACCAGACCCCTCAGGAGGAGTCATGACCCCCGAGCCCTTCGGCGCCCGGCTGGACGACGTCGTCGTCCGGTTCGGCAAGCAGCGGCGGATGACGATCGACGGCAGGACCTTCAAGGACGAGGCGACCGTCGCGCTCGACGGCGTGGACCTCACGATCCGACCCGGCGTGATCACCGGGGTCCTCGGGCGCAACGGCGCAGGCAAGTCCACGCTGCTCACCCTGCTCGCAGCCTTCAACCGGCCGACGTCGGGCACCGTGCGCCTCGGGCCCGACGGCGACGCCCCGTGGGAGGACCCGTGGGAGAACGCGTGGGTCACCTCCAACGTCCAGCTGGTGCGCGAGTCGGGGGACCTGCAGGACGACGAGAAGCTGTCCGAGTCCCTCAGGTACTACGCCGACCTGCGTCCGTTCTGGGACGCGGAGCTCGCGGGGCGGCTGCTCGACATGTTCGAGGTGAACCCCCGCAAGAAGCCCAACGCCCTGTCGCGCGGCAAGCGGTCCGCCGTGGGCGCCACCATCGGCCTGGCGTCCCGCGCGCCGCTGACGATCTTCGACGAGGTCTACCTCGGCATGGACGCCCCGACCCGGTACGCGTTCTACGACGAGATCCTCGCCGACTACGCCGAGCATCCCCGCACCATCCTGCTCTCCAGCCATCTGGTCGAGGAGGTCGAGCGGCTCTTCGAGGACGTGATCGTCCTCGACCGCGGCGGCGTGCTCCTCGCCGAGACCGCCGAGGAGATGGGCCGGCGCGGCTTCAGCCTCACCGGGCCGACGTCCGCGGTCGAGCGGCTCGCCGGCGACCGCCGCGTGCTGCACCGTCAGCAGCTCGGCGGCACGCTGCAGGTCACTCTCGAGGGCACGCCCGACGACGTCGAGGCCACCGCCGCGCGAGCCGCCGGCGTCGAGCTGGGCTCGCTGCCGCTGCAGGACCTCTTCGTGCGCCTCACCGAGCCGAGCCGGACAGGGGCGGGCCGATGAGCGTCACCACGACAGCACCTGCGTCGCGGGCGGAGCTGGTGGCCCGGGTGCAGCGGCGGGCGACCCGCCGTGCAGCCCGGTCGATGCTGGTCCCGTCGCTCGTCGTCGGGCTGAGCTTCTGGGCCTTCGTCACGGTGGCGGCGGCCGCCGTCCCCGTGGTCGTCGACCGGTTCGGGGGCCACATGGACGTCGGTGTGCTGGTCGCCGCCGAGTACAGCGCGCGGTGGTTCGCGTTCACGCTGGGAGTCATCACCTGCTCGATCATCCTGGCCACCCACCTGGCCGCCGGAGGTACTCGCCGTGCGCTGCGCGACGCCGCCCTGATCACCGCGGGTGTCACCGGCCCGGCCTACGGCGTGCTCCACGCGATCGCGCTGCTGGTCGAGCGAGGGACGTTCCGCGCCGTCGGCTGGACCTGGCCGCGTCCCGAGGGCGGCCTCGCCACCGGCGATGCCGGCATCTGGCCGACGGCCGGCGCCGAGGCCCTGGTCGTCGTGGTCTACGTGCTCGTCGGGTGCGCCGTCGTCGTCGGCTACCTGGTCGACGGCGTCGGTCGCGGGACCCTGCACCTCGTCCCCGCGCTGGCGCTGCTCGGTCTCGCGGAGCTGTCCACCCGCAGCGGGTGGGCCGTCGACCTGCTCGGCGGGTTCCTGCCCGCCGAGGGCCCGGGCACCATCGCCGTCGGGATGGCCGGAGCCGCCGTCGCCATCGTGCTCTCCGCAGCGTGGCTGCACCTGCGCCTGCGTACCCTGCGACTCCGGCCGACGAGGTGAGCGCCATGACACACGACAGATCTCCCCACCGCCGGGCGGTCACCGCGGCACGGCGGCGGCTGGAGAGCTACCTGCTCAAGGCCGCGGTCTGGTTCTGGGTCGGCTGGGGCCTGCTCGTCATCGCCACCCCGCTGGTCGTGGACCGCTGGGGCGGCGTGGCCGACGGGCTGACGTACGACGCCGCGGGGAGCCCCGCTCGCTGGCCGGCGTTCGCCGTCGGCATCATCGTCGCCGCCGCCCTCCTGGGCACCCACGTGGCCGCCGGGGGGACCCGCCGGTCCCTCGTCGAGGGCGTCGCTCGCGGCGCCGTCGTCGGCGGGCTCGTGTTCGGCGTCCTGACGGTGGCGTTGGGCATCGCTGAGGAGCAGGTGTTCGAAGGGCTCGACCGGCCCTACCAGGGTGCCGGCGGGGCCTTCGCGCTCGACACCGTGACCGGCGTCGCTGCGACCGTCGTCGCCCAGACGTTCGTCATCGCCACCTACGTGCTCGTCGGTGTCGCCGTCCACGGCGGCTACCGGCGCTGGGGAGCCTGGCGCGGGACCCTCGCCGTCGTCCCGCTGCTGCTCCCCGCCGTGCTCGTCGACCTTGCGAGCCGCACCGGCATCTTCGCGATCCCCCTGCGCGACGAGCCCGTCGACTCGGTGCTCGGCGCGGCAGTGAGCCTCGTCGGCGCGCTCCTCGCCGCGCTCCTGGCCGCCGTCGTCGCGCACCACGTGCTCCGTGCCGTGCGACCACGCCTCACCTGACCCGCCAGTCCGTATCCCACCCGAGAAGGAGGCCAGAGATGGCCAAGCCCATCGTGGAGGTGTCGCACCTCCGCAAGACCTATGGCGACAAGGTCGCCGTCGACGACGTGTCGTTCGCCGTCCAGCCCGGGGAGATCTTCGGGATCCTCGGCCCCAACGGGGCCGGCAAGACCACGACCGTGGAGACTCTCGCCGGACTGCGCACCGCCGACGGAGGCACCGTCCGCGTGCGCGGCATCGACACCCAGCGCCACCCCGGCGCAGTCCGGGACATCCTGGGCGTGCAGCTCCAGGAGGCGGCGCTGCACGACAAGATCACCGTGCGGGAGGCGCTCAACCTGTTCGCCGGGTTCTACGCGAACCCTGCGGACCCGGAAGAGCTCCTGGCGATGCTCGACCTCACCCCGCACGCCGACCGCCGGTTCGCCAAGCTGTCCGGTGGGCAGAAGCAGCGCCTGTCGATCGCGCTCGCCCTGATCGGCAACCCCGAGATCGCCATCCTCGACGAGCTCACCACCGGGCTCGACCCGCAGGCCCGGCGCAACACCTGGGAGCTCGTGGAGCGCGTGCGGGCCACGGGCGTCACCATCCTCCTGGTCACGCACTTCATGGAGGAGGCCGAGCGGCTCTGCGACCGGCTCGTCATCATCGACGCCGGGAACGTCGTCGCCGAGGGCACGCCCCAGGGGCTCATCGACGCCCTCGACGACGACAGCACCGTGGTGCTGCGGTTCGCCCCCGACGACGCCGGCCGGGCACGCGACGTGCTCGAGCAGCTTGCCGACAGCGACCCCGAGGTCGCGCGGGTCGACCTCGCCGAGACCTCGCCGGGCGAGGTCGTCGTCACCGGGACCCGCCGGGTCCTGTTCGCCCTCGTGCCGGCCCTCGCCGGTGCGGACCTCGTGCCCGACGACGTCCGCACCGTCGCCAGGTCGCTCGAGGACGTGTTCCTCGCCCACACCGGGCGCGCCTACAGCACGGGGACCGGCGACGCCGACGCGCCCACCGACACCACTCTCGTCCTCGAAGGAGGCCGGTCATGACCGCCACCGCTACCGCCACCCCCACGCGGGTGCGCCCGTCCGGCACCGGCTGGCGCGGGTTCGGCCGCCTGCTGCGCACCGAGACCGCCGTCTGGCTGCGCGACTCGTCGTCCGTGTTCTTCGGGGTGCTCTTCCCCACCGTGCTCCTCGTCGGCGTCGGGTTCGGCATCCCGGGGATGCGCGAGCCGATCACCGGCGCCCCGCAGGACTCGCTCTGGTACGGCGTGACGCCCATCGCGACATACCTGCCCACCGTCCTCGCCATGGCGATCGGCACGCTCGCGATCCTGTCGCTGCCGGTCACGTTCGCGACCTTCCGTGACAAGGGCGTGCTACGGCGGATGTCGACGACGCCGATGCGGCCGCAGGCGATCATCGTGGCGCACCTGGCCATCAACGTCGCCACCACGTTCATCGGGGTGGCGCTGGCCCTCGGCGTGGCGCAGGCGCTGTTCGGCATCGTCCAGCCCACCCAGCTCGGCGTCGTCCTCGGCGCGTTCGTGCTGGGGATGCTCTCGCTGTTCTCGCTGGGCATGCTCCTGTCCGCGGTGGTGAACAAGCCCTCGACGGCGAACGCCGTCGCCTCCCTCGTCTACTTCCCGCTGCTGTTCCTGGCGGGGCTGTGGACGCCAGGCCCGATCATGCCCGACATCGTGCGGCAGATCGGCCAGTTCACCCCGATGGGTGCGGCCGCGCAGGCCATGGACACCGGCTGGTTCGGCGAGGGGTTCCCGCTGCTGCAGTACGTCGTGATGCTGGCGTACACGGCGGTCCTGCTGCCGCTCGCGATCCGCCTGTTCCGCTGGACCTGACGCCGGTCGAGCCGGTCGAGCCTGTCGAGATCCCGACCGGGTCCCGGCAGGCTCGACCTGCGTGCCGGTAGGGTGCGGCGGCATGCGCAAGGTGGCTGAGCTGGCAGGCCGGTGGTTCGCGGTGATCGTGGTGCTCGGAGGAGTGGCCGGGCTGCTGGCCCCGACGACGCTCGCCCCCATCGCCGGCCACATCCCCCTGCTCCTCGGGATCATCATGTTCGGCATGGGGCTGACGCTGCGCGGCGCGGACTTCGGGCTCGTGGCCCGGCGGCCGTGGTCGGTGCTGGTCGGCGTCGTCGCGCAGTTCACGGTCATGCCGCTGGTGGCCTGGGCGATCGGCACCGCGTTCGGCCTGCAGGACGCCGCGATGGTCGGCATGATCCTGGTCGGTGCGGCCCCGGGCGGCACGGCGTCCAACGTCATCGTGTACCTCGCCCGGGGCGACACCGCCCTGTCGGTGACGCTCACCGCGGTGTCGACCCTGCTGTCCCCGCTGCTCACGCCGGTGCTCGTGCTGTGGCTCGCGGGGTCCCAGCTCGACGTCACCTACGGCTCCCTCATGACGTCGATCGTGCAGATCGTGCTGTTCCCCGTCCTCGCGGGCCTGCTCGTCCGCACCTTCGCCGGCGGCCTGGTGGAGCGGTACCTGCTGCCCTACCTGCCGCTGGTGTCAGTGACCGGGATCGTCGTCGTGGTGGCCGGCATCGTCGCGGCGAACGCCGACGCCGTGCTGGCCACGGGAGCGCTGCTGGCGCTCGCCGTCGTCGTCCACAACGCCGTGGGGATCGCGCTGGGCTACGGCGCCGCGCGCGCCGCCCGGCTCGACGAGAGCGCCCGGCGTGCGGTGAGCATCGAGGTCGGGATGCAGAACTCGGGTCTCTCCGCGGCGCTGGCGACGGCGCACTTCTCGCCGGCGGCGGCCCTGCCTGCCGCGCTGTTCTCCGTGTGGCACAACGTCTCCGGGGCGGTCCTCGCGTCGTTCTGGGCCCGGCGCCCGGTCGACGGCGGCGAGCGGCGCCCGGAAGGCGCGCATAGCCTGCGGCCATGAAGCCGTTCCTGCTCCTGGGCACGCGTGCCGAGGACGCCGCCGCCGACAGCGAGTACGAGGCGTTCTACCGGTACGGCGGCCTCCCCGCGGAGCAGGTCCACCGGGTCCGCCTGGAGGCCGGCCCGATGCCCGCGATCGACCTCGACGCGTACTCGGGCATCCTCGTGGGCGGCGGCCCGTTCAACTCCTCCGACCCGGACGCGCAGAAGTCCGCGGTGCAGCTCCGTGTCGAGCGGGAGTTCGTCACCCTGCTCGACGAGGTCGTGGAGCGGGACTTCCCGTTCCTCGGTGCCTGCTACGGCGTCGGCACCCTCGGCACGTACGCCGGGGGCGTCGTCGACCGGCGCTACGGCGAGGCCGTCGGCCTGACGACGGTCGAGCTGACCCAGGAGGGCCTCGCGGACCCGCTGCTGGCCGGGCTGCCGCCCGCGTTCACGGCGTTCGTCGGGCACAAGGAGGGCATGCGAGCCCTACCCCCCGGCGCCGTGCGGCTCGCGTTCTCGCCCCGCGCGCCGGTCCAGATGTTCCGGCTGCGGTCCCACCTGTACGCGACGCAGTTCCACCCCGAGCTCGACCTCGCGGGCCTCACCCAGCGCGTGGAGGTCTACCGCGACTACGGGTACTTCGCGGCCTCCGAGGCCGACGACGTCGTCACCCGGGCCGCCGCACGCCCGGTGACCTGGCCGATGCGCATCCTGCGCAACTTCGTCGAGCTCTACGGACGCTGACGGCCGGGCCCCTCGGGGTGGGTCACCGCGCGAAGACGGTGCCCGCGCCGGGGTCGGCCCGGTACCGCTCGGCCGCCGCGAGCCGACGGCGCGACGAGGGGGCGACGTCGTCGGGCAGGGCGTCCGGGGCGAACCACGCCACCGCGACGGACTCGTCGTCGGCGACGTGCGCGGCGGCGGCGGACGCCGCCGAGACGGGGCGCGCGAGGAAGCACAGGTCGAGGTACGAGCTGCGGTCGCCGTTCGGGTAGACGACCTCGGGCGTCGTGGAGACCGCCGCCAGGGCCTGCACCTCCACCTCGACGCCGGTCTCCTCGAGGACCTCGCGCACGAGCCCGCGCGCGGGCTCCTCGCCGGGCTCCAGGATCCCGCTGACCAGCGCCCACAGCCCGTTGTCCGCGCGCTGTCCCAGCAGCAGGCGCCCGGCGTCGTCGTGCACGACGGCGGTCACCCCGGGGAGCCACAGCGGTGCGGTCCCGACCTGGGCGCGGAGGGCGGCGACGAACTCGGGGATCGGCATGCGCCGACCGTACCGGGGACCGGATGGTGGACACCGCTGGACGGTCCGCGCGGTCGCGCGTACTGTCAGGGCCGTGAACATCCGTTGGTATTGGCGCTTTACGCCGGCTCCGCTGGGAGCTCGGCGGGCTCGCGCCTGACCGACCCTTCCACCGGAGCCAGCACAGGGCCTGGGACGCGTCACGCGTCCGGGCCCTTTGTCGTCGGGGCTTCCGGTCGGGATCGGACCGCCTCCGGCGACGCCGCCGGACCGCCGCACCCGCCGACCACCGCCACGACCAGGAGCCCCGATGAGTCCCACGACCGTGCCCGACGCGCACACCGCCACCCGCCCGCGCGATACTGACTTGATGGCCGAGACCTCTGACCTGCGCGTCCGTGCGCTCGATCCCCTGCCCGCCCCGCGGACGATGCGCGCGAACCTGCCGCTGGGGACCACTCGCAGCGACCTCGTGACGACGTCGCGCCGTGAGGTCCGTGACGTGCTGCGCGGCGAGGACGACCGTCTCGTCGTGATCGTCGGGCCCTGCTCGGTGCACGACCCGGCCGCCGCGCTCGACTACGCGCGCCGTCTCGCGCCGCTCGCCCGGGAGCTGTCGGACGACCTCGTCGTCGTCATGCGTGTCTACTTCGAGAAGCCGCGCACCACGGTCGGGTGGAAGGGCCTCATCAACGACCCGCACCTGGACGGCACGCACGACGTGCACCACGGCCTGCGCCTGGCCCGCGAGGTGCTGCTCGGCGTGCTGGATGCCGGGGTGCCGGCCGCGTGCGAGTTCCTCGAGCCGACGTCCCCGCAGTACATCGCCGACGCCGTGACGTGGGGCGCGATCGGGGCGCGCAACGCGGAGTCGCAGGTGCACCGCCAGCTCGCGTCGGGGCTGTCGATGCCGGTCGGGTTCAAGAACGCCACGGACGGCGACGTCCAGATCGCGGTGGACGGCTGCATCACCGCCGCGAACGAGCACACGTTCTTCGGGGCGGACGCCGAGGGCCGTGCGGCCGCCGTCGAGACCGCCGGCAACCCGGACTGCCACGTCATCCTGCGGGGCGGGCGCGGTGGCCCGAACTACGGGTCCGACGACGTCGCGGCGGCGCTGGGCGTGGCCCGCACCTCCGGCCTGGGCGGAGCGGTCGAGGCGGGCGTGATCGTGGACGCCTCGCACGGCAACTCCGGCAAGGACCACGTGCGCCAGGCCGAGGTGGTGCGAGAGCTCGCCGATCGTCTCGCCGGCGGTGAGCAGGGGATCTCGGGACTCATGCTGGAGAGCTTCATCGAGGCGGGCGCGCAGAAGCCCGGACCGCTGGACTCGCTCGTGTACGGCAAGTCCGTCACGGACAAGTGCATGGACTGGGGCACGACGGCGGAGCTGCTGGAGGTCCTGGCGGCTGCGGTGCGCTCGCGGCGGGACGCCTGACCGGCCGCTGCGTGTCGCGAGCGTCTCTGTCCGGCCCGTATCGGGTGTGCCTCAGAGATCGAGGTACCGGTCGTACATGACGCTGAACCGGACGTCGGTGAGGCCCACCACCGAGACCTCGAGCCAGCATCCGCCGGACCCGCAGGCCTTGTCGATCGCGGTCACCAGCGCGTCGTCCGGCAGGTCGGCGAGGGCCGAGACCGGCGGCTCCGGGGGGCTGTCGAGCTCCAGCCAGACGACCGGGGCGGCCCGGGGTGCCCGGTCCGCTCAGACGAACGTCTCCAGCGTGTTCCGGTCGACGGGACCGTCAGCGCGGATCAGCCCCTCGACGTCGTCCATGCGGTCCCAGACGTTGATGCCCATCCCCGCCTGCACGCGGCCGCCGTCCACCCAGAACGCGACGCACTCCCGGTTCTCCGGAGACCCGCTGAGCACCACCTCACCATCGGTGACGCCCTTGACCTCCATGCCGAGGTCGAACTGGTCGGTGAAGAAGTACGGCAGCACGTCGTAGGCGTCGCCAGCACCGAGCATCGAGCGGGCGGCGTGCTTGCCCGTCTCGTCGGCGAACGCCCAGTGCTCGACGCGCAGCGGCCGGCCGTAGCGGGGCGACGGCACGGAGGCGATGTCGCCGGCCGCCCAGACGCCGGGCGCGGACGTCCGGAGGCTGCCGTCCACGGCGATCCCTCCGCCGTCGGCCGCCGACCGGAGCTCGATGCCCGCGGCCCCGGCCAGGTCGCACTGCGGCGTGACGCCGACGCCGACGACGACGGTGCTCGCCTCGAGCGTGGAGCCGTCGTCGAGCTCCACGCCGGTCACCCGGCCGGAGCCGGTCAGGGCGGTCACGGAGGTCTCGCGGAGCAGCCGGACGCCGTTCTCCTGGTGGAGGGTCGCGAAGATCTCGCCCACCCGCGCGCCGAGGCCGTGCAACGGGTGCGGCGACCGGCCGACCACGGTCACGTCGCGGCCGAGCTGCCGGGCCGACGCCGCCACCTCCATCCCGATCCAGCCGTCGCCGACGACGACGACCGGGCCGTCACCGCTCAGCGCTTCCCGCAGGCGGTCGGCGTCGACGACGGTGCGCAGGTGGTGCACGCCGGTGAGGTCGGTGCCGGGGACCTCGAGGCGGCGCACCCGCGAGCCGGTGGCGAGCAGCAGGCGCGAGTACCGCAGCGACCCGCCGGGCGCCGTCTCGACGCTGCTGCTGCCCACGTCGAGCCCGACTGCGGACGTGGACGTCCGCAGGTCGACGCCGTGGTCGGCGTACCAGTCGGCGTCGAGGGGGAACAGGGCCTCCGAGCCGGCCTCGCCGCGCAGGTAGTCCTTGGACAGCGGCGGGCGCTCGTACGGCGGGACGGCCTCGCCCGTGAGCACCACGAGGTCTCCGTCGTACCCCTCCTCGCGCAGCGTCTGGGTGGCGCGGGCGGCGGCGAACCCGCCCCCGACGACGACGATCGGCTCCATCGGTCCTCCTTGGTGGTCCTGGGTGAGCTGCCTCACAGACTGTCACGACTCGGGGTGCTGCGTGGTCGTCAGGGTGTCAGCAGCAGGACGGACCAGGAGGATGAACAGCATGAGGATCGCCGTCGCGGGTGGGACCGGAGTCGTCGGGCGTCACGTGGTGGACGCGCTGGAGCGCGGTGGGCACCAGGCCGTGGTGCTGGCGCGCAGCCGGGGCGTCGACGTGGCGACCGGGGACGGGCTGGACGCCGCGCTCGAGGGTGCGGACGCCGTCGTCGACACGCTCAACGTCACGAGCCTGAAGGAGAAGGTGGCCACGGACTTCTTCACCACCACCTCGCGCAACCTGCTGTCCGCCGGGGCGAGGGCCGGCGTCGGGCACCACGTGCTGCTCTCGATCGTGGGCGTCGATCGGGCCGCGGGGTACGGGTACTACCGCGCCAAGGCGGCGCAGGAGGAGGTGGTGCGCGGCGGGAGCGCGCCCTGGACGGTGGTGCGGGCGACTCAGTTCCACGAGTTCCCCGGGCAGGTGCTCGGGCAGGTCCCGGGTCCGGTCGGGATCATGCCGCGGATGCGGTGCCGGCCGGTCGCCGCGGCCGAGGTGGGTGCGTACCTGGCAGAGGTCGCCGCCGGCCCGGCCCAGGGGCGCGCGCCGGAGATCGCTGGGCCGCGGGAGGAGCAGATGGTGGACATGGCGCGGCGGCTGCTCCGTGCGCAGGGCCGACGGCGGTGGGTGCTGCCGGTCGACTTCCCCGGCACCGGTGCCGACTTCCGGGGCGGGGCGCTGCTGCCCGACGGCGAGGGGCCGCGCGGAACGGTGACGTTCGACGAGTGGCTGGGCGGCTCGCGGGACTGACTCCGGCGACCGGTCGACGGCGGCGCGGTGACCGTCGTCGACCGGTCAGACGGTCTCGGCGAACCTTTCGAGCTTGTCCGGATTCACCTGGGCGAACACCCGCCGGATGCCGTCCCGGCCCACGTCGAGCGCCACGAGCGCCGCGGACGACCCGTCCTGCAGGAGCAGCGCCGGCAACCCGTTCGCCTCGACGATGCGCACCTCGGCGCCAGACCAGTACTTGTGCCAGATCTTGTCGAAGAACGACGCCACCCGTGCCGGGCCGACCAGCTCGACGCGGGCGGCGTGCACGCGGTCGCCGCCGTCCGTGCGCGCAACCACACCCTCGGCGAGGAACTGCTCGAAGCGGCCCAGATCGCCGTCGCGCGCCGCCGCGACGAACTCGGCGAGCAGACGGCGGTGCTCGGCCGGGTCGACCGTGACCGCGTCGCGGGTGCCGAGGCGCTCGCGGGACCGGCGGGCGAGCTGGCGCGTGTTCGCCTCGCTCAGGTCCAAGATCTCCGCGACGCTGCGATAGGGATAGGCGAAGGCCTCGCGCAGCACGTAGACGGCGCGCTCGACCGGAGTGAGCCGCTCGAGCAGGACGAGCACCGCCGTCTCGAGCGCCTCGGCACGTTCGGCGCCGAGGGCCGGGTCGGCGGTCGTGTCGACGGGCTCCGGCAGCCACTGCCCCACATACGTCTCGCGCCGGGCGTACGCCGACGTCGTCGCATTGATCGCGAGGTGCGTCACGATGGTGGTGAGGAACGCGGCCGGGTTCTCGACGCGGGTCCGGTCGGTGCCCTGCCACCGGATCCACGCCTCCTGCAGCACGTCCTCCGCCTCGGCGACGCTGCCCAGCATGCGGTAGGCGATGCCGAAGAGCTGCGGGCGGGCGGTGACGAACGCGTCGACCGCCGGGGCGTCCGCGAGGTCGTCGGGACGGTCGGGGACCTCGGGCGCGGAGGGACGCGATGTCATGCGGTCACGCTACGCCAGGCGGCGCCGCAGCCTGGTCCGATCGAGCAGCAGGTCTAGAGACGTGGGTCGACCGGCTCGGACTCCAGCGCCAGCACGGCGAACGCCATCTGGTGCACGGACCACAAGGGCTCGTTCCTCACGAACCGGTCGAGGGCTTCGAGCCCCAGACCGTGCTCGCGCAGCGCGAGGACGCGCTTCTTGTCGAGGCGCCGATCGCGCAGCACCTCCAGGGAGTCGGTGTAGTCGGGGCCGTAGACGATGCGCAGGTACTCACGGCCGCGGACCTTGAGCCCGGGCTGGATCCTGCGTCCGGGCGCCACCGGCTTGACGATCATGCCTTCCCCACCGGCTGCGGTGAGGCCGAGCCACCATCGGGTGGCGTCGGCCCTGTCCTGCTCCGACGCCAGGTCGACGAACCGGTGCCGGGTGTGGGTGATGAGCGGGTCGGTGAGCTGGCCGATCTTCTCCAGGTGCCAGCGGTGGGACTCGGTGGTGGCGAGCTGGCGTCCTTCCGCGGCGAGGATCTGGAACGGCGCGAGCGTGACGCCGTCGAGCCCGGCTGTCGGGTGGACGTAGGCCGCGAAGGCCTCGCGGTAGGCCTCGGCGTTCGCGGTGCGTCGTGCGACGCGCTCGGCCAGCGGCCCGACGTCGAGCCCCCGCGCGGCAGCGACGTCCAGGACGGCGGTCGCTGCCGGCAAGGCCGCGTGGGCGGCCGCACCGACCGACGCGTACTGCTCCTTGATCAGCCCGAGTGCCTTGGCCGACCACGGCAGCAGCTCGCAGTCGAGGGCGAGCCAGTCGGTGTCGAGGTCGTCGAACAGCGGTCCGACGGCGGTACGCAGCCGGGCGACGAGGTCGCCGCCGAGCGGTTCGGGGAAGAACGCCCGGCCGGTGCGGGTGTAGACGACGCCGGTGGAGCCGTCGGCGATGCCGAACCGCTTGGCGGCCGCGTCGGCGTCCTTCGCGACGACGGCGATGGCGCGCGAGCCCATGTGCTTCTCCTCGCACACGACCTCGGTGACACCCTGCTTGGCGTACGCGGCGAACGCCTGATCGGGGTGCTCGAGGAACCCGTCGAGGCTCGACGTCGGTGCCGGCGACATGGTGGGCGGCAGGTAGACGAGCCAGCGCGGATCGACGGCGAACCGGCTCATGACCTCGAGCGCGGCCGCGGCGTTCTCCTCAGGGATCTTGACCTTGCCAGCGTGCTCGGTGAACAGCCAGCGGGTGCCGGTGACGTCGTCGATGCTCAGGGCGGTGGGCTCGCGGTCGGGGACCGGAGCGGCGAGCGGTCGCACCGGTTCGTAGTACTCGCGCAGCGCAGGAACCTGGATGATCTCCTTCTCCGGGTAGCGCAGCGCGGTGAGCCGGCCCCCGAACACGACGCCGGTGTCCAGGCAGATGGTGTGGTTGACCCACTCCGGCTCCAGGACCGGGGTGTGGCCGTAGACGACCATCGCCTTGCCCCGGTACTCCCGCGCCCAGGGGTAGCGCACGGGCAGGCCGTACTCGTCGGTCTCGCCGGTGGTGTCGCCGTACAGCGCGAACGAGCGGACGCGGCCGGACGTTCGACCGTGGAAGGCCTCCTTGAGTCCCGCGTGCGCGACGACCAGGCGGCCGCCGTCGAGCACGAAGTGGCTGATCAAGCCGTCCATGAACGCCAGAGCAGACGCGGTGAAGTCCTCGCCCTCGGCCTTGAGCTGGGCCAGGGACTCGCCGAGGCCGTGAGTGACCTGGACCTTGGCACCCTTGAGCGCACGCACGAGCTTGGCCTCGTGGTTGCCGGCCACGCTCAGCGCGGTCCCCGCGGCGACCATGCCCATGACCAGGCGCAGCACACCCGGGGTGTCGGGGCCGCGGTCGACCAGGTCGCCGACGAACACGGCGGTGCGGCCCTCGGGGTGCGACGCCCCGACGGCGCGACCGTCGGCGTCTGACGCAATCACGTAGCCGAGCTTGCCCAGCAGGGTGCGCAGCTCGTCGGCGCAGCCGTGCACGTCACCGATGATGTCGAACGGACCGTGCAGCTCGGTGCGGTCGTTCCACGGCTTCTCGCGGCCGATCTCGACGGTGTCGACCTCGGTCTCAGTCAGCACGTGGACACGGCGGAACCCCTCCTTGCGGATACCCCGCAGAGACCGCTTGAGGTCGCGGTGCTGGCGGGTGATGACGTGCGGGCCGAAGTCACGATCGGGTCGGGACGCGTTGCGCTCGACGGCGACGGACGCGGGCACGTCCAGCACGACGGCGTCGACGAGCACGTCGTGGTCCTTCGCGAGCCTGACCAGCGACGCGCGAGAGCCGCGCTGCACGTTGGTCGCGTCGACGACGGTGAGAAGTCCGCGGCGCAGGCGGGTGCCGACGATGTAGTGCAGGACGTCGAACGCGTCCGGGGTGGCGGCCTGGTCGTTCTCGTCGTCGGACACCAGAGCACGGCAGAAGTCCGAGGAGATCACCTGGCTGGGCTTGAAGTGCCGCGCGCCGAACGTCGACTTGCCGCTGCCGGACACGCCGACGAGCAGCACCAGGCCCGTCGAGGGCACGGAGATCTGGCGGGTGGTCGTCTCAGCCACGGAGGAACACCGCCATCTGGGTGCTGGTGCCGCGCTCGGGGTCGACGTCGCCGACGCCACGCAGCTCGACCGAGTAGTCGTACGCGGCGGCGACCCCCGCCGCCCAGTCCT
Source organism: uncultured Isoptericola sp. (assembly GCA_947497265.1). Classification (GTDB taxonomy): domain Bacteria; phylum Actinomycetota; class Actinomycetes; order Actinomycetales; family Cellulomonadaceae; genus Isoptericola; species Isoptericola rhizosphaerae. The sequence continues at coordinate 90,568 of CANMFP010000011.1, forward strand.
GCAACTCGGCACGGGTCCACTCGAAGCGGTGGTCCGGGTGGCGCATGCCGGTCAGTCCCTCGTAGTTCGGGTTGTACTCGGAGTTCGGCGTCGTCACCAGGACGGCACCGGGGCGCGCTGCACCGAAGACGACACGTTCCAGCGCGGCGAGGCGTGGCGGGTCGACGTGCTCGACGACCTCCATCAGTACCGCAGCGTCGAACCCGGAGAACCGGGAGTCCTCGTAGGTCAGCGCGCCCTGGAACAGCTCGAGGCGCTCGGACTGCCGTTCGCTCATCCGGTCGACACGCAGGCGACGAGCCGCGATCTGCAGCGAACGAGCCGACACGTCCGCCCCGGCGATGCGCGTGAACGACGGCTCGCGCACAAGCTTGTCGAGGAACGCCCCAGGCCCGCAGCCCAGGTCGATCACCGTCCGCACCTGCAGCTCCGAGAGTGCCGCGAGCACGGCCTCGTGGCGCTGGGTGTTGAGCGAGGCGCGCTTCTCGGGCGGTTGCGTGACCTCCTCGTCCGCCGCGGGCTCGAGGTCCTCGACGACGTCGTCACCCAGCTCGGCCAGGCGCTCGAGCGCTCGGCCGGCCAGCGACGACCGGTGACCCAGGTAGCGGCGCGTGATGAGCTCGCGGTCCGGGTGCGTGGCAAGCCAGCCCTCCCCGGAGCGCAGCAGCTTGTCCACCTCGTCGTCGCTCTGCCAATAGTGCTTCGCCTCGTCCATCGCGGGCAGCAGCACGTGAAGCTGGTTCAAGGCGTCGGCGAGGCGGAGAGTGCCCGTCAACGTCAGGCGCACGTACCTCGACTCGCCCCACTCTGGGAACCGTCCGTCCAGCGGGATCGGTTCGGCATCGACGATCCAGCCGAGCGGTCCGAAGATCCGGCGAGCGATGTCAGGGCCGCCCCTGCAGGGCAGGACCGGGATGGTGATCTCCAGCGGGATCGCAGCGTCCGCGACGGCCTGCCGGGAGTCGCCGCGTCCGCTGCGTGCGGTGCTGAACACGTTCGCGACCGCCACACCGAGCATCGACGACGCCGCGTACGACCGGTCGTTCACGTACTGCGCGAGCGAGAAGTCCGGACTGCGCTTGCCTGCCGAACGCGCGAGCCGCACCGGGTCGATCTCGAGCAGCACCGCGACAGTGCAGCGCTCGTCGTTCGCCTCGGGGTAGAAGACGGTGGCCTTGCCGAACGACTGCTTGAACTCCTGGACACGATCGGGGTGCTTGAACAGCAGATACCCCAGGTCCGAGGCGGGTCGGTGAGTCGTCGACAACGTCAGAAGCACGACGCGATTCTGCCCTACGCAGGCAGGGGACCACCGCAGTCACCCCTTTGGTCAGGCGGCGGCGATCCGGCGACGTGGGCCAGGGGTGCGAGCCATCCCTCTGGCGGCGTGGGGATGGCGATCGTGGGACGGTCGGCCACGCACTCGCTCCAGAGCGGTGGTGAGCGCGTTCAGCCCGGCCGTGCGGCCACGGGGATCGAGAGAGCTGGCGAGGTCCAATGCGACGAGCGCCGTGCCTCCGACTGGTCGGGGTGACAGGATGTGAACCTGCGACCTCTTCGTCCCGAATCAACTCGGACGTGCTCGGACGCCGTCGGTACGGCGAGATTCTGCACGTGAGGGTCCGCTGGCATCCGCCGTCGGTCAGTGCGGTGAGCCCTCAGTTGCGCCCCCAGCGGGTCACCGGCCGGTCGACTCCTGGTCCTGGTCAGACCCGCAAGCAACGGGCCCTGCCACTCAGTCTGACGCGGGACATCCTCGGCGAGGTAGATCTGCACCCGCTTCGTTTGGCTGCGTAGAACTCCTCGTCGAAGGCGGACGTCGTCGTAGGCAACCGGCCGGGGGGGTAGAACGCGACGTGTCCGGCGTGCTCGGTGGCCAGGGTGGCGCGCCCTCTCGTCCAGCACGACGCGCAGGAGGACGTTCACATCCAGGATGATGCTGCTGTCGATCTGCACTACCGCCTCGTCTCGCGGCGAGCGGCCTTGGGGTCTTCCATCAGGTCCTCGACGTCCAGACCGTGTTCGTCGATCAACGCCGCCAGCTTGGCCACCGCGCACTGGAGCGCGGCGACGTCAGCTGACAGGTCAGCTTTCGCCGGGATGAAGAACCCCACCGTGCGCCCGTGCCGTTTCACGGCGACGGGGGGCGAAGTGAAGATGAGCCTCTGGCGGTCAAACCCGTACCGCCAGTGGTACGGTATTGGCAGTGGAGGTGGGCTGTGGGGTATCGGCATGACCTGTGGGAGATCGCCGCGAGCAATCACGGCGTCGTCACCGTCGCCGAGGCAGAAGACGCTGGCGTGCCCGCGGTGGAGGTGCGCAAGTTGGCAGTGCGAGGCGTGCTGCGCTCCTACGGTCAGGGCGTCTACACCCACCTGGACGTTCCGACGGCCCGCCGCACCGAGCTGGCAGTCGCTGTCGCCCTCGCCGGGCCGGGCGCGTTCCTACAGCGCGAGTCGGTCCTCGACTTGCTGGAGGTCGGTCAGTTCAACCCCCGGCAGGTGCGCGTGGGAACTCGGCGTCGCGTGCGCCGGACCCTTCCGGACTGGATGGTGCTGGAACGCCGCGCCGACATCACCGACGAAGACCTGACCGACGTCGACGGCGTGCCCACGACCACGATCCCCAGGGCGCTGGCGGACCTGCAGGCACGGATCGCCCCCGACCGCTGGGACGCGCTGGTCACCACCCTCGTGGGGCGCGAGCTCGTGCGCCCCGACGAGATCCCGGACCTGAAGGAGGGCTCCCGTGCCTGACGTGACGCCGCCGTTGAACCGCTGACATGAGCGTACGCCCAGGTCAGCGGCCCTTTTCGGCTGGTCGGGGTGACAGGATTTGAACCTGCGACCTCTTCGTCCCGAAGCGATTGTGACGTGCCGGAACAGGGTCTGAACGGCGGGTTCGCGCTCGTGGGCGTTCGTCGGTGTCCGCGGGGTGTCGCATCAGTAGTGCAGCAGTGGGTTCAGGCAGGCTTCGGGACTACGGGGTCCAGATGCGGTCGATCGCCATGACATGGAGGCGGTCGTCGTACGTGTAGCTCCGCGGACCCGTGTAGAGCACGACGCCAGCGACGAACGTCGCCCCGAGGGTGTCGCGGAGCTTGCGGAGGCCGGCGAAGTCGTCGCGGGAGGTGCGGGCCGCGGCCTTGATCTCGAAGCCGATGATGCCTCCGTCGTCGGACTCGAGAACGAGGTCGACTTCCTCGTCGTCGCGGGTGCGCCAATGCCCGTGGTCGACGATGTCGTCAGTCCAACTGGCTTCCTTGAGGATCTCCCCGACGGCGAAGGTCTCCAGCGCATGGCCGAACTCGGTGAGCGCGGCTGGCTCGCGACGGGCGAGCTTCTCTGGCGTCAGGCGCAGCAGACGAGAGGAGACGCCGGTGTCGAGCATGTGGACCTTGGGGCGGGCATTGGTTCGCTTGGTCAGGGTGCGATCCCACGCGGGCAGGATGCGCAGCAGGAAGACGGCCTCGAGCAGGCGGAGGTAATCCCGCGCGGTCTTGCCGTCGATGCCCGTCGCGTGGGCCATCCGGGCGGTGTTGAGAACCTGAGCGGTCTGGCCGGCTGCCCGTTCAAGGATGAGCGGAAGGGTGTGGGCTTGGCGAACCTTCGACAGCTCCTGAGCGTCACGCTCGAGGGTGAGGCGCACATAATCGTCGATCCAGCGCCCACGGGCGCGGTCGGTCGCGGCGGCACGAGCCATGGGGAAGCCGCCGCGCGCGACCATGGCTGCGTAGTCATCGCGTGTCGTGGTGGATGTGGGCCGTGCAGCGGCCGCGACGACGGCGTCTGGATCGGTCAGGAGTCGAGGCAGCAAGTCCGCGCGGACGTCACGGAGTTCGGACTGGGCGAGCGGCAGGACGGGAAGCCGCTGGAGGCGTCCGGTAAGGGCCTGCGCTGCCCGTGGCAGCGCCTCGTGGCGCGCCGAGCCGGTGAGGATGAACTGACCTGGGCGCCCGGTGGTGTTGAGTCTCGCCTTGATCGCGTCGAGGACGACCGCTGCGTGCTGGTACTCGTCGATAAGGACCACCTGGTCGCCGTCGATCATCGTGGCTGGGTCGCGCGCGACGGCCGTCCGGGTGTCGAGGTCGTCGAGATCCAGGATCCGGCCCCCGACGCGTTCGGCCAGCTGCCTCAGCAGGGTTGACTTCCCGACGGCGCGGGGGCCTTCCAGAAGGAGGACAGGGCTCTCGGCGTGGCGCTGGAGAGCCACGTCAAGAATCCGTCTGGGTACCAGGTGGCCGGTCGAGTCGCTCACCAGGCAAGACTAGCCGAGATCCAGAACCACCGGGCCATAAACTCCAGAACTGCCGGATGCTCAGTTCCAGAATCGCCGGACCGTGGACTCCAGAACCGTCACGCAGTCGAACGGTCAGGGTATAGCTGGTGAGACGGATGCGAGGGCGGGGCTGACGCACGTGGAGGTGCTGGATGCAGTCGATGCGCACCCTGGGCCTCACGAGAGACATGCTGTGACCGCGCACCGCCGAGCTCGACTCCGACACCAACGCGGACGACTACGCCCGAAGCGCCGACGTCTACGTGTCCTCGGACAGTGCCGACTGGACGAAGGTCGCCGCCATCGTGGGCGACGCCCAGCCGACCCGGGAGGCGTCGTTCCTCGCGCAGACCGCTCGCCACGTCAAGGCGGTCAACACCGGCAGCGCCGACGGCTGGTGGTCCATCACGGAGTTCACCGCCTACGCGAAGCGAGTCGCGCTGAGCTCCGAGCCCGGGTCGGCCTGTCTGACCCGGGCTCTGGCCTGAGAACCGGGCGCACCGGCCGACCACCCGGCCCCACCCCGAAACGACGAAAGGCCGGACCTACGAAATCTGCGCGCGGGCGTGCGTCGGCGTCCGCCGTCGGTCAGTGCGGTGAGCCCCCAGTTGCGCACCCAGCAGGTCACCGGCCGGTCGACTCCTGGTCCTGGTCAGACCCGCAAGCTACGGGCCCTGCCACTCAGTCTGACGCGCGACACCCCAGCGCGGTCGTCGTCAGCTGGCGAGGATGCGCAGTGCTGTCTGGCCTTCACGACGGGCTTCGCGCGGGATCGCGTTCCAGTTGCGGGAGTCGTCGGGCAGGTTTCGGGGGAGCGTGGCGATGCGTTGGCGGTCTGACCCGGCGAAAGTCTCGCGCGCGGCGAACGGGTCGTCCAGGCAGCACAGCAGCGCGGCGGCGTCTTGCAGGTGGCGTTCGCGATCGCGTGAGTCGGTCCGGTAGGCGGCGGCCTTGAGGACGAGTGCCCCGAACACGTTCGGCACGCTGATCGTCGTCGGGTCTGCGTCGATGACCAGACCTGCGTTGACGGTTCGGCGCAGCGCCTGGGTGCCGCCCTCGATGGTGACGAGGTCGCGGCCACGAAGCGGCTCGACCACGCAGGGCGCGGCGTGGTCGGCGACGAGTACGTCGACGACGTCGGGCCCGCTGGTGACCAGGTCGACGCGGTCGGTTCCGCGGACGAACCGGTGCGCGGTGCGCTCGCGCGGGTCGATCGACGTGAGCATCTGGTATCCGAGCGACTCGAGCACGCGTGAGGCGTGGGCAGGCAGACCGCGGGTAGTTTCCACGTGCAGCACGATGTCGACGTCGTTGGTCGGGCGGACGACGTCCAGGCCGTGGTGGATCGTGTGGAGCTGGGTCATCAGCCCACCGACGAGGGTCCATGCGGTGTGCGGCAAGGCTGCAGCGATCTCGGCGACGTTGGGCCAGGGTGCGAGCCATCCGCCCGCCGGCGTCGGGACGGTGATCGTGGGACGGTCAGCCACGCGGCTTCTCCAGGGCGTCGGTCAGGGCGTCTATGCCGACGCTTCGTTCGCGGGTGTCCAACGAACCGGCGAGGTCCAGGGCGGTGAGAACGGTGTCGGCGGCCGCGATGCGTGTGATCGTGCCGGTCGGGAAGGTTGTGGCGCGCAGTGTGATGCGGCCGCTGGTGTCGCGGACGAGCCCGAACCTGCGCACCAGCTCGTCGAGCTTGTTCGCGTCGACGTAGCCGTCGACCATGTTGGCGTCCGCCAGCTCGAGCCGGGTTCGCGCCACGCTCGTGTCGACGATCCGCTGCCTCAAGCGTCCAGCGACGGACGAGTGCCCGGCGTACTGCACGACGTCGGCGCGCTCCCGCGTTCGCTCGACCAGGTCCGCGGCGCTCATGGACCGCATCCGAGCCTTCAGGCGAGACCGTTGCGTCTCGCCCATCCAGGAGGCAACCAGCCCGGACAGGATCGCGACCGCACCCCACGCCGTCTCGGGCAACCACGGGCGCGTGCGCTGCTGGCCACGCACTGCGAGGAACCGATCGATCGACTCCGAGTCGATGACCCCGCGAGCCAGCGACGTGAGCTCGCCCTGGGCGACGAGGTGCTGCACCTGACGGGGTGAGACCCCGAGGCGCTGGGCGGCATCGCGCACGGCAATCAACGACATGACAGATAGTTTCGCCTACACGAAGTCATCAGTCAACCATCCGGTGCGCCGGGAAGGTGGCTTCACCGGACATCAGACCGACGCGCACAGGCGAGACGCCGACGGAGCCCACCCGCGTGAGATGCGGCGTCGTGGCGCAGTACCCGGGATCGGTGCGGATGAGCGGACTGCCTTGTGTGTTCTACCTGGCGCCTGCGCGAAGAGGTCGATGTCTGTCGCGCAAGGGTCTGACCGCGATGAATGCCGATGCCCGAGGGCTGTGCGAAGAAGTCGCGGCCCTCGTTTGGTGCTCAGATAGATGCCCAGAAGGCGCGAAGCGGTCGTTCCGGCTGAACGCGAAAGGACCGCTGCCCTGGGCAAATTCCCAGGTCAGCGGCCCTTGTCGGCTGGTCGGGGTGACAGGATTTGAACCTGCGACCTCTTCGTCCCGAAGCGACCGTGACGGGCCGGAACAGGGTTTGAACGGCGGTTTCGCGCTCGTGGGTGTTCGGAGACGTCCGCGGGGTGTCGCAACAGTAGTACAGCAGTTGGTGCAGCAGGAGTCACTCAGCTCGCCCGCAGGTAGTGGGCGTTGCGGCCCGTGGTGTCGCCGCGGGCCAGGAGCCCATCGCCGACGAGTCGGTCGAGTACCCCGCGCGCGCCGGCGGTTGTCAGCCCGGTGAGCACGCCGTAGTCGCCGGAGGTGATGCGGTCGTGGGAGTTGAGCCAAGCCTCGACGACGGCGGGGGTGTCCTGGGGGTGGGGGCTGTCGTACCACAGGACACGCCGACGGCGGAGCAGGTCTCGGTCGTTCTTGGTGTAGAGCAGGGTCCGACGCGCGGTCCGCGAGAGTAGCCAGGCGTCCTTGTGGGGAATGATCAATGGCTGCTCGTCGATCACGCAGCGGTGAGTGGTCTCCAGTGCCTCCTGGGCCTCGGGATGGGTGCGTTGCAGCACAGCCGCGATCTGCCTGGCGGTGGTGAAGGGCTGGTGGAGCAGGGTGTAGACCACGAGGGCGACCTGGACGTCACGCTGCCGGGCGACGGGCTGGATTCGAGAGGTCAGTCGCAGCACGGGGATGACGGGGGCTCCGCCGACCAATCGCGTCCGCACTCGCGGGCCCGACTCTTCAATCACGAGTGGCGGGCGGTGGCCGAGGGTGACCAGCTCACGGTACATGCGGTCCACGCCGATGCCCTGCTTGTCGACGAGACCGAGCGCGCGGACGGCGTCGGCGAGAGCAGGAGAGCGGCTGAAGCGTTGGGTGAGCAGGTTGTCGGCGGAAACGCCGCCGACGAAGCCGCCGGGCGAGACCACGGTCAGTGACGAGTCCTCGTCGACCCAGGTGACGGTCGTGGGTTCGTGGAGGTTCCAGTCTCGGTGGACGACGCCGTTGAGGACCGCTTCGCGGGCGGATCGCATCGGGAGCTTGCGCAGCGAACGTTCGGCGAACTGGCCGGAGATGGTGACGAGGTCGTTGGCGGCTTCGAGCAGCGTCTCGACTCGCTGAAGCTGCTCAAGCAGGCTCAGGCCGGCCTGGGCCTCGTCGCGGGCGAGGATGTCGCCACCTTCGACGTCGAGCCTGGTCCACGTCAGCCATGGCCGAGGTGCGGGACAGAGTAGGAGTGCGCCGGCCTGGGTGAGGTGCCCGTCGACCGCCAACACTCCGAGTCGTCGCAGCAGGTCCGACGTCGAAGCGCTGGCGAGACCGTCGTCGGAGGTGTCGCGTCTGCGGAGGTACTCGCGTGCGACGGCGATCGCGCCGGCGCTGACGAAACTCGCGTCCATGCCGCTGGGGCGAGACATCGCGTCCCAACCGGCGCGGCCCTGGCGGTGGGTCCACCACTCGCCACGGTCGACTGGCACCGACGCTGCGCCAACCCGCCAGCGGAGCTTGTTGCCGGTGTCCTCGACCGGCTCCCTGGCCTCGGCGACGTAGATCACCAGGAGACGGATACCCCGTTCGACGACGACCTCGATGTCCGGTGCGACGTCGACGCGCCGGTAGATCTGATGGCGTAGCCACTCGGGGTCGAGGTCGGAGCCCAGCAGGTCGCCGCTACGATTCTCGACACCGACGACGAGCGCCCCACCGCCTGGGGTGTTGGACATCGCGGCGACCTCGTCGGCGAGCTGATCGGCAGCCTTCGTGTTCTCTGGCGACGCGGGGAGCAGGACGCCGCCGGCGCCGCGACGTCCTGCTTCCTCCTTGAAGTCCACGCGCTGGCGCTCGACATCGTCCGGCAGGACACCGGAGCGTAGCGTTGCCAGGCACGCCTGGACGGCCTCGCGCGTCCGGGCGCGATCTGCAAGCAGCTCGGTGCCAGGCTGAAAGGAAGAGGAAGCGCCCACCTGCATCATGGGTTGCACTTTAGCAGAGTAGCTAAACAGAAACACCTAGGGTGTGCTGCCGTGATCTCGTGCGCTTCACCGTCGCAGAGCAGACTCCCTGCTCGACGAACGACCGCGAGGGCATGCCGCCTCCGAGGCAGCGCAACGCGGGTTGCCGCTACACCACCCCGGATCTGGACGTCACCATGCGGACCGTCGTGCGACCCCGCGGTCCGGACAGCCCTTCGACTGCTACGTCGTCAGGGTCTCGGTCCGTTCGGCCGCCTCGACATGCACGCCGAGCAGGCCCGACTGCACGTCACAGCGGGAGCACGGATCGGTGATGGTGGGCGCGTCAGCGCACCCCGTAGCGTCGCACGCACCCACGGAGTGGGGCGATTCTCTCGGGCGTAGTGCTCGGCCGGACGCTGACCAAGCGCGCCGCCGACGTCCTCGCATTCTTCGACGTGCCCGGCACGAGCAACGGGCCCACGGAGGCGATCAACGGCCGACTCGAACACCTCCGCGGCTCCGCCCTCGGCTTCCGCAACCTCACCCACTACATCGCCCGATCACTCCTCGAAGCAGGCGGCTTCAGACCTCGCCTACACCCTCATCTGCGATGAGCCGCACAAGGCCCACGGCGGCAACATCCAGGTGCTGACCGCACCGGACGGTTGGCCGATCTGGGTCTCGCCGGTCCGACCCGGCCGCGAGCACGACACCACCTGCGCCCGCGCCGCCGACGGTCTGCTTCAAGCGGTCCAGACCTGGAACACGGCCGGACGCCACGTGCTGGCCGACCTCGGCTACGAGGCCCTCGACGACCAGTTCGTCATCCCGGCCAAGAAGCCCACCGGCGGCCAGCTGACCATCAATGAACGCGCCCGCAACGCGCTGCACCACGCTCTGCGCGGTATCGGCGAACGCGGCAACGCCCTGCTGAAGAACTTCAAAGCCCTGCGCCGCGTCTCCCTGAGCCCCTCGAGCATCGGCCCCATCGTCGCGGCCGCCCTCGTCATCCTCCACCACATCCACGACCGGACCACCTGACCCACTCACACCAACACCCCTACTGGGAAAGGCTCAATGGCGGGTGACAGACGTAGCATCCGGGGGATGAGGGCTCGATCGTCGCGGACGATCGAGCCCTTCGTTGCCTGGAGGTGAGGATGCTCCAACGCGCGCCAGCGGTCCGCCGCAGACCGTCAAGACGCGCCGGAGTCCAGGGCCGTAGTGAAGCAGTTAATGAAGCACCCCGGTTTCGTGGCGCTCGGGGTAAAACGAAAGGCCCTCTGACTTCAGCGTTTCCGCTGGTCAGAGGGCCTTTCGGCTGGTCGGGGTGACAGGATTTGAACCTGCGACCTCTTCGTCCCGAATGAACTCTGACCAGCCAGAACGCGCCATGATCCGCGGAATTCCGCCCGTCGGTGTTCGCGGGCGTCCGCCCGTGCTCGAGCCCGTAAGCCAGCAGTTGAGCCAGCAACGGGTCGGATCGTCAGGGCAGTACTGCTTGCGACTCAGGGCGCGGTAGCTGCGCCCTGTGCTCCTCTTGCTCGGCCTCCTGTCGATCGTGTGTTCGGCTCTCTCGGCTCTCTCGGCTCTCTCGGTCGCCGCGTTGCGATCGCCGGCCGGAGACTTGGCGATCACAGCTGGCGGGGAGTTCCTCCAACACGTCGGCTCGGTCGGAGTGCACGCGTGCGTGCCCGAGCCTGGCCAGGCTTGCGGCATCTGTGAGGGCCACGGCTCCATTCCCGCGAAAGTACATGCTTGCGTGTACTGTTTGCATCGTGAGCACTTCAGCGGGGCCGGAGGAGCAGCGTGACGTCGTCGTGGTCGGCGCCGGGCAGGCCGGGCTCGCGCTCGGGTACTACCTGACGCGTGGCGGTGTCGACGCGCTGTTGCTGGAGCGCGCCGAAAGGGTGGGAGCGAACTGGGCCAGCCCGGTGGGAGTCCCTGCGCCTGTTCACGCCCGCGCGGTACGACGCCCTGCCCGGAGCGGCGTTTCCCTCCGACGCGCGGTCCTACCCCGGCAAGGACCAGGTGGCGGCCTATCTCGAGGACTACGCGACCCGGTTCGAGCTGCCCGTGCGTACCGGCGCCGAGGTCACCCGCCTGGAGGGCACCGCGGGCGACTTCCGCCTCCACCTGGCCGGAGGGGAGATGATCCGTGCCGCCCGGGTGGTCGTGGCCACCGGTGCGTTCGGACGGCCCTGGACGCCGTCGTTCGCGGCCCGTCTTGACCCGGCCGTCGTGCAGGTACACACCAACGACTACCGACGACCCCCGAGCCGCGGGGGCCGCCCGTGGCACCGTCCAGTTCGTCGATGGTCGCAGCGTCCGGCCCGCGGTGGTGGTGTGGGCCACCGGGTACCGGCATGACGACACGTGGATCACGGTCCCGGGTGCGCTCGACGAGAGTGGCGTCCTCGTCGTCGACGACGGCGCCACTGCCGTGCCCGGGTTGTACGCGATCGGCCGGCCCTGGCAGCGTGACCGCGGCTCAGCCCTGCTCGGGTACGTCCAACGCGATGCCAGGCGCCTCGCCGCCCGGCTCCGGGCCGGCGAGCGCGCGCCGGCCGTGCCGGCCTCGCGTAGTGGTTCTGCCTAGGTGCACCCGGCCAGCAGGCGCGCCAGGTCGGGTCTCTCAAGGGCTGGCCGAGCCTGCCCATCACCTCGATGCGGTCGACAGTGGTCAGCCTGCGGTGAGTAGAGCATGGATTGCTGTACCGGTGGCCAGTCGACCGGTCCTCGAAGCGGCGAGGAGGACAGCGTTATCTGTTCGTGACTTTCCGGGTCGTTGTCGGGTACATTCGGTCCACCTCACGATCGTGGGGTGCACGGGCGGGCGCCGAGCCCTGCCACCGCTGCGTGCTGATCAACACCCGGCAGGGACGGGGGAACCACTTTCGGGCGCCGCAGGCCGGCGCCCTCGGGGTGAAGCCACGCGAGCATGCTCGCTGGCCGGGTCAGTCTCCGACCCGAATCCGACAGCTAACCTCGCAGGCGCCCGGAGATATCGATGTGCGTTCACCTGTGCCGTGTGCCCGAATCCCATCTCGCGCCACGCGCGGACCGACAGCTGTGTGGTCCCGCATGAGGCACGGCCACACCAACCCGACGGAGGTCAGGCAGGCTCGCCCGCGCCGGAACCGCGCCGCACGCGGCCGCCATACCGACCGCAGGCCCGGTTCGCGAACCGGCGTCCGCCTCCTGGGCGGCAGCCTCGGCGTCGCCGCCATGGTCGCCACGACGGCGGCCTTCGCGATCACCACCGCCGAGCCTCGGCACGCCCACGCCGAGACGCTCCGGCAGAACCCTGACTCGCAGGCACAGGAGGCGAGCGAGGCCTCGAAGCTGGCCGCTGCTCCGCCGATCGTCGTCGACCGGTCCGCGAAGATATCCAGGGCCGGGGAGCGACTGAAGGTCGAGATCGAGCCGGCACCTCCCGAGCCCAAGCCGACCCCGCCAGCAGAGGCCGCGTCGGACGCGCCCCAGGCGCAGGATGCCGATGTGGCTGACGACGGCGGGGCACCGCCCGGCTGCGATGTCGCCGTCGACGAGGGGGTGGCCAACGGGCAGGTCCCGCAGGACCAGCTGTGCTCGCCCTGGGACGGAGCGAAGCAGGTGCGCGCGGACGCCGCCGAGGCGCTCGCGGAACTGAACGAGGCCTACGTCGCCAGGTTCGGTGAGCCCATGTGCATCGCGGATGGTTACCGGTCTTACGACCAGCAGGTCGCGACCAAGGCAGCCAAGGGCTACCTCGCCGCCACGCCGGGCACGTCCAACCACGGCTGGGGTCTCGCGGTCGACCTGTGCGCCGAGACCTATGCCGGGGACCGATGGGACTGGCTTGCGCAGCAGGCGCAGACCTCCGGCTGGGACAACCCGGACTGGGCGCGTCCGGGCGGCTCGAAGTACGAGCCGTGGCACTGGGAGTTCGTCGATGCCGTCGCGGCGCAGGAACCCTGAACCCGGTGGGTCGTGACCGACGACTGTGATCGGCGAGCCAGGTTCACGCCCTAGGATCGTTCTCGCCATGGTTGCCTCCACCCGAGGCTCCACCGCCACGACCGCGATGCGGTGCGTGCTCGGGATCGTGCTGCTCACGCTCGCCTGCGTGCTCGGGCCGAGCGCAGCTGTCGGGTGCCGCGGCCGCGCCCGGTGTGCCTGCGCGACTGCGGGCTGGTGTCGGTGCGCGCCGAGGGGCGAGCGTCGTGGTTCTACCTGGCCGAGCCCGGACCTCCTGGCACGAATCGTTGGGGGGCGCGGAACAGTTGCTCGACGCGACCGGCGACCGGGTCACGCTCTGCTGGCACCTCGTGCGCCGCACCAGAATGCACGTCCCAGTGCGGATCTGGCGGCGTACCGATGGGCGCCGGCACGGCAACGTGCCGACGTCCGACGGGGCCCGACGTCGCCCACGCACCGACGCAAACCCGACGATCGCCGTCGCTATCACGGCCACGATCGTGGTCGCCCGGTTCGTCGGCGCCGTGGTCACCGACAGCCCGGCACCGCTCACCGACACAGCACTACGAGACCGCCGCCGTCCACGCAGGTCAGCCGGTGGGGCAGTCGCGGAGCGCGGTGCCGGGGAACGTCGGCACGGCGCGTGCCTCGGCCTCCTCGGGCGTCAGCGCAAGTCCGTTCTGCTCGATGTCGTCGATGAGCCAGTCCATCTCGGCGATCTCACGGTTCTGGGCCTCGATGATCTCGACCGCGAGCTGGCACACCCGGACGTCGGAGATCTGCGCGCGCTCGGACCGCGTGATGGCCAGGGAGTGGTGGGGGATCATCGCGCTCATGAACGCCGTGTCGTCGACCGTCACCTGACTGCGGTCGAGGGCCGCGCCACCGACCAGGAGCACGAGGCTCGCGACGACGATCGCGACGTTCGCCTTGGTGTTCTTGTACATGTTCAGCATCCAGGCGAGCATGATCAAGCCCATGGTGCCGCCCATGGTGATCGCCATGAAGACCCGGCTCTGGCTGAAGCGGACGTGGCTCCACTGCCAGGACCCGACGAACATCACCCAGTACATGACGACCATTGCCGTCAGGATCATCGCGGCGAACCGCAGGTACATGCCACGCATCTGACGCTCGTGCTGGTCGCCCTGGCGTGCCTCTTCCCCATGCTGCGGATCGTTCTGAGCGCTGGCATCGTGTCGAGCATCCACGGACAAGCACCTCCTACTACCTCACGACGCAGGTTCCGGGTTCGTCAGCCCCGTTGGAGGGCGCGATCAGTCCGCACCACGCCCGTCCAGACGGAGCAGTGACCCTCGCAAACGGTAGCCATAAGCAGATCGAGGCCATAGAGTTGGGCGACAAGGTCATCGCGACCGACCCCGAGACAGGGCTGCAGGCTGCTCGGGAGGTGACATTTCTGTGGGTGCACCAGGACGACCTGTTCGAGTTCGAAATCGACGGGGAACTCATAGTAACTACCGAAGACCATCCCTTCTGGTCTGTAACGGACCGGTTGTGGAAAAGCGCCGAGAACCTCGACCGTGGTGAGTTGGTGCAAACGGCCGACGGTCGCAACGTTGGCGTAACGCGTGAGGTCGATACTGATAGCCGAAAGCGGGGGCTCGCCTACAATCTTGCCGTCGCTGACACCCACACCTATCACGTCGGCGAGTTTGATGTGCTCGTGCACAATCGAAATGGCTGCAATGAGAACCCGATCTCCCGGGTGCAGTCTGATGACATAGCAAACTTTCTCGGCTATACGAAGACCAAGTTCCGTTCCGCAGGCGGCGCTTCAATCTGGAAGAACTTGAAGCCCGGACCGGGCCAGCCGCGGCAGATCACATGGGACCGTACTGGTCACAAGGGTGGAGTCTTCAAGGGATCCAACGACAAGGCTCCGTTTCAGTCCAATCGATCCGACGCAAGGGATGGAACATTTAGTTTGGACATCGCCAACAATGGTGACCTTCTTGGACTATTTAGGGTAGGAAAATGATCGAGATTGGCGTCGGGCCTCGCGAGGAGTCGGTGGGCGTCGAGCTTGACGAGTCGTTGCATTGGAGCGCATTCATCGAAGACCTTCGAAGCCTTCTCGCTGCGCTCACAAAGTCGTTGTCTGTCACCAGGTTTGAAATCACGGATTTGTTCGTCGGTGAGCCGCCCGAGGAGTCGTTTATCGGACTGCGAAACGGTTCGGTCCTTGATGCTGGCGAGGCGATAGAGTTCGTAGTTAGGATGGCCGGTGGGCGCGGCCCGTATTGCGCATTGACGGCGCCAGGGATTCGGATTGAGAGTTCGTGGGATGCATCCACGTACCTGCTTCTCGATTCCGTGGACTCCCTGCAGCGCTTGCCGCCTTCATTGCCGCACTTATGCCTCGATTATAGCGACGTGCCAGCGTCGGAAGGTGATACCGGGCCGCGTGTCGATACCGTTGCGAATGAGGGCTTCTGGCGCGATGTTGCCGAATCTACCGCAGGTGTCAAGTTACTCTGTGAGCGATGGGCATACGGAGTCCATGGTGCCCGGTGGTATCGCCTTAACGAAGGGTCAACGAGACTTATTGTTCCGCCTATTCAGCCCCGCTCAATGCTGAGCGTCCTACTCGACCCTGAGACCGCACTGAGTGGAATCGACATCGGCGAGGGATTCATTGCTTTGGGATCATTTGGAGAGGCGGGACTGATTGCCCATGAGGAGTACCCCTTTGGAGTTGACTCCATCGGCGAGGTTGTTGAGCGCGGCTGGAAACATGCCGTGAGCGAATCGGCAACGTGGGCATGGGTCGCTGTTGTACCTGATGCTGACGGAATCCCACGAGGTGCCTGGGAACTTTTCGATCACTGATTCTGGGAACCTGTTCATCCGCTACAGCCCGATATCGCGACAGCCGCCGGGCCCGCTGCCTCGCCGCATGGGGCAACAGGGACGGCGCGGCAGCGCGATCCGGCGGGCAGGGTGCAGTTGGGCGAAGTTGAGTAGGCGAGTGTTGCGCCCCGGGTCTGATGGAGGCTCTGGTGTGCCCCGGCTTCCGTGGAGTCAGATTGCTGGAATCTAGGCCACGGTGATCGTTGCTGTGCTCTCGAACTCTACGGGTGTCAGCCAGCCGAGGGCGGAGTGCCAGGCGCTGGCGGTTGTGGAAGATCTCGAGGTACTCGAAGATCGCGTTCGCGAGCTCCAGGCGGGTGCGCCAGCGACGTCGGTTCAGGAGCTCGACCTGCATGCGGGACCAGAAGCTCTCGATGACGGCATTGAGCCTTTCCCAGTAGGGGTGTGAACGTCACACGGACCTGTCGTGCTCGACGTGCAGCAGCAGGGTCTGCCCCCGATGTGGTTGACGATCGGGGTGTGCGGTCATCAGGCCGCTTCTGCGGCCGTGTAGATGGTCTCAAACTCGACCGGGGTGAGTCTGCCGAGACGGCGCTGACGGCGGCGACGGTTGTACTTCGTCTCGATCCAGGTCACGATCGCCAGGCGTAGGTCCTCGCGGCTGTCCCAGCGTCGGGTGTCCAGGACGTTCTTCTGCAGCAGGGAGAAGAAGCTCTCCATGCTGGCGTTGTCCCCAGCCCCGTAGGAGCGGCCCATCGACCCGACCAGATGGTGGTTCTTCAGCAGGCGCTGCACCTTCTTCGCTCGGAACTGCCCACCTCGGTCGGAGTGGCAGATGGTCCCTGCCGGTGAGCGCAGCGCGATCGCGTTACGCATCGCGGCCATCGCCAGGGACGACTTCATCCGCGCCCCGATGGAGTAGCCCACGATCCGCCCGGAGTAGACGTCCTTGATCGCGCAGATGTAGAGCTTCCCTTCTCGCGTGGGGTGCTCGGAGATGTCCCAGAGCCAGACCTTGTTCGGTGCGTCGGCGACGAACTCGTGGCGGACTACGCCGTGTTCGTCGACCACGGCCAGGAGGTCGTCGTGCGGGGCGGGCCCGGCCGGTCCGGCCTTGCTGCGCTTCTTGTGATGGGACGCGGTGATGCCGGCGATGCGGCACAGCCGGTGCACGCGGTTCTCCCCGACGGTGATCTGGCGGTCGTCGGCCAGTTCGTCGGTCAGGAACCGGTAGCCCAGGGTCGCATCGTCGTGGTGCAGGTCGTAGAGCACGTCGATGACGTGGGCGTCGTCCCAGTCACGCTGGCAGACGGGGTCTTTGAGCCACTTGTAGTACCCCTGGGTCGTCAGCCCCAGGACCCTGCACGCCACCGCGACCGGCACCCTGATCGGGGCGCCGGCCGCGGCCATCTCGCGGACGAGCGGGAAGACTATTTTCCCGGCAGGTTCGCCTGGGACAGGTAGGCCGCCGCGCGGCGCAGGACCTCGTTCTCCTGCTCGAGCAGCCGGTTGCGCTTCCTGAGCTCTCGCAGCTCGGCCTTGTCGGCCTCGCTCAGGCCGGGCCGGCGACCGTCCTCGATGTCGGCCTGCTTCATCCAATTCGCCAGCGAGCCTTCGGAGATGCCGAAGTCCTTCGCGATCTGCGACAGCGATGCCTGGCCCTTGCGGGCCACGGCCACGACGTCGTCGCGGAATTCCTTGGGGTAGGGCTTTGCCACGGGGACATCCTTCCAGCGAGGACAAGATCCTCACAGTTCAGGTGTCAACCAAACTCGGGGCAGACCCTTCAAATGTATACCACGAACTGGCCGCAACCCACGTGCGCATGAGCGAGTTCGTCCCGCTCCTGGACGGCGCCTGCGAACCCACTGCTGTCGATCCGCGCCTGGCCGCGCTCGCCGAGCTGCGCCTGCTCGTCGAGTCCCGGCTCGGGGACGCCGCGTGGTCGACGATTGTTGCGCCCCGGGTCTGATGGAGGCTCTGGTGTGCCCGGGGCGCAACAGATCGCCGCGGCCATCCAACGCAACCACTCACCGCACCTGCGGGTGACCTGCGACGATGCCAGGTGTCGGACGGATCGATCCGTCCGACACCCGGCAAGTGGACGGGTGTTACCGCAGGTCAGGGGTGGTGCGGTCCGCTTCCGGACGCTTCCGGACGCATCGGTGCGTTCGAACTCGCCTCAGTGGACTTGAGGTAGCGCTCGAACGCGTCGGTGAAGTCGGCGCGTCGGTAGCCGCGCTCGCGCTTGGACGTCGAGGGGTTGCGTCCCACGGGCACGCCGTAGCCCTTGAGCATTATCGCCAGACGCCGGCCGGTCAGTCCCTCGTCGGCCCAACGGGACTCGGGCAGGGCGATCAGGGAGGCGATGAGGGTCTCGGTGGCGACGAACTCTCCACGAGACGTGGCCAGGACGTCGCGGGCATTTGCGAGCAGTTCGTGGGCGGCGGAGTGGTCGGCGTCGGCGTGGGCGGCGTCCTCGGTGAGCGCGACGGCGGCTGCCCGGGCAGCCGTGGGCCAAGGCCCGGCGGCGAGGTCGGCCACCGCGATCAGGGGTTCCCACAGATCGGCGGCGCGATCGACGACGGGCATGCCGGGCCGCGCCCGCTTGAGGGCGGCAGAGTTGTCCTCGATCCACACGCACAGCTCGTACGCCAGTGACCTGAGCAGCTCGGCGTCACGGGAGATGCGGAACGGCGCGACCCTCTCGGCGGGCTTGCGCCGTCGCATCGCGATGTTGATGGCCCGGTCGGAGATCGTGTCGGGCAGCCGGCCGATGGCGGCCAGGACGACGGGGGCAAAGGTGTGCAGCTCCTCGAGCTCGCGCTTGGATGCGTCCCAGCGCACGACAGGAGTGCCGCGTTGGAACCCGGCGTTGAGCAGGCCGCGCAGGTCGTCGTGCTGTTCGGCCTTGAGCCGGGTGCCGAATATCGTGTCGGCCTCGTCGAGCAGGACGGTCCGCGGCTCGGCGAGGGAGCGGTACAGCGCGGCGGTCGAGGCGTTCGCCGTCGACAGCGGCTTGTGGGCCAGCTGGTGGATGATCTCCAAGCAGCGCGTCTTGCCGCTGCGCTTCTCCGGACTCGTCAGCACCAGGCGTGGGGCGAAGTCGAACACCGCGGCGGCGTGGGTATACGCGCAGAACAGCGTGACCGCCGTGTATGCGTGGCGGCTCGGAAGGATGCAGTAGCGGGTCAGGGCGCCGCGGACGTCGTCGAGGATCTCGGCCCCGTCACGTCGCAGTGCAGCAGGGGTGGTCATGCCTCTGCCCTCCCGGCGTTCGGATCCGACGTGATCTGTTCGACGGCGTGGCTGAGCTGGTAGGTGCCGAGCCAGAAGGAGTCCGCCGCCCACATGTCGGGGTCGGGCTTCGCGTCGGGTACCTTGCCAGCGAATGCATACTCGGCGTTGGACAGGTTCACCGAAGCGCTCTTGACCAGCGCGACCCACGCGGCGCGCTGATCGCAGTTCATGCGCTCCAGCGCTGCCAGGACGTCTGCCGTACCGAAGGTGGGCGTGATCATGCGGCACCGCCGATCACACCGCGGGTGACCTCGGCGCCGGTCCGGGCGACGGTGAAGCGCAGACGGACGTGTCGAGCGGGGTGGGTCAGCGCGTCGGTGGCGCAGTCGAGACAGACGGCGTAACGGTGCTCGCGGTCCACGGCGATGAATGTGATGGTCCCGACGGCGGCGGCGTCGCACGAGTCGCAACGGCGCGCGAACGGCAAGCCCCTGGTGTTCCGGGTCCTCATTCAGGGCTCCGGCAAAGTCCGTTGAGCGGTGCGTGAGGAGCGGCGCTACTCATCTCGGGTAGCGGCACGGGCGTGCTC
>CANMFP010000012.1 GCA_947497265.1 uncultured Isoptericola sp.
CATCAACAAGCGCCGGCACCTGGACCCCGACGGGTCGTCCAACCGTCGCCCTGGACGGATCACGGCCCGCTACCCGGGCCACATGCTCCACCTGGACGTCAAGAAGGTCGGCCGCATCCCCGATGGCGGCGGATGGCGCGCCCACGGCCGCGGCTCGGACCAGGACAAGGCCGCCCAGCGCGCCAAGACCCGCGGCACGAGGGCCGGATACGTCTACCTGCACTCCGCGGTCGACGGGTTCTCCCGCCTGGCCTACACCGAACACCTGGCCGACGAGAAGGCCGCCACCACCATCGGCTTCTTCTGCCGCGCAAGAGCGTTCTTCGCCGCGCACGGCATCAACCGGATCGTGCCGGTCGTGACCGACAACGGCGCCAACTATCGTGCCCGTGACTTCGGACGCACCGTGGGCTCCTTCGCCTCGCGCCACCAGCGCACCCGCCCCTACACACCCCGCCACAACGGCAAGGTCGAGCGCTACCAGCGCATCCTGACCGAGGAGCTCCTCTACGCCCGCACCTGGACCAGCGAGGCCGAACGCGCCAACGCCCTGCAGATCTGGAACCTGCACTACAACTACCATCGGCCCCACACCGCCGTCGGGAACCAGCCCCCCGCCGCGAAACTACCGACCAGCGTCACCAACGTCGTGGCCGGCAACAACTAGATCGTCCCCTCCCTCACGCTCCGAGCTGGAGGGTGGTGAGGCAGGTGGCCCCCTCTTTGCTGGTGGAGAAGTTGCTCTGGCCGGTGAGTCCGTCGTGGGTGACCTCGATGGTGCCGTCGACGTCGCGCGGGAGCCAGAAGCCGACGAAGCCGTTGTCGAATGTGGTCACCTGCTCCTCGAAGAGGACCTCGCCGGTCTCGTCGATGATGCGCACGCCGATGTCCTCGTTGGCCAGCTCGCCGCGGCAGGTGGTCAGGGAGTGGTAGTAGCACTCATGAGTCTGATCGACGTAGGGGGCAACGGACAGGTAGAACCCGTCCTCGTCCAGTGGGACTGCGATCTCCTGCTCTCCGTCGGCGAGGACAAGCTGGTCCGCGCGCACGGAGGCCATGAGGTCGGTCGGACGCTCGGTTACGGGTACCCGGTCGAGGTGGTCGACGATCTGGGTTCCGTCCATGCCGTCCAGGTCGTGTGCGGCAAGGAAATCGGCCTGATCGGTGGTGATGACAGGTGTGCTGGCCGGTGCCTGGTCGGCCTCGGGTGCGGTGCTGGAGCAGCCGGCAAGGGTCAGAAGGAGCGCGGCGGCCGCTGCGATTAGGTGTCGTCTCACCCGCCCTATTCTGCCGTATCGGAACCATCTACCCGCCCAGGCCCTTGGTCCTGCATCGTCCCCAGCGCTCCCTTCGTCTGTCGCATTGAGGCTGCCTGGCACTGGGTGGGGTGCCGTTCTTGGACAATGGAGGCATGACGGTGATGACTACTGATCGCCAGCTGCCTCGGGTGCTGGTGGTCGATGACGAGGCGCCGTTGGCGCGGCTGGTGAGCGCCTACCTCGAACGCGACGGGTTCGCGGTCGAAAGCATCGCCGATGGCCGGATGGCGGTGGAGTTGGTGCGGCGGTGGAACCCGGCCGTGGTGGTGCTGGACCTGGGGCTGCCCGGGATGGACGGGATCGAGGTGTGCCGGGCGGTGCGGGCATTCTCGGACTGTTACATCGTCATGCTCACCGCCCGGGTGCAGGAGGCCGACCGACTCAAGGGGTTGCTGGTCGGAGCGGACGACTATGTGATCAAGCCGTTCAGTCCCAACGAGTTGGTGGCCCGGGTCCGGGTGATGCTGCGCCGCCCCCGACAGGCCGTCGAGCAGGTGATCGAGGTCGGCGCGCTGAGGGTGGATGTGGCCGGGCGAGAGGTCCACGTGGACGGTGCGCCGGTGGACCTGACCCGGATCGAGTTCGATGTGCTCGCCGCCCTGGCCACGCGGGGGCAGGTGGTGTTTACCCGCCGGGAGCTGATCGAGGAGGTGTGGGGGCCGGACTGGGTGGGCGATGACCACCTGGTCGATGTCCACATCGGCCACGTGCGCCGCAAGCTCGGAGACGACGCAGTCGATCCGGTGTTCATCAAGACGGTGCGCGGGGTGGGCTACCGGATGGGCGCCGGCCGGTGAAGGCACAGCGGTGGGGGCTGGGCACTCGGCTGCTGCTGGCCACCGTCGCGGTGGTGCTGGTCGGTGCCGGCACGGCGTGGCTGGTCGCCGCCAGTCTCGGACCGCGGATCTTCCACGAGCACATGGTCGCCGGCCAGGCAGCGGATGAGCCGGTGGCGTATCACGCCGAGTGGGCCTTCCGCGACGCCTCCACACTGTCCTTAGCTCTGGCCCTGATGGCAGCGCTGCTGGCCTCGGTCGCGGTGAGCCTGTTCCTCACCCGCCGGGTGACCACGTCACTGACTGCGGCCACCACCGCCGCCCGGGCGGTCGCTGCCGGAGACCACTCGGTTCGGGTCCCACATGTGGGCATGGGCCGGGAGCTCGATGAACTGGCCGAGGCGCTGAACACCACGGCCACCGACCTGGCCGAGGTCGAGGCCACCCGCACCCGGATGCTCGGCAACCTCGCACACGAGATACGCACTCCTCTGGCCATCCTCGACGGATACCTCCAGGCCATCGCCGACGGCGTCCACGACGCCGATGAGGAAACCGTGACCCTGCTGCGCGATCAGGTCACCCGCCTGGCCCGGCTCGGAGAGGACATCGCGCTGGTGACCACCGCCGAGGAGGGCCGGCTGACCATGCGCCGGACCCGGGTGGCCGTCACCGATCTGCTCAGCACCGCCCGGGCGCAGGCCGAGAGCCGTTACCGGGAACGCGGCGTGGCACTGACCGTCGAGGTCTCACCGGCAGCAGCCCACGCAATGGTGGAGGTCGACCCCGACCGGCTCGGGCAGGTCCTGACCAATCTGCTCGATAACGCCTTGCGGCACACCCCTGCCGGCGGGCACGTCGAGCTGGCCGCAGACCGAGACGGCCCCTGGCTAAGTGTGCACGTCCGCGACGACGGTGAGGGCATCGCGGCTGAGCACCTGCCCCACCTGTTCGACCGGTTCTATCGGGTCGACACCGCCCGCGACCGCGCTCACGGTGGTTCCGGGGTGGGCTTGGCGATCGCGCGGGCCATCACCCGCGCTCACGGCGGCACCGTGGCCGCCACCAGCGCCGGTCCCGGGGCCGGATCGATATTCACCGTCAGGGTCCCTGCTGCGGGGGTGGGCGGCACGGGGTTGATGAAGAGTCGATGAAGATGGCCGCGTCGGTTAGGAGCCGGGCGGACTGATCTCGTTAACTGATTCTGGGCAGGTCCCACCATGCCGGGCGACCGCGTGACGTGAGCGGTCAGTGACCGGCGTGTGGATCATGCCCTCATGACGTGATGGAGTTCTTGGAGAGGACACTGCTTGTGAAGAAGAAGACACTGCCCGCCATCGGCGCTGCCGTTGCCCTGGCACTGACCCTGGCGGCGTGCGGAGGCACCACCGAGGACGTAGACCCGGCCCAAACTCCGGGGGCGGCCACCTCCGAGACGACGACCTCTGCTCCCGGGACGACAACATCGGACGGGCAGGTCGATCAGGCGCACAACGATGCCGACACCATGTTCGCCCAGATGATGATCGTCCACCATGAGGGCGCCATCGAGATGGCCGACCTGGCCGTTGAGAAGGCCGCGTCGGAGGAGGTCCGGACCCTGGCCGAGGGTATTTCTGCGGCCCAGGGACCGGAGATCGAGCAGATGACCTCCTGGCTGGAAACGTGGGGTGAGGACACCATGCCGATGGATGGCATGGACCATACGGACCATGGCGGGATGGACATGGAGGGAATGAGCCAGGAAGAGGCCATGGCCGAACTCGAAGGCCTGTCCGGCACCGAGTTCGATCGACGCTTCCTGGAACTGATGATCGCCCACCACCAGGGCGCGGTCGAGATGGCCCAGACCCAGCTAGATGACGGAGAGAACCCCCAGGCGCTTGAGCTGGCGCAGCAGATCATCGACGACCAGCAAGCCGAGATCAGCGAGATGGAAGACATGCTCGCCACCCTGTGAAGGAGTGGCGCTCGAAGCCGATTGCCCGGCGAAAGTCGGTGCTGAGCCAGAGGCCAAAGGAAGAGTCGAACCCGCACCCTCACGGTGAGGGACAGCCCCACCAATCCCATAACGCGAACGCGAAGGGAATGTACCTGCGGTTCGGGGCGATGATCCTGACCGCGATGCTCGTGATGTACGCGGTCATGTTCGTCAGCGCCTACGAGTGGAGCCACGTGCGCTGGAGCGAAAGCCGCATGTTCATGGCGCTCACAATGGGCGGGACCATGGGCCTGATCATGCTCGCGTGGATGCTCAACATGTACCGCAACGCGAAGGCGAACATCGCTATCATCGCTGTGAGTCTGTTGCTGCTCGGAGGAGGCGTCTTCCTCGACCGGAGCCAGGTGACCGTGCAGGACACCGGGTTCATGAGTTCGATGATCCCGCACCACTCGATGGCCATCACCCGGGCCGAACGCGCCCAACTCGAAGACGTCCGGGTTTGTGAATTGGCGGTGGAGATCAGCGAGGCCCAACGACGAGAGATCCAGGAGATGGACTGGCTGATCGACGACATCCAAAACAACGGAATCGCGGCCACAGCCGAGGAGGCCGAATCCCGGCCAGTACCCAACTTTGAGGAGCCTGCAGAACGTCAGTGCCCCACCGGATGACCTCCGTAGTTGAACCGACAGACTCCGGGCCACCGGGCCGAAGGGCCACTGTCGCGTGGCGGACACGTTGTAGCAAACTCTCCGGCGAGGTCGTCACCATATACCGCAAGAAGAGGCGCCCGTGTCCACCCGTTGGTGCGTGCAGTGTTCTGGATCAGGCCTCGTTCCAGGACTCTTGACCTCGTCCGGTCACATGTCCGTGTCAGCTGCCGGTGGACTGTCAGCGGGTCGGGGCGCACCTGTGTCTCAATCCGGCGTCGGGGTTACCCCTGCGGGGTTGACGTGGACGGATGCCCGGTCCAAGTGTGGAACGTGTCGGCGCAGCCGGTCGTGGACGGCGCGGGCGATGCCGTGACTGGCTTCGACCGTCAGTGCCCGATCGACTGCAATTTCTAGATCGGCTTCGAGGCGGTGGCCGATCCACCTGGCACGAGCTTGGCCTACCGACACCACGCCCGGCGCTGCCGCGGCAGTTTTCTCCACGAGGTCCAAAGTGCCGGCATCAACGCCGTCCATGAGCCGGCGCACGACGGTGCGCATCGAGTTGATCAGCACGGCGATGATGACAGCGGCGATCACCAAACCGACGACCGGGTCCACCCACGGAAGACCAACCCACGCGCCGACGACTCCCAGGACCACCGCCAGCGAGGTCAGGGCATCTGTGCGGGCATGCTGTCCCTCGGCGACGAGGGCAGCCGAGCCGATGCGTCGTCCGGCGCGGATGCGGTAGATGGCCACGATCTCATTGCCGGCCGCCCCTACGAGCGCGGCAGCGAGGACCCAACCGAGATGGGTCATGTCCCGCTGGACTGTCAGCGCCCGGATTGACTCCCATACGATGAGCCCGGCCGAGAGTCCGATCACCGCTCCGATCAGCAGACCGACGAGGTCCTCGGCGCGACGGAACCCATAGCTGTAGCGCCGTGTGGGGGCGCGGCGGCCCAGCCGGAAGGCGATAATCAGGGGGATCGTCGTGGCCAGGTGTCCGAGGTTGTGCAGAGTGTCGGCCAGCAGAGCAACCGATCCGCTGAGCCACACGATGACGACCTGTAGCAGCGCCGTGGTGCCCATCCCGGCCAGACTGATCCAGGCGGCGCGGATTCCCACCGATGTCGCCTCATCGGCGGTCTGGATCGCCTCGGTGTGGTCATGGCTGTGCGGTACCAGGGCGTGCTTGACCCGGGTCCACACTCCACCGTGACCGTGACCGTGCGAGCCGCGGGGGTCGTGAACGCCCTCGTCGTCATGGGGCTGGCGACGCCCTCGGCCATGGTCATCGGAGTCGCGTATCGTGTCCACGCTGTCATCCTACCTGCGCATCTATGCAGACAACAAGGTTGCGATATGCTGACACGGTGCATGATGAGCCTGTACGTCCTGTGCCCGATGATGAGCACGCCCGGATCGCCACGGAGACTTTCCGTATGCTCTCCGACCCCACGCGGGTAAAGATCCTGTGGGCGCTGTTTGAGGGCGAGTCCAGCGTCAATGTCTTGGCCGAACTCGTTGGCGCCGCGCCCACGGCGGTGAGCCAGCATCTGTCCAAGTTGCGCCTTGCGGGTCTGGTGGAGAGTCGACGTGAAGGCACGTTCGCGTACTACTCCGCTACGGACCCGCACGTGCACCGCCTTCTCGCCGAGGCCCTTTCCCACGCCGAGCACGTCACCGGGGCTGCCGCCGGAGAGGACCCCCACAGCTACGGCACTCGCGCCGCAGATCCCGGCGCTCCGCGCGATCCTCAATTGACGACCTCGCGCCGAGAGCCTAGGGGGCCATAGGGTGCCGAACTCGGTACCTCGCGGCCAGGTGTCGCTGGAGGCTCCGACACCGCGGCTTCGACGATCCGCTCGGACTCGCGAACGGCATCGCCACCTCGCCACCTCGCTACGTGAACAGCGTGTCCCTCCACTGGTGGATGGCTGCACCTGCGTTGTGGCCGAGGGCCGCGATGGGGACTCCGTCGTGTTCGCGAACCATCAGGAGGCTCAACGCTGGCTCGCAAGCAGCTGACCATCGCATCCGCGTCTTCATCCTCGCCCACCGCGAGGACACTGTTCCGGACGCCGTTGGCCTCGGACTCATCGCGGGGCGGAGAAACCCTGGATCACGAACTCCGATCATCCAGTGTTCACAATCGTTGCCAACTTATGGTCACCGCCGTGCCGCCACCTGTGCGTGCAGCTCGGGAAGATACTCGTGAACGAGGCGGGTCGCGTCGATCCCGGTAAGTGCGACGGGAACTTCGCCAAGGTGATGGACGACCAGCAGCGGATCGGTCGAGACGACACGTGTGCTTGTGCCCAGGGTGGGGTGGCCGGCACCAATAAGGGTGTGCCCGTGGATGCGCACGGAGAACGTGGAGACCGGCAGGTATGTGCCGGGGTCAGCGGCCATGCCGAGATCGTGCAGCAGCGTCTGCGCGGCGTGCGCTCCTTGGGCGGTGGAATCGTCCCAGTGGTCGATCCGGTAAGCGCTGTGGCCGGGATAGTGGTGCACCGCCACGCCTCCGGCGGCATAGATGCGCTGGTCCGGGGCATGCAGGGACCGTAGGTGACTGTCGACTGGCATGCCCTCGGGTCCGGTCCAGGGAGCCGGCGCGGTAGGCGCGGTGCCGTGAGCGACGATCGCGAGATCGCCTTCTACGCGAGTGCCGTCGTCGAGGACGACGGCGACGCGATCGGAGTGAGTGCGGATCATGCGTGGACTGCGTCCGAGGTAGGCGGCGTGCTGGGGCTGATGCAGGTCGAGCAGCCACCGGGCGGCTGGTTCGCCGATCGAGCTCGCGCCCGGTATGAGCGAGCGGGCGATCAGGGCGGTGTCGTGGCCCGCATCGGTGAGCAGTGACGCGGTCTCCGAAGCGACCAGGCCGCCGCCGAGGATGAGCACCCGCGCCGGGGAGGCGCGGGCGAGGCGGTCACGCACACGGACGCCGTCGGCCATCGAGTGCAGGGTGGTCAGGCGACCAGAACGCACGGCCTCGTCGCGGCCGATGATCTCCTCATCAAGGATGCGAGGCCGACTTCCGCTGGCGATGACGAGCGCGTCGAAGGCTCGCCTCTCACCGGAGTCGAGACGAACCTCCCGGGTTCGCGGGTCGATGCCGCGCACGGTGTCGGCAGTGGGCTCGACCCCAGCATCGGGAAGCCTTGCTTGGTGGGGTTCGAGCAGCCCGATGGCCACGCCCTTGTTGACCAGCGTCCGGTTGGAAGGCTGTTCGCCGGTGCGGGTGAACAGCTCGACCTCGACGTCAGCGTCCGAGGCGTGCAGGGCCTTCGTGGCGGCGATTCCAGCCGCGCCGGTGCCGATGATTCCGACCTTAGAGGGCTTCATGCCTCCCCCGCCTCGGTTGGGTCCTGGGTGAACGCCGGGAGCAGGATCGCGTCGATGAACCACGGCGCGTCATCGGGATCGAGGCGGCCTGTACGGACCTCCTCGGCGGCACCGTTCATCACCACGTGGGTCGTGGTCAGCAGCCAGGACACGGGCAAGTCGACGCGGAACGCGCCCTCGCGCTGACCGCGCAGCAACAGGCCGCGCATACGGGCTTCGGCGCTCTCGTGCATCTCACGGATACGGGCCGCGGGCAGCTCTTTC
Organism: uncultured Isoptericola sp.; assembly: GCA_947497265.1. Taxonomy (GTDB): domain Bacteria; phylum Actinomycetota; class Actinomycetes; order Actinomycetales; family Cellulomonadaceae; genus Isoptericola; species Isoptericola rhizosphaerae. Next base: position 8,309 of record CANMFP010000012.1, read on the forward strand.
TGCGCAGCTGCCAACAAGGCGCGGGACTGATCGACGAGGACCCAACTGGAGGCGACCAGGCGCTGGAACGCTTCGGCTGGATCGCCTTCCAGCGACACCCCTTCGAGGACCTCCTCGCCCTGTTCGAGGCTGTCCACGAGGGCCGCTTCGATGAGCTCGGCGCGGGTCTGGAAGTGCCCGTAGAGGGTCATCCGCCCCACGCCGGCCTCCGCGGCGATGTCGGCGACCGAAGCGTCGGGATTCTTCCGGATCGCCGTCACCGTGGCCGCCAGAATCTTCGCCCGGTTGCGCTGAGCATCTGCCCGCTGATTGGCCGCGCGGTTCGCTGTCGCAGGGGCGCGTCGGGTGCCCCGTGTCACCTGAGCCTTCTTCGTCGGCATCGTCCACCTCGCAAGTCGTATGGGGATGTATGAGATAGTGTAGCTGTTACAACTCGTATTCCACTGATTGAGTTAGGAGTCGGAGATGACCACACGCACACAACCCGACAGCACGACGTCGGCCTACCCGAGACGCTGGCTGGCGCTCGCGTTACTGGGCACGGCCCAGTTCATGCTGATCCTCGACGTGACTATCGTCGCGATCGCTCTGCCACAGATGGAGGCGGACCTGGCGCTCTCCCGCGAAGCGCTGACGTGGGTCGTCACGGCGTACACGGTCACCTTCGGCGGACTGATGCTCCTCGGCGGCCGAAGCGCCGACCTGTTCGGCGCCAAACGCATCGTCTTCACCGGCCTGCTCACCTTCGTCGCCGGTTCTCTGGCCGCCGGCTTCGCCGACACCGGAACCGTGCTGCTCGCCGGGCGCATCGCCCAAGGCATCGGAGCAGCCATGCTCTCCCCAGCGGCGCTGTCCGTCGTCGTGCGCCTGTTCGAGGGCGATGAGCGCAACCGTGCTCTGGGCATCTGGTCCGCCCTCGGCGGCGGCGGAGCCGCCGTCGGCGTCCTGCTTGGTGGCCTCATCTCGGCCGGCCCAGGCTGGCCGTGGGTGTTCTTCATCAACGTGCCCGTCGGCGCGATCGTCCTGATCGGCCTGCTGCGCGTCCTCCCGCCTCTGCCGCCGCAGCCCGGCGCCCGCCCACGGCTGGACGTCCTCGGTGCCGTCCTCGTGACCGGTGCGACCGGGCTCGCTATCTACGCGCTGACCGTCGCCGGCGAGATCGGCTGGACCGCGCCGCGGACGCTCATCATCGCGGGTATCGCGGTCGTGCTGTACCTGCTGTTCGGCTGGTGGCAGAACATCACACGTTCGCCGTTGATGAACCTCTCCCTGCTCGGCCGGCGTCCGGTGTTCTCGGGTGTGTTCGTGCTCGGGATTGCCACCGCGCTGATGGTCGCGGTGTTCTTCCTCGGCACCTTCTACTTCCAGCAGTACGCCGGCTACGGCCCGCTCGTTACCGGTCTGCTGTTCCTGCCCGTCGCACTGGCGACGATGGCCGGCGCGCAGGTGGCAGGCAAGCTTGTTGGCAGGCTCGGCGCCCGCAGGCTCGGCGCGATCGGCATGATCGTCGGCGCCGTCGGCCTGCTGGTTCCCGCACTGTGGTCGACCACCCTGACCACGACCATTGGGATCAGCTTCGGCGCGCTCGGTATCGGTGCGCTCTTCGTGGTCGCCTCGGCTACCGCGCTCGGAAACGTCGCGCCGGAGGAGGCCGGCATTGCATCCGGGCTGCTGAGCACTTTCCACGAGATCGGCGCCTCGGTCGGCGTCGCGACCGTCTCCAGCATCGCCGCCGTCAGCCTGACCCGTGGCGGTGACGCCGGATTCCAGCAGGCGTTCCTGGCCGCCGCGATCGCCGCGGTCGTCGCCACCGTCATCGCCACCATCGCAATCCCCGGGCGCCCCCGGACGTCATCGCCAGGACCCACCGCTTGACCCATACCCCATGGGGGTATAATCGAATGAATTCATACACGAGTGAAGGAGTTTCAATCATGACCACGACCGAGTACCAGGTGACCGGGATGAGCTGCGGACACTGCGAGACCGCGATCCGCGCCGAGGTCTCCGAGATTTCCGGCGTCACCGACATCGACGTCAGCGCAGCCACCGGTCGACTGGCCGTCACCACCGACAAGCCGGTTGAGGATGCCGCGGTGGTCGCGGCGGTTGACGAGGCCGGATACACCGCGGTCAGGAGCTGAGATGAAGGCACCTGCACGGCTGGGCCTGTACGGGCTGGTCCTCGTGGCCGTGTTCGCCGTGGCTGGATTTACGGCCAACACGGTCATCCCCGAGGAGACCGTGCAGAGCTGGGCAGAAGACACCGCACAGAGCACGCACCACGACGAAGGAGACAACATGGACGCCGCCGGGCACGAGGGCGGCCACACAGGCGACACGGCCCCTCTCGGCTTGGGCATCGCGCAGGACGGTTACCAGCTCACCGCAGTCACCGCCCCGACCGACACCAGTACCGAGGGAAACCTGTCCCTGACCATCACCGGCCCGAACGGAAACCCGGTCACCGACTTCGAGCTGGAGCACGAAAAGGAACTGCACCTGATCGCCGTTCGCGCCGACGGTCAGCACTTCCGCCATGTCCATCCCGAGATGAACGACGACGGTACCTGGACGATCCCCTGGCAGTGGGACGCGGCCGGGTCTTACCGGGTCTTCGCGGACTTCGTTCCCGCGGAGACCGGGGAAGGACTCACCTTGTCGACCTCGGTGCAGGTGGGCGGCGACTACGATCCGGCACCAGCCACCGAGCCGGTTACCACGACCACCGTCGACGCCTTCGACGTCAGCGTGGAGGGCGGCCTCACCGCAGGCGCCGCCTCGCAGCTGACCATGACCGTCACCCGCGCCGGGGAACCCGTCACCGAGCTAGAGCCCTACCTGGGCGCCTTCGGCCACCTCGTCGCCCTGCGTGACGGGGACCTGGCCTACCTGCACGTCCACCCCCACGGGGACGAGCCACAGACCGGCGAGACCTCTGGCCCAGAGATTATGTTCGAGGCCACCGCACCCACCAAGGGCCGCTACCTGCTCTACCTGGACTTCCAAGTTGACGGCGAGGTCCACACCGCCCCGCTGGTGATCGATACGACCACCGGCTCGGGCCAGAGCAACGGCGAACACTCCGATGGTGGGCGTTCCGGTCAGGAGCCGGGCACCGGTGGAGAGCATCAGGAAGGAGAAGGCCATGACCACTGAGAACACCAGTACCGGGGTTGCCGGCATCGAGTTGCAGATCGGTGGCATGACGTGCGCCTCGTGCGCGAACCGGATCGAGAAGAAGCTCAACAAGCTCGACGGTGTCACCGCGAACGTGAACTACGCGACCGAGAAGGCCAGCGTCACCGGCCCCGACGACCTGGACCCGCAGGCCCTGATCGCGGAGGTCGAAAAGACTGGTTACAATGCAGCACTCCCGGCTCCCGCCAAGGGCGCTGGCGAGGAAGCGGGCGACGAAGGCGAATCAGCGGAAGACGCGGAGCTGCGATCTCTGCGTCAGCGTCTCATCGGCTCCGCGGTCCTGGCGGTTCCAGTGATTGCGATGGCGATGATCCCGGCCTTGCAGTTCGACTACTGGGGCTTCGCCTCGCTCGTCCTCGCCGCTCCCGTCGTTGTGTGGGCCGGATGGCCCTTCCACCGCGCAACGTGGATGAACCTCAAGCATGGTGCAGCCACGATGGACACGCTCATCTCCGTGGGCACGACCGCGGCGATGATCTGGTCGATCGTCGCCCTGTTCTTCGGCACCGCCGGCCAACCCGGCGTCACCCACGCCTTCGAGCTGACCATCTCCCGCTCCGACGGGCTCGGGAACATCTACCTCGAAGTGGCCGCCGGGGTGATCACATTCATCCTGATGGGCCGCTACTTCGAGAAGCGCTCCAAGCGCCGCGCCGGGACTGCCCTGCGTGCCCTGCTGGAGATGGGGGCAAAGGAAGTCTCTGTCCTGCGCGACGGCACTGAACAGCGTGTCTCCGTCGATGAGCTGACCGTCGGCGACGAGTTCGTCGTCCGTCCCGGCGAGAAGATCGCCACCGACGGCACCATCTCCTCCGGCAACTCCGCGATCGACGCCTCGATGCTCACCGGCGAATCGGTGCCGGTCGAGGTCTCAGAGGGCGACACTGTCACGGGTGCGACCGTCAACGCCGGTGGCCGCCTGGTTGTGAAGGCGACGCGGGTGGGCTCGGATACCCAGCTGGCGCAGATGGCGAAGATGGTCGAGGACGCCCAGTCGGGCAAGGCCGAGATCCAGCGGCTGGCCGACCGGGTCTCCGGGGTGTTCGTGCCGATCGCCATCGCCATCGCCGTCGCTGCCCTCGGCGCCTGGATCGGTGCCGGGTTCCCGCTGTCCGCCGGGTTCACCGCGGCCGTGGCCGTGCTCATCATCGCCTGCCCGTGCGCCCTGGGCCTCGCCACGCCTACGGCCTTGCTGGTCGGTACCGGCCGAGGTGCACAGCTGGGTGTCCTCATCAAGGGACCCGAGACCCTGGAATCGACCCGCAAGGTTGACACGATCGTGCTGGACAAGACCGGCACCGTCACCACCGGAAAGATGACCCTCACCGACGTGATCACCGCCGAGGGGGTCGACCGTGCCGAGCTGCTGCGCCTGGCCGGCGGGCTGGAGGACTACTCCGAGCACCCCATCGCCCAGGCGATCGCCGCCGGCGCGACCAGTGAGGTCGGCGACCTGCCGACACCGGAGTCCTTCGAGAACATCGAGGGCAGGGGCGTGCAGGGCGTCATCGACGGCCACGCCGTGCTCGCCGGACGAGAGACGCTGCTGGCCGAATGGTCCCAGCACCTTGACGAGGAGCTGCGTTCGGCCAAGCAAGCTGTGGAAGCCGAGGGCAAGACCGCGATCGCGGTCGGCTGGGACGGCGCTGCGCGGGGAGTGCTGGTGGTCTCCGATCAAGTCAAGCCCACCAGCGCCCAAGCCATCGCCCAATTTAAGGAGCTGGGTCTGACGCCGGTGCTGCTCACCGGTGACAACCGGGCCGTGGCCGAGCAGGTCGCCGCCGAGGTCGGCATCGAAAAGGTCATCGCCGAAGTCATGCCCAAGGACAAGGTCGACGTCGTCGCCCGCCTCCAGGACGAGGGCAAGGTCGTCGCGATGGTCGGCGACGGCGTCAACGACGCACCAGCACTGGCCCAGGCTGATCTGGGCCTGGCGATGGGCACCGGCACTGACGTTGCCATCGAGACCGCCGACATCACCCTCGTCCGGGGTGATCTGCGCGCTGCCGCCGACGCGATCCGGCTTGCCCGGCGGACGCTGCGCACGATCAAGACGAACCTGTTCTGGGCCTTCGCCTACAACACCGCCGCAATTCCACTGGCCGCCTTCGGACTGCTCAACCCGATGCTCGCCGGAGCGGCCATGGCCCTGTCGTCGGTGTTCGTGGTCTCCAACAGCCTCCGGTTGCGGACCTTCAAGGCCCGCGCCGACGATGCCAGCGACCCGGCCCCTGCTGGCCCGGCGCCGGCCCGCGAGCCGGTGGCCGCCTGACCCATCCATCTGTCATCACCCACCGAGAAAGGACACACCTGATGACTGCACATGAGAACCTCAACCCCACTGACACCCCGACCTCCGCGGGAGGAAGCTGCTGCGGCCACGCGCCCAGCACCGACCCCGTCGCGCAGATCCCTGCCGCAGAAATGGCCGAGTGCCCGGTCATGGTCGGCACCCCCGTCGTGAAGGCCGAGGCCGAAGCCGCCGGCCTCTTCCGCGACTACAAGGGCGAGCGGTACTGGCTGTGCTGCGGTTCCTGCGGGCCACTCTTCGACGCCGACCCCGACCGGTACGTGGACGCCGCCTAATACCCCACGAGCGAGGAACCCGGCTCGTGCGGTGCACAACCGAAGACGAGCCGGGTTCCCCTTCACCCGCCACATACCCATACCAGGTAACAGATAGGAGCATCACGATGCGCCCCGATCACCACCGCACGCAGACATCGTCAGCGGCACACGAGGAACACGCAGGCCATCCCGGGACGCATTCGGGCCATACCGATCACAGGGACGAGCACGCCGGCAGCGAGGGCCACACCGAGCACCACCACGAGCACTCCGACCACGCCGGCGCGGACCATGAGCCTGCACACCGCGAGAAGCACGGAGACCACCAGGGTCATCACGGTCAAGCCGGCCAGCACCACGCCGGGCACGAGGACCACGGCGGTCACGCCGGCCACGGGGATCACGTCGGGCAGTTCAGGCGACTGTTCTGGATCATGCTCGTCCTGGCCGTCCCGGTGGTGGGGTTCAACGAGATGTTCGCCGACCTCCTGGGCTACCAGCTCCCTGACGCCGGATGGGGGTGGTGGGTCTCCCCGGTCCTGGGCACGGTGATGTATGTCTGGGGCGGCCGGCCATTCCTGACCGGCGCGGTCTCTGAGATTCGGGCCCGTCAGCCCGGCATGATGCTTCTCATCGGCCTGGCGATCACCGTGGCATTCATCGCCTCCTGGGGCGCGAGCCTGGGCTTGCTGGATCATGAGCTGAACTTCTGGTGGGAACTGGCGCTGCTGGTGGTCATCATGCTGCTGGGCCACTGGATCGAGATGCGTTCCCTGGCGCAGACCACCTCCGCTCTCGATTCCCTAGCGGCCCTGCTGCCCGATGAGGCCGAGAAGGTCGACGGCGACGACGTGGTTAAAGTCGCTCCGGCCGACCTCGCGGTCGGTGACATCGTCATCGTGCGCCCCGGCGCCTCTGTGCCCGCCGACGGCAGGATCACCGACGGCTCGGCCAGCATGGACGAATCCATGGTCACCGGCGAATCCAAGTCCGTCCGACGCGAGACCGGCGAGCAGGTGGTCGCCGGCACGGTGGCCACCGATTCAGGCTTGCGCGTCGAGGTCACCGCCATCGGCGAGGACACCGCCCTGGCCGGTATCCAAAAACTGGTGACCGACGCGCAAGCATCGTCCTCGCGCGCTCAGCGCATCGCCGACACGGCGGCGGCCTGGTTGTTCTGGTTCGCACTCGGTTCGGCCGCGATCACCGCCGTCATCTGGAGCTTCCTGGGGATGCCGGATGCTGCGGTGGTACGCACGATCACCGTGCTGGTGATCGCCTGCCCGCACGCGCTGGGGCTGGCGATCCCGCTGGTGGTCTCGATCGCCACCGAACGCGCCGCCCGCGGTGGAGTGCTGGTCAAGGACCGCCTCGCGCTGGAGTCGATGCGAACAGTGGACACCGTCCTGTTCGACAAGACCGGCACCCTGACCAAGGGCGAGCCCACCGTCACCGGGATCGAACCGATCGAAAGGCACACCGAAGACGAGGTGCTGGCTCTGGCCGCAGCAGCCGAGACCGACAGCGAGCACCCGCTCGCCAGGGCCGTGGTCGGGGCGGCGCGCGCCCGTGACCTGGCCGTGGCCAATGCGACCGACTTCTCCTCCTCGCCGGCAGTTGGCGTAAAGGCGACAGTGGGCGGCACGGTGGTCGAGGTCGGCGGCCCTCACCTCCTCGACGAGCATGGCCGCGACGAACTCCCCGTCGCCGATCAGTGGCGCACCGAGGGCGCAATCATCCTCCACATCCTCGCCGACGGTCAGGTAATCGGCGCCCTGCGGTTGGCCGATGAGATCCGCTCGGAGTCCCGTGACGCCGTCGACGCGCTCCACGCCGCCGGTGCGCAGGTCGTCATGATCACCGGCGATGCCCAGGCGGTGGCCGACACAGTCGCGAACGAACTCGGCATCGACCGAGTCTTCGCCGGGGTCCGGCCCGAGGACAAGGCCGTCAAGGTCGCCGAACTCCAACACGAGGGCCGCAAGGTGGCCATGGTCGGCGATGGAGTCAACGACGCTCCGGCCCTGGCCCAGGCCGATGTCGGCATCGCCATCGGCGCCGGCACTGATGTGGCCATCGGCTCCGCCGGAGTCATCCTGGCCAGCTCGGACCCGCGCTCGGTGCTCTCGGTCATCGACCTCTCCCGGGCCTCATACCGGAAGATGAAGCAGAACCTCTGGTGGGCTGCCGGCTACAACCTCATCTCCGTCCCGTTGGCAGCCGGCGTCCTCGCACCGATCGGATTCGTCCTGCCGATGAGCGTTGGCGCGATCCTGATGTCCGCCTCGACCGTGGTGGTTGCGCTCAACGCCCAGTTGCTGCGCCGCCTCGACCTGACGCCTGAGGCCAGCACGGCCAAGACCCTTGACCGCACGGAATCCAGATAAGCACTGAGTGAACCGCCCTGGGTCTGATGGAGGCTCTGGTCATTTGATTTCGGCCAGGGCCCTTGCGCCCTGCTGGGTAGCGTAGAGGGCGTGCTCGAACTCGGCGGGCGGGACGTCGCCGAGGTAGCCGTGTAGGCGCTCGGTGTTGTGCCAGTGGACCCAGCCCAGGGTCGCGAGCTCGACGTCCTCGACGCTCTTCCATGGCCCGGGTCGGGCGGGTCCGCGGATGAGTTCGGTCTTGTAGTAGCCGTTGACGGTCTCGGCGAGGGCATTGTCATACGAGTCGCCCACCGTCCCGATCGATGGGACCGCGCCGATCTCGGCGAGGCGTTCGCCGTAGCGCAGACTCGTGAACTGAGCGCCGGCATCGCTGTGGCAGCGCAGTCCGGTCAGCTGGGTGCCGCGGGACCAGCGGGCCATCTCGATCGCGTCGAGGACCATCGTGGTGCGCATGTGCGCCGCGACCCGCCAGCCGACGATCATCCGCGAGTAGGCATCGATGATGAAGCACACGTAGGCCACGCCGGCCCAGGTCGGCACGTAGGTCAGATCGGTGACCCACAACTGGTTCGCGCCGGTGGCGGTGAAGTCCCGGCCCACCAGGTCCGGATGCCGCGCCGCGCCCTCGGCCGCCTTGGTGGTGCGCACCCGCTTGGTGCGCCTGGCCCCCTCGATGCTCTCGGCGCGCATCAACCGGGCCACTTGATCACGCCCCACGTCATGCCCTGCGCGGCGGGCGGCCTTCCACAGCTTCCGCGCGCCGTAGACCCGGTAGTTGTCCTGCCACAACGCGCGCAGCCTCGGGCGCAGCTCGCCGTCGCGGATCGCCCGCGCCGAAGCCGGGCGCTTCTTGGCCGCGTAGTAGGTGCTCACAGCCACCTGCACCCCTGCCGCGCGCAGCACGGTGCAGATGGACTCGACTGTGAGGGTGACGCCATCGACGACATCACCACGGTTGGCGTCGATGAACGCGATCACTTCCGGTGTTGGCGGTCGAGCTCCGCCCCGAAGAAACTCGCGGCCCGTTTCAATATCTCGTTCGCGCGCCGCAGCTCGCGGTTCTCCTGCTCGAGATCCTTGATCCGCCGGGCCTCCGCAGTCGTCACCCCGGGCGCTTGCCCGTCATCGATGTCGGCTTGCTTGACCCACTGGCGCACCGACTCCACGCCGTAGCCCAGCTGTGTCGCGACCCGATGCACCGTCCCGTGCTCGGTCCCCAGCTCCGCTCGCAGGGTGCGCACCATCCGCACCGCGGCGGCCTTCTCATCCGGGCTGTACCGCCGCGTCTGCGGCTTCCCCGGCGTCTGCTCCGTCGGCATGGCTCCATCCTCGTTTCCAAGGTCACGAGCCTCCAACAAACCCAGGGCGGTTCAATCGACGAGGACGAACACGTCACGTTCCTACCAGCCGAGCCGGCTGCCGCTGTCCTCGCTCAGGAGCACCGGGGCGAGACACCCCAACCGGACCCGGACGCGAAACTGCCCCGCCATCAGGCGGGGCAGGTTTCGAACTTCTCAACTTACGTGGAGCTAGGGGGATTCGAACCCCCGACCTTCTCATTGCGAACGAGACGCGCTACCAACTGCGCCATAGCCCCGTGGAGCGGTAGCCAGATTAGCACCCCGCCACGGCTCCTGACCAAATCGAACCGCTGGTCGTCGCCGTGACGTGCACCGCACCGACGGCAGGGCCGCGGGCACCTCAGCCCGCGGCCCGGCGCCGCGCCAGGATCTGCTCCAGCGGCAGCCCGAGCGTCTCGGTCCGCGGGCGCGGCTCCTCCGTGGTCAGCGAGGCGTCGTGCGCGTCACGCGCCGCACCGGCCGGGGCTGTCGGGGCGGATGCCGCCGACGCCGCCGAGGCAGCGACCGGAGCGCTCTCGCGCACCGGCTCGGATGGCTCGACGCGCGTCTCGTGCGTCGGCACGGTCGTGGCCTGCTCGCGACGCGGCGCGGCGGGCTTGGTCACGTACGTGGGCAGCGGGACGGGCACCGGCTCCCAGGGCTCGCCGCCGACCGGCTCGGGGCGTGCCGTGCGGGGCGCCACCGGCACACGCTCCGAGTCGTCGGCCTCGCTCGCGCCGTCGCCGGAGTGCCGCACGCTCGCGGAGGCCGTCGGCTCCCGCGACGTCGTCCGGCGTCCGGCCGGGGTGCCGATGTCCTCCGCGGAGCGGTCCGGCGCGGTCTGGGGCCGCGCCGCGGGCTGCACGCGCGGGATCATCCGCGTGCTGGTGTCCGAGGGGTGCACCGCGCGGCCCGTGACCCGTGCGCGGTTGCGCGGGGCGTACGGACCACCGTGCGCGAGGGTCCGCTGCTGCGTCGCGCGCTGCTGCTCCGCCCGCCGCTCGGCACGCCACCGCGCGTCCGAGCGCCGCGCCGCGAGCACGGCGACCCGGCCGAGCAGGAGGACGAGGGCGAGCGCCACCGAGGGCACCACCGCGCCCCACCACGGCAGGTGACCGAGCCCGACGGCGGTCCACGCGCCGGCGGTGGCGAGCACGAACCCCAGCGTCACCACCAGGCGTCGGCGCGCGCGTGCCGCCCGCCGCTCCAGCACGGCCAGCCGCTGGGTCCGCACCCGCGGCGTGGCGCCCGACGGCAGCCCGGCGGTCCGTGCGCCCACGAGCGGCACGCCGCCGGTCACCGGCGCGAGCTCGTCACGGTCCATTCGCATCGCACGCTCCTTCCGTCGTCGTTCCGGCCGAGACCGGCCCGCGACGTCTCCGTCCGCCACGGCCAGGACGCGCAGCCCGCCGGAGAACCGGTCGTCGATCTGCGCGTCGGCGAGCTGCTGACGGTGACGCAACCGCTGCGGGACCCAGAAGCCCAGCCACAGCACGAACAGCGCGAGGGCTGCGAGTCCTGCCGGCGACGTCTCCACACGCCGACGTTAGGCGAGGCGGGGCGAGCCGTGCCGCACCGACGGGCGGCGTGTCCGCGACCTGACCCGTTCAGGCGCCGTCGCGCGCCTGCTGCCACCGCGCCAGGAGACCGCCGGGAACCTCCTCGGTCGTGAGCGCGAAGGTCCGGTGGTCGCGCCAGTCTCCCTGGATGTGCAGGTAACGCTCCCGCACTCCCTCGTCCCGGAACCCGAGCTTCTCCACGACGCGCAGGCTCGCCGCGTTCTCCGGGCGGATGTTGATCTCGACGCGGTGCAGACCCAGCACCAGGAAGCAGTAGTCGGTCGCCATCGCCACCGAGGTCGGGATGATGCCGCGGCCCGCATACTCGCGCGCCACCCAGTACCCGATGCTCGCCGAGCACAGGGAGCCGTACTGGATGGAGGACACGGTGAGCTGGCCGACCAGCGCACCGTCCAGCTCGACCACGAACGGCAGGGTGGTGCCCGCCCGGGCCTGCGCGCTCAGTGCGCGCACGTAGTCGCCGAACGACGTCGCCTCGGGCCGTTCCCCCGGCGAGGTGGCCTCCCAGGCCCGGAGCCACGACGCGTTGAGCTGACGCAGCCGCATCCACTCGCCGCCGTCGCGGCGTCGCAGGGGCCGCAGCACCACGGCGCCCGACGGCGTGTCCTCACGGAGCGTGACCGGCCAGGGCCTGGTCACCGCCCACCTCTTCGCATCGTTCATCCCGGTTCCCTCGTCCACCTACCCGGCGCGCCGGGTCCCCGTGGCACCGGACCCTGCCACAATAAGGACATGCACGGCGACCTCAAGGCCTCGACAGCGCATCAGCCGTACCCGGTCGTCGCGGGGATGGAACCCGAAGATGCCAAGGACGAGCTGCGGCGCGCGATCCGCCACCACCGCTCGGAACGCTCTCAACGGCTGCGTGACCAGGCGGCGAAGGCGCTCGCCGAGGTCGTCGCCGACGTCCCCGCCGTGCAGGAGGCGTCCGTCGTCGTCGCCTACTCCCCCCGTCCCACGGAGCCCTCCACCCTGCCGCTGCTGGAGCGCCTCGCCGCGCGCGGCGCACGGGTGCTGCTCCCGGTGCTCGGCGCGGGCCTCGCCCGCGACTGGGCGGACTACACCGGTCCGGACGACCTCCGCGAACGGGCCCCGGGCCGGCCGCCGGAGCCGGGCGGGCCCAGTCTCGGCGCGGAGGCCATCACGCAGGCCGACGTCGTCATCGCCCCCGCGCTGGCCGTCGACACGAGCGGCACCCGGCTCGGGCAGGGCGGCGGCTGGTACGACCGCGTGCTGAAGCAGGTGCGTCCTGGTGTGCGGTCCATCGCGCTGGTCTTCCCGGAGGAGCTCTACGACGCTGCCGAGCGACCGCTGCCGGTCCTGGAGCACGACGTGGCCGTGCACGCCGTCGCGACCCCGGACGGCTGGCTGCCGCTCCCGGCGGCGTAGTCACCGGGAGCGGCAGGACCTCAGGGCACGAGGGTCGCGGTGTCCTTCGCCGCCTCCTCGACGGCTGCGCGGCTGAACGGCCACGGGAACGTCTCGCCGTCGGCCCACGCCGAGAGCTGGTCGGTGTAGTGGGACGACGCCGGGTGGCCTGACGTGCCGGTCACCGTCACCCACGTCGAGGCGTCCAGGTCGCCCAGGTCCACGACCATCCGCATGGACGGGCCGGTGGTCACCCGGAAGCTGCCCGTCGAGGCGTCCCACGCGGTGGCGTTGACGATCGAGCTGCCGCCGGCCATCTCGACCGGTCGCGGGTTGACGTAGTCGCGCACCAGGGCGGGCACCGACTCCCCGCCGATCACCGGGTGCTCCAGCGCCAGCGTGTGCAGCGCGCCCCACCGCCAGTCCGTCGCGTCCTTGGACAGCTCGACGGTGAGGTCGCCCCGCGCGGTCACCAGCGCCTGGGTGAGGGCCTCGTCGCGGGTCTCGACCACGTTGACGGTCGAGCGGTCGTCCCAGAACGGGTGCTCCGGCCGCTCGAGCATGTCGCGCACCACGACGAGCCACCGCGACCCGCCGGTCGGCCGCATGCCCTCCGGGACGTCGTCCCAGAAGGTGCTGCGCAGCAGGTTGCGCCACACCGCGTTGAAGTAGGCGGCGGCCGCCGAGTCCGTCTCCGTCGTGTAGTCCCAGCCGGCGAGCAGCTGCTGGCCGTCCGCGTCGTACGGGTCGTCGATCTCGACGTCGAGCAGGGCGGGCACCAGCGCTGCGGCGAACGGCGACCAGTCGTCGTTCTGCAGGTTGTTCATGTCCTCGACCGAGAAAGGCCGCCCGGCCGCGACCTGCTGCGTGATCAGCTCGCGGATGCGCTCGGAGCGGAAGCCGTGGTCCCAGTCCTTCGACAGGTCCGGTCCGACGCCGTGGGGCAGCACCGCCTGGTTGGCCGCGACGATGAACCCCTCCTCGGGATCCAGCGACCGCGGCATCTCCTCCGCGTCGACCCAGCCGCGCCAGTCGTACCGGGGGTCCCAGCCGGGTCGCGGCCAGGTGCCGTCGGCCGGCACCGGTCCGGAGACCCGCTTCCGCTCCGGGATGCGGCCCGGCGCCTGGTAGCCGATGTGCCCGTCGGTCGTGGCGAACACGATGTTCTGGGCGGGCACGTCGAACATCGCGGCCGCCTCCTGGACGTCCTCGGCGTCGGCCGCGGCGGCCATCGCGAAGATGGCGTCCGCCGTCCGGCCCGGCTCGAGGGCGGTCCAGGCCAGCGAGACCGCGTACTCGCCGAAGTCGGTGCCCACCTCGGTCGGGGAGCCGACGACGGCGCCCACGTCGAGCACCGAGGACACCACCGGACCGTGGTCGGTCGAGCGCACCTCCAGCTCGACCGGGTCCGCTCCCGCGACACGGATCGTCTCGGTGCGCGACTCCATGGGCACCCATTCCTCGGCGTCCGCGTCGCGCAGCCACGTGTCGTCGCGCACGCGTTCGACGAAGAAGTCCGTCACGTCGGCGCCCATGTTCGTCAGTCCCCAGGCGAGCTCGGCGTTGTGCCCGATGATCACGCCCGGGAATCCCGCGAACGAGAACCCGGACACGTCGAACGGGCAGTCCGCCGAGACCTGCTCGCAGTGCAGGCCCACCTGGGACCACAGGCTCGGCACGTCCAGCGCGAGGTGCGGGTCGTTGGCGAGGATCGGCAAGCCGGAGGCGGTGAGGTCACCGGAGACCACCCAGGAGTTCGACCCGGCGCCGTCGCCGGTACCGACGAGGACGGGTACGGCGTCGAGCGCCGCGGCGGCCGACGAGACGGCGCCGCCGAGCGCGTCGCCGCGCCAGGCGACGTCCGCCGGCGCGGTGCGCGAGCCCTTGCGCCCGTCGTCCTCGACGAGGTCGCTCTCCGCCAGGATCGGGGTGTTACCGCCCTCGACGAAGCTCGGGAAGAGCTCGTCCACGAGCTCGACGTCCTCCAGCGCGCCGTACGCGAGCGCCCGGTCGAGCTCGTCGTCGTAGTTGCCGCGCAGGTCCCAGGCCATCGCCTTGAGCCAGGCGAGGGAGTCGACCGGGTCCCAGGGCGCGGGTGTCGCGACGTCGACCGTGGCACCGAGCACGGTGTACTCGAGGGCGATCTCGTCCGTGCTGCGGTCGGCGAGGTAGGCGTTGACGCCCTGCGCGTACGCCTGCAGGTAGCCGCGCGACTCCGGGGAGATGAGGTTCCACTCCTCCTCGGCCACCTCGCGCCAGCCGAAGGTGCGGATGACCTTGTCCGCGTCGATCGCGGTGGGGACGTCGCCGACGAGCTCGGCGAGCCGCCCCGACGTCACGTGCCGGCGGTAGTCCATCTCGAAGAACCGGTCCTGGGCGTGCAGGTACCCCTGCGCGGCGAAGAGGTCCTCCGCGGTCGATGCGTACACCTGCGGCACGCCCTGCTCGTCGCGGTGCACCGTGACCTCGCCGGCGAGCCCGGGCACGTTCTGCGTCCCGGAGGTCTCCGGCAGCGGCTTGCGGACCGTGACGACGGTGAAGGTCACGGTCGCGACGAGGGCGAGCGCCACGACCACCGCGATCCCCACCACTCCTCGCCGCAGGCGGGAGCGGGGCCCGGGGACGGGCTCTTCCTCGCCTGCGTCCTCGGGCGGTCGGGTCTCGTCGGGTTCGTTCGCTGAGGGGAGGTCGCTCGCTGACACGCAGGCGAGACTACCGTCCGCGTATGATTGGCACTCGCATCATCTGAGTGCCAGCCCGACGAGGAGAACCCGTGCCCACCTACGCCTACCGGTGCGCCGACTGCGGCCACGCCTTCGACATCCACCAGGCGTTCACCGACGACTCGCTGACGGTCTGCCCGGAGTGCTCCGGGCGGCTGCGCAAGCAGTACGGCTCGGTGGGCGTGACCTTCAAGGGTTCCGGCTTCTACCGGACCGACTCGCGCAACGGGTCGAAGAGCTCGGGCGGCTCGTCGTCCGGCGACTCCGGCTCGTCCGGCACGAAGTCCGGCGGCTCCGACAAGGGCTCGTCGAGCTCGAGCTCTTCGGGCTCCGGCTCGTCGGGGTCCTCGGGCTCGTCGGGTTCTTCGGGGTCGGGCTCCTCGGGCGCGTCCAAGGCCGCCTCCGCCTGACGCGGGCACCCGAGGCCACCCCCAGGTGGAGGCGGTCCACCGGCGCACGACGGCGACCGCACCGGCCGCGCCGCGCGCCCTAGCGTGCCCGGCATGGAGCCCTCCACCACGTCCCGCCTGACCCGCCACGCGCGGACGGTCGCCTGGCGCAGCCGGTTCGTCGTCGCCGCCCTGTGCTGCGGCCTGGCCGCCGGCGTGACCGTCCACGCGATGCGGCCCGAGCCCCCGGCCACCCGCGAGGTGGTCGTCGCCGCCCGCGCGCTGCCGGCGGGCACCACCCTGCGCGCGGGCGACCTCACCACGCTGACGGTGGCGGCCGAGCTCGCGCCGGACGGGCTGCTGACCGACCCGGCCGACGCCGTCGGCCGCTCCCCTGCCGTCACCCTCGCCGCGGGCGTCCCGGTGCACGCCGACCTGGTCGCCGGGGGCGGGATGGCCGAGCGGGCGCCCGACGGCACCGTCGTCGTCGGCGTCCGGCTCACCGAGGCCACGTGGCTGCGCCCCGGCGACCGCGTCGACCTGCTCTCCACCGACGACGACGCCGACCGCCTCGCCCGGCGTGCGCTCGTCCTGCCAGGGCTCCCGGCCGACGACGGCGCGGCCAGCACGGGCGGTCTGCTCGGCTCGGCCGCACCCGCCGGCCAGGACTCCGCCGTGACCCTCGTGGCCGTCGACCCGGACGAGGCCGCCGACGTCTCCGCTGGCGCGACGTGGGGCACGATCGCCGCCGTGCTCGTACCCTGAGACGCGGCAGGGGCGACACGCGCTCCCCTTCTCGAGAGGACGGGAACATGCTGGCTGGTTTCAAGACGTTCATCATGCGGGGCAACGTGGTCGACCTCGCCGTCGGCATCGTCATCGGTGGCGCGTTCGCCCTGGTGATCACCGGGCTGATGGACGGGATCCTCAACCCGCTCATCGCGGCGATCTTCGGCCAGCCGGACATCTCCGGGGTCGGGACCTTCGAGCTCAACGGAGCGGTGTTCAGCATCGGCCTCTTCCTGCAGGCGGTGCTGAACTTCCTCATCGTGGCGGCGGCCCTGTACTTCTTCGTCGTGCTGCCGATGAACACCTACGCCGAGCGTCGCCGCCGGGTCGACGACGAGGTCGCCGAGGAGCCCGAGGCGGACCTCGCTCTGCTCACCGAGATCCGCGACCTGCTCGCCGAGCAGGCCCGCCGGCCCTGACACCGCCCGCCCGGTCCGGGTCGGCCCGCCGGGGCGCGTCACCAGTGCGGTGGCACGTCCCGGCGCAGGCGGTCGTCGTTGGACTCGTGGCCGCCCTCGTCGTCGGCGGTGACGCCCCAGACGGTCTCGCGCTCGGCGCCCCGCCGCACCGCACGCCGCGGACCGCGTCGGCGGGCAGCAGGTGCACCCGGCCGGTCAGGCTCCGCGGGGCTCACGGCGTCCCCGGGGTCGGGTGTGCCGGTGGTGTTCGCGGACTCGTCGGAGGACTTCACTCCCCCATTGTCTCCCGCGGGTCCTGGACGACCTCGTCCGGCTCGTCGTCCGCGAGCACGGGCACCACGATCTCGGGCGGCACGGGCACGCCGCCCGGGGTGCCCACCCGGTCGTCACGGACCTGCTGCACCAGCCGTCGCACGCGGTCCGCCTCGCCCTCCGGGTCCAGGAACGCCGCCGCGGACCACACCTGCGCGACGGTCCAGCCGAGCCCTTCGAGCCGCTGGGCCAGCTGCCGGTCCCGCACCCGCACGGACGGCTCGGCCACGTACTGCGCGTCGTCGGTCAGCACCGCCACGAGCAGCTCGCCCGGCAGGTCGGGATGGCCCACCACGAGCGGGATCCGGTCACCGTCGCCGGTGCCGTAGTCCGTCTCGACGAGGTACCCCAGCCGCCACAGCCGCTCGCCCAGGTCCATCAGGAGCCTGTCCGGGACGCGGCCCGCGTCGATCCCGTTGCCGAGCTCCACCTGGTCCGCCACGCCCGAGCGTCGCTCGGCGAGCTCGAGGACGTCCCGCAGCAGCCGCGGCCCGGCGCCACGCAGACGGTCGGGGTCGAGAGCCTCGGCCGGGAAGCAGGACACCACGTGCAGGCGACGGCGTGTCGCGCCGAGCGCACCGAGCAGCATCGCCGCTCCGCCGTCGTCCCCGAGGACGCCGAACCGGTGCAGCACACGGCCGTGCGGCGTCCGGCCGAAGCCGAGCGAGAGCAGGATCGTGTCGCGCGAGAGCCCGGCCACGCCGGTGATGTCGGCGACGACGACGGGCTCGGCACGTCGCCCGGAGAAGAACGGGGCCAGCGCAGGGTTGGCGCGCACCTCTGCCAGCAGCGCGTCGCGGATGCGGTCCGCGTGCGCGGCCGTCACCGTGACGATCCCGAGCGTCTCCTCGGGGCGGGTCAGCGCATGCTCGATGGACACCTCGACGACGCGGTCCACCTCGGCTCGTGTGCTCTCGACGGACCCGGACGTCGGGTCGGGCATCCCCGTGCCGTCGACGACGTCGAGCTGGACGAGCGCCTCCGGCCGCGGCAGCGGAGCCGGCCGCAGCAGACCCTCGTATCCGTGGGCCGCCAGCAGGCGGGTCAGCTCGGGGTCGCGGCGGTTCTCCCGCGGCTGCAGCGTCACCGTGGGCAGCAGCTGGGACAGCTCGCGCACGCTGGTGCCCGACGCCGTGCGCGGGTCACCGACGACGACCACCTGCCGGCCACGAGCCAGGCAGGTGACGACGACCTCGATCGGCACGTGCTGGACCGCGTCGAGCACCACGAGGTCGACCGTGCGGTGGGTGGGCAGCAGGTGAGGCACCAGCGTGGGGGTCGCCAGGACCACGGGCCGCAACCGCCGGGCCACGTCGCCGTACCTCTCGACGAGCTCGCGCAGCGACGCCATCCGGCCCTCGATGAGCTCGGCGAACATCGCCTCGGACCCCTCACGGTCCTCCCGCATCGCCGCACCCAGGTGCGCGCGGGCGGCCACCCTGGCCGGCTGCGAGAGAGCGGCGAGGTGCCGGGCGTCCAGGTCTCGGAAGCGGCGCGCCAGCGCGTCGAGCCCGGCGCCGTCCTGGCCCGCGAGGGTCGGGTCGCCACCGAGGATCTGCTCGAACACGCTGGTCCACCACGCGAGGTCCAGCTCGGCGGCCACCTGGTCGGCGTCGACGCGGCGCGAGGTCAGGTCGTCGATCAGCTCGCCGAGACCTGCCTCGCGGGCTCGGCGGAGCAGGTTCGTGCGCTCGGGCAGCGTCTCCAGCGCCTGGGGGTCCAGGGCGAGCTGGTGCAGCCGCTCCGCGAGCGCGTCGAGGTCCAGGTCGAGCAGCTGCGCACCGTGCACCGTCGGTCCCAGCACCGGCTCGAGGGCGACGAGGTCGATGCGCACCGCCTCGTACGTGTCCTCGATGGTGGCCAGCCCCTCGGGAAGCGTCGGCCACCCGCCGCGCGGCGAGTGCTCGGCCCAGACGTCGCGCTGCTCGGCCACCTCGATGAGCGCCGAGTGCAGGTTCGGCACCCGGACACCCGGACGGACCATGTCCCGCGCGCGCTTGCGCAGCCGCCGGCGCGTGAACCAGCCCATCTCCACGCCGTGCTCGCTGCGCCACCGACGCGTCGCCGTCGCCTGCACCAGGTCCGTCGCGGTGCGCTCGAACACCATCGGGTGGAACACGTCGAGCGTGCTGCGCATGCCCGCGAGCATCGCGAGCTGCGTACCCCACGCGTTGATCGTGGTCGGCGCCTCCAGGCCCGTCACCTCGCCGGTGTACGCGATCTGACGGCGGAGCTGCGGCAGCGTCGCCTCCTTGAGCCGCCGCACGCGCGCCAGGGCGTCGCGCGCCTCGTCCATCGTCGTCAGGTGGGCGCCGAACCACGCCGTCGAGGACGGCCGCAGCGTGAACGCGCCCAGCGCGGCCGCACGCTCCAGCTCGCCCGCGACCCGCCGTCGGGCGTCACCGTCCAGGGCAACCGCCGTGCGGGCGTCCAGCCGCACCGACGTCGACGGCGCGGGCCGCTCCGAGGTGAGGCGCGCCAGCTCCTGCAGCGCGTCGTACGCGGACACCGCCCACGGCTCGCGGCGGGCGTGCAGGGCGTCGATGTAGCCCGTGAGCTGCGACCGCGCACCGATCAGGGCGTCGCGCACCTGCGCCGCTGCCGAGGCGTCGACGGCCTCCGGCTCCGTCGCCATCGCGGCGAGGAGGCGCTCCGCCATGTCCTCGCGCCAGGTCTGGCGCGGCGTGACGTCCAACGAGAGGCCCTCGAGCCCCAGCTCTTCCAGGCGCTGCGCCAGCCGGTCGGCGGCGCGGCGGTGACCCGTCACGTACAGCACCGAGCGCCCGGCGGCGGCCGCCTCCGTGACCACCGCGGCGACCGTCCCCGCGACGTCGGACCCGAGCGGCGCGTCCACGAAGAAGTGCTGCCCCGTGCCCAGCGCGTCCACGACGTGACGCTGGTAGGGGTCCAGGTCGCCCACGCCGCGCTCGCGTGCCGGGTCCGCGTCACCACGGCGGGGCGCGGGCAGCTCGGCGGTGGAGACGCGCGCGATCGCCTGGTCCGCTCCCGCGAGCGCCGCGACCAGCTCGTGCCGGCCCAGCGCCGGGGAGACCTCGTCGAGGTCGTCGACCAGCGCCTGACCCGGATGGACGAAGGTGCCGACCAGGACGCGCTGCTCCCAGCGGAAGTCGGCGAGGTGCTCGGCCCCGAGCGCGGCGACCCGGTCGAGGACGTCGTCGGGGTCGAACCCGGCCGCCGTGAAGGACGCCTGCGCGAGCGCGCCGAGATCGCCCTGGACGCCGCGGGCACGCAGGGTGCGCGCCAGGACCGGGTTGATCTCCGCCGTCGGCCCCAGCGTCAGGTCGTAGTCGGTCTCGCCGTCACCCCGGGGCGCCAGCGTCACCGGGCGCAGCAGGATGGGCACGTGGACCGTCCGTGTGCCCGGCGTGACCTCGTCGGGCGGGGTCGGGCGACGAGCCGGGCGGCTCTGCCGGCGCGCGACGCTCACCACGGGGATCGACGTCGTCACCGCGGGCGTCGTGTCGGCGGTCGCGCCGTCGGCGACCGCCACGTCGCCCCGCGCGGCGCGGGCGGCATCCGCCGGGGACGCGACGGTGGCGACGTCGTCGGGCGACCCGGCGGAGTCCGTCCCCGCCGGTACCGGCGAGGTCGCGCTCGCACCGCTGGCCACCTCGGCGAGCGCGGTGAGGTCGCGATGGCGATCGTCCGCGGACTCGCCCTCCTCGACCGGCTCGGTCCAGGACGCCACACCGATAGCCAGCGAGGTCGGCGCCAGCCCGTACTGCGCGGCGTGCTCCGCGGAGCGCACGACGACGGCACGCGCGTGGCGCCGCGCCGTGGGGAAGGTGCCCGGCTCGCGCACCAGGTTGGACAACCGGGTGGACCGGCCGGCGAAGAGCTGTGCGACGCCCGACGGGTGCGCGGCGGACAGGTCGACCACCGCCTCGCCCAGCATCCCGACGTCGGTGAGCGTGGACCCGCCGACCATCTCGGCCAGCCCGGCACGCCACCGGCGGACCGCCTCGACGAGCGGGGTCGTCGTCGTGGGGCCGTTCGGGGCGGAAGGACCCGGGCGCGGACCGGGCGTGCCGTCGTCGGCGGGAGCGACGCCGTCGTCGGCTCCACCGTCAGGGGCACGCGCGTCGGTGCGTCCGCGGGCGTTCGCGCGCCCGGGCCGCCGGCGGGCACTGTCGTCCTGCGGCTCGACCGAGGGCTCGGCCGCGGCCGCGGCTGTGGATCGGCGGAGGACTCTCACGCCAGCACGGTAGACCGGCTCGCGGGGCCGACGGCGCCGGGCACGCCGGGGCGACCGGGATCGTCCGGGAAACCCCAGGGAGTGAAACTGTCGACGCCCCCTCGGCGGGGGGTCCGAGGAGGCGTCCGACCGGAAGCCGGTCGAGGACAGCGCGCACCGCGCAGGGGGCGGGCGATGCGCGCTGCCACCAGGCAGTCTGCCCCCCGCGCGTCTGACCAGTCAATACTCCGGAGCCGTTCAGCCGACACATTCGCGGGATCGCTCCCACCTGCGGTGACGTCGGGTGATGCACTGGGCAAAGAGGTGGCAGCGACGGGCGGCGTCCGCCTACGCTCCTGCGGTGAGGAGAGCGCTCGAGGCCATCGTCCCGGCCCGGATGGGGACCCCGTTCCGGTGGATGCTCGCGTCGAGCTGGACCAGCAACATCGGCGACGGCATCGCGCTGGCCGCCGGCCCGCTCCTCGTGGCGTCGCAGACGGACTCCGCGACGCTCGTCGCGCTGGCCGCGATGCTGCAGCGGCTGCCGTGGCTGCTCTTCGGGTTGTGGGCGGGCGCCCTGGCCGACCGGGTCGACAGGCGCCGGATCGTCATCGTCGCCAACGCGCTGCGCGCCGTCATCGTCGCCGTGCTGTGCCTCACGATCGCGACCGGTGCCGCGAACATCGTCGTGGTGCTCACCGCGATGCTTCTCATGGGTGTCGCCGAGGTGTTCGCCGACACCACCTCCCAGACGCTGCTGCCCATGCTGGTGGACAAGCGGGACCTCGGGACCGGCAACGCGCGGCTCCAAGCCGGGTTCCTCACCGGCAACCAGCTCGCCGGGCCGCCGATCGGGGCGTTCCTGTTCGCCCTCGGGATGGCATGGCCGTTCCTCGTGCAGGTCGTGTGCGTGCTGCTCGCCATCGTGCTCATCAGCCGCATCACCCTGCCGGCGGTGCCGCGTGCCGAGAGCCCCGCCCCGGCGCGCCGAGAGATCCTCGACGGGCTGCGCTGGCTGTGGACCCACCCCCCGGTGCGGACGCTCGCGCTCGTCATCTTCACGTTCAATGCGACGTGGGCCGCCCCGTGGGGCGTCCTGGTGCTGTACTCGCTCGACCGGCTGCAGATGGGACCGGTCGGGTATGGCCTGCTGACCACCGCCACCGGCGTCGGCGGGGTACTCGGGACGCTGCTCTACGGCCGGCTGGAGCGACGGTTCTCGCTCGCGACCCTCATGAAGACGGTCCTGGCGATGGAGGTCGCGTTCCACCTCGTGCTCGCGCTGACGACGTCCGCCTGGGTCGCGATGGCGACCGTTTTCGTGTTCGGCGCCTACACCTTCGTGTGGGGGACGGTGTCGAACACCGTGCGCCAGCGTGCGGTGCCGACCGAGTACCAGGGGCGGGTCGGGTCGGTGTACCTCATCGGGCTGTTCGGCGGGATCGTGGTCGGCAACGCCCTCGGCGGGGTGCTCACCGACCTGTGGGGCATCACGGCGCCGTTCTGGTTCGCGTTCGTCGGTGCCGGGGTGACGCTCGCGCTGGTGTGGCGCCAGCTCGACCACATCGCCCACGCCGAAGCCGGCTGACCTCGGCGGGCTACTCGCCCGTCGCGCCGTCCGACAGCTCTCGAGCGACATCGAGGTGCCCCGCGTGGCGCGCGTACTCCTGCAGCACGTGGAAGCAGATCCACGCCAGCGTGGGCGGGTCGGCCTCGAACCGGCCGCCGACGGCGCCACGCTCGGCGAGGTCGTGATCGGCCAGCACCGCTCCGGTCCGCTCGGCACCGGCGTGCAGCGCGGCGACCAGCGCGTCGCGTGTGACGCCGTCGGGCACCGCCCAGCGGCCGTGGGGGTCGCCGTCGGCGTGGTCGCCCCACGGGTCGGGCACGTGCTCGGCGAGGAAGCCCCACACGAACCAGCGGCGCTCCATGTGGACCAGGTGGATCAGCAGCTCCAACGGCGTCCAGCCCGACGGCAGCCTGCTGGTGCGCAGCGCGGCGTCGGTCATGCCGTGGAGCTTCCGCTCGACGGCGTCGCGGTAGTAGTCGAGGTAGGCGACGAAGTGGGCCTTCGGGTCCGAGGAGTCGAGCCGGGGCTCGACGGCGGAGAGCGGCATGCGCCCAGCGTAGGGCGGTGACGTATCTCGACGGTCCGCGCGCCCTCTCTCCAGATAGGTCGCGCAGTCGACGGCGGCTCAGTCGGACCAGGAGGCAGCGATGCCAGCATCAACCGGCGGGTCCACACCAGCAGCCGTACGGACGAGACCCCGAGCCCTTCGGGTTCTGCGATGGGTCGGCGTCGGTCTGGTGGTCCTCATGCTTCTGGTGCAGTGCGCCATGCTGTCCGAGCAGGGGAACCGCATCGCGACACTCGAGACGACGAGCGCGAGCATCGGTCCGCCCGGCCCTCAAGGGCCTCCGGGAGAGCCCGGACCACAGGGGTCAACGGGCGAGGACGGGGCACGAGGGGAGCAGGGCCCCCGCGGCGATCGTGGGCCGCGAGGAAAGCAAGGTCCACGGGGTGAGCAGGGCGCTCGGGGCGAAGCCGGAGCGGGTGCTACGCAGAGCCTGCCCGACACCTCGCCGGACTCGGGCAGCGACTACTTCGAGAACTGCGACGCCGCACGTGCTGCTGGAGCGGCACCGGTCGTGGTCGGAGACCCGGGATACGGTCCGCACCTCGACCGGGACGGCGACGGCATCGGCTGCGAGTAGCCACCCGCCTCCCTGCCGATTGCCGACCCTTGACCAAAGTGCGCCTGACTGGACTCGAACCAGCAACCGTCCGCTTAGGAGGCGAATGCTCTATCCATTGAGCTACAGGCGCTTGCCGCCACGAGGACGGCGACGTCGTCAGGACCGGGCCCCGACGACGCCCACAGCCTAGCGCCCGAGCCCGCGCACCGCGGAATCAGCCCCACGCGGCCGGGTCGGCCACGACCTCCCGCAGCACCTCGCGCGCTCCCCCGGACAGCGCGGCGTGCTGACCGGCCCGGGCGGCCCGGACGTCGGGCTCCGCGAAGGGCGCGGCCAGCACCCGCTCCCGCAGCACCGCGGTGACGTCGTCGTGCAGCCACGGCTCCAGCTCGGCGTACACGCCGCCGAGCACCACGGTGGACACGCCGGTGAGGTTCACGAAGTCGGCGAGCGCCGAGCCCAGCGCCCGGCCGGCACGGTGCAGCGCGTCGCGTGCGCCGTCGTCGTCCGCCTCGAGGGCGGCGACCAGCGCGTCGAGCGGGGCGTCGACCGGCAGCCCGGCCGCGCGCAGCACGGCCTCCTTGCCCGCGTACTGCTCGAGGCAGCCGCGCGCCCCGCAGGTGCAGCGCGGGCCGGCGGGGTCGACGACGACGTGGCCCACCTCGCCGTTCCAGCCGCGTTCGGCGAGGAACAGGCCGCGGTCGACGACGATGCCGGCGCCGATGCCGACGTCGCCGGAGACGTAGAGGAAGGAGTCGGGGACCTCGCCGGCGAGCTCGGCGAGCGCGGCGAGCTTGGCCTCGTTGGCGACCCGCACGGGCAGGTCGCCGAGCCCCAGCAGCGGCACGGGGTCGAGCGACGACCACCCGAGGTTGGGTGCGACCTCGAGCTCGCCGGTGCGGGCGTCGACGAGGCCGGGCAGCGCGAGCCGGGCCCCGGCGACGCGCATGCCCTCGCCCTCGACGGCGTCGACGACGCCGGCGGCGAGCGCGCCGAGCCGGCCGAGCAGGGTCGCCGGTTCGGAGTCGTGGAACGTGCCCTGCTCGACGGCGTCGGCGACGGTCTGTCCGGAGAGGTCGAGGGCGCGCACGCCCAGATGGTCGACGTTCACCTCGAGCCCGAGGCCGACGACGGTGCGAGCGGCGGGCACGAGCGGCACGGCGGGACGGCCGGCGCGCTGGGCGGCGGCGGGCGGCAGCTCGGCGACGAGGCGGGCGGCCACCAGGTGGTCGACGAGCGTCGAGACGGTGGCACGGGTCAGCCCGGTGGCGGCGGCGACGTCGGCGCGGGACGGTGGTACGGCGTCCGGAGGTCCGGCGGCGGCGTCGTAGATGGCCCTCGCCACGAGACGGAGGTTGCGTTCGCGCAGCGTGTGCTGCCGCGAGGCGCTGCTGCCGCCACCCGGGGGTGCACCGGTGATGCGCTGCGTCGTCGTCGGCTCGGCGGTCACGCCTTGACTGTAGCCCAGGTACCGGCAATAGTTCATCCGTACAACAAAACTGCCGCGGCGTCGCCCGGCACCCGACTCGACGAGGAGAACCCGTGAGCGACATCAAGTACTCGTTCGGCCTGTGGACCGTGGGCTGGCCCGCGAACGACCCCTTCGGCACCGCGACCCGCCCCGAGCTGGACCCGGCCGAGTCGATCCGCAAGCTGGCCGACCTCGGCGCCTGGGGCTTCACGTACCACGACAACGACGTGTTCCCGTTCGGCGCC
The DNA here is from genome assembly GCA_947497265.1 of uncultured Isoptericola sp. Classification (GTDB taxonomy): domain Bacteria; phylum Actinomycetota; class Actinomycetes; order Actinomycetales; family Cellulomonadaceae; genus Isoptericola; species Isoptericola rhizosphaerae. The sequence continues at coordinate 33,993 of CANMFP010000012.1, forward strand.
TCCGAGGCCGACCGTCAGGCGGGCCTCGACGCCGTGAAGAAGGCCTCCCAGGAGTCGGGCCTGGTCTGCGAGATGGTCACGACCAACACGTTCTCGCACCCGATCTTCAAGGACGGCGCGTTCACCTCGAACAACCGCGACGTGCGCCGTTTCGGTCTGAAGAAGGTGCTGCGCAGCGTCGACAACGCCGCGGAGATGGGCGCCTCCACGTTCGTCATGTGGGGCGGCCGCGAGGGCACCGAGTACGACAACTCGAAGGACCTCGCCGCCGCGCACGCCCGTTACGCCGAGGGCATCGACACCGTCGCCGCCTACATCAAGTCCAAGGGCTACGACCTCAAGATCGGTCTCGAGCCGAAGCCGAACGAGCCCCGCGGCGACATCTTCCTGCCGACCATCGGGCACGCGATCGCGCTGATCAACACGCTCGACAACGGCGACATCGTGGGGCTCAACCCGGAGACCGGGCACGAGCAGATGGCGGGCCTCAACTACACGCACGGTCTCGCGCTGGCGCTGTACTGCGGCAAGCTGTTCCACATCGACCTCAACGGCCAGCACGGCCCGCGCTACGACCAGGACCTCGTGTTCGGTCACGGCGACCTGCTGTCGGCGTTCTTCACGGTCGACCTGCTGGAGAACGGGTTCCCGAACGGCGGCCCGCGCTACGAGGGCCCGCGGCACTTCGACTACAAGCCGAGCCGCACCGAGCACCTCGACGGCGTGTGGGAGTCGGCCAAGGCCAACATGGCCACCTACGACATGCTCGCCGCGAAGGCGAAGGCGTACCGCGAGGACCCTGCCGTGCAGCAGGCGTTCGAGCACGCCGGCATCTTCGAGCTGGGTCAGTCGACGCTGGGTGAGGGCGAGTCCTTCGACGCGTTCCTCGCGGACGAGTCGGTGGACGGCATCGACGTCGACGCCGTGGCCGCGCGCGACTACGGTCTGGTGAAGCTGCACCAGCTCGCGCTGGAGCACCTCATCGGCTGAGTCGCAGCTGACCTTCGTCGTTGTGGGCGCGATTTCTGGCCCGGTATGCCCGGTTCGCCGGGCTTCCGGGCCCAGAAATCGCGCCCACAACACCCGTCGACTGAACCAACCAAGGAGCGAAGATGCCCCTCGTGGCAGGCGTGGACACCTCCACGCAGTCCTGCAAGATCGTCGTGCGCGACGCCGAGACCGGCGCCCTGGTGCGTTCCGGCTCGGCCCAGCACCCGGACGGCACGGAGGTCCACCCCGACCACTGGTGGACGGCCTTCACCGAGGCGGCCCGCGCGGCCGGTGGGCTCGACGACGTGGCCGCGATCGCCGTCGGCGGCCAGCAGCACGGCATGGTCGCCCTCGACGCCGAGGGGAACGTGGTCCGCGACGCCCTGCTGTGGAACGACACCCGGTCCGCCCCGGCTGCCGAGGACCTCATCCGTGAGCTCGGCGAGGGCGATCGTGATGCCGGTGCCCAGCGCTGGGCGGATGCCACCGGATCGGTCCTCGTCGCCTCGCTCACCATCACGAAGCTGCGCTGGCTGCGCGACGCCGAGCCCGACAACGCCGCCCGCGTCGCCGCCGTCGCGCTCCCTCACGACTGGCTGAGCTGGCGCATCGCCGGCTACGGACCGGCCGGCGACCCGTCGGCGCCCCTCGGCCCGCAGCTCGACCGCCTCTTCACCGACCGGTCCGACGCCTCCGGGACCGGCTACTACGACGCCGAGGCCGCGGCCGACGACGGCACTCCCGACGGGCCGGGCGCGTACCGGCGCGACCTGCTCGCCCTCGGGTTCGGCCGCGACGACGTCGTGCTGCCGCGCGTCCTCGCACCCTCCGAGTCCGGCGGCGTCGCCCACCCGACCGTGGCGGGCTCCGCGGTCGACGGCGGTGCCCTGCTGGGTCCCGGCGCGGGCGACAACGCGGGCGCCTCGCTCGGCCTGGGCATGGGTCCGGGCGACATCGCGATCTCGATCGGCACCTCCGGCGTCGTCTCCGCCGTCGCACCGCGCCGCACCGCCGACGGCTCGGGCGCGATCAACGGGTTCGCCGACGCCACCGGCAACGCCCTCATGCTCGCGGTGACGCTGAACGCCGCGCGGGTGCTCGACGCCGCCCGCACCGTGCTGGACACCGACTTCGACGGTCTCGCGCGTCTCGCCCTGTCCGCACCGCCCGGGGCCGACGGCCTGGTGCTGGTGCCCTATCTCGAGGGCGAGCGCACGCCCAACCGTCCCGATGCGACCGGCACGCTGCACGGCGTCCGCCTCAAGAGCTCGACGCGCGAGCACCTGGCCCGTGCGTACGTCGAGGGGATGCTGTGCGGGCTGGCCGACGGGCTCGACGCCCTGCGGGCACAGGGCGTACCCGTCGAGCGCGTCATGCTCATCGGTGGTGCCGCCCAGTCGCCGGCGGTCCAGGAGATCGCGCCGCAGGTCTTCGGCGTTCCGATCTCGATCCCCGCTGCGGGCGAGTACGTCGCCGACGGCGCCGCGCGGCAGGCGACATGGGTGCTCGCGGCCGCGTCTGACCCGTCCGCGTCGGCCCCGTCGTGGTCGACGTCGGTCACCGCCACGCTCGACGCGGACCCGCGCCCGGTGGTGCGCGAGCAGTACGCCGCCGTCCGCGACCTGGTGTGACGACCGCACGCCGGCGCCCGTCCACGGGTGCCGGCACCAGCGCCGGACGGCCCGGGAGGAGCGATCCTCCCGGGCCGTCGCGCTGCCCGGCGGCCATCGTCGGAACGATTCGACCTAATCGTTTAGCCCGGTGACCGCTCCCCGGCCCACGACTAACGTGGCCGCCGTCCCGAACCGTCTACTTCCTCCAGATCGGAGTCCGGAATGCAGCAGGTACGACGACGAACCCGCTGGACAGCTCTTCTCGCCTCGGCCGGCCTGATGGCCACCGGCGCCGTCGGTGTAGCCACCGCGACCAGCGCCGCGGCAGCCGAGGGCTGCTCGGTGGACTACCGCGTCACCAACGAGTGGTCGGGCGGCTTCCAGGCCGACGTCACGGTGACCAACCTCGGCGACCCGATCTCCGCGTGGCAGCTCGGCTGGACGGCCGCCTCCGGGCAGTCGGTGAACCAGGCGTGGAACGCCGAGGTGTCCCAGTCCGGCAGCACCGTCGAGGCCTCGGGCGTCGACTGGAACTCGGCCCTCGCCGCCGACGCCTCCGCGAGCTTCGGGTTCATCGGCACCTGGTCCGGCGACAACCCCGTCCCGAGCGACTTCACCCTCAACGGGGTGTCCTGCACCGGCGACGTCGGCGAGCCCGACCCGGAGCCCGAGCCCGACCCGACGGACCCCGAGCCCGACCCGGACCCGGACCCGGACCCCACGCCCGCGCCGTCCGGTGACCTCTACGTCGACCCGGACACGCAGGCGTACGCGGCATGGGAGGCGGCGAGCGGCAGCGACAAGGACCTGCTCGCCAAGATCGCCCTGACGCCGCAGGCGTACTGGGTCGGCAACTGGAACGACGCCGAGACGGAGCGCGCCGCCGTCGCCGACTACACCGGCCGCGCGGCGGCTGACGGGACGACGGCGATGCTCGCGGTCTACGCCATCCCCGGCCGCGACTGCGGCAACCACTCGGGCGGTGGCGTCGAGGAGAGCGAGTACGCCCAGTGGATCGACGAGGTCGCCGCCGGGATCCAGGGCAACCCCTTCATCGTCCTGGAGCCGGACGCTCTGGCCCAGCTCGGTGACTGCGACGGCCAGGGCGACCGCGTCGGTCTCCTGCAGTACGCCGCCGAGCAGCTCACGGCCGCGGGCGGCCGCGTCTACATCGACGCCGGGCACTCCGGCTGGCTGAGCCCCGGAGACGCCGCAGACCGCCTCAACCAGATCGGGTTCGACCACGCGGTCGGGTTCGCCCTCAACACGTCGAACTACAACCCGACGGCCGCCGAGCAGGCCTACGGGGAGCAGATCTCGGCGCTCACCGGTGGTGCCTCCTACGTCATCGACACGTCGCGCAACGGCAACGGCTCCAACGGCGAGTGGTGCAACCCACGCGGCCGCGCGCTGGGTGAGCAGCCGCGCACCGTCGACGACGGCACGGCGCTCGACGCCCTGCTCTGGGTCAAGCTGCCCGGCGAGTCGGACGGCAGCTGCAACGGCGGCCCGGCCGCCGGTGCCTGGTGGCAGGAGATCGCCCTCGAGATGGCGGAGAACGCCTCCTGGTGATCGTCCCCGGTGAACCGGGTCCCCCGCGCGGGGGACCCGGTTGCCCGGGCCGGGGGATCACTCCCTCGGCCCGGGGCGCCACGCTGACGGTATGGAACAGACGAAGAGCACTGGTGCGGGCCTGACCCGCACCGCCGGCATCCTCATGATCGTCATCGCGGTGCTGCACGCCGTCGTCACCACCACGTCCCACTGGAGCGGCTGGCTCGCCGGCGACCTGCGCGACCGCACCGCGAGCGCCGAGTCGGTGGCGGCCTTCTGGGCGCAGCCCGGTGGGTTCGCCGTGGTCGTGCTGGTGCTCGGTCTCCTGGTCGTCCGTACGGCGAACAGGGGTGACCGGCTCCCTGCCTATGTCGGCTGGTCGCTCCTCGGCTGGGTCGTCCTCTGCCTCGTCCTGATCGGCCCGGCGAGCGGCTTCAGCCTCGCGCTCGTGCCCGCTGCCCTGCTGGTCGCTGCCGACGTGCGGGCGCGGCTCGCGGCCCGGCGCTGCCAGGTGCGGATCCGGTAGCGCAGCCCGGCGGTGCCCGACGACGTCATCCAGCGTGTCGACGCACCTGCGGCCGGCGACCACTCGGCCGGGTCGAGCACCGGTGCGAACGCGTCCCCCGCCACGTCGAGGTCGACCTCCGTGACCATGCAGACGTCCGCGAGCGCGACCGCCTCCGCGTAGACCTGCCCGCCACCCATGACCCACACCTCGTCGCCACCGACCGCCTCGCGCGCGATGTCCAGCGCGGCGGGCAGCGACGACGCGACCACCGCACCGTCGTCGGACCATCCGGGTTGCCGGGTCACCACCACGTTGGTGCGTCCGGGCAGCGGCCGGACCCTGGCCGGCAGCGACTCCCAGGTGAGCCTGCCCATGACGACCGGGTGCCCCGCCGTCGTGCGCTTGAAGTGCGCGAAGTCCTCCGGGACGTGCCACGGGATGGCTCCGCCCGCACCGATGACCGGTCGGCCCGCGGCGTCACGGGCCTGCGCCCAGATCAGCCCGACCACACCACGCCCGCCGCGCGATCCCTCGGACCGCGATCCCTCGGCCCCCGGACCCTCAGACAGCAACAGGTGCCTTGATGCCGGGATGGTGCTGGTAGCCGACCACCTCGATGTCCTCGTAGGTGTAGTCGAGGATCGACGCACGGGGCGCGAGCCGCAGCCGCGGGTACGGGTAGGGGTCGCGCGCGAGCTGCGTGGTCACCTGCTCCACGTGGTTGTCGTAGATGTGGCAGTCGCCGCCGGTCCATACGAAGTCGCCGACCGCGAGCCCGGTCTGTGCCGCCACCATGTGCGTCAGCAGCGCGTACGAGGCGATGTTGAACGGCACGCCGAGGAACAGGTCGGCCGAGCGCTGGTAGAGCTGGCAGCTCAACCGGCCGTCCGCCACGTAGAACTGGAACATGACGTGGCACGGCGGCAGCGCCATGTTCTCGATCTCGGCGACGTTCCACGCCGAGACGATGTGCCGCCGCGAGTCGGGGTTGGTGCGCAGCTGTTCGACGACGCGCGCGATCTGGTCCACGTGCCGGCCGTCCGGCGTCGGCCACGAGCGCCACTGCACGCCGTAGACGGGGCCGAGCTCGCCCCCGGCGTCGGCCCACTCGTCCCAGATGGACACACCGTGCTCCTGCAGCCACCGGACGTTCGAGTCGCCGCGCAGGAACCACAGCAGCTCGTACGCGATCGACTTCAGGTGCACGCGCTTGGTGGTGATGAGCGGGAAGCCGGCCTCGAGGTCGTAGCGGATCTGCCGCCCGAACACGCTGCGCGTGCCCGTCCCGGTGCGATCGTCCTTGCGCGTGCCGTGCTCCAGGACGTCGCGCAGCAGGTCCTCGTAGGGGGTCGGCACGGTGCCCGACGGCGCGGGCTCACCCGCGGACGTCGGCACGGCGGTGGCGTCCGTGAAGTCAGGGGCGGTCATGCGGACGAGTCTACGGACGCTCGGCGCCGGGGTGCTGGAGGCTGACCGGCCCGCCGGTACCGTGACGCCATGAGCCCCCGACGACTCGCGACCACCGGCGGGCTCGCCGCCGTCGTCAGCGTGCTCGTCGTGCTGCTGTACTCCGCACGGGTCGGGCGCCGGATCGGCGAGCCGGGCGTGATCTCCGGTCTCGCGCTGGTGCTGGTCGTGGCCGCGGTCGCGGTGGCCGTGTGGTTCGCCGTCGTCTCGGCGCGCGTGCGCAGCCAGGTCGCACGGGTGGCGCGGTACCGGCCCGGCTCCCCGCTGTTCGTCGGGCGCCCGACGGCGGCACTGACGGCCGAGGCCCGCAGCCTCCGGGCGGGGACGCGCGGCCTGCCGCCCGACTGCCCGGACCGGGAGCATGTGGTCTACGCGATCCTCACCGACCGGGTCGAGCTGTGGGTCCGTGGCGACGACGCCCCGCGATGGTGGGTGACGCTGCCCGCCCCGGTCGCGACCGGCACGGTGGGCTCCGGCCGGCGGGTGCTGGACGCCCTGACGGTCCGGGACGCCTCGGCCCGGCTGCAGCTCGTGCCGACGTCGGACTCCGCGCAGGCGTGGCCGTCCCGGGCGCACCGGGCCGCCGCCGTCGCGCACGCCCGGGAGCTGCTGCAGCGCTGACCTCGTCGCGGGCCGGACGCTACTCCGACGGCCGCGCGTGCCGCGCGGCGTGCGGTGCGTCGACCGGCTCGTCGGGCACGGCGTCCGTCCCGTCACGACGGAGGTGGGCGCCGTGCTCCACCGCGGCGGACCGCTCCGCGGCACGGACGTCCGGCCCGACGGCCCCCGGGCGCTCGGGGTGCACGGAGCCGTCGTCGCTCTCGCTGCCGGTCGTCCCGCCGTCGGGCAGCTCGTCCGGCAGGATCTTGCCCGACCCGAAGTCGGACTTGTCCCGGGTGCTCATCCTTCGATCCAAGCACCGTCCGACGCCTCTCGCGCGGTGTGACGGACGCCGTCGCGCCAGATGTGTCTGCGGTGCGAGGATCGACCCATGACCGACGAGACGACCGCCGCCGACGCACCCGCCGCCGTGACCCCCTCCCCGACCGACCCGCTGTGGGTCGAGCGCACCGGTACCCGCACCTACCGCGGGCACACCGCGCGCGGTGCCAGCGTAGAGATCGGGCCGGCCTCCGAGGGCGCCGTCTTCACCCCGGGCGAGCTGCTGAAGATCGCGCTCGCGGCGTGCGCCGGCATGGCCAGCGACACCAAGTTCTCGCGCGTGCTCGGTGACGACTACGAGGCGACCATCCGGGTCGAGGACGCCAAGGACATGGCCGACGACCGGTACCCCGTCCTCACGGAGAAGTTCGAGATCGACCTGTCCGGGCTGGACGACAAGACCCGCGAGAAGACCCTCCTGCTCGCTCAGCGGTCCATCGACCGCGCCTGCACCGTGGGCCGCACGCTCAAGGCCGGCGCCGAGGTCCCCCCGGCACAGTTCGCCCCGCCGGCCTGACGGTCCCGTGACCACCCGTCCGGCGTACCGCGTCGAGGTGTCCCGGCTGCTGCCGGTCGACGCCGAGGCCGCGTTCGCCCGGGTGTCGGACCCGCGCCACCACCCGCGCTGGATCCCGCTGACGCGCTACGACGGGCCGACGGCGGCACCGGCGCCGGGCGTCGGGTTCACCATGGTGAGCGGACCGGGCGCACGGCGCGGCCGAGCCGGGTTCGTCGACCGGATGACCACCCTGCAGCATGTCGCGCCGTCGACGGCGGAGGGGACCGTCGGGCGCAACGTGGTGCGCAAGGACGGGCCTGCCCTGAGCGGCACCGCCGGACTCGACGTCGTCCCGGTGGACGCGGGCCGCTCACGCGTCGTGTGGTGGGAGGAGGTGCGCCTCGTCGGGCCGTGGCCGCGGCGGGCGAACGAGCGCGCGGTCGGGCTCTTCCTGCGAGCGATGCTGGCCGTCACGCTGTGGCGGTTCAGCCGCGAGGTCTGCTCGCGGGGCCGCGGGTAGAGTCGCAGGCGTGAGCACGTCGGACGTCACCCCGGAGGGCGGGCGCGAGGTCGAGTCCTGGACCCGGTACCGCCCCACTCCCCTGCTGGACTCGCTCCTCGACAAGGCGGTGACCATCCCGTCGGCGGCGATCCACAAGCACGTCGATGTGGTGCGCCGCCGCAACCCGGAGGCCGAGCCCGCGCGCGTCGTCCAGATCCTGGAGCGCGAGTACCTCACGGTGGTCGCCACGACGGGTGGCGCGGTGGGTGCCGCGGCCGCTGCTCCCGCGGTCGGTACGACGGCTGCCGCCGTCCTGACCACCAGCGACATCGCGACGTTCTTCGCGACGTCGGCGGCGTTCTCCCTCGCCGTCGCTGACGTGCACGGCATCCCGATCGACGACGTCTCCCGGCGGCGCGCGCTGCTCCTGGCGACGGTGCTCGGTGACGCCGGCGCCCGCGACGTGCAGCGCGCCGCGGAGGGGTCGCAGCTCGCCTGGGGCAAGGTCCTGCTCACGTCCATGCCGCAGACGGCGATCAAGCGTGTCAACCGGGTGCTCACGCACCGGTTCCTCAAGCGGCAGCTCGCCAAGCAGGGCACGTTGGCGCTGGGACGGATGATCCCGTTCGGCGTCGGCGCCGTCGTCGGGTACGCGGGCGGGCGGGCGCTCGGGCACGGGGTCGTCTCCCAGTCCCGGTCGGCGTTCGGCGTGCCGCCGGGGCGCTTCCCCCGCGTCGTCGAGAACGCCCCGCCGGCACTCGAGGAGGGTGAGCGCGGCAAGCCCTCGGCTGTGCGTTTCCGCCGATTCCGGCGGCGAGGTTCGGACATCTCCGACGACGACGGCGCCCGCCCGGACGCGTAGTCTCGGAGCCGTGAGTACCTCACCCGACCAAGCAACCGCCGTCGACCCCGCGCTCGCCGCCCGCCTGCCGGAGCTGCGCGAGCAGTACGCCGCGCTGCAGGCGCGAGGGCTGAGTCTCGACCTGACCCGCGGCAAGCCCTCGGCCGAACAGCTCGATCTCTCCGAGGCGCTGCTGTCGCTGCCCGGCGAGGGGAACCACACCTCAGCGTCCGGCACGGACGTGCGCAACTACGGCGGGCTCGCGGGCCTGCCCGAGCTGCGCGAGATCTTCGCCGAGCTGCTCGGTGTGCCGACCGAGCAGCTCCTCGCCCAGGACAACGCGTCGCTGCGCCTCATGTACGACTGCGTGGTCCAGGCGATGCTGTTCGGCGCGCCGGGAGGTTCCGGGCCCTGGTCCGGCGACGGGCCGATCACGTTCATCTGCCCGGTGCCCGGGTACGACCGGCACTTCGCGATCTGCGAGGAGCTGGGGATCCGCATGGTGACGGTCCCCATGACGCCGGACGGCCCGGACGCCGAGGCCGTCGCCGAGCTCGTGGCCGACGACCCCTCGGTCAAGGGCTTGTGGGCGGTGCCCACGTATGCGAACCCGGACGGCTCGGTGATCTCCGAGGCGGTCGCGCGGCGCCTCGTCTCGATGCCCGCCGCGGCCGGTGACTTCCGCATCTTCTGGGACAACGCCTACGCGGTGCACCACCTGACCGAGCACGAGACCAAGACGGCGAACGCGATCGAGCTGGCCGCAGAGGCAGGAAACCCCGACCGCGTGCTCATGTTCGCCTCGACGTCCAAGGTGACGTTCGCGGGCGCGGGCGTGTCGTTCCTGGCGTCGTCGCCGGCCAACGTCGCATGGTTCACCGAGCACCTGTCGATCCGGTCCATCGGGCCGGACAAGGTCAACCAGCTCCGCCACGCGCAGTTCTTCGGTGACGCCGCCGGGGTTCGCGCCCACATGGCCAAGCACCGCGAGATCCTGGCGCCGAAGTTCTCCGCCGTCGTCTCGATCCTCACCGAGCGCCTCGCGGACACGGACGTCGCGACCTGGACGGACCCGGACGGCGGCTACTTCGTCTCCGTCGACGTGGTGCCGGGGACGGCGTCGCGGGTCGTGGAGCTGGCCGGTGCGGCGGGGATCAAGCTGACTCCCGCAGGCGCGACGTTCCCCTACGGACGGGACCCGGAGAACCGGAACATCCGGCTCGCGCCGTCGATGCCCCCGCTGGACGAGGTCCGGGTGGCGATGGACGGCGTCGCGACGTGCATGCTGCTCGCCGCCGCCGAGCAGGCCGCCGCCGCCTGACGCCGCGCGCCCCACACGTTGTGGGCGCCCCGCACGTTGTGGGCGCTCGGGACGACGAAGGCCCGTACCGCCCTCTTGCAGGGGCGGTACGGGCCTTCGTCGGCGCGGTGCAGGCCCTCAGCCGAGCACGGCCTTGAGGAACTCCTGGGTGCGCGGGTGCGACGGGTTCGTGAACATCGTCTCGGGGTCCGTCTCCTCGACGATCTGACCCTTGTCGAACATCAGCACGCGGTCGGAGACCTCGCGCGCGAACTGCATCTCGTGCGTGACGAGGAGCATCGTGATGTCCGTGGTGTCCGCGATCTCCTTCAGGACGCCGAGGACGTCGGCGACGATCTCCGGGTCCAGCGCAGAGGTGACCTCGTCGAGCAGCAGGATCTCCGGATCCATCGCCAGCGCACGGGCGATTGCCACGCGCTGCTGCTGACCACCGGAGAGCTCGTTGGTGTTGAAGTCCCGCTTCTCGCTCATGCCGACCTTGTCGAGCAGGCGCTCGGCGTCGGCGACGGCCTCGTCCTTGGACTTGCCGAGGACGTGGACCGGTGACTCGATGATGTTCTCGAGCACCGACATGTTCGGGAACAGGTTGAACTGCTGGAACACCATCCCGACCCGGTTGCGCACCACACGGCGACGCTTCTCCGGGACCTTGACCCACTTCTCACCCTTGTACTCGTGGGTGTAGGGGTCACCGTCGATGAGGATGAGCCCGCCGCTGAGCTCCTCGAGCGTCATGAGCAGACGCAGGATCGTCGTCTTGCCTGATCCCGACGGCCCGATCAGCGTGATCCGCTGTCCCTGCGGGACGGAAAAGTTCAGTCCGTCCAGCACGACGTTGTCACCGAAGCGCTTGGTGACGTCGCGGAACTCGATGGCGGGCGTCTCACCCGTGGATGTGGTCATGGTCTGGCTTCCTGTGGATCGAGTCGAGTCAGGCAAGGCGGATCTCCATCCTGCGCACCAGGAGCGAGGTCGGGTAGCTGATCAAGAGGAAGAGCACCCCGACCATCGTGATCGGCTCGATGTACGAGAAGGTGTTGGCACCGAAGCTCTGCGCCTCGGTGAACATCTCCACGATGCCGATCACGAAGAGGAACGGTGTCTCCTTGAACATCGAGATCGCGTAGTTCCCGAGCCCTGGCAGGGTGTTGCGGATGGCCTGCGGCAGGATCACCGCGCGCCAGGTGCGGCCCGGAGCCATGTTCAGCGCCGTCGCCGCCTCCCACTGCCCCTTCGGCACCGCCTCGATACCCGCGCGGTACACCTCGGACATGTAGGTCGCGTAGTGCACGCCGAGCACGCTGAACCCGACCGCCAGCGTCGGGATCGTCGGGAACGCCAGCCAGATGAAGGTCAGCTGCACCGGGATCGGCGTCATCCGGACGAAGTCCACCAGCAGCCGCAGCGGGGCCTTGAGCCATCGGCTGGGCGTCCGCATGGCCAGAGCGATGAAGAAGCCGAGGACGGCAGCGATGGCCATGCCGACCACGGTGGCGAGCACCGTGATCTGCAGACCCTCGAGGAGATGCGGCAGAACTTCCCAGGCGCGGTCCCAGCGCCAGATCGAGTCGTTCATACCGCTGACCCCCTCGCTGTGATCGATTCGGAGCCAACGTCCGGCTTGACCCGGAGCGCCTCACGCAACGACGGCTTCTTCGTGCCTCGTCCCAGTCGTCGCTTGGCGCGCTCCTCGAGCCAGTTCATACCCCACGTCAGCAGGTAGGCGATCGCGAAGTAGACGAGCAGACCCGCCGTGTAGCTGAAGAACACGTCGTTGGTCGCCCGCCGGAGCTGGTCCGTCCAGTAGTTGACGTCGTGCAGCGTGATGTAGGCCGCGAGCGCAGAGCCCTTGAGCAGCTGGATCAGGAGGTTCGTCAACATGGGGATCATCAGCGCCCACGCCTGCGGGAAGATCACTCGCCGCACCTTGTGGAACCAGCTCATGTTGAGCGCCGTCGTCGCCTCCCACTGCCCCTTCGGGACGGAGGCGATCGATCCACGCACCACCTCGGAGCCGTAGGCGCCGTAGTTGAGCCCCAGCGCGACGATTCCCACAGCCAGCGCCTGCATCTCGTAGCCGAACGCCGGCAGCACGTAGTAGATCCAGAAGAGCTGGACGACCAGCGACGTGCCGCGGAAGAACTCGACCACCACGCGGGACGGCCCGCGCACCCAGAGGGACCGGGTGCGCGAGCCGAAGCCGAGGAGCAGAGCCACGATCGCGGCGAGGATGGCGCCACCGATCGTCAGCTCCAGGGTGACGACGACTGCCTCGCCGAGACGAGGCAGCCGGTCGATCAGTGTCTGGATGTCATCGGACACAGGTCAGGAGCCCAGCCCCAGCTCGTCGTTGATGGCCTCGAGGTCACCCTCGCAGAGCATCTCGGCCGTCAGACCCTCCGGGGGACGCTCGGCCTCGGTGAACCCGAACTCGCCGAGCACCTCGGCGTACCGGTCCGGGTCGCCGATGATCGTGGCGGCCTGCTCGTTGTAGGCCGCGAGCAGCTCGGTGTCCTCCTGGCGGAACACCGTGGAACCCGCACCGACCTGCGCGACACCATCGATGACGGCGGTGAACGCCTCGGTCGCCTCCACGGCGGCGTCAGTGTTCTCGGCGAGGGCGCGCAGCGAGATGCCGGTCAGCGCGAAGGCGTCGGCACGACCGGAGTCGACGGCGTCCAGACCGTCCTGCGGGCTGCCCACCTCGAGCGTGCTGACGTCGGTCTCCTCGGCGTACCCGGCCTCGATGGCCCCGGACATCACGGCGATCTCGAGGTCGGTGCCCTCGACGGACTGCCAGTCGCTCAGTCCGTCCGGGTTGCCCTCGGGGACGAGGAACGCGGTGGTGTACATGATCTCGGGCTCGCTGAAGGCGGCCTGCTCGCACCGCTCGGGCAGGATCGACATGCCGGCGCTGATCGAGTCGACACGGCCGGCCGTGAGGTTCGGGATGAGCGAGCCCCACTCGGTGAGCGTGCCCTCGACGGTGTCGATGCCGAGCTCGGAGTAGACGGCCTCGTTGAGTGCGACCGCGGCGCCGGTGAGCTCGCCGGAGTCGTCCTCGAAGCTGTACGGCTCCTCGCCGGCGAAGCCGACCGTGATCGAGCCGGCCTCCTGGAGCTGGGCGAGAGTCGAGTCGCCGCCCTCGTCGCCGTTGCCTCCGGAGCCTCCGCCGTCGGTGCTGGAGCAGGCGGTGAGTGCCGTGAGAGCAAGAACGGAACCAGCCGCCAACAGAGCGCGGCGGCGATTCGTGGTCCTGATGGACTGCACGGGAGTCTCCCTTCCGTGGCCCCGGCGCCTGCGGCAGTCGCTCGGGACTGAGATGTGTGGACGGATCGCCACGGTAGCGGCGATACGGACGTCCCGACAATCTGCACATCGGGCTGTCCGAGTGTCCTACACTCGCACAATCGGCAAGAAACCGCCGCTACCTGCGGCCGGATCTGTGCCACGACATGCCCCGGCGACGTCCAGGACCTGTGATCGTTGTCGGGTCGTGACCTTGGAAGGAGCCCAGATGCCCTCGGCGTCTCACCCTGCGTTCGGTACCGCCCCCGCCCTCTCACCCGTGACCCGTCCCTCGACGGTCGACCTGATCGCGGTCGAGCTGCGCAACGCGATCTACTCGGGAGGGCTGCGCGTGGGGTCGGGACTGCGGGAGATCGAGATGGCACGCCAGCTCGGCGTGAGCCGGGGTGCCTTCCGGGAGGCGGCCCAGCGGCTCGTCGCGGAGGGGATCGTCGTGGCCACTCCCGGTCGCGGGATGTCCGTGCGCACCATCGGTCGTGACGGCATCCGCCCGCTCTACTCCGCGAGGACGATGGTCGAGACGACGGCCGCACGCCTCGCCGTCGAACGCGCGAGCGATCGGCAGGTCGCCGCCGTGCGGTCGGCGCACGACGCGCTCGTGCGCGCCGAGGCCGCTCACGACGCCTTGCGCGTCGGGGCGGCCGACCTCGCGGTGCACTGGGAGCTGGTGGCCGCGAGCGGCAATGCTTGGCTGCAGCAATGGATGAGCACGCTCATCGTCGAGGTGCGCATCGCCAGCTTCACGGTGAGCGAGGAGTACACGGTGCGTACGGACGCCGCCCGCTCGCACGCCCCGCTCGTGGAGCACCTCGAGGCGCGCGACGCCGACGGCCTGGAGGCCGCGATCCGGGCGAACCTCGACGACGCCGTCATGCGCCTGCTCGTGCCCGACACGGCGGGCGTCCAGATCCTGGAGGAGCCGCGCCCCCTGCCGGCTCCCCGCCTCGAGCCCCTCGACCGCTAGCCCGCTAGCCCGCGGAGCGTTGTGGGCGCCCACAACCCCGACGGTCAGCGCGTGAGCGGCACCGCCTGCGCGCGGCGCTCACGCTCGTAGTCCGCGGCACGCCACGACGTCATGCCGCCGACGACGACGGCGACCGCCTCGCCCGCATCGTCCCGCAACACCTCGATCGCCTCACCCACCGGGCCGAACCCGTCGTGGACCGCCGGCCGCAGCACCGGCCCCTCCACCGTCAGCTCCTCCGCGCCGACGAACGGGTCGGCCTTGCGCGGGTCGATCAGCCACAACCGGTCCCCGAGGCGCGCCACGTCGACCATTCCCCACAGGTTCGCGAAGCAGCCGGTCCACCGGTCGAGGTCGCCGTGCGCGACCGCAGCGTCCCCGCCCCGAGCCGCTCCGCCGTCGTCGGCCACGGCCTTGCTGACCAGGGAGAACAGGCCGGCCGCGATCTGGTCGGCCGGGCCGTCGATCGCGTTCGTCAGGACGGCGACGGCGATCCCACGCTCCGGGTCGAACCAGGTGCGCGTGATCTGCCCGGGGAACCCTCCCGAGTGCCCCACCACCCGTCGGCCGGCGATCTCGCGCGCCTCGAAGCCGAGCCCGTACTCACGGCGCGGCGCCCCGGGCAGGTCCACCACCGACTCGGCACGGTGCAGAAGTCGCCGCATCGCCGGGGTCAGCAGGTCGGACCCGTCGCAGTGCGCCGCCGCCCAACGGACCAGGTCGCGCGCCGTGGAGCAGAATCCGGTAGCGGCAGCGAGCGCACCGGTGGTCGCGGCGGCCACGGGCAACCGCCCGTCGGCGAACCGTGCGGGCAGGCCGGGCTCGGCGAGCACAGGGGCCGAGTGGCCGACGACGGCACGCCGGTCCTCGCCCTCACCGAGCTCCGGCGAGGTGTCGGCCAGGCCGAGCGGCTCGAGGAGGTCGGTACGCACGTGCTCGGGGTAAGGGGTGCCGGTCACCGCCTCGACCGCGAGCCCGAGCAGCCCGTAGGCCAGGTTGGAGTACTTGAACGCCTCACCCCGTCCGATGACGTCACCGCTGGTCAGGACGGCGTCCAGCAGGTGGGCGCGGTCCGGGAAGGGCGCCGCGAGCTGCCAGAAGTCCGCGTCCTGGCCGTCCCTGCGCACGCCGCCGGTGTGCCCGAGCGCCTCCCGGACCGTCACCTCGCCCACCCGTGATCCGCCGAGCTCGGGGACGTACGCGTCCAACGGGTCGTCGAGGCGCATCGCACCGCGCTCGACGAGGCGCGCGACGACGGTGGCGGTGAACGTCTTGGAGTGCGACGCGACGCGGAAGACGTGGTCGCCGCGCAGCGGCGTGCCGGAGGTCAGGTCGGTGACGCCCCACGCACCGTCGAGCACCACGTCGCCGCCGGCGAGCACGGCGTACTGCACCCCGGGCGTCCGGGCGATGCCGGCCTGGGTCGCGACCCAGTGGTGGAGGTAGGCAGGGTCGAGGCGGTCGACGCGCGTGAGGGGCATGCGCGGCACTGTACTGGAGCTCTCCGGGCCGGCCACCGGACCGTCGTCCGCCGAGCGATGAATTCCCTGTCGGTGCCCGGTCGTAGGTTCTACCGTGAGGATGAGCCCACCAAGGAGACCTTGAGATGACTGAGAACACCGACCCGCGTCTCGCCGTCGAGGCGACAGGGCTCGTCAAACACTTCACCTCCGGGAAGAAGACCACCAAGGCCGTCGACGGCGTCGACCTGACGATCCCGACGGGGAGCGTCTTCGGCCTGCTCGGCCCCAACGGCGCCGGCAAGACGACCGTCGTGCGGATGCTGGCCACCCTGCTGCGTCCCGACGGCGGGTCCGCCCGCGTGCTGGGCCACGACGTCGTGCACGATGCCGACGCCGTGCGCAGCGCCGTCGGGCTCACCGGCCAGTACGCGTCCGTCGACGAGGACCTGACGGGCACCGAGAACCTGCTCATGCTCGCCCGCCTGTTCGGGTTCCGCGGGCGGGCGGCCACGCAGCGCGTGGCGAACCTGCTCGAGGCGTTCAGCCTCACCGACGCCGGGTCGCGACAGGTCAAGACGTACTCGGGCGGCATGCGTCGGCGCATCGACCTCGCGGCGTCGCTCGTGCTCTCCCCACGCGTGCTGTTTCTCGACGAACCGACCACCGGACTCGACCCGCGCTCCCGCAACCAGGTGTGGGACATCGTGCGAGTGCTCGTCGACGACGGCGCCACGGTGCTGCTCACGACGCAGTACCTCGAGGAGGCGGACCAGCTCGCCGACCGGATCGGCGTCATCGACCACGGCAGGCTCATCGCCGAGGGCACGTCCACCGAGCTCAAGCGGTCGGTCGGCCAGGGCGCGGTCGAGATCCGCCTGGCCGACGCCACGCAGCGCGCCGAGGCGGCCGCCGTCGTCCAGCGGATGCTCGGGACCGAACCGACGCTGCCCACCGACCCGTACGCCCTCAGCGCGCGGGTGCCCGACGACGGCGCACACCTCGTGGCGCAGCTCCTGCCCGCGCTCGGCGAGGCCGGGATCGCCGTCCCGGAGTTCTCCCTCGGGCAGCCCAGCCTGGACGAGGTGTTCCTGACACTGACCGGCGAACCGTTGCCGGCGGACGAGACGAGCGACGGCGCAGCCGTCGAGCAGGAGGTGGCCCGATGAGCGCCGTCGACATCAGCACGACGACCCTGCGCGAGGCCGTGGCGCTGGACGACCGGCCTGCGCGGCCCTCGGCGGTGGCGACGTCGCTGACCTTCGGTTGGCGGGCGCTGCTGAAGATCAAGCACGTGCCGGAGCAGCTCTTCGACGTGCTGGTCTCGCCCGTCATCTTCACCCTCATGTTCACCTACCTGTTCGGTGGGGCGATCGCGGGGTCCACGGACGCCTACATCCAATTCCTGCTGCCGGGCATCCTGGTGCAGACGATCATCATCGTGACCGTGTACACCGGCTACACGCTCAACACGGACATCACGAAGGGCGTGTTCGACCGGTTCCGGTCGCTGCCGATCTGGCGGCCCGCCCCGATCGTCGGGGCGCTGCTGGGTGACACCGTCCGGTACACGATCGCCTCGGTGATGTGCATCGGGCTGGGGCTGATCATCGGGTTCCGGCCGGACGGCGGCGTGCTCGGCGTGGTCGCCGGCGTGGCGCTGCTGCTGGTCTTCGCCTTCGCGCTGAGCTGGATCTTCACGATCCTCGGTCTGCTGCTGCGCACGCCGAACGCGGTGATGGGCGTGTCGATGATGGTCCTCATGCCGCTGACGTTCGCGTCGAACATCTTCGTGGATCCGTCGACGATGCCCTCGGGGCTGCAGACCTTCGTGGACCTCAACCCGGTGTCCCACCTGGTCACGGCCGTCCGTGGTCTCATGGCCGGTTCGGCGGGTTGGGGCGACGTGACGACGGTGCTGATCTCCGCCGTCGTGATGACCGCGGTGTTCGCCCCGATCACGATGTACCTCTACCGCAACCGCCACTGACCCCCGCCTCTCGGTTCGTTGTGGGCGCGATTTCTGGCCCGAATTGCCGTCTTTGGGGGCATTTATGCCCCAGAAATCGCGCCCACAACGGCTACCGCAGCGCCTGGCGGGTGCGTCCCACCAGTCTCGTCCCGTCCCGGACGATATCGTCGGCCACCGCGACGATCACGGTGTGCCCGATCTCCTCGAGCCACCGGCGACGGCGGACGTCATCTCGCCACTGCTCCTTGTCGGTCCGATGCTGGTCACCGTCGTACTCGATGACCACCCTCTGTGCCGGATAGAGCAGGTCGCACCGCTTCACGTACGTCCCGTCGGCGAGACGAACCACCTCGTTCACGACGGGACACGGCAAGCCGGCACCGGTCAGGAGCAGACGCGTGCGCGTCTCCATGACCGAGTCCGTGCCCGGCCGGACCCGCGAGAGCTGGTCGCGCACCTGCGCGATGCCCTTCACCTTTCGGGTCGCCTCGGCCTTGCGCTGTAGCTCCGCCACCGAGGTGAGCATCCACTTGCGCCGGAGGAACGAGTCACCGAGCACCACGACATCGTCCGGGAGTCGCAGACCGACACCGACATGGACGAAGGTCTGCGCCGGCGCCGTCACGCGCAACCCGCCGACGTCCACGACGTCGAGGCTCTCCTGCCTGCTCCGGTGTGCCACGACCCCGGGCCTCTGGGCACGTTCCGCAGGGTTCGACGAGATGACGTGCAGCGCGTCGTCCTGGGCGATCGTCCAGGGCACGTCGACGCCGAGCAGGCGCAGTGCCGTCCCGTGGCTGAAGGCGACGGAGTCGTCCAGCACGGTCGCGAGGGCGCGGCAGCGGGTGAGGAAGTCCTGGTGCTGCGGGCCCGGGACACGGACGCCGTGAAAGGGAGCCACCAAGGAGTCGCCGATACGCAGCGATTCGGCGGAGGTACCGCGGCCGATCGCTGATCGCACGGAGAAGGGCGAGGCGGCTCTGTGATCGGGCGTCGACATGCACCGACCGTGCCAGAACGGGCACCTCGGCGAGGTCGCCTATCCACAGCCCCGGGCGACCATCGATTGTGGGCGCGATTTCTGGGCCGTGGATGCCCCCCAAAAGGGGCATATCAGGCCAGAAATCGCGCCCACAACATCACGGGGTCAGGCGGCGGGGTCGGCCTGCATCTCTTCGTCGCAGCGACGGGTGACGACCAGCACCGGGCACTGGGAGTGGTGCAGCACCGCCTGGCTCGTCGAGCCGAGGAGCAGCCCGCGGAAACCGCCACGCCCTCGTGAGCCGACCACGACGAGGTCGGCCGCCGACGAGAACTCGGTGAGCAGCTCGGCCCCCGACCCGTCCAGCACGTGGCGCTTGATCGTGAGGCCCGGATGCTCCGCCTGGATCTGGTCGACGATCACGTCCAGCCCCGCCTCCACGTCCGCGAGCACCTGCTCGTGATCGATCTGGGACGGCAGCCAGGCGAGCACCCCGGCGCCCGACCCGAGCGGCACGCCGGCGACTGCGACCAGCTCGGCATCCCACGACTTCGCCTGGTCGACGGCGTACCGCAGTGCGACCTCGGACGTCGGCGAACCGTCGACGCCGACGACGATCCGGCTGACCTCGTGGACGGTGTCACCGTCGCGGCGCCGCGGGTCGTCGGCACCCTCACGGTGCGGGACCACGACCGTCGGGCAGTGCGCGTGCGCCGGCAGCGCCGACGACACGGTGCCGAGCAGACGCTCCGTGAAACCGCCACGGCCGCGGGTGCCCACCACGGCGAGCGAGTGCTCGGACGACATCTCGACGAGCACACCCGCCGCGTCCCCCGTGGCGACCGTGCCCTGCACCGGGACGCCGAGCGGTGCGACCCGCGCCTCGGCCTCCGCGAGCACTGCCTTGGCACCTTCGGCGATCGCCGTGTCGTCGAGCGCCGCGTATCCGCCGTCGAGCGACGCCGCCGTGAAGGAGGGCAGCGAGTAGCTGCACACGATGTGCAGCCCCCATCCGACCCGCTGGGCGTACGCCGCCGCCCAGTCCAGGGCGTGCAGGCTCGCGGTCGAGCCGTCGACTCCCACTAGGACGACCTCTGGACGTGTCATGTCGCGCCTCCCGTCATGTCCGGACCTCAGCGTCCGGAGCCACCTTGGTTCAAGGGTAACGAAAGACGCCCGCAAGGTGTAGCAAAGCGGAAGCACGACGCCCCGACGTCCACGGGGAACGTCGGGGCGTCGATAGTGCTGCTCGGCAGGAGCCTCAGCCGGTGACTCGCAGGAACACCGGGCTGGACTGCCACAGGCTGCTCTGACGGACCGTCCATCCGCCCGGGCGCGTGGCCTCGATCTGCTGACCGTTGCCGATGTAGATCGAGATGTGACCGGGCGACCAGATGAGGTCACCGGGCTGCGCCTCGGCGCGCGACACCACGGTGGTGGCGGACGAGCTACGGATCTGGCTGGACGAACGCGGCAGCGACGTCACGCCGACCTGGGCGTAGGCGTAGGTCACCAGGCCCGAGCAGTCGAACCCGGACGGCGAGGCGCCACCGACCACGTACTTGGTGCCGATGTACCGGGCGGCGATCGAGGCGACCTGCGAGCCGCGCGAGCCGTCCGCGGCGGGGGCCGCTGCGGACTCAGTGCTCGCAGCCGAGGTGTCGGCGCTCGTCGTGCTGGTGTCGACGGCGGTGCGCTCGGACGAGCGGGACGGCGCGACCTCGCGGACGGGCTCCGGCTCCGGCTCGGGTGCCGCCTTGATCTCGGCCGCCTTGGCGACCTTGGGCGTGATCTTCTCGACGGAGACCTTGGCCTCGGCGTCCACGGTGACGACGGGGGCCGCCTCGAGAGCCGTGCGAGCCTGGTCGGTCAGCGCGCCGAGGTCAACGGTGCTGAGCTTCTTCGCCGCGTCGTTGTCGACCGGGGCGGCCTGCGCCGCAGTGGCGCCACCGATGGTCGAGACGAGCAGGCCACCAGCGGTGGCCACGACGGCGGCCCGACGGCCGGCAGCCGCGGACGGCGCAGCCAGCATCGGACGGCGTGCGGCACGGTGCTTGCCGCGCGTCCTGGATGGTGCGTTCACGTGTTCCCTCTCCTGTCGCCTACGAGGTCAGCTGTCGGGTTCGGGTGGGAGAAATCACCCGGCCGCACGGTACTTGCGCACTGTGCGGCTTCACCCCAAGGACACCGTCTCCGATGCCCGGAAGTGGGTCCCCCGCTCCTGCCGGCGGTCTTGGTTCCCTGACCGGTGGCAGGACTCGGCGTCCGATCAGGATCCGGAAGAGTGCTCTACCGGACGTGGAAACGGTAGCGGATCCGAGCGGACATGTCACGTTTAGGTCACGGTGATGTGCGACGCAGGCCGCAGCGCACCTCCGGAACCCCTTGGACGCCCCGCAGACGCCCGCGCTCACGCTCCCCGGACACGTCCCCGCACGAGCGACGACGGGCGCCCTGCGCCCCCTGGAGCCCCGGACGCGACAAGACCCCACCGCGCAGATGCGCGATGGGGTCTCGGTCGGCGTGGCGGGAGTGTCAGCCCACGCGGATGAACGTGGGGTTCGACTGCCAGATGTTGCGGAACTGGATCGTCTTGCCCGGACGGGGGGCATCGATCTGGGTGTTGCCGCCGGCGTAGATGCCGATGTGGCCCGGGGTCCAGATGAGGTCACCCGGCTGAGCGTTCGCGCGCGACACGACCGTGCCTGCGTAGCGCTGCTCCGAGGAGGAGCGGGACAGCGTGATACCGGCCTGCGCATAGACGTACGAGGTGAAGCCGGAGCAGTCGAAGCCGGACGGCGTCGTGCCGCCGGAGACGTATGGGACACCCACGTAGCGCGAAGCGATCGAGATGATGTTCGACCCGTTGGCCGAGGCCGGCGCGTCTGCCGTCGAGGAGGACGACGACGACTCGGTGCTGCTGCTCGACTCGACGGCGGTGCGCTCACCCGAACGGGACGGGGCGACCTCGCGGACGGGCTCCGGCTCCGGCTCCGGTGCCGCCTTGATCTCGGCGGCCTTGGCGATCTTGGGGGTGACCTTCTCGACGGACATCTTGGCGTCGGCGTCGACGGTGACCACAGGGGCCGCCTCGAGGGCCGTCCGAGCCTGGTCGGTCAGCGCGCCGAGGTCGACGGTGCTGAGCTTGTTGGCCGCGTCGTTGTCGACCGGAGCGGCCTGTGCTGCGGTGGCGCCACCGATAGTCGAGACGAGCAGGCCACCAGCGGTGGCCACGACGGCGGCCCGACGGCCAGCAGCCGCGGACGGCGCAGCCAGCACGGGACGGCGTGCGGCACGGTGCTTGCCACGCGTGGTGCGAGCAGTCACGTTCAACCTCTCCTTGTCGCCTACGAGGTCAGCTGTCGGGTTCGGGTGGGAGAAAACACCCGGCCACCGAGAACTCGCGCTCTCGACGACTTCACCCCAAGGACACCGTCTCCGGTGCCCGAAAGTGGGTCCCCCGCTCCTGCCAGCGGTCATTCGTGGAAACCAGGACGGCGGCAGGGTTAGGCGTCCGTCCCGGTACTCGCCGGAGGAATCTCCCGCGAGCGTGTCCGACCGTACCCGAACCGGCTGGCGATGTCACGTTCCGATCACGGGCACGCCGGGCGCCCCCGCAGGAGGCTCCCGAAGCGCTCAGCGCGCCGCGACGAACAGGTGCTTGGCGAGGTCCTCGGGCAGCTCGAGGCCCTCGTCGGCGCCCGAGGCCTGCACGGCGTAGTAGTCGCCGATCGCTCTCGCCTGGACGCGCGTGCCAGGCAGCAGCCCGACCTTCGCCAGCCGTGCGAGGAACTCGTCGTCGACCTGGACGGGCTCGGCGATGCGCTGCAGCACGACCGTCACCTCGTCGGAGCCGCCCCGCAGGAAGGTCGGCAGCGACTGCACGCCGTCGAGGAACGGCACGTCCTCGTACTGCTCGCCCAGCTCGGACAGTCCCGGGATCGGGTTGCCGTAGGGGTCGTGGTGCGGGTGGTCGAGGAGTGTGACGAGGCGCCGTTCGACGAGGTCGCTCATGACGTGCTCCCAGCGGCACGCCTCGTTGTGGACGTGCTCCCAGTCCAGCTTGATGACGTCGGTGAGGAGCCGCTCCGCCAGCCGGTGCTTGCGCATGACGCGGGTCGCCTTCGACCTGCCGTCGTCCGTGAGCTCGAGGTGGCGGTCGCCCGTGACGATCACCAGGCCGTCCCGCTCCATCCGCGCGATCGTCTGCGAGACCGTGGGCCCCGAGTGACCGAGGCGCTCCGCGATCCGTGCACGGAGCGGCGTGATGCCCTCCTCACCGAGCTCGTAGATCGTCTTGAGGTACATCTCGGTGGTGTCGATCAGGTCGGTCACGTCCACTCCCGTCTTGAGGCCCGGGCCTAGTCTATTCGCACACGTCACCGTTCGAACGTCCTCGCACGTGCGAACGGACACACCACGAGCCACGGAGCCCTCATGACCCTGCAGATCCCCTCGTCGCTGCTGCCGTCGGACGGCCGGTTCGGCTCCGGTCCGTCGAAGGTTCGCACGGCTCAGGTCATGGCTCTGGGTGCGGCCGGGGACCCGGCCCGGCCCGTGCTCGGCACCTCGCACCGGCAGCCTGCCGTGAAGGACCTGGTCCGCCGGGTGCGCGCGGGCCTCGCGGACCTCTTCGACCTTCCCGACGGCTACGAGGTCGTGCTGGGCAACGGGGGGTCGACGGCGTTCTGGGAGGTGGCGACGGCGTCTCTCGTCCGTGAGCGGGCCCAACACGCGACGTTCGGCGAGTTCGGCGCCAAGTTCGCGGCATCGACGCGCCGTGCACCGTTCCTGACCGACCCGGAGGTCGTCGAGGCCGCACCGGGGAGCGTGGCGTACCTCGCGCCGTCGGACGCCGTGGACGTCTATGCCTCTCCCCACAACGAGACGTCGACGGGTGCGATGGCGCCGGTTCGCCGGCCGGCGGGGAGCGACCAGCTCCTCCTGACGGACGCGACGTCGGGCGCGGGCGCCCTGCCCGTGGATGTCCGTGAGACGGACGTGTACTACTTCGGCCCGCAGAAGGCCTTCGGGGCCGACGGCGGCCTGTGGCTCGCGCTGTGCAGCCCGGCCGCGATCGAGCGGGCCGCCGAGGTCGAGCCGTCCGGCGGCGGCCGCTGGGTGCCCGAGTTCCTGTCGCTGACGACGGCACTGGCGAACTCGCGGCAGGACCAGACGCTGAACACCCCGGCGGTCGGCACGCTCGTGATGCTCGCCGACCAGGTCGAGTGGATCCTCGGCCAGGGCGGGCTCGCGTGGTCGACGGCGCGCTGCGCCCGCTCCGCCGAGATCCTCTACGGCTGGGCGGGGTCCCGCGACTGGGCGACCCCGTTCGTCGAAGATCCGGCGGAGCGGTCCACCGTGGTGGGGACGATCGACCTGGACGTCGCGGTCGACGCGAGCGCCGTCGTCGGACACCTGCGGGACAACGGGGTGCTCGACGTCTTCCCGTACCGCAAGCTGGGCCGCAACCAGATCCGGGTCGGGATGTTCCCCGCGGTGGAACCGTCCGACGTCGAGGCACTGGTCAACTGCGTAGATTATCTCGTCGACCGCCTCGCGTGATCTACTGAGCGAGAATTTCACCCGCTCTCCTGCTAGCCTTCCCGACATATCTCGCATACACGACATGCGTGACGCGTCAGAGAGGATGCCGGGGATGGACCACTTCACATACGGGATGCTGACGCCACTGGCGGGCTACATCGCCTCGTTCATCGGCTGCCTGACGGGACTCTCCGCGACGTCGCGGGCACGCGCGGCGACGGGAGTGGCCGCCAAGAGCGTCTGGCTCGCCATCGGCGCGATCGCGATCGGCGGTACCGGGGTGTGGGTCATGCACTTCATCGCGATGCTCGGGTTCACCGTGCACGGCATGCCGATCAAGTACGACATCCCCCAGACCATCGCGTCCGCCCTGCTGGCGATGGTCGTCGTGGCGATCGGCCTGTTCATCGTCGGGTTCTTCGGCGACCGGATCGTCTACCTGCTCGGCGGCGGGCTCGTGGTGGGACTCGGCGTCGCCAGCATGCACTACATGGGTATGGCCGCGATGCAGATGAGCGGCGAGGTCAGCTACAACGGCGTCCTCGTGGCGGCGTCGCTGGTCATCGCCGTCGTCGCCGGTACCGCGGCACTGTGGCTGTGCGTCAACGTCCGGGGCTGGCTGCTGTCGACGGCCGCCGCGCTGGTGATGGCGGCCGCGGTGGCGGGCATGCACTACACGGGCATGGCCGCGATGGAGATGTCCGGCCCCATGGGCGAGGCGCCGCTGGGCACGTCGGCGACCGAGCTGTTGGCGCCCTTGATCGGCGGGGTCTTCCTCACCACCGTCGCGCTGATCTTCGTGGTCCTCATGTGGCCGACGGAGGAAGAGATGCGCGAGCGGCAGCGGCTCGCCGAGCGCATCGCCCTCCCGCAGGGCTGAACCGCCGCGGCCGTCGGGCGCACCGCCCGCGACGCGACCACGCCCGCGCCGTCTGCTCAGGCGGCGCGGGCGTGGTCGCGCTCGACGGCGGGCGCCTCGTCGAGGTAGACGACCTCGAGGTGGGGCCGGCGGAGCAGCCGGTACCGCACCTTGAGCCGCCAGTTGCGCACGGCCCAGATCGTCGCCCCGAGCGCGACGACGAGCGTGGCGATCGACCCGATGAGGATCGACCAGCGCGGGCCGAAGGCCTCCCCGACCCACCCGACGATCGGCGACCCGATCGGCGTCGCGCCCAGGAACACCATCATGTAGAGCGACATGACGCGGCCGCGCATCGCCGGATCCGTCGAGGTCTGGATGGTGGAGTTGGCGGCGGTCATCATGGTCAGCGACGCCAGCCCGACGGGGATGCAGGCCACCACGAACGACGGGAACGTGGGCATGAGGGCCATCACCGCCGTCGCGATCGCGAACGCGAAGGCAGCGCCGATCACGAGCCGCACGCGCGGGCGGTCGCGCCGGGCCGCCAGCAGCGCCCCCGTCAGCGACCCGATCGCGAGCACCGAGCCGAGCAGCCCGAACTCGCCGGCACCCCGCTCGAACTCGACGCGCGCCATCATCGCCGAGGTGAGCTGGAAGTTGAGCCCGAACGTGGACACGACAGCCATCACCACCATGATCACGACGATGTCGGTGCGCCCCCGCACGTACCGCAGACCCTCGCGGATCTGGCCCTTGCCGCGCGGGGCGCGCTCGCGCGCCCAGGACGCCTCGGCCTTCATGAGGGCGATGGCGACGATCGTGGCGGCGAAGGTGAGGCCGTTGATGACGAACACCCATCCGGACCCGACGGCGGCGATGAGCAGCCCGGCGACGCCCGGCCCCACGAGGCGCGCGGCGTTGAAGGAGGCGGAGTTGAGCCCGACGGCGTTGGCGAGTCGCTCGGGCGGCACCAGCTCGGCGACGAAGGTCTGCCGCACGGGGTTGTCGAACGCGGTGACGATGCCGAGGCCGAGCGCGAACGCGTACACCTGCCAGAGCTGGGCGTTCCCGGACAGGACGAGGGCGCCCAGGCCGAGGGCGAGCAGGCCCATCGCGCCCTGGGTGGCCATCAGCAGCTGACGGCGGGGCAACCGGTCGGCGAGCAGACCCGCCCACGGCCCGATCAGCAGCAGGGGCAGGAACTGCAGGGCGGTGGTGATGCCGAGCGCCACGCCGGAGTCGTCGGTGAGGTCGGTGAGGACCAGCCAGTCCTGGGCGACGCGCTGCATCCAGGTGCCGACGTTCGCGACGAGGGCGGCGCCGAACCAGAGGCGGTAGTTGGGGTAGCGCAGGGAGGAGAAGGTGGCGCTCATCCAGCCGCCACCTTCACGAGGATCTCGGTGGCGGCCGCGAGGGTGGCGCGCTCGTCGGCGTCGAGCTCCTCCAGGCGGCAGGTGAGCCAGGCGTCCCGACGACGGCGGGTCTCGGCGATCTCGTGGCGTCCGGCGTCGGTGAGGCGCACGACGACCTGGCGCTTGTCCGTGGGGTGGTCGATCTTGTCGACGAGGCCGAGCGCGGCGAGCGCCGTCACGGCCCGGGTCATGGCGGGCGGGCGGACGCGCTCGTGCTCGGCGAGGGCGCCGGGGCTCATCTCGCCGTGCCGGTTCAGGACCGCGAGGACGCCGAACTGGCCTTCGGGCAGGTCGGCCTCGCCGCGCTGGGTACGCAGGCGGCGGGCGGCGCGGGTGAGGGCGACACGGAGGTCGCTGCTGAGCTGGGCGGGATCGTGCATCACTGTTCTTACTCTAGGTCATTACCCAGCGACACGGCCTGTGAGTTCCGCCACGGTCAGACAGCCCGCCCGGGGTGTTGTGGGCGCGATTTCTGGGCTCTCAACCCTACTAAAAAGGACACAACGGGCCAGAAATCGCGCCCACAACACCCAGCGGGGGCCCGCTACTTGACGGTGGCGGGGAGCAGCTCGAGATCCTCGCCGTGCTCCTCGAGGAACTCCTGCGCCTCACCGTCCGAGACGGCGGTCATGAGGCGGTCGAACGGGTCCTCGTCCAGCACCACGATCGACTGACCGTCAGAAGACCGGCCGGTTCCCTCGTACGGCGCGGTCATGAACGCCACGTCGTTCGTGGAGATCTCCCGCGCCTCGTCGAAGATCTCCCGCATCCGGGTGATCGACAGCGCGTCGTCGGTGGCCACGGACCGGCTCACCTCGTCGAAGAATCGGCTCATCATCACCGGGTCGCGCCGGTTGTTGTTGATCTTGCCCAGGATGGCGCGCATCCAGTTCTGCTGGCGCTGCACCCGCCCGAAGTCGCCGTTGGACAGCCCGTAGCGCTGGCGGGTGTAGGACAACGCCTCCTCGCCGCTCATCATGTGCTTGCCGGCCTCGAAGAACACGTCGTCACCGTCGCCGATGTCCTCCGGCACGGTGATCTGCACGCCGTCCAGAGCGTCCGTCAGCCCGACGAACTGCTCGAAGCCGGTCACCACGAAGTGGTCGATGCGGACGTCGGTCAGGTCCTCGACCGTCTGGATCATCAGGCTGGGCCCGCCGAACGCGTAGGCAGCGTTGATCTTGGCGTGCCCGTGCCCCGGGACCTCCACCCACGAGTCGCGCGGGATCGACACCACCACGGCGGACGACCGGTCGGCCGGCAGGTGGACGAGCATGATGGCGTCGGGCCGCTGGCCGCTCTCCGTCAGGCTGGCGACGCCGTCGGCCGACCCGCGCGAGTCCGACCCGAGCACCAGGAAGTTGACGTCGGTCAGCTCCTCCCCCGCCGTCGGGGACGGGGCCGGCTCGGGGCGGTCCGTGAGCTCGGCGAACGGGTCACCGAGCTTCTCGACGTTCGCGTCCAGCCGCTGCTGGAACCACCAGATCCCTCCGAAGGCCGCACCCGCCAGGACCGCCACGAGCACCACCACGACGACGAGCGCCCGCGCGGTGCTGCTCATGCGTCGCCCGCCTCGGGGACGACGGCGGGGCGGGGGCCCGGCGGGCATCCGGTCGAGGCGATGGCCACGGGTCGACCGGTGGTGGCGAGCGACCTGCCGGCGCTGCGCGAGGTGTGCTCCCCGCTCGACGGCGGCGCCCCGGCCGCGCTGCTCGTCGCCGCGGACGACGACGCGGCCTGGGTCGACGCCGTCGGCGGCCTGCTGGACGACGGCGGCCGCCGCGACGCGCTGGTCACGGCCGGCCGGGAGGTGGCGGCCGAGCGGACCTGGTCGCGGCTCGTGGCTCGCTACGACGACGTCTACGCGGCGACGACCGGCACGGCGGTCGCCGAACTGCACCGAGAGGATCGACGATGACCCGGACCCGACAGCACGGTGTGCGCGTCGCGGCGCTCGTGACCGCGGCGGTCCTGACGCTGGGGGCGTGCTCGCTGCCCGCAGAGCCGGTACCTCGCCCCGCCGCGACGCAGACCACCACCGAGGCGGTCGAGCCGGCGGAGAAGTCGGCGGCGCCGTCGCCGTCGCCCGAGGCAGCGGACCCGCTGGGCGAAGGGGCCCGCAACGTGCTGCTCATCGGCACCGACTCGCGCGACGCCTCCTCGATGGGCGGCAACGCGGACATCATCATGCTGGCGCACGTCCCGGCGGACCGGGAGCAGCTCTACCTGGTCTCGTTCACGCGGGACATGCACGTGCCGATCCCGGGGATCGGCGAGGGGAAGATCAACTCGGCGTTCTCGCGCGGGGGCACCCCGACCCTGGTCGACACGGTGGCCGGGCTGGTGGGCGGCCTCGAGATCGACCACACGGTGCAGGCGAACTTCAACGGGTTCATCAACCTCACGCGGGCCCTCGACGGCCTCGAGGTGGACAACAAGCACCACTCCACGGTGACGGTGAACTCGACCGGGCGGGTCGTGGACTTCCCCGAGGGGCGCATCACGCTGGAGAACACCGACGGCCTCATCTACGTGCGCGAGCGCAAGCGGCTGCCCCTCGGCGACCTGGACCGCACCGAGCGGCAGCGCGCCGCGGTGATCGGCATGATGGACCGCATCGCGGAGCGCATCGACGACCCGGCGTTCGTCGCCGAGCTCGTCGCCCTGCTGTACGACAACGTCAAGGTCACGGGCGGCCTCGAAGTGGAGGACTTCGTCGCCCTCGCACCGATGGCGGCGGAGCTCGACCGGGACGACGTCGTGAGCCTCATGGCGCCGATCACCGGCTTCGGCACCGTGGGTGGCGCGTCGGTCAACCTCGTCGACGAGGCGCAGACGGCGGACCTCGGCGAGGCGCTGCGCACGGACACGATGGACGAGTACGTCGACGAGCACGGCACCGGTTACGCGCCCTGAGCGCGCCCGCCCGTCGTCCCCCCGAAACGTTGTGGGTGCACGTTGGCACTCAAAATGCCCGATATGGGCGTTTCCTGCAGTGCCCTCGTGCACCCACAACGCTCGGGGGGTGGCGGGCGGGGTCAGGCGGCGGGGCGGGTTCCCCACGCGACGAGCGCCGGACCGGTCTGCGGCAGCGCCCGTTGCACCACCCGGAAGGGCCAGGTGGCCGCCGCCGTCACGGTGCCCTGGAGCGCCGACGACGGCTGGAACAGGCGCCCGGAGCGGGCGGTGCGCTCCGCCGTCGTCGTCCGGTCGTCCAACCGACGGCGGGCCACCTGGTTGCGCACCGCTTCGAGGGCGTAGCCGAGCGGCGCACCGTAGAGGCGCCCGCCGAGGTCGGTGAGCCCGGCCTCGGCGAGCAGCGCGCGCATCTGGGCCGGCTCGTAGCGGCGGTGGTGCCCGACGGCGGCGTCCATGGGGCCGTACCGCGACTGCCACGCGGGGGTCGAGACGAGCACGAGCCCACCCGGACGCAGCAGCTCGACCCAGGAGGCGAGCGCCCCGGCGTCGTCCTCGAGATGCTCGAGCACCTCGAACGCGCAGACGACGTCGTACCCGGCCCCGGGCCGGACCAGCGCCTCGACGGAACCGTGCACGACCTGGCCCGGCAGACCAGCGTCGGTCAGGCGTGCGGCGGCGACGTCGGCGCTGGCGCCGTCGAGCTCGACGCCGGTGTAGTCGTGCCCGGCGGCGGCGAGGCGGGCACCCACGGCACCCTGCCCACAGCCGATCTCGAGCACGCGGGCCGGTCCGGGCGGGAACACGCGCCGCACGACGTCCCAGCGCAGGGATCCGAACAGGGTCAGGGGTGGGGCGGTCGTCGTCACGCTTCCTCCGAACGTCCGTGGTGCGAGTGCCGAGTGTCGAGGTCGGGACCGCCATGACGGCTCATTCCGGTCCGAACCTCGACATTCGGCATCCCGGGGTGGGGCGGCGGGCGCGGGCGACGAGGCCCGTCCCGTGCCGGGGGAAGGCTCGCTGCAGCAGGCAGAAGGGCCAGACCGCGGCCGCGACGAGCGCCCCCGTGACCAGCGACGTGGGCTGCAGGACGCGTCCGCTCCCGGCAGTCTGCCCTGCCAGGTCCAGCTCCGCACGGTCCCCCGCCCGACGGCGCGCCATCCGGTTGCGCACCGCCTCCAGCAGGTAGCCGATCGGGGCGTCGTACAGGGTCACGTCGACGTCGGTGAGCCCGGAGTCCTCCAGCAGCCCGCGCAACCGCTCCGGCTCGTAGCGGCGGTAGTGGCCGGCCAGGGTGTCCCAGGGGCCGAACCGATCGGGCCAGGCCGGCGTGGAGAGCAACAGCTCGCCGCCGGGCCGCACCCGCGCGACCCACCCGGCCAGTGCAGCGGCGTCGTCGTCGATGTGCTCGATCACCTCGAACGCGCACACCACGTCGAACCGTTGGTCCGGGTCCAGCACGGTGGTGTCGCCGTGCAGCACGCGTGCCCGCGGGGCGGCCGCGCCGATGCACTCCGCGGCCGTCGCCCAGCTCGTCTCGTCGAGCTCGACGGCGGTGTAGTCGTGACGCGCGGCGATGCGGGCGCCCACGGCTCCCTGGCCGCACCCCACCTCCAGCACGGACGCCCGCTCGCGGGGCAGCGACCGGCGCACGACGTCCCAGCGCAACCGTCCGCGCGGGGCGAGCGGCGGGAAGGGCGCCCGCCGCAGGACCGCCCCTGCACCGGCGAAGGCCAGATCGGCGAGCGTCACGAGGACCCGGCTGACCAGGACGACGAGCAGCAGCTCCGCGTGCGGGATCGTGCCGGCCAGGACGGCGAGCAGGACGAGCTCGCGCGCGCCGGCGCCGGCGGGGACCACCACGAGGAGGAACCCCACCATCCAGGCCAGCGCGTAGCCGCCGACGGCGAGGGCGAGCGTCCGCACGCCCGTCGCCATGCCGAGACCGGTCGCCAGGAGCCACACCTGCACGCCGGCGAGCACCCAGCCGAGCACGGCCCAGGCGGCGGCCGCGCCGAGCCCGCCCCACGACAGCGGCTGGGCGAAGGGCGCACGGCGGGCAGCCCGCAGAGCGACGGCGAGCAGCCGGTTGAGCACGGGCGGCAGCAGCAGGACGACGACGGCGGGCAGCAGCCAGAGGGTCCAGGCCCAAGGCCCGAGGGCGTCCGCGGCGAGGAACGGCAGCGCCAGGACGCCGACCACCGCCCCGGAGACGACGCCGACACCGGTGGCGACGGCGGTGGCCGTCATGGTGCGGCGCCGCGGCACGCCGTGGTCGGCGCCGACCTCGGCGGCGGCGACGATGTTCCACACTCCCCCGGGCACGTACTTGCCGAGCTGGCTGATGCCGAACACGGCGACGGCGGAGCGCGCGTCGAGCCGTGAGCCGAGGTCGGTGAGCACGGCCCGCCAGGACAGCAGGGTGGCGCCGACGAACAGCACCGAGAGCACGAGCGCCACCGCGAGCCGCGCGGCGGAGAGCGCGCGGGCGGCGTCCAGCAGGTCCTCCCGCACGGCCACCACCGCGTAGACGGCCAGGCCGAGCGCCAGGACGAGGAACCCCCAGCGCACCCACGGCGAGCGCAGCACGGCGAGCAGCCGGGGGACCACGCCCGCGCTCACGGGTGCACCTCGCGCGCGGCCAGCGCCGCGTCCAGCGGGCCGACGACGGCGCCCGGCCGGATGGCGTCGCGCGCGGCGAACGCTCGGGCCCGGGCGGCGGCGAGCCGGTCCGGGTCGGCGAGCTCGAGGAGGCGGTCCGCGAGCGCCGTCGGGTCGGCAGGCGGCACGAGCTCGAGGTGCTCGCCGAGCTGGCGGCGCTGCGGGGCGGTGTCGGAGGTGACGACGACGCAGCCGGCGGCGAGCCCCTGGAACACCTTGTTGGGCACCACGCGCAGACCCTTGGGGGTGTCGGAGAAGATGCCGAGGCAGACGTCGTGACCGGCGACGAGCTCGGGGAGCGCGTCGGGTTCCACCCAGTCGAGCCAGTGCACGCCCGGAATGCCGTCCAGCACGGCCCGGGCGGCGGCGTGGTCCTGCCCGTGGCCGACCAGGGTGGCCTCGATCGGTCGGCCGGACGCGGCGGCGCGGGGCAGGACGTCGGCGAGCGCCTCGGCCACCACCGTGGCGCCCTGCAGCGGCGTGAAGAGGCCGTAGAACACGACGCGCAACGGCTCCTCGCCGGCCGGGGCGCCGCCGTCGGGCACGGGATGCGCGCGGAACCAGGCGTCGGGAGCGCCGACAGGGACGACGACGCCGTGCGGCTCGCGGCCGGTGCGGCGGTGGGGTCGGCGGGCGGGGAGCATGGCGTGGTGCTCGTCGGTGTCGAGGACGACGACGTCGGCGCACGCGAGGGCGAGCCGGTCCAGGCCGCGCAGCAGCCGCACCCGCAGGCCGGCGGCGCCGCGGTCGGTGGCGGTGTCCGCAGCGTAGACGAGGTGGTCGAGCACCACGGTGGTGCGGGGGTGCAGCAGGCGGGCCAGGACCACGTCGAAGTGGCCGAGGTAGCCGACAAGCAGCGCGTCGGGGCTGCCGTGCGTGCGGCGGTGGGCGACGTCGTCGCGCACGAGCAGGGCCCAGCAGGCGAGCAGCCGGACCAGCAGCAGCGGGAGGCGCCACGGCTGGCGGAGCATGCGGACGCGCTCGGCGGTGCTGAACCCGAGGGGACGGTTCAGCTCGGCCACGGTGTGCCCGTGGGCGCGCAGCCCGGCGACGAGGATCCCGGCGCGCGGGTGCCGGGCGGCGTCGTAGGTGCCGAACGCGACGATCACTCGTCTCGCCCCCTGTCCGAGGGCTGGCTGGCGCGCAGCCTGACGCACATCACCATCAACATCCTCGTCAGCATCGTCGTTACCTTCGTCATTGCCGCGCTAACGATGATGCTGCCTCAGCGGGCGTCACTCGTCCCGCCCGTACTGCAGCTGCTTGAGCCGCTCGAGCGAGTCCTCGAGGAGGGTGCGGTTGGTGCGTTGCAGGTCCGCGATGACCAGCAGGGCGAGGCACAGCAGCGTGCCGACGAGCATCGCGCCGGCGAACACGAGGGACTGCACGTGGCCGCCGCCCTCGCCCTGGACGAAGTACACGAGGAACCGCACGGCGGGGATCGCCGACGCCAGGAAGAAGATGCCCGCCAGGGTGAGGAACACCAGGTGCGGACGGAACATGATCCAGCTCCGCACGATGGCGCGCGCCGAGCGCCCCATGTGCTGCCAGATGTTGCGGAACAGCCGGGACTCGCGGGTCTTGGGGTTGGTGGTCACCGGCACGGAGACGATGCGCAGGCCCTTGTTGCCGGCCTGGATGATGGTCTCCATCGTGTAGCTGAACTGGGTGACCACGTTGAGCCGCAGCAGCGCGTGGCGCGAGTACGCGCGGAACCCGCTGGCGGCGTCGGGCAGCCTGGCCTTGGCCGCGGCGCTGACCACCCGGCTGCCGACGCGCTGCATGCGCTTCTTGAACGGCGAGAAGTGCTCGATGGTGGCCGTCTGGCGGTCCCCGACCACGACGTCGGCCTCGCCGGCGACGATCGGCGCGACGAGGTCGGTGATGCGCTCGGACGGGTACTGGTTGTCGCCGTCGGTGTTGACCACCACGTCCGCGCCGTGGGCGAGCGCGTGGTCCACGCCGTCGCGGAACGAGCGGGCCAGGCCCATGGTGCGGGTGTGGCGGATCACGTGCTCGACGCCGAGGTTCCGGGCGACCTCCGCGGTGCCGTCCGTGGAGCCGTCGTCGATCACCAGGATTTCGACGCGGTCGAAGCCGGGCACCTCGCGCGGGATCGTGGCCAGCACGAGCGGCAGGGTCGTGGCCTCGTCGAGGCACGGGATCTGGACGACGAGCTTCATCGAGGCCCTTCGGTGGGACGACGGCGGCGCTGCGGTCAGCGCGGGAGCGCCGACGGCGCGAGTCTAACGACGCATACGGCTACGGGCCGTCGGCCGCACCGCGATCGAGCCGCATCCTGGCGAACCGAATGAGCTCACGGGCACGGAGGAGCCCTGCCTCGGCGCCGTCGACCCGGCCGACGATCTCCGGCCGGCGGCTGAGGACTCCGAACGCGTTGCTCAGGTGCTCCAGATCGCGGCTGCTCGAGCTCTCCAGCCCGTCGCCACGCTCGACCACCGAGAGGAGCGCGCACAGGTCGGTCAGGTGACGGTCACGGTGCCGGTCGAGCACCACGCCGTATGCAGCGGACTTGGCGACCAGGGCCGCGTGCAACGACGGCAGGTTCACGGTGCCGGCCCGCCCGGCAACGACGACGCGAACCGGCGACGACCGGTCCAGCGCCTGTTGTACGGCTGGGGAAGCGATCGTGGTCCCGCCGGTCACCCCTGTGCAACTCTTGGCGCGCGCGCCAAGAGTTGCCTCGCGATCAGCACGTCGATCTGCGCCCCGTCCGAGGTCACCCAACGGTGCTCGTGTCCACTGGGAGACCGGCCAGACGACTCGAATCCCAGATCGGTCAGCGCGGCGGTGAACTCACGCAGGATCCCTGGGCGTAATCGCACATCCAGTGCCGCATCGAGGTCCTCGGTCGCCCGGACCGGCGCGGTCCCCCGTGCGACGCAGTGAAGGATCACCATCTGGCCGCCCACGACCGCCCAGTGCGAGGGCATCCGCTCGTACAGGTCGAAGAGGAGGTGCCAGCCCGTCTCCGCAGCCGGTGTCTGCGGAGGGAGGCAGATGGCCTCGGTCATGCCACGACCTCCGCGATGATCTCGAGCGCGCGCCGGTGCTCCCGACCGGGACCACGTTCGAGCAGGTCCGCGGCGACGACGAGCCGACCCACGCGCTCTGGTCGCTCCCGGGAAACGTGAAACACACAGTTCCCGGTGCCGGTCGGAGGAAGCAGGAGATGGTCGAGCCTGACCTCTTCGAAGTCGATATCCGCGACGTAGCCTTCGAACGCTCCGGAGCCGGTCAGCCGGGCCACCGGCGCACTGATACCGGAGGGGAGAATCCGTCGATCATCCGCCAGGCCGGCAGGAGCATGTGCGTCGAGCGTGACGGTGGTCGCCCGCGCAGCCATCCAGGACCGCAGCAGCGCGCCGGGGTCGGAGGTTTCTCTGAGCCGGTCCAGCAGGCCTCTCGCTCGGTAGGCATCACGCCGCTCCAACTCGGCGTCCTGGCCCTCCGCCATCGCGTCGAGCGCGAAGGCCATACGAGGGACGAGTGGGCGGGCGACCGGCCGAAACCTGTCGAGGCGAGAGGCATCGATGAGCCATGTGCTGTTGACCCGGCGCGCGGGGATCCGCGCCGCCGCCGCCAGCTGGCGCACTCGTTCGGCCGAGACACCTAACATCTCGGCCGCTTCAGCAACACCTACCTCGGCCATGACAGCTAGTATTCCGGTATCGATAGGCGTCCTGTCAAGGCAACGGATCGAACCATCGGCGAGCACTCCGCCGGCCGACGTCGCGGAAAGTCAGGCATCAGGCCGTGATGCGTGAGGTTCCACGACGTCGCCCAGCGCCACTGGCTGCCGCGCTCGCCAAGCGGGCCGCGGCGACCACCGCGGCCACCATCCCGAGGCCGACGACGGCCAGCACGACGCCGATCACCGGCGCGCTCAGCGGGCTCCACGCCGCCCAGCGCTCCCACGCGGCACCCACCGACTCCCCCGGCCCGCGATACATCGCCTCGAACGCCCACACGAGCCCCGCGACGGCGGCGAGCACGGCCAGGCCGGTGGCGACGAGCACGGCCACGGCCACCGCCCGCTCCCGACGGCGGCACACCTGCCAGACGGCCACGGCGAGCAGCGCCGCGAGCGCCGTCAGCCCGCCGAACACGTACCGCCCCTGCAGCGCGACGAGCACGCCCGTCTCTGACCAGCTCTTCACCGCGTTGACGATCACCCCGCCCGCCAGGCCGACGGGCAGCAGCGCGATCGTCAGGGAGCCGCGTCGCGCACCAGGCACGACGACGGCGATCAGCGTCACGAGGACCAGCAGCGTGGAACCGACCACCACCAGAGCGCCGGGCAGCCGGATCTCCAGCCAGGACAGGTTCCCGAAGAACGCCTGCGCGGTGCGCCCGAGGGCGTCGGAGAGCACCTGGTCCGCCGGCACCGGCGTCATCCCCGAGTAGTCGCGCGGCAGCCCGACCGGTTGCACCGCCCCGTCCACGATCCAGTTGCGGGCCCACCACCAGCCGCCGACGGCGAAGGCGAGCGCCAGGGCGGCGAGGCCACGCACGCTCCGGGCCGCCGCCGTCGGCCCCGCTCGAGGATGGTGCGGGCCGGGAGCGAGCAGGTAGGCGAGCGCGACGGTGGGGATGGCGAACGCGAGCATCACCTTGGTGAGCAGGCCGACACCCAGCGCCAGGCCGATCGCGACGACGACGCGCCAGCGCAGGTCGCCCATGACGACGCGGGCGGCGAGACAGGTGACCACGGCGCCACCGAGCACCACGAGGGCGTCGTTGTTCGCGGAACCGAGGATGTGCCCCACCTGCGGGACCAGCATCGGGAACGGGGCGGCGACCAGCGCGGCGGAGCGGGACCCGGTGAGGCGGCGCGCCGTGGCCGCGGCGAGCGGGACGGTGGCGGCGAACAGGGCGACGTCGAGCAGCCGCAGGGTCAGCAGCGCGACGTCCCAGCGGGCGTCGGCCGTGCCGGTGGCGCGCAGCACCGCCGCACCCAGGGCGTAGTAGGCGGGCGGATGCTGGGTCATCTGGTCGATGGTGGCGCTGGTGCCCGGGGCGGGCAGCGCGTTCTCTGCGCTGATGCGCACCCGCTCGTCGGCGGGCACGGGCGTGAGCTCGACGAACTGTGTCGCGTGGGCGCGGTACTGCCAACGTCCCGGCAGGTCGGCCGGGTAGGCGGCCTCGGCGACGGCCTGGTCGGTAAAGGGCGCGAAGTGCGCCTCCCCCGGAGCAGGCCAGCCGCCGCCGTACGCGATCCGGACCACGCTGTTGAGGTGGTTCTGCTCGTCCGGCGAGCGGAACCCGGGGGTCAGCACGGCCCAGGCCACGGCCCACAGCGCCACGGCGAGCGTCAGGACGGCGAGGGTGCGGCGGTAGGCACGCTCGCACGGCGGCGTGTCACGCGTCACAGGGCCAGTGTGCCAGTCGACTGCGGCGGCCGGGCGGACCAGGACGACGCAAATGGTTCGGGAGGGGCGATGCGCTCATTCCGGCCCAGAATACACAAAGATTATCGGCTTGCGGGTGAAATTAGTCGGTCGGCGGGCAGGTGAATGGAGCCGATGCCACGCTGCCAATGCAGTCAAACTGCACATCGATTCATGAGACAGGGGAAAACACCATGAGCACCTCCACCGCCCCACCGTCGGCATTCGCCACGGCGGAGATCCTTCGGTACGACGACGTCCGACCAGAAGTCTTCGTGCGTCGCGACGAGATTCCTCCGGCACTCCTCGCCGCCGAGGCCGACACCCTCGGCTGGGACTGCGTCAACGCCATCCGGCTGCCTCAGGTCAATGCCGCCCTGGCCGACTCGGGCGCCTCGCCCACCGAGTTCTCCACGACCGTCCAGGAGGGGTGGACCCTGTCGGGCACGTTCGGCCCGTGGTCGCTGACCCGCGGCGGCTCCGGTGCCATCATCTTCCTCCGGACGCCCCTGACCAGCGCACACATGACCTTCACGGGGACGGACGACCTGAACGTGACGGACGGCAGGGCCACCGTGGCCATCAAGCTGCAGTACCTGCCGCAGCCTCCCGCCGGGTCGGGAACCGACGGCGAGCACCACGCCCGTGCCGGAGACACCGGGGGTGTCGAGCAGTTCCTCGCCAGCTCTGTCGAGGCGCGTGCCGAGGACGACCCCGCCGTCGTCATCCAGGCGATCGACTACGGGACCGCCGAGCCCACCCCGCTCCAGAAGGCCCTGTTCTCCGAGGCCCTCTCCACCTGGTTCAACGCGAACCTCGACCAGTTCACGTATGTCTTCTCGGTGGTCAACATCAATGCCCGAGCAGCGCAGGAGCAGTTTCAGTGGCTCAAGCCGACATACACCAGCTACGCATACTTCAACGGCCCGACGGACGAGGGCAGCTATTTCGGCGTCCTCAACCTCACGACCGGTCGTTCCGCGGACGGTCTGACGAATCAGCTGCCGCCATCGGCGATCCCGCCGGACTGCGACGGGTCGGTGCTCGTGTCGAACGACCTGTTCCTGCGCGAGATGATCCTGCCCGGGCTCACGAAGTCGTTCACGCACGCCACCGAGTCCGACTTCACCTTGTCCCGGTCGGTCATCGAGTCCGTCAACGACATCACGATGGACGACATCACCGTCGACCTCATCAGCTACACCCCCGAGCTGCAGTCGTTCACCCTGCAGACGGTCGGTGACGAGATCCAGATCAACACCAAGACCAAGGTGCACATCTCTCCCGGCATCGACGTCTTCATCACCGACGTCACCTACTACCGCATCGTCCTGGTGGACAAGGAAGGCGGCGGGCAGACCCTCAACTTCGTGCAGTCGCGAGACCCGAAGCGCAACCACTGGCTCGAGACCGCGACGTGGGTCATCGTCACCGAGATCATCATCGGCATCGCCGCCGCCGTGGCGGCCACGGTGGCGGGCAAGCTCATCCAGACGCTCGCTCGGCGGATCATCGCCATCGTCATCATCTCCGTCATCGCGGGGCTCGCGGCTGCGACGCCGGAGATCATCGCCCGGGTCATGGAGGGCAAGGCCTCCTCAGCGCTGCCCTCCATCGGCGATCTCGTCATGGAGGCGTCGAGCGACGTCGCCTGGCCCGGTTCCAGCGGCTTCAAGCTCAAGGTGGCGCAGCTCAACGGGTCGTTCCAGCTCGGCGGTGACCTCGTCGTCATCAAGGGGTCCTCAGCGTGACCGTCACCTCCCCACCGCGGTACGCCGCGACCCGGCCCGGGGTGTTCGTGCCCCGGGCCGGGATCGCGCCGCAGACCCTGGCGGCCGAGGCAGGCACCCTCGGGTGGGACGTCGTCCACGCCATGCGCCTGCCGCAGGTGAACGAGACGCTGGCCGCGAGCGGACGCTGGCCCACCTCGTTGGCCCTCGAGATCCAGGACGGTTGGACGATCGGTGGCGAGCTCGGCACCTGGCAGCTCGTGCGCGGCGGGTCCAACTCGATCCTCTTCGTCCGGGTCGCTCTGCGCACTGCCCGGATGAGCTTCCCGAACACGCCCGACCTGGCCGTCGAGGACGGGTGGGTGACGGTGGCCGTCAAGCTGCGCTACCTGCCGCAGCCGCCCTCCGGCGGCTCCCCGCCCGACGCCGCGACCGCGGTGGCCGACGACGGCGCAGACGACCGGTCGTTCCTCGCGACGCGCGCGACCTCCGACAATCCTGACGATCCGCCGGCCGTCATCCAGGCCGTCGGCTACGGGTCGGCGGTGCCGTCGCCGTTGCAGGCAGCGCTGTTCTCCGCGGCCCTGGGCAAGTGGTTCACCGCGAACCTGCACCTGTTCACGTACGTCTTCTGCGCACTCGACCTGAACACACGAGCCGCCCAGGGCGACTTCCAGTGGCTCAGGCCGACGTGGACGGGTTACGCCTACGCCAACGGGTCGGACGACGACAACAGCTGCTTCGGCGTCCTGACGATGACGTGCGGGAATTCTCCGGGCGGCCGGATCAACCAGCTCGCCCCCACTGCGGTCCCGCCGTCGTGCACGGCATCCGTGCTGATCTCCCAGGACAGCTTTCTGCAGCATCTGATGGTCCCTGGACTCACTCGGGCGTTGGACGGCACCACGGTCGAGGACTTCGAGCTGGCCTCGGGAACGGTGCGCATCACCCGAACGGTGGATCTCGACGAGGTGAAGTCCGGCGGGCGCACCTACCGTCCAGAGCTGAAGGAGCTGGAGCTGCAGGTGGTCGGCGACGAGCTGCAGATGCACTCGGTGGTGCAGACCACCGTGGCACCGGGGATCCGGTCACTCGTCGACGCGCGCGACTTCTTCCGGATCACGCTGGTCGACCGACCGGACGGCGGCCAGACCTTGAGCTTCATGCCTTCGCGGGACTCCGAGCGCAACGAGTACACGCAGAAGGAGAAGTGGGCGGAGATCACCGAGACGATCGTGGCGATCCTCGGCGCGGTGGCGGCGATCGTCGCCGCCATCGTGATCCCCGGTGCCGGAGCGGCCATCGCCGCGGTGCTGATCATCGGGCTGGTCGCCGGGCTCGCAGCCGCCACACCGTCACTCATCGCGGCGGTCGCCGGCGGTGACGCGGCGGCGACGCTGCCGAGCATCGGCGATCTCGTGCTCGAGTGCACCACCGACATCCACTGGCCGGAGTCGTCCGGACTGACCCTGACCAGCGCCGAGCTGAACGGGTCGCTGCAGCTCGGCGGCAGACAGACCACACCCGGGGAGACCTTCCGATGAACCTGCACGGCTGGGACACCGCGTTCGCCCTTGATCTCGCCCGGGTGAACGACGCGCTCGCTCGCGGGAACGATGCGCTGCTGATCGACTTCGCCGTGGACGATCCCGACGGTCTGCAGATCCGGGCCGGTGGATCGTTCGGCCACTGGCAGATCGCCGAGGGTGGTTCCGGGCAGTTCGTCACGCTGCGGCTGCCGATCATCGAGGGTTGGCTCGAGCTCACCGCTCAGGAGGCGCATCGCGTCGACCTCACCGGGCTGGTGTTCGTCGCGAGCGTGGCACTCGACCTGGTCTCGTCGGAGGCGTCTGAGGTACGAGACCTGTGCTTTGACATCTCGAAAGCCGGCACGATCGGTCAGGATCCGACACCCGGCGCCATCACTCCGATCCGGATCGACGATCCTGACGACCGTCTGGATGACGTCGAGACCGCGCTGCTGGCGGCAGGGTTGGCAGGCGACCTCGCCGCGCGGAGCGAGCAGATCTCGTTCGTGTTCGCCACGGTCAATCTCGTGCCTCCGGCGTCGGAGTCGTGGCTGACGCCGGTCCGGTCGGCGTTCGCCTACGCCGACCGTAGCGACGGCTCCGGGGGTGCGCTGGTCATCCTCAGCGTCACGAGCGACCGGACGATCACCGACCTGCCGCGCTCGGTGGATCCGGCACTGCTGGCCTCGGAGCACGAGGCAGCGTTCGCGTTCTCCACGGCGCTGCTGCTGGAGCACGTCATCATGCCGGCGCTGCCGGACGCGTTCGGCCACGGCGCATCGGCGGCGAGCTTCTACTACGACGCGGCGTCCGGACGGGTCGTCAACACGACGACCTTGGACATGGCGTCGGTGCGCGAGGGCCTGATCGACTACTACCCGAAGATCCGGACGATCTCGTTCGGTGTGTCGGGCA
The DNA here is from genome assembly GCA_947497265.1 of uncultured Isoptericola sp. Lineage (GTDB taxonomy): Bacteria > Actinomycetota > Actinomycetes > Actinomycetales > Cellulomonadaceae > Isoptericola > Isoptericola rhizosphaerae. The sequence continues at coordinate 75,900 of CANMFP010000012.1, forward strand.
CCGGCCTCGACGTCGACGTCGCGCAAGGCACGTGCGACCTCAAGCTCGGCATCTCCATGACCTTCTCGGTGCGTTCGGTCAACAAGATCGGCTTCGACGCCGCGTCGAAGGGTCTGGTCTTCCGACCCGACGACTCGCCGGAGAGCCACCACTCGGCCGACATCCCCTGGTGGTTCTGGATAGGCGGCCCGCTGGTGCGGCTGATCGTCGAGGTCGTGGTGCGCGTCATCGCCAACGGCCTGGCCGGGTCCTTGACGTCGGCGATGAAGAACGTCCTCTCCCCCGCGCAGAACCCGCCGACGTCGATCCAGTGGCGAGACACCGCCGACCTGGAGATCGCCACGGCCTGGGTGGACGGCAACTTCGTCATGCAGGGGGACTTTGCTCGCACCGAGGATCTCTAGCCCGACGCCGGGGCGACCACCTCGAGCGGCCAGCACCGGGACGTCGGCCGCGCCGAAAGCCCTCCGTCCCTGCTGGTCAGCACCTTCGGGACGGGCGGCCCACTCCGGCTCTCGGTGGCGAAGGACGCGCTGCCCGGCTGACCTCGTCATCGGGCGATCGCCGCGCGGGCGGCGGCGATCGTGGCGGCTCGCGGTGGGTGCGCCGCGGCGGCGGCCGCCTCGGCGAGGAGCTGCCGCTGCACGGATGACGGTCCGGTCGGCCACGTCGCGGGGCCGGCAGACCCGCTCCGCCGGGGCGGCGCCGTCTTCCTCCGCCAGGAGGGGAAGGACTGCCATCGTGTCAGGTTGGGAAGGCTGGGAGCGCCGCCCGGCCGGGATGCCCGACGGCGGGAGCGTGCGTCCTTGGCGCGGCGTGCGGCGGGCAGCAGGGCCACCAGTGCGCGTTTGGTAACCGACAGGAGCGACGCGACGCCGCGCAAACCCTGGCGTGCACCGCGGCGGGCCATGACCACGAGGCCGGCGGCCTGCAGCCAGGTCCGTGCCCGGATGATCGTGCGCACGGACAGGCCGGCCCGCTCGGCCGCCTGGGCGTCGGTGACCTCGGCGACGCCGGTGCGGGCGTCGGCGATCCGGGCGAGGGCCAGCAGGTAGGTGCGCACGCTCTGCGGGGCGTCGCGCAGGTCGCCCCACCCTGCGGCGGCGAGGGCGTCGATCAGGCGCCACAGGGGCGCGCGGGCGTTGAGTCGCACCGGTGGCGGGGGTGCCGAGGGCGCGCTGATATCGTCGGCGACAGCCATCTGGAGAGGTCCGTTCTCTCTGGGTGGTCAGGCCCGGTCGGAGGTTGCCGCCTCTGATCCGGGCCGTTTTCGGTTGTGATGGCCGTCACCGTAGCGCACGGCTGCTTTGCCTTGGCAAGTCCCGCCGTCGGCGATGTGCTCGTCCGGGAGGACGCCGTCGTGCCCGGCGGACCTGACACTTGCACAAGTGGAAAGCACTCTCTAGGCTCACCGGCATGGAAAGCTCTTTCGACGCCTCCGAGCGTGTCCGCGAGATGCAGCGGGCCGAGGCGGTGCCCTACGTCGTGATGCCGCCGCCGCGCCGGTGGGTGTCTCCCCTCTTCGGCGCGTGGTCCGCCGCATACGTGGGGACGTTCGGGCTCTGGCACGAGCACGAGCTCGCCTTCATCGTCGCGATGCTCACGCTCAGCGGCGGGATGGGCGCCCTGATCGGCCGGCTGACCCGACGCTACGGCGTCCTGCCGATGGTCGGTCGCGGCACACCTCCGCCGGAGATCCGGCGGGAGCACCGCCGGTACGGCATCGGCGTGGTCGTGATCGCCGGCCTGGTCGCGGGCACGTGGTGGTGGGCAGGTCTCCTGGCGGCCTCCGCCGCTGCGTTCGCACTCGTGACCGCCGGGCTGGCGCGGTACCAGGCCCGCTACCGGCGAGCGGCGGCGGCCGTGCGGGAGCGCCTGGCATGAACCTGGGCGACCTCGACCCGGTCATCCACGCACCCAAGCGGCTGGTGGCGATGGCCGTCCTGGCGAACACCGAGTACGCCACCTTCAGGTTCCTCAAGGAACAGCTCGGTCTGACCGACTCGGACCTGTCCAAGCAGATGTCTGCCCTGGAGGCGGCGGGCTACGTCAAGTCCACCAAGCGCGGGCGAGGGCCCGGCTCGTCCACCAACTACGCCATGACCCGCCGAGGCAGCCGTGCCTACCGGGCTCACCGCGCCGCCCTCTACGCCATGCTCGACGACGACGTGTCGTGAGAGCATCCAACCCATGCGCGGCATCATCCTGGCCGGCGGTTCCGGCACCCGGTTGCACCCGATCACGCTCGGCGTGAGCAAGCAGCTCGTGCCGGTCTACGACAAGCCGATGATCTACTACCCGCTGTCGACGCTGATGCTGGCGGGCATCCGGGACGTCCTGGTGATCACCACCCCGCACGACGCGGAGCAGTTCCGGCGTCTGCTCGGCGACGGCTCCCAGTTCGGCATCTCGATCGAGTACGCGGTCCAGGTCCAACCGAACGGGCTGGCGCAGGCGTTCGTGCTGGGCGAGGAGTTCATCGGGGACGACTCGGCGGCCCTCGTGCTGGGCGACAACATCTTCTACGGCCAGGGCCTGGGCGACCAGCTCCAACGCTTCTCGGACGTGGACGGCGGTTCGATCTTCGCCTACCGGGTGGCGGAGCCCTCGGCGTACGGGGTGGTCGAGTTCGACGATGCCGGGCAGGCCATCTCGCTCGAGGAGAAGCCTCGGGTGCCGAAGTCCAGCTATGCGGTGCCCGGCCTCTACTTCTACGACAACGACGTCGTCGAGGTCGCCAAGAACATCCGGCCATCGGCCCGGGGCGAGTACGAGATCACGGACATCAACCGCGCCTACCTCGAGCAGGGGCGGCTGCACGTGGAGGTTCTGCCGCGTGGCACGGCATGGCTGGACACGGGCACGTTCGACTCCTTGATCGACGCCAGCGACTTCGTCCGGACGGTCGAGCAACGGCAGGGCATGAAGATCGGTGCGCCCGAGGAGGTCGCATGGCGACGCGGGTTCCTGTCCGACGACGAGCTGCGCGTGCGCGCCGAGAAGCTCCTGAAGTCCGGGTACGGGAGCTACCTGCTCAGCCTGCTCGACGACTGACCTACCCGAGGACCTCGGGCGCCGCGACCCCCCACCGCTCGGCCCAGTGGCCGATGGGCTCCACGCCCGCAGCATGCAGGGCGTCGTGCCCCAGCACCGAGTAGGCGGGTCGCGGAGCCGGGCGAGGGAACTTGTCGCTGGTGGTGGGCTCGACCGGCGTGGACAGCCCTGCCGAGGCCACGACGCGCCGCGCGAACTCGTACCAGGACGTCTCACCGGTCGACGTCCCGTGATAGGTCCCGGCCGGCGCCCCGGCCTCGACGAGCTGCACGACGAGGTCGGCGAGGTCGCGCGTCCACGTGGGCTGGCCCACCTGGTCGTCGACGACGGCGAGCCGGTCGCGCTCGGCCGCGAGCCGGGCCATCGTCTTCGGGAAGCACCCTCCTTGGGCACCGTAGAGCCACGCCGTCCGGACGATCAGGTGGTCGGACGCTTCGGCGCGTACTGCCCACTCCCCTGCCGCCTTGGTGCGCCCGTAAGCGGACCGCGGGGCGAGCGGCGCGTCCTCGGCGTACGGCTCGCCCGCCTCGCCGTCGAACACGTAGTCGGTCGAGACGTGCACGAACCTCGCACCGGCAGCGTGCGCTGCCCGCGCCAGGTGGGCCGCACCGACGGCGTTGACCGCGAAGGCATCCGGCTCGTGGGCCTCGGCGTCGTCCACGGCGGTCCAGGCGGCGCAGTTGACGACGACGGCGGCACCGGCGAGCGCTCGGTGTGCGGCTCCGGCGTCGGTGACGTCGAGGTCGGCGTGGCCGAGGCCGACCACGTCGGCGCCGGCCCGCTCGAGCGCGGCGATCAGATCGTGGCCCAGCATCCCGCCGGCACCGACGACCACCCAGCGCTGGCTCTGCGAGTCGGGAGGCACGCGTAGCATCCTAGGGGCCACCGAGTACCGACGCCGGGAGGTCCCACCAGTGCAGTTTCGTGAGCTAGACGTCCCCGGCGCGTTCGAGATCACGCCGCAGCAGTTCGGCGACCCGCGCGGGTTTTTCCTCGAGTGGTTCAGGGCCGGGCCGTTCGTCGAGGCCGTGGGCCACCCGTTGGACCTGCAGCAGGCCAACTGCTCCGTCTCGGCCGCCGGTGTGCTCCGCGGCATCCACTTCGCGGACGTCCCGCCGGGGCAGGCCAAGTACGTGACGTGCGCCCGGGGCGCGGTGCTCGACGTCGTGGTCGATGTCCGCGTCGGCTCCCCCACGTTCGGCCGGTGGGACTCGGTGCTGCTCGACGACACAGACCGTCGGGCCATCTATCTGGGCGAAGGTCTCGGGCACGCGTTCATGGCCCTGGAGGACGGCTCGACAGTCATGTACCTGTGCTCGTCGGGCTACGCCCCCGAGCGTGAGCACGGCATTCACCCGCTGGACGCGACCGTGGGTATCGAGTGGCCGACGACGGCACGTGACGGGTCGACGCTGACGCCGCAGCTCTCGGAGAAGGACACGGCGGCGCCGAGCCTGCACGAGGCCGAGCAGCGGGGCCTGCTGCCGTCGTCCGACGCGGTGAACGACTACCTGGCGACCCTGCGGGGCTGAGACCTCACTGACCGGTCTGAGCGTACTTCGCCTCGACGGCGGCCTTGGCTGGCCGCCACCACGCCTCATGACCGCGGTACCAGTCGACCGTGGCCTCCAGGCCGGTGCGGAAGTCGGTGAACCCTGGCGACCAGCCCAGCTCGTCACGAAGACGGCTGGCGTCGATGGCGTAGCGCATGTCGTGACCGGGGCGGTCGTTGACGTGGTCGAAATCGTCGGCGTCGCGACCGAAGACCTCCAGCAGCGTCTGCACCACCTGCAGGTTGTTCGTCTCCCCGTCAGCGCCGATGAGGTACGTCTCGCCGATCCGGCCCCGGTCGAGGATGGCCCAGACGGCTGAGTTGTGGTCCTCGACGTGGATCCAGTCGCGCACGTTGAGTCCGGCGCCGTACAGCTTGGGGCGCACCCCGTCGATCAGGTTGGTGATCTGCCGCGGGATGAACTTCTCGATGTGCTGGTACGGGCCGTAGTTGTTCGAGCAGTTCGAGATGGTCGCCTGCACGCCGAACGAGCGCACCCACGCCCGCACCAGCAGGTCCGAGCCCGCCTTGGTGGACGAGTACGGGCTCGACGGGTTGTAGGGCGTCTCCGGCGTGAACTTCGCCGGATCGTCCAGCGCCAGGTCACCGTAGACCTCGTCGGTGGAGATGTGGTGGTACCGCACGCCGTGCTTCCGCACGGCTTCCAGGAGCGTGTAGGTCCCGACGAGGTTGGTCTCGACGAACGGCGACGGGTCGTTCAGCGAGTTGTCGTTGTGCGACTCCGCTGCGAAGTGCACGACGGCGTCGGACTCGCCCACCAGACGATCGACCAGCGCCGCGTCGGCGACGGATCCCTCGACGAACGTGATCGCGTCGGCGACCGGGGCGAGGGACGACCGATCACCGGCGTACGTGAGGGCGTCGAGGACTGTCACCCGTACGTCGGGATGCTCGCGCACGGCCTGGTGCACGAAGTTCGCACCGATAAACCCGGCACCGCCGGTGATGAGCATGCGCATACGGCCTCTTCTCCTCGATCACTCGACGGCGCCCAGGCTACCGCCTCACCTCCAGGCGAACATTTCCGCTTTGTCCATTTCGTGCTATACCAACAGTCGAAAATGGCTCCGGCCAACTAAGATCCACGCGATGAGCAAATCGGTCCCCATGTCGCGGCCGACGCCTGCTGACATGGCGCCCGCGGACGCCGCAGACCTCTATGCCGAGATCTTTCGCGAGCACACCACCTCGCTCGAGGTGGTGTCGGCAAGGCGGCTCAAGCAGGTCGGTGCGCGGCCATCGGTTCGCGAGTACCTGGCCCAGCTCTGGGGCCGGCGACACTTCCTGTGGGCAGAGGCTCGCGCCAAGGTCTCCAGCGGCACGCGCGAGACGGTGCTCGGCCAGGCGTGGATGATCATCAACCCGATCCTCTCCGGGTTGGCGTACTACCGGCTCAACGCAGATGAGGGTGTAGCCGGGGTCTGAAGCCGCCGGCTTCGAGGAGTGATCGGGCGATGTAGTGGGTCAGGTTGCGGAAGCCCAGGGCGGAGCCTCGGAGGTGTTCGAGTCGGCCGTTGATCGCCTCCGTCGGTCCGTTGCTCGAGCCTGGTAGGTCGAAGAACGCCAGCACGTCGGCGGCGCGCTTCTTCAACGTCCGCCCGAGCGTGACGAGCTCGCTCAGGGCCGCCGGAACGCCGCGGGCCACCGAGTCGATCACCGCGGTCATGAGAGCACGGCCCTGGGCGCGGTCGGGGTGGCGGTAGGCGGTGATCATGCGCTGGTAGATGCCCCAGGTCGCCTCGACCTCGACGTGCTCCTCGATCGCGAACAGGGCCTCGATCCTGGTCGTCTGCTTGTCGGTGAGCAGGTCGGCGCCGGTGTGCAGGGTCCGTCGTGCGCGGTGGAGCGGGTCCTTGGCGCGGCCGCGGTGGCCGTGCAAGTCGAGTTGGACTCGGCGGCGGCAGCGGTCCAGGGCATCACCGGCCAAGCGCACGACGTGGAACGGGTCCATCACCGCGGTCGCGTCGGGCAGCTCTTCGGCAGTGGCGGTCTTGAACCCGGTGAAGCCGTCCATCGCGACGACCTCCACCTGATCTCGCCAGGTCTTCGGGCGGGTGGCGAGCCACTGCTTGAAGGCCTGCTTGGAGCGCCCCTCGACCATGTCGAGCAACCGGGCGGATCCGGTGCCGTCACGGATAGGGGTCAGGTCGATGACCACCGTGACGTACTTCTCGCCGCGGCGGGTGTGCCGCCACACGTGCTCGTCGACTCCGATGACGGCCACGCCGTCGAACCGGGCCTCGTCATCGATCAGCACCCGCCGACCTTCGGCCAGGACAGCGTCGTTGGCGGTGTGCCACGCGATCGCGAGGGCCTCGGCCACCCGCGCCACTGTCAGGTGCTGAACCACGATCCCGACCAGGGCCCAGCGCACCGCCGCCCGCGACAGCTTCGCCCGCGGCTCGGCCGCCCTCGACGTGTCTTGGCGCCACACCCGCCCGCAGCTCTCGCAGCGGTAGCGGCGCACCCTGATCAGCAGCGTGACCGGCCGCCACCCGAACGGCTCATGCGCCAGCCACCGGGTCACCGTGCCCCGCGGCGTGCCCTCGGCCCCGCACCCGCGGCAGAACGCATCATCGGCGCGCGCCACGACCCGGCAGCACAGCGTCGCCCGGTCGGGCTCCAGCCGTTGCCCGACCACGACGAGCCCGAGCTCGTCCAGGCGCGCGAAGGTCGCAAGGTCAGGGGCAGCGAAGGTAAGTTCAGGCACGTCGAGGTCTTCCAGATGGGCAGAGTGAGAACTCCCATCCTGGGGGACCTCGACCCGTCCCCGGCCAGATCAGCCAGCCAGCGCTACACCCTCATCTGCGTTGAGCCGGTAAACCACGTCCAGGCGCAGCCTAGGTCGACATCCCGCGGAGCACATCTCGACGAATTCCCCGGAACGCACGACGACCCGTCCGCATGTCTAGATGCGGACGGGTCGTCAAGGAGCGGAACGGTTCAGCCGATCAACGACTGCAGCGGCTCCAGCAAGAAGTAGACGAGGAACATCGCTGCGGCCGCCCACATGAGCCAGTGGATCTTACGGACCTTGCCCATCGCCAGCTTGATGACGACGAACGCGATGAATCCTGCGCCGATACCGTCGGCGATCGAGTAGGTGAACGGCATGACCACGATCGTGAGGAACGCCGGGATCGCGATCTCCACGTTCTTCCAGGAGATCGACGCCACCTGCATCATCATCAGGTAGCCCACGAACACGAGCGCCGGCGCCGCCGCCTCGTACGGGACCAGGCCGACCAGCGGCGACAGGAACGTCCCCGCCAGGAACGCCACGCCGGTCACCACGGACGCCAGGCCGGTCCGGGCGCCGTCGCCCACGCCCGACGTCGACTCGACGTACGCCGTGTTGGACGAGACCGAGCCCGCGCCGCCCGCGACGGCCGCCAGGGAGTCGACCACCAGGATCGCGCGGGTCTTCGGCGGGTTGCCCTTCCCGTCAAGAAGGTTCGCCTCTGACCCGACGGCGACCATCGTGCCCATCGTGTCGAAGAAGTCAGCGATGAGCAGCGAGAAGACCAGCAGGGCCACCGTGACGAGCGCGATCGACTCGAACGAGCCGAGCAGCGAGAACTGCCCGAGGAGGCCGAAGTCCGGGACGGTCGCCACGCCGTTGTACGTGGGAGCGTTGAGGTTGAAGCCGTTCGGGTTCGAGCCGTCCGGCTGCTTCGCGCCGATGTTCAGCGTGTTCTCGAGGATGACGGCGAGCACGGTCGCGCTGACGATCGCGATGAGCATCGCACCGCGCACCTTGCGGACGAACAGGACAATGACCAGGAGCAGGCCGACGGCGAACACGAGGATCGGCCAGGTACCGAGGTTGCCCAGCGCGAGCGGCGTGCCCTCGCCCGGCACCACGAAGCCCGCGTTGACGAAGCCGATCAACGCGATGAACAGGCCGATACCCACGCTGATGGCCGTCTTCAGCTCGAGCGGCACCGCGTTGAACACGGCCTCTCGGAAGCCGGTGAGCACCAAGATCAGGATGATCACGCCCTCGATGACCACCAGCCCCATCGCGTCGGCCCACGTGACGTCCGGCAGGGTCGCGATCGAGTAGGCGACCACGGCGTTCAGCCCCAGGCCTGCAGCCAGGGCGAGCGGGAAGTTCGCGAACGCGCCCATCGCGATCGTCACGACCCCGGCGACCAGCGCCGTGGCTGCCGCGACCATCTCCAAATTCGGAGCGTCTCCCCCACCGAGGAACGCCCCCGTGCCGTCCGGGACGGTGCCGATGATCAGCGGGTTCAGCACGATGATGTAGCTCATCGCGAAGAACGTCACGAGGCCGCCACGGACCTCCCTGCCGACGGTCGAGCCACGCTCGGTGATCTTGAAGAACCGGTCGATCGCGCTGGACCCCTGTGCGGGCGCGCTGGTCTGGTTGGCCATGGGCACCTATGGTGCCAGAAGTGTGAAGGTTCTCGGGAGGGCGGGGCCGTCACCGGTAGTCGTTGCGGTCCAGCGAAGCCTCGTAGCAGGCACGGTCGAGGTTCGTGTTCCAGATCCTCCGCGGCGACGTGGGACGCAAACTGCCGAACGTCCTGGCACCCTCGGCGCGTGCATCGCGGTTGAACCACGCCACGGTCTCGATGCGGGCGTACCGCTCGGCATCCTGAGCATGCAGGTCGTGGACCTCGTCGAGGACCGGAACCAAGTCCGTGTCGCGAGACGAGCTCGACCATCGCCCCGCCGCGGCGCCACTCGATGGCTTGATCCATGCACCGGCGATGCTGTTCCCAGTCGTGATCAACGTGTGGGAGCCCTCGGAAGACCCGACACTCCTGCCAGCTCCGCGTGCGGATAGCCCTCCCGCTGCCGAGCGTTGCGCTCAGCCAGTGCGCGCTTCGCCAACCGCACTGGATCGACCAACGAGTCGTGGGCCTCGCCATCGGGGTCGAAGACGTCCCGCGCCGTCAGATGGACGTTCTGATAGTCGATCACGAACGACGCGCGCAGCACTGCGCCTCCTTGGGGACGAAAAAGTCCCCGCCAATCCGGAGACGACGGGGAGCAACACTGTAAGTTTGCCCACCGGCGCCCACGGTGTCAACCGCCCGCGAACAGCTCGGACAGCGAGTGTTCGGGCACAGGCTCAGGCCTTCGAAGCCAGGCCGGCCTTGATCTGCGTGGTCGAGATCTCCGGCGTCCGCTCGAGGTACACGACCTCGCAGAGCTCCTTGAGCTCGTCGAACTTGCCCGTCCAGTCGTCGCCGATGACGAAGGTGTCGACGTGGTACAGCTTGATGTCCTCGGACTTCTGCTCCCACGTGTTCTCCGGGACCACCAGGTCCACGTGGCGAATCGCCTCGAGCATGCGACGCCGCTCCTCGAACGAGAAGTAGGACTTCTTGCCCTTGCCCTCGTTGAACTCGTCGGTGGACAGCGCCACGATCAGGTAGTCACCCAGCGCCCGAGCGCGGCGGAGCAGCTCGATGTGCCCGTAGTGCAGCAGGTCGTAGGTGCCGTAGGTGATGACTCGCTTCATGCCCTCGTCCCTCGTCGTAACCGTCACACGGCGTTCGCCAGTCGTTCATCCTACGCCGCGGGGTGCCGGGCCCGGAGCGCCTCGCCGACGTACGATCGACCCGTGCCGACCGTCATGTCCCTGCTGCTCCATCCGGAGCGCCGACGCCCCACCCCGCCGCCGGAGCGCGTCGACCTGCGGCGCGTCATCCTGCTGGGGATCATCGTCTGGTCGGTCGTGCTCGTCGCCATGAGCGTCCTCGCCCTGGCCGGCCAGCCGACCGGGCCGGCCGTGGCGGTCTGTCTCGCCGGTATCGCCCTCGGCGGCGTCGGACTGCTGTGGGCTCGCCGGCACCGCGACGACCCTGTGGACTGACGCCCCCGCTACCCCCAGGCGGTCGTCGCCCAGAGCGCCACGGCCCGTTCCGGCTCGGCGAGCACGGCGGCAAGCAGCACGGTGCGGTCCGGGCGCCCGAGGACGTCGGCGATCCCCGCGGCGAGCCCCGCCGGGGAGGTCGCGTGCACTCGCCCGGTCGCGTCGACCCACCACGGCACGGGCCGGCCGGCCACGGAGAGCCGCTCGTGCTCGAACCACGTGGCCGGCATGCGGTGGTCGAGCACCGCCAGGCGCGGGTCGAGCTCCCGCTCGGTGCCTGGCATGTCCGGCGCGGGCAGCCCGTCCTCTCCCGCCAACGGCAGGTCGAGCAGGTCGGCCAGCGCCTCGGCGTCGGCGGCCGGCGCAGGCAGGACCGCCCCGAGCGCCGCCCAGCGTGCCGTCCCGGCCACCTCGACGTCGTCGGCCCGCTGCACGACGACGTCGCTCGCGTCCAGCGCGGGCAGCCGGTCCGGCAGGGGGTCCAGGGCGGACGACCGGTCGGACGGGTCGAGCCGTGCCGAGAGCCGTGCCAGTCCCCGCCACACCACGAGGGCGTCGCGCAGCGGCAGGTTCGCGCCCACGGCGGGCAGCCGGTCCAGCGCGGCGGGCCAGTCCGCGGCGTCGAGGTCGGTGAGCGCCTCCACGCCACCGAGCGCCCGCCGCGTCGCGACGTCGAGCCCAGCCAGGTCGCGGGGCGCCGTCGGCAGGAGGGGGACGCCGTCGTGCAGCGCGAAGGGCGCCCCGAAGCGTCCCCGCAACCACCACGCGGTGTACGACGGCGCGGCGGCGCGGCCCGTGCGCACCGGTGCCAGGAGCGCGTGGCGGGCGTCGGGGTCGGAGGAGAGCCGGGACAGGACGCTCGGCCAGGCTTCGTCGCCGACGGCGTCGAGGTCGGCGACAGCTACCAGGTCGCCCACGGCCACGCCCGCGCCGAACCGGCCGGCCAGCATGCGCAGGTAGTCCGACCAGCCGGCGAGCCATCCGGACGGGTCGTTCGGGTCCTGGTCGGCGTCGCTGCCCGCACCTTCGAGGTCCGATCCGTCCGGCTCTGGGGTCACGGCGTCCTGCACCGTGTAGACGGCGGGTTCCGTCCGCGCGCCCGCGGCGGCGAGGACCGGGGCGCTGTACCGGGCGACGAACTCGGGCGCGATGGGCGCCAGGCCCGTGAACAGCTCGGCCGCCCACGTGCCCGGCAGCACGGTCTCGCGCAGCGCCACTGTCTCGCCGTCGGCCGTCGGCACGGGCAGCTCGCCGGTCCAGAACGGCACGTCGGTGCCGCCCGCGAGCCGCACGAGGGCGAGCGCATGGCTCACCAGCTCCAGCGCGCCGTCGTCGCTGCCGCCGTCGAGGACGGCCTCGGCCGCGGCGAGGGAGACGTCCCGCACCTCCGGGTCGTGGAGCAACCGGCGCGGGTCCGTCGCCACCGCGCCCGCGCGCAGCAGCAGCGGGTGCGCGGCGTCCGGGTGCACCACGCGCAGGCCGAGGGCTCGCGCCGTCGCCGCGAGGGAGGCCTCGTCTCCGTCGTCCGCGGACTCGGGCAGGACGACGGCGCCCCGGACGCCCGCCACGCGGCCGTCGGCGAGCGGGATGCGCGCCCCGGCGAGTGCCTCGAGGACCCCCGGCTCCGCGGCGTGCGGTTCGAGGCCGGTCAGCAGCGCGTGCCACCGGGCGGCGGGCAGGCCGGCGGGCAGGTCGTCGACGAGGTCGGCGAGCGACGCCACCGTGGCACCCAGCGACCGCACCACCGCCTGATGGGCGGCGGGCACGGCGACGAGGCCGGGCAGCACCGGGGCCAGGGCCGCCACGAGCTCCGGGTCCTCGCCGGGCGTGCCCGTGACCACGAGGGCGTCCACCGGCGCGACGCCGCCGTCCAGGATCGGCGTGGTGCGCAGGGCGTCAACCGCCGCCGAACGGATCGCGGCGTCCAGCTCCGAGGCCGGCAGCCCGGTGGGGACCAGGCCGAGCACGTCGGTCTCTCCGGTACGGGCGACGTCACCCAGCAGGGCCGCGTACTCCCGGCCGGCGGCCACGGCGAGCCGCTCGGTCGCGGCGCAGGGCAGCACGTGGCGCCGGCTCGCGTCCACGGGAAACGTGGCCAGCAGCACCGCCGGGAGTTCCAGACCCACGTCCGTGGGGGTGGGCGCGTGCAGGACGCGACGCCGCGACGCGTCCGGGGCTCCGCCGTCGGGCACCAGAGCCCAGGTGAGCGACCAGTCGAGGCGCCGGTGCTCGCGCGGCAGGTCCGCGACGTCGACCTCCGCGAACCGCCCCGTCGCCGTCCGTTGTGGGCGCGATCTCTGGCCCGATATGTTCCGTTCGTCCCCGTTCGCCACCCCAGAATTCGCGCCCACAACGGTCAGGGTGACGGAGTCGACGGCGGGGAACGCGAGCAGCAGGACGTCGTCCACCTCGTCGAGCTGGGCACGCACCGACGCCAGCGACGCGTCGTCGCGCAGCGTCACCTCCACGACCGTGTCGTGCTCCGCGTCGGCGGGCAAACCAGCCGCCTCCACCGGCAGGCGCAGCACCGGCAGGTCGTCCCCGCGGTCCGCGACGTCCGCCGAGAGCCGGTCCGAGCCCGGGCGGCCGTCCGCCAGCACCTTGTCGAGGACCTCGCGCGTGGCCGCCGTCGAGAAGCGCACCCCGCCGGACCGCGACCGCACCGTGACGTCGTCCGACACCGCGCGCACCGCGGCGAAACCTACGCCGAAGCGGCCCACCTGGCCTGGTCCCGCTTTCGCCGAGGCACGCAGGGAGGCGAGCGACGCCACCCCGTCGGCGTCCAGGGCAGCACCCGTGTTGGCCACCACGAGGCGGCGGGCGGCGGGATCGAGGCGGACGAGGGCGTGGCCCCGCACACCGGCACGAGCGGCGGCGTCGGCCGCGTTCTGCAGCAGCTCGACGACGACACGGTCGCGGTAGTGGCCGCGGGCGTGGTCCTCCTCCGAGTTCGCGTCCTCACGGAAGCGGGTGGCGGACCCGAGCCACGCCTCCGCGACCGCGTGCCGCAGCGCGGCGGTCCCGAAGACGTCTTCCGTCACGCGATCCCAGCACCTTTCGGCTCCTCGGTGCCGCCCGACGACGGCTCCGGTGTCGCGGCACCGGCACCTGGCAGCTCGACCCGCTCGATCGACGACTCGTCGATCATCGGGGCCGGTGCCGGCCAGTCGCTCGGGCGGCTGCTCACGTCGGTCTCCGAGTGCGCCCCGCAGCCGTGGTCCAGCGAGACCACCTTGCCGTCGTCCGGCGACCACTCGTTGGCGCACACCCCGAAGAGCTGGCCCAGGGGACCCTGCAGCGGCACGAGGAACGCGCAGGACGTGCACTCCTTCGCCGAGGCGACGGCACCCGGTGCCGTCGGGCCGCGCGAACCGCGGTACCAGCGCTCCGCCGCCTCGTCCCGGCCCTGCGGGGAGAGCACCCGCTGGCGGGCCAGGGCGAGCTCGTCGATCGCGACCTCGTCCAGCTCCGCGTCGCCCGTGGGCGTCCAGCCGGGCTCCAGCCGCGGGTCGTCCGGACGGAACGGGAGCGTGTCCCCCGGCCGCACGTCACCCGGTCGCAGCCGTTCCGACCACGGCACCCACTCCGGGGCGAGGATCGCCTCGTCCCCCGGCAGCAGCTCCACCTCGCACACCGTGGCGTTGCGGCCGCGCGGCACGCGGGCCAGCGTCACCGTCCAGTGCCAGCCGCGGTAGCCCTTCATGCCGGCCGCGAACCGGTGCGACATGAGCCGCTCACCCTCGGCGTGGGTACCGAGGTGCTCACCGACGTCGTCCGGTGAGGAGGCGACGTCCAGCGCCGCGGCGCGTGCCTGTTCGACCGCGCCCAGCAGGACGGCGTCGTTCTTGGCCCGCGAGCTCACGCGGCGTGCCCTCACGGGCGCGTCGGCGTTTGCCATGATCGTCTCGCTCTCAGGAATCGAGGTTGTCGGCGACGGCACGGAGCATCGTGGCGACGCGCTTGCCGGCCTCGCCCTCCGGATACTTGCCGCGCTTGAGCTGGTCGCCCGTGCGGTCGAGCACCCGGATGAGGTCCTCCACGATGCCCGCCAGCTCTGACGGCGGCCGGCGCTTGGCCCGGACCACCGACGGCTGCGGGTCCAGCAGCTTCACCGACAGGGCGGAAGGGCCGCGTCGCCCGTCCGCCACGCCGAAGTCCACCCGGGCGCCGGGCTTCGGGCTCTGCGCGTCCTCGGGCAGCGCGGAGGCGTGCAGGAACACCTCACCGCCGTCGTCGTTGGCGATGAAGCCGAATCCACGCTCCGCGTCGTACCACTTGACCTTGCCGGTTGGCACCTGGACCTCTTCGTGCTCGTCGTTCTTCACAGCTGTTCGGCCAGAGGGGCCGAGGCAGTGTCCCAGGGTACCGGGAAGTTGGGCGCCGGCTCGTCGCAGGACCTCTCGACAACCTCAGTAGGCGCCCTGGGCGGCCAGCACCACCTTGGCCGTGCGGGCCAGGATCAGCAGGTCACCGAACGGGGTCCAGTTCTCCGCGTAGTAGACGTCCAGGCGGACGGCCTCCTCCCACGGCAGGTCCGAACGACCTCCCACCTGCCACAGCCCGGTGATCCCGGGCTTGACGAGGAGCCGACGGCGCATGCGGGCCTCGTAGCGGCTGACCTCCTGCGGCAGCGGCGGCCGCGGCCCCACGAGGGACATCTGCCCGGCCAGCACGTTGAAGAGCTGTGGCAGCTCGTCCAGGGAGTAGCGGCGCAGCATCCTGCCGGCACGGGTGACGCGCGGGTCGTCGTGGCGCTTGAAGAGCACGCCTGTGCCGTCGTGCTCCGAGCCGAGGACGGCCTCCTCCTGGTCCGCCCCGACGCGCATCGTGCGGAACTTCAGCATCGGGAACGTCTGCCCGCCGCGGCCGACCCGGAGCTGGCTGTAGAACACCGGCCCCCGGCTCGTCGTCGCGACGACCAGCGCCACGGTCACGAGCACCGGCAGCACCACGAGCGTGATGAGGGCCGCGCCGATCCAGTCCATGATCGTCTTGGCCACGTACTTGGGGCCCGCGAACCGCGGCGCGTCGACGTGCAGCAGCGAGACGGACTGCTCGGGGGTCACGGTGATGCGCGGGCCGGCGACGTCGGCCAGCTCGGCCATGAGCATGAGGTCGACACCCACCGGCTCGAGCTCCCACCCGAGGCGGCGCACGGCCTCCGCCGTCATCCGGTCGGAGCCCGCCACGGCGACGCAGTCCGCGCCCACCTGGGCCGCGATCGTCGCCGACCCGTCGAGGTCGGCCAGCACCGGGACGCCGAGCACCTCCTCGCCCGTGCGCGCCTCGGTCGTCGGGGTGCACACCCCGACGACCCGGTACCCCGAGGGCCGTTCGTTGAGCTCGCGGATGAGGCGCTCGGTCTGGTCGCGCAGCCCGACGGCGAGGACCGACGTCGTCGACTCCCCCCGGGCACGGCGGCGGCGCAGCCAGCCGCGCCACTGCCAGCGGCCCACCAGCAGGAACACCAGCCCGAGCGGGAACGCGACGAGCAGGTAGGTGCGCAGGCCCGGCCAGGACAGGACGAAGGCGCCCAGCGCGAGGACGGCGAAGAGGCGCAGGGTCGCGTCGAAGATCCGCTCGAACTCCTGCGGGCCCGAGGCGAAGAGGCGGACGTCGTAGCCACGGCTCAGCGCGATCGACACCGGCCACACCGCGGTGACGACCACGATGAAGACGATCTGGTCCCAGCGGAACCCGTGGGCCGGCGGCCAGGCACCGTCGAGGTTGTTGCCCATGACCGCCAGGAACGTCGCCAGCGCCACCAGCACGGCGTCGGTCAGCATCAGCCGACGGCGGTACGCCGTCTGCCAGCTCCTGGCGCGGAACGCTGCACGGACCTCCCGGAGGCGCGCGGCGCGCACCCCGGCGAGCGCTCGGCGCGTTCGCTGCTGGACGTCGGTGATGGACACGGTGGGTTCTCCTCGAGACGACGCTTTCTGTCATGACTCTAGGAGCGGAGAACCGCTTCGATGTGCTTTTCCGGAGCCCTTTCACCCCGTCTTTCACCCACTGTTCCCGGGGCAGCGTTTTCCCCTGTCACACGCAGTTTCACCCGGGTGAGAACGCGTGCTAGAGGCCGATGCCGAGGTCCGCGGCCAGTCGCAGGGCGACGACGTCGAACCACGCCTCGGGGTCGCTCACCGTGTTGACCAGGTGACCGAACATCTCGAAGGAGACCGTTCCCAGCACGGTGGTCCAGGCCATGAGGGTGCGCACGACCAGCTCGGGCGGCGCGTCCGTGATCAGGCCGCGCGCCGCGAGGAAGTCCCGCGCACCGGCCACGAGGTCCGTCAGGTCAGCCTGCGCCGTCGGGCTGAGCGGCGGGACGGTGCCGCCGTCGTGCGCGTCGGCCACGACCCTGACCAGGACCAGGACGAGGCGCGTCGCCGGGTCGATCGTGTCGGGCGGGGCGGCGTACCCGGGCACGGGGGTGCCGTAGAGCAGCCGGAACTCGCCGGGGTGCGCCACCGACCACGTGCGCACGGCGCGGCACGCGGCGAGCCACCGCGTGGTGACGTCGGAGCGCTCGGCGACGGCGGCCTCGGCGTCCTCGACGGCGGCACCGAGCTCGTCGTAGCACTCGACGATGAGCGCGGTCAGCAGAGCGTCCCGGTTCTCGACGTACCGGTAGACCGCGGAGGAGACCATGCCGACGTCGCGGGCGACGGCGCGCAGCGACAGGGCCGCGGGGCCGTCGGCCGCGAGGCGGGCGCGGGCGGCCGCGAGGATCTCCTGGGTGATGGTCTCGCGGGCGAGCGCCCTGGCCGTGCGCGGCGTGCTGGTCACGTCTCGCATCCTCGCACGGATCGGTGCTCACTACCGAGAGCGCCGCTCTTGCCAGTCCGTGGCGCCGGAGGCATACTCGAAACGAGAGCACCGTTCACAACAAGGAGCACTGATCATGGATCGTCATCTCGTCGTCGGTGCCGGGCCTGTGGGCCGCCAGGTCGCCGCCCTGCTCGCCGGTCGCGGCTCGCACGTCACCGTCGCCACCCGTTCCGGGCGCAGCACCGGGGTCGGCGGCGTGGAGCACCTCACGCTCGACGCCGCCGACCCCGACGCGCTGACCCGCGCCACCGAGCACGCCGCCGTCCTCTACAACTGCGCCAACCCCACCGACTACACCCGGTGGGAGACCGTGTGGCCGCCCCTCGCCGCGTCGCTGCAGACCGCCGCCGAGCGCACCGGCGCCGTCTACGCCATCACCGGCACCCTCTACCCGTACGGCCCCGTCGACGGCCCCATGACCGAGGGCCTCCCCGACGCCGCCACCGACCACAAGGGCCGCCTGCGCACCCGGCTGTGGGCCGACGCGCGCGCCGCGCACGACGCCGGCCGGCTGCGCGCCGTCGAGGTGCGCGGCTCCGACTACATGGGCCCCGGCGTCGGGCAGAACGGTCACGTCTCGCGCGTGGTCCCGGCCGCCCTGCGCGGCCGCCGCGCCATGATGATGGGCCGCACCGACCTGCCGCACACCTTCACCGACGTGCGCGACGTCGCACGCACCCTCGTCGCGGCCGCCGACGACCCCGACGCCCACGGGCGCATCTGGCACGTACCCAGCAACCCGCCCGTCACCCAGGCACAGGCGCTGACCGACGTCCTCGCGACCGTCGGCCGGCCGCCCGTGCCCGTCTCGTCGCTGCGCGGCCCCGCCTGGACCGTCGCCGCCGCCTTCTCGCCCCTGCTGCGCGAGCTGCGCCAGCTCCGCTACCAGTGGGAGGCGCCGTACCTCCTCGACTCCCGAGCGGCGCAGGAGCGGTTCGGCATCGCCCCGACACCGTGGGACGAGGTCTGCCGCGCGACCGCCCGGCCCTGACGCGACGGCCCTGACCGGACCGTCCTGACCGTGCCCTGGCCGCCCTGACGACCCGGGTCGCGAGACGTCCAGGGACCCGGCGTAGCATCGTGCAGATGGTCGGCAGCTTCACCGAATGGGTGCGCAACCGCTCCGACGACGAGCTCCTCGAGCTGCTCGCCGCGCGGCCCGATCTCGGCACCCCCGCCCCTTCCACGCTCCGCTCGCTCGCCGCCCGCGCCGCGAGCCGGACGAGCCTCGACCGCGCCCTGAGCCACCTCGACGCGGGCACGCTGCAGGTCCTCGAGTCGCTGCTCGCGCTGTCCGAAGGCACCCCGGTCCGGCCCGACCAGGTCGCGGCCGCGATCGGCGCGCCCGAGGCGGGTACCGCCGTCGGGCACATGCTGGACGGTGCCCGCACCGCCGCGCTGGTCTGGGACGACGAGGACGGCGTGCTGCCCACGCCCGGGCTGGAGGACGTGCTCGGCCCCTACCCCGCCGGGCTCGGGCCCGCGCGCGAGGACCGACGGCCCGCACCGGCAGACCTCCCGCCGGGCGCCCAGCCGATCCTGGACGCGCTCGCCTGGGGGCCGCCCGTCGGCGTCGTGCCCCCGGCGGGCACCGGTCCGCGCCGCGCCGTCGACGCCCTGGTGGAGGCAGGGCTGCTCCTCCGCACCGACGCGCGGCACGTGGTGCTCCCCCGCGACGTCGGGCTGTCGCTGCGCGGCGGGCGCACGCACCGCATCCCCGACCTGGACCCGCCCCGCCCCGACGGCCGCGGCGTGCCGACCGCAGGAGCGGACGCCGAGGCCGCGACGGCCGCCCTGGAGATCGTGCGACAGGTCGCCCGGCTCATCACCTCCTGGGAGGACGCCCCGCCGTCCGTGCTGCGCGCCGGCGGGCTCGGCGTGCGCGACCTGCGCCGCACCGCCCTGCTGCTGGACACCGACGAGCCCACGGCGGCGTTCGTCGTGGAGCTGGCCGCGAGCGCCGGGCTCGTGGGAGACGACGGCGAGGCGCCGGCGTCGTTTGTGCCGACGGTCCGGGCGGACGCCTGGGAGGAGGCCGACGACGCCGACCGGTGGGCGGAGCTCGTGACGGCCTGGACGGGGTCGCGGCGCACGCCGTGGCAGGTGGGCTCGCGCGACGAGAAGGGCACGCTGCGTGCGCCGCTGTCCCCCGACCTGCACCGGCCGTGGGTGGCTCGCCTGCGTGCGGCGGTGCTCGACGTGCTGGCCGCCCAGCCGGGCACGGCGCTCGGGCCCGAGGAGGTGATGACGGTGCTGCGGTGGCGCTCTCCGCGGGCGGTGCCCGCCGAGGCGGCGCTGGCCGGGCTGCTGCGCGAGGCGGCGCTGCTCGGCGTGACGGGGGCGGGTGCCCTGTCGTCGCCCGGTCACGTCGTCGCGAGCGGTGCCGAGGACGGCGGCCCGGCTCTCCTGGCCGAGGCGTTGCGGCGCGCGCTGCCCGCCGAGGTCGACGAGGTCCTGCTCCAGGGCGACCTCACCGGCATCGTGCCCGGGCGTCCCTCCCTCGCCCTCTCGCGGCTGCTGGACCAGTCGGCCGACTACGAGTCCCGCGGGGCGGCCACCACCGTGCGCTTCTCGACCGGGTCGGTCACGCGCGCGCTGGACCACGGCCGCAGCGGCGAGGACCTCCTGGCCGAGCTCGCCGGGCGCTCCCCCGTGCCCGTCCCGCAACCCCTCGAGTACCTGGTCAAGGACACCGCCCGGCGGCACGAGGCGGTCCGGGTCGGCTCCGCCACCTCGTACGTGCGCGCCGCCGACCCGGCCGCGCTGGCCGGCCTGGCCGAGGACGGCCGGCTCGCCTCCTTGGGGCTGGTGCGGCTGGCACCCACGGTCCTGGCGTCGTCCGCGCCCGCCGCCGAGCTGCACGAGACGCTGCGCCGGTACGGCCTGCTCTCCGGCCTGGAGGGTCCGGACGGTCGGCCGCTCGGCCCCGTGCGTCGCACGGTGCGGCTCGACCGCGCGGCGTGGTCCCGGCGCCCCTCGGCCCCCGTCCGGGACACCTCCGCGGACGCCCGCGCCGCCGTGATCGCCCGCCTGCGCCGGGCACCGGGCAGCGAGGGGGCGCCTCCCGGCCCGGTGGCACCCGTCCCCGTGCCCGACGGCGGCACACCGGTCCCGGTGGGCGCCGCGGACGGCGGCGGACCGCCCGTGGTGGGTGCCGCCGTCGGGCACGGTGCCGGGCGCGCTGGGCGGGATGCCGGGGGCGGGACGAGCGAACCGGGCGACTCCCTGGCCCTGCTGCACGACGCGCTGCGTGAGGGCCGCACGGTGCAGGTCGAGATGGTGGGCGGGTCGGGCACGCTCGTGCGGCGCGAGCTCAAGCCGATCCGGCTCGACGGCGGACGCCTGCGGGCGCTGGACCCGCTGCGCGAGGCGGAGCTGACGGTGGCGGTGCACCGCATCGCGTCGGTCGAACCGATCGACTGACGCCGAGGTGGTAACGCTCACCCCGAGGTAGTAGTGACCTGTCCGACACCCCACACTGAGGGGCGGAACACCCACGGACCGCCCGGCGTTGGCACCCTGGACACCCCCACCGGAAGGACCCGCATGCCCGACGGCCCCCTCATCGTCCAGAGCGACAAGTCGATCCTGCTGGAGGTCGACCACCCGCAGTCCGGCGACGCACGCCGCGCCATCGCGCCGTTCGCCGAGCTGGAGCGCGCCCCGGAGCACGTGCACACCTACCGGCTGACCAACCTCGGCCTGTGGAACGCGCGCGCCGCCGGGCACGACGCCGAGCAGGTCGTCGACACGCTGATGGCGTACTCGCGCTACCCCGTGCCGCACGCGCTGCTCGTCGACGTCGCCGAGACGATGGGCCGCTACGGCCGCCTCACCCTGGCCTCGCACCCCGTGCACGGGCTGGTGCTGGAGTCCACCGACGCCGCCGTGCTCGCCGAGGTGCTCAAGTCCAAGCGCAGCTCCGGGCTCGTGGGCGAGCGGATCGACGACACGACGGTCGCGGTGCACCCCTCCCAGCGCGGCAACCTCAAGCAGGCGCTGGTCAAGCTCGGCTGGCCGGCCGAGGACCTCGCCGGGTACGTCGACGGCGAGAAGCACGCCATCACGCTGTCGCCGACGACGACACCCGTCTACCCGGGCGAGGACGCCGCCACGTGGGAGCCGCGGCCGTACCAGGCGCAGGCCGTCGACGGGTTCTGGCACGGCGGCTCCGGCGTCGTCGTGCTGCCCTGCGGCGCCGGCAAGACGATCGTCGGTGCGGGCGCGATGGCGAAGTCCGGGACGACCACGCTGATCCTCGTCACCAACACCGTCTCCGCACGGCAGTGGCGCGACGAGCTGATCCGCCGCACCTCGCTGACCGAGGACGAGATCGGCGAGTACTCGGGCTCGCGCAAGGAGGTCAAGCCCGTCACGATCGCGACGTACCAGGTACTGACGACCAAGCGGAAGGGCGTGTACACGCACCTCGAGCTGCTCGACGCCCGCGACTGGGGCCTCGTCGTGTACGACGAGGTGCACCTGCTGCCCGCGCCCATCTTCCGCATGACAGCGGAGCTGCAGGCACGCCGTCGGCTCGGCCTCACCGCCACCCTGGTGCGCGAGGACGGTCGGGAGGACGAGGTGTTCTCCCTCATCGGGCCCAAGCGGTACGACGCCCCGTGGAAGGACATCGAGCAGCAGGGCTACATCGCCCCGGCCGACTGCGTCGAGGTGCGCCTGACCCTGCCCGAGCACGAGCGGATGGTCTACGCCACGGCCGAACCGGAGGACAAGTACCGCCTCGCGGCGTGCGCCCCGGGGAAGAACCGCGTGGTGGAGCGGCTCGTCGCACAGCACCCGGACGACCAGGTGCTCATCATCGGTCAGTACATCGACCAGCTCGAGGAGCTGGCCGGGCACCTGGACGCGCCGTTGATCACCGGCGCGACGACGGTCCGCGAGCGCCAGAAGCTGTTCGGCGCGTTCCGGTCCGGCGAGATCTCCCGGCTGGTGGTGTCGAAGGTCGCCAACTTCTCGATCGACCTGCCCGAGGCGTCCGTGGCGATCCAGGTCTCGGGGTCGTTCGGGTCCCGGCAGGAGGAGGCGCAGCGCCTCGGACGGGTGATGCGGCCCAAGCAGGACGGCCGGACGGCGCACTTCTACGCCGTCGTCGCCCGCGACACCGTGGACCAGGACTTCGCGGCGCACCGTCAGCGGTTCCTGGCGGAGCAGGGCTACGCCTACCGCATCGTCGACGCCGAGGAGCTGGACGGAGTGAAGTAGAGGGTGGGGGCCGAGGAACGAGGTACCCGCCCGGCACGGAACGCAGTCCGG
>CANMFP010000013.1 GCA_947497265.1 uncultured Isoptericola sp.
CACAGTGGGCCGCTGGTTCGAGCGCCTCGGCATCAACAAGCGCCGGCACCTGGACCCCGACGGGTCGTCCAACCGTCCCGACGAGCTGTCACAGCGGATGACGGGCAAGCGACCGTTCGAGGCCGACCTACTCGCCGACATCGCTGCCCAGTTCAAGGTGACGGTGCCCGAGCTAGTCAGCGGGCAGGCTGCCTGAGGCAGAACGAATCAAGAGCGCCCCCCGGCTCCAGCTTGGGAACCCGGGGGGCGCCTTTCGGCTTCAGACAACCGCGGGGCAAACCCGGCTGCCGGCTGTGCTCCCCAGATATACGACTAGTTGTCCAATTCAACGACATGGTCATCAGGGAATGCACTCAGCGGCTCAAGCATGTCCAGGGTGAATGGTGGATAGCCCATTCGCTGGACCGCTGATTGGACGGCCTCGCGCGCGAACGGATGGATGTTCACCAATCCAATAATTGCGGAAAACGCCACCCCGTCATCTTCGGCAATGGATTCATCATCACGCTTTCGGTACGTCGCAACATGCTCGACGCGCACCCGCCAAGCCTCCAACTCCGGGTCGTCGTCAGCCGTTGCGGTGACGTTGTAGCGCGCGAAAACATCGAACTGGCGATCCTCCACGCGGTCTCGCGCTTTGAACTGAATCTCGGTCTCTACGCTCATCGGGCCCTCAATAGAAGGGTGAGCGCAGCGCATATCCGAGTGAGCCACCCGTATATCGGCAAGGTCGCAAACGTTGTGCACCCTCGCAGCACGCTCGCGCAATTCGGCCACGGTGGACTTCATGCGGCACCGTTCTTGACCACGCGCAGATGACTCTCGTTGTGCCTATATGAGTCGACGGAGTAGCCGCCATGAGCTGGCCGCGAATCGAGCCGGACGCTGCGAGACTGGGCCCGCTTGTCGACCAGCTGAACCTCTATCCCAAAGTCAAGGACATGCAGCATATCTGAAAGACTTCTGAGGGAAAGATTGCGCTGCCCACTGAGTCGCTGACTCACCGCTGACCTTGACAAATCTAGCTCTTCGGCGAGGTCGGCGCGGTTAAGACCGCGGCTATGAAGCGCTTCCTCTACAAGTTCGGAAGCCCCGAGCAGCAGACGTTCCTGGTCAAGAACTCTCTCACTCGTGGTCGTACTCTTGAACCAGTTACTCATGATGGACCCCCTCCATAGATTCGCTGGGCCTTCTTTGCTTCTGCGGCCACTCGTTTGTCCTTCGGCTTTCTCAGACCGTGAGTCGCATACCAAATGCGTCCCCGGGAAACCACGTAGAGGCGCCATCCGGGGCCCCTGTGAACCTTGATCTCATCGACCGGTGGGCTTCCGGGAACGTTCAGCCTTCGCATGGCGTCGGGGGACCGTAGGAAGCCTCGCTCGCAGAGCATCTCTAGTCGCGCCTTGAAGGCCGCCTGGTAGTGGCCAGACAGGCCTTCTAGGAAGTCAAACGCCGGACATGAGCCATCATCGAGGACTACCCCAACAACTTGCCCCTTTCGCCCTGTTTCGAGCGGCTGCACCGCCGGTGGTGTAGACATACCTTAACCGCGCCCAGCGCGGCGGGCAAGCCAGGGGGTCTGCGATGCGAGGGCCCGATGGGGTCGCAGCGCGAACGTCAGAGGGCTCATGCCACCGGACCCTACCTGCGGAGATGCCGGTACGCTCCGGCGAGGCAACAGTCGCTTTCAACTTTCACCCGCCCCGCTAGCGCCTCGTGACCGCTGACGCCCAGAGCCAGGCGAACCCCTCGCGTCCCGCAGGGTCGATGTAGCGCACGTAGACAGCCTTGGGCGTCCAGGCCAGCGCTTCACCGGTAGCTTCGAATGTCCGCCCCTTGCCGTCTGTGACCCAGGCGGTCACGGGCACGGGGTCAACAGGTCGCGTCGGTGGCTCCTGCCTCGCTTGCGGGGGCACCTCCGTGGCGAAGTCGCGCAGCGGTACCCGTTCAATCGCCTGGTCTCCACCCGCGCGTCGATTCGAACGCATGTTCGAAGGCTACCGCAGCGGCCGCGCTCCCCTGCCCCGTCGTGGCGTACCCGTCCGGTCGAGACTACGACGGACGGCCGTCTGCGTGCGCCCCGTCAGCTCGCCGATCTCGCGCAACGACCGCCCGGCCGTGTACTCCGCAGCGACGAACGTGTCGAACCGCTCGACTTGGAACGGGTTGTATCCGTTCTTGAGGTCACCCCGAAACTGCGGCAGCACCTCGAGCACGGGCCGCGACGGGTACGACATCAGTCGTCGGACTCCTCGGGGGCCTCGTCCTGCACGTCCCCGCGCTCCACGGCCTCTCGCGTGGCGGCGTACTGGCGCTCGATGTACTCCTCGAGCTTGGTCCGATCGATCCGCCACACCTTCTTCGGACCGACCTGGATCGCCGGCAGGTCGCCGTTCTTGAGGATCGTGTACACCTGGGCCTTAGTAACCGCCAGCTCGTCGGACACCTGCTTCAGGTCAAGGAATCGCTTCGCTGTCACGGGGAGCAGTCTGCCAGCGATAGTGTCGGACCCGCCCGATACGTTCCGCTCGTGGCACTCATAATCACCCTGTACATCCTCGCGGCCATTCTGCCCATCGCTGGGTTCGGACGTCTGCTCTGGCGTATCCAGGGCCGCTTGACTGACGCCGAGCGTCAGGCTGCGGAGCGCGGGCATTCGACCCCGACCGTCGACGATGTAGACGCCATGCTTGGTCGCGACATCCGGACGCCGTTGCTCGAGGAGCGACGAGCACTGGTTTGGGACATCGCGTTCGTAGGCACGGGCCTGTTATTCGGCGCCGTGGCGAGCGTCTGGTCACTGTTCATCTAGCAATCGCCGCTCGCACAGAGGCGCCCCCGGTCCGTCTGGACCGGGGGCGCTCTTCTCGTCATCCCATCCGGGTGCAGTGCTGGCAACGCCGGTTGCCACCGGTATCGGGTCTGCGGTTGCGCGGCGGGATCCGGCTTCCCGACGGACAGTCATCGTGATCGTGGTAGACGTCCGGGTCGGTGGGGTCGCTGGAGTGGTACGGGCTGACCTTCGCCATGTTCGGCTCCTTTGCCGGTAGCGCGTCGACTGTCCTGCCGAACGCTACCTACGTGCATGCCCTGGCGCTGGGGGCAAGCGGGTGAAACTCGCTGGCCCTACCGTGGGCACGGCAGTCACGACGACGAGGGAGTCGAGCACGATGGCACGCGACAACGACCAGATCATCAGCCACCTCCGCAGCATTGAAACGCTGCTCGGCGACCTCAACGCGATCCGACACGGAGAGTATGAGCCGCCGAAGGGCGCCAGCTCGAACGATCGCCGCCCGCCGATGGCGACGCCGGACGACATCTACACGCTCCTGGAGGGCATCGAGTCGCGCCTCCAGCGGCAGAACGTGCTCCTGTGGCAGATCGGTGCGGCGATCACGAAGGACGAAGATTCTTGGGCGAGGAAGGTGCAGGACTACTGAGCCTGCTCCAGCAGCGCCCGCAGCTCGGGCCAGGTCTTCGCGAGCCCAGGATGCAGGTTGAGGCTGTCGACGTCGTCGAGGCGGACCCAGCGCAGATCTTCCGTCTCAGGCGAGTCCGTGTTCACGTCGAGCTTGCGGTCCGCGACGGCCAGAACCGTCGTGTAGTGCCAGTCCGCCCCATGGCTGTCATCGCGGTACTTTCCCACGATGTCGAGCGCTGAGACGTCCAGGGCCGTCTCCTCGACTGTCTCTCGCAGCGCGGCCGTTTGGTCGTCCTCGCCAGGCTCGAGAGCGCCGCCCGGAATGCTCCAGGCGTTGCCCTCCTCCGAGTGGTCGAACCGCAGCTGTAGCAGTACGTGCGTTGCGCGACGCTTGCGCCGCAGCCCGACTAGGAGCCCCGCGGCGCCCAGGTCACCCCAATGCGCCGCGCAGTCACAGGGCCGCTCGGGGACCTCCTCGACGTTGAGTCCGGTGGTATCGACGACCCACTCATCGCTGTATGCACGGGGCGCCCACCGAGTTCCGCTGACCCCGTCACGAGTGCCCGTCTCTCCGATCTCGAACCGCTGCAGTCCGAGGACCGCAGACGGCGGAACATCGGTGAGGCGATAGATCTTGTGCGGCGCGTTCCCGACGAACCACCGCCGGTGCGTACCGAACAGCTCGGCGTGGGAGCGGCTCGACGTCCACGACAACCCGCTCGCACCCTCCGCCGTCGCCGCCCGATACAGCACCGGCACTTCGCTCGGGCGGTCCGTGCTGTACGGCCTTGAGGAGTCGCGATGCTTGTCGTCGTACTCGGTGTACCCGGCGGCTCGGAACATCTCGGTCCACTGCTCGGCCGACAGGCGCAGCAGCGGCACCATGCAGTGGGCGTACACCCAGAAGACCAGCTCTCGCAGGACCTTCTTCCGCAGGCCGTGTGTGTACAGGTCCCATAGCAGGCGAGGCGCGACGACATGCTGCGCATGCTTCTGCGGGATCGCGCTCGGTCTCATGAACGCGGCGAGCGTGGGGACCCCGCAGCAGACTCGAACCTCCGCGGGGTCGAAGCGCCACGGCTGGTCCAGCACGCGCACGAATTCGGACACCGACCACTCTGCCGGCGCAGGGGTGAGCGCCGGGTGGTTCGGATCGTTGAGCTTGGCGCCGCAGTCGGGGCAGCGCTCGGTCTTGGGCATGTTCGGTTCCTCGTTGTCGGTGCCTCACGGGACACTCCGGGCATGGATCTCGAGTCGTGGTTGGGCATCGGTGGCGCCGCCTTGGCCGCAGCGGCACTCGTGGTCGCCGTCCTGGCCCGCAAGGACTCGAAGCGCTCCGCGGACGCAGCAGACGACTCGGCCGCCTCCTCCAGGCGCTCAGCGGACGCCTCAGAACGCGCGTCAGAGATCAGCGAGCTAGAGGCCAAGCGCCGCGTGGAGCGCAGAGACGTCGTCTGGAAGCACTTCGAGGACGTCTCGACGCCGGGCCTATTCGTGTGGCGGAACGACGGCAGCACAACCGCCTACGACGTCACCGCTGTCGTCTACGTGAAAGATGAGCGGATAGAGAAGGATGTTGGGACGCTGAGACCAGGTGAGGACTTCGTGGTCGACGGATCCGAGATCCACAAGCGCGCAACTGAAGAGTGGCGCCGCGCAGCTGAGCAGGGAATCTTCTTCGGGCCAGGTCTCGGACAGTTCGCGAGGATCAGTTGGTCCAGCGAGCTGGGTACGCCGAGCATCGAAACGGTCCCGCGCCAGGAGTAGCACCACCCCCGCCGCCATCCCCCTCCCCTCCCTGACCGGTCGTTCCCCCCGGCGTAACGACTTACACACACGGAGGATCCGAGAAGTCCGCCCGTGTGGAAAAACGCGGAGAGAGATAGGGCGCTATGCCCAAGGGGGCGCCTACAGGCGGGGGTGGGGGGCACATGCCCCGTGCCCACACAAGAGGACGGGTCCGCGTTGGGACCCGACCTCTTGCTGTCGTCATCGCGGCAGAATGTCGTCCGGTGTCTGGCCTTCGGGCATCGGGAACAGGTCAGTGACTGGACGCCCGTCAGCGAGTCGGGGCATCAGCCTCAGCCGGTGTCGGTGTCCGTCGTGGTCGCGCTCGTGACTGATCTCGACACCGATCGGAACTCGCGTCGTGTCGAGCGTTCCATCCGAGTTGCGCGGCAGGTACGGATAGTCGCCGAGCGGTCCCGGCTCGAGCATGTCGTGAGCCATCAGCTCACCTCATCCGGATGCGCAGGGATGACGCTCTGGTCGTCGATGAGGCCACCCGCTGCGGACTCCACGACCGTCGAGTGCATCGAGCCCAGGAACTCCGGAAACGTGGTGTCGATGGCGCGCAGCATAGGCAGGGGAGGGTCCTTCTCCAGGACCGTTGCGGCCTGCTCCGCTTGGTTCCGTGCCCACCCTCGGAACTGGCGGTGTGCGTGGTAGGAGATGTAAGCGTTCCATGCGCCCTGGAGGTCGCCCTGCGCCGCAGCCTTGGTGGCCTGGTGGAAGATGGGCGGCTCCTTCTCGGCAAGCTCGGCGTCCACGTCCTTGGCGCGGTCGTAGACGGTCTGCGCCCAGTCGTTGCGGGCCTGCTGGCGTCGCTGGGCGTCTGCCGCTGCGGCGGCTGCCTGTTCGGCGTAGAGGGCCTCAAGCTCGGACTCGAGCTCCTGGACGGACTTGTTCTTTGTCGCGGTCATCGGTTGCTCTCCTTCTCGTCGTGGGCGGCCTTGGCCTCGTCGGCGTAGCCGGCCTGGAGCGTCAGGGTGGGCGAGAGCGGCATGCCCTTGTCCTCCATGCGCTGGATGGCCTCTCGTCGTTCGGCTGCCTCGCTGGTCCACAGGGAGGCCTTGGAGTCCAGGCGGCGCTGGGCTCGGCCTTCATTGCCGTCGTACAGGGGTGCTGTGGTGTCGGTCATCGGTTCTCCTCGGTCAGTAGGTCGCGAATCTCGGTCAGGAGTTCGCGTATGTCGTTGAGTTGTCGGTTCATGACGACGACGCGCATGTAGCGGTCGCCGCCTTCGGGTTCGGTCATTCCTTCTCCTCGGGGATGAAATCAGGGCAGCCGCAGTCGTGGTCGAGCACCCACGCGCGGCAGCGTTGGTCGGGCAGGATGAGCCCGGGTCGTGAGCCGTGGACGCGGCGGACATGGCCGCAAAAACAGAGGCCGGCTGCAGTCACCACAACTCCCCCTGGACGGCGTCGCTCATGTCGAGGCGGTCGTGGTCGGGTACCTCGTAGCGAAGGACGATGTCCTCAGCGGTAGCGGGTCCGACCCAGTACACGCGCCCGCCGAAGGCTCCGACCGACTCGAATACGACGACGTCCTCGGTGAGGTGGTGGATGTTCTCGGCCGTGGCACGGATCGGTGTACGCGTGCTCATGTCAGCTCCAGCTCCTTGACGAGTAGTTCGACGGCTTCGTGGCGGTCGACGTCGCGTGCGCTCATGAGACTGACGACTGCCGTGGTTGCCTGGGCCTTGCCGTGTTCCGCTTCGAGTCGTTCGACGCCCGCGAGGTACTTGGTCTCTGCGTCGTCCTCGTCGGTCGGCAGTCCGGCAAGTGAGGTGGTAGCGAAAGAAGAGTTGTCCTCTCGCTTGATTTCCTCTAGTGGTTCCTTAGTTCTCCTAGGCGTCCCGCTTTCCGGGACGCCTAGGCTCCCGGTTTCCGGGACGCTAGAGGTCCCGCTTTCCGGGACACAGGAGCCTCCCGCTTTTCGGGACGCTGGCCCTGTGAGGGGGTCGACGTGAAGCTGGTAGACAGCCCGCTTTCCGGTCCGTCCCTGGACAATCCGTGTGACCGCCCCGGCTTCATCGAGCCGCTTGAGCCCTTCGTAGACGCGGCTACGCTTCGACGGCCCTCCAAGGATCTCCGCGAGCGCGCTCTCTCCGCCGAAGTAGCGGCATGCGGGACGTTCGTCGTTCGTCTCGTCGAGCGCAGTGAGCGCCATGCCGAGGAGTAGCCTCATCGGGCCGTGCGGCAGGCCCGGATACATGGCCAGGGCCGCCAGGGCGTTCCTCGCTCCCACTACGCACCACCGCCAAGGATCGAGCGCCAGAAGCCACCCTCAGCAACGGCCTCGCCAACGGGGTCCCGTCCACGGATGCCGCCACGGGTGCCGACGTTGAGCGTCGGTCGCCCGCTTCCGAACACCTCGCGCCGCTCGCGCTCCTGGACCATCAGGCCGTCGACTTCGGCGACCAGCTGGGCTGGCGTGCGGTAGCGGAGGGCCCGGCGCACGAGCTTCGAGACTCGGGCGGGCGACGTGGCGATGTCTGCCCGCACGAGAGCCGCGTGCGCTCGGCGGATCACGTCGTCGGGTGTCACGGGGCACACTTCTCCCCCGGCTCCCGTCTCGTGGCTCCCGGGCTTGGGCTTCGTGGGGATGAGCTCAGGGTATGGCCCCACCACCGCTCAGCAGGGCAGCAATGCGCGAGCGCTGAGCGCCTGTGAGGGGCCGGCGCTTCGGCGACAGCCCGAGCGACGTAGGCCTCGAGCTTCGCGGCCTTGAGGTCGCGGCGCGCGCGTGAAAGATCGAGGTCGTCAGGCCTTCTGGAACGCGACAGTGCGCCGACTCGGGCCTTGTGATGACTGACAGCGGTCACGGGACACCTCGTGAGGTGAATTCATCCGTGGCGTCGCCGGACCTTGACCGCCGTTGGCGTCCTTGCGGATTCGCCCCGCCCTACTGGGCGTTCTCAAAGAATAGCATGCGTCACGTCGACGCTGCCAGGATGGCTATGCATGCCACTCGAATGCAATTGTCTCGAGGTCCACGTACGGCTCTCCGGGCTTCCACCCGTGAGGGCGCCCCTTACGCCCCTTGTTGATCATGACGACGGCGAGCGCGTCGAGCACAGCGCGCTGCACGTCCAGCGGGGCGGTCAGGAACGCCTCTCCGGGGCTCGCAGCGCCCAGGACGCCCCCGAGTGCATCGCCGCGCATTGCGCTCGCCAGACGGGCGTTCACGCTCTCAAGGTCGCTCTCGACGCGCTCCGTCGCACCGCGGAGCTGACGACCGGAGATCGCACCCTCGGCATAGTCGGCCTCGAATGTCGACAGGCGGGCACGCAGAGATTCCTCCTCGGCCCGTAGGGACTCGATCAGCCCGTCGTCGGACTCCGCCAGCAGGTCGGCCGCATCAGGCTTGGAGAGGACGCCAGCGACTACCTGACGCACGTACTCGTCAACGGCGTTCGCGTCTCGGGTGACATGGGAGCCCTCGGTGCAGCGGTAGGCGTGTCGGACCTTCTGCTTCGACGCCCGCAGCGGCCCGCCGCAGACACCGCAGCGATACAGCCCGGACCCGAGCCACCGTCGCTCCGGCCCCGTGGTAGTCGTGCGGGTTGGGTCGGATAACGTCGCTACGACTCCGCGCCAGATCTCCTCGGGGATGATCGCGGGCCACGACGCCGCGCCGACAATGTCGCCGCGCTCGTCGATGAGTCCGGCGTTGCGGGGTCGGAGCAGCATGGTTCGGAGGTTAATGCCGTCGATGCGGCTGCCACGTGTAGTGGTGATCCCCGCTTCGTTGAGTTCGCGAGCGAGCGCGTTCAGCGATCGGCCCGCAAGGATGCCGCGTGCGGCGCGGAGCAGCGCATCGGCCTCTGGCGGGCGAACGGTCACGCCGTCGGCCTCGTAGCCGAACGGGCGCGGTCCTCCACGCCACTTCCCCGCAGCGGCAGCCTGACGCTTGGCGCGCTGCATCCGCTCGCGCGCATGGTCGATCTCGTGCTGTGATGCCGCCCCGAGCATCCGGGCCACCATGCGGCCGGATGCCGTCGTGAGGTCCACAGAGCCCGAGCGGACGGTCTGCACAGCGATCTTGTGCTCGTCACAGATGGAGACGAACTCCTCAAGCTCCGCGACCTTGCGGTGGAGTCGGTCAGAGTGCCAGGCGACGACAGCCGTGGCGCGCCCCTGGCGCAGATCCTCGAGCATGGCGCGATATCCGGGCCTAGGCTTCCCCGAGTACGCCGAAAGGTCGTTGTCGGAGTGGACGGCGACCACGTTCCAGCCCAGACGGTCCGCAAGTTCGCGACAGTCGGCTTCCTGGCGGTCGACGCCCAGGCCGGCGCCCTCGCGGTCCCGGCTGATCCGTACGTAGACGACAGCTTCCATAGTGCTGTCCACTCTAGATGCTTGACAGGTCGAACCCCGTGCCGGACTTGCGCAACGAGGCCGGCGACAGGTTCACCGTGATCTTGCGCTGCGGCCACGTGATCCCGCTGGAGAGCACCGCGGCGCGGACCCGGTCCCGGGACTCGGCGAGCGCAGCGTCCGGCAGACCCACCAGCGTGAACCCCGGCACGGAGGCCGCGAGCTGCGCCTGCACCTCGACGACGTGGCCCTCCATGCCGCTCAGGGCGACCGACGCCGTGGTGCCCAGCCCGCTCACAGGACCCCCTGCAGGTGCTCGACCTGTGCCGCACCGGAGCGCGGCAGCACGACGGCCACCACGTCGATGCGGACCTCGCACCGCGGGGCCGAGCGGCTGTGCAGCCACTCCCCCGTCAGGCGCCTGATCCGGTCGAGCTTCGCCTGCGTGACCGCCTCGGCCGGGTGCCCGAACGCCGTCCCGCGACGCGTCTTGACCTCGACGACCACGATCGTGGCGTCTCGGCGCGTCACCAGGTCCAGCTCACCGCGGGTACCGCGCCAGTTGCGCTCGATCACCTCGTACCCGCGCTCTGTCAGGTAGCGCGCAGCCACCTGCTCTCCGTATCGCCCCACGGCGTCCTTGGCCAGCACGGAACCACCTCCGCGCACCACGATGCGGTGGCTCCGGGCCCGCTGCGGGCGCCTCGAGACGGTTCGTGGACCGCCGGACCCTGTGGGTGGCCTCGCCGCCGCGCGATCCCGCGGGCACGACCGAACCCGCGCTACAGGGCGATGTCCGCCTTCGCGAGCTCCTCGACGTTGACGTCCTTGAACGTCACGACCCGCACCGACTTCACGAAGCGCGCGGAGCGGTAGACGTCCCAGACCCACGCGTCGGCGAGCCGGAGCTCGAAGTACACCTCGCCGGCCGCCGAGCGCACCTGCAGGTCGACCTGGTTCGCCAGGTAGAAGCGGCGTTCGGTCTCCACCACGTAGGAGAACAGCCCGACGACGTCGCGGTACTCGCGGTAGAGCGCGAGCTCCATGTCGTTCTCGTAGTTCTCGAGGTCCTCGGCACTCACGCGGTCATCATCCCACCCGGGAGCGCAGGGGCACGCCCGACCCGACGCTCACCTCGTCCAGCGTGACCACCGCCGGCTCCGCCACGGCGGCCGCGGGCGGAGCGTCGGCCGTCGACGCTGGTGCTGCCACGGTCGTGTCGTCCAGGACCCGCAGGTTCCAGGACCGCCGGTGCTGCGGCGTCGCCCCGTGCCGACGGAGCGCCTCCAGGTGCGCCGGAGCGGAGTAGCCCTTGTTCTGCTCCCAGGCGAACGCGGGGTACTGCGCTGCGAGCCTGCGCAGCAGCCCGTCGCGCTCGACCTTGGCGAGCACGCTGGCCGCGGCGACCGAGGAGCACTGCAGATCGGCCTTGACGAGGGTCCGCACCCCCGGTTCCGGGGCGTCGAGCGTGCGGCTCGGGTCCATCTCCGCCGCCTCGAACAGGTCGGCGTGCGGCCGGCTGAGCCAGTCGTGCGAACCGTCGAGCAGCACGACGTCGACGTCACCCGCCGTCCGGCGCACCTGCGCGAGCGCGCGCCGCCCGGCCAGCCGCAACGCGGCGACGATGCCGTGCGCGTCGATCTCCGCCGGTCCGGCGTGCCCGACGGCCCAGGCCACGGCCCACCGACGCAGCGGGTCCACCATGTCCTCGCGTGCCGAGGGCGAGAGCAGCTTGGAGTCGGTCAGTCCTCGCGGTGCCGTCCTCGTACCGGCGTCGACGACCACCAGGCCGACGCTGACCGGGCCCGCCAGGGCACCGCGGCCGACCTCGTCCATGCCGCCCACCAGCAGCGCACCCTCGCCGATCAGCGCCCGCTCGGACCGCAGGGTGGGACTACGACGGGTGCTGCGTACGCTCACGGCTCTGGCACCTCGGAGAAGACGTCGCCGGGGTTGCGCAGCATGCGGGCGTCGTTGAACGGCCAGACGACCACGAACGCGGAACCCACCACGTTGTCCATCGGCACGAACCCGCCACCGGGCTTGCCGGTGTTGAACCGCGAGTCCTGCGAGTTCGGCCGGTTGTCGCCCATGACGAAGACCATGTCGTCCGGGACCACCGTCTCGAACTCGGTGCTGCTCGGTTCCACCCCGGGGGCGATGTACTCGGTCTCGTCGATCGCCACCCCGTTGACGCTGACGCGACCCTCCGCGTCGCAGCACACGACCGTGTCGCCGGGCGTGCCGACGACCCGCTTGATGAGGTGCTCACCCGTGTCCTGCGGCAGCAGCCCGACGAACGTCGCCGCGTCCCGCACCGCGTTGCCCACCGGGCCGCGGTCCGGTGCCTCGTACGGCGGGAGCCAGCCGCCCGGGTCCTTGAAGACCACGATGTCTCCACGGTTGACGTCCAGAGCGTCGGGCACGAGCCGGGAGACCATCACGCGGTCGCCGACCTGCAGGGTCTCCTCCATCGAGGAGCTCGGGATGTAGAAGGCCTGGACCAGGAACGTCTTGATCAACCAGGACAGGACCAGGGCGCTGACGATGATGATCGCCGTCTCGCGCAGCAGGCTCATCCCTCCGCCCGACCGGGCCGGGCGGGCGGCCGCGTGGGCGGGAACCGTCCCGTATCGCGTGGCGTCGTTCCCGTCGACGGCATCGGGGTCCGGCATGCCTTCGGGCTCGGGTCGGCGCTCTGCGGAGGTCACAGGGTCGGAGTCTGCCACGTCCACACCTTGCCAGAAGCAACATCGCAGCGCGAAACGCCGACGGGCGGCCCCTCCGCTGGAGGGACCGCCCGTCGGGACGCTCGGCGGGAGACCTCCCGCCACGGCTCACTTGGCCGGGGTAGCGCGCTTCTCGCGGATCTTGGCCTTCTTGCCGCGCAGCGAGCGCAGGTAGTAGAGCTTCGCGCGGCGGACGTCACCGCGGGTGACGACCTCGACCGAGTCGACGGTCGGGGCGTGCACCGGGAAGGTGCGCTCCACACCGACGCCGAAGCTGATCTTGCGGACGGTGAAGGTCGAGCCCACGCCGCTGTTGCGGCGGGCGATGACCACGCCCTGGAAGGCCTGGACACGAGAGCGGCTGCCCTCGACGACCTTCACGTTGACCTTGACGGTGTCTCCGGCACGGAAGTCCGGGATGTCGTCGCGCATCGCTGCCGCGTCGACGTTGTCGAGCGTCTTCATGGTTGTCTCCCCACCCTGCCACAGGTCAGAGCAAGCTCTGGGCCCGCACACGGCGGGCCGAAGTCTTGTCCGAGGTGGTGCACCGTCCTCGGCCCGATGGTCTCCCCTGTGGCAGAGTTCGGGCTGCGGCACACCAGCGACCTATTCTGCCACACGCTCCAGCCGTGGACCCGGTCGAGGAGCGTCCGGAGTCTCGTGAGACGCGCCACGTGGTTCCCCGGCCGGCACGACACGCCACCCGAGACCGGCGAGGACCGTGCGGTCGTGCGCGTCGAGCAGGGCGGGGTCGAGCGCGGCCACCATGTCCGGTCGACGCGCGGCGGTCCGCTCGAGGGCTCGGTCACGGCGCCACCGGTCGATGCGGGCGTGGTGGCCGGAGAGCAGCACCTCCGGCACCTCGCGACCGTCCCACGTCGGCGGCTTCGTGTAGACGGGGTATTCCAGGAGGCCTGCCGCGCCGTGGGACTCCTCGACCAGCGAGTGCGGGTTCCCGACGACACCGGGCAGCAGCCTGCCCACTGCCTCGACCATGACGAGGGCCGCGACCTCTCCCCCGTTGAGCACGTAGTCGCCGATCGACAGCTCGCTGACCCGGTGCCCAGCGGCCCGGTAGCGCTCCGCCACCCGGGCGTCGATGCCCTCGTAGCGCCCGCACGCCACCACCAGCTGGTCCTCCGTCGCCAGCTCCTCGGCGCGCCGCTGCGTGAACACGTCCCCCGACGGCGTCGGCACGACCAGGTGCGCGCCGCGCGCCGCGGCGTCGGCGCCGGTGTCCGTCCTGGCGCCCGCGGACGGGTCGGGCAGGAGGTCGTCCAGCGCACGACCCCACACGTCAGGCCGCATGACCATCCCCGCTCCCCCACCGAAGGGCGTGTCGTCCACGGTGCGGTGTCGGTCGGTGGTCCAGTCCCGCAGGTCGTGGACACGCAGGTCGAGCAGTCCCGCCCGGCGGGCCTTGCCGACGAGCGACAGGTCGAGCGCGGCGAGGTAGTCGGGGAAGATCGTGACGACGTCGATCCGCACGTCAGGCCTCGTCCTCGTCGGGCGCCTCGGCCGCGTCCGCACGGTCGACGACGACGGCGCCCGCGTCGCGGGCCAGCAGCCCGCCCGGAGGGGTCAGCCCGACACGGCCACCGGGCACGTCGACCACCGGCACGATCGCGTGCACGAACGGCACGAGGGTGCGCTCGCCGCCGGTCTCACGCAGCACCAGGGCGTCGTGCGCGGGCAGATGCTCGAGACCGACGACCTCGCCCACGACGGTGCCGTCGGCCAGCTCGGCCCGCAGACCGGTCAGCTCGTGCGGGTACCAGGCGTCCTCCTCGTCCGACTCCGCGGACTCGACCACGAGCTCGACGCCGCGCAGGCCCTCCGCCGTGCTGCGGTCGGACGACTCGGCGAACTGGACGAGCCAGCGGCCCTGGTGCACGCGCGTCGCGGCGATCGTGAGCGGTCCGGCCTCGGGCGGGACCGTCTGGAGCACCGCACCCGTCGCGAACCGCTCCTCCGGGACGTCGGTCCGGACGTCGAGCGCCACCTCGCCCCGCAGGCCGTGCGCCTTGCCGATGCGAGCCACCACCAGCTCCATGTCTACTCCTCGTGGTCGGTCGGGCCTCAGGGCCCAGTGAACACGACGAGGCCCGGTCCCGTGGCGGGACCGGGCCTCGTCGGTGCTGCTCGTCGCTCTCGGCGCTCAGCGGCGGTCGACGTCCACGACGTCGACGCGCACCGCGCCGTCGGTCGCCAGCGCGCCGACGACGGTGCGGAGCGCCTTCGCCGTGCGGCCACCGCGGCCGATCACCCGGCCGAGGTCGTCGGGGTGGACCCGGACCTCGAGCAGGTCACCGCGGCGCTGCGTGCGTGCCGTCACCTGGACGTCGTCCGGGTTGTCGACGATGCCGCGCACCAGGTGCTCGAGAGCGTCCGCGAGCATCAGGCCTCGGCCTCAGCCTCGTCGGACTCCTCGGCCTTGGTGGCGGACTTCTTCTCGGCAGCCTTCGCCTTGGCCTTCTCGGCCTCGGCGTGGACGGCCTCGACGGCGGCGGAGCTGTCGCCCGCGGCCTGCTTGGTCCGCAGGGTGCCCTCGGCACCCGGCAGGCCCTTGAACTTCTGCCAGTCGCCCGTGACGCGCAGCAGGGCGGCGACCTGCTCGGTCGGCTGTGCGCCGACTCCGAGCCAGTACTGGGCGCGCTCCGAGCTGATGTCGATGAGCGACGGCTCCTCGGTCGGGTGGTACTTGCCGATCTCCTCGATCACCCGGCCATCACGCTTGGTGCGCGAGTCGGCGACGACGACGCGGTAGTACGGTGCCCGGATCTTGCCGAGGCGCTTCAGACGAATCTTGACGGCCACTGGTGTGGACTCTCCTGGTTCTGTGGGTGCGACCCGGACACCGCGCGGGTGGGGTCCTGCGGGTGGGTGGGTCAGGACTAGGCCTGCGCAGGTGAGAGGGGCCTGGGCACGCCGAGTACCCCGCTATTATGCCAGACGCCGGCGACCTCCCCAACCTCGGCTCGGTCACACCCGTGCCGAGCGCGCCGGGGGGCACCCTCCCCCGCGACCACGGCACCGCCACGGGGACGACCAAGGCACGCCGGTCAGGGTGCGACGACCCGTCCGCGCAGGACGACGGCTGTGGGGTGGCGCAGGACCTCGACGTCCTCGCGCGGGTCCGCAGGGTAGACGACGAAGTCCGCGCTGGAGCCCTCCACCATCGCCCCGTGGCCGAGGTAGACGCGGGCCCGCCAGGTCGCCATCGCGACGACCTCGGCGGCCGGGATCCCGGCGGCGACCAGCTCGGAGCACTCGTCCGCGATCCGCCCGTGGTCGATGGTGCCGCCCGCGTCGGTCCCGACGAGGAGCGGGATCCCGGCGTCGTTCATCGCCCGGACCTGGTCGTACCGGCGCTCGTGCATGTGCCGCATGCGGGCTGCGTAGACCGGGTACTTGCCGGCGGCCTGCTGGGCGATCGCGTCGAACTGCGCCACCTGGAGCAGCGTCGGCGTGACGTGGATGCCTCGTTGGGCGATCTCGGGCATCACGTCGGGCGTGATGCCCGTGCCGTGCTCGATGCCGTCGACGCCCGCCGCGAGCAGATCCTCGATCACCTCGGTGGAGAAGGCATGCACCGTGACCCGCGCGGCCTCGGCGTGCGCGGCGGCCACCGCCTCGGTGAGCACGTCGACCGGCCACAGCGGGCGCAGGTCGCCCTCCGCCCCCAGGTCACGGTCGATCCAGTCACCGACGAGCTTGACCCAGCCGTCCCCGGCACGGGCCTGCTCACGCACGACGCGCGGGAGGTCGGCGACGTCGTCGAGCTCCAGGCCGTAGTGGCGGAGGTAGCGCTTGGGACGGGCCAGGTGCGAGCCGGCCCGCACGAGCCTCGGCAGGTCCGCCCGCTGCGCCACCCAGGAGGTGTCGAGCGGAGAACCGGCGTCACGGGCCAGGAGCACGCCGGAGTCACGGTCGGCCAGGGCCTGCTTGACGGCGGCGTCCTCGTCGACGGCCCCGCCGGCGTCGAGCCCCACGTGGCAGTGCACGTCGACCAGGCCCGGGAGCACCCAGCCCTCGATCTGCGTGGCAGGGCTGCCCTGCGGCGTGGGCCGCAGCAGGCTGAGCCGGCCCTCGCGGACCCACATCTCGCCGACCTCGCGGTTGCCGTCGAGCAGGATGCGACCCGTGACGTGCAGGGGAACGTGCGGCACCGACATGACGGCAGCCTACCGGGGCGTCAGCGCCCGCCACCGAGCAGCTTGCCGAGGTCGCCCGGCAGCTGCAGGTTCTCGAGGTCCTTGCCGGACTGCTGGTCGTCCCCGCCCGACACGCCGAAGGCGGAGCCGGCCGGTGCGGACTTCTTCGCACCGCCACCCAGCGCACGCTGCATGGCCTCACGCTCCTGCTGCGCCCGCTTGGCGGGGTTGCCCGACTTGCCCTTGACCTTCTTCTTGGGCTGCTGCTTGCCGCGCGACTTCTTGCCACCGCCCGGCATCCCGGGCATCCCCGGCACGCCGCCCGGCATCCCCGGCATCCCGCCGCCCTGGGACATCTGGCGCATCATCTTCTGCGCCTGCGTGAACCGGTCGAGGAGCCCGTTGACCGCCGCGGTGGTCTGGCCGGCGCCGCGCGCGATCCGTGCGCGCCGCGAGCCGTTGATGATCTTGGGGTTCTCCCGCTCGGCCGGCGTCATCGACTGGATGAGCGCCTGGACCCGGTCGACCTCCCGCTCGTCAAAGTTCTCGATCTGGTCGCGCATCTGGGCCATGCCCGGCATCATCCCGAGCATCTTCTTCATCGAGCCGAGCTTCTTCATCTGCTGCATCTGCGACAGGAAGTCGCTCAGCGTGAAGTCCTCGCCCTGGGCGACCTTCGCCGCCATCTTCTCGGCCTCGTCGGCGTCGAACGCCTTCTCGGCCTGCTCGATGAGCGTCAGCACGTCGCCCATGTCGAGGATGCGGGACGCCATGCGGTCCGGGTGGAAGACCTCGAAGTCCGTGAGCTTCTCACCGGTCGAGGCGAACATGATCGGCCGGCCGGTGACCTGGGCGACCGACAGCGCCGCACCACCGCGGGCGTCACCGTCGAGCTTGGACAGCACCACACCCGTGAAGTCGACGCCCTCGGCGAAGGACCGGGCGGTCGTCACCGCGTCCTGACCGATCATCGCGTCGATCACGAACAGGACCTCGTCCGGCGTGATCGCCGACCGGATGTCGGCAGCCTGCTGCATGAGGACCTGGTCCACACCCAGCCGGCCCGCCGTGTCGACGATCACGACGTCGTGCTGCTTCGACCGCGCCTCGGCGACGCCGTCGCGCGCCACGCCCACGGGGTCTCCCACGAGAGCGGCGTCGGCCACGTCGTGGTCCGAGGTGTTGCCCGGGTGCGGCGCGAAGACGGGGACACCCGCGCGGTCGGCCACCACGGAGAGCTGGGTCACGGCGTTCGGACGCTGCAGGTCGGCCGCGACGAGGATCGGCGTGTGCCCCTGCTCCTTCAGGGCGAGGGCGAGCTTGCCCGCCAGGGTGGTCTTGCCGGCACCCTGCAGACCCGCGAGCATGATGACCGTCGGCGGGTTCTTCGCGAGCTGCAGCGGCCGGGTGCTGCCACCGAGGATCGTCACCAGCTCGTCGTTGACGATCTTGACGACCTGCTGCGCCGGGTTCAGCGCGCCCGAGACCTCCGCGCCGAGCGCACGCTCGCGCACGGCCGCCGTGAAGTGCCGCACGACGGGCACGGCGACGTCCGCGTCGAGCAGTGCGCGGCGGATCTCTCGCACGGTCGCGTCGATGTCGGCCTCGGAGAGCCGTCCCCGACCGCGCAGGTTCTTGAAGGTCGCGGTGAGCCGGTCCGACAGGGAGTTGAACACCAGGTGGTCCTCTTCGCGGGGTGGATGAAGTGCGGTCCCCTAGCCTACCGGCCCCCTCCGGTCGTCCCGGACGCCACCGTGAGCGCGGTGCGCGCGGCCCGGGTCAGCTGGTCGACCAGGCTCGCCCGCCAGCCGGTCCACCCGGCGGGGCCGAGCGACGAGGCGTCGCTCTCGGTCAGCGCGCGCAGCACCTCGAGCAGGTCGAGCCGGTGGTCGATGCCCTCGAGCAGCCTGCGCACCGTCGCCGGGTCCTCGGGGTCGGCGCTCGTGCCGAGCTCCGCGAGCAGCAGGTGCTGGCGCACCAGCGTCGCCACGTCGGCGACGAACGGCTCGTCGAAGCCCATGCGCCGCACGACGGCCGGGACGATGCGCGCCCCTTCCGCGGAGTGGTCCGACGCCTCAGGACGCCGTCGCTTGCCGATGTCGTGCAGGATCGCGGCGACGAGCAGCAGGTCCGCGGGCAGGTCCGGCGCGGCGACGCCGCGGGCGAGCTGTTGCTTGCGCACCGCCGTCGCGAGCGCGGCCGTCTCGACGAGGTGGCGGTCGACGGTGTGCCGGTGGACGGCGGCGCGCTGCGGCTTGTTGCGCACGTCCGCCCACTCCGGGATCCACGTCGTCACCGCTCCGGCGAGGTCGAGAGCCTCCCAGACGTGGATCTGCGCGGGACCGGAACCGAGCAGGGTGAGCAGGTGCCCACGGGCGGCGCGGGGCCACGGTTCGGGCAGCGGTGGGCACTCGGCCAGGGAGTGCACGGTCACGGGCGACAGCGCGAGACCCGTCCGGGCCGCCGTGGCCGCGGCACGCAACGACAGCAGCGGGTCCTCGGCCGGCTGCGCGGTGACCGCCAGCACGAGCTCGCCGTCGTGCTCCACGAGGCCCTCTCCCACGGACCGCAGCCGTGGCGGCTGCCGCCGTCCCCGGACCAGCACGGGCTTGCGCGTGGCGGGGCGCTGGAGCGCCTGGCGGGCGCGGCGCACGGTCGAGTCGAGCGCGAAGGAGATCTCGCGACCGGCCGCGGCCAGGCTCGCCAGCAGCTCGTCGGGGTCGTCGTGCCCCGTCAGCGCGGCCACCTCGTCGAGGTCGGCGAGCAGCAGGCGGGTCGACCGCCGCCGTGTCACGACCTGCAGGGCGTCCCGCACGTCGAGCAGGTGGGCGTACGCGGTGTCCACGCGTCCGTGCGGCCGGTCGGTGAGCCACGTCGCGGCGAGCGCGGACAGCACGACCGCGTCGCGGATGCCGCCCCGCGCCTCCTTGAGGTCCGGTTCGACGAGGTACGCCAGCTCGCCGGAGCGCTCGGCGCGTTCTCGCACCCCGGACAGCAGCTCGGGCAGCCGCCGGCGGGACGCCGAGCGCCAGTCCGTGAGGATCCCCGACGCGGCGCGGTGGACGACGACGGCGTCCCCCGCCACGGGCCGCACGTCGAGCCAGCCAACGGCGGCAGGAAGGTCGCGCGTGGCGAGCTGCCGGGTCTGGTTGAGGGACCGCACGGCGTGGTCGATGTCGACCCCGGAGTCCCACAGCGGGTACCAGAGCCGCTCGGCGACCTCGGCCAGCTCGGCCGGCTTGTGCGAGCGGCCGTCGTGCACCAGCACGAGATCGAGGTCGGACAGCGGTCCCAGCTCACCGCGCCCCAGGGAGCCGACCGCCGCCAGCGCGATGCCCGCCGGCTCGACGCCCGCCGTCGCCTCCGCGTACAGCTCGGAGAGGCGCTCGGTGACGATCTGCTGGAGCGTGGCTCGGCGGGCGACGCCGGAGCGCCCGGGGCCGCTGAGGTCGGCGGCGGCGGCGAGCAGCGCCTGGCGCAGCCCCACGACAGGGCCCCGCACCCCGGTGCCGGGGTGCGGGGCCCTGTCGTGGGGCCGTGCGGGGCCGCCCGTGGGAGGGAGGTCGGGCATCGGCGTCAGAGCGCGGCGTCGCCGTGCTCGCCGGTGCGGACCCGCGCGACGTCGTCGACCGGGACCGTCCAGACCTTGCCGTCGCCGATCTTGCCCGTCTGGGCCGCGCCCACGACCACGTCGACGATCGCGGCGGCGTCCTCGTCGGCGATGAGGACCTCGATGCGGACCTTCGGGACGAGGTCCACGGTGTACTCGGCACCGCGGTAGACCTCGGTGTGGCCCTTCTGCCGGCCGTAGCCGCTGGCCTCGCTGACCGTCATGCCACGGACGCCGGCGGCCTCGAGGGCCGACTTCACGTCGTCGAGACGGTGGGGCTGGATGACGCCTGTGACGAGCTTCATGCTCGGACCTCCTTGATGACGGAACCCTGCTGGATCGTCTCGTACGCCGTCTCGCTGTGGACGGCGAGGTCGATGCCGCTGACCTCCTCCTCCTCGGAGATGCGCCAGCCCATCGTGGCCTTGAGCGCCAGGCCCACGACCAGCGTGACGACACCGGCGAAGACCACCGCGACGAGCGCGATGACGACCTGGACGCCGAGCTGCTCGATGCCGCCGCCGTAGAGCAGGCCGGTCTCGGTCGCGAGGAAGCCGAGGGAGACGGTGCCCCAGAGACCCGCGACCAGGTGGATCCCGACGACGTCGAGGGAGTCGTCGAAGCCCAGCTTGAACTTCAGGCCGACCGCGACGGCCGACAGCGCCCCGGCGACCACGCCGATGGCGATCGCACCGACCGGGGACACGTCACCGGCGGCCGGGGTGATGGCGACCAGACCGGCCACGACGCCCGACGCGGCGCCCAGCGAGGTGGCCGAGCCGTCACGCAGCTTCTCCGTGATCAGCCAGCCGAGGATCGCGGCGGCCGTGGCGGTGGTCGTGTTGACCCAGGCGAGGCCGGCAGCGCCGTCGGCGCCGTAGGCCGAGCCGGCGT
The DNA here is from genome assembly GCA_947497265.1 of uncultured Isoptericola sp. GTDB lineage: Bacteria > Actinomycetota > Actinomycetes > Actinomycetales > Cellulomonadaceae > Isoptericola > Isoptericola rhizosphaerae. The sequence goes on from CANMFP010000013.1 coordinate 20,913, forward strand.
TGAAGCCGAACCAGCCGAACCACAGCAGCGCCGCGCCCAGCATCACCAGAGGCAGGTTGTGCGGTCGCATGGCGTCGGTGCCGAAGCCCTTGCGCTTGCCGACGATCAGTGCCAGCACGAGCGCGGCGACACCGGCGTTGATGTGCACCACCGTGCCGCCCGCGAAGTCGATCGGTGCGGCGTCACCGAAGACGAACGGACCCGCGTCGGACAGCAGGCCGCCGCCCCAGACCATGTGGGCCATCGGGAAGTAGGACAGCGTCGCCCACACGCCCGCGAAGACCATCCACGTCCCGAACTTCACGCGGTCGGCGATGGCGCCCGAGATGAGCGCGACGGTGATGATGGCGAACGTCGCCTGGAAGCCGACGTCGACGATCGTCGGGATGCCGTCGACGACCCACTCACCGGCGTCGTCGAGGACGGCGCCCCCACCGAGCCCGAACTGCTCGAACGGGTTGCCGAAGAGCGAGTAGCCCTCAGCCCCCACGCCCGTGCCGTAGGACATCGACCAGCCCCACAGGACGTAGATGACGCCGACGACGGCCATGGCGCCGAACGACATCATCATCATGTTCAGGACGGACTTGCCACGAACCATGCCTCCGTAGAACAACGCCAGGCCTGGCGTCATCAGGAGCACGAGCGATGCTGCGGTCAGCATCCACGCGGTCACTCCGGTATCCAGCTCCATCGTGTCACTCCCCTCGCCAGCCCGTGTGGCCGGTCGGGGACAACCGTGTCGGCGCGGCGTTTCCACTGGACGGAGGTCGTGTTACGGCCGTGTCACAGACGAGGCATCCGCGTAAACATCGGGTTTCTGTCCAGAGTGCGAGACGTTCGGCGCCTCGCCGTGATCTTCCTGTGACCCGCCCGAGACCTCGCCGCGACCGGTCAGCCGAGCAGCCCGTCGACGAACTGCTCCGGGTCGAACGGCGCCAGGTCGTCCGGCCCTTCGCCCAGCCCGACCAGCTTGACCGGCACGCCCAGCTCACGCTGCACCGCCACGACGATCCCGCCCCTGGCGGTCCCGTCCAGCTTGGTGAGCACGATGCCGGTCACGCCGGCGACCTCGCCGAAGACCTTCGCCTGCTGCATCCCGTTCTGCCCCGTGGTGGCGTCCAGCACCAGCAGGACCTCGCCGAGCGGGGCCTCCCGGGTGATGACGCGGCTGATCTTGCCGAGCTCGTCCATCAGGCCTGCCTTGTTCTGCAGGCGGCCGGCCGTGTCCACGAGCACGACGTCGACGTCGTCCCGCGATCCCTTGGCCACCGCGTCGAACGCGACGGCGGCCGGGTCGGCGCCCTCACGGTCCGAGCGCACCGTCTCCACGCCCACCCGCGCGCCCCAGGTGGCGAGCTGGTCCGCCGCCGCCGCGCGGAACGTGTCGGCAGCACCCAGCACCACCGAGCGGCCCTCGGCGACGAGCACCCGGGCGAGCTTGCCCACCGTGGTCGTCTTGCCGGTGCCGTTGACCCCGACGACGAGGACGACTGCGGGCTTCGGCACGCCGTCGACCACCGGACGGGTGGTGGCGATCGTCCGGTCCATGGTGGGGTCGACGACCTTCAGCAGCTCGGACCGCAGCAGCTCACGCACCGCGCCGGCGTCGCGCACGCCCTCGACCTGCACCCGGGTGCGCAACCCCTCGAGCAGTTCACCGGCCGGACCCGCGCCGATGTCCGCGAGCAGGAGCGTCTCCTCCAGCTCGTCCCAGTCGTCGTCGGTGAGGTCCGCACGCGACAGGACGCTCAGCAGTCGAGCGCCCAGCGGCGACCCGGAGCGCGCGAGCCGGTCGCGCAGCCGCACCATCCGGCCCGCGACAGGCGCGGGCGTCTCGAGCACCGGGGCGGCGGGAGCCGTCTCCACCGGTGCGGCGTCCGGCGGCGCGAGCGTGTCCTGCGTGGCCTCGTCGACGGCCGACGGGGCGCCGCCGTCGTCCCGACGACGGCGGCGGAGCCGAGGTGCGAGGAGAGCGGAGCCGACGCCCGCGAGGAGGACGACGCCGAGAACGATCCAGAGCCAGAGAAGATCTTCAGTCACGGTGCCCCAGTCTCCCAGACCGTGCGCCGCCGTGGCGCGTCAGACGCCGCGCACGCCCGGGTCACCGGTCCGCGGGGTCGCGTGGAACGGTGTGCTGACCCGCTCCTGGGCACGTTGCAGCACCCCGGAGAGCTCGTCGGCGTCGACGTAGGCGGGCGCGTCCTCGACGGCCGCGGCGAAGAAGGCGTCCATGTCGGTGTCGACGGGATCAGGAGCGGCGGTTCGACGGCGGCGGCTCAGACCGGCACGGAAGTCCCGCACGAAGGCGCCCACGCCGCGGATGTCGTCGTCGTCCCGCTTCTCCATGACGTTGGCGACCAGGAAGACCGCCCCGGCCACCAGGAGCGAGACGAGAATCCACACGACGAGAGCCATGACACCCATTGTCACCCGGCCTCCACCGCTTCGCGCAGCCTCTGGGAGATGACGGTCGTCACACCGTCGCCACGCATCGTGACGCCGTAGAGCGCGTCCGCGACCTCCATCGTGCGCTTCTGGTGCGTGATCACCACGAGCTGGGAGTCCTCCTGCAGCTCGCGGAAGATCTCGAGCAGCCGCCCCAGGTTGACGTCGTCGAGCGCCGCCTCGACCTCGTCCATCACGTAGAAAGGGCTCGGGCGGGCCTTGAAGATCGACACGAGGAACGCCACCGCCGTCAGCGACCGCTCCCCGCCGGAGAGCAGCGACAGCCGCTTGACCTTCTTGCCGGCCGGCCGTGCCTCCACCTCGATGCCCGTCGTGAGCAGGTCCCCGGGCTCGGTGAGGACCAGCCTGCCCTCGCCGCCGGGGAACAGCCGCGAGAAGACTCGCTCGAACTGGGCCGCGGTGTCCTGGTACGCCTCTGCGAAGACCTGTTGGACCCGCTCGTCGATCTCGGCCACGATCTGCAGCAGGTCCTCGCGGGACCCCTTGAGGTCCGCGAGCTGCTCGGTCAGGAACCGGTGACGTTCCTCCAGCGCGGCGAACTCCTCGAGGGCCAGCGGGTTCACCGTGCCGATCCGCTTGAGCGCGCGCTCGGCCGTCGCGAGACGCTTCTCCTGCTCGGCGCGCACGTACGGCACGGGCTCCGGGTCCGGGTCGTCCTCGGCCGCGTCCGCCGGCCGCGGCACCGGGACGTCGCGGTGCGGGCCGAACTCCTCGACCAGCGCCTCCGGGTCGGTCCCGAGCTCCTCGACCGCCCGGGCGTGGAGCTGTTCGAGCCGGGCCACCTGCTGCGCGCGAGCGACCTCGTCGCGGTGCGCCACGTCGGTCAGGTCGCGCAGCTCGCCGGACAGCCGGTCCACGTCCGCGCGCACGGCGTCGACCTCGGCCCGCTGCTCCTCCCGCTCCGCCTCCGCGGCGGCGCGCTCGGCCGCGGCGCGTTCCGCCGAACGCGCGAGGACGTCGAGCGCCGTCGTGACGTCGGCCCGGACCCCGGCGGCGCGGTCGGCCTCGGCCGCCCGACGCCGGGCACGTGCCGCCGCCTGCTCCCGCGCGCGGCGTTCCTGCGCGGCGGCGCGCGCCAACCCCTGCGCGCGGCCCGAGACTGCCCGCGCACGCTCCTCGGCGGTGCGCAGGGTCAGCCGCGCCTCCGTCTCCGCCTGCCGTGCGGCGGCCGCGTCCCGCTGCGCCGTGTCCCGGGCCTCGGTCGCCGCGGCGATGTCCTCCTCGGACCGGGTCGGCTCCGCCTCGGCCACCTCCAGACGGTGGACCAGGTCGTCGAGCTCGGTGGCATCCTTGTCGCGACGCTCCGTCGCCTCCGCCAGCGCCGCCCGGTGACGCTCTGCCTCCGCCTGCGCACCGGTGCGTGCGGAACCCAGCGTGCCGAGCTGCTCCGCCACGGCCGCCATCGCCGCGTCCGACTCGTGCAACCGCTCCAGCGTCTCGTCGTGGCGGGCCTGTGCCGCCTCGAGCGTCGCCCGGGCGTCGACCTGCTCGTCGCGCGCCCGGTCGCCCCGCGCCACGGCGTCCTCCAGACCTGCCCGCGCCTCCTCCAGCGCGCTGGTCAGGTGCAGCACGCTCGGCGCCGCTGCCGAGCCGCCCGACGCGCGGGTCGCGGCGAGCAGGTCGCCGGCCCGGGTCACGGCCACGGCCTCCGGGTGCGCCGCCACCACGGCGCGCGCCTGCGCGAGATCCTCCACCACCACGACGGCCGCGAGCAGATGGCGCAGCGCAGCCGCCGCCGGTCCCGTGGCCGTCACGACGTCGACGCCTCGACGCGCGCCGTCCGGGAGTGGGACGTCCAGCGGCGCCGAGGTACCGCCGTCGGGCCCGCCCACCACCAGGCCGGCGCGTCCGGCGTCGTCGTCGCGCAGCAGGCGCAGCGCGTCGACAGCGGCCTCCAGGCTCTCCACCGCCACGGCGTCGGCCAAGGGCCCCAGGGCGGCCGCGACCGCTTCCTCGTAGCCGGTCTCGACACCGAGGAGCGAGGCCACCGAACCGAGGACGCCGGCCGGGTCCGCGGCGAGCAGCGCGCCCGCGCCGTCCTTCCGGTCGAGGCTGAGGCTCAGCGTCTCGACGCGCGCGGACCACGTCGCGCGGTCGGTCTCGGCGGCGGCGGCCTGCTCCTCGAGGCGTTCGACGGCGGAGCGCGCCCGGGTCAGCGCGGCGACGGCCTGCTCGTGGTCGGCGTCGAGGCCCTCCTCCCCGGCCTCGGCGCCCAGCACGTCCCGCTCCAGCTCGGCGAAACGGTCCGCCGCCTCCTCCGCCCGGCGCTCCGCCTCCGCAAGCCCGGCCTGCACGCGCTCGATCTCGGCGTCGGCGGCCTCCACCCGGCTGCGCCGTGCGGCGACCTGCCCGGACAGCCGGGCCAGTCCTTCGCGCCGGTCGGCGGCCCCGCGCAGCAGGGTGGCGAGCTCCTTCTCGGCCGTCGCCGCAGCTTTCTCGGTGTCCGCCCGAGCGGTGACGGTGCCCTCGAGCGCCGTCCGGGTGATCTCCACCTCGCGCGCCAGCTCGGCCTCCGAGGCGCGGGCTCGCTCCGCCTGGGCCTCGAGCTCGTCGGGGTCCTGCCCGCGGTGCTCCGGCTCGGCGGTGCCGAGCAGCCGGACCCGTTCGTCGGCCAGTGACGCCAGTCCTCGCAGCCGCTCCCGCACGGCACCGAGCCCGTGGAACGTGTCGGTGGCGCGGTGGGCGGCCTGCGCCGAGGCGGCCGCCGCGACCTCCAGCCGGGCCAGCCGCTGGCGGGCGACTCCCAGCGCGTCCTCCGCCGTCTGACGGCGCTGCGCCAGGGCCGCCTCGTCGGCACGCTCCTGCTCGAGCTGGGCGCCGAGCTGGGCGAGGTCGTCGGCGAGCAGCCGGGCGCGGGCGTCCCGCAGGTCGGCCTGCACCGTTCGCGCCTTGCGGGCCGCCTCCGCCTGGCGGCCCAGCGGGCCGAGCTGTCGGCGCAGCTCCGTGGTGAGGTCGGTGAGGCGGGCCAGGTTGCCGGCCATCGCCTCGAGCTTGCGCAGCGCCTTCTCCTTGCGCTTGCGGTGCTTGAGGACTCCCGCGGCCTCCTCGATGAATCCGCGCCGCTCCTCAGGGCTCGCGCGCAGCACCTGGTCGAGCTGTCCCTGGCCGACCACCACGTGCATCTCGCGGCCGATCCCCGAGTCGCTGAGCAGCTCCTGGATGTCCAGCAGGCGGCACGAGCTGCCGTTGATCGCGTACTCGGAGCCGCCGCTGCGGAAGAGCGTGCGGGAGATCGTCACCTCGGTGTAGTCGATGGGCAGCGCACCGTCGGTGTTGTCGATGGTGAGCGACACCTCTGCCCGGCCCAGCGGCGGGCGGCCCGCGGTGCCGGCGAAGATGACGTCCTCCATCTTGCCGCCGCGCAGCGACTTGGCGCCCTGCTCACCCATCACCCAGGACAAGGCGTCGACGACGTTCGACTTCCCGGAGCCGTTGGGGCCGACGACGCACGTGATGCCGGGCTCGAGGCTCAGTGTCGTCGCCGAGGCGAACGACTTGAAGCCTCGGAGCGTCAGCGTCTTGAGGTGCACGTGGCCGAGAGTATCCGTCGCACCCCGCGATCGGCCGCATCTGGCCCGGCGTCGCCCTGTTCCGGGCGCCGCGGAGACGAGACGTGCCGCCCTGGACGGATCCAGGACGGCACGTCGACCCTCATGATGCTCCTGATCAGGCCCGGGGGAACCAGAGCGCGATCTCGCGCTCGGCGGACTCCGGCGAGTCCGAGCCGTGCACCAGGTTCTGCTGGACCTTCAGACCCCAGTCCCGGCCGAGGTCGCCCCGGATGGTGCCGGGGGCGGCGGCCGTCGGGTCGGTGGCACCGGCCAGCGAACGGAACCCGGCGATGACGCCCTGTCCCTCGGCCACCACCGCGAGGACGGGGCCGGAGAGCATGAACTCGACGAGCGGGGCGTAGAACGGTTTGCCCTCGTGCTCGGCGTAGTGCTGGGCGAGGAGCTCGGGGCTGGCGTTCTTCAGCTCGACGGCCGTGAGCGTGTAGCCCTTGGCCTCGATGCGCCGCAGGATCTCACCGGACAGGCCGCGGCGGACGCCGTCGGGCTTGACGAGGACGAGGGTGCGCTCGGGCGCGGGCGTGGTTGCTTCGGTCATGGCCGTCACCCTATCGGCCGCGTCCTGCGCCGCTCCAGCACGCAGTACCGGACAGGACGGCGCCGGAGCCGTCCGACATCACGTGCTCGCGACGCGGCTCGTCAGTGGTTGGGCGCCGTCTCCGGGTGGGCCGCGTCGTACTCGGCACGCTCCCTGTCGATGCGCCCGCCGAGCCGCAACGAGACCACCCACATCGCGACGAAGACGGCCCCGACGAGGAACATCATCGGCAGCAGCAGGCCCATCGCCAGGACGGGGACCTGGACGACCGATCCCGCCAGGTAGCCCCCCGGACGGGCGACCATCCGCGAGAGCACGACGAGGACCAGGAAGAGCACGCCGGTGACGGTCCAGAGCGCGGCCGTGGAGTCGAGGACCAGCGGCCCGCGCTCGTAGACCGAGTCCCGCAGCCCGTACAGGGCGAGGGCCGCGAACAGCACCGCGAACGCCTCCAGCTGCAGCACCGTGGCGGCGAACTGCACCGTGGCGGGCTTGCGGGGCTTGATCGTGTCGCCCGGGCGGGGGCGGTCGTCCTTCTTGCTCACCGGTCCACGATATCGGTCGGGGCGTCGCCGTCGTGCCCGACGGCGGCACCCACCGTCTCGCCCGGCGCGCCGGCACGCTCCGCCGCCGCGTCCGCCTCCGCCTGCTCGGCAGCCGCCTGCTCGCGAGCCGCGACCTTCGCCGGATCCTCGATCGCCTCGCCGCGGGCGACCATGCCGGCCACGTCGGACAGCTTGATGACCGGCAGGAACAGCGCCAGCACGAAGCCGACGAGCACCAGCGGCACGAGGTACCAGAACGACGGCGCCAGGGCGTCGGCGTAGGCGTCGATGACGCCGGAGTGCAGCGGCTCGGGCAGCTCGGCGACCATCGCGGGGGTGAGGCTCGCCTCGGCGCCCGTCTCGGCGGCGCCCGGGACCCCGGCGAAGACCTGGCCGAGGTTGTCGGTCAGCCGGGAGGTGAAGATCGTGGTGAACAGCGCGACGCCCACGGAGGCGCCGACCTCGCGGAAGAAGTTGTTCGCGCTGGTCGCGGTGCCGAGCTCGCTCGGGTCGACGGCGTTCTGCACGGCCAGCACCACGACCTGCATCACCAGACCCATGCCGGCGCCGAGCGTGAAGATCATCGCCCCGAACACCCACATGGAGGTGTCGCCCGAGAGCGTCGTCAGCCACACCATGCCGGCCGCGACGACCGCCAGGCCCGCGACCGGGTAGGCCTTGTAGCGACCCGACTTCGCGACCGCGAAGCCCGAGACGATCGAGGTCAGCATGACGCCGACCATCATCGGCAGCATGAGCCAGCCGGACTCGGTGACGCCGGCGCCCGTGGACATCTGCAGGAAGGTCGGCAGCATCGCCATGGCGGAGAACAGCCCCATGCCGAGCACGAGACCGATGAGGGTGGTGATCGTGAACGTGCGGTTCTTGAACAGGCGCAGCGGGATGAGCGGCTCCGCGGCGCGGTTCTCGGCGAGCACGAACGCCCCGACCGCCCCCACGGTCAGCGCCACGAGCCCGAGCAGGCGGCCGTCGGTCCAGTCGTAACCGCCCTGTGCGAGGGACTCCCAGCTGGTGATGAGCACGATGCCCGTGGTGGCCACGGCCATCGAGACGATCCCGGCCCAGTCCACCGGGCGCGACGAGCGGTGCGACGGCAGGCGCAGGGCGAACCACGCGATGGCGAAGGCCGCGAACCCCACGGGGATGTTGATCCAGAACGCCCACCGCCACCCCGGCCCCTCGGTGAGCCAGCCGCCGAGCAGCGGCCCGAGGACGGCCGAGATGCCGAACAGCGCACCGAGGGGGCCCATGTACTTGCCACGCTCGGACGCGGGGACGATGTCGGCGATGATCGACTGCGACAGGATCATCAGGCCGCCACCGCCCAGCCCCTGCACGGCCCGCCACAGCACCAGCGTGAGCATGGAGTCGGCCATCCCGGCGCCGGCCGAGGCCAGCGTGAACAGCCCGATCGCGACGAGGAACGGCCAACGGCGGCCGTACAGGTCGCCGAACTTGCCGTACAACGGCATGCCGATGGCGACCGCCAGGATGTAGGCGGTGACGACCCAGCCCTGGTGCGCGACGCCGTCGAGCTCGCCGACGATGGTCGGCATCGCCGTCGAGACGATCGTCTGGTCGAGCGACGACAGGAACATCGACGCCATGAGGGCGCCGAAGATCAGCCAGATGGTGCGCTGCGTCAGGACGACGAGCGGCTTGTCCGGCGCGGGGGCGGGAGCATGGGCCATGGGAGTACCTCGTTCAGGGGCTGTGCGGAGGGCTGTGCGGGAGCAGGGGCGGGCGTGCCGGGGCGGTCCGGTCAGGCGTTGACGACGGCGGCGATCTTGGCGAGCACCGCCGGGAGGTGCTCGGTGACGTCGCCGCGGCGGCCACCGGCGTCCCAGTCGTCGAGCGCGGCACGGACCAGGACGAAGACGACCATCGTGCAGGTGGCGGGATCGGTCGGCAGCGGCTGCCGGGAGTGCCGCTCGGCGAACAGGTCCTCGATCTGGTTCTTGTGTCGTTCGAACCAGGCGAAGTGGCACGCGAGCAGCCTCGGCTCGGCCTGCATGAGCTCGAGGACGCGCGCGGGTGCGTGCGGGCCGGAGCCGGCCACGGCCCCGAGCAGTGCTGCCGCGAGGACCTCGAGGTCAGCGGTGAGCCGTCCGGTCGGCCCGCCGGCGACGAACTCCCCCCGGAACCCGGCGTCGAGGTCGAACGACGCCTGGCCGAGCACCGCGTCGTCCTTCGACTCGAAGTAGTTGAAGAACGTGCGCGGGGAGATCCCTGCCGCGTCGGCGATCGCCTCGACGGTGACGGCGTCGAACCCGTGGGCCAGGACGAGGCGTTGGGCGGCGTCGACGATGGCGTCGGCCCGTGCGCGCTTCTTGCGCGCTCGCAGGCCGGTGTCGTCGGCAGGTCTGTCGCTCACCGCTCAATAATGCATCCACTGCAACTTTGCATCAAGTGCAATATTGAGTGTTCCGCCTCACAGCTCGCCGAACCCGCCCTGCACCAGGCCGACGACGACGGCGACCGCCGCCTCCGCCTCAGGGCCCCGCGCGGTGATCGTCACCACGTCGCCCGCCGACGTCCCCAGGGACATGAGCTGCAGCACGCTGGTCGCGTCGGCGCCGTCGATGGTGACGGGCACGCCCAGGTCGGCGACGGCCCGGGCGACGACCGCGGCCGGGCGGGCGTGCAGACCGAGCGGGTTGCGCACCGGCACGGTGGCGGTCACCTCGTCGGCACCGCCCGACGACGACGGGCCCGGTAGCGGGATCGCCTCGCCCGAGGCGCGCGTCCGCACCACGGCCGGGCTGTCCGCGGTGCCCGCGCCGGGAGCCTCGACCAGCTGCAGCACAGGCTCCGGACCGATGGACAGCACCGCCGCCCGGGCGGACTCGGCGACAGCGTCCAGGCCGGCACCCTGCTGGGCCGTCACGGCCGCCGCGACAGCACCCTCGACGAACGGTGCGGAGACGAGCCGCACCCGGGACGGCAGCTCCGGGTCCAGCTCCAGCGCGGACTCGACCGTCAGGACGGCGGACCCGAGGTCGGCCAGCACGACGACGTCGTCCACCACTCTCAGCGCCGCGGACAGCGCGTCCTGGACCCGCGTCAGCGACGTGCCCAGCCCGCCGTCGGGATCCCCGGCCGCGCACCGCAGCTCGACGTCCGGCGCCATCTGCCGGGCGAGCTCGGCCGTGCCGTCGGCGAGCATCACCGAGTGAGCCACCAGAACCAGTCCGACACTCACGCGTCGCGTCCCTCCGCGGCGGTCACGGCGGCCGCGAGGATGATCGCCGACGAGCGGGCGCCAGGATCCTGCGTGCCCGCGCTGCGCTCGGCCAGGTAGGAGGCCCGCCCCTTGGTCGCCACGAGCGGGACGGTCGCCTCGGCTCCGGCGGCGGCAGCCTCGGCCGCCGCACGCAGCACGTCGGCCACGTCCTCGGCGTCCTCCGCCCGCTCGGCGGCCTCGGCCGCCGGCTGCCAGGCGTCGACCATCGTCTTCTCCCCCACGGAGGCGTGGCCGCGTGCCACGATCCCCTCGACAGCGGCCTCCATCATCGACACCACACCGCTCGCGGACAGGTCCGGGCGGTCGGTCACCTTGGAGGCGCGCAGCAGGGCGGTGCCGTACAGCGGCCCGGCGGCGCCACCCACCGTGGACATCAGGGTGGTGGCGGCGAGGCGCAGCACCTGCCCGACCGTCTCCCGCGGAGGGAGAGCAGGATCGTCCAGGCGCTCGACGACGGCGCTCAGCCCTCGATCCATGTTGACCCCGTGGTCCCCGTCACCCACCCGGCGGTCGAGCTCGGTCAGCTCGTCCCGCGCGGCACGGACATCCGTGGCAGCGGTCTGCATCCAACGTTCGGCCCAGGCGACATCCAGCACGGTCACCACCGTAGCGCCGGTGTGCGCACCGGAGCGTCCCACAGCTCGGTCAGCTCGGCGTCGAGCCGCAGCACCGTGACCGAGGCACCCTGCATCTCCAAGGACGTCACGAGGCTGCCGACCAGGGACCGCGTCACCTCGACGCCGCGCTCGGCGAGCATCTCCCGTGCCCGGCCGTACACGACGTAGAGCTCGCTCAGCGGCGTGCCCCCCATCCCGTTGACGAACAGCAGGACCTGCTCCCCCGCCGTCAGACCCAGGTCCTCCACGACCGGTTCCAGGAGCCGCTGCGTGATGTCGTGCGCGCCCGAGGCTGTGACGCGGTGCCGGCCCGGCTCGCCGTGGATCCCGATGCCGATCTCGACCTCGTCGTCGGCCAGCTCGAAGCCGGGGCGCCCCACGTGGGGCACCGTGCAGGCGGTCAGCGCGACACCCATGGACCGCACGCCGGCAGCGACCCGCTCGGCCAGGGCTCGCACCGTCGCCAGGTCGTCGCCGCGGGCGGCGGCCGCACCGGCGATCTTCTCGACCGCGACCGTCCCGGCGACGCCTCGTCGGCCGGCCGTGAACAGCGAGTCCTCGACCGCGACGTCGTCGTTGACGAGGACGCTGGCGACCTCGATCCCCTCCGCCTCGACCAGCTCGACCCCGGTCTCGAAGTTGAGCACGTCGCCCGTGTAGTTCTTGACCACCGCCAGCACGCCCGCGCCGCCGTCGGCCGCCTGGAGGGCGGCGGACACCTGGTCCGGCGTCGGGGACGTGAAGACCGCGCCCGGCACGGCCGCGTCGAGCATGCCGGGACCGACGAACCCCGCGTGCAGCGGCTCGTGGCCGGAGCCCCCGCCGCTCACGACGGCCACGCGGCCCGGCGGGGTACCGCCGGCTCGCAGCACGAACGTGGGGTCGAACCGCACCTCGACGGCGTCGGCGTGCGCCAGGGCGAACCCTCGCAGCGAGTCGTCGACGGCCTGCGCCGGATCGTCCAGCAGCTTCTTCATCACGGGCCTCCCGGGGATCGTCCCTGTGACCCATACAACACCCGCCGGCGGGCGCGCGCAGAATCGGACGCTATGCGTAGTACCGGCTCCCGGCGCCTCAGCCCTTGCCGAGCAGGGTGCGCGCGTCCGCCACCGTGATCACGGACCCCGTCACGATCACCCCGGTCCCCGTGCCGACCCCCACGACGTCGTCCGCCTCCGCCAGGTCGGTCGCCACCTGCAGCGCGGCGTCGAGCCGCTCGGACGTGTGCACCCGGTCCTCGCCGAAGATCTCGCGGGCGACCTCCGCCACCGCGAACGGGTCGGCAGAACGCTCGGAGGAGTTGCGCGTCAGTACCACGTGCGACAGGGCGGGCTCCAGCGTGGCCAGCAGGCCCTCGGCGTCCTTGTCGGCCATCACCCCGACCACCCCGACCACGGCCCGCAGGCTGAACGACTCGTCCAGCGCCGCGACCAGGGCCTCGGCACCGTGCGGGTTGTGCGCGGCGTCGACCAGCACCGTGGGGCTCGAGCGCAGCAGCTCGAGGCGACCGGGCACCGAGACGTCGGCGAACGCCGTCTCCACGACGCCGCCGTCCAGCGCCCGCCCACCGAGCATCTGCTCGACGGCGGTCAGGGCGAGCAGGGCGTTGTGCGCCTGGTGCGCGCCGTGCAGCGGCACGAACACGTCCGTGTAGGTCGCCAGCGGCGTGCGCAGCGCGACGAGCTGCCCGCCGACGGCGATGTGGCGCGCGGCCACGTCGAGGTCGACGCCCTCGCGCAGCAGGCGGGCCTGGACGTCGGCGGCTCGCTCGGCGAGCACCTCGTCGACCTCGGGCCGCTGCTCGGCCGCGACGGCCGTAGCCCCCTGCTTGATGATCCCCGACTTCACCTCGGCGATCTCGGCGGGCGTCGACCCGAGCCACTTCTCGTGGTCGATGCTGATCGGGGTGATCACCGCGACCTCCGCGTCGACGGTGTTGGTGGTGTCCCACGTGCCGCCCATGCCCACCTCGAGCACCGCGACGTCGACCGGGGCGTCGGCGAACGCCGCGAACGCCAGCCCGGTGAGCACCTCGAAGAAGTTCAGCCGCGACTGGCCGGACTCCTCGAGCTCGGCGTCCACCACCTGCACGTAGGGGAAGACGTCCTCCCAGACCTCCACGAACCGCGCCGCGCTCAACGGCTCGCCGTCGACCTGGATGCGCTCGGTGACGCTGCTCAGGTGCGGCGACGTGAACAGGCCCGTGCGCAGCCCGTGCTCGCGCACCAGCCGCTCCGCCATCCGCGCCGTCGACGACTTGCCGTTGGTGCCCGTCAGGTGGATCGCCCGGAACGAGCGCTGCGGGTCGCCCAGGAGCTCCAGCAGCCGGGCGACGCGGTCGATGGTCGGCGACACGTCGTGCTCCGGGGCGCGGGAGACGATGTGCGTGTAGACGCGCTCGAGGTCCTCGCGCGCGGCGGCGTCCTCGGCGGCGGCCCGGGCCGCCTTGCGCTCCGCCGCCTTGGCCTTCTTCGCATCGTTCGTACGGGCGCGGTCGCTCATGCGTCTCCCTCGTGCTTCGTGACGTGGACGGCGCGCGCGGCGCCCTCGACACCGGTCACCGTCAGGCTCTCGGCCAGCGTCTCGCGCGTGACGAGCTCGCGGTGCGCCTCGACGTCGGCCACGTGCGCCGACGGGACGTCGAGCGTGAGGTCGATCCGGTCGCTCACCTCGAGGCCGGCGGCCTTGCGGGCGTCCTGGACGTCGCGGACGACGTCGCGGGCGTACCCCTCGGCACGCAGCGCGTCGTCGAGCGCGAGGTCGAGGACGACGAACCCGCCGCCCGGCAGCACGCTGGCCGCCACGTTCTCGCCCGCCGCCTCGCCGACGACGGTGGTCAGCTCGTACTCGGTCTCCAGCAACGGGACGTCGCCGTCGGCGGTGGTCACGACCACGGTGCCGTCGGCGAGGTGCCACGCGCCGGACTTCGCGGCCTTGATCACCGCCTGCACGCCCCGGCCGAGGCGCGGGCCGGCCGCGCGGGCGTTGACGGCGAGACGCTCGGTGATGCCGAACCGCTCGGACGCCTCGGCGTCCGCCCGCACCAGGTCCACCGCCTTGACGTTGAGCTCAGAGGTGAGCAGCCCCACGTAGTCCGCGAGCGCCTCCGGGTCCGGCACGGCCACCGTGAGTCGCGCCAGCGGCTGGCGCACCCGCAGCTGGTTGGCCTTGCGCAGCGCCAGCGTCGTCGAGACGACGGCGCGCACCTCGTCCATCGCGGCGACGAGCTCGTCGTCGGCGACCAGGGCGGGGACGTTCTGCGCCGCGGGCCAGTCGGCGAGGTGCACCGACCGCTCCCCCGTCAGGCCCCGCCAGATCTCCTCGGTCAGCAGCGGGGCGAGCGGCGCCATGACCCGGCACAGCACCTCGAGCGCCGTGTACAGCGTGTCGAAAGCATCGGCGTCCTCGGCCCAGAAGCGGTCCCGCTGGGTGCGCACGTACCAGTTGGTCAGCACGTCCAGGTGCTCGCGCACGGACTCGCACGCCCCGGAGATGTCGTAGGCGTCGAGCTGCCCCGTCACCGTGTCGACGAGGTCGTGCGTGCGCGCCAGCAGGTAGCGGTCGAGCGCCGGCAGCCCGGCCACGCGCTCGGGCGCGACGGGCCTCGCGGCGTAGCCACCGCCGTCGGGGCCCGCCGCGCTGTTCGCGTACAGGGTGAAGAAGTAGTACGTGCTCCACAGCGGCAGCAGCACCTGGCGGACGGCGTCGCGGATGCCGTCCTCCGTGACCACGAGGTTGCCGCCGCGCAGGATCGGGCTGGCCATGAGGAACCAGCGCATGGCGTCCGAGCCGTCGCGATCGAACACCTCGGAGACGTCCGGGTAGTTGCGCAGCGACTTGCTCATCTTGCGTCCGTCGGAGCCCAGCACGATGCCGTGCGAGACGGCGGTGCGGAACGCCGGGCGGTCGAACAGCGCGGTGGCCAGGACGTGCAACGTGTAGAACCAGCCGCGCGTCTGGCCGATGTACTCGACGATGAAGTCGCCCGGGTAGTGGTGCTCGAACCACTCGCGGTTGTCGAACGGGTAGTGCACCTGCGCGTACGGCATGGAGCCGGAGTCGAACCAGACATCGAGCACGTCCTCGACGCGGCGCATCGTGGACCGGCCCGTCGGGTCGTCGGGGTTGGGGCGGGTCAGCTCATCGACGAACGGTCGGTGAAGATCAGGCTCGCCCGCGGCGTTGCGCGGCAGGCGCCCGAAGTCCCGCTCGATCTCCGCGAACGAGCCGTAGACGTCGGTGCGCGGGTAGGCCGGGTCGTCGCTCTGCCACACCGGCACCGGGGAGCCCCAGAAGCGGTTGCGGGTGATCGACCAGTCGCGCGCGTTCTCCAGCCACCGGCCGAACTGGCCGTGCTGGATGTGGTCCGGCGTCCAGGAGATCTGCTCGTTCAGCTCGAGCATGCGGTCCTTGACCTTGGTGACCTCGACGAACCACGAGGACACGCCCATGTACATCAGCGGCTGGCGGCAGCGCCAGCAGTGCGGGTACGAGTGGTCGTAGGACTCGCGGCGCAGCAGCACGGTGCCGGTGGTCACCGCACCGGCGTCGGCCTCGCCGCGGGTGCGTGCCTTGAGGTGGTCGATGATCGGCAGGTTCGCGTCGAACACCTGCAGTCCCGCGTACTCGTCGACCGGATGCGTGAACTTCCCGTCGGCACCCACGGGCATCACGGAGGCGACACCCTCGCGGTCGCAGACGATCTTGTCGTCCTCGCCGAAGGCGCCGGCCGAGTGCACCAGGCCCGTGCCGTCGGTGGTGGTGACGAAGTCGGCGGCCACGACGCGGTGCGCCCGCTCGCGCCCTTCGTAGTAGGAGAACGGCGGCCGGTAGCCCACCTCGAGCAGGTCGGCGCCGGTGAGGCGGCCGACGACGCGCGGCTCCTCGGCGCCCTCGTCGGTCAGCTCACGGGCGTAGTGACCGAGCCGCGCCTCCGCGAGGACGTAGCGCTCGGTGGCCCCTCCGGACGCCGACTCCACGACGACGTAGTCGATGTCCGCGCCGACCATGATCAGCAGGTTGGAGGGCAGGGTCCACGGCGTGGTGGTCCACACGAGCAGCTTGTCGCCGGGGCGCACGGCGTCCGCGGCGCCGTCGGGCACCGACGTGACCTCGAAGCCGACCGTGACGGCCGGGTCCTGGCGGTTCTGGTAGACGTCGTCGTCCATGCGCAGCTCGTGGTTGGACAGCGGCGTCTGGTCGTTCCAGCAGTACGGCAGCACGCGGAAGTCGGAGTAGACCAGGCCCTTGCGGTAGAGCTCGGCGAACGCCCACATGACCGACTCCATGTAGGTCGGGTCGAGGGTCTTGTAGTCGCCGTCGAAGTCGACCCAGCGCGCCTGGCGGGTCACGTAGTCGCGCCACTCCGAGGTGTACTTCAGCACGGAGCTGCGGCACGCGTCGTTGAACTTCTCGATGCCCAGCTCGAGGATCTCGTCCTTGGTCTTGATGCCGAGCTGGCTCATCGCCTCGAGCTCGGCGGGCAGGCCGTGCGTGTCCCAGCCGAACCGGCGCTCGACGCGCTTGCCGCGCATCGTCTGGTAGCGCGGGACGACGTCCTTCGCGTACCCCGTCAGCAGGTGGCCGTAGTGCGGCAGGCCGTTGGCGAAGGGCGGGCCGTCGTAGAAGACGAACTCGTTCTCACCGTCGGTGCCGGCGTCGTTCTTGGCGACCGAGGCCCGGAACGTGGCGTCGGCCTCCCAGTAGGACAGGATCTCCTGCTCGATCTCGGGCAGCCGGGGCGAGGCGGGGATGCCGAACGCCTCGCCGGGCGTGCTGGACGACGAGGGGACCGAACGGTGCAACGGGTAGGCCATGGGTGGGCTCCTGGACGAGCGACGGGTGGTACGACGACGGCACTGCTGCACGAGGACGACGTCGGCTCGCTTGCGCCCGTTCCCGGACGCCGCGCGGACCGTGCCGCGGTACCACCCCGCTTGCGGACCCCTCACCTCGAGGATCGGGGTCCACCACTCGTTCACGGCTGTGACGGGCCTACCCGTCCGGTTCTACTGGGCCCGCACGGGCCGTTCTTCCGGAGGCTCGCCGGTGATGGCCGGGTCGACGCCTGTGCCTCGATGATACCGAGCCGCGCAACCCGCCGCGCTCACGTGCGCGTATTTTTCGTCGGCGTGCAGCCGACTCTTCTCGATCCTGCAGAAATGATTAATAAGGCCTGCTACGCGGCCCCGTAAGCAGCGCTAAATCACCTGCATGGGCTGCTGGTCTGGCCACGTGCCGGCGGCCTCGCGTCATGGTTCTGCTATCTCAGTCGTGCGGCGTCCCGCCGATACATGGCCGCGTGCTCGAGCAGGTGGAGTGCGCCGGTGGCGTGGGCGTGCTCCTCGGTCCAGTCGGCGAGGTCGTGAAGCCTGTGGCCCATGGTGCGCATCAGGTCAGCGACGGGCGGTGCGGCGTCGCGGCCGTAGCTGTCGAGCAGGTGGGCCAGCCGCGCTTCGGGCGGTGGTCCGTCGGGAGGTGCGGGCATGTCTTCGCACCAGCCGCAGATCCGGTAGGCGAGGTAGGCGAGGTCCCACACGCGTGGCCCGGGTGAAGCCATGTCCATGTCGATGAAGCCGACCAGCTGCTCGCCGTTGTGGACCATGTTGTAGGGCGCGACGTCGTTGAGGCAGATCACCTCGGCGGGCTCGTGGGCCGGCATCCGCCACACGGCACTGGTGAGGGAGAAGTTCCGAGTCGCGTCGTGCCAGCACCGCAGCAACCTCCCAGCGCGCCTGGCTGTCCCGGGTTCCCATACCCAGGCGGGCGCCGGCCATCCTGCCGTCTCGCCGGCCAGGTAGCTGAGTACCTCTCGGCCTTGATCGTCCACGCCCAGCGGCGTCGGGACGGCTCGGACTCCCTGGGCTCGGACCCATGCGAGCAGCGCCTGGATGGTCGGTGTCCACGGCCCGGCAGTTCGGCGGACGGTGTCGCCGATTCTCACGACCTCATTGACGTTGCCGCCGGTGAAGTCGCTACCGGTCTCGTCACCTGAACTCATCGCTAGATGCTCGCACGGGAGCCTTCGCTTGCCGCCCCATGTCATATCGCTGGCGCTGATCCGTGCCGCAAGCCCTGAAGCTCACACTCGTGACGCTACGGGCCGGTGCTTGGTCAGGTAGACCGCCCCGCTGATGTGCTGGCCGAGCTGCCCGCTCGCCGGCTCCAGGTCTCGTTTCGGGCCGTGGGGCGTGGGGCGTGGGGCGTGGGGCGTGCCACGCTCCTGCGTTGGGCGCTACTGACTCGATTCTCCGCGTGCCGCATCTTCCTGGCGACGCACCACGTCGACGGGCTGGTCGGTGGCCCGTTCGACTCCGAGTTGACGGCGAAAGGCCTCGACGACGCCGGTCGGATCGCCGCAGCTCTGGCCGAGAGGATCGGCGTCGGAGCCAGCCGGTCCCTGGTCTCCTCGGGTCTTCGCCGGACGGCGCAAACGGCGACAGTGATCGGCGACATCTTGGACATCGCACCCGACCTCGGCAGTCGACTGCAGGAGAAGTCGTACGGCGTGGCGGAAGGACGCGAGCAATCCTGGTTGGGCGAACGGTTCGTCCCGCCACCGGCGGTAGGCAACCGGCTGCGTCCCCACGAGGGGATCGATGGCGCCGAAACGCGCCTGGAGGTGGCGTCGAGGGTCGACGAGGCGACGTCCGACGCCCTGGCGCGCGACGTGGATGACCTGGTGATCGTGACCCACGGGTACGCGGCGTACGTTCGTGGTCGCGGCGTGGATCGGGATGCCGATCGAGGCCGCCGGCCACGCCGCCTTCCCCGTGCACTCGGGCAGCATCACGACGCTGCGCGAGGACGACTTCTTCCACAACCGCGCCGTCCTGGCGGTGGCAGAGACGTCGCACCTGCAACGTTGACGGACGCCGGGCGGACTGTAGATCCCCCCCGACGATCAGCGAAGCGCGACGATGCGACCCGCATCGCGCGACCAAGACGACGCGCATAGGCGGCGATAGTCTGCCGGGGTGGCGAACTTGGGGTCGGTCGCGTGGCCGCCTGCACCGATCAGCACGGAGCGTCTCGTGCTTCGCCTGCCAGAGGCTCGCGACCGGCCGACGATCATCGATCTGTACTCGTCACCTGACGTCGGCGAGTACATCGGTGGCGCGCAGTCGCGGGACGAGTTGGAGCGACGGATCTCCAAGGAGCCTCGCGTCGGGGTCGGTCAGTTCATCGTTGATCGAAAGGGGACGATGATCGGGACTGTGCAGATCGTGCGGCGCGACGAGGACTTCGCCGTGCGCTCAACTGCTGGCAGGGTCGAGCTGGGATACCTCTTCCTTCCCGAGGTGTGGGGTCAGGGCTACGCCCGGGAAGCGTGTGCAGCATTGCTCGAGTGGTTCGCTGCTGAGGCGCCCTCGGAACGGGTGATGGTGCCGACGCAGGCAGGGAACGTGCGCGCAATCCGCCTGGCGGAGTGGCTGGGCTTTGTCGAGGTGGCTCGGGAAGAAGCGTTCGGAGTCGAGCAGTGGATCGGTGAGCACCCAGGTCACTCCCTGTCTGCATGACGACGGCATGAGGCAAGCGGGCGTAGTTTCCAGCCCTCACCGTCGGCCGTGGCCTAGTTCGATCTACGCTGCGCGTCCGGCACGACATGCCCGAGATCGCGCAAGGTAGGCAGGCGGGTCCGCACAATCTGCGCTGCACGTCGACATGTGCCTAGACAAAACGAGAACGAACCCAAAGCTCCTCCGCTGCACTTCCCGGTCGGAAGCCGAAGTGCTCGAGCATCGCGGTCGCTTCGGGAAAGTTGGAAGCGACGGCGTCGGGTGTGTGAGCGTCGCTGCCGAAGCTCACCGCCTTCCCGCCTGCGTCGGCCCACCATTCCGGAATCCACGACCAGAGCCGCCGAGTGTTCATCTCGAGCGCGCGACCGCCTTCGGCGATCGACCGCAGAGCCATCCGGAAGCCCTCCTCGAAAGGGCGTGGGTCGAACGGCCCTGCGGTTCGAGTGGGCCACATCCGCACCGCGTAGTCGATGTGCGTGAAGACCTCGAACGCGTCGGAGCCTTTCACCATGACGGGGACGTGTGCGAGGTAGGCGTCCATGACCTCGGCCGGGTCGTGCTCACGGAACAGGGTGTGGGGCTCGGCGTGCCCGTCGCCGAGGTCGAGCGTGTGCAGCGAGCCGAGAACCCGATCGATGAGATCCAGGTCGACGATCTCTGCGGCCCGCCGGCCGACGAGGTGCGGCTGCCCGAGCTCGACCCCGGTGTGGATACGGAGGTCGGGGAACTCGTGGCGCATGCGGTCGATGGCACCCAGGTAGCCGGCAGCGTCGAACGGTGCAAAGTCAACTCTGCCGGCGCTGTTGAGGAAGCCCTGCTGGTGGGGCATCAGGTCCTCGGGCCCCGCGCGCCAGGTGTCGGGGATGTCGAGGTGTTCGGTGAAGTAGATGGCCTCGAGCCCGATCCTCACCGCCTGTGCGCACGTGGATCGCATGCGCCCCACCGCATGGGAAGCGGGGCCACCGGTGTCCCATGACCACTCGCTGTGCACGTGACTGTCGGCTGGCAACGTCATGGACCCATGCTGCCCGGTCGTCGGTGCGGTCGACCACCGCGCGGAACGCGTCCAGCGTGCGCCGCGGATCAGCCGCTCGGTGCCGCGCCACCCCCTGGTCGTTCGTACGGTCGAAGTCGAGCTGCGCGGCGGCCATCTGCCGGACGAACCCCCACCGTGTTCGTCGCGGAACCGATCAGGTGCGCCAGGACGTCGTGCACGGACCACCCGGGGCAGAGCGACGGCGCCTCCCACTGGTCCGTCGAGAGGCCGTCGAGGTCACGGGCGAGGCTGCGACGCTCCGCATGCACGGCATCCCACATGGTGCTCTGGTCCATGGTCGTACTCCTTCGGTCGGGTCCCGCGCCGAGGATCGGGCGGCGGTTGCGCCAGGGCAGGCTGGTGACCGCCGCCGTACTCATCGCGGTGGCGGCTGCCAGCAGGACCACACGCCGGCCGCAGGCGGTCGCGAAGCCCAGACCCGTATCCTCGGCTCGACACCCGACAAGACCGAAAGGGCGACGACCGATGACGGCGTCTGATCTGATCGTCCGGCGAGACGGCGTGAGCCTCGCGGTCACCGACCGCGGTGGTGACGGCCCGCCGGTGATCCTGCTGCACGGGCTTGCGGGAAGCTCGCGGGAGCTGCTGCCCACCGCGGACACGCTCACCGACCGGTTCCGCGTGCTCCTGGTCGACCAACGGGGGCACGGCCGCAGTACGCACCGACCCGACGACCTGTCGCGTGAAGCCTTCGTCGACGACATCGTCGCCGTGATCGAGAAGCTAGCCGACCACCCGGTGCGTCTCGTCGGGCAGTCGATGGGAGCCCACACGGCGTTCCTCACGGCGTCTGCGCGGCCCGACCTGGTCGACTGCCTCGTCATGCTCGAAGGGCACGTCGCCGGAGACGACGATCCCGGCGCTGCACGCGGGCTCGGAGAGTTCTTCGCGACATGGCCACCCTCGTTCGCCGACGAGACCGCCGCACGAAGGGTGCTCGGTGACTCACCCCTCGCCGATGCCTGGATCGACGACCTCGAGCGCACGCTCGACGGCCTGCGCCCACGATTCGACGCCGACGTCGTGCGGGCCGTCATCGAGGCGGTCCATGCGCCTCGGTGGGACGAGTGGGAGGCCCTGACCACGCCGACGCTCGCCGTCTTCGCCGACGAAGGCATGTTCACCGCCGAGGCGAAGCACGAGCTGGTCCGCCGTCGTCCCGGGACATGGCGCGCCGATCTGGCGGGCGCCGGGCACGATGCCCACCTCGACGCCTTCGACGACTGGATCGGCGTGCTGCGCGCATTCTTCGGCAAGGAGCACTGATGCACGACGACACCGAGGCCGCGCCCGGCCTCTCCTCCGACGGCGCTGCCGTCCCGGACCCGCAGCAGCGCCGGACGGTGGTCGTCCTCGTCCTCGCCCAGGTCCTCTCCGGCGCCGGCCTCGCTGCCGGCATCACCGTCGGCGCTGTCCTCGCTGCCGACATGCTCGCGACCACCGCCTACGCCGGTCTGCCCGCCGCCCTGTTCACCGCGGGGTCCGCCGCCGCGGCGCTCGTCGTCGGTCGCCTGTCCCAGCGGTGGGGTCGCCGCGCCGGCCTGACCTTCGGCTATCTCACCGGGGCGGTCGGTGCCGCCGGGGTGGTCCTCGCCGCGGTGGCAGACGCCGTCGTGCTCCTCTTCGTCGCCTTCGCCGTCTACGGTGCGGGCACCGCGACGAACCTCCAGGCCCGGTACGCGGGCGCCGACCTGGCCTCGCCCCGGCACCGTGGCCGGGCCGTGAGCACCGTGCTCGTGGCCACGACCGTCGGTGCCGTGGCCGGCCCCAACCTCGTCGGTGTCATGGGTGACCTCGCGGCCGGCTGGGGCATCCCGCCGCTCGCCGGGCCCTTCCTCCTCGGCGGGGTCGCCTATGCGGCGGCCGGCGTGGTGCTCTGGGTGCTGCTGCGGCCCGACCCGTTGCTGCTCGCCCGCGAACGTGCAGCGCGGGCCGTGCCCGAGCCAGGGGCGTCCGAGGTCGCGTCCGCCGCGGAGGCGGTGGGAGGGTCGACCGGCCGCCAGGTCAGCCGCACCGTGCTGCTCGCCGGCACGATCATGGTGCTGACCCAGGGCGTCATGGTCGCCATCATGACGATGACGCCGGTCCACATGGAGCAGCACGGTCATGCCGTGGCCACCGCCGGGTTCGTCATCGCCGTGCACGTCGGGATGATGTACCTGCCGTCGCCGCTGTCCGGCTGGCTCACCGACCGGTTCGGCCCCGTGCGCGTCGCCGCCGCGGCCGCGCTCACGCTGCTCGCGGCCGGGCTGGTCTCGGCGCTCGTCCCGCCGTCGTCCGTCGCGGGGATCGCCGTGGGGCTCGGGCTGCTCGGGCTGGGCTGGAGCCTCGGCCTGGTATCGGGCACCGCCCTGCTCACGACGTCGGTGCCGCTGGACGTCCGAGCACGGACCCAAGGGGCGGTGGACCTGGCCGTGGCCCTGGCGGGTGCCGCCGGCGGGCTCGGTTCCGGGTTCGTGGTGGCCGGGTCCAGCTTCGCGGTCCTCGCCCTGGGCGGGGGCCTGCTCGCCCTGCTCGTGCTCCCGGTCATCGCGCTGTCCGCGCGACCTCGGCGTGCTGCTACCGGGGACTCGTCCCGCCGGGGTCCGTGACCTGGACGTGCGCATCGGCACGACGACCTCGGGGCTCGGTGGGGCCGGCCACCAGCACGGGCACCGGCGCCTTGCGCACCACCTCCTCTGCCACGCTGCCGAGTAGCCGCACGGACAGTCCGCGCCCCCTGCGCCCCACGATCAGCACGTCCACGTCGTCCTGACCGGCACGGTGGATGAGCGCCTGAGCCGGCGGCCCGCTGAGCACCTCGCACATCACGTCGTGCCCGGCGGCGAGCGCCCGAGCCGCCTCGAGCCGGTCGGTGGCGACTCCGTGCCGCCCGTGCTCGTCAGCCGCCGCGGCGTCGTAGTCCACCACCGTCGCGAGCAGGAGAGAACGCCGGCCGTCCTGGACGAGGTCCAGTGCCGCGCTCAGTGCCGCCTCCGACTCCGGCGACCCGTCGACACCGACCAGGACCCGCGCGCCGTCGACGGCGTCACCGTGCCGTTGGGAGGACAGGACCTGGGGGATGCGCTCGACCCGGTCGGGCGCCATGGCGGCGAGGACCGGCCCCAGCACGACGGCACTGATCAGCCACCACGGGGAGCGGTGACCGCGACGGGCCATCCACAGCATGGTGGCCAATCCTGCGCCGACCCAGAGGCCGCAGACGAGGAGGACGTACTGGCCGGCTGACATGCACCCATTGTCGTGGAGGCGGCAGGCGTCTGCCAGGCGGCAGCACGAGGTCACACCCCGGTGCGGGCGATCTTGGAGTTGTGCACCTGGGCGCGGGGGCGGATCACCAAGAGGTCCAGGTTGACGTGCGGCGGCCGGGTCAGGGCGTACCCGATGGCGTCGGCGACGTCGTCGGCCACGAGCGGCTGGAAGCCTTCGTACACCGCGGCGGCCTTCTCGGCGTCGCCGGCGAACCGCACCAGCGAGAACTCCTCCGTGGCGACCGCGCCGGGGGCGATCTCCACGACGCGGACCGGCTCGCCGGCGAGCTCCCACCGCAGCGTCGTCGAGAGCATCCGCTCGCCGTGCTTGGCCGCGGTGTACCCGGCGCCGCCCTCGTAGGCGCCGTGCGCGGCGGTCGAGGTCACGACGACGACGTCCACGCCCGGGCCGTCGGCGCCTCCGCCCCGCTCGGCCGAGGCGCGCAGCAGCGGCAGCACGGCCTTCGTGACACGCAACGTGCCGAGCACGTTGAGCTCGTACATCTGCCGCCACTGGTCCAGGTCGGCGTCCTCGACCCGGTCGAGGCCGAACGCGCCACCGGCGTTGTTCACCACGCCGTCGAGCCCGCCCGTCGCGGTCAGGTGCTCGACCAGGCCCGCGACGGCGCCGTCGTCGGTGACGTCGAGCGGGAAGGCCTCGGCGCCCGTCTCGGCCGCGAGCGCCTCCAACCGGTCGGCACGGCGGGCCGCGGCGACGACGTCGAGCCCTTCGGTCCGGAGCCGGCGGACGGTGGCGGCACCGATCCCGGACGAGGCGCCGGTGACCAGGATGCGACGAGGTGCGTTCATGGCTCGACACTATCCGCGATCAGCCGACGCTGACCTGCACGGTGTGCCAGCCGGACGCTCCGTCGGGTGCCGGCGGGGCCTCGTCGCTGGTCTGGACCTGACCGGCGGTGTCGGTGGCACGCACCGCGACCGTGTGGTCCCCCGCGGTGGCGTCCCAGACATAGCGCCACTGCCGCCACGTGTCAGGTCCTACCGTCTCGGCGACCTCGGCCGCCTGCCAGGGTCCGTCGTCGATGCTGACCTCGACCACGTCGACCCCGGTGTGCTGCGCCCAGGCCACCCCGGCGACGACCACCTCGCCGGCGTCGACCGACCCCGACCGCGGCACGTCGATCCGCGACTGCAGCTTGACGGGGCCGAGGGCGGACCAGCCGCGCGGCGTCCAGTACCCCTCGTCGTCGGCGAACCGGGTCACCTTCAGCTCGGTGACCCACTTGGTGGCGGACACGTAGCCGTACAGTCCGGGCACCACGAGCCTCGCCGGAAAGCCGTGCTGCTCGGGCAGCGGCTCACCGTTCATGCCGATCGCCAGCAGCGACTCACGCTCCGGGTCGGTGAGGATCTCGAGCGGTGTGCCGGCGGTCCACCCGTCGACGCTGGAGGACAGCACCATGTCGGCGTCCGCCTGCGGCCGCGCGCGGGCCAGCAGGTCGCGGACCGGGTAGCCGAGCCACAGCGCGTTGCCGACCAGGTCACCGCCCACCGGGTTCGAGACGCAGGCCAGGGTCACGTGGTGCTCCGTCATGGGCAGCGCGAGCAGCTCGTCCCAGGTGATCTCGAACGGTTCGTCCACCAGCCCCGTGACCCGCAGCGACCACTCGGCCGGGTCGACGGCGGGGACCCGCAGCGCCGTGTCGATGCGGTAGAAGTCGTGGTTCGGGGTGAGGTACGGCTCGGCGCCGGGCACCTTCAGGTCCGCGCCCGCCGGGACCGCCCCCGCGGGGCTCGCCGGTACCGGCAGTCTGATCGCCTCGCGGACGGCCTCGACCGCACGGCTGCCCGCGGAGACCGCACGGGCCGCCACCAGGGACACGACCGCCCCGGCCGCGGCGATCCCCGACCAGGCGAGGAACGTCCGGCGGGAGGCTCCGCCGTCGGGCACGGGGGTGCCGGCCGGGGCCGGGGCGGGGAGCCGGGCGACGAGCACGCGCAGCAGCGCGACCGACACCCCGACGCCGATCAGGCTGGGCAACATCCAGGCGGTCGTGGCGCCGGGGCGGTTCATCGCGACGAGCGCGAGGGCCACGCCCACGGCGCCCAGCAGGACGGCGCCCGACGGCGGCACCCGCCGTTCCAGCCAGCCCGCCAGCGCCGCGCCCCCGGCGAGGACCACGCCCATCGTGGCGAGCAGGACCGCCTTGTCCGCGGTGCCGAACCACTCGACGGCGACGTCCTTCAACCACGGCGGGACGACGTCGACGAAGGCGCCACCGAGCGCGAGCACCGGAGAGGCGACGGGGTCGACGAACGCAGCGACGAGCTCGGCCAGTGCCAAGCCGGCAGCGGCCGCCACGACCCCGGCGAGGGCCGCCCACCAGCCACCGGTGCTCCTGCTGCTCATGGGGTCCACTCTCCCACCGCCCGGCGCGCGGCGGGCTGTGCCGTCAGGAGGTGGCGAGGCGAGGCAGCTCGATGGCCGGGCAGCGGTCCATCACCATGTCGAGGCCTGCACCGCGCACCCGCTCGGCGGCGCTCTCGTCGATGACGCCGAGTTGGAACCAGACCGCCCGGGCGCCGATCTCGACGGCCTGGTCGGCGACGTCGCCCGCCAGCTCGGAGCGCACGAACACGTCCACCACGTCGACGTCGAACGGGATGTCCGCCAGGCTCGCGTAGCCCTGCTCGCCGTGCACGGTGGGGGCGGTCGGGTGGACCGGCACGACCCGCTTGCCGTGCTCCTGCAGCACCCGGGCGACCCCGTAGGCGGCACGCGCGGTGTTGGTGGACAGCCCCACGACCGCCCACGTGGTGGTGTCCTCCAGGACTCGCCGGATCGTGTCGTCGCCCTGCGGGGCCCGTGAAGTCGTCATGTCGGTGCCAACCGGGCGGTGCGGTGCCGTGTTCCCCAGACCGCCGAACAGCCTGGACGGTGTCATAGGCTGGTGAGGCGGACCACGGGCACCGGTGAATCGCTCGTCGGCGCGGCCCCTCCCTCTGGGTCGTAGGTCCCCCTCGGTGCGAGATGACGCGCCCGCCCTGCTTCTGCTGCGCCCGCTGCTGTGCGGCGCAGCGCTGACCGCTCGAGAGGGAGCCCTCCGCGTGCCTCGTTCGCACCTGCTCGTCCTGCCCGCTGCCGCCGCCGTCCTGGCACTCACCGCCTGCTCGCCCGGCGGCGACCCGGCCGAGGCCGCCCCGGACGATCCGGGCGCGCCCGGTTCGACGGCCGACGCCGGATACCCGCTCACGCTCGACAACTGCGGCACCGAGGTCACCATCGACGCCGCCCCCCAACGCGTCGTGACGATCAAGTCCTCGACCGCCGAGACGATGCTGGCGCTCGGGCTCGGCGACCGGATCGTCGGCGCGGCGTTCCTCGACGGCCAGGTGCCCGAGTGGCTCGCCGCGGACGCCGAGGGCACCGCCGTCGCCGAGCCCTTCAGCGACGAGGTCCCCGGCACCGAGGCCGTGCTCGAGCTCGAACCCGACCTGGTGTACGCCGGCTGGGAGTCGAACGTGTCGGCGGAGGGCGTCGGCGACCGCGAGACGCTCGCGTCGCTCGGGGTGCACTCCTACGTGGCCCCCGCGGCCTGCAAGGACCCGGAGTACATGCCGAACCCGCTCACGTTCGAGGACGTGTGGGCGGAGATCCGCGAGGCGGGGAAGATCTTCGACGTCACCGGCAAGGCGGAGGAGCTCGTCGCGGAGCAGCGCGCGACGCTCGACGCGATCACGCCCGACGAGCGCCGCCTGGACGCGCTCTGGTACTCCTCGGGCAGCGACATCCCGTACGTCGGCGCCGGGATCGGCGCCCCGCAGATGATCCTCGACGCCGTGGGGCTCACCAACGTCGCGGGCGACGTCGAGGACACGTGGACCCCCATGGCCTGGGAGGAGATCGTCGACGCCGACCCGGACGTCGTCGTGCTCGTGGACGCCGCCTGGAACAGCGCCGAGGACAAGATCGCGCGGCTTGAGGAGAACCCCGCCACCGCGAGCCTGAGCGCGGTGCAGGCCGAGCGCTACCTCGTGGTGCCGTTCCCTGCCTCCGAGGCGGGTGTCCGCAACGCGGACGCCGCGCGGGACCTGTCCGAGCAGCTCGCCGGGATCGACGTCGATGACTGAGACGGCCGCGCGCGCCACCGCCGCGACCCCCCGTGCGGGGACGCTGTCGCGACGGCGGTTGCTCGCGTGGCTCGCCGGGACGACGACGGCGCTCGTGGGGACCGTCGTCGTGGCCGTGGCGATCGGCCCGGCCGGGCTGACGCCGTCGGACGTGGCACAGGTGGTGGCCACGCGCGTCGGCTTCGGCGACCTGCTCGGGCTCGCCGCCCCCGACACGCTCACCGACGGCATCGTGTGGCAGCTGCGGATGCCCCGGGTGCTGACCGCCGCCGCCGTGGGGGCCGGGCTGGCGGTGTGCGGCGTCGTGATGCAGTCCCTCACCCGCAACCCGCTCGCCGACCCGTACCTGCTCGGCCTGAGCTCGGGGGCGTCCTTCGGCGCGGCGTGCGTGCTGGTCCTCGGCCTGACGGCGGTGCTGCCGGTCGCGGCGTTCGTGGGGTCGACGGCGGCACTCGTCGCCACCCTGGCGCTCGCGTCGGCGTCGGGCCGCGGCGCCGGCGGACTCTCCCCCGCGCGGACGGTGCTGGCCGGGCTCGCGGTGTCCCAGCTCGCCGCCGCCGCGACGAGCTTCGTCATCTTCTGGTCCGCGAAGGGCGACCAGTACCGCGAGATCCTGTCGTGGTTGCTGGGCTCCGTCGCGGGTGCGACGTGGACGTCGGTGGCCGTGGCCGGCGGCGCCGCGCTCGTCATCGGTGCCGTGCTGGCCTCGACCGGGTCGCTGCTGGACGCCTTCACCTTCGGGGACACCTCGGCTGCCGCGCTCGGCGTGCCCGTGGCCCGCGTCCGGTGGGGGCTGCTGCTCGCGGTGGCTCTGCTGACCGGTGCGCTGGTGTCCCAGTCGGGTGCGATCGGGTTCGTCGGGCTGATCCTGCCGCACGCCGTCCGGCAGCTCGTCGGGGCGCGGCACCGCGCGCTGCTGCCGCTGTCCATGCTGTGCGGGGCGACGTTCCTGGTCTGGGCGGACACCGTGGCCCGCACCGTCTTCGCCCCGCGCGAGCTGCCCGTGGGGATCGTCACCGCCGCCATCGGTGCCCCGGTGTTCGCCGTGCTGCTCTGGAAAGGACGGGCCCGCTCATGACGCAGACCTCCGAACGCTCGGCTCACGTCGCGGATGCCGCGCCGGACGCCGGCCTCGCGGCCGAGCGGGTGCGGTGGTCCGTCGGCGGACGCCTGATCCTCGACGACGTCGACGTGACCGCTCCGCCGGCCGCCGTGACCGGGCTGCTCGGCCCCAACGGGACGGGCAAGTCCACGCTCCTGCGACTGGTCGCCGGGGTGCAGCGACCTGACGGCGGACGGGTCTCGCTGGCCGGGGCTGCCGGCGCGGAGGACCTGCTGGCGATGCCACGCCGTCGGCGGGCCAGGATGCTGGCGTTCGTGGAGCAGGACGCCGCCACCGAGCTCCCGGTCACGGTGCTCGACGCCGTGCTGCTCGGGCGCACCCCGCACCGGTCGCTGCTCGCCGGTCCCACGGACGACGACCAGGCGCTCGCCCGCGCCGCGCTCGACCGCGTCGGCGCCCTGGCGCTGAGCGCACGCGACGTCACCACGCTCTCCGGCGGCGAGCGCCAGCGCGTCCACATGGCCCGCGCGCTCGCCCAGGCGCCCCGCGTCCTGCTGCTCGACGAGCCGACCAACCACCTGGACGTGGCGGCCCAGCTGGCGACGATGCGGCTCGTGCGCGAGCTCACCGTCGAGGGCGTCACCGTGCTGGCCGCGCTGCACGACCTCTCGCTGGCCGCGGCGACCTGCGACCACGCCGTCGTCCTCGCTCCGGGCGATGCGGGCCACGTGGTCGCGGCCGGGCCGGTGGACGAGGTGCTGGTGCCGGCAGTGATCGATCCGGTGTACGGGGTGCGGACCACCGTGCTGCGCCATCCCCGCACCGGCCGGCCCGTCCTGACCTTCGAGGAGGCCTGACGGGATCACGCGCTCTCGGTGAGGTCGACGACGTACCAGCTCCCGTCCGGCCCGGCCAGGAGCGTCGCCCGGAGGCCGTACTGCCCGGCGGGGATGTGGTCCTCGCCCTCGGGGGTGCGCAGCGTCGTTCCGGTCGTGTGCACCCGCGTCTCCAGCAGGTAGACGTCCTTGTCCATCTCCGGGTCGAGATCCTCGGGTGCCACGACCTCCTCGGCGGGCACCCGCCGCACGAGCTCGACGCGCGAGGGCCCCGCCTCGATCTCGATGCCCGCAGCGACCGCCTCCAGGGCGATGTCGCGTTTCGTCGCGCAGGCCGCACACTCGGGTGCCGACATCCTCTCCAGCTCGCCGGCGTCCCCGGTGCGGTAGACGCGCTGCTCCAGGGCGAGATACTGCTCCAGCGCCGCCACGGCGCCGTCGACGTCCGCCTCCGGGGTGTCGGGGGCCGGGGCGCTCTCGACGGTGCTCCCGGCGGTGCCCTCGATGGGGTCCGGGTCGGCCGGCGGGACGTCCTGCGCCGGACCGGCGCAGGAGGCCGCCAGCAGGGCCGTCGCGACCGCAGTCGCCACGCCGATGATCGCCCGGCGCGGGCGACCGGCCGAGCGGGTGCGCGGTGCTTCGTGTGCTCTCATGCCGGGCGACGCTACGACGACGGGGCAGCCCCGCGCCGCCGTCGTCCACAGCCTGTGGACAAGTGCCGGCGGGTGCCCGCCGGGCCGCAGCCGGCGGCGACATCCGGCAGGATGGACGCATGGCTACCGACCTCTGGATCACCGGCGACACGGCCACGGACACGCTCCTCGGCGACGATCCGTTCGCGCTGCTGATCGGGATGCTGCTCGACCAGCAGTACCCGATGGAGCACGCGTTCGCCGGACCCCGCAAGATCCTCGACAGGTTCGGGACGCTCGAGCCCCGCGCGATCGCCGACGCCGACCCGGACGAGTTCGTCACGATGGCGACCACTCCCCCGGCGATCCACCGGTACGGGCGCTCGATGGCGGGCCGCGTGCAGGCGGTGGCCCGCGCCGTCGTCGACGACTACGACGGCGACGTGACGCGGATCTGGACGGAGCCCGGAACCTCCGGCGAGGCGCCGACGGGCGCCGAGGTCGTCAAGCGGCTCAACGCCCTGCCCGGCTTCGGCACGCAGAAGGCGCAGATCTTCCTGGCGCTGCTCGGCAAGCAGCGGGGCGTCGAGCCCACGGGCTGGCGCGAGGCGGCGGGCCACTACGGCGACGAGGGGTCGCGCCGGTCGATCGCCGACGTGACCAGCGCCGAGTCCCTGCAAGAGGTCCGCGCGTTCAAGAAGGCGGCCAAGGCCGCCGCGAAGGAGACCAGGTGAACGACGGCACGACGACGGAACGCCCGGAGCACTCCCAGGGCGGCACGTACACGGTCGAGGGCCAGGAGTTCGTGCGCGACTCGAACTACATCAGCACACGCGTCACGCGCGACGGCGCCGACGGCTATCCCGTCGAGGCCGGCCGCTACCGGCTCGTCGCCGCGCGGGCCTGCCCCTGGGCGAACCGTTCGATCATCGTGCGCCGGCTGCTCGGTCTCGAGGACGCGATCAGCCTGGGCCTGCCGGGCCCGACGCACGACGAACGCAGCTGGACGTTCGACCTCGACCCCGGCGGCAAGGACCCGGTGCTGGGCATCGAACGCCTGCAGGAGGCATTCTTCGCGCGCGACCCCGACTACCCGCGCGGCATCACCGTCCCCGCGATCGTGGACACCCGCGACGGTGCCGTGGTCACCAACGACTACCCGCAGATCACCCTGGACCTGTCGACCGAGTGGGCCGAGCACCACCGCGAGGGTGCGCCGCGGCTGCTGCCGGAGGACCCGGCCGAACGCGCCGAGATGGACGCGGTGATGCGCCGCGTCTACACCGAGGTCAACAACGGCGTGTACCGCTGTGGGTTCGCCGGTTCCCAGGAGGCTTACGACGAGGCCTACGCCCGGCTCTTCACCGCGCTGGACTGGCTCGCAGAACGCCTCGCGGACCGCCGGTTCCTCATGGGTGGATCCATCACCGAGGCCGACGTACGCCTGTTCACCACGCTGGTGCGGTTCGACGCCGTCTACCACGGGCACTTCAAGTGCAACCGGAACAAGCTCACCGAGATGCCGGTGCTGTGGGCCTACGCGCGCGACCTCTTCCAGCTGCCCGGGTTCGGCGACACCGTCGACTTCGCGCAGATCAAGGAGCACTACTACGTGGTGCACACCGACATCAACCCGACGCAGATCGTGCCCGCCGGACCCGACCTGCGCGGCTGGCTCGACCCGCACGGGCGCGAGTCGCTCGGCGACGACCCGTGGGGCGGCGGCACCCAGCCAGGTCCGGTGCGCGACGGCGAACAGGTCGCGGCCGGGCACAGCCCGCTCGCGCCAGGATGACCGGCGGCGCCGACGTGCCGCGCCCGAGCGGCAGTGCCGCCGTCGGGCCGGGGGCCGGATAGGCTCGGGCGTCATGACCTCCCTGCTCCCTCTCGGTACAGCCCCGCGCCCTGCGACGGGTGACGACCTCTCCGCACGGCTGCGCGACGCCCTCGGCGACGCGGCCGGCGGTCAGGTGCACGGACTCGACCAGGCGCGGATCGAGGCGAACCTCGACGGCGCGGACGTGCACTCGCTCGAGATCGACCTCACGGGGGTGGCGTTCGTTCCAGTCCAGGGCGAAGCACCCGAGGCCCCGTCGTGGGATCCCGACGTCGTCTCCCGCGACGAGGCGGTGCTGCGGACGCTTCGCCTCGACGCGCACCCCCTGACCGCGGTCGACCTCCCGGTGGACCTGGCTGCCGAGCTGCAGGGCGTGCTGTTCGCATGGGTGGCCGGAGCCGACGGCTCCGTCGGGGCCGAGCTCGTCGAGCCGTCCGAGGACGCGCCCGTCACCGGGAACGCGCGCGTGGCGGTCTCCCGCGACGGTCTCGCCGGCACGGTCCGCGGGCTGCTCACCGTCGCCCTCGCCGGGAACGGGATCCAGCTCACCGACTTCGACCTGCAGATCGACCAGACCGGACCGCGCGACGCCGCCATCGCGATCGAGGCGTCGATCAAGAAGGGCATGTTCCTCTCGGCGAAGATCACGGCGACGGCCGCCGCCGCGGTGGACGCCCAGATGGTGCTCACCGTGGGCGACGTCCAGCTCTCCAGCGGCAACCCGATCGTCGGGGCGCTCCTCGGGACGATGAAGGGGCGCGTCGAAGAGGTCGCCGGCCGGCGGATCGACCTCGCGGGCGCGCTGCCTCCGGGCGTGCGCCTGAGCGACGTGCGGCTCGACGTCGGCGACGAGATCGTGCTGACGGCGCAGCTGGGCTGAGCCGGCCGATCACCGCGGGGCGTCGACCAGCTCCCGGGTGGACGGCGAGGGCTCGACGCCGAGCTCGCTGCGCAGGGTCCGTGCGAGGACCTGGTAGGCGCGACGGGCCTCGCACAGGTTCCCCTCGGCGAGGTGGATCGCGATGACCGTGCGGTGCGCGCTCTCGCGCAGCTCGTCGGCCCGCACCGCGGCGAGCGCGGCGTCCAGCGCCAGTCCGAAGCGCCGTTGGTCGGCCAGGTGTCGCGCGCCCTCCTCCAGCACGTGCAGGCGCAGCTGGTGGAGACGTTCACGCTCGGCGGCCAGCCACTCCTCGTCCCAGTCCTGCAGCAGCTCGCCCGCGGTGGCGTCGAAGAGGTCCGTGTCGACGTCGTCCGCCCCGAGCAGGGCCTGCGAACGCTCGACGAGCCGTGCGACGTCGACGTCGGTGCAGTCGAGCGCGACCGTGCCGTGCGCGGAGACGACGAGGCCGCGCGCCACGTTGTTGATGCGCCAGAGGCTCGTCCGCAGGCAGGCCAGCGCCCGCTGCTCGACGGTCGCCGGCCAGAGACGACCGGCGAGCTGGCTCCGACCGGTACGACCCCGCAGCGCCAGCAGCGCCACGAGCCGCTGGGCGCCCACGGGCAGCGTGACCGCCCGACCGTCGACCTCGAGCACGAACCCGCCCAGGAGCCGCAACGACACCTGCGGTGCCGGCCGGGGCGGCGGCAGTCTGCGATGTCCCTCGGTCCCCATCGGATCCCCCCTCACGGCGGCGGCCAACCCGCGCGGTACGACGCGCGCCCCTGCGCACGCTCCCTCCTCTTGACAAGAGGCGTCCACCCTCGCCCTTGATACGCGCCGGGTGACGACGGCGTGACACCTGCGTGACGCCGTCGGCCCAGCATGGCGGGCATGAGCAGCTTTCCGGGCAACCCGCGGGTCCTGCCGGGCGCCGTCGTCGCCGTCGACCCTGTGAGCCCGCTCGCCCGCATCGTGGTCTTCCAGTACAACCCGGACGAGGTGACACGCCAGATCCGGCCGCGGACCCCGCCGTCCGGCGCGGGCGGCGGATCGGACGCCCAACGCATCTGGGGCGCACCGACGGAGTCCATCTCGATGACCCTCGAGCTCGACGCGACGGACGGCATGGAGGCCTCCGACCCCGTCGCGACCACCGCCGGGGTCGCACCGCAGCTCGCTGCCCTCGAGATGCTGCTGCACCCCAGCGCCGCGTCGGTGGCGATCAACACGGGGCTGCTGGCGGCCGGCACCATCGAGGTGCTGCCCCCGCAGGGACCGCTGACGGTGCTCGTCTGGGGCCCGGGCCGGGTGGTACCGGTGACCGTCGAGAGCCTTTCGGTGCGGGAGCAGGCGTTCAACCAGGTCCTCGCGCCGATCCGCGCGAGCGTCGACGTCGCGCTGAGCACCCTGACGTACGACGACCTGTCCCCCACGAACCCCGGGTTCGCCCTGTACGTGGCGCACCACGTCGCCGCCGAGGCCCTCGCCTCGGTCGCGGGAGTCACGGGCGCGGTCGGTGCGGGCGTCGAGCTGTCGGTGGGAGGCTGAGATGTCCCGCTACGACGACGTCGAGACCGCCACCCTCGAGGTGGTCGCCGCGGACGGCACCCGTCGCAGCGTGCGCTACCACCGCCGTCGGAGCCTGCCGCCCCCGGCCGGAGACGTCGGCGACGGCGCGCCCGCGCCACGCCACACCGTCGTGCCCGGCGACCGGCTCGACCTCCTGAGCTACCGGTTCACCGGTGACCCGCTGGGGTTCTGGCGCCTGTGCGACGCCAACGCGGCGCTGGACCCCGACGAGCTCGTCGACGCCGAGGCCGTCGGCACCGAGATCGTCGTGCCACAGCCGGGGGTGGGGGGACCATGACGCTGCTGGGTGTGCACCTGACCGTGCTGGCGGGGCGGACCGTACCGGTCCCGCTGCCGCCCGACGTCACGTCCCGCGTGCGTGGCGTGACGGTCACGGAGTCGGACGCCGGCCGCTCGGCGTTCACGGTCACGCTCGACGCGGGACGCAGCGGCCCGACGGCGGCCCTCGACACGTCGCTGCTCACGTCCTCGCCGCTGCGGGCCAACGCGCGGGTCGTGGTGATGCTCACCGTGGGCGCCGTCCCGGTGGTGCTCGCGGACGGGATCGTCACCGAGACGGCGCTGACGCCCGGCAGCGCCGACACCGCTGCCGAGCTGCAGGTCACGGGCCACGACCTGTCCCTGCTGCTCGACCGGCACGAGGCCCCCACCGAGCACGTGGGCCTCGACGACATGCTGCAGGTGCTCAAGATCGCGGCACCGTACCTGCCGCAGGGCGTGGTGCCGCAGGTCGTCCCGCCGCCCGCCCTCGACCCGCCGCTGCCCATCGAGCGGATCCCCACCCAGCAGGGCACGGACTGGGAGCACCTGGAGATGCTCGCGCACTACCACGGGTACGTGGTCGCCATGGTCCCCGGCCCCGCACCCGGCACGAGCACCCTGTACTGGGGCCCGCCCGTCCGCGCCGGGGCGCCTCAGCCCGCCCTGTCGGTCGACCTCGGGCCGGACACGAACGTCACCGGCTCGCCGCGGTTCCGCGAGGACGCGCTGGGCCCCGAGCTGGTCGAGGGGCAGGTCCAGGACCCGCGGCTCGGCGCCGTGGTGCCGGTGCGCACCGTGGGTTCGCTGCGCCCGCCGCTGGCCGCCCTGCCGGTGTGGGCCGTGCAGCAGCCCGACGTGCGCACGCGGCAGTACCGCGACTCGGGCGTGCCCGCGACGACGGCGCTCGCCAGGGCCCAGGGGATCACGGACTCCAGCATCGACTGCGTCGAGGCGACCGGCACGCTCGACGGCGGTGCGTACGGCTCGGTCCTGCGGCCCCGCGGGCTGGTGGGGATGCGCGGCGCCGGATGGTCGCACGACGGCCTGTGGTACGTGCGCAAGGTGCAGCACCGCGTGGCGCGCGGCAGCTACACGGCCGACTTCACGCTGGTCCGCGAGGGCTACGGATCGACCGTCCCCGTGGTGCGGGTCTGAGGAGGCAGCGGTGAAGTTCTACGGCAAGTACCGGGGAACGGTCGAGAACAACCTCGACCCGCTGCAGCTGGGCCGCGTCCAGGTGGCGTGCCCGGCGGTGCTCGGCACCGGCAGCCTGAGCTGGGCCATGCCGTGCACCCCGTACGCGGGCGACGGCGTCGGGCTGTTCCTGGTACCACCGGTGGGCGCGAACGTGTGGGTGGAGTTCGAGGGCGGCGACGCGGCGCTGCCCATCCTCGGCGGCTGCTTCTGGGGCACCGGGCAGGTGCCTGCCGCGCCGGCCGTGGCCGAGACCAAGGTGCTCAAGACGGAGCACGTGACGATCGAGGCCAGCGACCTGCCGGGCGGTGGCGGCCTGACGCTGGCGGCCGAACCTCCGGCGGTCACCCTCCCTGTCGAGATCACGGCGACGAGCTCCGGCGTGGAGATCAGCACGGGTGCGGCCTCGGTGAGCGTCACGAAGACGTCGGTGTCGCTGAACCAGGGCGCCCTGGAGGTGACGTGATGCCGGGCCTGCTGCTCACCACGACGGCCAAGGTGGCGTGCGCCCACCAGGGTGCGGCCAGCCCGTCGGCCGGGGCGCCGCGCGTCAGCCTCGGCGGAGTGCCGGCGGTGCTCCAGACCGCTCCGTACACGGTGGCGGGCTGTGCCGCACCGCCGCAGACCGGCGGTCCCGACGCCACCGGGACGTGGACCACGGGCACCACCCGGGTGACGGCGAACGGCGTGCCGCTCGCCGTCCTCACCTCCACCGGCACCTGCGCACCCACCGGGGTGCCGATGCAGGCGCAGTCGACCCAGACCCGGGTGCGTGCGACATGAGCCCGTCCGCACCACCTCCGTCGCCGCGCCGGGTCCGGGCGGCACGGCACGTCGCGTTCCCGCTCCGCATGGACGCCGGGGGCCGTACCGACGTCGTCGACGACGAGGCGTACCTCAGCGGGCTCGTCGAGCAGGTCCTGTTCACCGCGCCCGGCGAGCGCGTCAACCGGCCGGACTTCGGCAGCGGCGTCGGGCGGCTCGTCTTCGCCCCGTCCGACGACGCTCTGGCGTCGTCCACGCAGGCTCTCGTGCAAGGTGCTCTGCAGCGGTGGCTCGGCGACCTGATCCGCGTCGAGGAGGTCCACGTCACGTCCGTCGATGCTCGACTCGAGGTGCTCGTGACCTACCTGCCGTTGTACGCCACCGGCCCCGAGCAGTCCCGCACGCTGTCGGTCGGCGGCCCGGCGGGTACGCCGTGAGCGCCGTGACGTTCGCACCCACGTTCTCGGCCGCCATCGACCGGGAGGCGCGGCGTGCCCTCGTCCGCGGGCGCGCCGACCTGGACGGCGTCGACTTCGTCCAGGTGCTCTCGAACCATGACGGCAGCCCGGGCCACGTCGCGGGCGCACCCGCCCAGCGCACGCTGCTGGTCCACCTGCTCAACGGCCCCGTCCCGGGCGGGTGGGACGCGGCGACGGTGGGCGTGGCAGGGGGCGTGCGCGAGGACCCGGACCTCAACCCGGTCGGCGTCGTCTGGGCGTACGGAGCCGTGGCCGTCGCCGGGACCGCGACGACGCCGCCCACGGAGCCCCTCGACGGTGTGACCGACGCCGACAGGAGCCTCGTGGAGCAGACCCTCGCCGACGACGACGTCCGCGAGCGTGCCCTCGTGGTGCGGACCGACTCCTCCGGCGACCTGTCCACGTACACGCTGCGGCTGCTGGGCGCCGGCGGCGCAGGGGTGCCCGACGGCGTCGACCCGGCCCTGGCCACCGCGTCGTTCCGGTTCGGCGTCGACTGTCCCTCGGACCTCGACTGCCAGGTGCCCGCCGTGCCGCTCCCCCCGGTCGAGGCCCTGGCGCCCGGCGACTACCTCGCGCGGGACTACGAGGCGCTCCGCACGCGCCTGCTCGACCGGCTCGCCGCGCTGATGCCCGGATGGAGCGATCGCAGCCCGGCCGACCCGGCCGTCATGGTCGCCGAGCTCTACGCCGCGGTGGGCGACCGGCTGGCCTACTGGCAGGACGCGATCGCGGCCGAGGCCTACCTCGGCACGGCCCGCCGGCGGGCCTCGGTCCGCCGGCACGCCCGGCTCCTGGCCTATGCGGTGCACGAGGGCTGCTCGGCCCGCACCCTGCTGGCCCTGACCACCGATACCGCCCTCGATCTGCCTGCCGGCACCCCGGTGGCCGACGTTCCCTCCGGGGCTGCCGGACCGGCCGCCCCACCCGGCAGCGTCGAGCCCACCACACCGGTCGAGGCGTCGGACGCGGGCCGGCTCGTGTTCGAGACGTCCACCGCCCTGCGGATCTCCCCGGCTCGCAACGCCCTCGACCTGTACGCCTGGGGTGACGTGGACCACGACCTGCCGGCGGGGACCACGGCGGCGTTCGTGCGCACCCCCGCGGGGATCGACCCGGTGCTGCGTGCCGGTGACCTGCTGGTCCTCGCCGAGGTCCCCGTCGGGGGCGAGGCGCGCCTCGGTGACCCGGCCCTCCGGTTCCCGGTGCGCCTCGTGGCCGACGCCCGTCAGCACACCGACCCGCTGGACCCGGCCGGCACCGTGTGGGAGGTCCGCTGGCACCCTGCCGACGCCCTGCCGGCGCCGCTGCCGGTGTCCGAGCCCGGGACGTCGGAGGCCCGCGCGGTGGCTCTGGCGAACGTCGTGGTCGCCGACCACGGGGCGACGGTGCGGGACGAGGCCCTCGTGCCGCCGAGCGTGCCCCCCGGCATCGACTACCGGCCGCGTCTGCAACGTCCCACGCTGTCCCGCGTCGATCCCGCGATCGACCCGTCGGCACCGGCGGCCTCCCTCCTCGCTCCCGACCCACGGCGCGCGGCCGCCTCGCTCCTGCTCGACGACGGGCTGCGCACCTGGCTGCCGCGGCCCGACCTGCTCGGCAGCGACCGGCTGGCCACCCACCTGGTGGCCGAGCCCGAGCCGGGCGGGGTGACCCGGCTGCGGTTCGGCACCGGCAGGCAGGGGCGCCGCCCCGCGGTCGGGACGAGTCCCCTGGCCACGTACCGGGTCGGTACGGGGACCACCGGCGACGTCGGCCCTGACCGGTTGGTGCGGCTGCTGGTGCGCCCCGACGGTTCCGATCCCGTCGGCGGGGCCGGCGTGCAGGTCTGGAACCCGGTCGCGGCATCCGGGGGCCGGGAGCCCGAGCCTCTGAAGCAGGTGCGTCAGCTCGCCCCGGCGGCGCTGCGCACCCAGCACCGGGCGGTCACCTCGCAGGACTACGCCCGGGTCGCGGAACAGCACCCCGGGACCCAGCGGGCGGTGGCCCGACGGCGGTGGACGGGGTCGTGGTACGCGCAGGCGGTCACGCTCGACCCGGTGGCGGCGCGCGACGACGACCCGGTGCTGCGCGCCGAGGTGCTGGCCGCGCTCGAGGTGCGGCGCATGGCCGGGGTGGACGTGACGCTCGAGCGGCGCCTGCACGTGCCGCTGGAGATCGTCGTGGGTGGCTGCGTCGAGCCCGGCTACCTGCCCGGTGACGTCGTGGCACGGCTGCGCGAGGTCTTCTCGGCGAGCCGGCGCCCGGACGGCGGCCACGGGTTCTTCCACCCGGACCGATTCACGTTCGGGCAGTCGCTGCCGGCGTCGGACGTGGTGGCGGCCGCGATGGCGGTCGACGGCGTGGCCTGGGTGGAGCTGCGCCGGTTCGCGCGTGCCGCGGCGTCGCGAGCAGAAGCGGCGCAGAGCCTGCGGACGGCGGAGATCGTCATGGCGCCGCGCGAGCTGCTGCGCTGCGACTCGGACGCGAACCGGCCGGAGGCGGGCCACATCGAGTTCGCGCTGGGAGGCAGGCCGTGAGCGCCGACGACGTGCCCTACGAGCCGTACAACCCGCCCGGTCAGAGCGAGCTCGCCTGGCGGGTGTCCCCGCACGGCGCGACGCTGGAGCGGCTGCGCGCCGCCCTGGCGGACGGCGACCACCTGCCGCCGGTGCGTTCGCTCGCGACCCGCAGCGCCCGCGATCCCGCGGTCGCGCTGCTCGACGCGTGGGCGGTGGTGACCGACGTCGTCTCGTTCTACACCGAGCGCGTCGCGACGGAGGGCCTCCTGCGCACCGCGACGGAGCAGCTCTCGGTGCGCGCTCTGGCCCGCACCCTGGGATACGAGCTGCGCCCGGGCGTCGCGGCGCAGGTCGAGCTCGCGCTGGAGGCCGAGACGGCCCCGGGCGCGCCGGCGTCCGTCGTGGTCCCCGCGGGTACGCCCGTGCAGACGGTGCCCGCCCCCGAGTCGCTCCCCCAGGTCTTCGAGACCACGGGTGAGGTCGTCGCGCGGGGGGTGTGGAACACGCTGGCGGTGCACGACCGCGTCCCCCAGACGCTGGGCTTCGGCACCGTCGACGTGTGGCTGACCACGACGACGTCGGGCGTGGCCCTCGGTGACCGCCTGCTGGTGGTGGGAGCGGAACGGCGTGCGGTCTCCCCGGGCGACCCGCACTCCGCCGACCACGAGCGGTGGGACTTCCGGAAGGTCACCGCGGTGGACGTCGCCCCGCCGGAGGCACCGGGCTGGACCCGGTTGCAGCTGGACCGTCCGATCGGCTACCGCAGGGCGCGTCCGCTCGTCGCCCGGGAGGACGTGCGGGTCTACCGCCTGGCGACCCGGTCGTCGCTGTTCGGGTGGAACGCCCCGGACCCCGGGCTCCTCCAGGGCCGGCAGGACGGCTGGGACGACTACGATCTGCCCGCGGGCGGCCGGGAGCTCGAGATCGACGGGGACGCGGCCGCCATCTCCCCCGGCTCGTGGATGGTGCTGGAGCAACCCGGCCGCACGGAGTCGTACCGGGTCACCGACGTCGTGCCCGACGGCGCGACGAAGTTCGCGCTGTCGGGCCGGCTCACGCGCGTCACGGTGGACACGCCGGAGGGCCTGGCCGCCTTCCGACGGAACAGCGTGCTGGTGCACGCGGTCAGCACGGAGCTGCCCGCAGCATGGATGCCGCGTCCCGACGCGGTGGGGGCCGGCGACCCCGGCACCGGGCACACGCTGGAGCTGACGGCCACCGACCCTCCGCTGGACCCCGAGCGGCTCGTGCTGGTGGCGGGCACCACCACGGCGGGCGACGAGCAGGTCGAGGCGACCACCGTCGTCGCGGTCGACCAGGTGAGCACGCCGCCCGGCGGCGGTGGAGCCCCGGGGCAGGTGGTCCAGCGCGTCACGCTCGAGCCGCCGCTGCGCCACGACTACCTCCCGGGCACGGTGCGCGTGCACGGCAACGTGGCGCACGCGACGCACGGCGAGACCGTGGACCAGGTGCTGGGCTCGGGCGACGGGCGCGCCGAGTTCGCCTCGTTCCTGCTGCGCCGCCCCCACCTGACGTACGTCCGCACGACGACGAACGCGACCGGGGCGGCGGCCGCGCTCGAGGTCCGGGTCGAGGGTGTCGCGTGGACCGAGGTCGGGTCCTTGCACGACGCCGGACCCACCGACCAGGTGTACGTGGTGCGCCAGGACGACGACGGCCTGTCCACGGTGACCTTCGGCGACGGGACCCACGGCGCACGGCTGCCCACCGGCACCGAGAACGTGCGCGCCGTCTACCGGGTCGGGATCGGCGCCGACGGCGCGGCGGAGCCCGGGCAGGTGTCGCTACCGGTGCGCAAGCCACGAGGGATCGCGCGGGTGCGCAACCTGGCGCCCTCCCGCGACTGGGCACCGCCCGAGGACCTCGAGTCGGCCAGGGCGAACGCGCCGCAACGGGTGCGCACGCTCGACCGGGTGGTGTCGGTGGACGACTACGCGGACTTCGCCCGCACCTACTCCGGCGTCGGCCGGGCCCGGGCGGACCTGGTGTGGGACGGCCGCCGCGAGACGGTCGTGGTCTCGGTGCTCGCCGCCGACGGCGGACCGGCGTCCGGCTCCCTGCTGGCCGACCTGGCGGCGACGATCGGTGCCGCCCGTGACGTGCGCGCCCCGCACGTGGTGCTCCCCGGCGAGGTGCTCGACGTCGGGGCACGGCTGAGCGTCCAGGCCCACCCGCGTCACGAGCCCGAGACGGTGCGCGACGCCGTCCGGTCGGCCCTGCTGACAGAGTTCGGTGATCTCCCGCTCGCCACGCCCGTGGCGGCGTCGCAGGTGCTCGTGACCGCCGCGGCCGTCGACGGGGTCGTCGCCGCCACCGTGCCGCAGCTGGTCGCGCTCGGTGCCACCGCCGTCGGTGACGACCTGCTGGTCGCCGCCGCCGCCCGATGGGCCCGGGACGCCCTGCTGGCCGCTCAGGCCCTGCGGCTGACGGCGCTCGACGTGGAGGTGACCTCATGACCAGGTCCGCGCGCGAGGCCGCCGTCACGCCGGAGCGTCGTGCGGAGCGCACCGCCTACCTCGCCTCGCTGCTGCCCGCCCACGTCCGCGAGCGTGATGCTGCCGCCGGCGGTCTGCTGCACGCGCTGCTGGAGGCGGTCGCGGGTGAGCTGGCCGTCGTCGAGGACGACCTGCAGCGCCTGTACGACGCCTGGTTCGTGGAGACCTCACCGGAGTGGGTGGTGCCGTACCTCGGCGAGCTCGTCGGTGTCACGGGCCTGCCCCCCGACGTGCGCGACGCCGGACCTGGGCGCCGGGCGGTCGTGGCCAACACGATCGCGTACCGGCAGCGCAAGGGCACGGTCGCTGTGCTCGAGCAGGTGGTCCGTGACGTCACCGGGTGGCCGGCGGTGGCCGTGGAGCTCTACCGGCTGCTGGCCACCACGACGCACGTCAACCACGTGCGCACGGACCGCCCGGCGTGGGCGTCGCTGCGCAGCGCGGCCGACGTCGAGCTCGCCTCCCCGCGGCTCGCGTCCGGGGCGCTGACGAGGACGGCCCGCACCGGGGAGGTGCGCGCCGTCGCCCCGGGCCCGACAGGTGGCCGGGGCCGCTACGGCATCCCGAACGTCGGCGTCTTCGTGTTCGGCCTCCAGGTCTACGACGCCGTCGCCCAGCCGGCCCACCGCGACGACGACGGCGTGGTGACGACCTGGCACACCCACCCGCTGGGGCTCGACCAGCCCCTGTTCGCCCCGCCGGCCGTCGAGGAGTCGGTGGAGCACCTCGCCGGCGAGGCCGACCTGCCCGTACCGTTGC
The DNA here is from genome assembly GCA_947497265.1 of uncultured Isoptericola sp. Lineage (GTDB taxonomy): Bacteria > Actinomycetota > Actinomycetes > Actinomycetales > Cellulomonadaceae > Isoptericola > Isoptericola rhizosphaerae. Next base: position 64,148 of record CANMFP010000013.1, read on the forward strand.
GTCCCCGCCGGTTCCTCACCGCGCTGCGCGCGGCCCGCGCCGGGCAGCCGGGCGAGCCCGTCCCGGTGGCGGTACGCGTCGAGGACGGCGCCCCGCTCGCCCCGGACCGGATCCGGGTGTGCGGGCTGGAGGACCTGGCGCCGACCGACGGCTGGCAGGTGATGGTCGACGTCGTGACCGGACGCCTGCACCCGTACCTCGACGGCGCCGCCGGCACCCCGGGCGCGCTGCACGTCGACCACGCGTACGGCGCGGTGGCGGACGTGGGCGCCGGCACGCAGGACCGCAGCGGCGCGCACGAGGACACGCTCGCCGCGGACGCGTTCATCGGTGACACCGACCGCGGCGGCGCGGCCGTCCTGGGCGTCCAGAGCCAGGTGGCGGTGCGGTCCGTACCACCGCCGCAGGCCGGCGAGCCGGACCTGGAGGTGTCCGTGGCGGACGCCGTCACGACCGTCGCGGACACCTGGGCGGACCCCGGGAGCACGGGCGGCACCCACGTCGTGTCCGTGGGTGACTCCGAGGAGTACGCCGGGGTCGGCATCGACGTCCCCGCCGAGACGCGGCTGGTGGTCGTCGCCGCCTCCTGGCGCGGTCGCAGGCTGCTCTCGGGAGACGTCGAGGCGCCCGTGCCCGGCGTGTACTCCCCCGAGGGCCTGCGCCCCCGGGTGGTGGGCGACGTCGTCGTCACGGGCGCCGCGGGCAGCTCGGTGCTGCTGGACGGCCTGGTGGTCTCCGGCGACGTCGTGGTGAGACCCGGCGACCTGGGATCGCTCACCCTCGGCCAGTGCACCGTGGCCGGCCGGGTCCGGGTCGAGGCCGACGAGGCGGTGGGGCCGGAGGCGGCGAACCGTGGCCTGACCGTGACCCTGCGACGCAGCGAGGTCGGCGGCGTCGACCTCGCGCCGACCGTCCCGCGGCTGCGGATCACCGACGGCGTCGTCGACCCGGCCCTCGCGCCCACCGGCCCCGTCGAGGCGGTCGACGCGGCAGGCGCCCACGCGGCCGTCGCCGGGACGACGCTGCTCGGTGACCTGCGGTGTCGCGTGCTCGAGCTGACCTCCAGCGTGTGCGACGGCGTCGCGAGCGTCGTGGACGCCCAACGCGGCTGCACCCGCTACTCCTACCTGGGCCCCGGCTCGCGCACTCCGCGACGCTACCGGTGCGTGCCGCCGTCGGACACCACGACGACCGACGCGCCGTCGTACGTCTCGACGGTGCCGGGATCGCCCTCCTACGCCGCGCTCGCGCCGAGCGCACCGGCCTCGATCCGCCGCGGCGGCGAGGACGGTGCCGAGATGGGCGTGCACCACCACCTCCACCGGCCGGGGCGGATCGACGCGGCGCGACGTCTCGTCGCGCCGTACGTCCCGGCCGGGCTGCAGATCGCGATGTTCGGGAGCTGACCATGCACGCAGACCTCACACGATGGACCTTCGACCCGGCGCTCGGCTACCGCTCGGTGCTCATGCAGCAGGGCCGGGTGCTCCTCGACGCGGAGTGGAACGAGCAGGCCGCGATCACGGCGCACCACGACCAGGTGCGCACCACCGACGTCGTCGGCCCGGCAGGCGGTCCGGAGCCCGACGACGGCGGACCGGGACCGTTCGCGCTGGTCTCGCTCGCGGACGGGGCCCCGCCGGCGGGAGCGGCCTGGTCGGACCTCGCGGTGACGCCCGGGCGGTACTACGTCGACGGGGTACTCGCGGCCGCCTCCCCGAACCCGGACACCGCCGCTCCCGGCGCCTGGCCCCTGGCGAACCAGCCGCACCTGCGCACCATCGGCGCCGGCGTGGTCGCCGACCCCGGCCTGGCCGAGCCCGAGGACGACGGCCGGTACGCGGCCTACCTGGAGGTGTTCGACCACCTCGTCACCGCGGACGAGCGCCCGCAGCTCCTGGAGTCCGCACTCGGCGGCCCCGACACCGCCGTACGCGCGCAGACGGCCTGGCAGGTGCGCCTCGACCCGCTCGACGGCGAGGTGTGCTCCGAGCTGACGGCCGCGGCACCGGCCGCACCACGGCGGATGGTGGCGGCGCTGCGCGAGGCGGACGACGACGTCGACCCGTGCCGGATCGTGGGCGGCGGCGGGTACCAGCGCCTCGAGAACCAGCTGTACCGGGTCGAGGTGTTCGACGTGGAGCCGACGCCACGCTTCGTGTGGTCGCGCGAGAACGGTTCGGTGGTGGCCGGGCTGCTCGACCTCGACGTGTCCACGGCGACCGGGGCAGACTCCGCGCTGAGCATCGATCGCCCTGGCCGCGACGACGAGCTGTCGATCCGCCAGGGCGACCTGGTCGAGGTGACGAGCGCCGACCGCAGGCTGCGAGGGCTTCCGGGTCTCCTCGCCAGCGTGGTCGCGGTGGCAGACCTGGTGCTGCACGTCGCGTGGGCCGACGCCGCCCCGACGTCGGTCGCAGCACTCGGCCGGGCGCCCGTGGTGCGGCGGTGGGACGGCGGGCCGAGCCCGCTGCGCACCACCTCGACCGACCTCGAGGGCGGCATCACGGTGCGGTTCCCGTCCGGCGGCACGCCGCAGGTCGGAGACTTCTGGCTGGTCCCGGCCCGCACGGCGCGGCTCGCGTTCGGCGTCACGGCCCGGCAGGGCACGCTCGAGTGGCCGTGGGACGCGCCGGACCCGCAGCCGCCGAACGGTCCGGCACGCCACCGCACGCCGATCGGCATCCTGGAACGCTCCGGCGGCACCTGGACGCTGGACTCGGACTGCCGACACCTGTTCCCGCCGCTGACCCGCATGGCGGCGATCGACCTCGTCGGCGGTGACGGCCAGGAGGCCATGCCCGGCGACGAGCTCGACGAGCCCGTCCGCGTCGTCGTGCGGCAGGGCGGGGTGCCGGTCGTCGGCGCACCGGTGCGCTTCACCGCCGCCGGTGGGACGCTGCGCGACGCGAGCTCCGGCGACCCGCTGGGTGGGTCCGGGGTCACGCAGACCGGTCCCGACGGCGTGGCCGCCGTCCGCTGGACGCTCGACGAGGGCGCCGGGACCACGCAGACGCTCACCGCCGTGCGTCTCGACGACACCGACACGGAGACCGGGACCGCCGTCGTCGTCACCGGGCGGCTCAGCGTGGCCCGGCAGGTCGCGTGGGATCCGGCGTGCGAGGGCTTCGCGAGCACCCGCACGGTGCAGGAGGCGCTGTCGCAGGTGGTGACCACGCCCATGCTGCGCCTCCTCGGCGGTGATGGCCAGGAGGTCCACAGGACCGGGCAGACCGTGCCGCAGCTGGTCCGCGTGGTCGTGGACAGCCCGTGCGGGCCGGTCACCGCGAAGGTCGTGGCGCGCGGGTCGGACGGCGCGCGCGTGGCGGGGGTCGAGGACGGCTCGGCGGTCCCGCCGTCCCTGCCCGACGACGTCACGGAGGTGGCGGTGTCAGAGACGGACCGCGCAGGGGTCGCCGCGTTCGTCTGGCAGCCGCGGCTCGGCGACGGCACGCGCGAGCGGGGCCCGAGCGACGTCCTGACGATCACCCTCGCCGAGACGCCGGAGGCTGCCGCCGTGCAGGTCTCGGCCCGGCTCGACACGGCCGACGCGCGCACACCCGGCCTGCACGTGACAGGCGTGTCGTTCCTGGACGGCGGCGCGTTGCGGAACGACACGCTCGTCCAGACGAGTGCCATCTCCTCCGGAGTCGTCATCGACCTCGACGGCGAACCCCTGCCGGCCAGCGTGCAGGGCAAGCCCGTGGCGCGGCTGCTGCTGGACCTGCCGTGGCCGACACCAGCCCTCGGCAACGACTTCGACCTCGGCACGACCTTCGCCACCCAGACGATCACGCTCGACGGCGAGACGAGCGCTGACGCCCGCCAGATCGTCTGGCAGCCGAACGACGGGCTGGGCGACGTGCTGGCGCGGGTCCGCGACCAGGTCCTGAAGTGGCAGGAGTCGGGTCAGGTGCCGGACGGGACGCTGCCGCTGCGGATGCGATTCCAGCTCGACGGCTGGGCGGTGGTGGCTGCCGACGACCCGGCCCTGCACGTCAACGGCCAGGCCACGGTGGCCATGGACGACGGTCGCAGCGCCCTGGTGCTGCCGACCACCGACGAGGTCACCGGTGGCCGCTTCGAGACGTGGTTCTGGTTCGGCCGGCAGCGCCTCGTCGTCCCACCGGTCATCGTCGACGACTTCGAAGGCCGCACGCGCGGGTTCGTCGAGCGGAGGGCGATCGAGGCCGGGCTCGAGCTGCGGGTCGAGGAGATCGATGCGCCGGGCGTGCGTGGCGGCACGGTCGTGTCGACCGAACCGGCACAAGGTGCCGAGCTGCCGCCCGGCGAGCTGCTCACGATCCGCGTGGCCCGCGGTGTGAACGGCTGAGGTCGTCGTCATGGGCGGCGCCCTCGCGATGCACCCCGGCGGGACCGAGCGCGCCGTCGACACCTCGACGCCCGGTCCGGCACCTGCGCCAGCACCGGCCCGCGACCCCGCCGGCAGCGCCGTCGCGGACCATGATGTCGCCGGCGTCCGGCCCACCCGGGCAGGCGCTCCGGCCGGGCCCGGCGTCCGCGAGCTCTCGTCCGGCCGGTCAGTTCGTGAGATCGGCATCGTCAGCAGCTCGGGCGGTGTCCGGCTGCGCGAGCAGCCGTCGACCTCTGCGGACGTGCTCGGTCACCTGCCGCTCAACACGCACCTCTTCGTCGACTCCGAGAGGCGGGGCTGGTTCTTCGTCGCTCTGAACGACGGGCGCATCGGGTACTGCGCGGCCGAGTACATCAAGACAGACCTTCCGGAACCGAACGCCAACCTGTACCAGGTCCGGTCCGGGGACACGGCGTTGGGGATCTCCCTGCGTCACTACCCGGGTGCCGCCGTCTGGGGAAGTGATCACCGCTTCTTCATCAACGCGCTCGTCCACGTCAATGCCGGGCCAGGACTTCGGGGGATCGACAAGCCTCGTGCCGATGCGAGCTGGGCCGAGACGCAGGTCCGGGCCGGATACTGGATATGGATCCCGAGCCTGCCCTTCCTGCGCAGCCTGCGAGACCGCGTCTCCTCGGGATCGATCAGCTACGAAGCGTGGGACGCGGTCAAGACGGCGGCTGCTGCCGTCGCCGACTTCGTCATCGGGACGGGGGCCTTCATCGTCGGGCTCCTGCACGGGGCGCTCGAGTCGCTGTGGGATGTGCTCGCCGGCGTCGTCGGACTGGTCACCATGGTGTGGGACGTGCTGCGGAGCGTCCTGACCGGAAGTCTCCTGTCCGATGCCCGAGGTCTCTGGAACGACATCAAGAACCTCGACTGGGGCGAGCTCGTCGAAGGGTGGATCGATCAGTTCGACCGGCGCTGGAACGCGTCGTCCGTCGCCAGCAGGTGGCACTTCCGTGGATGGGTCACGGGCTACGCCGTCATGGAAGTCCTCATGCTGGTCCTCTCCGGGGGGATCATCAGCGGCATCAAGTGGGTGGGCAAGGCGGCGAAGCTGGCCGGGGTCCTGGCCGCGATCCCGCGCGTGGCGAGGGCCGCGGCAGCGTTGCGCCGGAGCCGGCGCGCGGCGCAGCTCGCCCGGAGGCTCCGGCGCAGCGACGGGACACCCGGCGGTACCGGGGGCGGTGCGCCCCGACGCTCCCGGGGCCACACCGCCGAGGGTGTCGGAGACGACTTCACGCACGGCCCTCTGCCGGAGGTGGCGGACGACATCCCGGTGCAGACCAGGCGGGGGCCCAGCCGCTCCGAGGCCGAGACGCTGGAGGACTACGCCGACGCCATGCGACCCACCGGCCCGGGGAGCAGGCGCAGCCCAGCGTCCTCCGCGGCACGCGAGAGCGGAACGGGAGGGGCCCACATCCGCGAGAACCTCTACACCGGAACGACCCAGACGCGGGTCACCCGAAACCTCGTCCGGCACGGTGTCCTCGAGGTCACCGAGGACACCCTGCGGGTGCTCGACCCCGACAGATACCTGCGTTGGCTGCGTCGTGCCTACCGACGGCACGGTGGCGCCCACCTCGACCCGCGGGTGGAGGCGGCCGTCCGGCGCTACGTCCAGAGCGACGACCGGCTCCCCACGGTCGGCGTGAACCCGGCGGCCCGCGGATCGAGCCGTGCGGGGTCGCTGCCGGGGACGCACGCCGAAGTCCTCGCGGTCAACGACGTCCTCGCCAGCGGTGGATCGGCGCGGGTCGTCGTCGCCACGGTGCGCCGGACCGGCGGTCACTTCGCCGCATGCCTCCACTGCGGCGGCATCCTCCGAGAGCTCCGGCGCTCCATTCCCGAGCTGCGCATCGCGACCGGGTCGGCCAGGTGAGATCGGCCCCGAGCCGGCACCCGCCCCGCGGTTCTCGGTCGAGACCCGCGCTCACGGCAGCGGCACGCCGTAGAGCCGTGCCCAGTTCTTCCAGTCGAGCGCCTGGTGGGCCGCATGCTCCGCGCTGCCCGCCTGCCGGGACGCCTCACCGGAGACGGTGCTCTGCGTCCGCGACGCGTTCGACGACCCACGGCCGCCCCCACCTCGCACGGACGGGTCGGTCGCGGGCAGCGCTTCCCGGTTCGCACGCGGGTCGTCGGCCGGGCGGGCACCGTTGTCCCGCATCCAGCGTTGGAGCGCCGCCGCGAGGGACTCCCCCTCGACCTCACCGGCGTAGTCGTCGCCGAACTCCGCCCCGGCGGCGTTGCTGGGGATGTCCTCCGGGGAGAAGCCGCTGCGGTAGTCGTCGCCCCACTCCGTGGCCCACTGGAACATCTCGTTGGCGAGCCCGAGGCCCTCCGCCACCACGCTGCCCGTCGACGCGGCATAGCTCGCCGCCGCCCCGAAGTGCCGCACGTCCACCCAGCCGTAGGTGTCGCAGTAGAAGTACCGGCCGACGTTGCCGCCGTGGGCGTCGCTCAGCTCGTCGAGGACCTGGCCCACCGTCCGTCCGGCCGAGTGGTCGCGGACCCATTGCACGACGTCGTCAGCGTCCGTCGTCCCGGCCTGGTTCGGGGCTCGGTGCAGCACGGGTGTGCCCGACGGCGCACGGCCCGCCGCGCCGTCCCTGACGGCCGGCAGGTGGGCGCCCACCGGCAGCCCGACGGAAGCTCGTGACGCGACCCGGTTCGCCTGGGCCTCGGCAGCGGGACCGTCCGAGGTCGAGCCGCTGCGCTGCTGGACCACGTGCGCCGCCTCGTGGGCCGCCAGCTCGACGGACGCGTCGCGCGGCATCGACACCCGGTCACCCTGCGTGAAGGCGTGCGCCCGCACCCGCCGTCGCGTCTCGGCGTCCGAGGACGTGTCGCTGACCCGGATCCGGCGGAGGTCGTGGCCCGCGAACAACGGTTGCAGCCGATCGAGGTGCGGCAGACCTGCGCTGCCTGCCGAGGTCCTCGCGGCGACGTCCTCGGCCGTCTCGCGCCGACCACGCCCCCTCATCGCGCCGCACCCGCCCGCGGCCGCGCCGCCGACCAGGCCACGCGCCCGGACTTGCCGAGCTCCCAGCGCACCGCCCGGGCGAGGTGCTCCGTCTGCAACGGCCCGCCGTCGTCGGCGGCGAGGTATGCGGCCTGCAGCGCGGCGGAGGTGATCCCGCCGCCGGACAGGTCGGCCTCGGCGAGACGGTCGAGGTCGAGGTCGCGTCGTGGGACGGCGTCGGGCAGCGCCTGCTCCCACATCCGGCGACGCGCCGTGCGGTCCGGGTAGGGGAACGTCACGACGGCGGAGAGCCTGCGTGTGAACGCCGGGTCGAGGGCGCTGCGGGCGTTGGTGGTCAGCACCGCGAGCCCGCCGAACGCCTCCATGCGCTGCAGCAGGTACCCGACCTCCACGTTGGCGTAGCGGTCATGGCTGTCCTTGACCTCGGAGCGCTTGCCGAACAGGGCGTCGGCCTCGTCGAAGAGCAGCACCATGCCGCCGTCCTCTGCCGCGTCGAACAGCCGGGCGAGCCGCTTCTCGGTCTCGCCGATGTACTTGTCGACCACCTGGGACAGGTCGACGTGCACGAGGTCGAGCTGCAGGTCGTGGGCGATCACCTCGGCGGCGAACGTCTTGCCGGTACCGCTGTCGCCCGCGAAGAGCGCGGCCGTTCCCCGCCCACGCGAGGACAGGGCACCGAACCCCCACTCGTCGAGGACCTTCGGGCGGTGCCGCACGGCTGCGGCCAGGGCGTGCAGCTGGTCGAGCTGCGCCTCGGGCAGCACCAGCCGGTCCCAGCCCGCTCGCGCGACGCGCACCTGGGCGAGCCCGCCCACGTCGCCTCGCGGCCGACGACGGCACGCGGACCACAACGGACGCCCGGCCGCGACCTCGAGCGCCACGGCGTCGACGTCACCCACCGCCAGGTCGAACGCTCCCGCGGCGGCCGCCACCTCGTCGTCGGGCACGACGGCGCCCGCTTCGTCGAGCGCGCCGGCCAGCGTGGCGCGCCGCTCCCCCGCCCCCAGCCGGGGCACGTCGACGACGGACAGCCCGAGCCGTTCGAGCGCGGACGTGGCAGACCCGCCGTCGCCGAGGAGCACCACCGGTGCGTCGCTGGCGACGAGCGTGCGGCCGAGAGCACCGGGTGGTGCGGACGTGTCGAGGTCGACCAGCCAGGCGACCCCGCCCAGCACGGTCTCCCGCACCAGCCGCCGCACGAAGCGCTCCAGGTCGCCCGCGGCCGGCGGGAGGTCACCGGCGCCGAGCAGGCGCGGGGCGAGCCCCACGGACGCGCACGCCGCGGCAGCGACCGCCCGCGTGGTGCGGGGTTGCGGGCCGCGCAGCACGACGGGTCCGGACGCGGTCCAGCGTGCTGCCACCTCTGCGGCGACCGCGGACTGCGTCGGCGAGAGCCGGACGGGCACGGTGACGGGATGGCTGAGCACCTCCAGCCGCTCGTCGAGGGCGTCGACCCCGGCGAGCCGGTGCACCACCTGCTCGTCCGGGAGGAGGGGTCCGGCGACGACGGCGGTCGGGTCCGCCGGGCGCAGCAGCTCCCAGCGGCGCAGCGGCGCCTCGGGGACGAGCGCGTCCCAGTGCGCACCCGGCAGGTGCTCCAACGCGGCCGCGAAGCTCAGTCGTGGGCTGCCGGTGCGGTCGCTGAGCTCGCGGCCGACCGCACCGACGAGGTCCGGGCCGCAGGCCAGCAGCAAGGTCTGTCGTTCGAAGGTGCTGAGCCCGAACCCGGTCTCGATCTCGTCCAGCGGGCCGGGTGCCGTCTGCCCCGCGCGCAACCGGTCGAGGCGTGCCTGGGCCGGGCCGACGTCGGCGCCGGTCAGGATCGCACGCACCACGTCGAGCTCGCCGACCACGAGGTCGCGGACCTGCTCCGGCGCTGCCACCGTCGACGCCTCGCTCACGGCAGCGTCACCGAGGGTCCGTCGTAGGTGTCGCCGGACATGGTGGGCAGGCTCGCCACTCCGTCGACCGTGACCCGGACCATCCACGTGCCCGGCGTGAGCGCGGCGAGCGGCACGTCGAGGCGGTCGAGGGGAGGTCCCGCCTCGGGCACCGGTCCGGTGTGCTCCTCCACGAGCGCCGGGTCGGCGTCGTCCCCGCCGGCGACGCGGGCGAGGCTGACGGTGGCGCGCTGCCCGGCTGCCACGGGCGGCGTCACCGGCACCTCGACGTGCGTAGCGGTGGTGGTGGGCGTGCCGACGTCCGGCCGCACCACGAGCGGCAGGGTGTCGGAGCGACCGAGCACGCGGACGGGCTCCCCGGGCGCGCCGGGCGCCGCCTCGTGGACGACCTGGACCCCATGGACCCCCGCGCGCACGGCGTCGGTGAGGGTCACGGCGAGGCGATCCGTGCGCGACGAGGGGTCCGGCGCGAGGCGTTCACCGGCCACCCGGACGGCGGTCCGGGCGCCGAGCAGGCCGCGACCGGTGAGCACGAGCGTGGTCCCGGTGACCGCCGGACCGCCACCGGCGACGGCGACGTCGTCGAGCAGCACGCGGCTGAACGGCCGGACCGCGAGTGCGCGGCTCGCGACGGGCATCGGCGTGCGGACCGGCAGCCCGGCCTGGAGGAGCACCACAGTGGCGGTGTACGTCTGGGACAGCAGGTAGGGGGTGCCCAGGACGCCCCACAGCTTGGACAGCTCCTCGAGCGGCAGCGGAGTCGGGGTGATCTTGACCGCCTCGTCCTGGTCGGCGAGGTCGGCAGCGTCGAGGAAGTCGGTCGCCCCGGCGTCGAAGGTCGCCACCGCGTCCTGGATCACCGACTTGGTCAGCACCGGGGTGGCCGCGAGCGCCAACGTGCTCCTGGCGAGCAGCCGCTGCGGTTCGAGGGCCTCCTCGTCTCCGTAGGCGGTGACGAGGTAGTGCAGGTCGAGTGCGGCGGCGGGTCGCCGGGCGAGGCTGCCGTCCGCGTGCCGCGTGGGCAGGCCGTCGAGGTTCCAGGCGTGGTTGGGCGTGACCTGGTAGAGGTACACGTTCAGCCCGGCGGCGACCTCGCCGACGTTGCCGAGCTCGGCGACCTGGGCGGGTCGCAGCGTGGTGACGTCGGCGCCGCCGACGGGTGCGGGTTCGTCGCCGAGCGACTGGTGCAGCACGTAGCGGACGGCCGAGGTGACGGCTGCGACGGCCAGCGTGTTGCTCATCGACGCCACCTGCTCTCCTGCCGGGCGAGGTAGGCGGTGTGGTCGTCGCGTGCAGGGGCCGGCGAGCGCGGGGCAGGGGCGGGCTGCGGGTCTGGCCGGTGCACGTCGACGCGGTCGATGTGCAGGTGGACCTCGCCCTGGGCGGGCACGTCGACGGGGTCGAGCCCGACGGTCGGCCTGCCGGGTCGCCGCTGGACGTCTCCCCGCGTGCTCCGCGAGGGCACCGCGACGAGACGGCCGGCCTCGTGGCGGGACAGGGCGCCGTCGGCGGCGAGGGCAGGCGCGAGGTGGGCGAGGAGCTCGTCGCGGCTCACGGTGCGGACCCCGGTGGAGCGCTCGGCGCTGGGCTCGGTGCGGACCTCGGAGATGGGCTCCGTACCGACTCCGGTGGTGGGACGGGTGGTGGGCTCGGCGGTCGGTCCGGTGCCGTTGGCGGGCGCCGGGCCAGGGCGCCCCGGGTCGGTCCGGTCGGGCAGCGGACCGCGCGCGCCGTCGGGCGGTCGTCGGCTCGGCGCCGCCGCGGCCGGGACGGTGACCGGGACCGACGGCGCGGCATCCTGCCGGGGTGCCGGCACGCGGCGCGACGGCGGAGGCTGGTGCGCAGCAGGCGGAGTCGCGAGGGCGGGGCGCCTCGGCTCCGTCGGACCGGAGGTGCCCGGTGCCGTGGCAGGGCGCGGCTCGTCACGGCCCGGATCGCCCGGCACGGCGGGCGGCGCCGGGTCGGCACCAGCACCAGCACCAGCGCCGGAAGACTGGGACACTGCGGCGCGAGGTGCGTCGGTACCGGCGGCAGGGCGGTGGCGCACGGTGTCGGTGGACCGGGAGTCCTGGGTCGGGTCCAGGTGCTGCACGTCGCCACGCTCTGCGGCGGGTGTGGCATCGGGAGCGTCGACGGCCCGTGGTCCCGCCGGTGCCTCGAAGCGGCCGCTGCGTCGCACGGTGAGCGCCGGCCCGGCGGAGGCTCGGCCGACGAGCCGGTCGAAGACGCTCATCGGAACCGCGCCCCGTGGCGGGCCTGCTCCAGGTAGGCGGCGCGGCGGGCGTCGGGCAGGGCGAGCACCTCGCGCTCGGACCACCCGTAGACGGAGGCGAGCTCGGCGACCACGGCGATCACCCGGGTGGCGTCGTCGGCGACGCGGTCCGTGAGCAGCTCGACGAGGTCGACCGCGGCCGTCACCTCGGCGCCGCACGCCGGGCAGTCGAGGTGCACGCTGGTGTCCGCGGCCCCGGCGAGACGTTCGGCGGTCTGCTCCACCGCCGCGAGCACGTCCGGGTCGCGGACCGGCTCCTGCATCGTGGCGCCCACGGTGGCCTCGGAGTCCCAGCGCACGCACCGCCGACTCAACGCCTCCCCGGGGTCGGGTGCCGACAGCGCGGCCAGCACGTCCGCCGTCGTCGGCGCACGGACGACCGCACCGGGCACCCGGACCTCGGTCGACGGTGCCGGGTCGGTGGTGGCCGCGAGGTCGCCAAGCATCAGGGGCACGTCGAGGGACGTCCGGCAGCCAGGGCAGTCCACGACCGTGCCCAGCACGGGGCCGGCGCGGGTCCGCAGCTCGTCCAGCGCCACCGCGGCCGCTCGTGCGAGCGGCAGCTCGGCCGCGGTGTCCAGGTCCGGCGCCTCACCCCGGGCGTGGAGCAGCGCCGCCCCGCGGGACGCCGTCGCCACGCCCGACAGCGCCTCGTCGAGTGCCAGGGTGGCGCAGTCGTCGGACATCACGCCTCGAGCTTGGGCTCGGTGGGCTCGTGGATGGCGGCGTCGCGCTCCCAGCCCTCGTTCTCGAGCTTGAGCATCGCGATGGCGACGCCGTTGGCGTTGGCGTCCAGCTCCGGGACCGGCTGGTACTCCGAGACCCAGCAGCGGTAGACCTTGTAGGCGAGCGCCAGCTGCCCGGCCTCGTTGTAGACCTCGATGATGATGTCCTTGCGGAAGTCCGCCAGGGACGACTCGGCGCCGAGACCCGCGCCGAAGCCCCAGACCTTGTCGGACCACTTCTCGAACTCGGGGTCGTGCGTGACGCCCCGCTCGAGGGTGACCGCCTCGTACTCGGTCCGGCCGGGCGACTTGCGGCTGCTCGACGGGTCGCCACCGTCGCGGTGGGTGACGACCTCGGTGGTCTTCTTCAGCGCGCTGACCTTGCTGACCCCGGCCACGTATCTCCCGTCCCACTTCACGCGGAACTTGAAGTTCTTGTACGGGTCGAACCGGCTGGCGTTGACGGTGAACTCAGCCACGGCGTACCTCCTAGTCGCTGGCCGCAGCAGTCTTCTGCTGGACCGAGATGATGACGAACTCCGCCGGCTTCAGCGGGGCGAACCCGACCTGGATGTTCACGATCCCGCGGTCGATGTCGTACTGGGTGGTGGTCTCGGCGTCGCACTTGACGAAGTAGGCCTCGCGCGGGGTGCTGCCCTGGAAGGCGCCCTTGCGGAAGAGGTCCTGCATGAATCCACCCAGCGTGAGGCGGATCTGTCCCCAGAGCGGTTCGTCGTTCGGTTCGAACACCACCCACTGGGTCCCGCGGAACAGGCTCTCCTCGAGGAAGAGCACGAAGCGTCGCACGGGCACGTATCCGTACTCGTCGGCGAGGACGTTCGCGCCCCGCAGGGTGCGCGCGCCCCAGACGACCGACCCGGCGTCGCGGAAGGTCCGCAGAGCGTTCACCCCGCCGGAGTTCAGGTCACCGGTCTCGCCGTCGGACAGGTTGCGTTCCAGGTCGACGACGCCGGTCATCGCGGCCTCGAGCCCGGCCGGCGCCTTCCACACGCCCCGCGACGCGTCCGTGCGGGCCATGACGCCGGCGACGACGCCGCTGGGGGCGAACGTGCCGATGCTTCCGCCGCGCAAGGGGTCGGCGTGGCGGACGCGCGGGTAGTACAGCGCGGCGTTGCGGGCTGCGAGTCCGGTGATGCCGTGGTCCGCGGCGAACGTACCGGCGGCGGCGGGAGTGGCATCCGGTGGCGGGTCGACCACGAGGAAGGCACGTCGTGTCACGGCGTAGGCGAGCGCGTCGGACCAGACACCCGCCGGGAGCTCGCCGGCCGGGGTGGGCGGCGGGATGACGAGGATGTTGACCAGGTCGGTGTCCTCGAGCGCGTAGATGCCGCCGCGGGAGGAGGCCAGCGCGGCGCTGGCGTAGTCCGTGCCGGCGATCGTGCCGCCGTCGGACCCCTGGTCGGCCGCGGCCACCGTGAAGGTCCCGGTCGTCGGTCGCACGTCCCCGTCGGCCGGAGCGGCGGTGGCGTGCAGCAGCTGTGAGCCCTCCAGGACCCGGTCCACCCGCCGCGGTCCGTCCACCATCGTGACGTTGCGGAAGATCTCGGCCGGGTCCTCGTCGGCAGCCTCCCGGACGAGGAGGGTGAACAGGTCACCGGCCGTGACGCCACCGCCCTGGCCGGCGGCGACGTCTTCGCCCTCGGTCGTCGACAGGTGCTGCACCTCGACCTCCAGGGTGTCGGCCCAGCTGCCGGGTCCGTCCGCCTCCAGGGAGAGGTCGCCGACGTCCAGCGTCGCGGAGTCGGCGTCGGACGGGGCGATGCGGACCACGACGGCGCGGCCGCCGCCGTTGAGGTAGAAGTCACGGACGGCATACCCGAGGCCGCTGGCCCTGGTCAGGCCACCGAACCGCCGTTCGAAGTCCGCGTAGCTGCTGATGGATACCGGTACGTCCGCGGGGCCGCGCTGCGCCAGGCCGACGAACGCCGTGATCGACGTCGCGACGCCCGTGATCGCACGGTTTCCGCTCGGCACCTCGGTGATGTATACGCCGGGGTGGCTGGGGGTGATGGTCATGGGTGGCTCCTTCGACGCCGACGGGTGGACCGTCCGTACGCCGAGCCTGCGCGCGGCGCGTCACAGAGGCGTCACCCGGGCGTCACGGCCCTTGTTGCGGTCGTCGTGGTGGGCCGCCGTGGTGGGCCGCCGGCAGGGTTGTCCACAGGCTGGGATGTGCGGTTCCGCGGGTGGGTAGGGGTCGCTAGGGTCGGTGGCTGGTCCTGGCCGCTGGCCTGTCTATGCCCTGGAGACGCGATGACGCGCACGACCCGGCACGATTCCTCTGTCCCTCGTTGGTGCTGGCCTGCTGCGGTGGTGCTGGGGGCGCTGCTGGTGGGCGGGTGTACCGGTGGGGAGCCCGAGGTCGAGGAGTCGCAGCTGCCGCTGCCGGCCTCGGTGACGGCGTCGCCGTCCGCGTCGGCGTCGGACGAGCCGTCGGCCGAGGCGTCTCCGGAGGCGTCAGGGGCGGCTGATGCCGGGGAGCCGGAGCGCCCGGCGGCGATGGACCGCGACGATGGCAAGGGTGCCGCGGCCGCAGTCGACTACTTCTTCCAGGTCCAACACCACATGCTCCTGACGGGAGACCGATCGACGTACAAGGAGCTCTCACACCGGGCGTGTGGCTACTGCGACTCCACGCTCGACAACGCCAAGTGGCTCTCTGACACGGGCTCGAGCTACGAGGGCGGCGCGGTCGAAGTAGAAGTGTTGTCGACGTATCAGCGTGATCCCGTCACCGGCGTGACACCCCTGGACATCCGCGTGAAGACCGAGGAGCTCACCATCCGTGACAGTGACGGAGCAGAGGTCGATCACGTCGGGGCACAGACGACGGAGATTCGCGCCGAGCTCGGTCAACGCGATGGTCGATGGATCGTGGTCGGGATGCCCGCCATGCCGGAAGTCGACTGAGTGATGAAGGCAGTGCTCGTCGGCTCCCTTCTCAGTGCGAATCTGGCCCTAGCCATCGTCAGTTCCAATGAACCCGCGCCTGGTTGGCGTGAGGAGGCACGCATCGCTGAAGACGAACTGACTGCGGCCGCGACGCTGGAGGAGCAGCAGGCGGCGATCGATGGGTCTGGTGGTGGGGACTCGGACGTGACCTACTTCCGTGCCACGGTGCATCAGTGCTGGCTGCGGGACCTGGACGCGACCCTGCTGGCCGACGCCTGTGCCGAGGGCACCGAGATCGCCTACGACGGGCTGGACTGTGACGAGGACTCCTACGAGCTCGCCGGGCTGTGGGCCGTCACCGACCAGCCA
Organism: uncultured Isoptericola sp.; assembly: GCA_947497265.1. Lineage (GTDB taxonomy): Bacteria > Actinomycetota > Actinomycetes > Actinomycetales > Cellulomonadaceae > Isoptericola > Isoptericola rhizosphaerae. The sequence continues at coordinate 79,689 of CANMFP010000013.1, forward strand.
GGCGGCGCCCAGAGGCCCGCCGAGCTGATCGACGAGGGCGCCTGCGTCACCCCGGCCGACCTGCTGGACGCCGCCACCCGCGAGTTCAAGGCCATGCCTATCGAGCCCGCCCAGATCGCCCTGCACGCCGAACGTGACTGGGCCATCGTCAACTTCGGGGTCCACCCCCGCACGGACGACACCCCCCAGATGCTGGAGACCACCCTGCTCGGGGTGCCCGTGCAGGTCCGTGCCGTGCCGGCCGAGTACACGTGGGATCCCGGTGACGGCACCGAGGCCGTGGTCACCGACCACCCCGGCGGACCGTGGGACACCCCCACCGCGATCCACCTGCCCTACCCCGCCCCCGGCACCTACTCGGTCACCCTGACCACCACCTGGCACGGCCAGTTCCGCATCACCGGCACCCCCACCTGGACCGACGTGCCCGGCCAAGCCACCACGACCGACACCACCTACCCCATCGAGGTCCACGACGCCGAGGTCCGCCTCGTCCAACCCTGACCGTCAGGCGGCAACGATGAAGAGGAGCGCGGCGACCGCCCCCGCCACGGTCCGCAGGTGGTTCCACCGTAACCACGGCCCGACGAAGCGCTGCCACTCAGCGCCGGGATCCTCGGCGGCTTCCAGCCGGTCGTTGAGCGGGACGTTGCCGAACCCGGTGACCCCGAGGATCCCGACCACCGCCACCACGGCTCCCGCGACGGCCCACGTCGCCCCCGGCGCCGAGGTCGCGAGCCCGACGACGGCGCCCGCCACGGGCAGCCCGACGGCCGCGAGCAGCAGCACCATGAGGGGCGGACGCAGAGCGTCCCGGTTGATCGCGCGCATGGCGGCTGCGCCGTCGTCGGGCGGAAGGCGCCGCAACCCCGCCATGACGAAGGCCGAGAACGCGTAGAGCACCCCACCGGCGAGGCCGGTCGCGACGGCGGCACCCACGACGAGCACGTCGTACGCGGTCATGCGCGCGGCGCCCAGTCGGCGGCCTCGCGGACGGCATACTCCGCGAAGTCGCGCGGCGCCCGGCCCAGTGCCCGCTGGACTCCGTCGACGACGGGCGACCCGCGGCCGTCCAGCACCTCGGTAAACAGGTACTCCAGGAGACCGACGTCCTCGGCGGGCACGCCCGCCGCCACGAGGCCCTCGACGAACTCCGCCATGGTGGTGCGCACGAACCGCAGGTCGCGACCTGCCGCGGCACCGATCTCGGCGACGGCGCCGGCGAACGTCAGTGATCGCGGTCCGGTGAGCTCGTAGACCTCTCCGGCGTGCGCGTCGTCGGTCAGGGCGGCCACCGCGACCTCGGCCACGTCCTCGAGGTCGACGAACGGCTCGGTCACGTCGCCGACGGGCAGAGCGAGCTCACCCTCGAGCAACGGCTCGAGCAGGAAGCTCTCGTCGAAGTTCTGGGCGAAGAACGCGCACCGCAGGATGGTGGGCGCGGGGAACACCTCGGCGACCATCCGTTCGGCGCGCTGTGCCTCGGCCTCCCCGCGCCCGGACAGGAGCACCAGTCGCCGCACCCCCGCGTCGCGGGCGGCGACGGCCAGGCGGGTCACGGTCTCCGGTGCGCCGTCGATCGCGAGGTCGGGCGCGTACGCGACGTACACGGCGTCGGCACCGTTGAGCACCGCCGGCCAGGTGGACTCGTCCGCCCAGTCGAACCGGAGCTCTGCACTCCGCGACGCGCGGCGAACCTGTACGCCGAGCACCTCGAGCCGGTCCGCGACGCGGCGGCCGGTCTTCCCGGTCGCACCGAGCACGGTGACGGTGCCACGGTCCGCGGCCGCGGCGGTGGACGGGATGAGAGTGGACTGCTGGGACATGGCGACCTCCGTGGGAACGGGCAAGTTGACACCTCGAGTCAACGCGCACGGCACGAGACGATCCATCGCTCAAACACTCTGGTACATGCGCGGTCGTCTCATCTCCACGGGTGCCGAGGACTACGCTGCACGCATGGACGTCGTCTCCGGGCTGCTCGACGGCCCTCGCGCGCGGGGTGCGTTCCTGCTGCGCAGCCACCTGCGGGCGCCCTGGGGCATGCGGATCGAGGACGAGGCGCCGCTGACCATCGTCCCCGTGCTGCACGGCTCGGCCTGGGTGGGACCCAGCGGTTCCGGCGACGACGGCGGCACCACGGTCCAGGCGGGCGACGTCGTCCTTCTTCGCGGGCCTGAGCACTACGTGGTCGCCGACACCCCTGCGACCGACCCGACCGTGGTCGTCGGACCGAGCGACGTCTGCCGCGCGATCGACGGCGGACCGTCTCCGATGACGGTGTTCGGCGTGCGGTCCTGGGGCAACGACCTCGACGGCGAGACCGTCATCATCACCGGCACCTACCCGTTGGACGGAGCGGTCGGTCGCCGTCTCCTGCGCGTGCTGCCGCACCGCGTCGTCCTGCGGCGTGGCGACGTGGACCCCACCCTGGTGGACCTGCTCGCCCGCGAGGTGGTGCAGGACCTGCCCGGTCAGGAGGCCGTGCTCGACCGCCTGCTCGACCTGCTGCTCATCACCTGTCTGCGCGCCTGGCTGGACCACCCGCAGGGACCGGGCTGGTACCGCGCCGACGCCGACCCCGCCGTCGGCGTCGCGATGCGACTGATCCACCACGACCCGGCCCGGCCGTGGACCGTCGAGACACTGGCGCGGGAGGTGGGGCTGTCCCGTGCGGCGTTCGCCCGGCGGTTCACGGAGCTGGTCGGTGAACCGCCCATGGCCTACCTGACCGGTTGGCGGCTCGACCTCGCCGCGGACATGCTGCTCGCCGACGACGGCGCCACGCTGACCTCCGTGGCCCGCGCGGTCGGTTACGCCTCACCCTTTGCGCTGAGCGCCGCGTTCAAGCGGGTCCGTGGTGTGAGCCCGGCCGAGCACCGCCGTCGGACGACAGGTCAGCTCACCTCGGCGGCCACCCAGACGAAATAGTCGGGGTTGCCCCCGATCACCGGGACCCGCAGCACCTCGGGCACGTCGTAAGGATGGTGACCGGCGAGCCACTGTTCGAGCTCCGGGGCCCTCGCGGCCGTCGTCTTGAGCGTCAGCCGCCACTCAGCCTCCGTGGTCACGCTGCCGTCCCACCGGAAGCTGCTCGACACCGGTCCGTCGACCTGACCGCAGGCCGCCAGCCGCGCGGCCACGGCCTCCCGTGCCAGGCGGCTCGCGCCGTCCTCGGTGTCGATCGTGGTGGTCACCTGCACGATGTCTTCCATGGCTTCGACGGTAGCCCCGAGCCACCCGGGACGACCCTGGTCATCCTCGGCCGGTGAGCCGCCAGTTCGCCGCGGCCGAGGCCAGGACGACCCCGGCGGCGACGAGGGGCACGGCCATCGCCGCCGAGGTGCCGAGCGTGTCGGCGAGCGCTCCGGTGGCGGCCGCCGCGATCGACTGGCCGAGGATGACCGCCGACCCGAGCATCGTCATGAGCGTGGTTCCCCGGCCGGCCGGGCTGCGCTCCGAGCCGAGCGAGTAGACCGTCACGAGGCTGGGCCCGATGCCGAGCCCGGCCACCAGCAGGCCCACGACCAGCATGCCGGTCGACGGCGCGACGGCCACGACAGCGGCCCCGACCAGCAGCACGACGGCGAAGACCAGCCAGCGCGAGCGCAGGCTGAACCGCACCGGGAAGGCGGAGACCGCGAGCGCCGAGACGACGGACCCGATCCCCATGAACCCGTAGAGCAGCCCGGCCCGCTCCGAGTGACCGGCGTCCCCGGTGTAGGCCGACATGGCCGTGAGCACGGAGCCGAAGAACAGGCCGACGCCGACGAACCCGGCGACGAGAACCAGCACACGTGGGCGCCACAGCTCGCGGGCCGGCGCCTGCGCCACCCGGCCCGGACCCGAGGCGGGCGCCGTGCGCGAGGTGGGCACCGCCGTCGGGCGGGCGCTGGCGTGCAGAGCAAACGCCCCGACCGCGAGCGCGGTGAGCGCGGCGGCGGCGATCATCGGCGCGGCTGGCCCCAGCGTCGCGGCGAGCAGCCCGACCACGAAGGGGCCGACGACGAACACGATCTCGTCGACCGCGGACTCGTACGACATCGTCCGGCTGAGGGCGGCAGGTCGTCGGGGCGCCGACAGGCGGGTGCGGATGACGCCGACGAGCCGGCTGCGCGACATCGGCGGGACCTGCGGCGAGGTGGCCCCGATGGCGAAGGCGATGGCAAGCACGGCGGCGTCGGGCACCGTCGCGTAGACGGCGGCGGTCAGGGCGAGCAGCAGCACGCTGTTGCCCGCGGCCGTCGCCAGGAGGACTCGGCGTTGGCCGGCACGGTCGGCCCATGCTCCGACGAGCGGCCCGATCGCGGCGCCACCGAGGCCGACCATGCCCGACGTCGCGCCGCCGAGGGTCAGGGAGTCCCGACCCGCCACGACGAGGGTCAGCACGCCCACGACCATCATGGCGAAGGGCAGCCGCGCGACGAACGCGAGCGGGAAGTAGGTGCGGCCCATCACCTGGACCAGCGTGGGCTCCGCGTCGTCGAGGGGCTGCTCGGCGGTGGCACGGGGCTCACCCCGATGGTGCGTCAAGGTCATGTTCGTCGGTCTCCTCCAGCGCGGCACAGCCGCACGATGCGTCGTGCCGCCGTTGGCGCGAGGAGCACCCGGTAGATACACAAGCCTGTCCAGATCGGTCTGCCGACCCGCCACGACGGTACACCGGGTCACGCGAGTGCGCAGTGACCTGCGTCGCCGTCGGTCACCGACCGGTCCGCGTGCTACCGGCCGCTCAGAGGCCCCACCAGGCGGACCGGCCGACCTCGGTACGCAGGTCCGCACGGTCGGAACGCTGCGGCACCGGGGCGAAGGGCTCGACGTCCTGCTCGCACGTCGCGCCGTCGTCCGCCTCGCCGTCCACGAGGTACCGGGCGATCGCCGCGTCCGCGCAGGTGCTCGCGCCGAGGGTGGTGTGCCCCCAGCCCTCGACGGTCATCACCCGCGCGTCGTCGTAGTGGGCCGCGTACGGCGCCGTGAAGTGGTACGGCGTGGCGGGGTCGTGGCGGGTGCCGATCACCATGACCGGCGCCTGCGTGGTCTGCTCCCACGGACCGGTGTAGGCGTCCTCGTCGCGCAGGACCATCGGTGCGCACACCGCGCCGGTCCACCCGCGCAGGCGCCCGAAGTGCGGGTGCGCCTCGTCCAGGTCGTCGACATAGGCCGGGTACTGCCACAGCGACAGCGGCTCAGCGGTGTCCATGCACTGGGCGGCGAGCGCGTTGCCGATCGACGGGTAGTCCTCCACGATGCCGATCTCGCGCAGCAGGTCATCCAGCGACGGGCCGTGCATCCTGGCGGACGGCGGCTGTTCACCGATGCCGGCGGCGACCGCGACCTGGGTGAACGCGAGCGACAGCTGCGGCCACGCCGAGGTGCCGTACATCGCCTGGAACGAGGTCGAGACCATCTGCCCGTAGGTGACGGGCAAGGTGTCACCGTCCCCGTCCGGCACCTCGACGGGCCCCTCGCGCAGCGTGGTGAAGACCTCTTCGGTGATCGTGGCTGGATCACCGAGCGCGGCCAGCGGGCACGCACCCGGTCCCGCCTCGGCGCACAACCGGTTGAACTCGGCGAACGTCTCGGTGGTGGCTTCCGCCTGCCCCAGGCGCGTGGCGATCGGGTCGTCCGAGCCCTTCCCGGACCAGGCCACGGGGTCGATCGTGCCGTCGAGCACCAGGGCGCGCACCCGCTCCGGGAACAGCGCCGAGTAGGTGGCGCCGAGGATCGTGCCGTACGAGTAGCCGATGTACGTGAGCTGCTCGTCGCCCAGCGCCTGCCGCAGCACGTCCATGTCACGCGCCACGTTCGCCGTCGACGCCGTCGCCAGGCGCTCGCCGGACACGACCTGGCAGCCGGTGGCGATCCGGGCGAACCCCGCGACGGTGCGGCGCTCCTCCGCGCGGGTGATCGGCATCTCCGGCAGCCGGGCGAGGAACTCCTGCTCCTGCTCCGCGTCGCGGAAGCACGTCACCGGGTCGGAGCCGCCGACGCCACGCGGGTCGAAGCCGATCAGGTCGAACCGGGCGCGGACCTCCGGGTCGGCCATGACCTCGCCCACGGCGTGCAGGTTCTCCACGCCGGGGCCGCCGGGGCCGCCGAAGTTGACCAGGGCGCTGCCGATCCGGTTCTCGGTGTCCGTGGCCGGCAGCCGGGTGAGCGCGATCGTGGTGGTGCGGCCGTGAGGTCGGTCGTAGTCGCTCGGGACCTCGACCTCGGCGCAGTCGAAGCCTGCGGTGTCGTCGCAGGGCTGCCAGTCGATCTTCGGCACGGGCGCGTCGACCTGCGTGGTGTCGGTCGGGGCGGCGGCCGGGGCGGCGCCGGCAGTTGCCGTGGCTGTGGCCGGGGCCGGGAGACCGGCGGCGAGCAGCGCACCGGCAGCCAGGGCGGTGACCGTGGTGGTGAAAGAACGGAGGCGGTGGGGCGTCATCGACCGATTCATCGCACACCACCATGCAGGACGGTTGCTCCGGGCGCCACCCCTGCTCGGCCTCTCGTGGCCAAGACCAGGGGCCTCTCGGGGTGACACCCCATAGCCACTGGCGCGTGCCGCCACCTTGACTGGTGAGCAGTCATACCGAGGGGACGTACGCACCGTGGAGCTGTTGAACCACATCGAGGCCTTCGCCGTGCAGCTGGGCGACTCCCCCTGGCTGCTCGCCGTCGTGCTCGTGCTAGCGGTGATCGATGGTGTGTTCCCTCCGATCCCCAGCGAGACGGTGCTCATCACCGCCGCGGTGCTCTCCGCCGCGGGGACCGGCCCGCACCTGCTGCTGCTCGTGCTGGCCGCGGCTGGCGGCGCACTGCTCGGAGACCTGCTCGCCTTCACGCTCGGCCGCCGCGTCCCGCTGCGCAGGATCCCCGGGCTGCGCGGCGCGCGCGGGCAGCGCATGCTCGCCCGCGCGGGTGCGGCGCTCGACCGGCGAGGAGCCACACTCGTCATCGTCGGCCGGTTCGTCCCCGTGGGCCGCGTCGGGGTGAACGTGAGCGCGGGCGTCCTGGGGTACTCACCCGCCAGGTTCACGCTGGCGGCCGGTCTGGCGGCCGTCCTCTGGTCGGCCTACAACGCCACCATCGCCGTCGGCGCCCACTGGCTGCTGGGCAGCAGCCCGCTGCTCGCCATCGCGGTGGGCATGGTCTCCGCGTTGCTGCTCGGCCTCGCCCTCGAGGCGGCGATGCGCCGCATGGAGAGCAGGCGAGCGGCCCGTGACGCCGGCGCCGGCGGCGACCGCGACGGGCACTCCGCCGCGGCGCCACCGGCCCGTCGTCACGCTCCCGTCAGTCGGTCACCTCGAACGTCAGCGTGTCCGTGAACTGGCGTCCGTGGACGTCGGTGGCGGTCACCTCGGCGGTGTGCTCCCCGGACGCCAGGTCCGCGGGCAGCTCGAGGCGCCACAGGTGCATGGAACGCTCCGCGACGCTGCCGCCGTGCACCAGCTGCTGCTGGACGGCCACCGGGTCGGACCACTCGGCGCCGATCTTCTGCCCCTCGCCCTGCATGGGCTGGGTGCGCACCGCCTCCACGGGCTCCCGGCCGTCGATCGTCGCGGTGACGGTCGAGCCCGTGCCGCCCATCCAGAAGTTGGTGGTCAGCCACGTGGTCCCCGCCAGGTCCGCCGGCGACACGACGAGCGGGTCGGTGTACTCCGGCGCCGAGCCGACGGCGGAGCGGTGGGCGGCGAACCATTCGCGGTAGCGGGGCGTGTTCACGCCGAGCGCCATCTGGTGCGACTCGTCCGCGCCGCGGACGGTGAAGCGCTCCTGGACCCGGTGGCCCTTGATGTCCAGGGTGAGCACGCCGGGCTGACCGCCGTCGCGCTGGAGCGCCGTCGGGTAGCCCTGCGGCAGCAGGTCGCCGGAGTACCAGTCGCCGGAGATCGCTCCCGCGGTGATGTGCGGGAACGGCAGCTCGTCGACGCCCATGACCTCGGACCAGCCCTCCAGGCTGTCGCCCTCGCGGAGGTTCTCGAGGCTGTGGGTGTGGCCGCCCAGGGCGATGGCCCTGCGCCCTTCCAACAGCTCGTAGATCTCCTCGACCTGTGCTACTTGGTGCTTGCTGCTGCCCTGGTCGGCGTAGTCGAGGAGCGGGATGTGCGCGGCGATGACGACGAGCTTGTGCCGCGGCACCTGCGCGAGGTCGTTGCGCAGCCATTCGAGCTGACGCTCGTCGAGGGCGCCGGTGTACGAGCTGCCCACCGGGTACTCGACGGTGTTCAGAGCGACGACGTGCGCCCGGCCCACGTCGTAGGAGTAGTACTCGGGCCCGATGTGGGCCCGGTACGTGTCGAAGGTGTGCTCGCTGCTCGTGGCGTCGTAGTCCAGGTCGTGGTTGCCGGGCAGGAACCTCGCCGGGCCGTTGAGCATGCCCACGAGCTCGCGCGTCTGCGGGTACAGCGAGAGGTCGTCCCCGACGACGTCGCCGATGAACAGCGCGCCGCACCCGGTGTAGTCGGTCCGCGCGGCGAGGTCGGTGAAGGCACCGTTCCGGGCGTACTCCACCTCGTCCTGGTTGTAGGTCTGGATGTCGCCACCGATGAGGCAGTGCTGGTCGGCGGTCCTGGTGGCCTTGCTCTTGGCGAGCGGAAAGTTCACGGCCTCCGGCAGCGGACCGGTCGGTTCCAGGCCGCCGTAGCGCAGCTCCGGCGAGCCCTCGGGCAGGTGGTGGTAGAAGAACTGGGCGACGTTGTCGTCGTCCACCGGCACCTGGTAGCCGCGCGGCTGGGTGACGGAGACCGTCATGTTGTCGAACGCCGGGAGCTCGTAGCGGCCTCGGCGGTCCGTCGTCGTGACGTCGCGACCGTTGGTGACGGTGACGCCGCGCAGCCCGCGCTCCTTGCGGTCCTGCACGGAGTCCTGGTCCTTGTCGACGAAGACGACACCGTCGATGGTCTGCTGGTCCTCGGCGGGTCCGGCGACGACGTCGACGGAGCCCCGGTAGGCAGACTCGGCCCAGGGGCGGTCGTGCGCTCCGGGTGCGGCGGTGGCGGACGGGAGCAGCGTGCCGGTGAGGACGAGCGCGAGCCCGCCGCCGGTCAGTGCGAGCATCCGGGTCGAGAGGGTGGTCGATCGGCTGGCAGTAGATCTCACTGAGGTTCTCCTGTCGTGATCGTGGGCCGGCCTCCTGCCGACCCGCGATCACGTTGACAACCGAGCGTGAAGACCGGCTGACCTGGCCACGACGGCTCGACGAACTCCATGCGTCGCCGGGGCAACCATCCGTGGCCGCGAGGAGCAGATGTACACTCCACTTCTACATCGATGTAACACCGGGACCGACGACGGACCGTTCGACGACGAACACCGAGGAGCCACCATGACCAGCCGCTGGTCACGCCGCATCGCCACACTCGCCGCCGCCTGCCTGACCCTGCCGCTGGCCGCCGCCACCGCCGGATCGGCCGGCGCGGCCCCACCCACCCCGGCCGACCCGCCACCGCCCGTCTTCGTCGACGCCGAGACCCACGACCCGTCCCTGGTCAGCGTGGGCGACGAGCACTGGGTCTTCGGCTCGCACCTGGCCGCCGCCACGACCGAGGACTTCGTGCAGTGGGAGCAGGCGGCCAACCTCGTCACGCCGCAGAACCCGCTGTTCGACGACGTCACCACCGAGCTCGCGGAGACGTTCGAGTGGGCGGAGTCCGACACCCTGTGGGCCGCCGACGTCATCCAGCTCGAGGCCGACGGCAAGTTCTACATGTACTACAACGCCTGCGAGGGCAGCTCGCCGCGCAGCGCGCTCGGCGTCGCGGTGGCGGACAGCGTCGACGGCCCCTACGAGGACCTCGGCATCCTGCTGCGGTCCGGGCACCGCGACGGCGAGGGGCCCAGCGAGGACGGCACCCCCTACGACGCTCTGGTGCACCCGAACGCCGTCGACCCCGACGTCTTCTACGACGCCGACGGCAACCTCTGGATGGTCTACGGGTCGTTCTCGGGCGGCATCTTCATCCTGGAGCTGGACCCGGGCACCGGCCTCCCGCTGCCCGACCAGGGCTACGGCACGCACCTGACCGGCGGCAACCACAGCCGCATCGAGGGCCCCGCCATGATGTACAGCCCCGAGACGGAGCACTACTACCTGTTCACCTCGTTCGGCGGGCTGGGCGCCACCGAGGGCTACAACATGCGCGTGATGCGCTCGCCGAATCCCGACGGACCCTTCGTCGACGCCGCGGGCCACGACATGCGCGAGGTCCGCTCGAACCCCGACCTGCCGATCTTCGACGACGCCACCATCGAGCCGTACGGCGTCAAGCTGATGGGCAGCTACCAGTTCCAGCGAGAGGTCGGCGCGCCGGGCACCGGCATCGGCGACGGCAAGGTCTCCCCCGGTCACAACACCACGTACGTCGACCCCGAGACCGGCGAGATGCTGCTGATCTTCCACAGCCGCTTCCCCGAGCAGGGCGAGCGGCACCAGATCCGCGTGCACGAGATGTCGATGAACGCCGAGGGGTGGCCCGTCGTCGCTCCCTACCGGTACGCCGGCGGCAACGACACCTCGAAGTTCGTGCGCAAGCAGCTCGTCGGCGACTACCGGTTCATCGAGCACGACAAGACCATCAGCCCCGAGATCCGCCGGGCGACCACCGTCACGCTGAACCAGAACGGCACCGTCACCGGCGCCGTCGACGGCCGCTGGCGCCAGTACCAGAAGAACCGCCTGCACCTGACCATCGACGGCGAGGCCTACGACGGCGCCGTCACCCGCGAGTGGGACCCCACCGGCGAGCGGTGGGTCACGACGTTCAGCGTGGTCGGGACCGAGGGCGTGCCGTTGTGGGGAAGCGCCCTGGCACCCCTCAGCGACCAGGAGATCGTCGACGCGGTCGCCACGGACCTCACTCTGCCGGGCACCGGCTCGGTGGTCGCGGACCTCGACCTGCCGACCGTCGGCACCCATGGTGCGTCGATCGCCTGGACGTCCAGCGACGAGTCGGTCGTCACCGCCGACGGCACGGTCACCCGGCCGTCCGAGCAGGACGCCATCGTCACCCTGACCGCCACGATCACCAGCGGCGACGCGACCGCGGCGTCGACCTTCGACCTCACCGTGCCGGTGCTGCCGGCACCCGGTCTGGTCGCCCGCTACGCCTTCGACGGCGACCTGACGGCTACGGGCGGCGCCTCGGCAGGCACCGTCACGGGCGACCGCGTCGACTCCGTCGGCGGCCAGGTCTCCTTCACCGAGGGCGTGCACGGCGACGCGGTCCACCTGGACGGTTCCAGCGGGGTGCGTCTGCCGGACGGGCTGCTCTCCGGGCAGGACTACTCGGTGAGCCTGTGGCTGCGCCCGGAACGGCTGACCGACTTCACGACGGCGTTCTTCGGCGCCCGCGACGACGTCAACTGGCTGAGCCTCGTGCCGTCCGGCTGGGACGAGCACCGCACGATGCTCTGGGCGGGCTCGACCACCTACTACGACGGCCTGACCGGGACGCAGATCCCGACCGACACCTGGTCGCACCTGGCCTTCACCGTCGAGACCGGCGGTGCGGTGACGGTCTACCTGGACGGCGTGGCGGTGCACACCGGGACCGGGTTCCCGGACGTGTTCACCACCGACGACGGCGTCTTCGCCCTCGGCGTCAACTGGTGGGACACGCCGTTCCAGGGTGACGTGGACGACCTGCAGGTCTACCAGGGTGCCCTCACGGCCGACCAGGTCGCCACCGTCGCGGACGGACAGGTCGCGGACCTCACCTCGCCCTGACGTCACCGCTGGAGCCTCGACGGCTCCCGGCTGCCCGTGCCCCGTGGGGCGCGGGCAGCCGTTCATCCTCGGCGGAGAGGAACCGCAGGATCCGCGCCACGGCCTCGCGCCCGGCACGGTTCGCCCCGACGGTCGACGCCGACGGCCCGTACCCCACCAGGTGCACCCGCGGCTCGCCGGCCACCTGCGTGGCGTCCATGCGGATGCCCCCGCCCGGGGCCCGCAGGCGCAGTGGCCGCAGGTGGTCCAGGGCCGCGCGGAACCCCGTGTTCCAGAAGATGGCGTCGACGGGCAGCGCGTCGCCGTCCGCCGTGACGACACCCTCGGGCACGATCCGCGAGAACATCGGCCGCCGCTTGAGGACCCCGCGCTCGGCAGCCGCACGCAGCGACGGCGTGCGGATCAGGCCCGTGACGGACACGACGCTCTGCGGTGGCAGCCCTTCGCGGACGCGCTGGTCGACCATGGCGACCGCACGCGATCCCTCGTCGGGCCCGAACTCCTTGCGCCACACCGGTTCGCGGCGCGTGAACCAGAACGTCTCGGCCACGTGCGAGATCTCGTCGAGCAGCTGCACGGCGGAGATCCCGCCGCCCACCACGGCGACCCGCGCGCCGGCGAGATCCTCCGCGCGGACGTAGTCGGCGGTGTGCAGCTGCCGGCCGCGGAACGACTCCTGGCCCGGGTAGTACGGCCAGAACGGCTTGGTCCACGTCCCCGTCGCGCTGATGAGCGCTCGCGCCGCGATCACGCCGGACCGCCCGGCGACCTCCCAGCGGACCAGGAGCCCGGCGTCGTCGGCCGCCCGCTCGACCCGGCGGACCCGCACAGGCCGCACGACGGCGAGCCCGAGGTCGCTCTCGTAGTCGCCGAAGTACGCGGGCAGCACGTCGACACTCGCCGCCTCCGGGTCGACCCCCGGCTGCTCCAGCCCGGGCAGGTCGTAGATGCCGTTCACCGTGGCCATCCGCAACGAGCGCCAGCGGTGCCGCCACGCTCCCCCGGGCCCGTCCTCGGCGTCGAGCACCACGTAGGTGCGTGGTGCCTCGTCGATGCCCGACGGCGCGGCACCAGCGGGCACGAGGCCCCGGCGTCGCAGGTGGTACGCGGCCGACAACCCGGCCTGGCCAGCGCCGATCACGACGACGTCCGCCGTCTCGGGCACGTCGGGTGCGCTCCGCGGAGCGTCGGTCAGGTTCACACCGGGCCCAACGCCGTCGCGGCAGCCGCTCTTCCAGCACGGACCGCGCAAGAGCCCACCACGGGGCCGAATCGTGACCGTCGCCCGGCACCCGCCCGCCTCGCCGTGCCATCATCGCGACATGGCTGACGCGCTCACCCACGCCGACTCGATCACGATCGCCGCCCCACCCGCCGAGGTCTACGCCCTCGTCTCGGACGTGACCCGCACCGGGGAATGGTCGCCCGTGTGCAAGGCCTGCTGGTGGGACGTGGCCGACGCGCCGGAGCCGGGCGGCTCCCCGCGGGTCGGCGCCCACTTCACCGGCCGCAACGAGACGCCGGAGCGCACGTGGGAGACGCGCTCGCAGGTGGTCGTCGCCGACCCGGGCCGCGAGTTCGCGTGGATCGTCGGCCAGGGCTTCGTGCGCTGGAGCTACATGCTGGGCGCGCTCGACGACGGTGCCGCGACCGAGCTCACCGAGACGTGGGAGTTCACCCCCGCAGGTATCGCGGCGTTCGCCCAGCGATACGGCGACCAGACCGACCGCGAGGTCGAGATCCGCACGCAGATGGCGCGCGAGGGCATCCCCGCGACCCTCGCGGCCGTCAAGCGGATCGCCGAGGGAGGCTGACGGTGCGCGCGATCGCCTACGACCGCTCCGGCGGGCCGGTCACGGTGCGCGACCTGCCCGCCCCGACGGCGCCCGACGGCGGTGTGGTGGTCCGCGTGCGCGCCACGGGCCTCTGCCTGTCCGACTGGCACGGATGGGCCGGCCACGACCCGGACATCTCGGAGTTCCCGCACGTGCCCGGCCACGAGCTGGCGGGCGTGGTCGAGCAGGTGGGCGCCGGCGTCGAGCGCTGGCAGGCCGGCGACCTCGTCACCTCGCCCTTCGTCTGCGGGTGCGGTACCTGCCAGTGGTGCCGGTCCGGCGACGCGCAGGTGTGCCCGGACCAGACCCAGCCCGGATTCACGCACCACGGCTCCTGGGCGGAGCTCGTCGTCCTGCATGCGGCGGACGCCAACCTCGTCGCGGTGCCCGACGGCGTCACCCCGGTCGCGGCGGCGAGCCTCGGCTGCCGCTTCGCCACCGCGTACCGCGCCGTGGCCCACCGTGCCCGCGTGCAGCCCGGGGAGTGGGTCGCCGTCGTCGGCGCGGGCGGCGTGGGCCTGAGCGCCGTCATGGTGGCCGCCGCCCGCGGAGGCCGGGTCATCGCCGTCGACCGGAACCCCGACGCTCTGGAGGCTGCCCGCCGTGCGGGAGCCGAGCACACCGTCCTGTCCGAGGACCCGGACCCCGCCGACGTCGTGGCGCGGCTGCACGCGCTGTCCGACGGCGGCACCCACGTCGCGCTCGACGCCGTCGGCTCGGAGACCACCTGCGCCACGGCGGTGCTGGCGCTGCGCCGCCGTGGCCGGCACGTGCAGGTGGGCCTGCTGCCCGCCGTCGACGGTCACCCGCGGGTGCCGATGGACCGTGTGATCGGCTTCGAGCTGGACGTGCTCGGCTCGCACGGGATGGCCGCCTCCGACTACCCCGAGATGCTCGCGCTCGTCGCCGACGGCACGCTGCGGCCGCAGGACCTGGTGACCGACGTCGTGGACCTGGAGACGGCCGCACGGCTGCTGCCGGGGATGCGAGACGCCCCGCGCGCCGGCGTGACGGTGCTCGACCTGCGCCGCTGACTCCCCACCGCATCACGTTTTACCGATGTCGGTAGTTCGTGGCGGGGGCGGGGGGGGGGGCGGGCGCGCGGGGCCCGGGCCCCCCCCCCCGGGGGCCCGGCCAGGGGGGGCGGGCGGCCGGGGCCCCGGGGCCCGCC
>CANMFP010000014.1 GCA_947497265.1 uncultured Isoptericola sp.
GCCGCCCCCCGCGCGGCCGTGCCGCGGCGCGCCCGGGCCCGCTGACCCCCCCCCCCACCCCGGTTCCCCCCTGGCGGTAGTTCGTGCCGAGATCGGTAGTGCGCACTACCGATCTCGGCACGAACTACCGACATCGGTAAAAGGGCAAGGGGCGGCGCGCTACGTTGGCCCGGTGCAACGACTTCTCGTGCGACCGCCCTCGCCCCGCCTCGCCGAGGGCGAGCTGACCCACCTGGACCGCGTGCCGGTAGACGCCGGCCTCGCCCGTGAGCAGTGGGAGCGGTACGTCACCGCGTTCCGCGAGCGCGGCTGGTCGGTGACCGAGCTGGACCCGGCCGACGAGCACGCCGACGGCGTCTTCGTCGAGGACACGGTGGTCGTGTTCGGCGACCTGGCGGTCCTCACCCGGCCCGGCGCCGCGTCCCGTCGCGGCGAGCTCGACTCGGTACGTCCCGTCGTCGAGCGCCTCGGGTTCGACCTCGCAGAGATCGCGGCACCCGCCACGCTCGAGGGCGGGGACGTGCTGAAGGTGGGCCGCACCGCCTACGTGGGACGCAGCTCCCGGACTGACGACGCCGGCATCGCCGCGCTGGACGAGCTGCTCGCCCCCCGCGGGTGGCAGGTGGTGGCTGTGCCGGTCACGAAGGCGCTGCACCTCAAGAGCGCAGTCACGGCCCTGCCGGACGGCACCGTCGTCGGGCACCCTCCCCTGGTCGACGACCCCGACGTCTTCGAGCGATTCCTGCCCGTCCCCGAGCCGGAGGGCACCGCCGTCGTCGTCCTCGACGAGCGCACCGTGCTGATGTTCGCCGCCGCCCCGCGCAGCGCCGAGATCTTCCGCGAGCACGGGCTGCACGTCGTCACCACGCCGGTGACCGAGCTGGAGAAGCTTGAGGGCTGTGTGACGTGCCTGTCGGTGCGGCTGCGCTGAACGCCCCCGACCCACCCGCCCCGCGACAGCGGTGAGCCACGTCACCGGACCGCGTCCAGGCGCCCTGGCCTGGGCCGGAGTAGACTGGGCCGGCCCAGAGCATGCGGCGACCACGCCGCCCGAACCGCGAGGAGGTGTCGCGCATGACCCGCAGCGAGCCTCCTAGTAGTCCGAGCCGCGACTGACCTCGGCTCGATACCGTCCTGCGCTGCGCGCGGGACGCCGCCGTCCCTGAACGAAGTACCGGTACGCCGCCTCAGTCGCGGGATCCACAGCACGCAGACCACCGTTCCTGCACGCCTGGGAGTCCCAATGGCCTTCAGCTCTCCTCGCTCGGCACGTCCCCGCCAGGTCCTCGGGGCCCTGCGCCCGCGCCGCGGCGGCACGCCCGCCGTCGGCCCCGAAGCGACGCCGCCGACCCCGCTCCGGCCCCGCTCCGCCATCGTGGCTGCCGTCGTCTACGACGACGGCGGCCATCGCACCGCGTCGTTCACCCGGCTCGCGGACACGTTCCGCGCTCTGCGCTCGACGCCGGGCGGCATGGCCTGGATCGGCCTGGAGCGCCCCGACGAACGCGAGCTGGCCGCCCTCGCCCGCGAGTTCGATCTGCACCCGCTGGCCATCGAGGACGCGATCCAGGCCCACCAGCGGCCCAAGATCGAACGGTACGGCGACACGCTGTTCGTCGTCCTGCACGCCGCGCGCTATCTGGACTCCATCGAGGAGGTGGAGTTCTCCGAGCTGCACCTGTTCGTGGGTCCCGACTTCGTGGTGTCCGTCCGCCACGGCGACTCCCCCGACCTCGCCACGGTCCGCGGGCGCCTCGAGTCGACACCGCAGATGCTCTCCCGTGGCCCGGAGGCCGTGCTCTACGCGATCATGGACCGCGTCGTGGACGACTACGCGCCCGTCGTGTCCGGCCTCGACTTCGACATCGACCAGATCGAGTCCGAGGTGTTCTCCGGCGACAAGTCCGTCTCCCGGCGCATCTACGAGCTGTCGCGCGAGGTGGTCGACTTCCAGCGCGCGGTGCGCCCCCTGCAGAACGTGTGCCAGTCCCTGGCCAAGGGCGCCGAGAAGTACCACGTCGACGAGGAGCTCCAGGCGTACCTGCGCGACGTCGCCGACCACCTCATCGAGGTCGCCGAGTCCGTCGAGACCTTCCGCGTGGTGCTGCGCGACATCCTCACGGTGAACGCGACCCTGGTGGCGCAGCGGCAGAACGAGGAGATGACGCACCTGACGGAGGTCTCGATCCGGCAGGGCGACGACGTCAAGAAGATCTCCGGCTGGGCGGCGATCATCTTCGCCCCGTCGCTGGTGGGGTCGGTCTACGGCATGAACTTCGACTTCATGCCGGAGCTGCACGCGGCGTGGGGCTACCCGGTGGCCCTGCTCGCCATGCTCGCGGTGAGCGTCGGCCTCTACGGCGTGTTCCGCTGGAAGAAGTGGATGTAGCCCGTCAGGAGTCGAGCCAGCCGTGGGCGCGGGCGATCTGCTCGACGGTGCCCCGCACGGCGAGCACCTGTCGTCCGGTGAGGTCACCGGCCGAGGCGAGCAGCCGCTCGGTGACCTCGCTGCGCAGCTCGGCCGCCGACAGGACGTCGGCGAACCCGTCGTGCGCGTGGCCGCTCGGGGCGGGCGCCGCCGTCGTCCTCGGTCCCACCAGCGGGACCTGACCGCCACCCAGGGCCTCCTGGACGGCATCGGCGACGGGCGACCGCACGAGCGACGCGCTGACCGCACGCGGCCCTCGCTCACCCACCTCGTGGACGAGCTCGACCACCGCGCCGACCGCCATGAGCGTCTTGTCGAAGTCGATGTCGTTGACGTGGAGGAAGACGTCCTCCTCCAGCCCTTCAGCCGCGACGAACGCATAGCCCTTGACGGCGTCGTACCGCACCACCTCGCCGCGCACCGGCAGCCACCACCTCACGTCGACCCTCCTCGCAGCATATCCCTGCACGCCGACGGCGGGACCGGTCGGCGCGGCCCGCGCCCGGGTGCCAGTCCGGCCGTTAGGGTCGACGCGTGACCTCGACGCCCGGCGCCCCTACCGTCCTGTCCCGCACGGACCCGGGCCTCGGCCCTGCCGCCCGGACGCTGCTCGTGCTGGCCGCGGGTGCTGTCGTGCTGGCCGCGGTCCATCTCGCGTCCGGCGTCCTGGCACCGTTGTTCCTCGCCGCCGTGATCGTCATCATCTGCCACCCGGTACGGTTCCCTCTCGAGGCTCGCGGCTGGCCACGCTGGGCCGCCACCACCGTCGTCGTGGTCGTCGCCTACCTCATCCTCGCGGCCTTCCTCGCGATGCTGGCGTGGGCAGGGTTCCAGTTCGCGGAGCTCGTGCGGAGCTACATCCCCGAGCTCGCCCGGTCGGTCGCCGAGGTGGAGGGCTACCTCGCGACGACGGGCATCGACACCCAGGTCGCCGACACCGTGACGTCCTGGCTGCAGCCCTCGAACATCCTGTCCGTCGCCGGGACCGTCAGCGGGACCGTGGTCACGATCGGCACCGCCTTCTTCTTCGTGCTGGCCTATGCCGTCTTCATGGCCGTCGACGCCGCACGCTACGCCACGGCGCAGGAGCACTTCGGCACCACGCGCGCCGACGCGATCGACCGCTCCACCCGGTTCAGCACCGGGGTACGTCGCTACTACGTGGTCAACGCGACCTTCGGTGCGATCGTGGCGGTGGTCGACGGCGTCGCGCTGTGGCTGCTGAACGTCCCCGGGGCGGGCATCTGGGCCATCCTCGCGTTCGTCACCAACTTCGTGCCCAACATCGGGTTCGTCCTCGGGCTCATCCCGCCGATGGTCATGGGGTTCGTCGTGGGTGGCTGGCAGCTGGCGCTCGCCGTCGTCGCCGTGTACTGCGTCGTCAACGTCGTGCTGCAGGTCTTCGTGCAGCCCAAGTTCGTCGCGGACGCCGTCTCGCTCTCGCTCACCCTCAGCTTCGTCTCGGTGGTCTTCTGGACCTTCGTGATCGGCCCGCTGGGCGCGATCCTGGCGATCCCGCTCACCCTGCTCGTGCGGGCGCTCGTCCTGGAGGGCGACCCTCGCAACAACTGGCTGCGCTGGCTCTCCGGCGACGACGTCACCGATGCCGTCCCGTCCGAGCGCACCGCGGACGACGTCGAGGCCTCGCCGGACACCGACGACGTCGACGCCGCCGGAGGGATCGAGACGGACGACACGGCCGCCGGAGCAGCCGCGGACGTCACCCCCGGCACCACGGCCGAGCAGGATCCTGCGCGGTAGCGGTCAGTCGTCGCCGCGCGCGAAGCGCACGATCCGCTCCGCCATCGCTTCCGGCTCCCAGGAGTGCTGGGCGCCGGCGACCTCTTCCACCGCACCGCGCGTGACGGCACCGGCGATCCGCTCGGCGGCCGTCGGCATCTCCGGGGCGGTCTGCGACCCGTAGGTGGCCAGCACCGGGATGGCGAGCTCGCGCAGACGCTCGGTCTCGACCAGGTCGGTGGCACGGACCAGGGCCTGACCGTCCGCCCGCTGGCTCACCGCGGCGCGGGCCAGGAGCTCGAAGTCGGGCGAGGCGCGCAGGCCCTCGAGCCACTGCGGTGGCATGTCCTTCATGTACTGCTCGGTGGCACCCACGTAGTCCTCGGCGTCGAGACGACACTCGAACTCGATGATCCACCGGGCGACGTCGTCCGCGGGTGCTGCCAGCGGCGCCTCCCACAGCAGCAGGCCGGCCGCAGGTAGCTCCGCGTCCGCGGCGCACAGGGCGATCGCGGCGCCGGACGAGTGCCCGACCAGCACCACGGGTGGTCCGGCCGCATCCATCACCGCGGACAGCGCGTGCAGCTCGCGATCGAGATCGAGCGGTCCGTCGGCGGGGCTGTCGCCCCGCCCGAGCCGGTCGTACACGAGCGTCGTGAGTCCCTGCTCGGCGCAGAGCTGCGCCGTCCGCGTGGTGACGGGGTCGGTCGCCCGGTACGGCCCAGCACCCGCGACGAACACGACGACGGGGCTCCCCTTGCCGTAGCGGTCGAAGCCGATGCGATCACCGGTCACGCTCGACACGTGCTGCGTCATCCGTCTCCTTCCACGGCCCGGGAGAAGGATCCCGGACCTCACCCCGTGACGGTAGCCCCTGTTCCGCGCGACCGCTACGCTGCGGCGGCATGAACGCCTCGACGTCCCATGCCGCCGTCGACCAGGTCCGTGCCGCCCTCCTGGCCGCCGGCGCCGCCTCCGCTGCCGGCGGCATCCGCTGGTTCGACGACGCCGTCACCACGGCCGCGGCCGCCGCACGCGCGCTGGGCGTCGAGTCCGGCGCGATCGCGAACTCGCTCGTGTTCACGCTGGACGAGGAACCGCTGCTGGTGCTGACCTCCGGCGCGCACCGGGTGGACACCGGGTTCCTCGGGGATCGCCTCGGTGGACGCGTCGGGCGGGCGTCGAAGGAGACGGTCAAGGAGGCGACCGGCCAGGTGATCGGCGGCGTCGCGCCGCTCGGGCACCCGGCACCGGTGCGAACGCTCGTCGACGCCGCGCTGGCAGAGTTCCCGGTCGTGTGGGCAGCCGCCGGTCACGCTCGCACGGTGTTCCCGACGACCTTCGACGAGCTCGTGCGGATCACCGGCGGCGAGCCCGTCCCGGTCGAAGCGCCCGCAGGCTCAGCGGGCTGAGAGGAGAGATCCCATGGCGTGCCGCATCAGCGAGCTCGTCCTCGACTGCCACGACCCGGAGCGCCTTGCCCGGTTCTGGTGCGAGGTCCTGGACTTCGTCGAGCTCGACCGCGAGGAGGACGGCTCGATCGAGATCGGTCCGCGGGCGGGGTTCGGCGGTCCGCAGCCGACGATCGTCCTCGGCCGTAGCGACGACCCGAGGCGAGGAAAGCTCCCGCTGCACTTCGACGTCAACGCGACCGACCGCGACCAAGACGCCGAGCTCGAACGCCTGCTGGCCATCGGCGCACGCAGGGCCGACGTCGGTCAGTCCGGCGAGGAACCCTGGCACGTCCTGACCGACCCCGAGGGCAACGAGTTCTGCCTCCTCAGGGCGCGCCTCGACCCGGTCTGACCCGGTTCAGTCCAGCACGGGAGGCGTCCCGTCGACAGGGGCTCCGGCGAAGACCCGACCGTCGGGGTCGTCGGACCGCCGGGGACGCAGGCGCGGCGGAGCCGGCCATGGCAGCACGTACCGCTCGACCTGCGCGTCGATCGCGCCGAAGTCGTCGGTCTGCACCACGACCTTGTCCGGGGTGACCTCTACCAGGCGGACACGCAGCGGAACACCCTCGGCCTGGTCGAGCATCCACGGGTCGGCGAGCCACGACAGGCTCGTCGCGTCGAGCGCCTCCTCGGCGGCCAGCCAGTCGACCGGCTCGGTCAGGTCGTGACCCAGCAGCGAGACGGCGACCCAGTCGTCGCCGTCCGGCCGGATCCAGCCGACGACCTCGCGGTCGCCGGTTCGCCGATGTTCGATCCATCCCGTGGGCAGCATGCGGCCACGCTAACGGCCGGGCCGCCGTCTGGCGAGAACATTGTCGGCACTACCTCGGCGAGCGGGGCACTACCTCGGCGCGAGCGTCCGCGACGCCGCGTGCGTAGGCCTCGGCCGTCCCCTCGCGGAAGAGATCGTCCGGTCCGCCCCGCACCAGCGTGCGCGCACCGGCTCCGTCACCGTCCGGACCGCCACCGGGCAACACATACCGCCCGACGCCACGCACGACGGCGACGGCGCGTCCGGTCGTCTTGCCTCGCACCAGCTCCGAGGCTGCGGCGATCTCGTCGGCCACCGCGGTGACGGTGGCCGAGAGCGGTCGGCCGTGGGCGTCCGTGCCGCCGCGCAGGTCGTCCACGACCTGCAGCCCCGCGGCACCGATCGCGATGTCGGCGACCCCGTCGCGCCACGGCCGCCCAGCAGTGTCGGTCACCACCACGCCCAGGCGGTCGATCCCGAACCGTCGCCGCAGCGCGGCCCGCAACGTCCGGGCCGAGGCGTCGGGGTCGAGGGGCAGCAGCAGCACCGTGCCCTCCGGGGTGTTCGAGGCGTCCACGCCGGCCGCGGCCATCACGAGCCCGAGACGGTTCTCCACGATCCGCAGCGGCGGCAGCCCGCCGGGACGCTCTCGCACGGCCACGACCCGCACCGTCTCGTCGGTGATCGCCTGCTCGCGGTCGGCGGCTCGGACGACCCTGCCCTCGGCCTTCGACACGATCTTGGAGGTGACGACGACGACGTCACCCTCCGCGAGCGCCTCACCTGCGAGCAGGTCTCCGACGAGCATGGCAAGGTCGTCTCCCGGCCGCACCTCACCGAGCCCTGCCGGTGCCCACACCTCGAGGCGTGCGTCCCGCAAGACCTGCGCCTCGCCGTCGGGCGCTGTCACCGGACGAGCTTCGGCAGCACCTCGCGGCCGAAGGTCTCGATCCACTCGCGCTGGTTGCGGCCCACGTTGTGCAGGTAGATGCGGTCGAAGCCGAGGTCGACGTACTTCTGGATCGCCTCGCGGTGCTTGTCCGGGTCGGCGGAGACGACCATGCGACCCTCGAAGTCCTCCGGCCGCACCAGCTTGGCCATCTGCGCGAAGTCGTGCGGAGAGCGGATGTCCGCCTTGGGGAACTTCATGCCGCCGTTGGGCCACTCGGTCATGGCGTTCGCCATGGCCTCCTCGTCCGTCTCGGCCCACGACATGTGCACCTGCAGCACCTTGGGCATCGGCTCGGGGTCGCGACCCACCTCGCGCGCACCGGCGTCGAAACGGCCGAACAGCATCTCGATCTTCTCCAGCGGGGCGCCGACGGTGATCAGCCCGTCGGCGTGCTTGCCGGCACGCTTCGCGGTCACCGGGCCTGCGGTGGCGACCAGGATCTCCGGGGCGACCTCCGGCATGGTCCACAGCCGGGTGGACTCCATCTTGTAGAACTGGCCGGAGTGCTTGACGTCCTTGCCCTCCAACCCGGAGGTGAAGAGCTTCTTGATGATGTCGATCGCCTCGAACATCCGGTTGATGCGCTCCGGAGCCTCCGGCCAGTAGCCCGCGGTGACGTGCTCGTTGAGCGCCTCGCCGGAGCCGAGGCCGAGCCAGTGCCGGCCGGGGTACATCGCGGCGAGGGTCGCGGACGCCTGGGCCACCATGGCGGGGTGCCACCGGAACGTCGGTGCGGTGACCCCCGGACCCAGGTCCCCCCGGGTGCGCTCGCCCAGGGCGCTCAGGACGTTCCACACGAACGCGGCGTGCCCCTGCTGCGGCACCCACGGCTGGAAGTGGTCCGCCGCCATCACCCCGGAGAAGCCGTGCTCCTCCGCGTACGCCGAGAGGTCGACGACCTCGGTGGGGTGGAACTGCTCGAGCATCGCGGCGTAGCCGACGGTGAGATCAGAAGCCATGCTCCCGAGCCTATCCCCCGGCGCCGACGGTGGGCGGCCGGGACGTCAGTGCAGGCCCTTGGCGAAGAAGTGCTCGGCGTAGGGGTTGTCGTTGTAGCGCTCGATCTCCCGGTAGCCCGCCCGGCGGTACATCCCGACGGCCTCGGTGAGGGACCCGTGCGTGTCGAGGCGCACGGCGCTGTGGCCCAGGTCGCGCGCGACGCCTTCCAGGTGCCGCAGCAGCCGCGACCCGAGGCCGGCGCCACGCCATCCCGGGTGCACCCACATGCGCTTGATCTCGCCGACGCCACCGCCGAGCGGTTGGACCCCGCCGCAGGCGGCGGGCACCCCGTCGCAGGCGGCGACCATGAAGGCGCCGTCGGGTCGCCGCAGCCGCTCCGTGCCCGCGGTGAGGTCCCCGACCGCGAACCCGCGGGGGAACCGTTCGTCGAGCTCGGCGACGTAGGACCGGACCGCAGCGAGCGCCGCGGCGCCCGCCGGGTCGACCTCCTCGATCCGCACGGTCGCCGCACGGACCAGGAGGTCGGCCTCCGCGAGCGCGGCGGCCAGCCGGGCCCGCTGGCGGCCGGTCAGGGGCGCGACCAGGTTCTCCGCGCGCTCGGCCGAGCGTCGTTCGAGCTCGGCCCACGCCCGCCGCCCCGCGGGGGTGAGCTCGACGCGACGACGACGACGGTCGTCCGGGTCGGGCCCGACGACCACCAGCGCGTCCGCCTCCAGCCGCCGCAGCAGGCGGCTCAGGTAGCCGGAGTCCAGGTGGAGGCGAGCCCGCAGGTCGCGCGTCGTGCCGGCCTCCGCACCGATCTCGTAGAGGAGCCGTGCCGTCCCGAGCGGCATGCCGAGGCCCAGGAAGGACTCTTCCAGCACACCGATGCGCTGGGTATAGCTGCGGTTGAAGCGGCGGACGACCTCGACGTGGTCGGGCAGGTCCGGCTGCTCGACGGCGGCGGGCGACGGACGCGGAGTTGCCATACCTCTGATCTTAGTCAGAGACTTTCGCGGTCCGGAAGCCGTGACGAGGACGGGACGCGATCTGGGACAATGACTGACCATGAGCGACTTCCCGAGCACCGGGGCCCGCGCGCAGTCCGACGCGGCGCCCGCACAGACCTCCGCACCCACCACCGGTACCGGCCAGGCCGGCGACGTCGTGCGCGCGGTGGTCCGGGAGGTACCGGACAAGGTCAGCACCGACGGGCTCGAGCAGAAGTTCGACGAGCGCTGGTCGGCCGAGGGCACCTTCGCCTTCGACCGCACCGCCACGCGCGAGCAGGTCTACTCGATCGACACCCCGCCGCCCACCGTCTCCGGCTCGCTGCACGTCGGTCACGTGTTCAGCTACACCCACACCGACGTGATCGCCCGGTTCCAGCGCATGCGGGGCAAGGAGGTCTTCTACCCGATGGGGTGGGACGACAACGGCTTGCCCACCGAGCGCCGGGTGCAGAACTACTACGGTGTGCGGTGCGACCCGTCGCTGCCGTATGTCGAGGGCTTCGAGCCCCCGCACGCCGGGACCGAGGGCAAGGCCGTCAAGCCTGCCGACCAGGTCCCGATCAGCCGCCGCAACTTCATCGAGCTCTGTGAGCGCCTCACCGCCGACGACGAGCGCCAGTTCGAGGAGCTGTGGCGCCGGCTCGGCCTCAGCGTCGACTGGTCGCAGACCTACCAGACCATCGACGCGACGTCGCGTGCCGCGAGCCAGCGGGCGTTCCTGCGCAACCTCGAGCGTGGCGAGGCCTACCAGGCCGAGGCGCCGGGCCTGTGGGACGTGACGTTCCAGACGGCCGTGGCCCAGGCCGAGCTCGAGGCGCGCGAGTACCCCGGCCACTACCACCGGGTGGCCTTCCACCGCACCGGGGCGGCGGGCACCACCACCGAGCCCGTCTACATCGAGACGACCCGGCCCGAGCTGCTGCCCGCCGTGGTCGCCCTCATCGCCCACCCGGACGACGAGCGCTACCAGCACCTCTTCGGCACCACGGTGACGTCGCCCCTCTTCGGCGTCGAGATCCCCGTCCTGGCGCACCCGGCGGCCGCGATGGACAAGGGTGCCGGCATCGCGATGTGCTGCACCTTCGGCGACCTGACCGACGTGCAGTGGTGGCGCGAGCTGCAGCTGCCGACGCGCTCCGTCGTCGGCCGTGACGGGCGGCTGCACCGCGAGACGCCGGAGTGGATCGCCGCCGGACCCGGTGCCGGGCTCTACGCCGAGGGCCTCGCCGGCAAGACCACCTTCAGCGCCCGCAAGGCCGTCGTGGAGGCGCTCGTCGACTCCGGCGACCTGGACGGCGAGCCGAAGCCCACGCAGCGCATGACGAACTTCTACGAGAAGGGCGACAAGCCTCTCGAGATCGTCACGTCGCGCCAGTGGTACATCCGCAACGGCGGCCGCGAGTGGAGCACCGGCGGGACCACCCGCGACCTCAAGTCCGAGCTGCTGGCCCGCGGCAAGGAGCTCGACTTCCACCCCGACTTCATGCGCGTGCGCTACGAGAACTGGGTGGGTGGCCTCAACGGCGACTGGCTGGTCTCGCGCCAGCGGTTCTTCGGCGTGGCGGTCCCTGTCTGGTACCCGGTGCTCGACTCGGGCGAGATCGACCACGAGCACCCGATCACGCCGTCGGCCGCCGAGCTCCCGGTGGACCCCACCTCCCAGGCACCCGCCGGCTACGACGAGTCGCAGCGCGGCGAGCCGGGCGGGTTCGTCGGGGACGCCGACGTCATGGACACGTGGGCGACGTCCTCGCTGACGCCGCTCATCGTGGCCGGCTGGGAGCGGGACACGGACCTCTTCGAGCGCGTGTACCCGATGGACCTGCGCCCCCAGGGCCAGGACATCATCCGTACCTGGCTGTTCTCCACCGTGGTGCGCTCGCACCTCGAGTGCGGCGTGCTGCCGTGGAAGAACGCCGCCATCAGCGGCTGGATCCTCGACCCGGACCGCAAGAAGATGTCCAAGTCCAAGGGCAACGTCGTCACCCCGATGGACCTGCTCGTCGAGCACGGCTCGGACGCGGTGCGCTACTGGGCGGCCGCCGCACGGCTCGGCACGGACGCCGCGTTCGAGGTCGGACAGATGAAGATCGGCCGTCGGCTGGCCATCAAGGTCCTCAACGCCTCCAAGTTCGCCCTGACCTTCGGCGTCGACCCGGAGACCGGCGCGGGCGAGATCACCCTCGACCCGGCTGCCGTGACCGTGCAGCTGGACCGGGCGATGCTCGCCGGCCTGGCCGACGTCGTCGACCAGGCCACCGCGGCGCTCGAGGCGTACGACCACACCCGCGCGCTCGAGCTGACCGAGTCGTACTTCTGGGCGTTCTGCGACGACTACCTCGAGCTCGTCAAGGACCGCGCGTACGGGGCCGGGGCTTCCGCCGACGCCCTCAGCGCCGAGACGGTCTCCGCGCGCACCGCCCTCGCGCTCGCGCTCGACGTCATGCTCCGCCTGCTCGCGCCGTACATCCCCTTCGCCACCGAGGAGGTCTGGTCCTGGTGGCGCACCGGTTCGGTGCACCGGGCTCCGTGGCCGACGGCGGAGCCCCTGCGGTCGGCCGCAGCGGGTGCGGACCCGCTGGACCTCACCGCCGCCGGCAACGCGCTCGCCGCGCTGCGCAAGGTCAAGTCCGCGGCGAAGGTCTCCATGCGGACCCCGATCCTCTCGGGGACCGTGGCCGTGCCGGTGGCGCTGCTGCCCGGCGTCGAGTCGGCGATCGGCGACGTGCGCGGCGCCGGTCGCGTCGAGGGCCCGCTCGAGCTCGTCGAGGCGACCGAGGGGCAGGGTGACCCGGACGTGCAGGGTGGCATCGTCGTCACCGCCTCCGAGCTGGGCGAGTCGCCGGCCAAGAAGCCGCGCGGCTGACACCACCGGGCGCACACGACGGACGCCGGGGCGGCACGCGATCTGCGTGCCGCCCCGGCGTCCGTTCCTCGTCAGAGCGTGTTGCGACGCCCGCTGTCACCGCTCATCGAGTCCGCGGACTCGTGCGGCGTGCCGTCGTCGTGCCACCGCAGCGTCGCACCGACGCCGTCCATGAGCTCGACCGATCCCTCGGGCGCGAACACGAGCCCCGCGTCCTGCGCCACGGCGGCGCGCAGGAGAGCCGACGCCGCCGGTAGCTCCTCGAGCCCGTCCGTGACACCCAGGCCCTCGAGCTGGGCCTTCGCGACACCGATGTGCAGCGGCTCCGGGCCGATCCACAGGTTGCGACCGCCGAGCAGGCCGCCCGTCGCAGCCCCGTTGGTCTCGCCGTCGCTCCAGGACCGCAGGGCGCGTGCCGCGTCGTCGGCGAGCTGCTCGGACAGCACGAGGTGCTTGACCTGACCGCGCGAGAGCATCTCGACCACGTCGTCCACGCTCGTGACCGCACCCGCGTCGCGGCCGAGTCCTTCGCGGAGCTCGGCCAGGACGCGCTCGCGACGACGCTCCCGGAACGACTCGAGGGCGTCGGCCGCCGCTGCCGCGAAAGCCCCCGGGTGGACCCCGGACCCTCCGCGGCCGCCGCCCGGCACCTCGACCGTGATCCGGGCCGCGTCCTGCCCGAGCTCTCCACGGACCAGGTTGACCGCCCGGACGTCGCCCGTGATCACGATGATCTCGGGCTGGTCCGCGGACGCGCGGCGGCCGATCTCGCCCGCGACGGCCTCAGCGTTGCGGCGCCATGAGTCCTCCGCACGGGACTCGATCGTGGCCCGCTTGGTGCGGGTGCTGGACGTCTTGGAGACCTCGTCGTGCGAGCCCTCGAACGTCTCCACCTCTCCCACGGGATGGCCTTCGCCGTCCAGGACGCAGAAGTCCGCGCCCTGGCGGTCGACGGAGACGCAGAGCGCGTCCACCGCCTGGTCCGCAGAACGCGCTGCCTGCAGCAGCGACGGCACCGGGTGCCAGACGCCCGCCATGACCGCCGGCGGCTCCCGCAGGACCCGGTCCACCAGGACGCCTTCGGCGTCGGCGATGAGCACGCGGCCGTGCGGTCCCGGCACCCGTGTGGGGCGGTCGACCGCCTCGTCGAGATCACTCAGCACGGCATCCGGTGTGCCCTGCTTGGTCAGCATCCGCCGCACCGAGCGCCAGCGGTTCGCCACGTCCCGGTCCCCGGCCTCGGCCGCACGCGTCGCGTCAAGGTAGACGGTCGCGAACGGGCCCGGGTGGCCGACGAGAGGTTTGAGCCATTCGATCGTCATGCAGGATCCCCCTTGGGTCCGTCGACTGTGCCTCCCAGCGTGCGACGGATCCCGGCGGCGCGCCACCCGCGACCGCCCGTGGAGAGGGTCGTTTCGCGCTCCACGAACAGCCGGTCACCTCAGGTGGACGGACCCCTCCCCCGAGCTCTTCAACTGTAGGTGTCGAGCGGCGGCGCGTTTCCCGGGCGTCGTCCCGCGGCGTGGTCCGCCGCGATCCGCTCGTGGTGCCGGATCACCTCGGAGACGATGAAGTTGCGGAACTCCTCGGCGAACTGCGGATCCAGACCCGCGCCCGACGCGATCGTCTTGAGCCGGTCGATCTGCTGGCGGTCCCGCTGCGGGTCCGCGGGCGGCAGTCCGTCCGTCGCCTTGAGCTCACCGACCCGTTCTGTCGCTCGGAACCTCTCGGCCAGCAGGTGGACGAGCGCAGCGTCGATGTTGTCGATGGTGCTGCGCAGCGCGAGGATCTCGGCCGGCAGCGCACGACCGGTCTCGGGGACGGGCGCTTCGTCGAAGGGCTGGACCATGCCTCGATCCTACGATCGCGACGCGGCGGCCGGTGCACCTGACCGGGATGTGACCTCGGCCGTCAGGCGGACTTCCGGTTGCGGACCGGCCCCGAGGACCGCGGGACGATGGTCGGGTTCACGTTCTCCTCGACCACGTCGCGCGTGACGACCACGCCCTCGACGTCGTCACGGCTGGGGACGTCGAACATCACCTGCTGGAGGACCTCCTCCATGATGGCGCGCAGTCCTCGGGCACCCGTGCCCCGCAGCAGCGCCTGCTCAGCGATGGCGTCGATGGCGTCGTCCGCGAACTCCAGGCGGACACCGTCGATCTCGAACATCCGCTGGTACTGCTTGACGAGCGCGTTGCGGGGTTCGGTCAGGATCCGCACGAGCGCCTCGCGGTCGAGCGGGGAGACCGAGGCGATGACAGGGAGCCTGCCGATGAACTCCGGGATCAGGCCGTACTTGTGCAGGTCCTCGGGGCGGACCTCCGAGAAGAGGTCTTCCTGCCCGCCCGACTCCATCGGTGCGGAGAAGCCGATGCCGCGCTTGCGTGCCCGCGAGGCGATGATGTCGTCCAGCCCCGCGAAGGCGCCGGCCACGATGAACAGCACGTTCGACGTGTCGATCTGGATGAACTCCTGGTGCGGGTGCTTGCGGCCGCCCTGCGGCGGCACCGAGGCGCTGGTGCCCTCGATGATCTTCAGCAGCGCCTGCTGGACGCCCTCGCCGGACACGTCACGCGTGATCGAGGGGTTCTCCGCCTTGCGGGCGACCTTGTCGACCTCGTCGATGTAGATGATGCCCGACTCGGCCTTCTTGACGTCGTAGTCGGCGGCCTGGATGAGCTTGAGCAGGATGTTCTCGACGTCCTCGCCCACGTAGCCCGCCTCGGTGAGGGCCGTGGCGTCCGCGATGGCGAACGGGACGTTGAGCATCTTGGCGAGCGTCTGCGCCAGGTACGTCTTGCCGGTCCCCGTGGGACCGATCAGCAGGATGTTGGACTTCGAGATCTCGACGGAGTCGTCGTCGTCCTTCGCCGGCGGCGCGGCCTGCACCCGCTTGTAGTGGTTGTAGACCGCGACGGCGAGGGCGCGCTTCGCCGGCTCCTGCCCGATCACGTACTGCTCGAGGAACGAGAAGATCTCACGAGGCTTGGGCAGCTCGGTCATCCCGACCTCGGTGGCCTCGCCGAGCTCCTCCTCGATGATCTCGTTGCACAGGTCGATGCACTCGTCACAGATGTACACGCCCGGTCCGGCGATGAGCTTCTTGACCTGTTTCTGAGACTTGCCGCAGAACGAGCACTTGAGCAGGTCTGCGCCGTCACCGATACGAGCCACCTCGGGCCTCCTTGTCTCGTGCAGGTCCTTCGTCCATTCCACACTACGCAGGCCGACTTGTCAGTACGGTTGCCCCGGTGTGGCGCGACCCGGGTCGCCGACGAGCTGTCGGCGACCCGGGTCGGCGTGCATCGACGGCGCCTCGAGAGCCCGTCAGCGCTCGATCTGCTGCAGGACCTTGCGGGACTCGAGCACCTGGTCGACCAGGCCGTAGTCCTTCGCGGCCGCGGCGGTGAGGATCTTGTCCCGCTCGATGTCGTCGCGGATCTCCTGGACGTCCTTGCCGGTGTGCATCGCCAGGGTGTCCTCGAGCCACTCCCGCATGCGGATCAGCTCGTTGGCGTGGATCTCGATGTCGGACGCCTGCGCGTAGCCACCGTTCTCCATCGCCGGCTGGTGGATGAGGACGCGGGCGTTGGGCAGCGCCAGACGCTTGCCCTTCTGCCCCGCGGCCAGCAGCACGGCGGCCGCCGACGCCGCCTGCCCGAGGCAGACGGTCTGGATCTGCGGCTTGATGAACTGCATCGTGTCGTACAGCGCGGTCATGGCCGTGAACGACCCACCCGGCGAGTTGATGTAGATCATGATGTCGCGGTCGGGGTCCTGGGACTCCAGGACCAGCAGCTGCGCCATCACGTCGTCCGCCGACGCGTCGTCGACCTGGACGCCCATGAAGATGATGCGGTCCTCGAACAGCTTGGTGTAGGGGTCCTGGCGCTTGAACCCGTACGGCGTGCGCTCCTCGAACTGGGGCAGCACGTAGCGCGACGTCGGCGCGCCGTTGGGCATCGCCACGCCGCCGGGGCGGCCGGCGTTCCCGGCGAGGCGCTCCGCCGTCATCGCGAACTGGTACTCGGGCGAGTAGCTCATGGTTCTCCTCGGAACAGGAAGGGTCTTGCGACCGGGGTCGGTGGGGTGGTCTCAGTCGGCGTTCGTGCCACCGCCACCGGAGACCGACGACGCCGTCTCGACGACGCGGTCGACGAAGCCGTACTCCAGCGCCTCCTGCGCCGTGAACCAGCTGTCGCGGTCGTTGTCCTTGAGAATCTGCTCGAGCGGCTTGCCGGTCTGCTCGGCCGTGAGCTCGGCGAGCACCTTCTTCATGTGCATGATCAGCTGGGCACCGATGCGCACGTCGGTGGCGGTACCGCCGACGCCGCCCGAGGGCTGGTGCATCAGCACGCGGGCGTGGGGCGTGATGTAGCGCTTGCCCCGCGCGCCCGAGGACAGCAGGAACTGTCCCATCGATGCCGCCATGCCCATGGCCACGGTGGCCACGTCGGGCTGGATGAACTGCATCGTGTCGTAGATCGCCATGCCCGCCGTGATCGAGCCACCGGGCGAGTTGATGTAGAGGTAGATGTCCTTGTCAGGGTCCTCGGCCGCCAGGAGCATCAGCTGGGCGCAGATCGCGTTGGCGTTGTCGTCGCGCACCTCCGAACCCAGCCAGATGATGCGCTCCTTGAGGAGCCGGTTGTAGATGGAGTCGTTGAGGCCGAGGCCCTGTCCCTCGGACCGGGCCACCGGCGCCGCCTGGTCCACCTGCAGCAGGTCGTTCACGTCCGTCTCCTTCAGTTCGCTGTCGCTCGACCCTAACGCGCCCGACCGGCACGAAGAGTCCCTGGTGCGGCCTGTTTCGCTGCTGGCGCACAGGCCCCGTCCCCGGGTGGGACGACGACGGCCCGCAACCTCCGTGCGGGAGGTGCGGGCCGTCGTCGTCGGCGAGAGGGTCAGGCCTTGGCCTGGTCCTCGGTCGCCTCGTTCTCGGCGGGCTCGTCCGTGTCGGCGTCCGCCTCGACGGCGGCGTCCTCGGCAGCGGCGGCCTCGGCCTCGTCGTCCTCGGCGGTGCCGATGAACTCGGTCAGGTCCACCACGTTGCCCTCGGAGTCCTTGACCTCGATGTCCCGCAGTGCCACCGCGAGCGCCTTGGAGCGCGCGACCTCGCCGACCATCGCGGGGATCTGCCCGCCCTGGTCGAGGGTCTGGATGAACTGCTGCGGCTCCATGCCGTACTGCTGCGAGGCCTGCACGAGGTACTCGATGAGCTCGCCCTGGCCGACCTGCACCTTGAGCTCTTCGGCGAGGGTGTCGAGCAGGATCTGGTTGGTGATCGCCTTCGTGGCGTCCACGGTGACCTCGGCGCGGTGCTCGTCGTCCTCGAGCCGGCCCTCCTGCTCGAGGTGGCGGTGCACCTCGGCCTCCACGACGCCCTGCGGCACCGGGATCTCGACGGCCTCGAGAAGCTTCTCGAGCAGGGCGTCGCGGGCTGCGACGGCCTGGGTCGAGGTCTTGGACGACGCCACCTGCTCACGCAGGTCCGCCTTGAGCTCGTCGAGGGTGTCGAACTCCGACGCCATCTGGGCGAAGTCGTCGTCGGCCTCGGGCAGCTCGCGCTCCTTGACGGAGGTCGCGGTGACCGTGACGGTCGCCTCGTCGCCCGCGTGCTCGCCACCGGCGAGGTTCGAGGTGAAGGTCGTGGTCTCGTCGGCGGACAGGCCGGTGAGGGCCTCGTCCAGGCCCTCGAGCATGTTGCCGGCGCCGATCTGGTACGAGACGCCGGAGACCGAGTCGATCTCCTCGTCGCCGATGACGGCACGGAGGTCGATGACGACGTAGTCGCCCTCGACGGCGGGGCGGTCGACGCCCACCAGGGTGCCGAAGCGCTCGCGCAGGGACTCGAGGCGCTCGTCCACGTCGGCGTCGGTGACCTCGGTCGACTCGACGGTCAGCTCCATGCCGGCCAGGTCGGGCAGCGTCACCTCGGGACGGATCTCGACCTCGGCGACGAACGCCAGCTGGCCCTCGCCCGCCTTCTCCGGGATCTCGGTGACCTCGACCTCGGGCTGGCCCAGGGGACGCAGCTCGGTCTCGTTCACGGCGTCGCGGTAGAAGCCCGACAGGCCCTCGTTCACGGCGTGCTCGACGACGGCACCCCAGCCGACCCGCTGGTCGATGATGCGCGGGGGGACCTTGCCCTTGCGGAAGCCGGGGATGTTCACCTGCTCCGCGATGTGCTTGTAGGCGTGGTCGATGCTCGGCTTGAGCTCGTCGTACTCCACCTCGACGGTCAGCTTGACCTTGGTGGGGTCCAGGGTCTCGACGGCGCTCTTCACTTCGATGGTCTCCAACGTGTCGGGTGCGTGCGCGCGCGTCTCGCCGGTAGGAGCCGGGCTGGTTGCTGCGGCGCTGGATGCTGTGCGGTCGTGCGGTGCTGCGATCGTGCAAAGCCCGGTACGACGGGCGCACGGGCAACCCATCGATCATACGCCACACGGCTCGGCGTCGACGTGCCGTCAGCGGTGGGATGTGCCACGCCGCAAGCACGCCGTGCTCACGGTTCGGCCGTCGAGCGCTTCGGACGCACACGGGTGTGCGCCCGCTGCCCCTGCTTGCCGAAGAGGCTGAGCAGCTCCACGGCCTCGCCCGCGGCGGGACCGAACCAGTGCGGCACCCGGGTGTCGAACTCGGCGGCCTCCCCCGGCCCCATGACGACGTCGTGGTGACCGAGCACGAGTCGGAGCCGGCCGGTGAGCACGTAGAGCCACTCGTACCCCTCGTGCGTGCGCGGGTCGGGGGTGGTGCGCGCGTCAGCCTCGAGGATCATCTTGTAGGCCCCGATCTCGGGCGATCCGGGCGTCAGGGCGATCATCGTGAGCCCGTGGGCCGTCACCGGCTTGAGGTGCACCCGCGGGTCTCCGGTCGTCGGGGCG
The DNA here is from genome assembly GCA_947497265.1 of uncultured Isoptericola sp. Taxonomy (GTDB): domain Bacteria; phylum Actinomycetota; class Actinomycetes; order Actinomycetales; family Cellulomonadaceae; genus Isoptericola; species Isoptericola rhizosphaerae. The sequence goes on from CANMFP010000014.1 coordinate 19,034, forward strand.
TCCACCAGGTCGTCGAGGGTGACGCCGTGCGCGCGGGCCAACGGGAGCAGCAGCTCGAGCGACGGCCGGCGCGCTCCCGACTCCAGCCGGGACAGCGTGCTCACCGAGATGCCCGTGCTGGCCGAGAGCGCGGCGAGCGTGACCTCCCGCGCCTGCCGGAGGCTCCGCAGCCGCGGCCCGACGGTGCCCAGCGCCGCGGCGAGGTCGTCGGGCGCCCCGTCTGGCTCGTGGTCGTGGGTCGGGCCGGGTGCCGGTTCGTCATCGTCCATACCCAACACTTTGCCATATCGGCAACGCGCCTTGCTGCCCGACCTGGGTCGGGCGCACGCTGGGGCACATGGACGAGAATCTGGACACGACGTACGACGTACTGGTGATCGGTGGCGGCGCCGCCGGGCTGAGCGGTGCCCTCACGCTCGCCCGCGCCCGGTGGAGGGTCGCCGTGATCGACGCGGGCGAGCCTCGCAACGCCCCCGCGGCCGGCGTGCACGGGCTCCTCGGGCGCGAGGGCGTCGCACCGGCCGAGCTGGTCGCGACGGGCCGCGCCGAGGTTCGCGGCTACGGCGGGCAGATCGTGGACGGGCGCGCGGCCCAGGTCGTCCGGGACGACGGCGGCACGCACCCCTTCGCGGTCACGCTCGACGACGGGAGGGTCTCCCGCGCCCGGCGCCTGCTCGTGACGACCGGCCTCGTCGACGAGCTGCCCGACGTGCCCGGGCTGGCCGAGCACTGGGGACGCGACGTGGTGCACTGCCCGTTCTGCCACGGCTACGAGGTGCGCGACCGGCGCATCGGCGTCCTCGCCTCCGGCCCGACGGCCGCGCACCAGGCGCTGCTCTTCAGTCAGTGGAGCGACCAGGTGGTCCTGCTGGCGCACACCGCGCCGGAACCGTCACCGGAGGACGCCGCGAAGCTCGCGGCCCGCGGGGTCACGGTGGCGACAGGCAAGGTCCGCGAGGTGACGGCCCGGGACGGCCGGCTGACCGGCGTCGTGCTCGTCGACGGCACGGCCGTCGCGCTCGACGCCCTCGCCGTCGCGACGACGATGCGCGCCCGGGCCGACGTCGTCGGGCAGCTCGGCCTCGAGACCGCACCGCATCCGTCCGGCCAGGGCGAGCACCTCGTCGCGGACGCGACCGGCCGCAGCTCCGTCCCGGGCGTCTGGGTGGCGGGCAACGCCACCAACCTGACCGCCCAGGTCTCGACGGCCGCCGCCGAGGGCACCTGGGCCGCCGCGCAGATCACCGCCGACCTCATCGGTGCGGACGCGACTGCCGCGGTTGCCGCAGGTCGCTAGGACCCGATGGTGCGGGCGGTGCCCGGGTGCCAGGATGGCGGCGGGACGCCCAGCCGAGACACCGGGAGGAGCCTGATGGCCGCCGAACGCTTCCCGCGCTGGGTGTACTCCCGGGGCACCGAGCCCGACGCCCGGTTCTCCCTGGCGAACGAACGCACGGTCCTCGCCTGGATCCGTACGTCGCTCGGGCTCGTCGCCGGCGGGACGGCGCTCGAGGCGCTCGACCTGCCGATGGAACCCCACCTGCGCCTCGCCGCGGCGATCGTGCTGCTGGTCGCCGGGTCGGCAGTGCCCGTGCTGGCGGCGGTCGAGTGGGCGCGCACGGAGCGCGCCATGCGTGAGGAGGCCCCGCTGCCGGGCGGGTTCACCGGCCTCCTGCTCGTGACGTCGGTGACCGTGGTGGGCATCCTGGTCCTGCTGGCGCTGCTGCTGAGATGAGCGAGGCCGAAGGTCCCCACCGGCCCGGACGCGGGCTGGCCGCCGAGCGCACCGAGCTGGCGTGGCGGCGCTCCGTGCTGTCGTTCGCGGCGGCGGCACTGGTGACGATGCAGGTCTTCCCTGCGGTCCGGGGCACCCACGCCCTGGCCGTGGCCGGTGTCGCCCTCCTGCTCACTCCCCCGGCGTGGTGGTTCGCAAGCCGCCACGCCCGCCGGACGCAGGCGCACCTGCGGCAGGAGGTCCCCCGCCTGAGGCACGGCCGTCGCATCGCGCTGGTCTGCGCGGGGACGTCGCTGCTCGGCCTGGGCGGCACGGTCCTGGTGCTCGTCTTCTGACCGAGGCCGGACCTCACCACGTCGTCGCAGGTCAGAACTGGTCGGGGTGACAGGATTTGAACCTGCGACCCTCTGCTCCCAAAGCAGATGCGCTACCAAGCTGCGCCACACCCCGAGGTACCTGTCCGCCCGAGGACGGCAGGCCCGGCGCAAGTCTAGTGCCCCGGAGCACCGCCGAGTCTTTGCTAGGCTGGCGCCCGCATCCCGACGCATGCGGCACCTACCGGTGCTGTGCCGTCGGGCACGTGCGGGCGTAGCTTAATGGTAAAGCCTCAGTCTTCCAAACTGATGACGCGGGTTCGATTCCCGTCGCCCGCTCTCCCTGTCGAAGCCCAGGTCAGCCAGCGTGCCGGCCTGGGCTTCGCTGCATCCCGGGCACCGCCAGGCAATTCGATCGCCTCGGTAACCTAAACGGTTCGATCATGGCGCCGGAGGCGTCCCGCGTGGCCTGATGGCATCTGTTCGGGCCGCCTCGTGCGGCCGCCGCACGAGCATCAGGAGGACACCGATGTCCCGCACAACCCGATGGCGCAAGGCGGCGATGGCCGCCTCCGCCGCCCTCGTCGCGCCACTCGCGTTCGTGGCCGTCGCCACGGTGGGCGCGAGCTCGGCCGCCGCCCACGGTTCGGTCACCGACCCGCCCACCCGCAACTACGGCTGCCTCGAGCGGTGGGGCGACGATCACCTGAACCCCGAGATGGCTGAGATCGACCCGATGTGCTGGGGCGCCTGGCAGGCCGAGCCGGCCGCCATGTGGAACTGGAACGGCCTGTACCACGAAGGCATCAACCACCGGCACGAGGAGCTCATCCCCGACGGCCAGCTCTGCTCCGGCGGTCAGACCGAGGGCGGGCGGTACGACTACCTCGACACGCCCGGCGGCTGGTACGCCACCGGCGTCGACCACCAGTTCACGCTCACCCTCACCGACGGCGCGAACCACGGCGCGGACTACCTGCGGATCTACGTCTCGAAGCCCAGCTTCGACCCCACGACCGAGCGTCTCGGCTGGGACGACCTCGACCTGCTGCAGGTGACGGACTCCTACCCGACCACGTCGCCGTACCAGGCCGAGGTGGACCTGACCGGCTACGACGGCCGCGCGGTGCTCTACACCGTCTGGCAGGCGAGCCACGCCGACCAGCCGTACTACCTGTGCTCCGACATCAACATCGGTGGCGGGGACATCGTCGGCGACGGCCCCGCCGACGGTGAGGACCCGGGCGACGGCGAAGACCCCGGTGACGGTGAAGACCCCGGTGACGGTGAAGACCCCGGTGACGGTGAAGACCCGGGCGACGGCGAAGACCCCGGTGACGGCGAGGACCCGGGCGACGGCACCGGCGGTGACTGCACCGCCGAGGCGACCGTCACCAACTCGTGGTCCGGCGGCTACCAGGCCGACGTGACCGTGACCGCCGGCGACGCGGCGATCGACGGCTGGGACGTCGTCGTCGACGGCGCGACGATCAACCAGGCGTGGAACGGGTCGGTGTCCGGCAGCACCGTCTCGAACGTCGACTGGAACGGCAGCCTCGCGGCCGGCGCGTCCACGTCGTTCGGATTCATCGGCAACGGCGATCCGAGCGCCATCTCCACGGAGTGCTCGGCAGCCTGACCTGCTCGCGGCGTCGGCCCCGGTCCTGGCAGGATCGGGGCCGACGCCGTAGGTTCGGACGGTGCACCCGATCCTCGACGCGGCCGCCGGCTCCGGCTTCGTCCTCTCCCCCGCACAGCGGGTGGCCGCCGGCCGGCTGGAGGAGCTGCTGCGCACCGGCGGGCGCGGGGACGGCGTCTACCTGTGGGGACCGGTGGGCCGCGGCAAGACCTGGCTGCTCGACACCTTCAACGCGGCGGCCGGCGGTCCCCGCTTCCACTTCCACGAGTTCTACCGGGCGCTGCACGCCGAGGTGTGGGCCCGCACCGGGCGCGAGAAGGCCATGGAGCGCGCGCTCGACGCGCTGCTCGGCGACGCCCGCACCCTCTGCTTCGACGAGCTCCACCTGCACGACCCCGGCGACGCCATGCTCCTCACCCGTGCCCTGCGCGCGCTCCTCGCACGGCGCGTCACCGTCGTCGCGACGTCGAACTACCCGCCGCACGGGTTGTTGCCGTCGCCGCTCTACCACCATCTCGCCGAGCCGCTCGTCGAGATGGTCGAGGAGTCCCTGGCCGTGATCGAGGTCGCCGGCCCCACGGACTTCCGCACCCTCGCGCCCGACGACGGCCGCGTGGCCCAGGGCTGGCGATCCGGCCGTGTCCTGGCCGCCGGCACGCTCGAGACGCCGGACGTGGCGGACCGCGTGGACGTCCCGCTGCCCGGCGGTCGCGCGGTGGAGGCGCTGCGGGTCGACGGCGGCACGCTCTGGTTCGACTTCCTGGGCCTGTGCGCCGCTCCCGTGTCTGCCGCGGACCTGCTGTCCCTGGCCGAGCGCTACCGACGGTTCGTGCTGCTCGGCCTCCCGCCCCTCACCGACTGCCGCCCCGACACGCAGGCGCGGTTCGTGAGCCTCGTGGACGTGCTGCACGACAAGGACCGACCGCTCGTGCTCACGCTCACCGCCGACGAGGACGACCGGCAGCCCTCGGACCACCTCGCGACGCTGCTGACCGTGCCCGCCGACCGGCCGGCGCCGCCGGACCTGCCGCGTGCCGCGAGCCGGCTGCACCAGGTGGCACAGTCGCCGTCCGACTCATCGAGGTTGCTGATGAGTGGGACCAGCCTTGTCGATCGGTCGTCGGGTCGTTAGGCTCGACGCCGCAGGCCCTTGCCCGGCCCGCCCGGAAAGCACACGATACGGCCCACGCCGCCGACCACGGGAGGAACCGATGAGCACCACCGCGTTCCTCCGTGCTGCTTTCCCCGCCACCTCCCGGACGTGCACCGCCGTGCGCCTGCCGGTGAGCGGCGCCCTCATGGCAGCCTGCTGCTGTCGGTAGAGCGTCCACGCCACGCCTGACCCGCCACGCGGGCCGCGGCGACCGTGCGACGCTCGCCCCACTCTGCCTCTCCGCCACGACGACACGTCAGCGCCGCTCCCTGGCGCGCGCCCCCGTCGGGCACCGCCGCTCAGCACCCTCGACCACCGCACCACCGCAACTGACGAAGGAACATCACACATGGCCACCATCTACGACGACGCGACGAAGCTCATCGGGCGCACCCCGCTGGTCAAGATCAACCGACTCACCGAGGGCGCTCCCGCGACGGTCGCCGCCAAGCTGGAGTTCTACAACCCGGCGAACTCCGTCAAGGACCGCATCGGCGTCTCGATCATCGACGCCGCCGAGGCGTCCGGCGAGCTCCAGCCCGGCGGCACGATCGTCGAGGGCACCTCGGGCAACACCGGCATCGCCCTGGCGTGGGTCGGCGCGGCGCGTGGCTACGACGTCGTGCTCACCATGCCGGAGACCATGTCCAAGGAGCGCCGCGCCCTGCTGCGCGCGTACGGTGCCGAGCTCGTGCTCACGCCGGGCGCCGAGGGCATGAAGGGTGCCGTCTCCGCGGCCGAGAAGATCGCCGCCGAGCGCCCGGGCGCCGTCCTGGCCCGCCAGTTCGCCAACGAGGCGAACCCGAAGGTCCACCGGGAGACCACCGCCGAGGAGATCTGGGCGGACACCGACGGCGGCGTCGACATCGTCATCTCCGGCATCGGCACCGGCGGCACCATCACCGGCGTCGGCCAGGTGCTCAAGGAGCGCAAGCCCGAGGTCAAGATCATCGCCGTCGAGCCCGAGGAGTCCGCCATCCTCAACGGCGGCGCCCCCGGTCCGCACAAGATCCAGGGCCTCGGCGCGAACTTCGTGCCCGACATCCTCGACCGCGAGGTGTACGACGAGGTCATCGACATCAACGCGGAGACGTCCGTCGAGTTCGCCAAGCGCGCAGCCAAGGAGGAGGGCCTGCTCGTCGGGATCTCCTCGGGTGCCGCCCTGGCCGCCGCGGTGCAGGTCGCTCAGCGCGAGGAGAACGCCGGCAAGACGATCGTCGTGATCATCCCCGACTTCGGCGAGCGCTACCTGTCGACCATCCTGTACGCGGACCTGCTGGACTGATGGACCGCTCCTCGGCGCGCGCGTTCCTCCGCCTCCTCCGTGAGGACGCGGAGACCGCGCGCGCCCAGGACCCGGCCGCGACCTCGCTCGCCGCGGTCGTCCTGACCTACCCCGGCGTCCACGCCGTGTGGCACTACCGCGTCGCGCACGCCCTGTGGCAGCAGCCCGCGCTGCGCCTGCTCGCGCGCGTGATATCGCTCGCGTCCCGGCTCTTCACCGGCGTCGAGATCCACCCGGGTGCCCGCATCGGCCGTCGGCTGTTCATCGACCACGGGATGGGCGTCGTCATCGGCGCCACCGCCGAGGTCGGCGACGACTGCCTGCTCTTCCACGGTGTGACGCTCGGCGGCCGCTCGATGAACCCGGGCAAGCGGCACCCCACCCTCGGCGACCGGGTGATGGTCGGTTCCGGCGCCAAGATCCTCGGCCCGCTGTGGATCGGCCACGACGCCAAGATCGGCGCCAACGCCGTCGTGACGCGCGACGTCCCGGCGTCCGCCGTCGCCGTCGGGGTCCCGGCACGCCTGCGGACGCCACCCCCGCCGCGGCCGACCAACGGGCAGAGCTTCGAGGACCCCTCGCAGCTCATCGAGTACGTCATCTGATGTCGATTCGGCAACGGACGCGTCCAGCCCTTGTTCGGTGCCGTCGGCGGCACTAGAAAGGTTGGTGGTGCGGGGCAACGGCGCCCCGCACTCCTTCACGGCCCGTGCTCGGCGGCCAGCCGACGCGGGGCTCGCGCCAGCCAGGCGTCCTCGACGGTCTCGGCCAGCGTGCCGCCGTCGACCACATCGAGCCGCACCAGCACGGCGGCGTACCCGTCCAGGTGCGCGATGGTGAAGTGGCTTCCGGGGCGGGCCGCGAGGACGGCCTCCTTCTCGCCCAGGTCCTCGACGGCGGCCGCGAGGATCGGCCCGGGCGGCACGGCCTCGTCGCCGAACCGCCGCAGGTCCGCCTGCGTGAAGGGCCGCTCCCAGACGAACTGCCGGCCGGCGACCTTCCACACTCGCCATCCGCGCGAGGTGCCCTCCGTCGTCTCCGGCAGGGCGAGCGCCAGACGGGCGACGTCGTCGTAGGTGGCCATCTCCTCAGGATCGGACGCACCGTCCGCCGACGCCACCTCGGCTAGGGTGTGAGGTATCCGGGACCGGACGTCCCAGATACCACGACTCGACGAGGAGACCCATGACCACCCTGCGCATCGGCATCCAGACCGGCTACTGGTCCCGCAAGCCACCGGTCGGCATCGTGGAGGCTCTGCAGCAGGCCGAGGCCGCCGGGCTCGACTCCGTGTGGACGGCGGAGGCCTACGGGTCCGACGCCTTCACCCCGCTCGCGTGGTGGGGCTCGCACACGTCCCGGCTGCGGCTCGGCACGGGGATCGCGCAGATGGCAGCCCGCACTCCCACCGCCACGGCGATGCAGGCGCTCACCTTGGACCACCTCTCCGGCGGGCGGTTCGTGCTCGGCCTCGGCGCCTCCGGACCCCAGGTCGTCGAGGGCTGGTACGGGCAGCCCTACCGCCGGCCCCTGGCCCGCACGCGCGAGTACGTCGACATCGTGCGCCAGGTCATCGCCCGCGAGCGCCCCGTCACGTTCGACGGCGAGTTCTACCACCTGCCCCTGCCCGCGGACACTCCCGGCGCCACCGGTCTCGGCAAGGCGCTCAAGCCGACGGTGCATCCCGTGCGGGCGGAGGTGCCGATCGTGCTCGCGGCGCAGGGCCCGAAGAACGTCGCCCTGGCGGCCGAGATCGCCGACGGCTGGATGGCAGGCTTCTACGCGCCCCGCACGGACGCGGAGCACCGCGAGCTGCTGGCCGAGGGCTTCGCGCGGCGAGCCGACGAGCGCTCCCGGCCCGAGGACTTCGAGGTCGCGGCGACCGTGCCCGTCGTGGTGCGCGACGACGTCGAGTCCGCGGCCGACGTCGTCCGCCCCCACATCGCTCTCTACGCGGGCGGGATGGGCTCCAAGGAGGCGAACTTCCACAAGGCGTCCCTCGACCGCCTCGGGTACGCGGAGGTCACCGACGAGGTGCAGCGGCTCTATCTCGAGGGCCGCAAGGAGGACGCCGCCCGTGCGGTGCCGACCGAGCTCGTCGAGGAGATCGCGCTCGTGGGGCCCGCGGCGAAGGTCCGCGCGGACCTCGCGCGCTGGGAGAGCACGGCCCTGACGACGCTCCTGGTCCAGGGGGACGCCGCGTCGGCGGCGGCCCTGCTCGGCTGAGCCGCAGGCTCGGCCGACGCCGGCTCGGCCGACCCGGCGCGACCACCGTCAGGGAAGCCAGACGGCGCGGCGCAGGTCGACCCGCCGCCCGTCGCGGGTCAGGGGGCAGCCCTCGGCGCGCAGCTCGGTGAGCGCGCGGTCCAGGTGGTGGGCAGGGGGCGCCCCCGCGGCGTTGACCACCCGCCACCAGGCGACCCCGGAACCTGCGCGGGCCATGACCTGGCCGACCTGGCGTGGGCCGCCGCGGCCGAGCACCTCGGCGACGGCCTCGGCGACCAGCCCGTAGGTCGTGGCCCGCCCTGACGGGACCCGTTCGACGACGGCGAGCACCTCGTCCAGGTACTCCTCGGCAGCGCTGGTCGCGGCGTCCTCGATCACGCGGCGCACCCTACCGCGGCCGCTCTGGCGCCGGACCGGGCCAGGCGGCAGGATCGGCCCGTGACCATCGACGCACCCGCCCCGCACGGGTACCGCTTCCGCCAGCTCACCGCCGACGACCGCCGCGCCGTCACGCACGTCGACTCGTGGGCCTTCCCCTCGCCGGTGGAACCGGACGAGATCGAGAAGGAACCGTCACCGCTGACGTGGGAGCGCGCGGTGGGCGTCGTGGTCGACGGCGGCACGAGCCCCGGCTCCGAGCTCGCGGCCATGCACGCCTCGTACCCGTTCAGCCGCTTCCCCGTCCCGGGTGGCACGCTGCCCACGGCGGGCTTGACGTGGGTGGGCGTGCACCCCCAGCACCGTCGGCGCGGTATCGCGAGCGCCATGATCGACCTGCACCTGGCCCGCTGCCGGGAACGAGGCGAACCCCTGTCCGCGCTCTTCGCCGCGGAGTACCCGATCTACGGCCGGTTCGGCTACGGCAAGGCGGCCGACGACGTCCGTCTGACCATCCCGCGCGGCGCATCCCTGCGCGACGTGCCTGGCGCGGCCGAGCACACGGTGCGGATCGAGCACGCCGACCGCGAGCGCCACGCCTCCCTCGTCGACACGGTGCACCGCGCAGCCGGTGAGTCCGCGGGCGGCACCGGGTCGAACCGCCCGGGGTGGGCGACCCGGGAGTCGGCCGAGCTGCAGGCGTCCTGGTGGCACGACTCGACCGCGTCCCGCGGCGGCCAGGAGTCGCGACGCATCGTGATCGTGGAGCGCGACGGGGCGCCGCGAGGCTACGCGCTGCTGCGCCGCAAGCTCGACTGGGTCCCCACGGGCACGGACGGCACGGTGAACGTCATGGAGGCCGTCACCCTCGACGCCGCAGCGTCGCGCGCCCTGTGGGGCGTCCTGGTCGACCTCGACCTGATGACCGAGACCAAGCCGTTCATCCTCGCTCCGGACGACCCGCTCCTCACCCTGCTCCAGAACCCGCGCGCAGCGGGGCAGCGCCGGATCGACAACGTCTGGGTCCGCCTCGTGGACCTCCCCACCGCCCTCGCCGGACGGCAGTACACCACGGCGATCGACACGACCCTCGCCGTCACCGACGCCCGGCTGCCCGCCAACGCCGGTGTATGGCGGCTGCGGGCCGAGCCCTTCGGTTCGGCGCGTTGCGAACCGGCGGACGTGCCGCCGTCGGAGGCCGACCTGGCGCTGGACGTCCGCGAGCTCGGCGCCGTGTACCTGGGCGGGACGTCGCTCGCGGGACTGGCCACCGCAGGCCTGGTCGCGGAGCGCACCCCCGGCTCGCTGGCGGCGGCGAGCACGGCGTTCGGCTGGCCGGTCGCGCCGGTGTGCAGCTGGGTGTTCTAGGACCCGGCCAGGAGGCACTTTACCCAACCATTCCTATCGACTCAATAGGTCATCTGATACCGTCCTCGCCATGGCATCGACCATGGTCCGTGGCGACCGGTTCCCCGACGTCGACCTGGAGCTCGAGGAGGACGACGAGGGGGAACGCGCCGACGCCGTCCGGCTCGGCGACCCGTGCCTGGTGGTGGACGAGCTCCACATCGTCTTCCGGGTGTTCGGCGGCGGTGCCGGCCAGCCCGTCAGCGCGGCACGGTCGGCACCTGCGAGGCGCAGCCTGGTCAAGCGGCTGCTCGGGGCGGGGCGTCAGCACGTCGGTGCGGTCAGCGAGGTCCACGCCGTGCGCGGGGTGTCCTTCACCGCACGCCACGGCGAGTCCATCGGGATCGTCGGGATCAACGGCTCCGGCAAGTCCACCCTGCTACGCGCCATCACCGGCCTCATCCCACCCCACTCCGGCTCCGTCTACGTCGACGGCGAACCCGCCCTGCTCGGCGTCAACGCAGCCCTCATGCCCCAGATGACCGGCTCCAAGAACATCGAGATCGGCGGCCTGGCCCTGGGCATGACCCCCAAGCAGATCGACGACAAGTTCGACGAGGTCGTCGAGTTCGCCGACATCGGCAGCTTCGTCGACCTACCCATGAAGACCTACTCCTCCGGCATGGCCGCCCGCCTCCGCTTCGCCATCAGCTCGGCCGCCATCCCCGACATCCTCATGGTCGACGAAGCCCTCGCCACCGGCGACGCCGCCTTCAAGGCCCGCTCCAAAGCCCGCATCGAAGAGGTCCGCCAACAAGCCGGCACCGTCTTCCTGGTCAGCCACTCCATCTCCACCATCGAAGCCATGTGCACCCGCGTGCTGTGGATGCACCAAGGCCGCCTCGTCATGGACGGACCCGTCGACCAGGTCACCACCGCCTACAAGAAGTTCGTCCGCGCGCAGCGGAACAAGAGCTAGCCCTGGCACACCCCGCACCAGAACAGGTTGCGGCCGGCCAGCTCCTTGAGCAGCACGGGGGCACCGCAGACCCGGCACGGCTGCCCGTCACGGTGGTACACGTAGAACGCCTGCTCCGGCGGCACGGCTCCGGGATCCCCGTCGGAGTTCTGGCGGGTCCGGCGTCGTGCGTCCGCGGCACCGTCGTCGGCCGGCCCGGACCGGTGCTCGGGCCGCGTGGTGACGATCCGGCCGGTGTCCGCGCCGTCGCGCATCAGGACGACCAGGTCGTCCCAGACCGCCGCGAGCGCCGTCGCCGGGACGTCACGCCCCGGGCGCAGCGGGTCGACGCCCGCGCGGAACAGCGCCTCGGCACGGTAGATGTTGCCGACCCCGGCGATCACGGCCTGGTCCATGAGCTGCTGCCCGACGGTCACGCGCGAACGCCGGGCCCTGGCGACGAACGCCTCGCGCGCCGCGTCGAGGGACGCCCGGCCGCCGTCGGGCCGGATCGGGTCCGGCCCGAGCCTCGCCTCGACGCCCGCCTTCTCGACGGGCGTGAGCACCTCGCACGCGGTGGGACCGGTCAGGTCTGCCACGGCGTGCGGGCCCAGCAGACGAGCCCGCACCGCCCCCCGCGGGTCCGGCGGGACCCACTCCCCCGGCGTCGGCACGGGAGCGGGGAGCGAGTCGCGCTCACCGATCCGTCGCCGCGGTGCCCCGATGGCGTGCACGACGTCGGTGCTCCCGTCGCCAGCGAACGTCCAGGCCCCGTAGAGACCCAGGTGGACACGGAGCCAGTGCACGGGCTCCTGGGGCACGGAGGCTGACGGGGCGGCCGCGAAGCCGACGAAGAGCTGCTTCCCCCAGGCCTCGGCCGTCACCACCGTGCCGCCGTCGAGCAGCGACGCCCCGGCCGCGAACCGGCCCTGCGGGCTGGTGACGCGCACCGGACGGCCGCCGAACAGCTCGCGCAGCATGCGGGCGAGCCGGTGGACGGTGTGCCCCTCGGGCACGTCAGGCGGAGGTGCGCGACGCCTCGTAGGCGGCGAGCTGGTCGATCCGGCGCTGGTGGCGCTCGTCGCCGGAGAAGGGCTCGGCGACGAAGGCGTCGACCAGCGCCGCGGCCTCCTCGAGCGAGTGCATGCGTCCACCGACGGCGACGACGTTCGCGTCGTTGTGCTGCCGGCCGAGCGTGGCGGTCTCCCGCGACCAGGCCAGGACGGCGCGCACACCCGTGACCTTGTTCGCGGCGATCTGCTCGCCGTTGCCCGACCCGCCGATGACGATGCCCAGCGACCCGGGCTCCGCCACGACGGCCTCCCCCGCGGAGAAGCAGAACGACGGGTAGTCGTCCAGCGCGTCGTAGGCGTTGGCACCGTGGTCGATGACGTCGTGCCCCGCGGCGCGCAGGTGCTCGACGAGGTGGGACTTGAGCTCGAATCCGGCGTGGTCGGCGGCGATGTGCAAGCGCATGGCCCCATTCTCACCCACGCGCGACCCTGCGTGCCGCCTCGTCTCACCGACCATCCCGCTCGGTGCGTACGCTGGCGCCATGACGACCGACGCGACCGGGCTGCGGTCCGGCATCGACACTTCAGCACTCGACCAGGGCGTCCGCCCGCAGGACGACCTGTTCCGCCACGTGAACGGCCGCTGGCTCGACTCGTACGAGATCCCTGCCGACCGCTCCATGGACGGGGCCTTCCGCGCGCTGCACGACGCCGCCGAGGAACAGGTCCGCGAGATCATCACCGACGCGGGCGCGGCGGCGCGGCGCGGGGAGGCCACGGGCTCCCAGGCTCAGGTCGGCGCCCTCTACGCGAGCTTCATGGACACCGAGCGGATCGAGGCGCTCGGCACCTCGCCGGTGCTCGACGAGCTCGCCGCGGTCAAAGGCGCGACCGACCGGGCGGCGCTCGCTCGCGTGCTCGGCACGCTCCAGCGCACCGGTGGGGGCGGCGCCGTCGCCTTCTACGTCGACAACGACGCCAAGGACCCCGAGACGTACGTGACGTACCTCGTCCAGGGCGGCATCGGCCTGCCCGACGAGGCGTACTACCGCGAGGACCAGTACGCACCGATCCGGGCGCGGTACACCCCGCACGTGGCGCGCATGCTGACGCTCGCCGGCGTCGGGCAGGACGCCGAAGGCCCGACGGCGGCGGACGCGGCGGAGCGGGTCGTCGCCCTCGAGACGCAGCTCGCCTCCCACCACTGGGACGTCGTGCGCGACCGCGACGCCACCGAGACGTACAACCCGACGACGTTCGACGCGTTGGTCTCCTCCGCGCCCGGGTACGACTGGGCCGGCTGGGCCGAGGCCCTGGGCGTCCCGGACGGCGCGCTGGACGCGCTCGTGGTGCGCGAGCCGTCGTTCGCCACGGGCTTCGCCGCCCTGTGGGCGTCGGCCGACCTCGACGACTGGAAGCTCTGGGCGACCTACCACCTGATCACCGCCCGCGCGCCCTACCTGGCCGACGCCGTCGTCGAGGCGAACTTCGACTTCTACGGGCGCACCCTCTCTGGCGCCCAGGAGGTGCGTGAACGCTGGAAGCGGGCCGTGACGGTGGTGCAGAGTGCGCTCGGCGAGGCCGTCGGCCAGGAGTACGTGGCCCGGCACTTCCCGCCCACGCACAAGGAGCGGATGGACGAGCTCGTCTCGTACCTGGTGGCGGCCTACCGCGAGTCCATCCAGGAGCTCGACTGGATGACCGACGAGACCAAGCGACGGGCCCTGACCAAGCTGGAGAAGTTCACGCCGAAGGTCGGCTACCCCGTCCGGTGGCGGGACTACTCCGGCCTCGAGGTCACCGCCGACGACCTCGTTGGCAACGTCCGGCGCGCGCACGCGTTCGAGCAGGACTACGAGCTGGGCAAGATCGGCCGACCGCTGGACCGCGACGAGTGGTTCATGACTCCCCAGACGGTCAACGCGTACTACAACCCGGGGATGAACGAGATCGTGTTCCCCGCGGCGATCCTGCAGCCGCCGTTCTTCGACCCGGAGGCCGAGGACGCGGTCAACTTCGGCGGGATCGGCGCGGTCATCGGCCACGAGATCGGGCACGGGTTCGACGACCAGGGGTCGAAGTACGACGGCGACGGGCGCCTCGAGGACTGGTGGACGCCGACCGACCGGGCCGAGTTCGAGCAGCGGACGAAGGCGCTCGTCGACCAGTACGGCGCCTACCGGCCGGCCCAGCTGACCGACGACGACGCGCACGTCAACGGCGCGCTGACGATCGGCGAGAACATCGGCGACCTCGGCGGGCTCTCGATCGCGATCAAGGCGTACCGGATCGCTCTCGGCGGCTCCCTGGACGAGGCCCCGGTGATCGACGGGCTGACCGGCCTGCAGCGGGTGTTCCTCGGCTGGGCCCAGGTGTGGCAGGCCAAGGGCAGGGACGAGGAGGTCGTGCGCCGCCTGGCCACCGACCCGCACTCGCCCAACGAGTTCCGGTGCAACGGCGTCGTGCGCAACCTCGATGAGTACTACGAGGCGTACGACGTCGCGGCGGGCGACGCGCTGTTCCTCCCGGCCGAGGAGCGCGTCCGCATCTGGTGACGGCGTCCGGCGTCGGGGCCGGTTAGTAGGTCCCGACGCCGGCGCGTGCCAGCGAGAAGCCCTTGCCGGTCGGGTCGTGCTGGCAGTACATGCCGTCCTGCTTGCTGGAGCAGGTGAAGTCACCCTCGGTCACGGAATCGCCGTAGGACACCTGGTCGAGCTTCTTCGGCGCCTTCTTGGGCATGTCGGCGCTGCCGACGCACGGCAGCGCCACCTCGCCCTCGGCGTCGATGGACACGACGTAGCCGGTGGCACCGTCGCAACCCTCCACCGGCGCGGGCTGCTGGTTCAGCTCGGCGATCGCGCACGAGACCTGCTTCTCGAAGATCTCGCACGAGATGTTGCGCGACGGAGAGGCGAACGTGCTGACCGACGCTCCCGGGTCGGCGGAGGCGGACTCGTCCTCCTCGTCCTCGTCCTTCGTCTCGTCGGCGCCCTGGCTCGCGACCGGTCCCGGCTCCGCACCCGCCTCGACCGAGGGCACGTCCGACCCGCCCAGCACGTTGATCGCGAAGACGACCGCCACGATGATCAGGATGGCGTCCGCCGCGATGAACGCGATCCAGCCGGGTGTCAGCCGCTTCCCGCTCCGCCTCGCCGCCGGTGCGGCCGGGTTCTGCGTGGTCCCGGCGGGCGGCGTGGGCTGCTGGTAGGCGTACTGCTGCGGCGTGTACCCGTACTGCTGCGGGGGCGCCTGGCCGTACGTCGGCTGGTGGTATTCGGGCTGCTGGTACGCGGCCGGCTGATAGGCGGGCTGGCGCACCGGCGCGGTGTACTGCGTCTGCTGGGGCGCCGGTGCGGGCTGCGGCTGGTGCACCTGGGTGGGGGCCGGCTGCAGCTGACCGGGAGCCGGGGGGATCGGCGCGTGCGGGCTCGCCGTCGGCTGGTGGACCGCCGTCGGGGGCGCAGGGGCGTGGCTCGGCGCGGGCGACGGCGAGCCCGTCGCCCGGGCGTCGGGTGCAGCGCCAGGGGCGAACGACGGCGGGCTCGCCGCGGACTGACGTCGCACGGGCTCGCGCGAGTCGCCACCGTGACCCTGGGCAGGGCCGGGCGGCGGCGGGGGCGGCGGCACGTTGCCGGACATCTGGACTCCCTCCCGGGACGGACGGCCGCTACGACCGGCCGACGCGCTGACGCGCACAGCGCAGGATGTCACGAGCGGGTCTTGTCCGTCGAACCCGCACCTCCTGCCGCTGACGGTCCGCCGAGGGCCGCGACGGCGTCGAGGACGGCGTCCAGGCCCGGTTCGAACTCGGCGCCGAACGTGTAGTCCGGCCGGGCGACGTACCCGCGCGCCAGCGCGGCCAGGTGCGGAAGCTCGTCCGCCAGGCCCGTCCCCGGGTCGAACGCCGCCACCATCTGTTCGCGCACCCCCGGAGCGGCCGGCACCGCGGACTCCTGGAGGACGAAGCCGTACACGTAGGCGTCCACCACCGTGTAGGCGCGCGCCGCGGCAGGCAGGGAGAACCCTGCTTCGCGCAGCACGCCGAGCACGGCGTCGTGGTGGCGCAGCGCGGCGGGCCCCGGCGAGACCCGCGACTCCATCAGCCCCAGCGCCCACGGGTGCCGGAACAGGACCGCACGGGCCGAGACGGCACGTCGTCGCAGCTCGGCCCGCCACCCGCCGGTGGGGTCCGGCGTCGCGACCTGCGCGAGCACGGCGTCGACCATCCCGTCCAGGAGGTCGTCCTTGCCCGCGGTGTGCCGGTAGAGGGCCATGGGCTTGTATCCCAGGGACGCAGCGACCGAACGCATCGTCACGGCGGCGATCCCGTCGGCGTCGGCGACGGCGGTCGCCGCCGCGAGGATCGCGTCACGATCGAGGGGCATCTCGCCTCCGGCTGGTTGACGGCAGGTCGTCGCGACCCTAGCGTACTAAGTACACGCGTACTTAGTACGCACCCATGAAGGGATCTCCCCGTGCCATCACCGTCCTCGTTCCGCCTCGTCGCCGGCCGACTCACCGGCATCCTCTTCCTCTCCGCCTTCGTCCTCTACGGAGCCGGCAGCGCACTGGCGCCGGGAGCCCTCGGCAGCGCCCTCGTCCTCGCCAACTCGGCCGCCGTGGTCACCATCGGCGTGCTGTGCGCGCGAGCCCTGCGTCCCGACGCCCCGGCCGCGGCCCGCACCTACGTCGTCGCGCGTGGCGTCGAGGCCCTGCTCCTGGTGGTCGGGCTCTGGCTCGTCGTCACCGGTCGTGCCGGCGACGACATCGCCTACGCCGGAGCGATGGTCGCCCTGGCGCTCGGCAGCCTGCCGTTCTGCCGTGCCGTGGCGAACCGTTGGGTCCCCCGCTGGTTCGCGGTCTGGGGCGCGGTCGGCTACGTCCTCATGGCCGCGGGAGCGGTGGCGGACCTGCTCGCCACCGGGCCCGGCATCTACCTCGCGGTCCCCGGCGGCCTGTTCGAGATCGCCTTCGGCGTGCTGCTGGTGGTCCGCGGGTTCCCGAGGGTGAGAACCGCGCCGTCGCGCCCCGAAAGGGTTCGGCACGCAGGGGCCGAGGTGGCATGATCGACGCACGCGACCGCGACGACCTCGTGGTCGGCGCCATCCGTCACCGTCCCAGGGAGCACCCGTGCCCGGAGAGAACCTGACCCGCGTCGAAGCGATCGAGCGCGCCGGGGTCATCACCACCGTCGAGTCGTACGCCGTCGACCTCGACCTGACCACCGGTCCGGAGACGTTCTCGTCCACGACCGTCATCCGGTTCTCCGCGGTCGAGGGGTCGAGCACCTTCGTCGACCTCGTCGCCCCGGTCCTGCGCGAGGTGACGCTCAACGGGCGGTCCCTCGACGTCACGGAGGTCTTCGCCGACTCCCGCATCGCCCTCGAGGGCCTCGCCGCCGAGAACGAGCTGCGCGTCGTCGCCGACTGCGCCTACATGAACACCGGCGAGGGCCTGCACCGGTTCGTCGACCCCGTCGACGGCGAGGTGTACCTCTACACGCAGTTCGAGGTCCCCGACGCCCGCCGCGTGTTCGCCACGTTCGAGCAGCCCGACCTCAAGGCGCCCTTCCAGCTCACCGTGACGGCCCCGGCCGCGTGGCACGTCGTGTCGAACCAGCCGACGCCGGAGCCCACGCCCGCCGAGCACGCGACCGAGCCCGACGTCGCCGCGGCCCGGTGGGAGTTCGGGCCCACGCCGCGCATCTCCACCTACCTGGCGGCGCTCGTCGCCGGGCCGTACGCCGTCGAGCGCGGCGAGGTCACGTCGTCGGACGGCCGGACGATCCCGCTGGGCGTGTTCTGCCGCTCCTCGCTGTCCGAGCACCTCGACGCCGAGGCGATCATGACCACGACGCGCCAGGGCTTCGCGTTCTACGAGGAGACCTTCGGCGTCCCCTACCCGTTCGACAAGTACGACCAGCTGTTCGTGCCCGAGTACAACATGGGCGCGATGGAGAACCCCGGCTGCGTCACCTTCACCGAGTCCTACGTGTTCCGCTCCCAGGTGACCGACGCCGTGCGGGAGCGCCGCGTGGTGACCGTGCTGCACGAGCTCGCGCACATGTGGTTCGGCGACCTGGTCACCATGAAGTGGTGGAACGACCTGTGGCTCAACGAGTCGTTCGCCGAGTACGTCTCGACGCTCGCCACGGCCGAGGCCACCGAGTGGGAGGCGGCCTGGACCACCTTCAACGCGATGGAGAAGACCTGGGCCTACCGCCAGGACCAGCTCCCGTCCACGCACCCGATCGTCGCGCCGATCGACGACCTCGAGGACGTCCAGGTCAACTTCGACGGCATCACCTACGCCAAGGGCGCCTCGGTGCTCAAGCAGCTCGTGGCCTGGGTCGGGCGCGAGGAGTTCGTCAGCGGCGTCTCGGCCTACTTCCGCAAGCACGCCTGGGGCAACACCGAGCTGCCCGACCTGCTGGTCGAGCTCGAGGCCACCAGCGGCCGCGACCTGGGCGCCTGGGCGAAGACCTGGCTGGAGACCGCGGGCGTCAACACGCTGCGCCCCGTCATCGAGCTCGACGACCACCGCCGCATCACGTCGTTCCAGATCGAGCAGACGGCCCCCGCCGACCACCCCACCATCCGCCCGCACCGCCTCGGCATCGGCTGCTACGACCTGGACGACTCCGGCGCCGTCGTGCGCACGCGCTCCGTGCAGGTCGACATCGACGGCGCGCGGACGGCGGTGCCCGAGCTTGTCGGCCTGTCACGGCCCGACCTCGTGCTGATCAACGACGACGACCTGGCCTACGCCAAGGTCCGTCTCGACGACGCGTCGCTGACGTTCGCCGTCGAGAACCTGTCGCGCATCAGCGACCCGCTGGCCCGCTCGCTCGTGTGGGGCTCGGTCTGGGACGCGGTGCGTGACGGCGAGACGCCGGCGTCGGCGTACGTCGATCTGGTCCTGGGCAACATCGCGGCGGAGACGGAGTCGACGACGGTCCGGACCACGCTGGCCCAGCTCGGCCTGGCCGCGCGGTCGTACGTGGCTCCCGAGCGCCGGGCTGCCACCCTGGAGCGGGTCGGCGACACCCTCTGGACGCTGGCGCAGGACGCAGGTGCCGGTTCGGACCTGCAGCTCCAGCTCGTCAAGTACTTCTCGACGCTGGCGTCCACCCCGGCGCACGTGGCCCCGCTGCGCGGTCTGCTCGACGGCTCCGTCGTCCTCGGCGGCCTCGCGGTCGACACGGACCTGCGATGGGAGCTCCTGCAGGGGCTCGTCCAGCTCGGTGCGGCCGGCGACGACGAGATCGAGGCGGCGCTGGCCGCGGACGACACCGCCTCGGGCCGCCAGGCCGCGGCGCGGGCTCGTGCGGCGACGCCGACCACGGCGGGCAAGGAGCGCGCGTTCGCCTCGGTGGTCGAGGACGCCGACGCACCGAACGCGATCATCCGCGCGACGGCCGCCGGGTTCGTGCAGGTGACCGACCCCGCGGTGCTGGTCTCGTTCGCCCAGCGCTACGTGGACGCCCTGCTGCCGATCTGGGAGACCCGCAGCTATCACATCGCGGAAGAGCTCATCGAGGGGCTCTACCCGGCTCCGCTCGCGTCGACGCGGCTGCGGGACACCGTCCGCGGCTGGCTCGAGACGCACGCCGACGCCCCGTCGGCCCTGCGTCGCATGGTGATCGAGGCGTTGGCGGGCACCGAGCGCGCCCTCGCCGCCCAGGCGGTCGACGCCGCGGCCTGACGTCGCGGCACCGCCCCGGCGAGCGAGAGGGCCCGGACCTGGTGGTCCGGGCCCTCTCGGTCCGTCTCGCGCGGGTCGGTACTACCTCGTCGAGGCGACGGCGGCGAAGAGCGATCGCAGGCGCGCGTTGTCGAAGAGGTCCTCGATCAGCACCACGTTCCCGGCGGAGTCGCCGAGCGGCACCTTCCAGTTCGGGTACTCCCGGTCGGTGCCCGGCTGGTTCTGGGCACGCCGCTCCCCCACGGCGTCGACGAGCTGGACCCCCACCAGGGCGGCCGACGAGCGCCGCAGGTACCGGTGCAGCGCCTCGACGACCTCACGCTCCGACGGGTTGTCCCCGACGAGCCCCTGCTGGGCCAGGACCGCGACCGCCGCGTCCCGCTCGGCGCGAGCCTGCCCACGCAGCGCCTGGGCGTCGTCGGCCAGGAGGCCGAGCCGCTCACGCAGGTCGACGTGCTCGCCGGCGAGGTACCCGGCCGTCGGTGGCATGTCGTGCGTGCCGACGGTCGCGAGCGTCAGACGGCGGTAGTCCTCCGGCGCGGTCGGCCGGCCGTCCGTCTTCTCGAACCAGAACACGGACGTGCCGAGGACTCCCCGGTCCGCCAGGTACTCACGCACCCACGGCTCGAAGACGCCCAGGTCCTCGCCGATGACGACGGCGCCGGCGCGCTGCGCCTCCAGGGCGAGGATGCCGACCAGCGCGTCGTGGTCGTAGCGCACGTAGGCGCCGTCACGCGCGGACATGCCCTCGGGCACCCACCACAGGCGGAACAGACCCAGGACGTGGTCGACCCGCAGGGCACCGGCGTGCCGCAGCGCGGTGCGCAGCATGTCCCGGTAGGGCCCGTAGCCGGCCCGCGCGAGCGCCCGCGGGTTCCAGGGCGGCTGTGACCAGTTCTGCCCCTGCTGGTTGTACATGTCCGGCGGGGCGCCCACCGCGACACCGCGGGCGAGCACGTCGCCGTTCGCCCACACGTCCGCCCCGTGGGGGTGGACGCCGACGGCGAGGTCGTGGACGATCCCGAGCCGCATCCCGGCGTCGACCGCCGTGCGCTGCGCCGCTGCCTTCTGCTCGTCGAACACCCATTGCAACCAGGTGAAGAAGTCGATCCGCTCGGCGAGCCGCTCGCGCGCGGCCGCGACCGCCGGGGAACCCGGGTCCGCCAGCTCGGCGGGCCAGGGCTTGCCGCCCAGCTCCTCGACGATCGCGCACCACGTCGCGAAGTCCTGCAGCCCGGGGCCCTGGGCGGCGACGAACTCCTCGTACGCGGCCTGCCGCGCGGCACGCCGCGGCGCGGAGTGCACCACCTCCAGCGCGGCCTTCTTCGCGTCCCAGACGGCGTCCCGGTCGAGCGGCCCGCCGTCCCCGTCGAGATACCGCACCGGGTCGGCCGCCCACTCGACGAGGGAGCGGTCCGCGGCGGAGAGGTACGCCGTCTCCAGGATGTCCTCGACACGGACGTAGACGGGGTTGCCGAACCTGCGAGACGTCGGCAGGTACGGTGACGGCGTCATCGGGGTGGAGGGCTCCGCCGCCGAGAGCGGGTTCACAGCCACGAAGTCCGCCCCGGCACGGTGCGCCGTCAGCCAGGCGAGGTCGGCCAGGTCGGCCAGGTCCCCGAGCCCCCACGACGTGCGCGATCGGACCGAGTAGAGCTGTGCGAGGACGCCCCACGCCTGACCACGAGCGAGGTACGGCGGCAGCTCGAGACGGTCCGGGGTGACCACCAGGGTCGTGGAGAACTCGTTCCCCTCGCTCAGGGCGTACAGCGTGTGCCAGCCCAGGGAGACGTCCGCAGGCACCGTGAACGTCGCGCGGCCCAGACGCCGGCCGTCGACCTCCCGCGGCTGGACGTCGTTCTCGGACTGCAGCAGATCGCGCCGTGGGCGCACGGCGTGGCGCCGACTGGCCGGCTCGGCACCGTCCAGCTCGAGCCACACGTGCACCGACGCGCCGTCCGTGACGTGCACCGGCACGTCGGTCTCGCGCCCCTGGCGCGCGACGACGGTCGGCGGCAGCACCGAGCGCCACTCCTCGTCCCGGACGCGGCGCAGCGCCTGCGAGATCGCCTGCGGGCCGCCGGCCTCGACGCCGAGCGCCTGCAGCACGGCGACGAGCGTCGCATCGGGCACGCGGGCGACCTCGCCCCCGAACCGGTGGTACTCGGTGAGCACCCCGTACGCCGCGGCGAGCTCGTGCAGCTCGGCGCGCACGCCGTCGTCGGGCACGGCCTGATCCATGTCCTTCATGCTCACGGGGACGATCCTGCCACCATCGGTCGTCCGGGGCCGACCCCCCACGCCAGGAAGCGGCCCGACGACGTTGCCCACGGGCCGGGACCGGCCGTTACGGTGGCACGCGTGAACTTGCTACTCCCCGCCACCGCGCCGCGGACCACCAGCACGCCCGACCCGTCGCCGTCACCCGTCCTCCCGGAGGAGATCGGGGAGGCGGGCGACGCCTTCTGGACCTGGTTCACCGGCTGGCCGCTGCACGTCCTCGTCATCCTCGTCGTCGGCGTGCTCGTCCTCGTCCTGCTGCGCCGTCTCATCTCCCACGTGACGGAACGGATCGCCACCGGCAAGCCCGCCACCGAGGACAAGAGGACCAAGGACCGGGTCCGACGGTCGCCGATCGTGGGCGACGCGATCGGCATCGCGAACCCGCTGGCCTCCGCCCGCCGGGCGCAGCGGGCCCGCACCGTGGGGTCCGTGCTGAACTCGACGGCCAACATCGTCGTCGGCGTCATGATCCTGCTCATGGTCCTGACGGAGTTCGGGTTCGAGGTCGCACCGCTGCTCGCCTCCGCCGGCGTGGCCGGCATCGCGCTCGGTTTCGGCGCGCAGTCCCTGGTCAAGGACTTCATCTCCGGCGTCTTCATCCTCATCGAGGACCAGTACGGCGTGGGCGACGTCGTCGATCTGGGCTCCGGCGCCGACGGTGTCATCGAGGAGGTGCAGCTGCGAACCACGCAGGTGCGGTCCCTGGACGGCACGCTGTGGTGGGTCCGCAACGGCGAGATCCTGCGCGCCGGCAACCGCACCCAGGGCTGGTCGCGCGCGCTGGCCGAGGTCCGGGTCCCCGTGGACGCCGACGTCGACGTGGTCCGGACCGCGCTCGGCCGGGCGGCCGACGCCGTCGCGGCCGACCCCGAGCTGAGCGACGAGTTCCTCGAGCCGCCGTCGGTGCGCGGCGTGGACGCGGTGACTGACTTCTCCCTCGCCTTCACCCTGCACGCCCAGGTCAGGCCCGGCATGCAGTGGGAGGTCTCGCGCGCGCTGCGCCGCGCCGCGCAGGACCAGCTGCGGCGCGTCGACGTTCTGCGCACCGACGTGATCGCGTCCGACGAGGCCTGACGGCACTCGGCGGCGGGCACGCCCTGGACGCGTGCCCGCCGTCCGGCACCGCTCAGGCCGAGGTGAGGCGTCCGTCCAGCTCCGCTGCCAGGTTGTCGGCCTCGGGGCCCACGATGACCTGGATGATGGTGCCTGATCGCACCACGCCGAACGCACCCGACGCCTTGAGTCCGTGCTCGTCGACCAGCCGGGGATCGGACACCTGGACACGCAGTCGCGTGATGCACGGTTCGAGCTCGACGACGTTGGTGGTCCCGCCGAGGGCTGAGAGGATGTCTTCCGCCTTGCTCATTCGGTATCTCCCCAGGAAGTGGTTCGTCGGATCGCGTCTTTGCAGGTCCATCACCACCTTAGCGTCTCGGGCAACAGGGCGGGTCGGTGGCGGGTCGGTGGCGGGTCGGTGGCGGGTCCTCAGCAGGCCGGGAGTGACCGTCGCCACGGAGGACCGCCGCGCCGATCTGGGAAGATGTGCCGGTGACGACACCCAGCTTCTACGACGACATCGGCGGCCACGCCACGTTCGAACGCCTCGTGGACGAGTTCTACGTGGGCGTCGCGGACGACGAGGTGCTGCGCCCCATGTACCCCGAGGAGGACCTGGGCCCCGCCAAGGAGCGGCTCACCATGTTCCTCGAGCAGTACTGGGGCGGGCCCACGACGTACAGCGAGCGGCGCGGGCACCCGCGCCTGCGGATGCGCCACGCCTCGTTCAAGGTGAACCCGGATGCCCGCGACCGCTGGCTGGCACACATGCGCACCGCCGTGGACTCCCTCGAACTGGCCCCGGCCCACGAGTCCCAACTGTGGGACTACCTGGAGCGCGCGGCCTTCAGCCTGATCAACACCTTCGAGGAATGATGCGGAGCGAGCGTGCGAGCGCAGCACCATTCCGACCACCGACACGAGGATCGATGCCGAACGTGAGCATGACCGACACCACCGACGGACCGCTCGACCAGCTGCTGGCAGCGCTGGACCTGCGGGAGATCGAGGGCTGGGGTCCTCGCGGCGAGGACGATCTCTGGCGCGGCGAGTCCGTCCCTGGGCCGGGTCGGCGCGTGTACGGCGGGCAGGTGCTCGCCCAGGCCCTGCTGGCGTGCGGCCGGACGGTCGAGGACGACCGGCTCCCGCACTCGCTGCACGCGTACTTCCTGCGCGAGGGCGCCCTCGACTCTCCGGTCGACTTCGCCGTCGAACGGCTGCGGGACGGGCGCTCCTTCAGTGCGCGCCGCACGCACGCCCTCCAGGCGGGCCGGCCGATCCTGTCGCTGACGGCTTCGTTCCAGGTGGACCAACCCGGCTATGAGGCACAGGTCCCGATGCCTGACGGCGTCCCCGCACCGGAGGACGTCACCTCGACGTTCGAGGCGCTCTCGGGCGTCGACCACCCGGCGGCGAAGTACTGGTCGGAGGGGTCGGCGTTCGAGCTGGCGCACGTGGGCGGGTCCGTCTACCTCGGCGCCGCGACGGACCCCCGGCCGGACCAGCTGGTCTGGGTCCGCGCCCGCCACGCGATCGACTCCGACGACCGGTTGCTGCACCGCGCGCTGCTGGCGTTCGCGTGCGACCAGGTGATGCTCGAGCCGGTGCTGCGCCAGGCCGGCACGTCGTGGCTGGACGTGGGCGGGAAGGTCCCCATGGCCTCGCTCGACCACGCGATGTGGTTCCACCGGGACGCGCGCGCCGACGAGTGGCTGCTGTACGTCCAGGAGTCCCCCGGCGCCCAGGGCGGCCGCGGGCTGGGGCTCGCGCGGGTCTACGACCGCTCCGGCGCCCTGGTGGCGACGATCGCGCAGGAGGGCATGGTCCGCCTGGCCGGTTGACGCCGTCGTCCCGTGCGCGATGACGCGGTTCGTTCCACACTGTCCACGTGCGTCTGCGCCGTTCGTCACCGTCGGACCAGGGCTACTCGCGTCGCCGCAAGGGCGACGGATGGGTGTTCCTGGACGTCGACGGCATGCCCTTGGCCGACACGGACCAGATCGAGCGGTGCCGGCACCTGGCGATCCCGCCCGCGTGGACGGACGTGTGGATCTGCCGGCACGAGAACGGCCACCTCCAGGCTTTCGGGCACGACGACGCGGGGCGGGGGCAGTACCTGTACCACCCGCAGTGGCAGGAGCGGCGCGCCCGGCGCAAGCACGACCACGTGCTCGGGATCGCTCGGCGGCTGCCCGCCGCCCGGCGGGGCGTCACCCGCGACCTGGCCCTGCCGGGTTTCCCTCGGGAGAAGGTGCTGGCGCTCGCGTTCCGCCTGCTGGACGACGCCTACTTCCGGGCGGGCAGCGAGGTCTACGCCCGCAAGCACGGGACCTACGGCCTCGCCACGATCCGCAAGGAGCACGCCCGGGTGGCGCGAGACGGCTCGGTCCACTTCCGCTACCCGGCGAAGTCGGGCCAGCTCCGCGACGTCGTCGTGTCCGACGAGACGGTGGCCGGCATCGTGGCCTCCCTCAAGCGCCGACGGGGTGGTTCCGAGCTGCTCGCGTGGCGGGACGACGCCGGTGGCGCCCGATCGTGGTACGACATCGCGAGCACGGACGTGCAGGCCGACATCCGCGCGCGGCTCGGCGAGGACGCGACGCCCAAGGACTTCCGCACGTGGCACGCGACCGTCCTGTCGGCGCAGGCGCTGTCGCGCGTGGGCGCTCCGCCGGGGTCGAAGCGCGCGCGACGGCGCATCGCGGCCGACATCGTCCGGGACGTCGCGGAAGAGCTCGGGAACACCCCCGCCGTGGCCCGGTCGTCGTACATCGACCCCCGGCTGTTCGACCTGTGGGAACGCGGCGAGACGATCCCTGCCGTCCGGCGCCGTCGGGCGGCCGAGCGGGCCGTGCTGGAGCTGCTCGGATGAGGGCCGTCGTCACCGGGGTCACCGGTTACGTCGGCGGGCGCCTCGTGCCCGAGCTGCTCGACGCCGGGTTCACGGTGCGCGCCGTCTCGCGGAACCCTGCCCGCCTGGACGGCCGGGAATGGGTCGACGACGTCGAGCGGGTGGCGGCCGACGTCGGTGACCTCGATGCGGTGCGCGCGGCGCTCGAGGGCGCCGACGTCGCCTACTACCTGGTCCACTCGCTCGGGACGGGCCGGACGTTCGAGGCGGTCGACCGGCGCAACGCCCTGACGTTCGCCCGGGCCGCCCGCGAGGCAGGCGTGGGCCGCATCGTGTACCTGGGCGGCCTCTACCCCGACGTCCCCGAGGGAGATCTGTCCGCCCACCTCGCGTCGCGCAAGGAGGTCGAGGAGATCCTCCTGGCGTCCGGGGTGCCGACGGCGGTGCTGCGGGCGGCGGTGATCCTGGGGTCGGGATCGGCCTCGTTCGAGATGATGCGCTACCTCACCGAGCGGCTGCCCGCGATGACGACGCCGCGCTGGGTGGACAACAGGCTCCAGCCGATCGCGATCCGCGACGTGCTGCGCTATCTCGTCGGCGCGGCGACGATCTCCTCCGAGGAGTCGCGCGGGTTCGACATCGGCGGTCCCGACGTCCTGACCTACCGGGAGATGATGCACCGGTACGCCCGGGCCGCCGGGCTGCGACGGCGCCTCGTCGTCGGCGTCCCGGTCCTGACGCCGGGTCTGTCGAGCCTCTGGGTCGGTCTGGTCACGCCGGTGCCGTCGGCGATCGCCAGGCCGCTCGTCGACTCGCTGCAGCACGAGGTGGTGTGCCGCGAGGACGACGTCCGCCGGTTCGTGCCGGACCCGCCCGAGGGGCTCGTCGGCGTCGACGACGCGATCGAGCTGGCGCTGGCCCGCATCCATGACGGCGAGGTGACCACGCGCTGGTCGTCGGCGTCGGTGCCCGGCGCGCCGTCGGACCCGCTCCCCACGGACCCGGACTGGGCCGGCGGTTCGCTCTACGTCGACGAGCGGCGCACGGTCGTGGAGGCGCCGCGCGAGGTGCTGTGGCAGGTCATCGAGGAGATCGGCGGCCAGGGCGGGTGGTACTCGTGGTCGCTCGCGTGGCAGGCGCGGGGGCTGCTGGACCGCCTGGCGGGCGGCCCCGGCCTGCGGCGCGGCCGGCGGGACGAGCACCGGCTGCGGGTCGACGACGTGCTGGACTTCTGGCGCGTCGAGGCGATCGAGCCGGGCGAGCGCCTCCTGCTCCGGGCCGAGATGCGACTGCCGGGCCTGGCCTGGTTGGAGCTGCGGGTCGACGAGGCCGCGGCCGAGGTCACCGACGCCGACGACGGCGGTCCCGTGCCCGAGGACGCCACCGGGCCCGGGCGCACCTACTTCGCCCAGCGGGCGCTGTTCCACCCGCACGGTCTGGCCGGCCAGGCCTACTGGTGGTCGGTCGCGCCGTTCCACGGCATCATCTTCGGGAGCATGCAACGGAACGTGGCCCAGGAGGCCGAACGGCTCGCCGGCCGCTCGGCCTCCTGAGCGGGGCGGGATCAGCCTGCCGGGACGGTCCCGCTGCACTCGAGCGCCTGTTCGGGCGGCGGCGCCCCGTTGCCGATGAACCCGACCGTGGCGGACTGGTCGGGACCGAGGTCCGCGTTCCACGACTCCGGCGTGACCACCCCGTCGGCGAGACGGCCGCCCCACACGTTCGACGTCGTCAGGCCGCCGGGGGCCACGACCTGCCAGCCCTGGACGCCGTCGGCGCCGCCGGTGACCGTGATGGCACCCTGGTACCCGCCGGACCAGGAGTTCGCGGTGGAGTACTCGGCGGTGCACGCACCGGCCGGTGGCTCGACCTCTCCCTCCCCCGTCGTCACCGTGACGGCGTCGGACTCCTGAGACACGTTGCCCGCGGCGTCGTGCGCGGTGACCGTGTAGGCGTACTCGGTCGATTCCTCCAGACCGGTGTCGGTGAACGACGTCGTGCTGCCACCGACGCTGTCGACGACCTCGCCGTCGCGGCTGACGTCGTACCCGGTCACGCGCACGTCGTCGGTCGACGCCGTCCACGCGAGCTCCACCGTGGTGCCGGCGGCCGTCGCCGTCAGGTCCTGCGGCGCCGTCGGGGCCTCGGTGTCCTCGGGCGGCTCGACGTCGTCGCCGAAGAGCCGGTCGTAGTCCGCGAGCGCCGTCGCCACCGCCGTCTGGGCCCAGAACCGGTGGTAGGTGAACTCGGGCTCCGGCCCGCCGTCCAGGTGGTCCTGGACCTTGTCCCACTCGGGGTCGTCGCGCAGGAAGGAACGGATGTCGATGAACGACACGCCGGGCTCGATGACGTCGCCGTTCGGCATGGTGCCGCTCCAGCCCTCGGGCACGTAGATGCCGTCGCCATCGGGCTCGGTCAGCGCGTCGTCGAACCGGCCGTAGTCGCCGCGCGCCTCGGTGGTGGCCACGCCCATCGGGTCGGAGCTCTGCGTCCAGATGGCGTCGAGCAGGTCGTGGGAGACCTGCTGCGCCTGGGTGTCCCCGGACGCGGCGGCGTAGTACATCAGCGTGCGGGCGAGCGCGCCGGCGACGCCGACGTCCTGCCCGTATCCGGTGACCTCGACGCTGAGCCCGGAGTTGTCTCCCGGGTTCGCCGCGTCCCAGGTGTCGGGCTGCCCGCTCCAGGCGATGTTGGACGGGATCTGCCAGTCGTCCTCGGTGACCGTGATGTGGGAGATCACCCACGGCACCCAGGCGTCCAGGATGTCCTTGGCCCGGTCGTCACCGGTCTCGTGGTACAGCTGCGCGATCCGCTCCACGCCCCAGCCCTGCATGCCGAACCACTCGTTCGACGGCGGGTCGTGGTAGACGGGTGCCTCGTCGTAGGCCATGCCGTAGAACGTCGACATCCCGGCCGGCCGTTCGGCGTAGGCGCCGTCCCAGCTGTTCGTGGCGCCTCCCGCGATGCCGCCCTCGGGGGACTGGAGCCACTGGAAGAGCTCGACCTGGCGGTCGAGGCTCTCGGACCAGTCGTCGTCGGCGGTGGCGGACTCGGGCACCAGGTCCGGGTCGTTGGCCAGCGCCCAGGCCGCCATCGGGTTCTGGTAGCCGAAGTGCGCGTGCGAGGAGCCGATGCGCCACGCCCACGGAGCCTGCTCGTCGAGGGCGCCGCCCCAGGCGTAGTACCAGCTCAGCAGGTAGTGGGCGCTGTCACGACCGGTGCCGGCGGGGCACGACGGCGAGTCGCAGCCCGGCGTCTTGAAGTACTTGTCGAACAGCGAGTACCGCAGGTAGTCGCCCATCTTGGCGGCCTTGGCCACGGTCCCGGCGACGGCCTCCGGCTGGCCCTGCTCGGTGGCGAACTTGTTGGCCCAGTAGGCCGCTTCGACGGCTCGGGCGTCGGCGTCGGGGGCGTTGGTGTACTTCCACTGCGTCGCCGGCTGCGGGTCGGCCGTGAACAGGTCGACGTAGCCGTACTCACCACCGAACGAGAAGTCGTCGATCGCGGGCTGCGGGATCGTCTCCCACACGGACTCCTCGGGCCCGCGCTGGAAGGTGTTGATGTAGCTGGTGCCCTCGTGGTCCGGCCCGAGCAGCTCGCTCGACCCGGGCGCGGCACCGTAGCCGTACACGTTGTCGACGTCCGCGAGCCAGTGCATGCCGTAGATCTCGTCGGTGCCGTAGGTCTGGGACAGCTCACCGGCCAGCGGGTCGCTGCCGACCGCGACATCGCTGTCGAGCTCGGAGGGGTAGCCGCTGGGGTGGTTGTGCTCGGCGGCATAGGTGGCCGGGCTGCCGGGATCGTAGGCGCTGTTGGTGGGCTGGTTCTCCGAGGTGGGGATCATGTACGCCTCGAGGGTGTCCCAGGCGTGGTTGAACGGCTCCCAGTCCCCGGTCACCTGGCCGTAGGACGTCTCCAGCCAGAGCCAGAACGAGTACGCCTCGCTCGTGGTCTCGTGGCCGTTGTCCGGGGCCTCGACCATCAGCGACTCGACCGAGTGGTACGGGATCCCCTGGTCGGAGAAGTAGCCGTTCGCGGGGTCGTGGACCTTGTCGTACAGCTCCAGGAACCGCTGGGTGTACTCGCCGTCGGTGTCGAGCTCGCCGAGCGCCGTGGCGACGGGGGCCGCGGCGACGTCGGCGGTGCCGGACCCGGGCGGCGCAGCGCCGGCGGGGACGGCCGCGACCAGGGCGGCGAGCGTGGCTGACGCCGCGGCTCCTGCCAGCAGCCTGGTGCGGATGGATGCGCGATGCATGGTGCACCTCTCTTCGTTGAGCGGACACCCTGACGATCGGCGCATGGAAGCGTTCCCACAACACGGCGAAACGTTTAGGGCCACGCCCCGGAAAGGCGGTGGCTCAGCGTCAGGCGTGGACGTCGACCGACGCCTCCCATCGCAGCACGCCGACGTCCCGGCCCAGCTCCGCCGTGACGCGATCCAGGACGTCCGCCGCCGTCAGGTGCCCGTCGCTCGGCTCGGTCGTGGCGACCCGCCGCACGTGGGCACCAGGGTCGAGCGCCGCGGAGAGCCGCGCCGCACGGTGCTGTGCCGACCGGTCGTCCTGCCCGTCCAGCAGCACGGCGATGCCCGAGATCCCGACGGCGGTGGCGCAGTCGTCCTCGTCGATCTCCCCCCGCAGGCGGCGCAGGACGGCGCGGGTCGGCGGCCCGGGCAGCGACACGGCCAGCACCTGCCACGCGTACGCGGGCAGCCGCCGGCGCCGACGGATCGCCCGCTCCAGCCGGTCGACGAACAGCTCGTGCGCGACGAGGCCGGTCTCCCGGTCCACGAAGGGCCGGTCGACGGGGACCGACAGCTGCGACGTCGCCTGCCCGACCAGGGCCATCGACCCGACCAGCCGGGCGGGTCGGTCGCCGGCGTCGTGCACCGTCACCGCCCGGCACCGGACCCTCAGGTACGTGCCGTCGGCGTGCCGGATGCGGTGCTCCACGTCCAGCGGCTCCCGCGTGCCGGAGAGCTGCGCGGCGACGGCGGCGTGCACGCGCCGCACGTCCTCCGGGTGCACCCGGGAGAACCACTCGCGCGGGTCGTCGGCGAGCGAGCTCCGGTCCTGCCCCACCGTCCTGGCCCACACCTCCGAGTAGCGCACGGTCCCGGCGTCGACGTCCCAGTCCCACGTGCCGTCGTCGGAGGCGATCGAGACCAGCGCAGAACGCTCCTCGACCTCCGCGACGTCGTGCGCCAGCGCCCGTTCGCGCTCCGCCTCCTCGACCAGCCGACGGCGCTGGTCCAGCAGGGAGGCCAGCGACTCCTCCGCCTCGAGCGCCACGGCGAGCATCGCGGCCCAGTGGTTGTAGCGGGCGCGGGTGCTGGTCGCCCGCGAGTCGACGAGCCCGCCGACGGCCAGGAAGCCCCGGTCGCTGCGGCCGAACGCGACCGGCACGACCACGGTGAGCGACCGCGGGTCCGTGAGGGCCGGCGGCGGGAACTCCTGCGAGGGCATCGTACGGCCCACGAGGTTCTCCCCCGCGCCGCCCCGTGCGCCGACGATGCGGAGCACCCGCTCGCCGGGCCGCGCCGGGTCGTCCTCCCACAGGGCGAGCGCCGCCGTCGACGTCCGCCCCCGGGGCATCCAGTCCAGCCGGCGCAACGACTCGCCGTCGGCGCGCATCAGCTCGAGGTCGACGAGGTTCTGGTCGACGAGGTCCTGCTCGAGCCGTCCGGCGCGCGCCAGGTCGCCGTGGGCGCAACCCCGGGCGAGGGCGACGACGATCTGGCAGAGCGCCTCCTCGACGGCGTCGGCCGCATCGGACTCGAGCCCGGCGACCACGACCGGGCCGTCGCCGCGCGCCTCGGCCGCGACGGCACGGTCGGCGAGCCGCTCGCGCACCCGTACGCTCTCGAGGCGCAACGCCGGGACGAGCTGTTCGAGCGCACCGGGACCGGGCCGCAGGGTCGCCGTGCGGTCCCCGAGCGCGCGCAGCGCGGTGGCCGGCGGTTGCTGGGCGGTCGCGACGCTCGCCTCGACGAGCTGGCGCACCATCGTGAGCCAGGCCTCGGTCGCCCCGGGGTTGCGCACGCCGTCGGCGCGCGCGAACACCACTCGGGCCACCGTGCCGAGCGGGTCCGGGTCGCAGGCCGGCGTGCTGCCCTGTACCACCACGGTGCTGCGGGTCCCGCGCGCACAGCCACAGGACTCGCGCATCACCAGGGCCGAGACGTCCAGCCGGTGCGTACCGCTGACGCGCTCTCCGCGTGCCCGCGCCAGCACGAGCTCGGCGGCCAGCTCGCCGACCGTGTCGTGCATGGGGTCCACCGACGACAACCGAGGCCAGGTGCGGGCACCCACGTCCGAGTTGTCGAACCCGACGACGGCCTGGACGGAGGGGGCGTCGAGCCCGGACAGGTGCAGCCCGCGCAGGAACCCGACCGCGTTGCGGTCGGTGGCCGCGACGGTCGCCGTCGTGGCCATGCCCTGCTCGGCCAGCCGGCGAGCGACCGCCTCCGCCGCGGCCTCCTGGTTGTCGCGGGTCCGGTAGACGTGCTCGGGCGCGTGGTCCAGGCCGTGCGCCGCGAGCGCGTCGCGGAACGCGTCGTAACGTTCGGCGATGTCTCGCTGGTCGGTGCTCCCGAGGAACCCGATGCTGCGGTGGCCGTGCTCGACCAGGTGGTCGACGGCGGCCCGGACCCCACCGACGTTGTCCGGAGACACCGCGGGCGCCCGGAGGTCGTCGGGCGGCACACCGAGCGTCACGACCGGGATGCCCGTCGCGTCGAGGCGCCGCAGCTCCGCGTCGGCGAGCGCCGTCGTGACCACGACGAGCCCGTCGTAGGCGCTCAGGCCCGGTGCGGTGCGACGGTAGGGCGGTACGGGGAACTCGTCGCGGTCGATGTCGGCCGGATAGGTCTGGACCGCGACGAGCCGGTGCCCCTCGGAGCGCAGCACGCGGGCCATCCCGGCGAGCATCCGTCCGAAGTAGTAGCCGCCCACGACCGGGCACAGCACACCGATCGTCAACGTCTTGCCTGGTCCTCTGCCTGCCTGTGTCCACATCGACACCTGCACCACCGTCCTCGCAGTCGAGTCCTGCGTGCGTCCCCCGCAGGTGCATCATGCCCTGAAAACCGGCAGAGTGTGGAAGCGTGCCCAGAATCCCCGCCAGCGGCGGCACGCGTCCGGCCCCTGGACGGCGCGTCACGATCACCGACGTCGCCCGTGCCGCCGGCGTCTCCATCGCCGTGGTGTCCTACGCGCTCAACGGACGGCAGGGAGTGTCCGAGAGCACCCGTCGCCACGTGCTCAAGGTGGCCGACGACCTCGACTGGCGTCCCAGTGCCGCTGCCCGGTCGATGCGGTCCGGGGCGGTGGCGAGCGTCGGGCTCCAGGTCCTCGACGGCGTCGGCGTGTCCCACAGCCGCTCGGCGGGGCTCGACCTCGCCGGCGGCCTGCGTGGGGTGCTCGACACCGTCGCGCTCTCCGTCGAGGTCGCGGCGGACCGCACGGCGGGCGCCACGGACCTCGAGCGGGCCTGGAGCGAGCGGCGGCACACCGCGTTCGTCGTCCAGGACCTGCTGCTGGACGACCCGCGCACCCGCGCCGCGGCCCGGGTCGGCGCGCAGGTGGTGGGCGTCACGCCGTCCGGCCTGGGGACCGCCGGGGTGGAGCGCGGCGTGTGGTTCGACGGTGACGCGGAGGCCGCCGTCGGGCGCTACCTCGTGGACCTGGGCCACCGGCACCTCGTGCTGCTGGTCACGGAGGCCGACAGGGACGTGGCCCGCGCTCTGCACGCGGGCCTGCTGGCGGCCACCGCCGGTCTCGTGGCGACGGTGGACGTGGTCGAGGCGGGGTCGGCACCGGCGGCCGGTGCCGCGGCCGCACGTCTCCTCGCGGACGAGCAGCGGCCGACGGCGGTGGTCACCGACGGCGACGTGACGGCGCTGGCGGTGCTGGAGGCCGCGCGGCACCGCGGGCTGGAGGTGCCCTGGGACGTCTCCGTGGTCTCCGGCGCGGACGCCGACACCTGCCGCCTCGTGGACCCGCAGCTCACCGCGATCGCCCGTCCGTGGCAGGACCTCGCCGCAGCCGTGGCGTCGGCGCTGCGGATCGCCCCGCAGACGCCTGCCGAGGTGCCGGCCGCACGCCTGGTGATCCGTGGCACGACGGCTCCGCCGTCGGTCCCCGGGATCCCCTAAACGTTTCACCAGGTGCGCGTGGGAGCGCAACCAGGACACGTTGGGGACGTCGGGCCGACAGCCCGGCGCACGGGCGACGACGCCCGTGCTCCCGAACTCCTGGAGGATCCCGTGCGATCACGATCCTTGCGGCCCCGCAACGTCGCGGTGACCAGGCCCGTCGCCGTGGCGGCGACGCTGGCCCTGGCCGCCGTCCCCCTCGTGGGGGCCACGACCACCGCCTCGGCGGCGGAGCGGGTCGACAACCCGTTCGTCGGCGCCGACCAGTACGTGAACTCCTACTGGTCCGAGAACGTCGTCGACGCGGCCGCGGAAGCCGGCGGCGACCTCGGCCAAGACATGCTCGCCGTCGCCGACACGCCCACCTCCGTGTGGATGGACCGCACCACGGCCATCGCGGGCAACGAGGACGGTCCCGGCCTGCGCCACCACCTCGACGCCGCGCTGGAGCAGCAGCAGGGCGACACCCCCCTGGTGTTCAACCTGGTGATCTACAACCTGCCGGGTCGCGACTGCTTCGCGCTCGCGTCCCAGGGGCTGGTCCCGGCCACGCCGGAAGGCATGGAGCACTACAAGACCGAGTACGTCGACGTCATCGCCGACATGCTCGCCGAACCGCAGTACGCCGACCTGCGTGTCGTGGCGACCATCGAGCCGGACTCCCTGCCGAACCTCGTCACCAACACCTCCGAACCCGCCTGCCAGACGGCGGCGCCGTACTACCGCGAGGGCGTCGCCTACACCCTCGACCGGCTGTACGAGGCCGGGAACGTGTACTCCTACATCGACGCCGCCCACGCGGGCTGGCTCGGCTGGGAGTCGAACGCCGGACCGGCCGCCCAGGTGTTCGCCGAGGTCGTGGAGTCCACGGAGCACGGCTACGACACCGTCACCGGGTTCGTCACCAACACGGCGAACTCGACGCCGTTGCGCGAGCCGTTCCTCGACGACGTGAACTTCACCAGCGGCACGTTCGTGCGCCAGGCGGACTTCTACGAGTGGAACACGGACTTCGACGAGCTCGACTGGACGGAGCACCTCTACGACGAGGTGACCGCCGCCGGGTTCCCCTCCGACATCGGCATGCTCATCGACACGTCCCGCAACGGCTGGGGCGGCCCCGACCGGCCCACCGCCGAGAGCACCTCGACGGACCTCGACACCTACGTCGACGAGTCGCGGGCCGACCGCCGCAACCACCGCGGCGCCTGGTGCAACCCGGACGGCGCCGGCCTCGGCGAGCGCCCGACGGTCAGCCCGACCGACAACGCCGGTTCGCACCTGCACGCCTATGTGTGGGTCAAGCCCCCGGGCGAGTCGGACGGCAACTCCGAGCCGGTCGACAACGACCAGGGCAAGGGCTTCGACCGGATGTGCGACCCGACCTACTCGGAGCAGGACCGCCTCGGCGGGAACCTCACGGGCGCCCTGCCGAACGCCCCGGTGGCGGGCCAGTGGTTCCAGGACCAGTTCGAGATGCTGGTGGCGAACGCGTACCCGCCGATCGACGGCGGCACCGTCGACCCCGACACCGAGGCGCCGACGGCGCCCGGCAACGTCGAGGCCACGGGCACCACGAGCACGTCGGTCGACCTGTCCTGGGACGCCTCGAGCGACGACACCGGTGTGACGCGGTACACGGTCCTCGTCGACGGTGAGACGGCCGGGACGAGCGCGACGACGTCGCACACCCTCACCGGGCTGACGCCGTCGTCCACCTACGAGGTGACCGTCACCGCGCGCGACGCGGCCGGCAACACCTCGGCCGCGTCCGCACCTGTCACGGTGACGACCGACGAGGCCACGGGTGGCGAGGACACGCAGGCACCCACCGTGCCGACCGGCCTCGCCGCGGGCGACGTGACGTCGTCGTCGGTGGAGCTCACCTGGGACGCCGCCAGCGACGACACGGGCGTGGCCGGCTACCTGGTGCACCGCGACGGCGACGAGGTCGCCGACGTGTCGGGAACCTCCGCCACGGACTCCGGCCTCGATGCGGGCACCGCGTACTCCTACACGGTGACCGCGTACGACGCGGCCGGCAACACCTCGGCGGCCTCGACGGCCCTGTCGGTGACCACCGAGGAGGGTGGGACCACCCCGGCCGGCGACTGCACCGTCGACTACTCGGTGAACTCCTGGAACTCCGGGTTCACCGGGTCCTTCGTGGTGACGAACGACTCCGACGCCGCGATCGACGGCTGGGAGCTCACGTTCACCTTCGCCGACGGCCAGACCATCGACCAGATCTGGTCCGCACAGGCCTCGCAGAGCGGGTCCGCGGTGACGATCACGCCGGCGGCGTGGTCGACGACGATCGCGGCCGGCGGGTCGGTGACGTTCGGCTTCAACGGGTCGCACTCCGGCACCAACACGGCACCGGACGACTTCGCCCTCGACGGCGTGGCCTGCGACATCGCCTGACCCCGCGGGGGCGGCTCCGGCCGCCCCCGCCCCCGTTCTCCGCGGCCGGGGTTTCGTACCCCGGCCGCGGATTCCACCTTCTTCTCGGAGGAACCATGCGATCCCGTCCAGAAAACGATATCGACCGGCGCGCGCGCCGCACGACCGCCGCGGTCTCCACCGTGGCCCTGGCCGGCGGTGCCTTGCTCGCCGGGGGCATGCTGCTCAGTCCGGCGCAGGCGGCCGAACCCGTCTACGAGCCCCTCCGCGACGCCGCGGAGCGCCAGGGCGTCACGCTCGGCTTCGCCCTGACGCCCGGGCACCTGAACCAGCCCGGCTACCGGGAGATCGCCGAGCGCGAGTTCGACCTCGTCGTCGCG
The DNA here is from genome assembly GCA_947497265.1 of uncultured Isoptericola sp. Classification (GTDB taxonomy): domain Bacteria; phylum Actinomycetota; class Actinomycetes; order Actinomycetales; family Cellulomonadaceae; genus Isoptericola; species Isoptericola rhizosphaerae. The sequence goes on from CANMFP010000014.1 coordinate 55,914, forward strand.
GAGAACGCGATGAAGTGGGACGCCACGGAACCCAGCCAGGGCAGCTTCAGCTGGGGCCAGGCCGACCAGGTGGTGGACTTCGCCGCCGCGCAGGACGCCGACCTCTACGGCCACACCCTCGTCTGGCACTCCCAGCTGCCCGGCTGGGCCGAGAGCATCTCCGACCCCGCCCGCCTGCGCGACGCGATGTACGACCACATCGACGCCGTGGCCGGCCGGTACGCCGACGACGTGGACTCCTGGGACGTCGTCAACGAGATGTGGGAGGGGGACGGCAGCCGGCGCCAGAGCGTCTTCCAGCGGGTGCTCGGCGACGGGTACATCGCCGACGCCCTGACCCGGGCCCGCCAGGCCGCGCCCGACGCCGACCTCTGCCTGAACGACTACAGCACGGACGGCATCAACGCGAAGTCGACGGCGATGTACAACCTGGTGGCCGACCTCCTCGCCGACGGCGTCCCGATCGACTGCGTGGGCTTCCAGTCGCACCTCATCGTGGGGCAGGTGCCGAGCAGCTACCAGCAGAACCTGCAGCGGTTCGCCGACCTCGGCGTCGACGTCCGCATCACCGAGCTGGACATCCGGATGAACGTCCCGGCCTCGCAGAACGACCTGACCCGGCAGGCGCAGGACTACCGCACGGTGGTCGAGGCGTGCCTCGCCGTCGACCGCTGCACCGGCGTGACCGTGTGGGGCATCGACGACGGCCACTCCTGGGTGCCCGACGTGTTCCCCGGCGAGGGCGCGGCGCTTCCGTGGGACGCGCAGTACCAGGCCAAGCCCGCCTACTCCGCGATCGCCGAGGCGCTCGGTGCGCAGGTCGAGGGCGACCCCGACCCGGACCCGACCGACCCAGGCGACCCCGGTGACCCGGGCGACGCCGCGTGCGAGGTGACCTGGACGAACGCCGGCTGGGACACCGGGTACACCGGCACGGTCGTCCTGACGAACACCGGCGACGCCGCCTGGTCGTCCTGGACGCTCACGGCCGACCTGCCGGCCGGGCAGACGCTGACGAACGGCTGGTCCGCCGACTGGTCGCAGTCCGGCGCGACGCTGACCGCCCGGAATGCCGCATGGAACGGCTCGGTGCCCGCGGGCGGCTCGGTACAGATCGGCTACAACGCCACGCACGGCGGCAGCAGCGCGGTGCCGACGCAGTACACGGTCAACGGCGCCGACTGCGCCTGACGCCGTCCGCCTCGCCGTGGGGACGAGACCCGCGGGCCTCCTGAGGAGGTCCTGCCGGTCTCGTCCCCACAGCCGTGTGCGGCCCTAAACGTTTCTCACGGCGGGTGCACCCTGCCCATGTCGAAGCGCTTCGACTAGCCTGCGGCAGGACACGACGACGTGTCGCCCGGGCCGGACCACCGGTCGCGGCCCGGTCCGTCCGCACCGAGGAGTGAGAATCGGATGAGACTTCGACCAGCGGTCGCCGTGCTGGCGGCCACCGGACTCGTGGCCACGGGGGTGGGAGTCGCCGTCGCGCAGACGCCCGCAGCACCGCTCCCCCACACCCCGCAGAGCGTCGCCGACGACTACGACTGGGGAAACGTCGAGATGGTCGGTGGCGGGTTCGTCCCCGGCATCGTGTTCAACGAGTCCGAGCCCGGCCTCGTCTACGCGCGCACCGACGTCGGCGGCGCCTACCGGCTCGACCAGGCCACCCAGCGCTGGGTCCCGCTGCTCGACCACGTCGGCTGGGACGACTGGGGGCACTCCGGCGTGCTGTCGCTGGCCACGGACCCCGTCGACCCGGACAACGTCTACGTCATGGCAGGGTCCTACACGAACTCCTGGGACCCGAACAACGGTGCCGTCCTGCGTTCGTCAGACCGCGGCGAGACCTGGTCCCGGACCGACCTGCCGTTCCAGGTCGGCGGGAACATGCCCGGCCGCGGCATGGGCGAGCGCCTGATGGTGGACCCGAACGACAGCTCGGTGCTCTACCTGGGCACGGAGGGCGGCAACGGCCTGTGGCGGTCCACCGACTCCGGTGCCACCTGGTCCGAGGTCACCAGCTTCCCGAACCCCGGCAACTACGTCGCCGACCCCGACGGCGGCGAGTACAGCGACAGCATCCAGGGCGTCGTGTGGACGGTCTTCGACCCGTCGTCGGGCACGCCGGGAGAGCCGACGCCGACGATCTACGTCGGCGTGGCCGACAAGGAGAACAACGTCTACCGCTCCACCGACGCCGGCGAGACGTGGGAACGGGTCCCGGGCCAGCCCACGGGGTTCATCCCCCACAAGGCAGAGCTGGACCACACCTCCGGCCAGCTCTACGTGGCGACGTCGGACACCGGCGGCCCGTACGACGGCGGCTCCGGCGACGTGTGGCGACTGGACACCGCCACGGACGAGTGGAGCCGGATCAGCCCCGTGCCCTCCGACGACGCGGACGCCTACTTCGGCTACTCCGGCCTGACGATCGACCGCCAGGACCCCGACACGATCATGGTCGTCTCCCAGCTCTCCTGGTTCCCCGACAACCAGGTGTTCCGGTCCACGGACCGCGGCGAGACCTGGACGCAGATCTGGGACTGGACCAGCTATCCCGAACGGTCGAAGCGCTACGACCTCGACATCTCCGGAGCTCCCTGGCTCGACTTCGGCGGCACCTCCCAGCCGCCCGAGGACAGCCCCAAGCTCGGCTGGATGACCGAGAGCTTCGAGATCGACCCGTTCGACTCCGACCGCTTCCTGTACGGCACCGGCGCCACGATCTACGGCGGCGAGAACCTCACCGCGTGGGACGACGGCGGCACCGTCGACATCTCCGTCAGGGCGCAGGGCGTCGAGGAGACCGCCATCCAGGACCTGGTCGCTCCGCCCGGACCCGTCGAGCTCGTCTCGGGGATGTACGACATCGGTGGCTTCGTGCACCACGACATCTCCCAGGTGCCGAGCGACTTCTACACCCAGCCCTTCCAGAGCGGCGTGCTGAGCGTCGACGTCGCGTGGCAGGACCCGGCCACGATGGTGCGCGCCGGTGAGGGCGGCGACGACCTGCTCGGCGTCTCGACCTCGGGCGGCGACTCGTGGTGGGCCGCGCAGCAGCCGGCCGGTGCCACCGGCCCCGGCAACGTGGCGATGGCCGCCGACGGCTCGGCGATCGTGTGGAGCCCTGACGGCACCGGCGTGCACGTCTCGACGTCGCTGGGGTCGTCGTGGACACCCGCGACCGGCGTGCCCGACGGCGCCACCGTGCGCGCCGACCGTGAGGACCCGTCGGTCTTCTACGCGCTGTCCGGCGGCACCTTCTACACCTCGCACGACGGCGGCGCGAGCTTCACGGCGTCGTCCGCCACAGGGCTGCCCGACGCCGGACGGCACCATGTGGAAGCCGTGCCCGGCCACGCGGGGCACGTGTGGGTCGCCGGCGGCGAGACCGACGGCATCTACGGCATGTGGCGCTCGACCGACCACGGCGAGACGTTCGAGCCCGTCGCCGGCGTCGACGAGGGCGACACGATCGGCTTCGGCAGGGCCGCCGACGGCCGCGACCACCCCGCCGTGTACACGTCCAGCAAGATCGACGGAGTCCGGGGGATCTTCCGGTCCGACGACGCAGGGGCCACCTGGGTCCGGATCAACGACGATGATCACCAGTACGCCTGGACGGGCGGCGCCATCAGCGGCGACCCGGACGTCTACGGGCGGGTCTACGTCGGCACCAACGGGCGCGGCATCGTCGTCGGAGAGTTCGGCGGGACGCAGCCGGAGCCGACTCCGGACCCCACGGAACCGGACCCCGACCCGTCGGACCCGGAGCCCACCCCCGATCCGACAGAGCCCGACCCTGACCCGACCGAGGACCCGGGCGAGGCGTCCTGCGCGGCGGACTACGCCGTCGTCGGCCAGTGGCAGGGCGGCTTCCAAGGCGCGGTGACCCTGACCAACACCGGTGACGAGCCCCTCGCCCCCTGGGAGCTCTCCTGGGACTTCACCGGCGGCGAGACCGTCGCCCAGTCCTGGGGCGGCGACCTCACCCAGACCGGCGCGCACGTCACCGTCACCGGCCCGGCGTGGCAGACCGACCTCGCACCCGGGCGGTCCGTCTCCGTCGGCTTCATCGGCGCCGGCGACCCCGCCGAGGTGACCGGCCTGTCCGCCCACGGCGCACCCTGCACCACCAGCTGACCCCGGGGCGAGCGTTGTGGGCGCGATTTCTGGCCCGTTTGGTCCGTTATATCGGACTTCAGGGCCCAGAAATCGCGCCCACAACGCTCGACGAGTGGCGGTGAGAGGTCAGCGGCGGCGCCGGAAGACGATCGGGTCCCCCGCGAACTCCCCGAACACCGCCCGCTCGTCGGCCGTCAACCGGCGCGGCCGCCCCTCCACCGCGTCCAGGATCACGATCGTCGTCACCGCCCGCGTGTAGGGCTGCCCGCCCGACGCCGGCCCGGTGCGCGGAAAGCCCCCGCGCGCCCCGTCATAGACCTCGTAGCAGACCTCGAGCGAGGCCCCGCCGATCGCCCCGATCCACATCTCGACGCGCACCGGGTCGCGCGAGAACTCCAGCGGCCGCAGGTACTCGATCTGCTGCCCCGCCACCAACGTGTGCGACGTCGCGTGCGGGCCCGTGTCCAGGATCGCCGTCGGCCACGGGTCCTCCGCCTCCGGGTGCCGCCAGAACGCCGTGATCCGGGCATCCTCCAGGAGCCGGAACATCGCGACGTTGTTGACGTGCTGGTAGGCGTCCAGATCCGACCAGCGCAGCGAGACGGGGACGTGCAGACGATTCATGCCAGGCATCGTCGCACGGTCGGGCAGCCCGCCCGACGCCGGCCCGGGCCGAGACTCACCCCGCCGCCGTCGACGCGTGCTCCCGGCACGACGCCAACGCGGCCATCTCCCCCGCGACCGGCTCACGCACCTGCTCGCGCGCCACCGCCTCCACCGACGCCCGCAGACGGCGGCGCACGCGCCCCGCCCGACGCCGCGCGCCCAGCGCCGCCAGCGGCCGGGAGACCAGCGCCACGAGGAGACCGCCGAGGACTCCGCCGAGCGCGAGCACCGTGGCCCACGGCACGTCGAACGCGCCACCGCCCCACCGTGCGAAGTCGAACGTCAGCACCGGCATGAGGAGCTCCGGGAGCTGGAAGTAGCGCAGCGCCGCCGCGACCCCCAGCCACAGCAGCCCCACCACCGCGGATGCCAGCAGCAGCCACTGCAGCATCCCGACCGCTCGCCACCAGAGCGGCCGCCGCGCCTCCTCCAGCCGCGTCGACGCGACGGCCTGGTCGAGCGTGTCCGGCAGGCGGTCGACCGCCTCGGTGCCCCGGTTCCGTGCGGCCAGCACCCAGGCGTCCGGAGCCCCGGCGGTGACCTGGTCGATGTACCCCCGCACCGCCGTCGCCGCGGCGGCCCGCACGCTCGGGCGCGTCTGCGGCAGCGACGTGCGCGCCAGGTCCGGCCGGTCGACCGGGACCCGCACCTGGTCGCCGCGCAGGCCGAGTCGACGGAGCGGGTCCTTGCGGGCGCGGGCGATCCAGCGCGTCACCGGCCAGCCGGTCGCCAGGTGCGCGTCCCGCCGCGCCGCTCTGCGGACCGCGTCCACCACCGTGGTGGCGCCGGCCGCCTCCTCCAGGGCGTCGACCAGCGTGCCGTGCGCCCGGTCGGCGGCACGCGCCGGAGGCGCCTGCCCGCACTCGTCCACCACGCGTCGGGCGACGGCCCGCATGTCCCCGGCCAGGCGGGCCGTCGAGGCCTCCCGCCGTCGGGCCGCGTCCGCGAGCAGCCCGCGCAGCCGGTCGACGCCCTGACCCGTCCGCGCCGACAACCCGAGCACGCGCGCCCCGGAGAGCCCGTCGGCGGCCACGAGCCGACGCAGGTCCGCCAGGATCGCGTCCGCCTCCTCGGGCGCCAGCCGATCGATCTGGTTGAGGGCCACGACGACGACGTCGGCGCGCCCGGCCAGCGGGCGCAGGTATCGCTCGTGCAGGGCCGCGTCGGCGTACTTCTGCGGGTCCACCACCCAGACCAGCAGGTCGGCGCGCTCCACCAGCCGCTCCGCACGGACCCGGTGCTCGACCACCACCGAGTCGTGGTCGGGCAGGTCGAGGAGCACCAGGCCGGTCGAGATCCCGGCCGGGGGCCGGGCCCGCCGCAGCAGGCCCGTCCCCTTGCCCGTCGACGTGTCGGCGTCGGCCTCCATCGCGTGCCGGCGTGGCACCTCCAGCCAGTCCAGCAGCTCGTCGGCGCCCTCGCCCCACACTGCCGCCGACGCGTGCGACGTCGTCGGCCGCTGCACGCCCGGCTCGGCCAGGTCGGTGCCGGCCACGGCGTTGAGCACGGAGGACTTTCCCGACCCCGTGGCACCCGCGAGCGCCGCCACCGTGTGCTCCGCGCTGAGGCCGCCGCGCTCCCGGGCGCGCTCGACGACGCGGTGCGCCTCGTCCGCCAGCTCGGGGTCCAGCCGCCCGGCACCGGCCGCGACCGCCTGCTCCAGCGCCGCGGTGCGGGTGGCGAGATCCGGCTTCATCCCTGGTCCTTCCGTCGCCAGCGCCGCCAGAACCGCGCCCTGGGGGCGTCGGGTACGTCCGGTGCTCCGGCGTCGCCCTCCTGCGCCGCGGGCTCGCGGCCCGCGAGCGATCCCGGCAACCCGGGGATGCCTTCGGGGCTGGTCGGCGGCCGGAACGTCCCCGCCCCGCGCAGCATCCCACCGCTCCAGGGCCGGGTGAGGCCGTCGTCCGCCCGCGAGCGGGTCGCCCGCTCCTGCTGGGCCGCCTCCGCCACGTCGCGGGCGGCGTCACGCAGGCGGTCTCCGCGCACGTCGTCGGTGCCGAGCGCGTCGAGCTGGGCGGTGTACCGGGCGGACTGGCCGCGCAGCACGGCGTCGACGCGGGCGGTGAGCCGTTCCTTGGCCTGCGCGGCGAGGCGACGCACCGCGTCGTCGCCGAACACGGCCTCGAGCAGCTTCTGGGCGACCACGGCGGTGCCGCCCGCGATGCCCACCTCGAGGCCCGTGAGGCCGGCGGTCGAGGCGAAGACGACGATCATCAGGCTCACGCCGAGCGCGTTCACCCCGAAGGAGAGCGCCCGGGCGGTCCCCCGCCGGCTCTCCCCCTGCTCCCGGACGAGCTCGAGGACGTCGCCCTGCCACGCTCGGATCGCTCCGGCGACCTCAGGGCGGAGACCGGGAGCGGTCCGGCTCAGCTCGAGCCCGTCGAGCAGCGCCGCGCCCGCCGCGTCGCCACGCCAGGCGGCATAGGTGCGCTCGGCGGCCTGCTCGGCCGCGTCCAGGACGACGGACTCGAGCCCGTGCGCGATCGCCTGCTCGACGTGCGGCGCCTCCTTGACACGGCCGCGCAGGACGCGCCCGACGGCGTCCCGCACCTTCCCCGCTCGGGCCTCCAACGCCCGGAAGAACTCGCCTGTCCGGATGAAGTCCTGCCACCGGGCGAGGACCTCGCCGCGCAGCAGGGCACCGTCCGACGTCGCGTCCTCGACCTGCCGGAGCGCGTCGGCGTGATGATGCTCGACGACCTCTCGCAGCCGGGTGTCGGCAGCGTGCTGGACGTCCGCCGTCGCCGCCAGCTCGTGGGCCCGCCGGACGAGGTCGTCCACGACGCCGTCCCGCGTCGCGGCGATGACGCGGGCGCGCGAGTCCGGGTCGCCGCCGAGGCCGGTGAGCCAGGTAGCGAGCTCGCCGACCGCGTGCTCCGGCAGCAGGCCGTCCGACATCGCGTCGTCACCGCTCGCGCCGGCCCCGGACTCGGGGACGACGAACAGGGCGGCCTCGCCCAGCCCGTGCTCGCTCATGAGCCGGCGCAGGTCGGCTGCGACCTCTTCGGCGCCCGGGTCCACCCGGTCCAGGACGAGGGCGACCTGCGCTCGGCGGGCCGCCGCCGTCGTCAGCAGGTCCCACGGCACCGCGTCCGCGTAGCGGGCAGCGGTCGTGACGAAGAGCCACAGGTCGGCGGCACCGAGCAGCTGTGCGGCGAGCTCACGGTTGGCCTCCTCCACGGAGTCGACGTCGGGCGCGTCGAGCAGTGCCAGACCCTGGGGCAGGTTGCCGGAGGCCACGAGGCGCAGCGCTCGCGGCCCCGCCTGCGTCCCAGCGTCGTCGCGACGGTCCGCCGCGGGTGTGCCGTGCACGCTGGTGCGCGCCAGGCCGGGCAGCACCCGGTCGCCGGTGAACCACCGGGCGTCGAGCGGGTGGTGGACGAGGACGGGCGCGCGCGTGGTCGGGCGCAGCACGCCCGGTGCCGTGGCCTGCTCCCCCAGCAGCGAGTTGACCAGCGTGGACTTGCCTGCGCCCGTGGAGCCGCCGACGACGACGAGCAGCGGCGCACGCTCGGCGCGCAGGCGGGGCAGCAGGTAGTCGTCGAGCTGGTCGGTCGCGCGCGCCAGGTCGGTGCGAGCGCTGTGGACGCCGGGTGTCTCGAGCGGCAGCCGCAGTGCCCCGAACCGGGCCCGCAGCGCGTCCAGAGCATCGAGGAGCGCGGCCGCGCCGGCGTCGGGCGTCAGTGCGGAGCTCGCCGAGACGGCGCCGTCGACGGGCTCGGCAGGCTCGTCGGGCTGGCCGGTCGCGGTCATGTGCCCAGTCTGCACACATCGGACGTTCCGTGCATGGACCCGGCCCTACCGTCGTGTCGCGCCGGGAGCTGCCAGCGCTCCCTACCGGCGTTGTGGGCGCGATCTCTGGGGCCGAGCTCTGCCCATACCGGGCAGAACGGGCCAGAGATCGCGCCCACAACGGGGAGGGGACGGGACGGGGTCAGTCGCGGGTGAGGCGGCGGTAGGTCACCCGGTGTGGGCGGGCGGCGTCCGCACCGAGCCGCTCGACCTTGTTCTCCTCGTAGGACGCGAAGTTGCCCTCGAACCAGTACCAGTTCGCCGGGTTCTCGTCGGTGCCCTCGTAGGCGAGGATGTGCGTGGCGACGCGGTCGAGGAACCACCGGTCGTGCGAGACCACGACGGCACAGCCCGGAAACTCCAGCAGCGCGTTCTCCAGCGAGCCCAGGGTCTCGACGTCGAGGTCGTTGGTCGGCTCGTCGAGCAGCAGCAGGTTGCCGCCCTGCTTCAGCGTCAGCGCGAGGTTCAGCCGGTTGCGCTCACCGCCGGAGAGCACACCGGCCGCCTTCTGCTGGTCGGCGCCCTTGAAGCCGAACGAGGCCACGTACGCTCGCGAGGGGATCTCGACGTTGCCCACCTGGATGAAGTCGAGCCCGTCCGAGACGACCTCCCACAGCGACTTGTCCGGGTCGATGCCCCCACGGGACTGGTCCACGTAGGAGATCTTGACCGTGTCGCCGACCTTGAGGTCACCGCCGTCGAGCGGCTCCATGCCCACGATCGTCTTGAACAGCGTCGTCTTGCCGACGCCGTTGGGGCCGATCACGCCGACGATGCCGTTGCGCGGCAGCGTGAACGACAGCCCGTCGATGAGCTGACGGTCGCCAAAGCCCTTCTGCAGGTTCTTGGCCTCGAGCACCGTGCTGCCCAGGCGCGGGCCTGCCGGGATCTGGATCTCCTCGAAGTCGAGCTTGCGCGTGCGCTCGGCCTCGGCGGCCATCTCCTCGTAGCGGGCCAGTCGCGCCTTCGACTTGGTCTGGCGGCCCTTGGCGCTCTGGCGCACCCACTCGAGCTCGTCCTTGAGGCGCTTGGCGAGCTTCTGGTCCTTCTTGCCCTGGACCTCGAGCCGAGCCTGCTTCTTCTCCAGGTAGGTGGAGTAGTTGCCCTCGTACGGGTACAGACGGCCACGGTCGACCTCGCAGATCCACTGGGCGACGTGGTCCAGGAAGTAGCGGTCGTGCGTCACGGCGAGCACGGCGCCGGGGTAGGTGGCCAGGTGCTGCTCGAGCCACAGCACGGACTCGGCGTCGAGGTGGTTCGTGGGCTCGTCGAGCAGGAGCAGGTCGGGCTTCTCCAGCAGCAGCTTGCACAGCGCGACACGACGGCGCTCACCACCTGAGAGCACGGTGACGTCGGCGTCCGGCGGCGGGCAGCGCAGCGCGTCCATCGCCTGCTCGAGCTGGCTGTCGAGGTCCCACGCGTCGGCGGCGTCGATGGCCTCCTGCAGCTCGCCCATCTCCGCCATGAGCGCGTCGAAGTCCGCGTCGGGCTCGGCCATCAGCGCGGAGATCTCGTTGAAGCGGTCGACCTTCGCCTTGATCGGCCCGACGGCCTCCTCGACGTTGCCGAGGACCGTCTTCTCCTCGTTCAGCGGCGGCTCCTGCTGGAGGATGCCGACGGTGTAGCCGGGCGAGAGCCGAGCGTCACCGTTGGACGGCTGGTCGATGCCGGCCATGATCTTGAGGATCGTCGACTTCCCGGCACCGTTCGGGCCGACGACGCCGATCTTGGCGCCGGGCAGGAAGTTCAGCGTGACGTCATCGAGGATGACCTTGTCGCCGTGCGCCTTGCGCGCCTTGTACATGGAGTAGATGAACTCAGCCACTGGCTCGTTTCCACCGTTCGATCGCGCTGTCTGAGGGTTACCGGCGGGCACGGCGGAGGACCGGCGTGCAGCCGGTCCCCCAGCCTACGCGACACCGCCCCTCAACCGGCGACCGGCTCCGCCTCGCCCGTCAGGTCGTCGACGACGTCGCCACCCGCCGCGTCCGCGTCGTCCGCCGCCAGGTCGTCCTCCCCGGTCAACGACCTCGCGTCGTCCGGCGCCGCCGTCTCCCACGGGGATGCCTCCACCTGGCCGGTGCGGTCCTGGGGCGCGGGGCCGGACTCGTGGATCACCTTGCTGAACCGCGTCATGCCCCGGGTGGAGTCCGGCCCGATCGCGTCGGCGTCCACCACCAGGTTGACGCGGTCGCGGCCGTCGCGGTCGGTCCACTCCTCGGCGGAGAGCCGCCCGGTCAGGACCACCGGCTGCCCCTGCACCAGGGACTCGCAGACGGTGCGCGCCGCACCGCGGAACGCCTTGACCGTGAACCAGGTGGTCCTGCCGTCGCGCCACTCCCCGGTGACGGCGTCGCGCACCCGGCGCGTGCTGCCCACGCGGAAGCTGGTCCATGCGACCTGGTTCTGGGACAGGTGCAGCGCCGGGGTCGTCCCGACGTAGCCCGTCACGGTCACCGTGGCCTCGCTCATACGTCCTCCTGAGATCTGCGGCCGGCACGGTACCGGCCGTGCACCCAGGCTCAGGCTGACGTGGCGGCCTTGTCGCCCTTCTCCGGCGATCCTGTGGACGGCGCCCCGGCTGTGGGCAGCCTCAGCGCCCCGGTCAGCGGTCGGGACGACGGCAGGTCGCGCGCCGAACGGGCGAGCTCGCGCACCCGACGGTGGTCCACCAGCACCCGCTGGGTGGGCTCGCCCAGGTGGCGCACCAGCACGTCGCGGACCGCCTCGCGACCCTGTCGGGCCACCTCCGCCCGCCGCCGGGCGGCGAGCCGGCGGCGCACCACGGCCCGCACCACCGCCAGCACGACGGCGACGACGAGGAGGCCCGCACCGATGCCCACCAGCACCTGGTCCCACGGCCCCGGCACGGCCAGCACGCCGGTGAGCGCGAGCACGCCGGCGATCACCAGCAGCACCCCGAGCACCGCGCAGGCCCAGGCCGTGCGGCGCACCGGACGCGACCACGCAGGGCCGCGGACGTCCAGGTCCACGCTGCGCAGCGCCTCGGTCACCACGGCCCGCAGCCGGTCCGCACCGGCGACGGACTCCGCGAGCGAGCGCTGCCACCCGGGCCGCAGCGCCGCCCCCGCGCGGGTCAGCCACCGCGCCCGGGAGAGCGCGATCGTGTCCCGGTCCGCAGCAGGGATCTCGGGCATGCCGTAGCCGTTGCGCACGGCCGCACCGACCTGGCTCGCGACGGCGTCCAGCCCGGTGGCACCCACCACGGGCTCGAGCTCGCGGTCCACCGCGGCGTCGAGCTGCCAGGGGACGTCCGCCGGGATCTGGGACAGCAGGGCCGCTGCCGCGGAGTCCAGCTCGGCGGCTGCGCGCCCGGCGGCGACGGACCGCCGTGCGCACGCCTCCTCGAGGATCTCGCGCACGTGCCCGATCCCCTCACCCGTCCTGGCCGATGCCGGCTGCACGTGCACGCCGGTCAGGCCGTCGTCGGCCAGCAGCCGGCCGAGGTCCTCGACGAGGTTCTCCCGCTGGGAGTCGGGCACCGTGTCGACCTGGTTGAGCACCAGTACCATCGACGACTCGGAGCCCACCTGCGCGCTCAGGTACCCCGTGTGCAGGGCGTCGTCCGCGTACTTCTGCGGGTCCACCACCCACACGAGCAGGTCGACCAGGGGCAGCACGCGGTCCACGACCTCGCGGTGCGCCGGCTCGACCGAGTCGTGGTCGGGCAGGTCGAGCAGCACGAGCCCGGCCAGCCCGGCGGCTCCGTCGCCCTCGAGGTCCTCGCTGTGCGTGATCCGCCGTTCCCGGTCGACGCCGATCCAGTCCAGGAGCGGTTCAGCGCCCTCGGACCAGGAGCAGGCGGTGACGCGCGCCGTCGTCGGCCGCTTGACCCCCACGTCCGCGAACGACAGGCGCGAGATCTTGTTGAACAGGCTCGACTTGCCGGACCCGGTGCCGCCGGCGAAGGCCACCACCGTGTGGTCGACGCCGAGCTCGAGCCGCCGGCGCACGCCCTCCACGGCCGTCTCCACCCGCTGGCCCGTCGCGCGGTCGAGGCGGGGCCCGGCGAGCGAGAGCGCCTCGGCGAGGTCCTCGGTGCGTGCGCGCAGCGTCGCGTCGTGCGAGGTCGTCGTCATGTGAGCCTCCTCAGCTCGGCGAGCCGCAGGCGCAGCGCGGTGGCTGCGTCGTCCACCAGGTCGGGTGAGTCGAGTCGGGCACGCACCGCGTCGATCTCGGCGTCGACGACGACGGCGGCGCGGTCGGCGAGGTCCTCGCGCAGCGCGGCGACCGGTTCCGAGGCGACGTCCGCCACGACCCGGTCGAGCAGTCGCCTGGCGTCGTCGCTGCCCGCCGCCGCGGCGAGGAGCAGCGTCGCCAGGCCTCGCTCGCCGAACGCTCTCGCAGCAGCCCGCACGGCGGCGGTGGCGTCGGGGCCGAGCAGGGCGCCGACCTGTTCGTCCGCGCCTGCGGCCCACTCCGCGACCGTCGTGCCCGCGGCCTCACCGCGCGCCGCGGTGCGTTCCTCGGGGTCCGGCAGCGCGTACGGACCGCCGGCGGGAGCCGCCGACCCGTCGAGCAGCGCGCGCAGGCGTTCCTCGACCCTCGCGCCCGACGCCGTCAGCGTCCGCCGGGCGGCGGCCTCGACGTCGTCGCGCAGCACCTCGAGCGCCTCCGAGCGGGTGCGCCCGGCTCGGCGCGAGCTGCGGGCGCGGTGCCCGCGGACCTTGACGCGGTCGACTCCGGCGGTTCCGGAGAGCTCGCGCCACCGCGCCTCGACCGACGCCCCGGCGACGACGCCCGCCCCGACCGCGTCCCGCGCGAGCTTCTCCGCGGCGGCCAGCTCGCCGTCCACGAGGCGGCGCAGGGTGGTGGCGGCCGCGGCCTGCGCCTCGATCGCGTCGGCCAGCGAGGTGACCCAGCCGGGCAGCGCGGCGAGCGACCCCTTGAGGGTGCGCACCACGACGGCGCGGGACCGGTCCGGCCCGGCCAGCATGTTGAGCCAGCGTTTGATCTGGCGGACCACCGACTCGTCGAGCAGCCCTTCGTGCGGGCCCACGTCCGGCACCACGAAGAGCGGCGTGTCCGTCATGCCGTGGGAGCGCAGCCGCGCCATCAGGTCGCCGCGGATCGTCGTCAGGTCGGCCTGCGGGACGCGGTTGAGGACCATCGCCACCGAGGCGCCGCGCTCGGTGGCCCGCGCGAGCGCCTGCCAGGGCAGCGCGTCGCCGTATCGGGACGCCGTGGTGACGAAGAGCCACAGGTCCGCGCCCTCGAGGAGCTGCTGGGCGATCGAACGGTTCTCCTGCACGAACGAGTCGAGGTCGGGTGCGTCCAGCAGCGCGGTGCCGCGCGGGACGCCCTCGTGGTGGATGACGCGGGACAGCTCGGTGACCGGCCCCTCGGCGATCACGTCCGCGTCGGCAGGGTTGAATGCGAGGACGGGCTCGCGGGTGGTGGGCCGCAGCACCCCGGCCTCGGAGACCTCCTCGCCGAGCAGGGAGTTGTACAGGGTGGACTTGCCGGCCCCGGTCGAGCCGGCCACGACCACGACGGCGGGCGAGCTCAGCTCGGCGAGGCGCGGCAGCAGGTGCTCGTCGAGCTGGGCGAGCAGCCGGTCGCGCGACGCGCCGGCCTCGTCCGCGCCGTCGACCGGCAGGGGGAGGCGCACGTCGGCGACGTCGCGGCGCAGGTCGCGGGCGACGTCGTGGACGGTGAGGCCGAGCTCCTCGGCCGCAGCCGCGTCCGGCCGCCCGCCGCGGAAGCGGGAGGCGCGCGTGGAGGAAGTCACGGGCTCATCCTGGCGTGCCCGGCGGTCGGTGCCAAACGCGCGCGCCGTGGGCACCACGACTTCTCCGTCCGCGGGGACGACGGCGCCGCTCCCGTCAGGCCTTCGGCCCGGAGCCGTCCGCCTTGCGGCCGGTCTCGCGCTCCCAGGCGTCGAGCTGCTGGGTGAGCGCCCGGGCGAGCTCGAAGACCTGCTGCGGCGGGATCCGCACCCGCGACACGACCCGCGCCGGCATCACCCGGCCACCGGTCTGGGCGCCGGTCGACTGGTCGACCGCCGGCTTGGCCGGCGACTTCGCGGCCACGAAGTCGAGGACGAACGACGTGGACGTGTGCCACACGGACGCGAAGTCCGCCGGCACCCCCGTCTCGTGCTCGCTGGGCAGGTCGACCTGGAGCTTGAGCTCGGAGCTCGCCATGGCGGTCCTCTCTTCGGCAGTCCGGAGGCGTTGCGCGGTCGCTCCGACCGTACCCCCGCCGCAGCACCCGGGGCGCCGCCTCAGCCCTTCCTCACGAGCGCACGAGCCGTCGCCTTGCCGTAGACGCCGTCGTCGGGGATGCCGAGCCAGCGCTGCACCTCGCGGATGCGCTCGACCGTCTGCGCCCCGATGACGCCGTCCACCTTCTCGCCCTGGAGCCCGACGACGCGTTGAGCGATCTCGTTGCGCCAGCGGCCACCGCGCCCCCGCTTGGCCCCGCGGCCGAGGTGGTACCAGGTCTGCGGCCCGACGACGCCGTCCACCGTGAGCTGGCGCCGCTTGCGCTGGAACGTCCGCACGCCGTCCGCGGTCTTCGGGCCGAACTTCTTGTCGACCTTCCCCCGGTACGCGCCGACGCCACGGAGGCGGTGCTGGAGGAGCCCGACGCGCCAGCCGGTGGAGCCCTGTCGGATCGTGCCGATCCGGTGCGGCTTGCGCCTCGTGCCGCCCCCGGCACCGGAGCCCCGGGCCTTGTCCCGGTCCGGGTAGTACGTCAGGTGCCACAGCTCCTTGACGCGGCGGCCCTCGTCGTCGTCCCACCCGCACCCGGCGGCGACCTGGAGGAACCGCTGGCGGTCACGGTCCTCCCACGAGGTGAACACGACGGCGCGGGCGCGGCCCGGGTCACCCGCCGACCGCGCCGTCTTGACGTCCACCGCGACCCCGCCGCCGTGGTTCGAGGTGCCCGGCACGGCGGCGGCCGCACCCTTGACCCGCCCGTACCGCGTGCCGTTCCAGTAGCGGTAGTCCCCGTACGGGGAGCGCGCCCCGGCCCGGTACCGCTCCTTGAACAGCTTGACCTGTGTCTCGTACGAGCGCCATGCGCCCGTGATGAGCACGTTCTTGCCGAACTTCTCGACCGCGCGGTCCCACGCGGCGGCGGCGTCCGTGCGGAGCACGAAGCCGGGGTTCGACGTCAGGGCTCGACCTTGCGAGCTCTTGATCTGAGCGACAGCCATGTCGGGTTGCCTCCTGGGCCTCAGCGACGAAGCGTCAGGTCGAACGGTCCGCATCGCCTCCGCGAGGGGACCGCGGTTCTGTGCCCGGACCTCGTGCAGCGACGCTTCTCAGGCCTTCACGACGTCCGCGTGCTCGGAGCACAGCATCTCGGGACCGGCCAGGACAGCGAGCACTGCCGTGCCGCCGCTCCGGTCCGTCCCGATGTCCATATAGGGATGGAGGGCCGCCGTCGCACCTCGTGACGTCGGCTGCGGGTGACTCACCCACGTCGCTGTGCTCGCCGTGTCGGAGTGCCCCCGGCAGGACTCGAACCTGCAACCTACGGATTAGAAGGCCGTTGCTCTATCCATTGAGCTACGGAGGCGCGGGCCCATGGTAGTCAATCCTCGAGCAGGGCCGGCGCCCGCACCCGCAGCGCGAGCAACCCGCAGACCAGGCACACGGCCACGTTCACAGCCACCAGCACCCGGTGGTCGACGACCGCGAGCGCGGCCGCCCCGGCCAGCGTCACGAGCACTCCGGGCAGGTTGAGCACCACGTGGCTCGCAGCACCGACGCGACCCTGCATACGGGTCGGCGTGAGCACCTGCCGCTCGGTGACGTAGGCGACCACGGCGCTGGTGGCGGTGAAGCCGACGACGCCCATGCCGAGCACGGCGGGCAGCACCCACGAGCCGGCGAGCGGCACGAGCCCGAGCGCCAGGCCCACCAGCCCGAGCGAGAAGACCCGCGGCCGCCCGAACCGCACCATGAGCCTGCCGACGACGAGCCCTGCCGCCAGCCCGGCGACGCCCTGCAGCGTCGTCAGCGGGCCCAGCAGAGCCGCTTCGAGGCCCAGGTGCTCCAGGATCGCGAAGGCGACCGCGTTGACGAGGCCGACGGCCGCCATCGCCCAGAGGATCGCCGTGGTCATGCGGCCGAGGGGCGGCGTCGAGACCAGGTAGCGGAACCCCTCGGTGGCCTCGGCCCAGAACCCGGTCGGCACCACGCCGTGCGGCTGCGACTCGGTGATGCGCACGACGGCGAACACGGCGGCCGACCCGACGAAGGCCATCATCGCCGCCACCACCAGCGGAACCGGGCCGATCCAGGCGTACACGGCCGCACCGAGCACAGGCATCGCGATCCGGAACACCTGGTCGATGGCCGCCAGCCGGCCGTTGGCGTGGCCCAGGGCCTCGTCGGGCAGCAGGTCCTTGAGCAGGCCGGACTGGCACGCAGCCGTCACGTAGGCGATCGTCGCGTAGAGCACGGTCACCAGGTACACCATCCAGACGTGCTCGGCGCGCGAGACCGCCAGCAGCGGGACGAGCACCAGTGCCCCGGCCGCGTACGTCCACACCAGCATCCGACGGCGCGACACGCGGTCGGCGAGCCGACCGAGGAAGGGTGCCGCGAGCGCCGGAACGCCGAGCGCTGCGAACGTGACACCGCCGAGGGCCGCGCTGCCCGTGAGGTCGGTGACCCAGACCGCAAGGATCAGCACGAGCACCGAGTCCGCGAAGTTGGTCAGCGCCCAGCCGGCGGTCAGCGTCCGGAACTGCGCGGTGCGCAACGCGGCGACGGGCGACCGCTTCGACATCGTCACCGCCACACGATAGGCGAACCGGACCGGTCGACGCTGCCAGCGAAAAGATCGTGCATCTCCCCCCGCTGCCGAGGCATGCTCGGAGCACACCGCGGTGACGCCCGTCCGGTCAGGTGCCGGACGGTCGGGTGGTCCCTGGCCCGGACCGACGAACCCACGTCACGAAGGAACGAACGATGCACCCGATCGAAGCGCACGCCGTCGCGCGTGCCATCCACCACGAACGCCTCGCCGAGGCCGAGCGTGCCCGGCGCGAGCGCCGCCAGCGGGACGCCCGGGACGGCGCTCCGTCCTCCCGGGGCCAGCGGCGTCGCCGTCGCTTCCGGCTACGGCTTCGCCGGCGCCCGAGGCTCCAGCTCACCGTCCCCGGGAACGCCCGAGGATGGCGAGTCGCATGACTGCACGACAGCACGACACCGGGAGCCCCGGCCGTCACGACCACCGCGTCGAGACCGCCGGGGCTCTCTGCGTCGGCACCGGGACGCCTGGCAACCGCCGTCGGCGGCAGAACGTAGGCTGGCTCCCGTGAGCCCGAGCAACCCGAACGACCGCATCGTGTGGATCGACTGCGAGATGACCGGCCTCGACCTGCGCGCCGACGCGCTCGTCGAGGTGGCCGCCGTCGTCACCGACTCCGAGCTGAACGTCCTGGGCGAGGGGGTCGACGTCGTCGTCCGACCGCCGGCCGAGGCGCTCGACCAGATGAACGACTTCGTGCGCCAGATGCACACGACCTCCGGGCTGCTCACCGAGCTCGACGGCGGCACCACCCTGGCCGACGCCGAGGCGCAGGTGCTGGCCTACGTCCGTGAGCACGTCCCCGAGCCCGGCAAGGCTCCCCTAGCGGGCAATTCGGTGGGCACGGACAAGATGTTCCTGGAACGGGACATGGCCGAGCTGGTCGGTCACCTGCACTACCGGATCGTCGACGTCTCCTCGATCAAGGAGCTGGCGCGGCGCTGGTACCCGCGGGTGTACTTCGCCTCGCCGCAGAAGAACGGCGGGCACCGCGCGCTCGCCGACATCCTGGAGTCGATCGACGAGCTGCGGTACTACCGCGAGGCGCTGCTCGTCCCGCAGCCCGGTCCCGACACGAAGTCAGCTCGGGCGGTGGCCGAGCGCATCAAGGAGACCTCGGTCACGACCCGGCCCGCGATGTCCTGATCGCCCCACGGAGCATGTACACTTTTCGACGGCTGAGGCACTCGTTGTCATTCGTCTGTCGAAGCCATGGTGGCTATAGCTCAGTCGGTAGAGCGCCTGGTTGTGGTCCAGGAGGTCGCCGGTTCAAGCCCGGTTAGCCACCCCACCGAACGAGGCCCGGATCTCGTCCAGGATGCACTCCTGGACGAGGTCCGGGCCTCGTTCTCGTTCCGGGTGACCGGCCCCCGCCCGCGCCCACTGCGAGCCGGGAGGAAACCTGTAGCGTGCACGAGACGGGCACGTCGCTGTCGTGAGGACGGAGTATCGACATGAGCACCAACAGCTTCGGATCCCTCGACCAGCTCACCGTGGGCGAGGCCACCTACGACATCTTCCGGCTGGACCGGGTCGAGGGCTCGGCCCGGCTGCCGTACAGCCTGAAGGTCCTCCTGGAGAACCTGCTGCGCAACGAGGACGGGCGGGTGGTCACCGCCGAGCACGTCCGTGCGCTCGCGGCCTGGGACCCTGCCGCGACGGCGGAGACCAGCACGGAGATCCAGTTCACCCCCGCGCGGGTGCTCATGCAGGACTTCACGGGTGTGCCGTGCGTGGTCGACCTGGTCGCGATGCGTGACGCCATGACGGCGGTGGGCGGGGACCCGGCGAAGATCAACCCGCTCATCCCCACCGACCTGGTCATCGACCACTCGGTGATCGCCGACGTGTTCGGCCGCGTCGACGCCTTCCGGGTCAATGCGGACCTGGAGTTCGAACGCAACCACGAACGCTACGAGCTGCTGCGCTGGGGCCAGCAGGCCTTCGACGACTTCCGGGTCGTCCCGCCCGACACCGGGATCTGTCACCAGGTCAACCTGGAGTACCTGGCACGGGTGGTCTTCACCAAGGAGGGTGCGCAGCGCCCGGTGGCCTACCCCGACACGGTCGTGGGTACCGACTCCCACACCCCGATGATCAACGGGCTCGGTGTGCTGGGGTGGGGGGTCGGCGGCATCGAGGCCGAGGCAGCGATGCTGGGCCAGCCGATGAGCATGCTCATCCCGCAGGTGGTGGGGCTGAAGCTCACTGGTGAGCTGACCGAGGGCACGACGGCCACCGACCTGGTCCTGACCGTGGCCGAGCTGCTGCGCCGGACCGGCGTGGTGGGCAAGTTCGTGGACTTCTTCGGCCCTGGTGTCGCCAACGTGCCGTTGGCCACCCGCGCGACCCTGGGCAACATGAGCCCGGAGTACGGCTCGACCGCGACCATCTTCCCCGTCGACGCCGAGACGCTGGACTACCTGCGCCTGACCGGCCGCTCGACCCACCAGGTCGAGCTGGTGGAGGCGTACGCCAAGGAGCAGGCCCTGTGGCACGACCCGGACCACGTCCCGGACTACAGCCAGGTCGTCGAGCTGGACCTGTCGACCGTCGAGCCGTCCCTCGCCGGGCCGACGCGCCCGCAGGACCGCATCCCTCTGCGGGCCGCCCAGCGCGCTGTGCGTGGGCTGCTGGCCGGGCAGACGCACGCCGAGGCGGTCCGGGGCGGGGTGGACGACGGGTCGGCGGACTCCTTCCCGGCCAGCGACCCCTACACGGTCGGCACCGGGGTCGACCGCGACGCGCCGCCCCGGACGGGCGGCTACGGCCAGGTCGACGGTTGGCCCTCGGACCCGACGCAGATCGACCTCGACGGCACCCCGGCGCAGATCGACCACGGTGACGTGGTCATCGCGGCCATCACCTCCTGCACCAACACCTCCAACCCGTCGGTGATGCTCGGCGCCGGTCTGCTGGCGAAGAACGCCGTGGAGAGGGGGCTGCGCTCCAAGCCGTGGGTCAAGACGAGCCTGGCTCCCGGGTCGCGGGTCGTGACCGACTACTACGAGCGCGCCGGACTCACCCCGTACCTCGAACAGCTCGGCTTCCACCTCGTGGGCTACGGCTGCACCACGTGCATCGGCAACTCCGGTCCGCTGATCCCCGAGGTCAGCCAGGCCGTCACCGGTCACGACCTCACGGTGGCCTCGGTGCTGTCCGGGAACCGGAACTTCGAGGGCCGTATCCACGCCGAGACGAAGATGAACTTCCTGACCTCACCGCCGCTGGTCATCGCCTATGCCCTGGCGGGGTCGATGCACGTCGACCTGCTGCGCGAGCCGCTCGGCCAGGACGAGCAGGGCGACGACGTCTTCCTCAAGGACGTCTGGCCCACCAGCGCCGAGATCAAGGCTGCGATCGACGCCAACGTCGAGGCGCGCATGTTCACCGACGGCTACGCCGACGTCCTGACGGGGGACGAGAACTGGCGGGGCATGACCCTGACGCAGTCCCAGACCTTCGACTGGGACGCCGCCTCGACCTACGTGCGCCGCCCGCCCTACTTCGACTCGATGCCCACCGAGGCAGAGCCGGTGCGCGACATCATCGGCGCCCGGGTGCTGGCCCACCTGGGGGACTCGGTCACCACCGACCACATCTCCCCGGCCGGGGCGATCCGGGCAGACTCCCCGGCCGGGAAGTACCTCACCGGGCACGGGGTGGAGGCGAAGGACTTCAACTCCTACGGCTCGCGCCGCGGCAACCACGACGTGATGATCCGCGGGACCTTCGCCAACGTGCGGCTGCGCAACAAGCTCGTCCCCGGCGTCGAGGGCGGGTACACGCGCCGCCTGCCCGACGGCGAACCCGAGAGCATCTTCGACGCCGCCCAGTCGTACGCCGAGGACGACGTCCCGCTGATCGTGGTGGCCGGCGCGGACTACGGGTCGGGTTCGTCGCGGGACTGGGCCGCCAAGGGCACCATGCTGCTCGGCGTCAAGGCCGTGCTGGCCACCTCCTTCGAACGGATCCACCGATCGAACCTCATCGGCATGGGGGTCCTGCCGCTGCAGCTCACGCACGGGGAGTCGGCCGAGGATCTCGGCCTGACCGGGGAGGAGACCTACTCCATCATCGGGCTGGAGGGTGCTGAGGAGCTGCCCGGTGAGGTCACCGTCCGCGTCGAGGCGGACGATCAGGTCCGCGAGCTGACGGCGCGGGTGAGGATCGACACCCCCGCCGAAGCGGCGTACTACCGCCACGGAGGGATCCTGCCCTACGTGCTCCGCCAGATGCTCACGAGCTGATCTGCCTGCAGGGGTTCGCGGCCGGGCCGCGAGATCGCCGCGCGACCGGCGGGTTCTCTCGCGCCGCGTGCCGGATTGTGGTCGGGTAGGACGTCGGAAACCCCCGCCCTCCGGAGGCACTGCCCATGATCGAGTTCCGCTCGGTGACCAAGACGTACCCGGACGGCACCCATGCCGTCGCGGACTTCGACCTGGTCATCCCGCCGCACAAGACGACGGTCCTGGTGGGATCGTCGGGCTGCGGCAAGACGACCCTGCTGCGGATGATCAACCGGATGGTCGACCCGACGTCCGGGGTCATCGAGATCGACGGCGAGCCGATCCAGGACCGGGACGCCGTGAAGCTGCGGCGCAGCATCGGGTACGTGCTGCAGAACGGCGGGCTGCTCCCCCACCACAGGGTGGTCGACAACGTCACGACCGTGCTGCGGCTCGAGGGCACGTCGCGACGCACCGCGCGCGACCGTGCGCTCGAGCTGCTCGACACGGTGGGCCTGGACCGGGCGATCGCCGAGCGGTACCCCGGCCAGCTCTCCGGCGGTCAGCAGCAGCGCGTCGGCGTGGCGCGCGCCCTGGCCGCCGACCCGAACATCCTGCTCATGGACGAGCCGTTCGGCGCCGTCGACCCCATCGTCCGCGCCGAGCTGCAGACCGAGACGCTCCGTCTGCAGCAGGAGCTGAACAAGACCGTCGTGTTCGTCACGCACGACGTCGACGAGGCGTTCCTGCTGGGCGACCAGGTCGTGATCCTCGAGAAGGGTGCCCAGGTCGCACAGATCGGGTCCCCGAGCGAGATCATCGAGAATCCCGCCGACGAGTTCGTGGCGAGCTTCATCGGTGCCGAGCGCGGCGCCCGCGCCCTGCACACCAAGCAGACCGGTCGCGGCACCGTGCTCGTCGATGCCGGCGGCCGCACCCAGGGGGTCCTCGTCGACAGCCCTGGGCCGGAGGCTCCTGCATGACCTGGGTCCTGGACAACCTCGACCTCATCGGCCGGCTCACCGGGGAGCACCTGCGCCAGAGCGCGCTGCCCATCCTGCTCGGGTTCCTCGCGTCCGTCCCGGCGGGCTGGCTCGCGTTCCGGTTCCGCCTGACCCGAGGGCTCGTCCTGACGCTCGTGGGCCTGCTCTACACGATCCCGTCGCTCGCGCTGTTCGCGCTCCTGCCCCCGCTGCTGGGCATCAGCTTCCTCAGCGAGATCAACCTCATCATCGCTCTGACCATCTACGCGGTGGCGATCATGACCCGGTTCGTCGCGGACGCGCTCGCCTCGGTCGAGCCGTCGGTCCGCCAGGCCGCCGTCGCCGTCGGCTATGGCAGCTGGCGGCAGTTCTGGCAGGTCGACCTGCCGCTCGCCGGGCCAGTCGTCCTGGCCGGGCTGCGGGTCACCGCCGTGTCCACCATCTCGCTCGCCACCGTCGGGATCCTCATCGGGATCGACAACCTGGGCTACCTGTTCACGAACGGCTACCAGCGCCAGATCGTCCCCGAGATCCTCGCGGGCGTGGTGGCCGTCGTCGTCATCGCGCTGCTGGTCGACGCCCTGCTGGTCCTGCTCGGCCGTGCACTCATGCCGTGGACCCGGAAGGGGGCGTGATGGACCTCTTTGCCGAGGCGATCGCCTGGATCTTCTCCCCCGAGCGCCAGACGGGTTCGTTGCCCCTGTCCGAGGCGATCTGGACCCACCTGGCGTTCACGTTCGTCTCCGTGGTCGTCGCCGCCGCGATCGCCGTGCCGCTCGGGTGGCTGATCGGCCACACCGGCCGAGGCCGCGAGGTCGCGGTCGCCCTGTCCGGCGCCGCACGCGCGGTGCCGTCCTTCGGCCTCGTCCTGCTCCTCGTCCTCGTGCTCGGCGTGACGCACAAGGTCGGCGCGGCGACGACGGCGTTCGTGCTGCTGGCGATCCCGCCCGTCCTCGCGGGCGCCTACTCGGGGGTCGAGGCGGTCGACCGGCGGGTGGTCGACGGCGCCCGGTCGGTGGGGATGACCCCGACGCAGGTGCTGCGCAAGGTCGAGGTCCCGCTCGGGCTGCCGCTGCTCATCGGCGGGCTGCGGTCCGCGACGCTGCAGGTGGTGGCCACCGTGACGCTCGCCGGCTACGTCGGCAGCTGGGGTCTCGGCTTCTACATCGTCCAGGGCATCCAGATCCGCGACTTCGCGCAGATACTCGGGGCGGCGCTCGTCATCGTGGTGCTCGCCGTGGTGCTCGACGCCCTGTTCGCCGTCCTCGAGCGGCTCGTCGTGCCGGCGGGGGTCTCCGCCGGACGCGCCCGCGACACCTGAACCCCGTCCATCGAACACCCACGAACGCCCACGAAAGGCAGACCATGCGCAGCACCCGACGAACCATCACCCTCGTCGCCGGAGCGGCGGCCGCGCTCCTCACCCTGACGGCCTGCGGCGGCGGCTCCGACCCGTTGGAGCAGGACACCGGTGACGGCGAGGAGACCGCGGCCGCCGGCACGATCGTCGTCGGCTCCCAGGCGTACTACTCCAACGAGATCATCGCGGAGATCTACGCCCAGGCCCTCGAGGCCGACGGCTTCACCGTCGAGCGGAACTTCTCCATCGGTCAGCGCGACGCCTACATGCCGGCGCTCGAGAACGGCGAGGTGCAGGTCTTCCCCGAGTACACGGGCAACCTGCTGCAGTTCTTCGACCCGGAGACCACCGCGACGTCGACCGACGACGTCTACGCGGCGCTCCAGGACGCCCTGCCGGAAGGTCTGGCCGTCCTCGACCAGTCGGCTGCCACCGACCAGGACTCCTACAACGTCACGGCCGACTTCGCGGAGACCCATGGCCTGACGACCATCGCGGATCTCGCGGACGTCGACGAGGAGATCGTCGTGGGCGGCCCCGCCGAGCTCGAGGGGCGACCGTACGGTCCGCAGGGTCTGGCGGACGTCTACGGCGTCGACGTGTCGTTCGAGGCCACCGGCGACACGACGGTCCAGGACCTTGTGGCGGGCACGGTCAACGTGGCGAACGTGTTCAGCGCCGACCCCCGGATCCAGACCGAGGGCCTGGTCACGCTGGAGGACCCGGAGGGCCTGTTCCTCGCCTCGCACGTGGTCCCGCTGGTCTCCACCGATGTCGCCGAGGACGTCGCCGCCGCGATCGACCCGGTCAGCGCCGCCCTGACGCCCGAAGGCCTGGTGGACCTCAACGTGCAGTCCACCGAGGAGCAGCGCTCCAGCGAGGACATCGCGGCCGACTGGCTCTCGGAGAACGGCCTGTCGTGACCCGGTGACGAGCGGCCGGGCCGCGGGCTCAGCCCAGGCGGGCGACGATCGCGTCCGCGAGCGACCCCGCGGTCCCGGCACCGCCGTCGTGCTTGAGCCACAGCGACGGCTCGGTGAGCTCGAGCTCGATGACCGTCGGCGACTCCGCGCCGCCGACGAGGTCCACGCGGGCGTAGAGGAACGGCTGCTCCACCCCGAGCTTCTCGTGCGCGACGGCGAGCGCCCGCCGGGCGACGTCGATCTCCGCGTCGGTCGCCTCGACGGGGCGCATCTTCTCCTGGGCGTAGAGCCCCTGCGTGGGTCGGCTGGGCCCGGTGAGCAGGGCGTTCTTGCGCACGGAGTGGCGCATCTCGCCGTCGACGAAGATCAGGCAGGTCTCGCCCTGGGTGTCCACGCTGGTCACGTACGGCTGGATCATCACGGCCCGGCCGTCGTCGAGCAGGGACTTGGCGTGCTGGATCGCGAGCGCCCGCGACGCCGAGCTGACGGGCTGGTAGCGCCCCGTGTCCTTGGCGCCCGCCGAGACGACCGGCTTGACCACGAAGTCGCCGAAGGCGGGCATGCGGGTGTGGATCGCGCGCTTCGACAGGTGGCGCTCGGGGTCGAGCCAGATCGTGGGGATGACGGGCACCCCGGCGGCGTCGAGCGCCTGCAGGTAGGTCTTGTCGGTGTTCCACGAGATGACGTCGGCGCTGTTGGCCAGCCGCGGCACGGAGCGCGCCCACTCGACGAACTGGTCGCGCCGGGGCGAGTAGTCGTACGTGGAGCGCACGACGACGAGGTCGTACTCCGCCCAGTCGACGTCGGGGTCGTCCCACACGACCGGCTCGGCCGTGACGCCGCGGCCGGCGAGAGCGGGGACGAGCGGGCGGTCGTCGGCGTCGAGGTCGGGCAGGACGGAGCAGGTGGCGAGTCCGACTCGCTTCGGCGTCGTGGTCACGGCCCAGAGCCTAACCGCTGGGCCTCACAGCCCGTACTCCTCCGCGAACCGCAGCCACACCTCCGAGACGGTGGGGAACGCGGGCACCGCGTGCCAGAGTCGGCCGAGCGGCACCTCGCCGACGACGGCGATCGTGGCCGCGTGCAGCATCTCGCTCGCGTCGGGCCCCACGAACGTGGCGCCGACGATCACCTCGCGCTCGGTGTCCACGAGGATCTGCGCCCGGCCCGCGTAGTCGGGCGACGTGACGCTCGCACCGGCGACGGCGGACAGGTCATAGGCGACGGCGCGCACCGGCAGGCCGGCGTCGCGCGCCTCGGTCTCCGTGGGACCCACCGACGCCACCTGCGGGCGGGTGAAGACCACCTGGGTCCGGGCGACGTGGTCCGCGCTGGCCGCGTACCTCGTCCAGGCTCGGGCGTGCGGCGGTGGCATCCGTGAGGAGCTGTCGTCCGGGCCGTACAGGGCGGCGACGACGTCGCCGGCGACGCGTGCCTCGTACTTGCCCTGGTGGGTGGTCGGAGCTCGGCCGGTGACGTCGCCGCAGGCGAACAGCCACGGGTTACCCCCGGCGGACCGGCTCACGCCCTGGACCACCATCGAGTCGTCGGTGCGCAGCGGCGCGTCCGTCGCCAGCCCCACGCTGTCGAGGCCCACCTCGCCCGTGCGGGGCCGCCGCCCGGTCGCCACCAGCAGCTCCGCCGCCGTCACCTGCTGCGTCCCCCGACCGTCCTCGACGGTCACGGTGACCGGGCCGCCGACCTCGGGGCGGGAGACCTCCGTCACCTCGCTGCCGAGCCGGACGTCGACCCCGGCCTCGCGCAGGGCGTCGGCGACGGCTTCACCGGCGAAGGGTTCGGCACCGGTCAGCAGGCCGCTGCGCGCCAGGAGGGTGACCCGGGCGCCCAGGTCGGAGTAGGCGGTCGCCATCTCGCAGCCCACCACACCACCGCCGAGCACCACGAGCGACTCCGGCACCGCCTCGGCGGCCGTGGCCTCGCGCGACGTCCACGGGTTCGCGGCGCCCAGCCCCGGGACCGGAGGCAGCACCGGTGCGCTGCCGGTGGCCACCACGACGGCGCACCGGGCGTGCAGCAGGTGGGTGCCGCCGCCGTCCACGGACCCGAGCGCCGGTGTGACCTCGACCTTCCGCTCCCCCACCAGCCGGCCGTGACCGCGCACCAGCGCGATGCCGGCCGATGCGAGCCACTCCACCTGGCCGGTGTCGTCGCCCTCCCCGGTCGCCTTGTCGCGCCAGGCCAGCACGGCCGCGGCATCGAGCGGGCCCGGGTCCGCCACGCCGGGCGTGGCACGGGCCGCGGCGCGTGCCGCGCCGGGGTGCAGCAACGTCTTGGACGGGATGCAGGCCCAGTACGAGCACTCCCCGCCCACGAGCTCCGCCTCCACGACGGCCACCGAGAGCCCGGTGGCGGCGGCCCGGCCGGCCGCGTTCTCCCCGACGGGGCCCGCGCCGATGACGATCACGTCGTACGTCTGGTCCATGCGGGCATCCTGTCGCGCCTCGCCGGCACCCGCCACCGCGTCACCGCCATAGCCGCACCCGCCAGCCCCGGCGTGCCTCGTTTGGAGCTTCCGGCAACCGCTTGTGCGATTCGTGCACGACGGCGCGACGCGGGTGGGTACGCCGCCCGGCGCCCCGTGGACGCCCGGCCACCAGAGTGGTACCCGACCACGCCCGACCGCCGCGCGAAGGAGAACCGATGACCGAGGCCACCGAGACCGCACCAAGCACCGCCAGCGGGCGCCGCGGAGCCCTGGACGCCGCCGACGCCGCCCGGGTGGCCACGTTCGCCGCCCTCGTCGCCGTGCTCGGGCTGCCGGGCTCGCTCAGCCTGTTCGGCAACGCCGTGCCGATCACGTTGCAGACCCTCGGGGTGATGCTCGCGGGCACCGTGCTCGGCGCCCGTCGCGGCGCCCTGGCGGTGCTGACCCTGCTGGTCCTGGCTGCCGCAGGGCTGCCGCTGCTCGCCGGGGGCCGCGGCGGGCTGGGTGCCTTCGTGGGACCTTCGGCCGGCTATCTCGTCGGCTTCGCCGCCGGGGCGTTCGTCGTGGGCCTGCTCGTCCAGCGGCTCCGACGGGTCACGTTCGCCGGGGTGCTCGTCGCGGCGCTCGTCGGGGGCGTCGGCGTCGTGTACGCGTTCGGCCTGCCGGTGCAGGCGGTCGTGACCGGCGTCCCGCTGGCACAGACCGCCTGGCTGTCCCTGGCGTTCCTGCCCGGGGACCTGCTCAAGGCGCTGGCGTGCGCGGGCATCACCGTCGCCGTGGCCCGCGCCTACCCGGCCGCCCTGCGGTACCGCACGCGGGAGGGCTGAGGGTGCCCGTCGCCCACCACGTCCTGCGGCACGCGGCCGGGCCGGGCCGGGACCGGCCCGCGCTGCGCCATGCGACACGCGACCGCACGTACGCGGAGCTGGCCGCCGACGTGCGCGCCGGCGCCGAGCACCTCACGGCCACCGGCACCCGCCCCGGCGACCTCGTCGCGCTGCTGCTGCACGACCCGCTCGACGCGCTCGTCGGTCTGCTCGCCGTCGACCTCGCCGGCGCCACCGGCCTGGTGGCCGACCCCGCCTGGCCGGTGCACCAGCGCGCCGAGGTGCTGCGCGCCCTGACGCCCGCCGTCGTCGTCCACGTGCCGTTGCCGCGCGCCGCGCCCGGCACGGTCGGGCTCGGCGACGCGGACAGGGGTGCCGGACCGCCGCCCGACGACGCCGACACCGCGTGGGCCGGGTTCTCCTCCGGCAGCACCGGTCGCCCGCGCGCCGTGGTCCGCGACCGCGGGTCCTGGACCCGGTCCTTCGACCACGTGAGCCGACTGACCGGCACCCGGGCCACCGACACGGTGCTGGTCACCGGGCCGCTGGCCAGCTCGCTGCACTGCTTCGCCGCGGTGCACGCGCTCGCCGTGGGCGCGTGCGCACACCTGGCGCCGGGACCGACCGC
Organism: uncultured Isoptericola sp.; assembly: GCA_947497265.1. Lineage (GTDB taxonomy): Bacteria > Actinomycetota > Actinomycetes > Actinomycetales > Cellulomonadaceae > Isoptericola > Isoptericola rhizosphaerae. The sequence continues at coordinate 84,686 of CANMFP010000014.1, forward strand.
GACGACGGCGGCCCTCGCGGCGAGCGACGTGGTCCACCTGGTGCCCTCCCGGCTGGACGACGTGCTCGACGCCCTGGTCGCCGGGATGCCGTCGCGGCTACGGACCGCCGTCGTCGGTGGTGCAGGCCTCGACCCTGTCCAACGCGAGCGCGCCGCCGCGTCCGGCCTGGAGCTGGTCGCCTACTACGGCGCGGTCGAGCTCAGCTTCGTCGCCGTCGACACGGGCGACGGGCTGCGACCGTTCCCCGAGGTGGACGTCGCCGTGCGGCCCCAGCCCGGCACCAGCCTGGGCGAGGTATGGGTGCGCTCGCCGTGGGTGTCGCAGGGCTACCTCGCGGGTGCCCGCGGACCGCTGCGCCGCGACGGCGCGTGGGCCACCGTCGGCGACCTCGCCGAGCTGCCCGACGGCGCGGGCCCGGCCCCCGCGACGAGCGCCGTCCCGCTGGGCTCCGGCAGCGGGCCGCTGGTGCTGCGCGGACGCGGCGACGGGGCCGTGCTGACCGCGGGGGCCACCGTGGTTCCCGAGGACGTCGAGGCGGCCCTGCGCCCCGTGCCCGGCGTGCGCGACGTCGTCGTGGCCGGGGCGCCGCACCGCCGGCTCGGTGCCGTGGTCGTCGCCGTGGTCGAGGCCGACGACCGGCCCGGCCTGCGCGCGCACCTCGAACGGGTGGCCCGCGCCACCCTCGCCCCCGCCCAGCGACCACGCCGCTGGTACCGGGTCGACGCGCTGCCGCGCACCGCCGACGGCAAGGTGGCGCGTGCCGCGCTCGGGGCCGCCGTGGCCGGCACCGACCCGGCCGCCCGGGTGGGCGAGCTCGGGGTGCTGCGGTGAGCGTCGTCGTCGCCGCGCGCCGCACCTGGATCGGGGTGACGGGCCGCGGTCACCGCGGCGTCGACGAGACGGCGCTCGCCGCCGCCGTCCTGACCGCCACGGCGCGCGACGCCGGGGTGGACGACGTGGACGACGTCGTGCTCGGCAACGCGGCCGGCCACGGCGGCAACGTGGCCCGGCGGGCCGCGCTCGCCGCCGGCCTGACGGCACCGGGGCTCACCGTGGACCGGCAGTGCGCCTCCGGGCTGGCGGCGATCGCCGTCGGTGCCGCACTCGTCGACTCCGGGCAGGCCGACGCCGTGCTCGCCGGCGGGGTGGAGAGCGGCTCGCACGCGCCCCGCCGGTCGCACGGCCCCCTGGCCTACGGCCGCGCGTCGTTCGCACCACCACCCTGGGCCGACCCCGACCTCGGCGACGCCGCCGACCGGCTCGCGCGCGCCCGCGGCACCGCCCGCGAGCGCCAGCACGCCTGGGCCGTCCGCTCGCACGAGCGCGTCCGCACGGCGCACGCCGCCGGTCGCTTCGCCGCCGAGACCGTGCCGGTCGGCGGGCTCCGGCGTGACGAGCACGCCCGGAGGCTCGACCCGCGGGTGCTCGACCGGCTGCCCGGTGCGTTCGGCGCGGACGGCTCCGTCACGGCGCTCTCGGCGGCCCCCTCGGGCGACGGCGCGGCCGCCGTCGCCGTCGTGCCCGACGGCTCCCCCGGGCTGCGCGTCCGGGCCGCGGTCACCTGCGGCACCGACCCGTCGCGCCCGATGGTCGGCCCGGTCGCGGCGGTCCGGACGGCCTGCGCCCGGGCGGGTGTCGCGCTGGGCGACGTCGCCGCGGTCGAGCTCGTCGAGGCGTTCGCCGTCCAGGCGCTCGCGGTCACCGAGGAGCTGGGCGCCGACGACGCCCGCTGGAACACCGACGGCGGCACGCTCGGGCTGGGCCACCCGTTCGGGGCCAGCGGTGCGGTGGCCGTGGTGCGGCTGTACGCCCGCCTGGTCACCGCCGGTGCGCCGGCCGGCACGCTCGGGCTGGCGACGGCTGCCGCGGCGGGAGGCCTCGGCGTCGCACTGCTCGTCGAGGTGGTCCGATGACCGAGGTGGTGCTGGACGACGTGCACGTGCGCCACGGCGAACGCGAGGTGCTGCACGGCGTCTCGCTGCGGCTCACCGAGCGCCGGGTCGCCGTCATCGGTGCGAACGGGTCGGGCAAGTCGACCCTCGCACGCCTGCTGAACGGGCTGATCGTGCCGACGTCGGGCCGCGTGCTGGTGGACGGGCTGGACACCCGCCGCCGTGGCCGGGAGGTGCGACGACGCGTCGGGTTCGTGTTCACCGACCCGGACGCGCAGATCATCATGCCGACCGTCGCCGAGGACGTCGCCTACTCCCTGCGCCGCTCGGGGCTGTCGCGTGCGGCGGTGGCGGCGCGGGTCGCCGCCGAGCTCGACCGGCACGGCCTCGCCGACCACGCCGACCACCCGGCCCACCTGCTCTCCGGCGGGCAGAAGCAGCTCCTGGCCCTGACGAGCGTGCTGGTCACCGCGCCACGGCTGGTCGTCGCGGACGAGCCGACCACGCTCCTGGACCTGCGCAACACCCGGGCCGTCGCCGACCGGCTCGCGGCGCTCGACCAGCACGTCGTGCTGGTGACGCACGACCTCGACCTGGTGTCGGGCTTCGACCGCGTGCTCGTCGTCGACGGCGGCCGGGTGGTGGTCGACGACGTCCCCGCGGCCGCGGTGCCCGCCTACCGTCGGCTGATGGCGTGAGCCCGGTGCACCGGCTGGGGGCCGGGACCAAGCTGGCCGCGCTGTGCGTGTGCTCCCTCGCCCTGCTGGCCGTGCGCTCGCCGGTCGGGGCGGGTGCCGCCGTCGTCGGCGTCCTCGGGCTCTACGCCCTGGCGCGGCTGGGCCCGCGCGCGGTGTGGTCGCAGGTGCGGCCGCTGCGCTGGTTCGTCCCGTGCGTCGTCGCGGTGCAGTGGGCCACGCTCGGGCCGCTCGCCGCGTGCGTGCTCACCACCCGCCTGGTGGCGCTCGTCGCCCTGGCCGGTCTCGTCACGGCCACGACGCCGACCTCCCTGCTCCTGGCCGCCCTCGAACGGGCTCTGGGCCCGCTGCGCCGCGTGGGCCTCGACGCCGAGCGGGCCGCGCTGGTGCTGGCGCTGGCCGTCCGCTCGGTCCCCGTGCTCACGGCCCTGGCGGGGACGGTGCGCGACGCGCAGCGGGCCCGCGGGCGCGAGCACGACGTCCGGGCGTTCGCGGTCCCGCTGGTCGTCGGTGCGCTGCGGCAGGCGGACGCGCTCGGCGAGGCGCTCCGGGCGCGCGGCCTGGACGACTGAGCCGCCAGGCGGTCCGCTCAGACGCGGACGAACTCCAGGTCCGTCACCTCGCGGCCGGCGCTGCGGCCCTTGCGCTCGAAGCTCGTCATGACGCGGCCCTCGAACCGAGGGGCACGTCCTCCCGGTCCGTGGGCGTTGCGGAAGCCCTCGGCGGCGTCGCCCACCTTCAGCATCACCTCGCCGTACTGGGCCCAGTCGGTGGCCAGGCGCCAGCGGCCGCCCGGGCGCAGGACCCGCGCGACGAGGTCGGCGAGCTCCGGGTCGACCAGGCGCCGCTTGTGGTGCTTCTGCTTGGGCCACGGGTCCGGGAAGAAGACCCACACCTCGTCGAGGCTCGCCTCCGGCAGCCCGTGGCGCAGCAGCTCGGCGGCGTCGACCTGCATGATCCTCAGGTTGTCGAGCACCTGGCCGGGTGCCCCGCCGGCGTCTGCCGGGTCGGCGCCGCCGTGGCCCGCCCGCACGATGACCTGCGCGACGCCCGGCGTGTAGACCTCGACGGCCACGTGGTCGCGCTCAGGATGGGTGGCGGCGGCATGCACGATGCACTCGCCCAGCCCCGTGCCGATCTCGAGCACGACGGGCGCCGTCCGCCCGAACTCCGCCGCCGCGTCGAACCGCCAGTCCGGGTGCACGGACAGCTCACGGCGCTCGCGCGGCACGTCGACCAGGTAGTGATGACGGCGGGCGTCCCAGGCACGCTGCTGCCCGGCGGTCAGCCGCTCGGTCCGCCGCACATAGCTGCGCGGCCGACGAAGGAAGTTCTCGTGGCGCGGCTCGTCGGCCTCGTGCGGACGCTCGGTAGAGCTGGGCGGGGTCTCGGACACCGCCCCAGGGTACGGCGCAGCACGGGCCTGCCCCTATTCCGCCGCCAGCTCGACCAGGGCGAGCAGCGCCTGCCCGTAGGCGTCGGCCGCCTCCGGGGCCGCGAAGGTGCGCCGCTCTCCGAGGAGGTCGACCTCGACGACGTGGGTATCGCCGTCGTGCACCAACGAGCGGAAGGTGCGCCCGAGCAAGGAGCGCAGCTGGTCCTCGCGCGGGAGCCAGAGCGTGTCCTCGATGTCCACGGAGTCCAGGGCCCACTCGGTGGTCCCGTTGAAGCCGAGCACCGTGCCCGTCGGGTAGTGGTGCGGCTCGATGGTCAACGTGGAGACGGTGAACACCTCCGCGGCCAGCTCCGGGGCGTCGATGTGGACCTGTCCCCGTCCGTGGGCTTCCAGGTCAGCCCGGCGTCACGCAGGCGGGTGGCGAGCTCGGTGGAGATCATCCGTCCATCGTGCCGCCGCGAGCCGCCTGAACGCCAACGGCAGAGGCCCCCGTCGCTGCTGCGACGAGGGCCTCGCTGGTGCGCCATCAGGGACTCGAACCCCGAACCCGCTGATTAAGAGTCAGCTGCTCTACCCATTGAGCTAAT
>CANMFP010000015.1 GCA_947497265.1 uncultured Isoptericola sp.
ACACCGCCGTCGGGAACCAGCCCCCCGCCGCGAAACTACCGACCAGCGTCACCAACGTCGTGGCCGGCAACAACTAGGCCCTGTCAGAGATTGTGGTTCTCACCGGCAGGGCGGCTCTCGCGCCTTGCCGGAAGTTGGTTCCGGGTCGAGCGCGACACGGCGGACGTCCTGGTGACGCTCGTGGTCGTCGCGTGATCGAGGAACGCCGACACGGGGTCGCGAGGGACTAGGACCTTGGGCCCAGCCGCCCGGGCCCCAGCTCGTCCGCCGGTCTGGCCGCAGCGACGGTCACGTCAGGCCTGTCCCCAGGGACGATCCGGAGCGGGCCCTCGTCAGGCGTTGGCGTCTCGAAACCGTCGATGTACGCGATCGCTCGCTCGCGCGACACGGTGATGTCGTCCGGCCCGGAGTTCTCGCGCTGGGCCAACCTGCTGAGAAGGATCGACCGCCGCGTGTCCAGGTAGTAGACGACCGGCACGACGCCGAGGGGGGCGAGGAGCCGTCTGAACTCGTCGCGCGAAGCCCGGGACCAGAACGAGGAGTCCACGACGACGTGCTTCTCCTGTTTCACGCTCGCGACGAGCTTCTCTCGGAGCTCTCGGTTGACGTCCGAGCGCGCGTCGTCGTCGATCGGGTGGGTCCGGTGCCCGAGGGCCCATGCCTCGCCGTCGAACGAGAGCACGACGTAGCCCTGGGCCTCGAGACCACGCGCGTAGGTCGACTTCCCCGATCCAGCCGGACCGCACATGAGGATGACTTGGTCCATGCGTCGACCCTAGCGGCGCTTCGAGCCCGACGATGGAGCGCTCCGGGTGCACGACTCGCCCTCGCTCAAGGGCATTGTCAACTCCACGATCTGGTCATCCAGCCTGTTGGTAGGCAGGCCCATGCGCTGTGGCAACGGGGCTCCGCGTGGGTGCGTGAAGAGCACGCTGCTGCGGATCGTCCCGTCTGAGGATTCCTGTGTGACTTCTCGTGGCGACGAACGTGTCCAGCGGCCAACTCGCAACCCATCGCAACCCGGCCGCCGATGGTCCTGTCGCGGGATCGATCGGCGACTGCTACGAAGGCGCCGCCAGCCCGACGTGACGATTCGCGGCCTACGTCGTGCTGTCGAACTCCAGGAGTGTCGCCTGGTCGTGTGAGCTCCGCCGAGGCGTGCAACCTAGTTTGCGCGACGGGCTCGACACGCCCGAGTTCGCGCAAGGTAGGCAGGCGTGTCCGCGCAATCTGCGCTGCACGTCGACAGTTTCATCGGGCTCACGATCCTCGCCGCTCTGATCGATGCCGCGATCGGAACCGAGGCCCGGGCCGGGTACACCCCCCTCGTCAACGCCGCCGGCGCATTCGCGGTCGCGCTGCTGATCCCGTGGAGCATGCTGATCCAGCGCTGGCTCTACGGCGTGCGCGGTGGGGCGCTGTCGTCAGTGCTGTCGCACTTCCGTTTCGACATCTTCGGCCGCGCCCTCACGGTCCTCGTGCCGGTAACCGTCGCACTCCTGGTCGTCTACTACTGGGCACCGTTCCCGCAGACGACCTGGGCGTGGCACGACCTCCTCCTCCTCGTCGCCACGGCTCTCGTTCTCACGCCGTTCCAGGCCGCGGGCGAGGAGTACGGCTTCCGCGGACTCATCCTCCGCGTCGTCGGCAGTTGGACGCGCAACGCCCGGCTCGGACTCGTGCTCGCGATCACCGTCTCGAGTGTGCTCTTCGCGCTGGTCCACTTCTCCACGAGCGGGCTGCTGAACGTCTGGTACCTCGTCTTCGCGGTCGGCACCGCATGGATCACCTGGCGCACCGGCGGGCTCGAGATCGCCATCGTGCTGCACGCCGTGTTCAACGCGACCCAGTTCGTCATCGACGCGGCGCTCCAGATCGATCCGACCGTCGCGACCGACCGCTCCGCCGGCGCGATCGACCTCAGCGTGCTCATCCCCGTGCCACTCATCATCGGCGCCGTCATCGTTGTGGCGCTCCGTACACGTCGAAGCGGGACGGTGCTGACGCCCAGTGCGCGCATGGCAAGAGGATGAAGCCTCGGAGCATCGATGGTCTCGGGCGTCGGGCCTTCCGGCTCGAGACTGTCTCGTGACGGGTCTGTTGGAGGCTCTCATTCCCCGGAAGGATGAGAGTTATGGCAGCACCGAGGAAGTACCCGGACGAGCTCCGGGAGCGGGCGATCCGGATGGCGGTCGATCTGCGGCGTGACCCGGCGACCCGCAAGGGCGCCTTGGCGCGGGTCGGTGAGCAGCTCGGGATCAATCCCGAGACGCTGCGCAACTGGGTGACGCAGGCCGAGATCGATGCCGGTGACCGGCCCGGGACCACGACCAGCGAGGCCCAGCCGGTGATCATGCGCTGGTAGATGCCCCAGGTCGCTTCGACCTCGACGTGCTCCTCGATCGCGAACAGCGCGTCGAGCCTGGCCGTCTGCTTGTCGGTGAGCAGGTCGGCGCCGGTGTGCAGGGTGCGCCGTGCGCGGTAGAGCGGGTCCTTGGCGTGGCCGCGGTGGCCGTGCAGATCGAGCTGGACCCGGCGTCGGCAGCGGTCCAGGGCGTCACCGGCCAAGTGAGGTCGGCCCGGGGCGCGGTGCCGGTCGTTTCGACCGGTCCGTTTCCCCGGGCCGCCTCCCGAACCGGACGTGCGGCTCTCACCGCATCCGGCTCTCCACGAGGTCGTGCCGATGGTCAGGAAGGTTCGGGCCTGGCCCACGGTGTCGCGATGTTGCCCCGGTAGCGGTAGCGAGTGACCGTCACCGCTGCGGGGTCGAACAGCTCGACGTCTGCGTGTTGTGGCCACCATCCCTGGACGGAATAGCGGCGCCGCAGTGCCCTCCAGCCGGACTTGCGGTGCTTGTTGCGTAGCCAGGTGATCACCCGGGACCACGTGTAGTGGCGAAGGTAGCCGAAGGCTCGCTTGGACACCCCGTGCTGGAAGTATCGGGTCCAGCCCCGTAGCAGCATGTTGAGTTGCCGTAGCACCTCGCTGAAGGGCTGGTTCGTGCCTTGCTTCGTGACCGTCTTGACCTTCCGCCGCACCGAGGCCACCGATTTGCGCGCCGGGAAGGTGTAGACGAACGACGGGTCTGCCGCTCGCGCAGGAGGTGTCCCTGAGCGACGACACCCCCCTGCTCATTCGACGTGACCATGTCAGTGATATTCATGGCGTGTGAACCCAGCAGACGCCCACGACCGGCCCTTCGACGCCGTCCTGTGCGACATGGACGGGGTGATCCGCTTCTACGACACCGACGTGGTGTTCGAGCTGGAGGAGCGGGCCGGTCTGCCGGCGGGCACCACGGCGGCCATCGGGTTCGCGCCGGAGAACGATCTGCCGCTGCTGCTCGGGCAGATCACCAGAGAGCAGTGGGCCCAGTCGATCGTCCAGGGCCTCGTTCCCGATGTGTCGCGAGCCGAGGCGCAGATGCTGGCCACAGCGTTCACCGAGGCGGAATCCCGGACCGACGACGCCGTCGTGGGCCTTCTTCGCCGGGTCCGGTCGCGCTGTCCTGTCGTCCTCGTGAGCAATGCGACGGTGTGGCTTGACGAAGACCTCGAGCTCCTCGGGCTACGCGACCTCGCGGACGACGTCGTGAACAGCTCGCTCGTGGGCGTCGCCAAGCCGGACCGTCGCATCTACGAGATCGCCGCTGAACGGGCCGGTGTCCCCACCGACCGCTGCCTGTTCGTGGACGATCGCGAGGAGAACACCACAGCAGCAGCCGAGCTCGGGATGACGACGGTGCTGTACCGCTCCGCTGCAGGGCTGGAGGAAGTGCTCGCACCTTTCCTCAAGTCTTCACTCCTGACCTGAGTACTCGGGCGTCGCAGCAGACCGCCCCACGACTTGAGGTCGTCGAAGCGCAACTGGAAGAGCGGCGCCCGGCCGGTCGGCGGCTCGGGCCGTCGACGCGCCCGGTCGGCGCACCTCCTACGCGAAGTCGGCCCAGATCCTCTGCTCGGCACCGTCGACGGTCATCGAGCCGCCGTGGGGAAGGATCCACTGTGGGCGTGTGTGGCCGAACGGCACGCCCACGGCGATGACGGCGTCAGGGTTGTAGCGCTGCACCGTCTCGATGGCGGCATCGCGCTGCTCGGCACGCTTGTCGGCGCGCTCCGCGGACGTCCGGTGGACCTCGAAGGAGGAGGTCGGTGGTCGGGCGACGACGACGGCGTCGACGGCGTCGAGGAGACCGCGCTCGCCGAGCGAGCGGACGATCCAGCCGAACTCCCGAGCGGGGGTGAGTAGCTCGGCACCTTCGAGCAGCAGGACGCCGCCCTGCAGGACGGCGGGGTCGGTGGGAAACCGACCGGCGGTGAGGATCCACTCGATCACCTCGATGCAGCCTCCCCAGGTGCGGCCTGTGACGGACCGGGCGGGTCCGGCCCACGTCCACGGCTCGGTCGACTCGCGGTCGCCGTACTCGGTGAGCGCTGCAGGGTCCAGCCAGTCCTTTCCGATGTCCTCGGACTCGCCTGGCTCGGTGATCTCCAGGCGTTCGCCGGTGAGCAGCGCGGCGCGCAGCGCGGCGGCATGGATCGGGTCGACGGCGGGTCCGGGGCCGAGGTGGACCTGGGTGGAGCCGCCGTAGAAGCCTGCGACGCCGTGGGTCCACAGCCAGTTGAGGAGGTTGGTGTTGTCGCTGTAGCCGAGGAACGGCTTGGGGTCGGCTCGCACCAGGTCGGCGTCGAGGTGGGGGATCACGGTGATCTGGTCCTCGCCGCCGATGGTGGCCAGGACCGCCCGGATGTCGGGGTCGCTGAAGGCTGTGTTGAGGTCGGCGGCGCGGTCCTGCGGCGTCGCGCCGAGCTGGCGCGTGGTCGGGTATTCGACGGGGACCAGGCCGGTGATCTCTTGCAGCCTCGTCATGGCCTGTTCGTGCACGGCGGGCGCGAAGCCCGGCGCGGCGAACGATGGCGAGACGACGGCGACCTTGTCCCCGAGGGCGGCCTTGCGCGGCGACGTGAGTTCCATGACCGACAAGGTGCCACACCGGAAGACCGGCGGAAGACGACTTTTCGTCTGACCTGTGTCGCAGTGCCGAAGCGACGTCGATATCTCGCGAAACCGCCGGGCCGCAGAATGGCGGAAGCGCTGTCGCTGCTAGTGCTACGGTGGCCTCGGAGGTCGCAGCCATGGAAGTGGTATATCAGACCGGCGGGAACCGTGTTGTTCTCCGTCCCGCGCTTCTCGTGATCGCGTGTGATCCACGCGCGCTCGAGCCGGTGATGGACTACACGCCCCAAGAGCTGGAACTGCTGAATTCTCTGCGCAACTTCACCTTCTACACGACGTGCCTGCGCGTATATCCGCGCACCTCGCAAGGTCGGGTCGTCATCCTCGCTCCCGATGTCGTCGAGTCCCAGGCGGGCCTCGTGCAGGGCTATCGCAACGAGACGGCCAAACAGTGGGGTCTTCCGGTCGCGAACGACGCCGAGAGCAACGTGGTCACGATCTATCAGATGGCCGGGATCGACGGCGATGCGGATCCAGCCACCCTGGCTGCGCAGCGCGAGGCGTTCCTGGACGACCCGCCGTCGTGGTGGCCGTTCCAGCCTGGTCGGTACGAGATCGTGCAGGTCGAGGAGAACCAGAACGGCGTGACCCACCCGGCCGCCAACCCGTTGTTGACGCCGTACTTCAACCAGTTCTCGTTCGGCGAGCTCGGTGCCGGTGCACCGTGGCGATGGCTCGACATGCAGGGCGCGAACGACACCGTCTACGTCCACGCGTCGACCTGCTTCGAGTCCGTCCTGCACTGCTGGTCGTACCTGAACATCCTGCTCAGGGCGAAGCCGGGGCTGATGACGATGCCCAAGGACAGTGCCATCGTCATCATCGGGGCGGGGGTGAGCGGGCTGCTCTGCGCGCAGCGCCTCATCGACGCGGGCTACACGAACGTCATCCTGCTGGAGAAGACGGATCGCTTTGCCGGCAAGACGCACTCGCTGCAGGTGCCGGATCAGGACCGTACGACGATCGCCGAGCTCGGCACGTGCTATCTGTCACCGGCGTACGACCAGATGGTGCAGTCGCTCTCCGACTTCACCGTCGGCAACGCCCGTGTGCCCGTCGCGCACGGTTCCGAGCGCGGCATCGTGGTCGGTGAGCCACCCCACGAGGCGGTCATGACTTTCGGTGACTACGGGCTGATGGTCGCCTGTCAGCACCTTGGTTTCGGGTGGCCCTGCAGCGAGGAGGAGCAGGAGCTCGCCTACCTTGCGCTCGCGGTCGCCGCCGCGAACTACGTCCGCCTGCGCTACGAGATCTTCGGCACCTTCAACGGAGTCATGCCGGACTCGAGACCGGCGGGTGACCCGTACGGCGTGTTCTCGAAGACCTTCGCGCAGTACCTCGATGACAACTGGATGGGCGTGCTGAAGGGCTATCTGATGTACGCCTATCAGGTGCAGGGATATGGCGATCTCGACAAGATTCCTGCGTACTACGGCCTCGTCTGGGTCACGCCGGACATGGCGTGGCCCTTCGGCGAGTGGAGCGGCGTCACAGCCTGGCAGAAGGGCTGGGAGGACGTCTGGGATCAGATGGTCAGGAAGTGCACCATGAACATCACGCTGAACGCGGACGTGGTGAGCATCCGCCGCTGACCCCGTGCGCCGGCCGTGCTCAGCCCGGCGTCAGACGGCGCGGGCCCGGTACGCCGTCGGTGACATGCCGTGCGTGCGGGCGAACCGCCGGGAGAAGTACAGCGGGTCGTCGTAGCCGCACGCCCGCGCCACCGCGGCGACGGGCAGGTCGGTGGTGTCGAGCAGCACGCGAGCGCGGGCCAGGCGCAGGCCGGTCTGGTACTGCAGCGGGGAGGTGCCGACCTGGGCGCGGAACAGCGCGCCGAGCTGCGAGGTGCTGAGCCCCACCATCGCCGCGAGCGCCCCGACCGACGTCCGGCGCGGGGCGGTGGCGCGCAGGTGCTCGACGGCGCGCTCCACTGGGTCCGGTGCGGGTCCGGGGGAGCGGCGCCCGGTCGCCACGACGTGGGCGAGGGCGTGCCAGGCGGCTCCCGCAGCTCGGACGAACCCTCCCGCCGTGCCGTCGTCGACGGCGTCGATCACCTGGGAGACGAGGCTGGCGGTCGTCGTCGGGTCGCGCAGGTGCGAGACGGGTCCCCCGGCGGCCTGACGGGCGGCGGCGGCGAGCTCGTCGGCGTCCGGGCCGGTCACGTGCAACCACCAGAGCGTCCAGGGTGCGCCCTGGGCGGCGGCGTACTCGTGCGGGGTCCGTGCGGGCACGAGCACGACGTCCCCGGCTCCGACGTCGAACCGTCCGTCCGGCGTCCGGCACCAGCCGGCCCCGTCGGTGCAGACGAGCAGGACGTGCTCTCGGGCGCCGTCGGGCCGCGACCGCCCGTGGCGGGCGGCATGGGGGAAGAATCCCGCGTCCGTCACCACGAGGCGGCCCGTCACGGGCCGTGCGAGTGCCGCGCGGACCTCCGGGCGTGGCACGACGACCATGCGCTGGCCGGCGAAGCCCTCGCGGAGACCTCCGCCCGCCTCGACCGTCGATTCGTCCATGCGCCTCAGAGAATCGCCCATCGCACCGCGCCGTCAAGCCGCCTACGTTCGTACCGTGCCCCCTGAGGAGTCGCGGATCATCCTGCCGCCCGCCCCCGAGAACATCGCTGCCCACCCGGTGCGCGGCTGGCGAGAGCCGGTGTCGATCGACACCTACGGCATCGGCGAGCCGGACCGCTACCCGGCATACCTCGACCAGCGGGTGTACCAGGGGTCGACGGGCGCGGTGTACCCGATGCCGTTCGTCGACAGGGTGGAGCACACCAAGGCGCCTCGGGAGTGGGACGCGATCCACCTCGAGAACGCGTACGTGCGGCTGATGGTCCTGCCCGAGCTGGGCGGACGCATCCACGTGGGCCTGGACCGCACCCGCGGCTACGACTTCTTCTACCGCAACGACGTCATCAAGCCGGCGCTGGTCGGGCTGCTCGGGCCGTGGGTCTCGGGCGGGGTGGAGCTCAACTGGCCGCAGCACCACCGCCCGGCCACGTTTCTCCCCACAGAGGCGTGGATCGAGCGCGAGCCCGACGGCGCTGTCACCGTCTGGTGCTCCGACCACGACCCGTTCGCCCGCATGCAGGGGATGCACGGCGTCCGGCTGCGCCCGGACAGCGCGCTCGTCGAGCTGCGGGTACGTCTCGTCAACCGCACCGACGACGTGCAGACGTTCCTGTGGTGGGCCAACGTCGCTGCCGCCGTCCACGACGACTACCAGGCGTTCTTCCCGACGGACGTCACCGTGGTCGCCGACCATGCCAAGCGCGCCGTCACGACCTTCCCCGCGGCGTCGGGCCGCTACTACGGCGTCGACTATCCGGCCCGCCGCACCGCGGAGCGCCCCGACGGCGACCGCCTGGACTGGTACCGCAACATCCCCGTGCCGACGTCGTACATGTGCCTCGGCTCGCAGGACGACTTCTTCGGCGGGTACGACCACGCCGCCGGTGCCGGGTTCGTGCACTGGGCGGACCACCGCATCTCGCCCGGCAAGAAGCTGTGGACCTGGGGGAACGCGCCGTTCGGCCGGGCGTGGGACCAGCACCTGACCGACTCCAACGGCCCGTACGTCGAGCTGATGGCGGGCGTCTTCACGGACAACCAACCGGACTTCGCGTTCCTGCGCCCGGGGGAGACGACGAGCTTCTCGCAGTACTGGTACCCGATCCAGGACGTCGGCCCGGTGCACCAGGCGACGCGGGACGCGGCCGTGCGGCTCGACGTCTCCGCCGAGGGCGCGGTGCGCGTCGGCGTCGCCGTGACGTCCCCGCGCGCCGGGGCGCGGGTGGTGCTGCGCGCCAGCGAGGAGGTGCTGCTGGACGAGCGGGCCGACGTCGCGCCCGGGACCCCGCTGGTGCGCGAGCTGACCGGACCCGCGGGTGTCGCGGCCACCGCGTACGAGCTCGTCGTCGAGCACGACGGCGCGCCCCTCCTCACCTGGCGCCCCCGCACCGCGGCCGACGCCGCCACCGCCACCGACGCCGCCACCGACGCCGCCACCGACGCCGCCGCCGACGCCGACGCTGCGACGCCCGAGCCTGCCACCGAGCCCCCCGCCCCGGCGGACATCGACTCTCTCGACGAGCTCTACGTCACCGGCCTGCACCTGGACCAGTACCGGCACGCGACGCGGTCGCCGGAGCCCTACTGGACCGAGGCGCTCCGGCGCGACCCGGGGGACGCGCGCTGCGCCACGGCGCTCGCGGCCCGGCGGGCGCGCGCGGGCCGGCTGGCCGACGCCGAGCAGCTGCTGCGCACCGCGACGGCGCGCCTGACGCTGCGCAACCCGAACCCGCGCGACGGCGAGGCGCACTACCGGCTGGGCGTCGTCCTCGCCCGCCAGGGCCGGACGGCGGAGGCGCGCGAGGCGCTCGGTACGGCGGCGTGGGACCAAGCCTGGCGGGACGCGGCAACCGTCGCGAGCGCACGCCTCGACCTTGCCGAAGGGCGTGCCGCGGACGCCACGGAGCAGCTCGACGCGCTGCTGCGCCGCAGCCCGGAGCACGTCCAGGGGCGCAACCTCGCGGCGCTCGCCGCACGGCGCGGCGGCGACGCGGAGGGCGCTCGCGACCTGGTCCGCGGCACGCTCGCCGTCGACCCGCTCGATGCGTGGGCGCGCGACCTCGCGGCCCGGTTCGGCGTCGCGACCACGGTCGGCCCGACGACGGACCCGACCATCGCGCTCGACGTCGCGCTCGAGCATGCGTCGGCCGGTCAGACGACTGCTGCGGTCGAGCTGTTCGAGGACGTCGCGACGCGTCCGTCGCCGCGCGGGCAGCGGGACGTGCGCGCTCTCGCCCTGCTGCACCTCGCCGACCTGGAGCTGTCCCTTGGCGACCGGGCGGCCGCGGGACGCGCGCTCGAACGGGCACGGCGTGCACCGCGGGACCGGGCGTTCCCGGCGGCGACCGACGACGACGCGCTGGCCCGCCTGCGTCGCGCCTGGCCGCAGGACCCGCTCGTCGCCGGCCTCGCGGGGCACCGCCTCTACGCGGCAGGTCGGCGCGAGGAGGCGATCGCCGCCTGGGAGGTAGCGGCGTCGGGCGACGGGACCGACCCCGTGGTGCTGCGGAACCTCGGCGTCGCGGCCCACAACGTGCGCGGTGACGCGGAGGCGGCGGCCGCCTGGTACGCGCAGGCACGCGCGGTGGCGCCCGACGACGCACGCCTGCTCTACGAGGGCGACCAGCTCGAGGCACGCCGCGGCACCGCCCCGGAGCGCCGCTTGGCGGTGCTGCTCGACCGGCCGGACCTCGTCGGTGCGCGCGACGACCTGTCCGTCCAGCTCGCCGAGCTGCTGACCGCCGTCGGCCGGGCCGACGAGGCGCTCGAGATCCTGACCGGCCGACCGTTCCAGCCGTGGGAGGGCGGTGAGGGGCGGGTGCTGGCCGCCTGGGACGCCGCGCACCGGGCCCTCGGGCGGCGAGCGCTGGAGGACGGCGACACCGCGGCCGCGCTCGCCCACGCCACCGCGGCCCTGGCCCCAGCCGCGACCCTGGGTGAGGCGCGGCACCCGCTCGCCAACACCGCCGACCTGCACCTGCTGGAGGGCGATGCGCTGTCCGCCGCCGGTCGCGCCGACGAGGCGCGCGACGCCTGGCGGACGGCGGCCGACCAGCAGGGCGACTTCGCGGGCATGGCCGTGCAGGCGTTCTCGGAGCGCACGGCGGCCTCCGTCCTCGCGCTGCGGCGGCTGGGCCGCGACAGTGAGGCACGGCTGCTGCGCGACGGGCTCGCCCGGTACGTGGAGCAGGAGGCCGGGCGCCGCGCGACCATCGACTACTTCGCGACGTCGCTGCCCGCCATGCTGCTGTTCACCCGTGACGTGCAGCAGGATCACGACGACCGCGTCCGGGCGCTGCGCGGCCAGCTCGCCGCCCTCGACGGGAGCGGCGCCACGTCCCCCACCCCCACCCGCCGCGTCCGCGTCACCCGCCCGCCCGCGCCGCGCCGCGACCATCTCGAGCTGGGCGACCCGCCAGACACGCCGGACGCCGTGGCGGTGACCGGCCGGTACCTCGAGCGGGCGGGCCGGCCCTGGTTCCCGGTGACCGGGGAGGTGCACTACTCCCGCATCCCGCGCGAGCGCTGGTCGGAGGTCCTGGGGCACGCGCGGGCGGGCGGGCTGGACTCGGTGGCCACGTACGTCTTCTGGCAGGCACACGAGCCGACGCCCGGTGACTTCCGCTGGGACGGCAACCTCGACCTGGGGGCATTCGTCGAGCTCGCGGGGCGCCACGGGCTCGACGTCATCGTGCGGATGGGGCCGTGGGCGCACGGCGAGGCGCGCCACGGCGGGTTCCCGGACTGGCTCGTCGAGCGTGGGGTGGCCGTCCGGACGAACGACCCGGCCTACCTCGACCTGGTCCGGGCGTTCTACGCGCAGACGGTCGCGCAGCTCGACGGTCTCCTGCACGCTGACGGCGGGCCGGTGATCGGCGCCCAGATGGACAACGAGCTCTACGACCAGCCGGAGCATCTGGCCGTGCTGCGCACGATCGCCGAGGAGCTCGGGCTGCGGGTACCGGTCTGGACGGCCACCGGCTGGGGCGGGGCGCAGGTGCCGGACACGCTCCTGCCGGTGTACAGCGCGTACGCGGACGGGTTCTGGGAGGACGCCGACACCGAGTGGCCGGCGTTCGCGCCCGTGCACTTCCGCTACAGCACCGTGCGCGACGACCTGTCGGTGGGCGCGGACCTCCGGGAGGCACTGGACGGCGTCACGGTCGACGGCGCGGCCGGAGCCGGGTCCCGGCCCGGGGACGACGCCCTCCCGTACGCCACCTGCGAGCTCGGCGGCGGCATGCACGTGGCCTACCACCGGCGTCCGCTCGTGACGCCCGAGGACGTGGCGGCGCTCGCGCTGGCGAAGATCGGCAGCGGGTCGGTCTGGCAGGGGTACTACATGTACGGGGGCGGAACCCAGCGCGTCGGACCCCAGGGGACCGAGCAGGAGTCGCAGGCCACCGGGTACCCGAACGACGTCCCCACCCGCACCTACGACTTCGGCGCTCCCGTCGGCGAGCACGGGCAGGTGCGCCGCCACCACCACCTGCTGCGGCGCCAGCACCTGTGGCTGCGGGCCGACGGCGCAGAGTTGGCGGCCATGACGACGACGGTGGGCGGGAGCAGCGACGACCCGTCCGAGCTGCGCTGGTCGGTGCGCTCGGACGGGCGCCGCGGCTACGTCTTCCTCACCACCTACCAGCCCGCACGCCGACCCATCGAGGCGCAGCCGGGCACCCAGGTGCAGATCGAGCTGGACGACGCGACCGTCACCGTGCCGACGCGCCCGGTCGACCTGCCGGCCGGCGTCTCGGTCGCGTGGCCCCTGCGCTTCCCGCTCGCCGACGGGCTGGTGCTGCGCAGCGCCACGGCGCAGCTCCTCGCACGTCTCCCGCACGACGACGCGCACGACGACGCGCACGACGACGGCGGGCTCGTCGTGCTGGTCGCGACCGACGGTGTGCCGGTGGAGCTGGTGCTCGACCGCGACGTGGAGGCGACGGGTCCGGTGGCTGCCCGGCGCGAGGGTGGGACGACCGTCCTCGACCTCACCGGGGCGCCAGGGCCGGAGGCGGTGGTCCGGCTGCAGGGCGCGGCCGACGAGTCCGGGGTGCGGGTGCGGGTGCTGGTGCTCGACGAGGCGACCGCGAACCGCTTGTACCGGCTGGACGTCGGTGGTCGCGAGCGGCTGGTCCTGAGCGACGTGCCGGTGCATGCCCTCGACGGGGCACTGGTCGTCCACACGGACGTCCCGACCGCGACGGTGTCGCTGTTGCCCGCGCCGGCGTCGCTCGCGGTGTCTAGAGGCGACGCCGCCGTCGTCGAGACCGGTGAACACGGCGCCCTCTGGACGACCTGGACGCTGGCCGTGCCCGGCGCGGGGCGTATCCCGGTCGCGGCGGACCTGCGCCCGCACGCGCCCGCCCCGCCGCCGCCCGCGCGTGGTGGTCCGATGGACCGGCTCGGTGCACCGACGGACTTCGACGGTGCGGCCCGCGTGCACCTGGACGTGCCCGCCGACGTGCTCGGCGGCGTCGACCGCACGCTGCTACGGATCACGTGGACCGGCGACGTCGGCCGCGCGCTGGTGGACGACGAGGTGGTGAGCGACCACTTCTGGCACGGTCGTGCCTGGGACGTCGACCTCACCCCCTGGCGTGAGGACGTCGCCCGCGACGGCGTGGAGCTCGAGCTGTTGCCGTGGTGCGCCGAGACCGGCGTCTGGGTCGACCCGTCCGTGCGGGACGTGCCCGACGGGATCACCGTCGAGGCGGTGGACGTCGTGCGCGTGGCGCGCACGGTGCTGACCTTGGAGGAGGACTCGTGACCGGCACGACGGCCCGCATGGTGACGGGCGCAGGGACGACGGCGGAGACGGCAGGTGACGCAGCGCCCCGGCGTCTGCCCGGGCACCTGCCCCCGCGGCTGGCGATCACGCTCTGGGACTTCTCCTGGTACGTGCGCACCGGGCCGGGGGAGCCGTTCGAGGACCTCGACGCGGCGTTCTCCCGCGCCGTCGAGCTCGGCTACAACGCCGTGCGGGTCTGCGCGATGCCGTTCCTGCTGTTCCGCTCCGGCCTCGACACGACGGCGCTGCGGCTGGGGCCCATCGGCGGCGGCTACGCGTCCCGCGTGCGCTGGTACGACGTGCGGGAGCCCACCGTCATCGACGCCCGCGCGCACCTGCTGGAGCTGTTCCGCGCCGCCGACCGGCACGGCATGACGGTGATCGCGTCGTCGTGGGAGTACCAGCAGAGCCCGGCCTTCGCCGTCGACCGCGTCTGGTACGACGCGCTGCACGCCGTCGACCCCGAGGAGCGCCTCACCGTGCTGGGCGAGGCGATGGGCGACCTCGTCGACCTGCTCAAGGACGAGGCGCTCGACCACGTGCTCGCCTGCGTCGAGCCGCACAACGAGGTCCAGGCCGGGCACCTCACCGCCGGGCTGCCCGGCACGCAGGACCCGGTGGTGGAGCTGCGCGGCCGCCTCGAGCGCGGCATCGCGGCCTTCTCCGCACGCCACCCCGACGTGCTGTGCGGGCCGAACTACGCCGCCGTCCCGGTCACCGCGATGCGCGGGCTGCCGCGCAACGCCCAGGTGCTGGGCGTTCACCCCTACGTGTACGGCGTCCTGGACGACCTGGTGCGCGAGTTCGAGCTGCGCGGCGACCCCGCCGACTTTCCGCAGGCACGGGCCGACGCCGAGCTCCTGCGCCCCGGCGCACCGCGGCTCGCCGACTGGGCTCCGCCGTCCGACGAGGAGTGGAAGCGGCACGCGTCGATCGTCGGCCACGCCGAGATCTATCTGCACGACTGGTGCGACCCGCAGGCCGTGGACCGGTGGCTGTACGACCGCTACGGCGCGCACCGCATCGCCATGGCGGAGCGGTTGCGCGAGTGGATCGGCGTGGCCGCGGACCACGCCGCCCGGCTCGGGATCCCGCTCGTCCTCGGGGAGGGCTGGGTCGGGTACACCCCGCGCGACACCCGCTTCGAGGAAGGCCCTGTCGGCGCGCAGATCTGCCGGGACGCCGTGCGGCACGCGGACGCCGTCGACGCCTGGGGCTCCGTCGTCTGCTCCAACGCCGCGCCGCAGCACGCCATGTGGCAGGACGAGGACCTCCAGCGCGAGTGCACCGCGATCCTGCGGGGCGCGGGGAACCCGGGCTGAGGCGGCGCCCCGCCGACGGCAGCGCCCACCGACGGCACCCCCCCCGCCGCGCGCTCACCGGCGCGGACGGGTGGAATAGCCCCATGGAAACCGACCGGGACCACGCCGCCGACACGGCTCCGTGGTCGCTCTCCCCGAATACGGTGCTCGACACGCTCGACGTGGGGGAGGACGGGTTGGCGGCCTCGGTCGCCGCCGAGCGGCTCGCCGAGGTGGGGCCCAACCGGCTGCCCCCGCCGGAGCGGGAACCGCTGTGGAAGCGGGTCCTGGTGCACTTCGACGACGTGCTCATCTACATCCTGCTCGTCTCGGCGGTGCTCAAGGCGATCCTCGGCGACTGGGTGGACTTCACGGTGATCCTGCTGGTCGCGGTCGTGAACGCCGCCATCGGGTTCATCCAGGAGGGCCGCGCCGAGAACGCGCTCGACGGCATCCGGCAGATGCTCTCCGTGCACGCGGAGGTGCGTCGCGACGGGGCCTGGGCGCGGATCGACGCCGACGACGTCGTGCCGGGAGACGTGGTGCGGGTGCGCTCCGGCGACCGGGTGCCCGCGGACGTGCGGCTGCTGCAGGCCACCAACCTGCGGGTCGAGGAGTCGGCGCTGACGGGCGAGTCGGTCGCGGCGTCCAAGCGGGTGGAGCCGGTGAGCGCGGACGCGGGCGTGGGAGATCGCACGAGCATGCTGTTCTCCGGCACCCTCGTGGCGGCCGGGCAGGGTGTCGGCGTGGTCACGGCCACGGGGTCGCGCACGGAGATCGGGCGCATCCAGACGATGATCTCCGAGGTCGCGAGCCTCGAGACGCCCCTCACACGGCAGCTCGACCGGTTCGGCAAGCTGCTCGCGGTGCTCATCCTGGGCATGGCCCTGGTGATGGTCGTGATCGGCCGCGTGGTGCACGACTTCTCGGTGCCCGACCTCGTGTCCGCATCGATCGGGTTCGCCGTCGCCGCGGTGCCCGAGGGTCTGCCCGCCCTGGTGACGATCACCCTCGCGCTCGGCGTGCAGCAGATGGCACGACGGCGCGCGATCACCCGCAAGTTGCCCGCCGTCGAGACGCTCGGGTCGGTGACGACCATCTGCTCGGACAAGACGGGCACGCTCACCAAGAACGAGATGACAGCGCGCATCGTGCGCACCGCGGGCCGCACGGTCGACGTCGACGGCGCGGGCTACGCACCGGTGCCCTGGCAGCCCGGGCTCCTCGACCACGCTGACATGGCCGGCGTCGTCGCGACCATGATGCAGTGCAACGACGCCCGGGTCATGTCGGCGCAGCACGACGCCGGGGTCGGGTCGAGCGCCGCCGCGGCCGACGACGCCGCCGCGGCCGACGACGCCGCCGCGGCCGACGACGAGGCCGACGCCGACGACGGCTGGCGGCTCGTGGGCGAACCGACGGAGGGCGCCCTGCGCAGCCTCGGCATGAAGGCCGGTCTGGACCCGGCGGGCTGGCGACGCGTCGCCGTCGTGCCGTTCGAGTCCGAGACCAAGTACATGGCGACCCTCGACCGCGCCCCGGACGGCGAGCTGTTCGTCCACGTCAAGGGCGCCCCGGACCGCGTGCTCGACCGGTGCGCCACGCAGACCGGCGTCGACGGAGCCCGCGAGCCGCTGGACCGCGCCTTCTGGGAGGCGCAGATCGACGAGATCGGTGGACGCGGGCTGCGCGTCCTGGCCGCCGCACGCACCCGCCCGCCCGCGGGCACCACCACGATCGAGGCCACCGACGTCGACGCGGGTCTCGAGCTGTGCGGGCTGGTCGGCATCGTGGACCCGCCCCGGCCGGAGGCGATCGACGCCATCGGGCAGTGCCGCGCCGCGGGCGTGCGGGTCACGATGATCACGGGCGACCATGCCGGGACGGCGCTCGCGATCGGCCGTGAGATGGGGATCGTCGACGGGCCGTCCGACGGGTCCGGGTCGGGGCCTGCGGTGCTCACCGGGCCGGAGCTGGAGGCCATGAGCACCGAGCAGCTGCGCGCCGTCGTGCGCGACGTGTCGGTGTACGCGCGTACCAGCCCGGAGCACAAGATCCGGATCGTCTCGGCGCTGCAGTCGCACGGCGAGGTGGTCGCGATGACGGGCGACGGCGTGAACGACGCCCCCGCGCTCACCCAGGCGGACGTCGGCGTCGCCATGGGGATCAAGGGCACGGAGGCGACGAAGGACGCCGCCGAGGTGGTGCTCGCCGACGACAACTTCGCGACCATCGAGCGGGCGGTCGAGGAGGGGCGCCGGATCTACGACAACATCCGCAAGTCGGTGCTCTTCCTGCTGCCCACCAACGGGGCGCAGTCGCTGGTCATCCTCGTGGCCGTCCTGTTCGGGCTGGCGCTGCCGCTGGCGCCCGTGCAGGTGCTGTGGATCAACATGATCACGGCGGTCACGTTGTCGCTCGGGCTGGCGTACGAGCGGGCGGAGCCCGACGTGATGTCCCGGCCGCCGCGCGATCCCGGGGCGTCGATCCTCGACGCCGTGTTCGTTCGGCGCATCCTCATCGTCTCGCTGCTCATCGGCGGCGCCACGATGTTCGTCTTCTACGCGGAGCGCGCGCAGGGTGCCCCCCTGGCGCAGGCTCAGACGACGGCGGTGACGATGCTGGCTCTGGGCCAGCTCGCCTACCTGTTCAACTGCCGGTTCCTCGACGCGTCGAGCCTCACGCTCGGCGTGCTCCGGGGCAACCGGGTCATCTGGATCTCTGCGGTGTCCCTCGTCGCCCTGCAGTGCGTGTTCGTGTACGCGCCGTTCATGCACCTCTGGTTCGGCTCGGCGACCATCGGCCTGGAGGAGTGGGGCAAGACGCTCGCCCTCGCGCTGGTCGTGTTCTTCCTGGTCGAGGCGGTCAAGGGGGTGCGACGGGCGCTGCGCAGGAGGTAGGGGCCGCTCGGGACCGCAGGATGGCGCGGCAGACGCGCGAGGTCTGGTGCCCGCCGACGTGTCGTCGCCGGACCCGGGGCCGTCCGCACTAGCGTCGGGACGTCCGGCGCCTGCCGGACCAACGAGAGAGGACAGCCGATGGGCATCTTCGGCCGCCGTGCACCGCGCTCCGACCGCCGGCCGGTCGAGGCCAACCGCGTCGCGGGTCGGGCACCCGCCCAGCAGGAGGCGCGCGGGGCGTCCAAGCTCTGGTCGGACGGATTCGGCCGCGTAGGGACGCGTTCGTTGCAGGTCCTCGCGGTGATCGCGGTGATCGCGGTCCTCGGGTTCGTGGGGACCCGCCTGACCCTGGTCGTCATCCCCATCCTCATCGCGCTGGTGCTGGCGGCGGCCATCTCCCCGCTGGTGTCGTTCCTGCGCCGTCGCGGCGTGCCGTCGTTGCTGGCGACGTGGATCGCGCTCCTGACGCTGGTCGCCCTGCTGGCGGGGGTCGTGTGGCTCGTGGTGCGGGCCGTCGTCGACCAGTGGGACGAGCTGCAGAGCCAGGCCCTCGACGGCTTCGACTCCCTGCAGAGCTACGTCCAGGGCCTGCCGTTCGAGATCTCCGAGGAGCAGATCACCTCGGTGCGCGAGTCCGCCGCGGGCCTGCTGCAGTCCAGCGCGGTGGGGTCCGGAGCCATCGAGGGCGTCTCCCAGACCGCCGACTTCGTCACCGGCTTCTTCATCATGATCGTCGTCCTGTTCTTCTTCCTCAAGGACGGGCCGGCGATGTGGGAGTTCATGCTGCGGCCGTTCGAGGGGCGTGCCTACGAGCGCGGGCTGCGCGTCGGCGACGCCACCATCGGCACTCTCGGCGGGTACGTGCGGGGGACCGCCATCATCGCGGTCGTCGACGCCGTGGGCATCGGGATCGGCCTCGCGATCATGGGCGTGCCCCTCGTCGTCCCGCTCTCGGTGCTGGTCTTCCTGCTGGCCTTCATCCCGCTGGTCGGCGCCACCCTGGCGGGCATCCTCGCGGCCCTGGTCGCGCTGGTCGCCGTCGGCCCGGTCGAAGCGCTCGTCGTCGTCGGGATCGTCGTCGCCGTCAACCAGCTGGAGGGCACGTTCCTCCAGCCCGTGGTCATGGGTCGGACCTTGCGCCTGCACCCGCTGGTCATCCTGTTCGCCCTGACCACCGGCACGGTGCTCGTCGGCATCACCGGCGCCGTGCTCGCCGTGCCGATCGCCGCCTCCCTCTGGCGCGCGATCCAGGTGTGGGACGGGCCTGACCAGCCGGCACGGTTCGCCCGGCAGAAGCGCGCCGAGACCGTCTGACCGGCCGCTGGCCCGGCAGCTGGGGTGCCATAGTTATATAAACCCGCGACCCTGTTGCCGAGAGTTATATAGGTACCGCCGCAGAGCTCGGTGCGCCGGGCGTCCGCACCCGAGCATCCCCGACGTCGACCGGCAGGCCATCGCCCCTCACGGCTCGTCGCGGTCGACGAGCAGCTCGGCCGTGACGAGCACGTAGTCCTCGTCGCGCAGGTCGTCAATGATCTTCGGGACGGCGTCCACGCTGGTCGCGTGGATGTCGTGCAGCAGGATGTTGCTGCCCGGCTCCACCTCGGCACGCACCCGACGGCGGATCTCGCGGGCGTCGCGGGACTCCCAGTCCCGGCTGTCGAGGCTCCACAGGACGACGTCCAGCCCGGTCCGTGTCGAGATCGACCGGACGCGCCCGTCGACGTCGCCGTACGGGGGCCGCAGCAGGAACGGCGTGAAGCCGGTGGCGTCGGTGACGGCGTCCTGGGTGCGCCGGAGCTCGTCGCGCACCTCTGCGTCGTCGAGCCCGGTGAGCTGTGGATGGTTCCAGGTGTGGTTGGCGACCAGGTGGCCGCCGTCGACGACGGCGCGAGCGATCTCGGGCCGTCTCGCGACGTTGTCGCCCACCATGAAGAACGTGGCGGGAGCGTCCTTGCGGGCGAGGATCCGCAGCAGGCGCTCGGTGCTCGCCGCGGGGCCGTCGTCGAACGTCAGCGCCACGCACCTGTCCCGGCGGCAGTCGACGCCGTCGTCCCGGGCGGCCTGGCGGCGCTCGCGGACGATCTGGTCGAGCCGGTCCGCCCACAGGGACTCCGTGGTGCCGAGCAGCGTGTCCCGCAGCGAGACGGCGTCGTCCGCGTCGACGGCGTCCGCGCCCGCGTCGAGCATCGCCTCCCCGTCGGTGACCGCCGCGTCGAGCTCGTCCAGCGCGCCGTCGTCCACCTGCGACCGGAGGTCGGTCAGGGCGTCGCGGCCCTCGGTCGTGGCCGCCTGCAGCTCCTCGAAGGCCCACCGCCGGCGCGCTTCGACGACGGCGCCGGTCGCCTCGGTCACCTCGGTCGCCGCGGCGTCCAGCTCGGCGGGCGCCGGGTCAGACCTGTCGACCACCTCGACCTCCACCTGCGGCAGCGTCTCGGGGCGGAACGGGTTCGGCCGGGTGACCTCGTCCACCGTGAGGGTCGCGACCGGATAGGTCACCTCGGCATCGCGCAGGTCCTCGGCCCGGTCGAGCGCCTCGGCCAGCGATCTGCGCACGGCAGGGCCGCCCACCTGGCCCTCGCTGGCGTCCAGGACGGGCCTCCCGCCGTCGACCGCCTCGTCGAGCGCGTCGGCGCTCGCGGCGTAGGCCTCCTCGGCGCGGTCGCGGGAGGTGTCGGCCGCCGCGGTGACGCGGGCGACCTCCGCCTCGTACTCGGCGACGGCCTCGACCCAGGCACGGTGCTCGAGCACCCCGGCGACGACGGCGCCCCCCGCGACGAGGACGGCGGCGAGCGCCGCGATCCACCACCGGCGTGCGCGACGGCGTGGCGCCGGTCCGGAGGCGGCGTCCGATCCTGACGGAGTGCTCACCCCTCGATCCTCCGCCGGTGGGGGAGTGCTGGCTAGCCCGTCTTGCGGCGGTAGGCCGCGATCGCCGCGGTGTGAGCGACCGCGAGGATGCCGACGAGCCAGGCGAGGGCGACCCAGATGTCGGCGCCGGGGGACTGCTGCGCGAACAGGGCCCGCAGGGTGTCGACGATGGACGTCACCGGCTGGTTCTCGGCGAGCCAGGTGAGGGCCAGGGTGAACAGGCCGAGGATGCCGGCCACGGCGAGCCAGGCGCCCACCGAGGCGCCGGTCCGGAACCCCATGAGCAGGGCGACGCCGATCACGATCGCGATCGAGGCCAGGTTCGCGGCCAGCGACGTGAGCACGTGGCCCCACAGGACGCTCGACCGGGCGATCGGCATGGCCCGGAAGCGCTCGAAGATGCCGCCCTGCAGGTCGAGGAACAGGCGGTAGGCGGTGTACGCGATACCGGACGCGATCGTGATGAGCAGGATGCCGGGGAGCATGTAGTCGAGGTACGACTCGTCGGACCCCGTGTCGATCGCGCCGCCGAACACGTACACGAACAGCAGCATGAGGGCGATCGGCGTGACCGCGGTGGTGAGGCTCGTGTCGGGGCTGCGGCTGATGTGTCGCAGGGACCGCCCGGTGAGGACGCGGGTGTCGGTCAGGACGTGGGTGGTCATCAGGACTCCTTTCCGGCGTCGGCACCCACGAGGGTGAGGAAGACGTCCTCGAGGGACGGCTGCTTCTCGACGTGCCCAGGGGGCCTTCCGACCGGCAGGTTTTGCGAGCGGATGGTCTGCCGATGACCTGATGCGCTAGGGTCCCCGCAGCAACGACGCCCAAGGAGAGATGCTCGGTGACCAGCAGTGCCGCGGTACGGACCATGCCACTCCCGGACCACAGGCACGCGGTGATGCGGCTCCTGGCCGCAGTCCTGGCGTTCGCCCTCGCCGGCATGGTGGTCGTCGCGCCGGAGGCGCGGGCGGCGGGCCCGGGCGACCTGGTCCCGACCACGGTGAGCGTCACCCAGACGGATACGTGGTGGGCGTCCGGCGAGCGCTATCTCGAGGTGCGAGTGACCACGCCCGACGGCGAGCTCGTCCACGACGGCGGGCTCCGCGCCGAGGTGGACGGCATCGACTACGCCGGCAGCAGCAGGTGGGCGTCCGGACGTCTGTCGATCTCTCTCGGCTCCCGTGCGCCGGGAACCTACCCTGCGACCGTCCGGTACCTGCCGGCCGACGGGTACGCGCCGTCCGAGTGGACGGGAACGGTGGAGGTGTCCGAGGGCGGCGTCCCGACCACGACGGCGATCGTCGACGCCCCCGACCGGCTCCAGGTCAACGACCGCGGCCCGGTCGACATCGCGGTGATCGCCGACGACGGCTCCGTCCCGGCTGGCTTGGTCGACCTGAGGTCGCTCAGCACCGGCACCGTCGTGGACCGGGAGCGCGTCGAGGCGGACGGCACGGCTCGGCTCTTCCTGCCGACGGACACGCACGGCTCGGTCGCCCATGAGGTGGTCTTCATCGCCGGTGGCGACTGGCAGGAGTCGCGGACGTCGCTGACGGTTGCGGTGGATCGTGCCGAGCGGGAGCTGGCCGCCTGGGTGGTCGGTGGCGGCGACGTCCACCCGTACGACACCTGGTGGAAGGTGGCGGTCGACGTCCCGGACGTGGACCGCGTCGCAGGGACCTTGTCGCTCTACGACGGGAAGCGTCGCCTCGCGCGCATCCGGCCGTGGGAGCAGCGGAACCGTACCGAGGTCTTCGTCATCGACTCCGACGTGCTGGACCCGGGAAAGCACCGGCTCGAGGTACGCCTCACAGGTTCGCCGTACGTCGCGGACACCAGCACCGAGGTCGTGCTTCGTGTCGCGAAGGTCGAGAGCGGTGTCTGGGCGACGGAGAAGCGAAGGATGCGCTGGGGGGTCGACCACCGGCTGCTCGTCACGACGGGGGCGAAGATCTCCTCGGCCGTCAACGACGGTCACTTCACCACCGGAACGGTCACCGTCTACAAGGGCCGCACGAAGGTCGGCAGCGAGAAGATCCGCCGCGAGGGGCGCACCACGGTGCGCATCGACGGCCACCGGTTGCCCGTGGGCAAGACGAAGCTGCGCGTCGTCTACGCGGGTGACAGCCGGTACGGCTCGTCGACGACGTACGAGACGGTCCGGGTGCGCAAGGCCAAGACGAAGCTGCGCGCCACGGTGAAGGACACGACGGTGAACGGCTCGCAGCGCGCCAAGGTCAAGGTCCGCGTGAAGTCACCGTCGGACATCGTCCCGACCGGCAAGATCAAGATCAAGGCCGACGGCAAGGTCGTCAAGAAGGTCCGGCTGAAGAAGAAGCACGACGGCTCTCGCACGGTGAAGCTGCCCCGGCTCAGCGACGGCCACCACACGATCAAGGTCGTCTACCCCGGGTCGTCGAAGACCAAGCGGGCGGTCAAGAGGAACCTGTATGTCTGGGTTCGCTGAGCGCTGCGGGAGCACGAGGGCCTGGCGAAGGGCTCCTTCCCGGACCGACCGGTCCGGGAAAGAGCCCTTCACCGCAGCTGCCTCAGCGGCA
Source organism: uncultured Isoptericola sp. (assembly GCA_947497265.1). Classification (GTDB taxonomy): domain Bacteria; phylum Actinomycetota; class Actinomycetes; order Actinomycetales; family Cellulomonadaceae; genus Isoptericola; species Isoptericola rhizosphaerae. The sequence continues at coordinate 23,011 of CANMFP010000015.1, forward strand.
GTCGTCAGAGCCCGGCGTCGACCAGGCCCTGCTGCCACTCGATCAGGTCGCTGACCTTGGCCTTCAGCGTCTCGGCGCTGTCGTCGTCGCGCACGAGCGCACCGGCGAGCGCCGCCGTCGGGCGCAGGATGCGGACGGCCTTCGAGGCGTTGCCGGCGTCGGCGGCCTGCTGGGCGTCGTCCAGGCGACGGTCGAGCTGAGAGATCGCGACGCGGTCACGCGCCGTGTCGGACGGCAGCTCCTCGACGAGCGCGTCGACCTCGGACCAGGTGACGCAGTCGCCGCCGCCCGAGACCGTCCCCGCGGTCCACTGGACCCCGCGCAGCACGGAGGTCAGGAAGACGGGGTCGGACCACGCCTCGTCGACGTGCCCGGCACCCTGGTGCCAGGACCGGCCGCCCTCGAAGTTCTGGCACCAGGCGATCGGGTGGTCCTCGCCCATCGTGCCGCCCTGATAGGTCGACTCGTCGATGGTCTGCAGGACGTGGACGTCACCGCGCGGGTTGAGCGTGTAGTTGTACCACTCGTCCCAGCGCTCCCACTCGAGCGGGACGCCCTGCATCGACGGGTGCGAGGGGTTCTCGACCCGCATGGTGGCGGTCTGCTGCTGCGGGTGGTTGGCGAAGCGGGCGCCGCCACCGATGAGCTGGGTGAACCAGCCTGAGGTGTGCATCGTGTCGGTGGCCGCGTGGATCCCGACGACCCCACCGCCGTCGTGGACGTAGCCCTGCAGGGCCGCCACCTCGGCGTCGTCCAGCAGTCGGGGCTGGGCGGGGTCGAGGCTGTTGGTGTTGTCCACCGGGGAGACGAACACGATCGAGTCGTACTGCGCCAGGTCCGCCGCGGACGTGAACGGGGTGGAGTCCATGGTCAGGTCGGGCTGACCCGGCGACCCGGGACCCCACCAGCCGCCGGAGTCGTTGGGCGGGTCCCAGACGTCGACGTCGAAGCCGTGCTCGGCGCCGAGGTCGATCAGGGCGTGGGTGGTCTCGTCGATGTGGGAGTGGCGGAATCCCAGGGTCTTGCCCACCACGAGGACCTCGTCGAGGCCGTCGTCGGCGGCAGCAGCCGGCATGGCTGCGGCGAGCCCCAGGGTGAGGGTGAGAGTGGCGGTCGCCGTTCCGGCGACGGCACAGCGGGTGGCGGAGGCTGGCTTGCTCATGACGCTCCTTTGCGCAGGCAACACATTCGTTGACCGGTTCAACTTAACTCGCTGCGGGCGAGTTGTCACTACCTCTGGACAGAAGGGTGTCGACAATCGACAGAAGTTGCCGGGATCGGTGTCGAACCGCGGCGGCGAGGGGTGCGGTCGTTCCCGTCGTGCGAACCGGCGGCGTTCCTGGGCACGATGACGGCGCGCCAGACCTGCCGCACGGACGAGGAGAGCAACCAGTGGACCTGGGAATCGAAGGACGTGTCGCCGTCGTCACCGGGGCAGACTCCGGCATCGGCCTCGCGGCCGCCCACGAGCTGTTGCGCGAGGGGGCGCGCGTGGTCCTCACGGACACCGACACCGGCAGGGTCCGCGCGGCGGCCGAGTCGCTGGACGCGCTGCAGGGGTCGTGGATGGCCGTCGGTGCGGACCTCACGCGACCCGACGACGTCGCGAGGCTGGTGCGGGCCACGGAGGAGAACTTCGGGACGGCCGACATCCTGGTCCACTCCGCAGGGGTCCACGGCGCGGTGGGGCTGTTCCACGAGATCGACGACGACGGCTGGCTCGAGACGTTGCAGGTCGACCTGCTCGCCGCAGTGCGCACGGTGCGCGCGCTGCTTCCCGGCATGCGTGCCTCCAGGTGGGGCCGCGTCGTCCTCGTGGCGTCCGAGGACGGCGTGCAGCCCTACGTCGACGAGCTGCCCTACAGCGCCTCGAAGGCTGCGCTGCTCAACCTGACCAAGGGCCTGTCGAAGACGTACAGCCGCGAGGGCGTACTGGTCAACGCCGTCTCGCCCGCCTTCGTCGAGACGCCCATGACCGACGAGATGATGGACGCCCGCGCCGCCGAGCTCGGCGTCGACCGGGACGAGGCGATCCGGAGCTTCCTGGCCGAAGAGCGGCCCTTCATCGAGCGGGACCACCGGGGGAGGCCCGAGGAGGTCGCCGCGGTGGTCGCGCTGCTCTGCTCCGCCCGCGCGAGCTACGTCGTCGGGTCGAACTACCGGGTCGACGGCGGCTCCGTCGCCACGATCTGAGGAGGCCACCATGACGAAGGACCACTACGACTACCTGCTCCTCGGCGGTGGGATGGCGTCGGACGCTGCCGCGCGCGGCATCCGGGAGGTCGACCCGGCCGGCACCATCGGGATCGTCGGTCGTGAGGCCACGGAGCCGGTCACGCGGCCGGCCCTGTCCAAGAAACTGTGGACGGACCCGGACTTCACGTTCGACCAGGTCTGGACCGGCACGGCCGAGGACACCGGGGCGGACCTGCTGCTCGGTGAGACCGTCGTCGCGCTCGACACGGACCGCCGCACGGTGAGCACGGCGTCGGGGCGGGAGATCGGCTACGGCAGGGCCCTGGTGGCGACCAGCGGCACGCCCGGGTCGGCCGACGTCGACGACTCGCACGGCACGGGCCGGGTCATCCCGTTCCGCAGCGTGCGCGACTACGAGCGGCTGCGCGGGCTCACCTCGCACGGCAGCCCGCACGTCGTGGTGGTGGGCGGCAGCTACATCGCCACCGAGCTGGCGGCCGGGCTCACCGAGACCGACGCCCAGGTGACCCTCGTGTTCACGCAGGACACGCTCCTGGACCAGATGCTCCCCGCCGATCTCGCCGGGCGTGCGGAGCTGCTGTTCCGCACCCACGGGGTGGAGCTCGTGCGTGGTACCGGGGTGACGGGCGGCGGGGTCCAGGGACCTGACGGGCCGGTCCGCCTCGCGCTCTCGTCCGGAGAGGAGGTCGAGGCCGACGTCGTCGTCCTGGGGCTGGGGATCTCGCTCGAGACCGGCTTCGCCGCCGAGGCCGGGCTGGAGACGGTCGACGACGGCGGGATCGTCGTCGACGCGCACCTGCGGTCGAGCGACCCCGCGGTGTGGGCCGCCGGCGACGTGGCGCACTACCCGGACCGGGTGCTCGGCACGCGGCGGGTCGAGCACGTGGACCACGCGACGTCGTCCGGCCGGTCCGCCGGGCGTGACATGGCCGGCGCCGACGAGCCCTACACGCACACGCCCTTCTACTACTCGGTGCTGTTCGGCGTCCGGTACGAGGCGGTGGGCACCCTCGACGCGTCGCTCGAGGTCGTCGAGGACCGCCAGGGTCCCGCCGACGACCCGCTGGCGCACGTCGTCGCCTACTACGTGGAGCGCGAGACCGACGGGGCGAGCACCGCGCAGGTGCACGGCGTGCTGCTCTGGGGCGTCGAGGAGGGCACCGCCGGGCCGGACGCCGCCCGCGAGGTGCTGGCCGGCGGTCCGGTCGACCCGGCGGCGCTGCGCGGTCGGATCGTGCTGGACGATCTCGGGTAGCCGCGCTTCCAGGCTGTGTTCTGCGAGGTCGCCGGGCCAGGTCACCCGCCTGCTCGTCGGGCCTCGCGGGGTCGGGTGCCGAGCGCGACGAGTGTGGCGACGCCGGCGAGGACGGCGAGGACGGCGAACGTCTGGGGGTATGACCCGGTCGCATCGGTGAGCGCGCCGGCCGCCCATGGTGCCAGCGCCATCGCGAGGGTGGTCGGTGCGTTGAGGACGCCGAAGAGCGCACCGAACCCGCTGGTGCCCCAACGGTCGCTCACCGCGGTCGACTGGAGAAGGGTGAACGCGCCGCGGACGACACCCAGGACCGTGGCCGCCGCGACGAGCGCCAAGGCAGGGCCCGGGATCACGCCTACCGCGAGAACGGTTGCTCCGGCGCACGCCGCCAGGACGACGGTGCGGCTCATCGGTGTCGTGCAACGGACCAGCGGTGGATAGGAGATACGCCCCAGGAGCTGGCCCGCGCCTGACAGGCCGAGCGCCCAGGCCGCGGCTGTCGGCGACAACCCGCGCCAGCCAAGCATGGAGACCAGGTGGATGGTGGCCGCGAACAGGGCGAACGCGATCAGCGACGTGGTGACCGTCAGCAGGACGAACGGTCGGCTCGTGGTGATCCTGCGCCGGTCCGAGCGCGCGGAACTGGCGTCGTGACCGGGCAGCGAGGGCCACGCGGCCCGCAGGCCCAGGGCATGGGTGGGGATCGTGGTCAGGGCGAGCAGCGCGGCGAGGGTCACATAGGTCAGGCGCCACCCGAGATGCGCCACGAGCGCTGCCGTGACCGGCGCGAACACGGTGCTGGCCAGTCCGGCGACCAGTGTCAAGATCATCAGTGCACGACCCCGGGCGGGGCCGTACCAGCGGGTGAGGGCTGTGAAGGCCGGCGCATAGAGCACCATCGACTGCGAGATGCCAGCCACGATCCAGGCGGCGGCGAACCAGCCCAGCGTCGGGGCGGCACCGACACCCAGGACCGCGACGGTGGCGATCACGGACCCCGTCGTCATCACGCCTCGGGGGCCGTGATGGTCGATCAAGCGGCCGACGGCGACCCCGGCTGCCGCGGCGACGACCAGTGCCGCGGAGAACGCTGCCATCGCGGACGTCGATGTCCACCCGGTGTCCGCGACGATCGCCGGGAGGGCGACGGGGAAGGAGTAGTACAGGACGCCCCAGCCGACGACCTGCGTCATGCACAGCGCCACCAGAGCCTGCCGGGGCCCGCCGGCGCGCGGGCGTAAACCCTCGTTGCTCTGGCGGCCGGTCATCGGCCGACCGGCACGCCGCGCCGCCCGAGGTGTGCAGCCAGCGCACCGACGACGTGCGTGGCGTCGCGGCCCACGCCGCGCAACGTGTTGGAGGAGAACGAGCGCTGCAGCTCGAGGCCGACGTAGCCGAGCCCGCGGTGCGTGGTCGAGACGCCGCCCTGGTGCCGCGGTGCACCCGTCGCATCGAGCGCCCCCAGCGGACGGAGGTGCCCGAGGTCCGGGCGGAACCCTGTCGCGAGCACCAGCGCATCGACCTTCTCCCTGGACCCGTCTGCCCACACGACCTCCTCGCCCGCGAGCCGCGTGAACATCTCGCGGCGGACGAGGCGGCCGGAGGTGATCTCCTGACGATAGGTGCCGGTGTCCAGGACCAACGGCCGGGTGACGAGGCGTCGCAGCCAGGGCGTGGGAAGCACGTCGAGGCCGGTGACCCGGAGCCAGAAGTGGAGGTCGAAACCTCCCCGGCGCTGCGGGGTGAATGCGATCGGGGACCGGGTCGCCAGGGTCACGCGCGCGACCTGGTGGAGCTCGTGGGCGATCTGGACCGCCGAGTTGCCGCCGCCGACGATCACCACCCGCTTCCCTGCCAGGGCGTGCGGGTTGCGGTAGCCCGCGGAGTGCAGCACCTCGCCCGGGAACGCGTCGAGGCCGGGCAGGTCGGGCAGGACGGGGGATCCGAACGACCCGCTCGCCGCGATCACGCCCGCGGCCGGCTCCTCGGCTCCGTCGGCGGTGCGCACGACGAGCTCGCCGCCATGCTGCTCGACGGACTCGACCCGGGTGTCGGTGCGGATCTCGGCGCCGACGTGCTCGGCGTAGCGCGCGAGGTAGCCCACGACCTCGTCGCGGGCGGGATAGCGGCGTGGGTCGCCGTCGAACGGCAGGCCGGGCAGGCTGGAGTACCCGGCCGGTGAGAACAGTCGCAGGCTGTCGTAGTACGAGCTCCACGAACCGGTCGGCCGGGAGCCGGCCTCCAGGACGAGCGGCGTGAGCCCGGCGGCGCGGACCGCTCTGGCGGCGGCGAGCCCGGACTGGCCGGCGCCGACGATGATCATGGGTGAGGAAGAGGTCATGGCGTTCAACATATCGACGCATCGCGATATGTCAATGCGACGAACTGAGCCGGTACGATCGAGCGATGACCTCGTCCGCGCCGTCGGGGCCCGCGGGGCCGGTGCTGAGCCAGGAGACCCAGGACTTCCTCGCCGCCCTGGCCAGCCCCACCCGCCAGGCGATCCTCGCGCTCTTCGCCCGCGGTGCCGAGCTCTCCGTCGGTGAGGTCGCGGAGCAGGCCGGCCTCGGGCAGTCCACCGCCTCCGAGCAGCTCAAGGCACTGCGCCGCGCCGGGACGGTGCTGTCCCGGCGCGACGGGAAGACGGTCCTCTACCGGGCCGACCGCGAGGGGATGACCCGCGTGCTGGCCGACCTCCAGGACTACCTGCGGACCTGCTGCTGATCTTGGGCGCCCTCGACCGGTGTCACGTCCGGTCCACGTGCCGCGGTGCCGGCCCGTCGGCGGGGGTGTCCCCGCCCCGCAGCGCCCGCGCCTCGGCGACGGCGTCGGCCCTCTTGGCGGCCTTCTTGTCGCTGGCGCGGGTGTCGCGCGGCGGGAGCTGGATGGTCTCCTCGGCCGCGAGCCCGCCCTGCAGCTCGCGGCTGCGTTCCACCTCGGCGTCCAGCTCCGCACCGAACAGCAGGGCCAGGTTGCTGATCCACAGCCACAGCAGGAACACGATGACGCTACCGAGGGTGCCGTACGTCGACCCGTAGCTGCCGAAGTTGGCGACGTAGAACCCGAACGCGGCCGAGGCCAGCGCCCAGACGACGATCGCGACGGCCGCACCGACGCTGATCCACCGGAACTTCGGCTGCTTGACGTTCGGCGTCGAGTGGTAGAGCAGCGCGATCACGATGATGACGAGCAGCAGTGCGACGGGCCACTTGGCGATGTTCCAGACTGTCAGCGCGACGTCGCTGAGCCCGACGGCGCTGCCGACGGCGGAGGCGACCGGCCCGGACAGCACCAGGCTGGCGATGACCAGGATCACCAGGACGAGGACGACGGCGGTGATCACCAGCATGACGGGGCGCAGCTTCCAGAACGGCCGGCCCTCCTCGACCTCGTACACGCGGTTCATCGCGCGGCTGAAGGCGGTGACGTATCCGGAGGCGGACCACAGGGCCAGCGCGACACCGAGGATCAGGGCGAGGCCCGCACCGGTGGAGTTCGCGGCGTTCTCGACGAGCGGCTGGACGATCGACAGGGTCTCCTCGGGCAGGAAGTCGGAGACGGTGTTCATCACCGAGTTCACCGCTGCCTCGGCGTCGGCGACCAGCCCGAGCACGGAGATGAGGGCCAGCAGAGCCGGCGCGGACGCCAGCACCGCGTAGTAGGTGAGTGCGGCGGCGAGGTCGGTGCACTGGTCGTCGCTGAACTCGCGGAAGGCGTTCTTGAACCCCAGCTTCCAGCTCCCACCCTTCAGGTCGGGTGGCGACTCGGGCTTGTGGGAGTGCGCCCCGTGAGCGCGTCCCTCGTCGGTGTCAGCCATCGGCCCTCCAGGTGTCGTTGGTCCTGCCACCAGGCTCTGCGGCGAAGCGCGTGCCCGCAACGCGAGACCGCGGGCGGGCCGTGCCCACGGCGCGCGACGAGACGCCGTCGGTGCCTACGGTGAGCATGAACCGCGACACGACGGAGGCCTCGATGACGCACGACGCCGACGACCGGGCGCACCGCCCGGACCCCGAGCCGGGACGGGACAGCGAGACGGACGTCCAGCCGGGCGAGACCCCACCGGCCTCGGGCCAGATGAGCGCTCCGCAGGGTCACGAGGAGCACGGGCCGCACCGCGCGACCCCGTGGCTGTGGATCGTGGCGATCGGACTGGTGGTGCTGCTGGCCGCGGCCTTCTTCGTGGGGTACGGCATCGGACTCTTCGACTGATCCGTGACGCTGAAAAGGTAGTCACCGCTGTTGACTACCTTTTCAGCGTCATCGATGTTGACTACTCAAGCGTAGTCATCGGAGGCGCATGCTCATGTCGTACACGGGCCGGGTCACCAGCCCCGAGTCCTTGGGGCGGATCCTCCAGCAGGCGCGGCTGCTCAACGGCTGGAGCCAGCGGGAGCTTGCGGCGCGCATCGGCACCACGCAGCGCTACATCTGGGAGATCGAGACCGGGAAGCCGTCGATCTACACCGAACGGCTCTTCGCCGTCCTGCGGGAGACGGGGACCGAGCTCTCGGCGACGATCACCGAGCAGAGCACCGGGCAGAGCACCGATGGGTGAGCTGGTCGTCGAGCTCTACGGGGTCACGATCGGGAGGCTGACCGGCGACGGGAGGACCTTCGACTTCGACGCCGACGCCGGGGCGATCGAGGAGTTCGGCCTCGACAGCCTGGTGATGTCGGTGGCGGTCCCGCTCGCGGTGGTGCCCGCGCGGACACGCCGAGGGCGCAGGCAGAACTTCTTCCGTGAGCTGCTGCCCGAGGGTCGGATGCTGACACGTCTCGCGCAGCAGGCCGGGACGGCGGAGCACGACGTGGTCGCGCTGCTGCGGTCGTACGGACGAGACGTCGCTGGTGCTCTGCAGATCTGGGATCCCGACATGCCCGGAGAGCCCAGGACGCCGGCGGTGGAACCGCTGACTCCTCGCGGGGTCGCCGACCTCCTGAGCGAGGTGGACTCGTTCCCCCTGGCGAACAAACCGCAAGGCGGCAAGACGTCGTTGGCGGGAGTCCAGGACAAGGTGGTCCTGGTTCGGACTTCTCGAGGATGGGCGCGCGCGCTAGTACGGCGCGAGGATCGCCCGTGCCCTCGGCCTGGCAGACCTCGACACCCGCATCACGGAGTTCGACGGCGTGCCCGCTCTCGTCGTCGAACGTTATGACCGCGAAGGCGGCGCGGGCGACAGCCCGCCGCAGCGGATCCACCAGGAGGACTTCAACCAGGTGCTCGGCACGCAGGGGGACCAGAAGTACCAGCGGTACGGCGGCAAGGCCTCGCTCCTTCGGGTAGCCCGGGAGCTCACCACGCTGGGAGATCGACGGTCCGTCCGTCGTCTGGCACGCATGACGGTGCTCTCGGCTGCGATCGGCAACCTCGACCTGCATGCCAAGAACCTGGCGCTTCTCCATCCCCGTGACGGGTCTGTCCAGCTCGCGCCGGCATACGACGTCGTGCCACAAGCGCACCTGCCGAACGACGGCGAGCTCGCTCTCGCCGTGGATCGCGTCTACCGGCACTCAGCGATCACACGGGCCCACCTGGTCGCAGAGATCCACTCATGGGGTATGCGCGACGCCGACCAGATCGTCGACGAGAGCCTGGCGGCGGTGCTCGAGACGGTGTCCGTCGAGACACCGGACCCGCGGGCGCACCCAGATCTGGTCGACGACATCGTGCGGTTCGCGACCAATCTTCGCGCCGGACGCGAGGCCGGCCACCACTGATCGTGGTGGTGCTCCGGCTGCCCTTTCCAACGTATAGCGCACGGGGGGCCTTGCGGCAAGACCCCCGTGGAGGCGCAGAATCTCAGGTCTCCGCCCCGCCGCCCCGGGGCCTCGCGACCGGAGCTGATGCCCGTGACCACCCGTTCCTCGAGTGCCTTCGACCTGCCCGCAGCCCGCGCCGCCAAGGCGGACGCCGCCCTGATCGCCGACGACGACCAGCACTTCGCGGCCATCGCCGCCAGCCTCGCCGACTCGACGGCAGACCTCACCGAGCGGCTCGACGCCGCCCGCCGCACACCCGCCGGCTCTGGGCAGACCGCGATGGACCGCGACCAGGAGATCCACCGGCTCACGGCCCGCCTGGGCACCCTGCAGCGGTTCGGCCTGGACCTGTGCCTCGGGCGCATGGTCCCGGCCGACGGCGGCGATCCGGTCTACGTCGGCCGCCTCGGGCTGACGGACCCGACCGGCCGGCGGCTCCTGGTCGACTGGCGCTCGCCGGCGGCCGAGCCGTTCTTCGGTGCGACGCATGCCGACGCGATGGGGCTCGCGAGCCGCCGCCGCTACCACTGGTCGGACGGCCGGGTCTGCGACTACTGGGACGAGGTGTTCGACGCCGGCGCCCACGGCACCGACGGGCTGGCTCAGCACCCTGCCCTCGACGACCAGTCCGCGTTCATCGCCGGCCTGGGTGCGGAGCGCTCGGACCGGATGCGAGACGTCCTGGGCACGATCCAGGCGGACCAGGACGCCATCGTCCGCGCGGGGTCGCAGGGCACCCTGGTGGTCGACGGCGGGCCGGGCACCGGCAAGACGGTGGTCGCGCTGCACCGCACCGCCTACCTGCTGTACGCGGACCCGCGGCTCGGTCACCGCCGGGGCGGGGTGCTGTTCGTCGGCCCGCACCGGCCGTACCTGGCGTACGTCTCGGACGTCCTGCCCAGCCTGGGCGAGGAGGGCGTGCAGACCTGCGTTCTGGCGGACCTCGTCCCGGAGGGGCGGACGGCGGCCCCTGAGCCGGATCCGCAGGTGGCCCGGCTGAAGGCGGACGCGCGCATGGTGGCCGCGATCGAGCCTGCGGTACGCCTCTACGAGAACCCGCCGACGGAAGGGCTCCTGGTCGAGACGCCCTCGGCGGACGTCTGGATCGGCGCCGACGACTGGGCGGAGGCGTTCGCGACCGCCGAGCCGGGTACGCCGCACAACGAGGCCCGCGACCAGGTGTGGGAGGCGCTGCTGCGCATCGGTGTGGACAAGCTTCGCGACGAGCTCGCCGACGGCGGCAACATCGACGCCTGGGACGACGGCACGGGGGACGGCGTCGACGGGGCCGACGGCGGCGCGGACGACGAGTTCGACGCCTACGGACGGACCGCCGTCGACCCTGACGCCGCCTCCCGGGCCGCGCTCACGGCGAACCGCGATCTGGTGCGGACGTTCGGGCGGGCGTGGCCGCTGCTGGAGCCGACCGACGTCGTCGGCGACCTGTGGGAGGTGCCCGCCTATCTGCGCCGGTGCGCGCCGTGGCTGGAGCCGGACGAGGTCTCCGCGCTGCAGCGGGTGGACGCCCGGGCGTGGACGGCGGCGGACCTGCCGCTGCTGGACGCGGCGCACCGGCGGATCGGGGACCCGGGGGCGGCGCGCCGTCGACGGCGGCAGGAGGCGGCCGCAGCGGCCGAGCGGGCGCGCATGGCCGACGTGGTCGACGACCTGATCGCGACGGACGACTCGGACCTGGGGGTGATGTCGATGCTGCGCGGCCAGGACCTGCGGACCGCGCTGGTGGACACCTCCGAGGTCCCCGTGGCGGAGCCGGACGAGCTCGCCGGACCGTTCGCGCACGTGGTGGTCGACGAGGCGCAGGAGCTGACCGACGCGGAGTGGCAGATGCTGCTGGCGCGCTGCCCGTCGCGGAGCCTGACGGTGGTGGGGGACCGCGCCCAGGCGCGGCACGGCTTCACAGAGACCTGGGCGGAGCGGCTCGAGCGCGTGGGCCTGGACCGGGTCGGGATCGCCTCGCTCACGATCAACTACCGCACGCCGCGGGAGGTGATGGCCGCGGCCGAACCAGTGATCCGGGCGGCGATCCCGGACGCGAACGTCCCCACGTCGGTGCGCGGTGCCGGGCCGGTCGTCCACGGGACGACGGCGGAGCTGGAGCGGGTGCTCGACGACTGGCTCGCGGAGCACCCCGGCACCGCGTGCGTCGTCGGCGACGTCGACATCGCCCCGCGGGAACGCCTCCGGGTGCTGACGCCGGTGCTGGCCAAGGGGCTCGAGTTCGACCTGGTCGTGCTCGTGGACCCGCAGTGGTTCGGCGACGGGATCGAGGGAGCGGTGGACCGCTACGTGGCGATGACCCGTGCGACGCAGCAGCTCGTGGTGCTCACGGGCTGAGCGCCTCGGTCAGGACCCGGCCCTGCGTGCCGGCCGGCGGGTCGATGCCGAGCAGCGCGGCGACCGTGGGCGCCACGTCGACGTGCCGCGGGTCCGACGGCGCCCGGCCCGGCACGATCCCGGCGCCCGCCAGCGCGAACCCGACGTCGAGCTCGGTGGTGGCCCCGTGGCGGCCGGCCGGGCGCCGGGGTGCGGAGCCGAACGACCAGCCGGGCTCGGGCTCGACCACGAGCTCGCCGTAGCGGGGGCTCATCCGCATCCGGGCCTGGTCCTCCCTGTCGAAGACGGCCCGCACCGGGGGCAGCTCCTCGAGAGCCGCGCGGATCGTCCGCTCGGCCGCCCGGTCCTCGGCGGCGCGGCCGACCAGGTGCAGGCTCGCCACCCCGCCCACGACGGCCACCACGTCGGTCCGGCGCCGGGGGGAGCCCCCGGGACGCACGATCTCGAGGCGGTACCCGGCGCGGGAGACCGCGCGCCGCGCCGCACGGCCGAACCCTCGGTCGAACGTCGTCATGCCGTGGTCTCCGAGCAGCACGAACGCGGTGCGCTCGGCGATGCCGGCGTCCTCGACGGCCGCGAGCAGGCGCCCCACCTGGGCGTCGATGTCTCGCAGCGCGGCGGGAATCCCGGGGTGCCGGTCCCCGCCGGCGTGGCCCAGCGCGTCCAGGGTGTCGCAGTACACCGCGAGGAGCTGCGGCAGCCGCCGCAGGGTGACCGGCCGCCCGGCGCTGGCCACGGCCTCGCCGCGCAGCACGGCGAGCGCGTCGTCGACGCGCCGCGCGCAGTCGCCGCCCGGCCGCGTGTAGAGGCCGTCCGGATCGCCGTAGGCCGTGCCGTGGCCCTGCAGCACCGGCCACTGGACGCAGAGGACGGTGCCACCCTGCTCGCGTACCGCCTCCGCGAGCGTGGGGACGGCGATCTCGCGGTGCTGGCCCTGGGCGGTGCGCGTCGTGGGGTCGTACCAGAACGCCGCGTTGAGGTGGCGCTCCGGCCACGCGCCCGTGGCGACGGAGGTCCATGACGGGTTGGTGACGCTCGGCATGACGCCGGTCCCGGTGGTCAGGCTCCCGCGGCGCACCAGGGCGTCCAGGTGCGGCGTCGGCAGCCTGTCGAGCAGCGGGAGGTAGCCGGCGCCGAACCCGTCCAGGGCGAGGAGGACGACGTGGTCGGCCGGCGGCGGTGTGTCGACGGGCGTGTCCATGTCCTCATGGTCGCCGACGGACCCGATTCGGCACGAGGGCCACGGGTCGGGCAGTATATGAGCGGTCGCGAAGCAGCCGCGACCCCGAGAGGCTCAGAAGGTGACTGTGGACGACAAGTTGATTCACGGTGGTGTCCGGATCGACGAGGTTCGCGCCCACTGGGTGATGTGGGGCGAGGTCGACGGTGCCGTCCAGAAGCGGGTGGAGGCCGAGGTGGCCGACCACCTGCGCAGGACGGCCGAGGAGACGCTCACCGTGGATCTCGGCGGCGTGACGTTCATCGATTCCGGTGGTCTGCGCCTGCTGTACTCGGCGGCGGAGTCGAAGCCCACCCCGCCGGTGCTGATCGACGCCCCGGCGAGGGTCGTCGACCTGCTGCGGATCAGCGGGGTGGATACGCTGTTCGTCCTGAAGGACTGAGGAGGACGACTTCGTGGACCAGACTCTTCCGCTGGCCCGAGCACCCCACGGATTCCGCGAGGTGCGGTCCTGGCCGCTCCTGGAGCTCGAGGAGCTCGCCCTGATCCGTGACGATCTCTGCGCCACGTTGCCGGGCCGCGAGCGGTCGAGGCTCGAGGACGTGCCGGAGTCCGTCGTGCTGGTCGCCAGCGAGCTGGCGACCAACGCCCTGAGCTACGCCGGTCAGCCGGCGGTGGTCCGGCTGTCCGAGCGGGACGGCGAGTACCTCCTCGAGGTGGTCGACCGGGCACCCGACCGGATCCCGGGGGCGGTCGGGGGCGGCCCCAGCGGTCAGGGAGGGTTCGGGCTCCTGCTGGCGGCGCGGCTGGCCGACGAGGTCGGCTGGTACCGGACCGCCACGGCCAAGCACGTCTGGGCCCGGTTCGTCGTGCGGGCACGCCAGCCCAGCATGTCCGCCTGACGCGGGTCCGCCCGGTCAGCGCGTGACGCGGACGAGCCGCGTCGGCGCGGCTGCGTGCTTGCCCGCGCGGGCCTAACGTCGGGGGATGAGCCAGGAGAACGACGGAGCCCGTCGCGAGGCGGCGGGCAGCAAGAGTGCCAAGATCCTCTACCGCCCCTTCGGTCTGGCGAGCTCGATCGTGGGAGGCGTCGTGGCGGGGCAGGTGTTCCGCCGGGTCTACAAGCGGGTGGCGCCCGGGCACCCCGACGACCCGCCGAAGCCGCTGGAGTCCGAGTACTCGCTGCGCGAGATCGTCCTCGCGTCGCTCCTGCAGGGCGCGATCTTCGCCCTCGTCAAGGCGCTCGTCGACCGCGGTGGCGCCCGGGTGTTCCAGCGGTGGACGGGGGAGTGGCCCGGGGACTGACCGGCGCCCTGCCCTCACGCGAGCTCTCCGCGAGCTCTCGTGGGCGCGGGATAGGTTGACGGTGATGCGTCAGCCCTCCACGTCGCCAGGCGGACCGATCACCCGGGTGCCCGGCATGCCGGCGCTGCTGACCATGTCCGCGCTCGGGTTCTCGGGCTACGCGCTGCTCCTGCCCGTGGCTCCTCTGTGGGCGGTGCACGGCGGGGCGGGCTCCGGTGGGGCCGGGCTCGTCAACGCGGTGCTGATGCTCGCGACGGTGCTGACCCAGACCACGATGCCGACGGCGCTGCGCCGCATCGGCTGGCGTCCGACGATGGTCGCGGGCGTGCTTCTGCTCGGCCTGCCGTCGGCCCTGTTCGTGCTGACCGACGCCCTGGGGTGGCTGCTCGCGCTGTCCGCCGTGCGGGGGATGGGCTTCGCCGTCCTGACGGTGTGCGGGTCGAGCGCCGTGGCCGCCCTGGTGGACGGCCCGCGGCACGGCCGGGCGATCGGCGTGTACGGGCTGTCGATCGCCGTCCCGCAGCTCCTGCTGGTGCCGGGCTCGGCCTGGATCGCCGAGTCGCTCGACTTCCCCGTGGTGTTCGCCCTCGGGGCGCTGCCGGTGCTCGCCGTCCCGGCGGCAGCCGCGCTCGGCGGGCGCCTCCAACGGATCACGGCGGACGACGACCACGAGGCCGAGGACGCCGCACCGGGCCGCGCGGGGTGGCGGGTGCTGCTCGGGCTGATCCTGCCGTCGCTCGTCCTCCTCGCGGTCACGACACCCGGCGGGGCGCTGTTGACGTTCGCGCCGCAGTTCGCCGGCAGCGCCGCGCTGGCGGCGGTCGGACTGCTCGGGTTCACGGCGGCGACCGCTCTTTCGCGCTGGGCCGTGGGCGGTCCGGCGGACCGGTACGGCCCGCGGGTCTTCCTCGCGCCGCTGCTGGTGCTGTGCGCTGGCGGGCTCGGGGTGTGCGCCTGGGCGATCGCCGACGGCGGCACGCACGGTGCGGCGCTGGTGCTGGGTATGACCGTGGTGGGCCTGGCCTACGGCAGCCTGCAGAACCTCACCCTGGTGGAGGCGTTCGCAGCTGTGCCGCGCCGCTCGCACCCGACCGCCAGCGCCGTGTGGAACATCGGGTTCGACGCGGGCACGGGGCTCGGTTCGCTGGTGGTGGGGTTCGTCGCGGCGGGCGCGAGCTTCGCGGCCGGGCTGACGACGACGGCGGCGGTCTGCGTGCTCGCGGCGGCTGTCGTGCTGGTGGTGGGCCGGCCCGCCCGCCGGACGGCTTGACCTGCCTGGCGGCTCGCCCTGCCTGGCGGGAATGCACGGGACCTGCCACCGGTTGAGAACGATTATCGCTGCCATCCCTGCGCTCCAGGGACGCCCCCGGCGTGACCACCTCGAGCTGGTGAGGAGAACCATGAAGAACAGCATCCACCCGACCTACGGCCCCGTCGTCTTCCGTGACGACAGCGCCGGGTTCGCGTTCCTGACACGGTCGACCCTGGCCGGGGAGACGCCGTCAGGCCGAGGCCGACCCACCCGCACGATCGAGTGGGAGGACGGCGGCACCTACCCCGTCATCGACGTCGACGTCTCCAACGCGAGCCACCCGTTCTGGACCGGCGCCTCGCGCGTCGTGGACACCGCCGGGCGCGTCGAGAAGTTCCGCCGCCGGTACGGCGCCGGGTCCGCCGCCGCCACACCGGGCGGCGGTACGCGATGACGGTACGGGGCCGCGTCCGGGTCCCGCCGCGGCTCGCCCGAGCGGTGCGGGAGGGGCGCATCGAGATCCGCTGACGACGGCGCGGCGCACGGCCCAGCCCTTATGCTGGGCCGAGCGTCGCGTGCCGGTGGCAGACCGTGTCAGGCATGGAGGCGCCGGACCGAAGGAGGACGACGATGCGCTCGTCGAACTCTTCGTCGTCGCGTGACTGAGCGCGAGACGACCAGGCTCGTCGCCTGGAGCCAGGAGCTGCGCCGGGTGCACGGACGCCTGCGCGAGGCCCTGGACGTGACCCGCGAGGCGCTGGCCGATGGGACGCCCGGGCAGGCCGCCACCCGCGACCTGCTGCTGTACTGCCACGGCTTCTGCTCGGCGCTGGACGCCCACCACCGCGGTGAGGATCGAGCCCTGTTCCCCGCCATCGAGACGGCACACCCGGAGCTCGCGCCCGTGCTGCGGGCCCTCGAGCAGGATCACTCGATGATCGGCCACCTGCTCGGCGGGCTCCAGGCCGCCGTCGACCGGGCTGCGCCCGCGGCCGAGCTGGACCGCCACCTCGAGGGCGTCGCCGCGATCATGGAGAGCCACTTCCGCTACGAGGAGCGCCAGCTGCTCCGGGTCCTGGACTCGCTCGAGCTGGCGGCCGTCCCCGGCGACGCGCTCGGCCCGCTGTAGGAGGCGCTCGCCCCGCTTCCGGCGGGCGGGCGTCCGGGGCCAAGCCGCCGTGCAGCGGAGGCGGACCCGCCATACGTTGGGGTCAAAGGCGAGACCCGACGACCAGGAGGTTCGGCCATGACCGCAGGCGGCATCATCACGGCCATCATCATCGGCGCCATCATCGGCGCGCTCGGGCGGCTGGTGGTGCGCGGCCGTCAGAACATCTCGATCATCGCGACGATCCTCGTCGGCATCGTGGCGGCGCTGATCGGTACGTGGATCGCCAGCCTGATCGGTGTGCAGGACACGGGCGGCATCGACTGGATCGAGCTGGCCCTGCAGATCGTCCTCGCCGCGATCGGTGTCTCCCTCGTGGCAGGCACCTCCGGGCGGAAGGCCTGAGCGGATGAGCGTGACGACGACGGACCACCGCGAGATCCGCTCGTGGGTCGAGGCGCGGTCGGGCGTGCCGATGCTCATCGAGTCGCCCGGACTCGGTGGTGAGCGCCCGGTCCCGGCGGTGGTGTTCCCGCACGACGAGAGCATCCCGGAGTCCCGCGAGGTCGGCTGGGACGAGTGGTTCGAGGTGTTCGACGCCTCGAACCTGGCGTTCCGCCACTCCCCGGGCGGGCCCGAGGACTCCCCGCCGGTCTACGAGCTGCTCAACCCCTGAGCCGCGCTCAGGTGCGGTGCCCGAGGACCGGGGCGAGCGCGCTGCCGTCCAGGTCGGCGAGGAGCTCCGCGGTGTCGGTGCGGATCTCGACAGCACCCGCCTCGGTCAGCTCGTGCGCGCCGACCCCGCCGCTGAGCACTCCCACGCACGGCACGCCGGCCCGCTCCGCGGCGATGGCGTCCCACACGGAGTCACCCACGAACACCGCGTCCGCGGCCTCGACGCCCGCGGCCCGGAGCGCTACCTGCACGAGCTCCGGGTCCGGTTTAGAGGCCTCGACGTCCTGCGACGACGTCACCGCGTAGAGCGTGTCCTCCACGTCGAGCAGCTCCCGCAGCCGCTCGAGCTGCTCGGGCGAGGCCGACGTCGCCAGCACCGGCCGGGCACCGCGCGCGGCGATCTCGCGCACCAGCTCCCGCGCCCCGTCGAAGACACGCATGCGATGGGCGGACTCGGCCTCGTGCCGCGAGTGGGCCTCGTCGACCTCGTCCGCGAGCGCCGACGACAGCTCGACGCCGCTGAGGGAGGCGACGCGCGGGATCAGCTGCGACCCGGCCATCCCGAGCGTCCGGTGGATCCGCCAGGCGTCGACCTCGATCCCGACGTCGGCGAAGGAGCGGAGCCACGCGTCGACCTGCAGGTAGTTCGAGTCGACGAGCGTCCCGTCGACGTCGAGCAGCACCGCGCCGGTCATGCGGAGCCATTTTTGGACGGTGCGGGCAGAGGGGCACAAGTTCGGCTCATCTGTCGATCCTCGGGCCCGGCCGCCGATACCGCCACCCCGAGCAGTCACCCGCGCGGCAGCCCTCGCTCCCACCGCCCGACGACGTCTCGGCACGCCGTGACGTCGTCGTCCGCGACGACCAGGACCAGGTTGCCGTCGTGGTCGCTGTACTGGACCTCGACGTTCACCCCGGCGTCGCCGAGCTGCCGGGCGAGCGTGCCGAGCTGGCCGGGGGCGTCCTGGTCGAGCCGGGTCATGATCACGTCGCGCGCGACGGCGCGGCCCAGCCCGGCCGAGGCGACGGCCGCCACGGCCGCTGCGCCGTCGTCCACGAGGTAGTGCGCGACCGCCCGCTCACCGTGCGCGACGACGCCGCCGCCCTCGAGGCTGACGCCCGCGTCGCCGAGCGCCTCACCGAGGTCGGCGAGCGCCCCGGGCCGGTGGGGCAGCTCGACCCGCAGGTCCTGCCCGGGGGCGCTCACGACGTCACGACCGTCGTCTCGACGACCACCGGCACGGACAGGGAGCTCGCGACGTAGCACTCCCGGTGCGCCGGCTCGGCGAGGCGACGCACCTGGTCGGGGGCGACGTCGGGGCCGGTCGTGACTGTCGGGCGCAGGCGGACCTCGCCGAGCCGCGAGGGCTGCGCGCCCAGGTCGAGGTGGCTGGTGGCCTCGTCGTCGTACGCCAGCACCTCGACGCCCGCCCGTGCCGCCACCGCGAGGAAGGACAGCATCTGGCACGACGACGCGGCCATCACGACGAGCTGCTCCGGGTTGAGGCGGTCAGGGCTCCCGCGGAAGCCCGGGTCCGCGCTCAGGGCGACCTCCGCCGTCGACGGTTCGGTGGTGGCGACGTGGTCGCGCGAGTACGACCGGATGCCCCCGGCCGTCGAACCGGTCCAGTGCAGCGAGGTGGCGTAGCGATGGCTCATGCTCCGCACGCTAGGCGCGGGACGTTTCGGCAGACGCCGAACCGTGCCCGTCGTAGCGTGGGTCTCGTGAGCAGGGACCGTGACTTCACCGCCGTCGGCCGGGCGCTGGCCACGCCCGCGCGCTCGGTGTTCCTCAACCTGCTGCTGGACGGCACGCGGCGGCCTGCCGGCGAGCTGGCGCGTGCCGCCGGTGTCCGCGCCTCCACCGCGTCGGAGCACCTGTCCGTGCTGGTCGACGCCGGTCTCGTGACGTGCGAGGCGCACGGACGGCACCGCTACTACGCCCTCGCCGGGCCGCACGTCGCCACCGCGCTCGAGGCGTTGGGCACGCTGGCGGCCCCGGCACCCGTCGTCGGCTACCGGCTCAGCCGGCACGCGCAGCACCTGGCCCGTGCACGGTTCTGCTACGACCACCTGGCCGGTCACCTCGGCATCGCGCTCGCGGACGCCTGGGTGGGCCGCGGCTGGCTGGCCGGGCGTGAGGTGCTGGTCCTCACCGACTCCGGTGCCGACGGGCTGCAGGCCACCGGGTTCGACGTCGACGATGCGGTCGCCGCTCGCAGGCCCACCACGCGGGCCTGCCTCGACTGGACCGAACGGCGACCGCACCTGGCCGGAGCGCTGGGTGCCGCCGTCGGACGCCGGTTCCTCGAGGCGGGCTGGGTCGTGCGGCACCGCTCGGGACGAGGCCTGGACCTCACCGAGGCGGGGACCGCGATGCTCCGCGAGGCGTGGGGCGTCACGCTCGCCGAACCGGCCTCCGATGACGCTCCGGCAACCCCGGCGCGCGTCGCCTCCCGCGCGTAGGGCGTCACCGTGCGTGCGCGTACGCCTCCGTGAGCCAGTTCCGGACCTCGTCGTCGATCTGCGAGGTGCGGAAGAGCTCGAGGTGGTGCATCCACACCGTCGTGGAGGGGCGCGCGACCGACTTGAACCGGTGGGACGAGACCTCGCGCGGCAGGACGATCGACAGCACCGCCGGCACCTCGCTGTGCACGTACTGGCCGGGCCGCCAGACATAGGCGAACCCCCGTCCCCGGCGGAAGGCGATCTGACTCGTCGTCACCCGCAGGTCGAACGCGCCGATCGTCTCCACGGCGGCCCGGACTGCGTCGAAGAGCGCGAGACCGTCGGGGAAGCCTCCGAAGAAGCTCTGCGGCGTCGGTTCCTCGCCCGCCCGGCTCATCCGAGCAGACTACGTCGGGCTGCCGGCGTCGCAACGGCGCCCCTCGGCACCACCGGCGCGTCGGCGGGTCAGCGGCGCGTCAGCCGGATCACGGGGATCTGCCGGTCCGTCTTGCCCTCGTAGCCCGCGAACTGCTTGGCGGAAGCCCGGATCCCCTCCCACGCGACAGCGCGCTCGTCACCGTGCAGCTCGGTGGCGGAGACGGGGATCGTCTCGCCGCCGAGCTCGATGGTGACCTCGTCAGGATGGGCGGCGACGTTGCGGTACCAGGCAGGGTTCGAGGCCGCCGCGCCGGCAGACGCGATGACGAGCCAACCGTCGTCGTCCGGGAACCAGGCCAGCGGGGTGGACCGCGGTTCGCCGCTCGTGCGCCCCACGGCGGTCAGCACGAGGAGGTTCATGCCCATCGTGGAACCCCGTGCGCGACGTGCCCGGCCGGCCGCCAGCTTGTTGACGCACCGGACGAACCGCCCGGGCCGGATCCCGGCACCGTACGTGCCCTGAGGGTGGGTGAAGGACATGAGGTCTCCTGATCGTCAGTGGGCGGCCGCTCTGCCGAGACTACGCGTCCTCGTGGAGGAGGGAGGGGATCCTTCCGCCGCAACGCATCGTTTCTGATTCACCTCGTGCCGGGAGGGGCGCTGAATCATTCTTGATCCATCGGGCGCGTGGATGTGGTATGAATCAGAGATGAGTCCTCGCCGACCGTGGTTTCGTGCCAGGACCCAGGCCGGCCTGGGTAGGGCGATCCGGCGCGCCCGCCAGACGGCTGGCTTCTCTCAGGACGAGCTGGCGGCTGAGGCGACCACCTCCCGTCCCACGCTCTCCCGTCTGGAACGCGGCGCGTCCGTCGCCAGCAAGACCGTCCTCGCCGCCGCGGCGGCTTGCGGATACGAGATCGTCCTGGTGCCTCGTGGCGCCCGGGTGACCGTCGGGCCGCCGGATGCGGAGGGCGCGCCCGACGGCCACCCGGAGATTCCTGCACTGGTGGAGCAGCGCGCCGAGGCCGTCCGTGACGCAGCCTGACGGAGCGCCCGGGAGCGGACGGCGCCGGATTCACTGCAGCCCGAACCCGCCGTCCGTCGTCAGCCGCTGGCCCACCATCCACGAACCGGCCGGGCTCACGAGCCAGCCGATGAGCCGGGCCGGGTCGGTCGGCTCGCCCCAGCGTCCGAACGGTGTCGCCGCGCGTAGCTCCTCCAGCTCCGCGAGCGGCCGGTCCGTCGTCCCCGGGTCGAGGTAGCCGGTGTTCACCGGGCCGGGGTTGACGGTGTTGAGGACGACGCCGAGCTCGAGCAGCTCGGCCGCCACGGTGGCGGTCACCCCGGCCAGCGCCGCCTTCGACGTGGCGTAGGCGACCTCGCCACTCATCGGTCCGGCCTCCTGGCCTGACGTCATCCACACCACCTTCGGCGCGGTCGCAGGGTCCGACGGCGCAGCGGTGCCCGACGGCGCGGCACGCCCCAGACGCTCGCCGGGACGCGACGTCGGGCCCGGCTCCGCGGCGACGCGCTGCTGGGCGCAGCGGCGCGTCAGGAGCAGCGTGGACCGGGTGTTCGTCTCCCAGAACGCGTCCAGGGCTGCCGCCGACATGTCGAGGATCGACCCGTCGGGACTGCTGCACGGATTGGTGACACCTGACTTGTGGTGCCTGCGGGTGCTGCTGGAAGGATGTTCACCGTGCCCAGACCCCATCCCAAGGAGTTCCGCGACGACGTCGTGGCGATCGCCCGCCAGGGCGAGACCCCGATCAAGCAGGTCGCGAAGGACTTTGGCATTTCCGAGTCGTGCCTTCGCAACTGGCTGCGCCAGGCTGACGTCGAAGACGGCGCCAAGCCCGGCGTGACGAAGAGCGAGTCGACCGAGCTGCGTGAGGCCCGCAAGCGCGTCCGCGTGCTTGAGCAGGAGAACGAGGTCCTGCGCCGCGCGGCGGCGTACTTCGCCCAGGCGCACCTGCCGGGAAAATGAGCTACCCGCTCGTCCGAGAGCTCGCCGCAGACGGGATCCCCGTCGCGGTGACGTGCCGGGTGCTCAACCTCGCCAGAGCGCCGTACTACCGGTGGCTCGCCAACCCCGTGAGCCACCGTGAGCTGGAGCAGGCCTACCTCGCGAACGCCCTGTTCAACGCCCACACCGAGGACCCGGAGTTCGGGTACCGGCTGCTGGCCGACGAAGCCCGCGCGGCCGGCCATCACGCGTGCGACCGCACGATGTGGCGGCTCGTGCGCGACGGGCGCTGGTGGTCCGTGTTCGGCAAGAAGCGTTCGAAGAACGGGAAGAGGCCCGGCCCGCCCGCGCACGACGACCTCGTGAACCGGGACTTCACCGCCTCGGCGCCGAACGAACTGTGGCTGACCGACATCACCGAGCACCCCACGAGCGAGGGCAAGGTCTACCTCTGCGCGATCAAGGACGTCTACTCCAACCGGATCGTGGGCTACTCCATCAGCGACCGCATGAAGTCCCGACTGGCCGTGGCCGCGCTGGAGAGGCCGTGGCCAGACGGGCCGTCGAGGGCCGCGAGGTAGCCGGCTGCATCGTGCACAGCGACAGAGGCAGCCAGTTTCGAAGCCGCAAATTCCTGGCAGCGCTGCGGCGCCACGACCTGCGCGGATCCATGGGCCAGGTCGCCTCCGCCGGCGACAACGCCGCCATGGAGTCGTTCTTCGCGCTGCTGCAGAAGAACGTCCTGGACCGGCGCCGCTGGACCACCCGCGAGCAGCTGCGCATCCGGATCATCACCTGGATCGAACGGACCTACCACCGACGCCGCCGCCAGACCCGTCTCGGACGATTGACCCCCATCGAATACGAAGCCATCATCACCACTCAGGTCGCACTCGCCGCCTGAGAACCGCTGTCACCTATCCGTGCAGCAGACCCCTCTGTGCCCTCTATGAGCGCAACGGGTGGGGCGACCCGCCGAGCGATCTGCCCAATGTAAAGCCGCTCGAGCACTAGGTGACCACATAGTCCAGAACGGTCGATGCTAAAGATAGCGCGAGATGCCATCGCGGGTCTATCGCTGACGGGATGTTGCCAGCGTCTCGAGGGAGCGCGGAAATGGCACCCTGGCGTGATGAGATGCTTGCGGGTGGTGGCCGGTGAACAGACCCTTCATCGTTCGGTGTGAAGCAATGGTGGCACGTCACTCCACGCCGAACGATGAAGCGTCCGCTCAGTTATCGGCCACCGGAGCATCGTCAGACGTTAGATGGACCACGACATCAACTCCGCTACTTGCGGCTTCGGCTGCTGCCTCGAACTCCTCAATTTCCTCGGGCGTGAGGTCATCGCCGAGGGTGTAGACGGTCAGGACTAGGTGGTCTTCTGACGCTTCATAGCGCACTTCCACGGGGCGGTCGTCGATGTTGATGGCGTTGATCACCGTGCGTTCGAGGTTCGCGGCCTCGGCCGACGAGACCTGTGTGGGCGCGAGAGTGCTGTCTTCTCCGCTGGGAGCGTCGGCGCCTCCACACCCGCCGATGATGAAGGTCGCGGCGATCACTGCCGATGCGACCACTGAACTCCGAGTGCTGAATCGCATTGGTGGCTCCACTTCAGCTTGTCTTTACCTTGACGGCGCCCGAGATTTTCGAGATGTACGCGATCGGAGTAATGTAGGAGCCCTTGGAGTTGCTTCCGGTGGTCACGCCGTACGCGGTGTGGACGGCGAACCAGGGCCCGCCAGAATCCCCCTTGTCGCTAGTCTTTTCGGCAGTCTGGTACAGGTTGCAGTACTTCTTGTTGATGTTCGTAAAGGTCACGCACCCCCTGTATGAAGCGACCTTGCTGTGTGTATAGTTGGTGGTTTTGCCGAACTTGTAAAGCGTCTTGCCGACAGACACGATCCCTGTGCTGTTCACGGTGCGGAACGTCGCGCCCTTCTTGTATCGGAACTTATTCTTTGGTGTCCCGCCAGTAAGCTTTGTAAATCTTAGATCGTTCTGTTCGCTGGCAACGTACGTTGTGCTGGTTGCGTCACCGTCATACTTGGCCGGCTTAGTTGTACAATGCGCTGCCGTTATGATTCCGTAGGCGCTCCCGCGCTTGCCGACAAACCCGCCGGTGCAGCCACCGTAGACCATGCCTCCCCTGGTGTTCGACTCCGCCTGTGGGGCGTCACTATCGTCCTCGTATTCGACGCTGATCGTGGGACTGGCGGTCGACTGCTTGGCGCTAACTTGGGCGACGCTCTCCGCAAGGTCGGCTATTGCGGCTCCGTCAGCGTCTACCCATGCGGTCACTACGACGCTGTCGGTCTTGTATTCGTAGCGCGCTGCAAGTGCGGTCTCGGCTGTGTCTGCAGTCTCGACTGTGTCACCTATCGCGCCTTCGATCTTTTCCATAGCGGCCAGCTCGACTGTGGAACGATCAAAGTATGGGACGGCCCCCTCGTCTGTGGTCTCGACCTTCACGTTGACGCCATGCTTAGTGGCGTGGGCCTTGGCGGTCTCGGTACCGTTTGGAGTGACGGCTACGAGTCCGTGATCACCCTCCCATCGGAAATCGATGATACTGGCGGGTGCGAGTTCCAGGATATCGGTGAGTTATTGGCTGAATGCGTCTTGCCCAGCGGCCGTGTTGATTTCCTCTTGGACAAGTGCGTCGTCGCTATCGCCTGCCGCTGCGCTAGTTGTCGTTGCAGTTCCGGCGAGTACGAACGTCGCTGCTAGGGCGATCCAGCGCGGTCGAGCCTTCTTGAGGCGCTTACGTTCCATTGAAGTTGTGGCCCTCTCGCTTCTTGCTCGGTCCGACGGGCGTTCTCGCCTGAAGGTGGGTTGAAAGTACCGTGGTTTCCGACCGTCAACAAGCGGTGAGCGACTCATCATCTGCGCAACGCTACTGGCCGCATCGGCGCCAGAATGCAGATTCGAACTGCCAGCGTCATTCGCATGGAGAATGGCGTGGCTTGCTGGATCCAAATATTCGATTGTCATGGGAAGGCGTGGCTCCCGTCTGTGTTTGCTGCCTGATCGCGTCGGCCTTGGGAGCTGGAAGGGCGGAGCCGGTGTAGTTCGAAGACGACGCTCGTGTCTGTTAGATGGCCGGCATGACTGGGGCTACTACTCCACGAGGCCAAGCGTTATGCAATCGTGACCTGACTGGTGCCGTAAACGATCGTTTCTGGGACGGGCCCACGGGGCATCGCGCGCTGTGACTTTGTCCGTTAAACGACGGGGTTCTTCAGACGCTGCATGGCGGGTCAGGTCACTCCGATGACCAGGGTGCTCTGGGCGGCTTCGATGACGTCGTTGGTGATGGTGTCGAGTTCGTTGATCCTCAGCACGCGTTGGATCTGGGGGAAGAGGCGTTCGAGCAGCCGGAAGTTGCCGCGGGTGATCCGGGCGATGGTGGCGATGGCTTGGGCGTCGGTGAAGTCCTCGGGGTCGAGGGTCTTGCCGAGGGAGCGCCAGTGCCGCTCGAGAACGAACTGCAGCTCGTCCCGCCCCAGGGGCCGGTATTGGTGGGCGAAGCCGACCCGGCTGTAAAACTGGGGGTAGTGGCTGAACTGCTTTTCCAGGCCGGGCATGCCGATCAGGATCAGGGCGATGTCGTCGCGGTCGTATCGATCGCGCAGCATCTCCAGCGCGGCGGGACGCAGCCGTTCGGCCTCATCGACGATGATCAGCTCGACGTAGTTCCTGAGATGTGTGCGACCCCAGGTCTCGGGCACGTCGTGGCCGGGTGGTTCGAGGTGCTGTTCGATGCAGATGTTGGTGCGAGAGATGGCCAGCGTCAGCTCGTCCTTCAGGCTCCGCGGGGTGGTCAGCACGCTGGGCGTGTAGAGCACGGTGCGGCTCCTGTTGAGGGCGGCGTAGATCTTGACGTCGCTCTCTGCGCGTGGCCCCCAGTAGGTCAGCAGGTCGTGAGCCTTCTCGTAGTGCGCGTAGCGGCGGGCGGAAAGTGTCTTGCCGACTCCGGCTGGTCCGAAGCACAGACCGATGGTGTGCCCGCGGCGCACGGCTTCGGCGAACTCGATGAAGCGGCGATGTTCCTTGGTCACGATGAAGCGCTGGTTCACCTGAGATCCTCCCTGTAGACCTTTAACGTCGGTCGCGGCGCCAGGGATGGCTCCTCGGTCGCCGGTCTCGTCTCGGCGGTGTGTGCGGGCACGAGGGCGATGCGCTCGTTGATTCCGGCTCGCAGTGCCCGACGGCGGGCGTTGCGCGCGGCCTGGATCTCCTTGAGGCTTACCTTCTCGTCGTGGTGGTCCTGGTTGACGGCCTTGCAGACGAATTCGTCGTGGTCGAAGACGCGAATCTCGGTGATGTCACGGGGGTCGTAGCGGATCACCACGGATCGGCCGACGTATCCGGCCAGGGTCGGGGAGATGAAGCGCAGGCCCTGGAAGCGGATACCGTCGCGGCGCACGATGCGGGTTCTCGCGACCGTCAACAACAGGCCGTCGAGGTCTTCGAGGCTGTCTGGCATGCGGGGCATCCACCCGTCGGCGATCCAGGCACCACGCGGGGAGGTGCCGAGCTCGCTGTGCGCGCGGTCGTTGTAGGTGGCCACGAACCCTTCAACCGCAGTGTCGAGTTCGGCCAGGGACAGCGTCGGGACCGGCGCGGGCTGGCTGGGTGCGAGGTATCCGGGCAAGGTGGCGAGCAGCTCGGTGTTGACGGTGCCGAAGAACCGCTCGACCTTGCCGCGGCCCTGAGGTCGGGCGACAGCGGAGTGGATCAGCCGGATGTGGAGGTCCACGGCAGTGCGTGCGAGCTGGTGGCTGATGAAATCGCTGCCGTGGTCGACGTAGAGCACGTCCGGAAGGCCGCACATCGGCCACGACGGGTCGATCTTGTGCCAGATCGCCTGCCGCAGCGCCAGCGCGGTGTTCATCGCTGAAGGCGCGCCCAAGAAGACGGTGTAGCCGCAGATCGCGCGGGAGCAGTCATCGAGGATTGTCGTCAACCATGGCCGGGCGGGCTTGCCGTCGGTGCCCACCACCAGGATGTCGAGCATGGTGTGGTCGGCCTGCCACATCGCGTTGGGCCACTCGGCCTGTCGGCGCAGCACCAGTTCGTGCTTGTCGCGATAGGACGCCGCACCCTCCAGCGCGAGAGTCACCATCCCAGGATCCAGGGACCGCACGATGTCCCACACCACCGAGTAGGAGGGGACCGGCCAATCCCGGATGCCACAGATGCCCGTGACCTTGCGGTGGATGGTGGCTATAGAGGGCCGCGGCTTGCTCAGTGCCAGACCCTCGATCACCCGGATGAGGTCAGCGGGGAGCCTGTGGGTTCCGGCGTCCGCGCGCGATGGCGTCTCCAGACCGGCGAAGCCGTGGGCGCGGTAGCGGGTTTTCCAGCGCTCCAGGGTCCGCAGTCCGACACCGGTCTCGCGCGCCAGGCGCGCGAGTGGGACCTGGTCCTCGACGTGGAGTCTGAGGATGTGCCACCGCGCCTGAGCGTCCATCACGCACCTACTGCACGGCGTTCTCTCGGCCGCGCTGCGCGCGCTCGAGGGCCCGGTAGACCGTGGAGCGACCGATGCTGAACAGCTCCGCCAGCTCACCGATGGTGTGCTCATCGGCGGCATGTAGCTGGACCAGGTGAGCTTCCTGGCGCGGATTGAGCTTCGGAGACTTCCCGCGCAGCCGGCCCTTGCTCTTGGCGACCTTCATCCCCTCGCGGGTGCGGGCGCGGATCAGATCAGCTTCGAACTCGGCGACCATCGCCAGCACATTGAAGAGCAGCTTGCCCATCGGGTCGGTCGGGTCGTACACCGATCCGGCGATGCTCAGCTTCACCTCCCGGGCCGCGAGGTCGTCAGCGATCTGATGGGCATCGCGGACGGACCGGGCCAGCCGGTCCAGCTTGGTGACCACGAAGGTGTCGCCTCCCCGGCACGCGGCCAGTGCCTGTCGGAGCCCTTCGCGGTCGGCGTTGCGTCCCGTCAGCCCGTGATCGACGTAGATCCGCTTGGACTCGACGCCGAGGGCAGCGAGACCGTCGCGTTGCGCCGTGAGGTCCTGTTCGTCGGTGGAGACCCGGGCATATCCGACCTTCAGTGGGGACATGCTCCACAGTGTTTCACATAGGGCCCCGTCACCGGACAGTTCACCGGACGGCTCTTACGGGACGGTCCGTCAGGCGTGACGGCGCTCTTCGAAGTCGGAGGCGGAGGTGTCCGGTGAAGGTTCGGCTTACGGGACGGCTGGCGGCTGTTGGGTCAGACCGGGCTCGCCAGCAGGGGCAGGGCGGTCATGTCGTGACTGCGCAGACTCCGGCGGACATGGGTGTGGAAGCTGGGCCGGGTGAGCATGGCCAGCAGGAATCCGCGGGCACCGTGGGGGACCCGCACGTAGTTCACGAACACGTACGGCGATGCCGCTTGGTCGACCGGCTGGAGCAGTGTGGTGTTGTCGACGCCGAGCTTGTCGGGGAACCAGCCCGCCACCTGGTCGAACCCCTCCAGGGCCACGGCGGGGTTCTGGGCGGTGAAGTGATTGAACAGGAAGGTCGCCGACCCGGTGCGGCCAGTGTCTCCGATCCGCCGGGTGTTCTGCGCCGGCATCACGAAGTCGGGTTCGAGGTCTCGCAGGTCCGTTTCGGCCTGTGCCAGTCGATCGGGCGTGCGGGCTCTGATCAGAGTGAGGACGTCGTAGCGGGGGATGCCCGGCAGCGGCGGGATCATCTCGGTCTCGTAGACGGTCGCACTCGCCACACCCTCGTGGCGTTCGGTATCCGCGGCGTAGGCGCGGCACCGTTCGATCATCCGCGCCCGCTGGTCGCTGCGCCGCACGATGGGCAGCCTCGTCGGGGGATCGACACGCCAGCCGGCGTACAGGAAGTGATCCGTGGTCGGCTCCTCGAAGGAAGGCCGGCCGGAGGTGGGTGGGTTGTCCGGTGTCATCGTCTGCTCCTCTCGGGTGCCCGGGCCGGGGCGCCGACCCG
The DNA here is from genome assembly GCA_947497265.1 of uncultured Isoptericola sp. GTDB lineage: Bacteria > Actinomycetota > Actinomycetes > Actinomycetales > Cellulomonadaceae > Isoptericola > Isoptericola rhizosphaerae. The sequence goes on from CANMFP010000015.1 coordinate 51,866, forward strand.
GATGTGGTCACCTACCTAGAAACTAAGCGAGTGATCTATTACCGTCAAGGCGGCTGAAGGATTACCGAGTGAGGAGGCATCGGATGAAGGAGACGGGTCAGAGAGTGCCCGCCAAGCGTCGACCGGGACGGCCACGAAAGGCCGAGGCCGGCGACACCAAGGAGGCGCTGCTGCGGGCGGCCGTGCGGCTCTTCGCCCGGCATGGCTTCGCGGGGACCTCGATCCGTGCGATTGCCCGCGAGGTCGGGCTCAGCGAGAGCGTGCTCTACGCCCATTTTGAGAGCAAGCAGGCCGTCTTCGACGCGGCCCTGGCCAGGTTCGGACCGCAGGCCTCGACCGGGGCACTGACTGACATCGACCCCAGCCTGGCGGAGACCGACCCGCCCCGGTTCCTCACCGAGTTGGTCGGCGCCTTCCTGGAAGACTGGGACCGTGAAGAGTCACGGTTGCTGATCAGCCTCATGACCCGAGACGGGCTCTTGCACAGCGACGCACTCCGCGATGCCCTGACCAGCATGCGTAGCTACGCCGCCGGCCTGTTCGCCGACTGGCTCGCCGCCGACCAGATACCCGCACATCTCGGCCCGGCCGACAAGCTCGCGTTCTCCTTCACCGGCCCGATCGGCCTCGCGCGGGTGCTGCACCTCCACGCCGACGCGAGCCCCGCGGAGCGAGCCCAAGCACGCGCAGACGTCCAGGCCCACGTCGACCTCTTCACCGGGGCCGTCTTCCGGCGCGGGGGTCCGTGACCGGAACGACCCACTGGTCTCCCCCGCTGTCGACGCTGCAGGGCCAGCGCCTCACCAGCGGTGGACTTGCCCGCCGCCGGAGGGCCGGTGAGAATCAGCGGTCGACGCAACACGGCAGACACATCGGCCAGTGTCGGTCCGACACCACCGATTCCCCAACAGCTGCTCCGCTCAGCAATCGGCTTGCGGAACGCGACGAGCCTCAGCGAGCATCGCTCGCTTCAACCTGCCGCCATGGAGCGTCAAAAGAACCCCGCCATTTAGCAGACGAAGTCACACCGAAACTCTGGACCGAAACCGCCGTGTCCCAGAAGGGCCGGTGATACGTTTTCGGGACGCCGCGCGGTCCCGCCGACCCGATGCGGCCCGCTGCGGTCGGGAGGAGAGCGGATGAGCAACGTCGTGGGGTACGCCCGGGTGAGTACGCGCGAGCAGAACCCGGCGGCCCAGGAGGCTGAGCTGCGCGCGGCCGGCGCCGGGCGCGTCTTCATCGACCACGGCGAGTCGAGCCGCCTGGCAGACCGGCCGCAGTGGCGCGCGTGCCTGGACTACCTGCGGTCGGGGGACACCTTGGTGGTGCGAGCCCTGGACCGCATCGCCGGCAGCGAGGTCATGGCGATCGAGACCGTCAACGAGCTCGGCAGGCGCGAGGTCAACATCAAGAGCCTCACCGAGCCGGCGATCGACACCACCACCCCGATGGGTCGAGCGCTATTCAGCATCACCGCCGTCTACGCGCAACTGCGCGTAGACACCATCCGGGAGAACACCCGCCGCGGCCTGGCACACGCCAGAGCGCAGGGCCGCATCGGGGGCCGGCCCACCGTAATCACGCCCGAGCGCCTGGACGTGGCCCGGCGCATGCGCGCTGACGGGGACACGCTCGCCCACATCGCGAAGGTGCTCGGGGTCGGCAAGTCGTCCGTCGCGCGAGCACTAGGCAAGATCGAGAGCGCCGGCGTTCACGACGTCGTGGCTACGAAGATCGTCGACGACACACCCGGCCGCGGGCCAGCCTGAGGGTCAACCCGCGGCGCCGCAAAATCGCACCAACTTACGTCCAACCACGCTCATCCGGTGCCCGCGGTGAGGTCACCCACGGCCGGGCGCGCCCCCCGCACCCCCCTCAACATGGCTCGCATGGCTTCGCATGGACTCGCATGTTGCTTAGCCTGACCTCGCACACTGGCACCTGAAGACGTCTTGCCGACCGTCGGGGATACGTTGTTGTGCCTACCTCTCAGGGTACTGTTGGCGCATGACGAAGAACGAACAGGCGCCAGCTTCGGGCGAGCGAGACCCCTTCGAGGGAATCGTGGACGAAGCTGCCCCGGATGCCGCATACACGCGTAGGGAGCTCCTCGGGGCGGCCAAGCGCGGCTTCGTGCGCATCCGCAAGGACTTCGTCCAGCGGTACGAGAAGCCCCGCGCCTCGGTCCTGGCCGACCTCGTGACCGGCCGTAAGGAACGTGCACTCGACCTCCTGCTCACGATCCATGCCCTCCAGCCGATCCTCGACGGCGAGGCCCTGCCCATCCAGACCTGGGCGCTGCTCCTCGGCGACGATGTCACGCCGCGCGTGACCAACACGGCCCTCAAGACCCTCCAGGACATGAACCTCCTCGAGATCTCAGGGAAGCGCGGGACGCCGGCGATCACACTGAAGCGAGAGAACGGCGACGGCGAGCCCTGGTCGAACGAGCCGCTGACTGATCCAGCGACGCGCGGTCGAGGCTTCTTCACGCTGCCCTTCGACTACTGGACGACCGGGACGATCGACGAACTCTCACTTCCAGGCAAGGCGATGCTTCTCGTGATGCTGCGAGACACCCAGGACCCCAATGGCAAGCGCACCTTCACCATGGCCCACGAGCGAGCGCAGGAGTTCTACGGCTTCAGCGAGCGAACAGCAGAGCGAGGCTACTTCGAGCTGCGCCGGGCGAACCTCCTGATCGAACATGCCCAACTCGTGCGTGCCCCGAGGCACCCCCTCGGGCGACGCGAGGAGTGGCACCGCGCACTGCTCAAGCCGTACAGCACCGACAACCGCGAGGCGCTGCGAGCCGCAGCCGCAGCAGCAGCGCGTTCGTCAGGGGGCGACGCAACATGAGCGAATCCAGTTCCATGCCGCCCATGGAACCCAACCAGGGCATTGTGCCCACCGCCCACCGGCCGATCGAGTCGTCTAGGCGCAGCAGCCAGGAAGCACCAGCAGAAGAGGAAGAGCAAGAACCGATGACTCGTCAGGGAAACGCCCACGGGGTGCAGGCCGGGAGGGCTGGGGTCTGCCCGGACACAGGGCTGTACCTCGTGCCGGCCCACGGCGGGATTGGGTGGCGCGTCGCCAAGGAACAGTACGTCCGCTCCGGTGGCATCCTCGCTGTGCGGGTCAACAAGCACGTCGGCCGGCTGGCCGACGACATGCCCGACCGACGCGGGCGGTACGACACGCTCGGCCGCACGGTCTACTTCGGGAAGACGGCTCAGACGTCGTTCGCAGAGGTGCTGCAGGACTTCCGGTCGAAGCGGATCGCTGTCGAGGCGGATGCCGCGGCCGCTGGATACACGTTCGAGGAGTACGTCGACCTCGCGAACACCCAGGCGGACGAGAACGGTGTCGATCGTCCGTGGGCCATCAGCGGCAAGTGGCAGGTCGACCGCTGCCTGCACAAGGTCGCGATGCCGTCCGAGGGCTGGTGGGTGCGAGCGAACCACCACGCGACGATCAATCAGGTCGCCACAGATCTCGCCGCACCCCTGGGGGACCTAGGCGTCCGTCTGCTGACCCTGGGCGACCTCGGGGCCGAGTCCCGAGCAGTGACGACTCTCATCGCCGAGCACATCCGCAACCAGAACCTCTTCGACGGCTCGCGCCCCCTGGGCATCGAGTTCCCCTCGAAGATGGGCTACGGCCCCTGCTGGGCGTGGTGGGATCGACGCGCCGACGACGGCCTCACCCCGGGCACCAACGACCCCAAGACGCTCGAGGACCTCAACGTCGACGGGCGGGCACTCCGGAAGGTCGCCGGCGACTGGGGACTCGAGATCCTTCCCGGCCGACCCGGCGGCTACGCCTGACCTCGTCGGACGTCAGGCAGCGGGGGAGCCGTCGATGAAAGCCAACGCGGCCCCCACCACATCGGCGCTGCGCAACTCACGGATGGCCGTGACAGGGGTCTGCTCGTCCAGGCGCGGGTTCGATCCCATGATCCAGGCGAGCGCGATGTCACGGCCCTCGGCCTGCTCCAGCAAACGCCACACGCGGTAGCCGAGGCGCAACTGATTCGTCGTCCGCAGGCGAGGCTCTGCCTCGCCGCGGGCCCACCGCGCGGGCTGCCCGCGGTCCTTGGTGCCAGTCATCGCCTGCACGACGACCGATCCCAGGCTCTCGTTCAGCAGCCGCACCAGGTCGGCGATTTCCAGGCGCGTAGCGTCAGCAAAAACTGTCTCCACGTCGCTTCGCATACTTCGACGGTACCTCCTGCAGCCGCGCAAAACCAGCCTGGAAAGCCGCCAAAAAGCCACAGCGCCATAGAGTTGGCGCCATCTGCCGCCTCTGGAACCTCCTGACCACCGACGATGCCCGACGGTTCGGGCGGCCGCCCTCGAGCCGGGAACGACCCCGCCGACATCGTGCAGGACGGCCAGCGCACCAACTGTGCGGCATGCTCGTCGACGATGCGCGGCCGATCGTCCAGGCCGCGATCGACGGCACACTTGCGAGTAACGACCTCGAGCTCGAAGCCGTCATCGAAGACGAGCTCGACCACCGCGTCTAACGAGCAGGTCGCGGGATCGCTACTCGCAGCCCACGCCGTCACCGTCGCGGTCGAGGTGGCTGGCATAGCCCGGGTCGCCACGGTGGACGGGAGCGGCGCCGGCGTCTCGGGCGGCGGTGCAGTTCTCGTAGTAGACCGACTCCACCTCCGGCTCAGGCTCCGGTTCCTGCTCAGGTTCCGGCTCCGGCTCGGGAGTGGGTGCGTGATTCTCGGTCACCTTCACCTTCGGAGCGAGCCCGCCCTTGGGCAGCGGCTCGTCGGCACACTTCGGCTGCGACAGCACCCGCTCCATCGCGTCGTGCTCAGCCTGCGTGACCCACAGCTTGTAGGTCTTCTTCACCGCGATCTGCCGGGCGACGTACTGGCAGCGGAACGCCTTGTTCGACGGCAGCCACGTCGCGGCATCCCCGTCGCCCTTAGCCGCGTTCGCCGGGCCGTCGACCGCGAGCAGGTTCAGCGGGTCGTTCGCGAAATGGCGCCGGGCCTCCTCGTCGATCTGCTGGGCGCCCTTCTGCCACGCGTCCGACAGTGCGACGACGTGGTCGATCTGCACGGCCGTCGACGTCGACTGGCCGCGCTGGAACGAGATCGCCGTTGCGGTGAACGGGTCGGCCAGGTTGCCCGTGAGCACGACGCAGTCCTGAGTCCCCGGCTTGTACGTCTCATCGGTGAGGTCGCGCGTGAGGATGTCGTTGCGGGTGTCGCAGCCGTTGCGGTCCACGTCAGCCCAGGCCGGACCGAACTCGTCGCGGTCGTAACCCGTCTTGGGTGCACGCCCCTTGACCTCGAGGTCGTCCAGCGTCGCGAGCGCGGTGCCCTTGCCTGCCTTGATCTTCGTGCCGTCGTCGGCGTTCGCGTCCGCGGCTTCCTTGCTCGGCTCTTCGGCGTCACCTTCATCGACGGCGGATTCCGTGGTTTCGCTATCCGTCGTCGAGTTCTGTGTGGCCTCGGTCAAGCCCCTGGAAGTGGTGTAGCGCTCGGTGATCCTGGTGTGTTTAGGCGCTGAGTTCGAGCATGGGGTCGGTGCCTACCTCCGTTCCGGCGTCGGTGACCGGGCTCAGGCGGCATCGGGCGAGAACTTCGAGGCCGAGGTAGCGGCGGCCTTCGGCCCATTCGTCGGTCTGTTCGGCCAGCACGGCCCCGACGAGGCGCACGATCGCGTCGCGGTTGGGAAAGATGCCGACCGAGTCGGTGCGGCGGCGGATCTCGCGGTTGAGTCGTTCGGTCGGGTTGTTTGACCAGATCTGGGTCCACACGTCCTTCGGGAAGCTGGTGAACGCGAGGATGTCGGCGCGGGCGGCGTCCAGGTGCTCGGCGACCTCTGGCAGCTTGCTGGCGACGTAGTCGAGCAGCCGGTCGAACTGGTCCTGGACCGCCTTGGCGTCGGGCTGGTCGTAGACCGAGTGCAGCATCGCCTTGACGGCGGGCCACATCGACTTGGGGGTGATGGCCATGAGGTTCGCGGCGTAGTGCGTGCGGCATCGCTGCCAGGTGGCGCCGGGCAGGTTCGCGGCGATGGCCTCGACGAGGCCGGCGTGGGCGTCGGAGGTGACGAGCTTGACGCCTGCGAGGCCGCGTGCGACGAGGTCGGCGAAGAACTCGTTCCACGCCGACCCGGTCTCACTCGTGGCGACCCGGATGCCCAGGACCTCACGGTGCCCGTCACCGTTGACCCCGGTCGCGAGAAGCACGACGGCGTTGATGACGCGTCCGTTCTCGCGGACCTTCATCGTCAACGCGTCGGCGGTCACGAACGTGAACGGGCCTGTCTCGTTCAGGGGACGGTGGCGGAACGCCTCGACCTGTTCGGCCAGGTCGGCGGCCATCCGCGAGACCTGCGACTTGCTCAACGAGTTAATCCCGAGGGTCTTGACCAGCTTGTCCATCCGGCGGGTCGAGACCCCGGCGAGGTAGCAGTCCGCGACCACCGTGATCAGCGCGGACTCGGCCCGCTTGCGGCGCTCGAGGAGCCACTCGGGAAAGTAGCTCCCGGTGCGCAGCTTAGGGACCGCGACGTCGATCGTGCCGGCCCGGGTATCCAGGTCGCGGTGCCGGTACCCGTTGCGCTGCGCCGTGCGGGACGCGGAACGCTGGCCCCACTCGGCGCCCACGACCGCGTCGGCGTCCGCGGACAGCAGCGCGTTGATCACCGTCTGCAGCAGCGACCTCATCAGATCCGGGGACGCCTCGGTCAGGGCCTCGCCAAGCAGGCCGGCAGGGTCGACAATGTGTGGTGCGGTCATCGTGATGCTCCGTTCGAGGGTGCTGTGAAGGGTTTCTCTCGAAGGATCACGCGGTGGCCGCACTTCGTCTCGTCCAAGACGATCCCGGCCACCGCGCTACACCACTATCAGGGACTCAACTAACCGCTCATGCGGGCTCTTCGCAGATGAGGGGGGTCACGGTGTGATTCCTCCTGCGACAAGGAGCATGCGGAGGCGGTAGTTGTCGCGG
>CANMFP010000016.1 GCA_947497265.1 uncultured Isoptericola sp.
TGCGAGTGCAGGACGATCGCGACCATCCAGGTCGAGCGATAGTCCGGAGCGAGCGTGCGAGTGCAGGACGATCGCGACCATCCAGGTCGAGCGATAGTCCGGAGCGAGCGTGCGAGTGCAGGACGATCGCGAGGTAGTAGCTCAGACGTCGAGGTAGTACGGGGCCCGCCGAGGTAGTACTACTTCGGCGGGCCCCGTACTACCTCGGCAGCGCCGTGAAAGGCTGGCCAGCGTGGGAGCCATCACCGAGACCTGGCAGGATCTGCGCGCTCTGCTGCGCCTGCCGGGATTCCGGCGGCTCTTCGCCGTCCGGCTCGTCTCGCAGGCCGGCGACGGCATGTTCCAGGTCGGTCTGGCCTCCCTGCTCTTCTTCTCCCCGGAGCGGGCGGGCACGGCGGCGGGCGTCGCCGGCGCATTCGCGGTCATGCTCGCCCCGTTCACGGTCGTCGGCCCGTTCGCGGGGGTGCTGCTGGACAGGTGGCGGCGCCGGCAGGTGCTGGCGGTCGGCAACGCGGTGCGCCTCGTCCTGACCGGTGCGATGGCGGCCGTCATGCTGACCGGCGGCCTGGCGGGCGCGGGAGAGGCCGCCGTCATCGTCCTCGGGCTGGCCGCCCTGAGCGTCAACCGCTTCCTGCTGGCTGCGCTGAGCGCCGGCCTGCCTCGCGTCGTCGACGGTCCTCTGCTCCTGACCGCGAACTCGCTGACGCCCACCCTGGGCGCCGGAGCGGTCTTCCTCGGCGGCGGGGTCGGCTTCGTCCTCGGGCTGGGTCTGCCGCCGGGCCGGATGCACGACGCCGCCGCGCTCGTCTGCGCAGCCGTCGTCTTCGGCGTCGCGGGCCTGCTGGCCCTGCGCCTGGGACGCGACCAGCTCGGGCCCGAGCACCCGGTCCGTGGACGGCTCGGGGCGGAGATCGCGGCGGTCGCCCGCGGCCTGGTCGACGGCGCCCGCTACCTCGTCGCCCGACGGACGCCCGGGCAAGGGCTCCTCGTCATGGCGGCACACCGGTTCCTCTACGGCGTCGTGTTCATCGCGGCGATCCTCATCTCCCGCAACCTGCTGGCCGAGCCGGGGAACACCTCGGCGGGCCTGGCCAACTTCGCCCTCGTCATCGCCCTCACCGGCGCGGGTGGCGCCTGCGCGGTGCTGATCACGCCGGTGCTGTCGCGTCGCACCGGCCCGCAGGGGTGGATCGTCTGCATGCTGCTGCTCGCCGCCGCGTCGCAGCTCCTGCTGGCCACGACGCCGTCGCGCACCGTGATCCTGATCGGTGCCGGCCTGCTGGGCCTCGCCGCCCAGAGCGCGAAGATCGCCGTCGACACGATCGTCCAGCGGGACACGCACGACGACTACCGCGGCCGCGCCTTCGCGTTCTACGACGTGCTCTACAACGCGGCGTTCGTCGGTGCCGCCGTCCTGGCCGCGTTCGCGGTGCCCGACGACGGCTGGTCGCGCGGGCTCTTCATCCTCCTGGCGCTCGCCTATCTCGCCGTCGCGGCACTGATGTGGCTCCGTGGTGCCCGCGACCCCGCTGATCTCGACGTTCGTCACTCACCGGCGGCGCGCTGACCCTCCAGGGCCGGGGGTGTGAGCGTGCGCACGTGGACAGGTCGCCGCGCACATCGCAAGATATAGCCGTCCGGACGGTCGAGAGAACGGCCGCCGGTGCTTCAGGACGAGAGGTACCGATGACGCTGAACGAAACGTCGTCGCCGGACGGCACGACGCCGAGCACGACGGTGCTCCCCGACGTCGTCGACCCCTCGCAGGTCGCCACGGGCGGCGCGGTGCTGCTCCTGGACACGGCGACGCAGGAGGTGGTCGACGCCAACCGGGTCGCCGCCCGCCTGGCAGGTGACCTCGGCATCCCCTCGTCGTTCGGGTCCTGGTGCACGGCCGCGGGCATCGTGCCGGCCTTCGGTACCGCACGGTCCACGTCGGAGGCGATCCTGGCCGCGCTGCGCGAGGGTCGTGGGATCGCGGTCCGGTCGACGCGGCGTGGGGGCGACGCGATCTCGTGGGCGGTCGGGCTACCACTCGTCGGTGCGCCGGACCGACTCGCCGACCGGGCCCTCCTGGTCCTGCTGCCGCTCGCCGGGCTCGGGGAGCCGTCCGAGCCGGATTCATCGCCGGGCAGCCTGCAGATGCGGGCCGCCGTCGCGAGCCACCTGAGCTTCACCATCTCCGACCCGTCGCTGCCCGACGACCCGCTGGTCTGGGTGAACCCTGCGTTCTGCGAGGTGACGGGCTACAGCGCGGACGAGGTGCTCGGGCGCAACTGCCGGTTCCTGCAGGGCCCCGGCACCGACCCCGGGGCCGTCGCGCGCATCCGGACGGCGATCGAGGCCGGCGAGGCCGTGGGCGAGACCCTGCTCAACCACCGCAAGGACGGGACTCCGTTCTGGAACCAGGTGGTCGTCTCGCCCGTGCACGACGAGGAAGGGCGGGTCACCCATCACGTCGGCATCCAGGCCGACGTGACCGAGCGCGTCCATGCCGAGCGACGACACGTCCTCGAGCTCGACGAGGTCAACCGGGAGAACCAGCGCCTCAGCCTGCTCGCCTCGATCACGCAGGCGCTCGTCGACCTCTTCGACGAGGACTCGGGCGCCGCCCTCCTGCCCGAGCTCGTGGCCCCGCACTTCGGGACCTGGTGCGCCGTCGTGGTCACCGACGGCACCGGCGAGCCGCGGCTCGTGCACGGCGCGGCCCGCGACCCGGAGCGGGCGGCGGACATCGCGGTGCTCGAACGCTCGCACCGCTGGGTGCTGGAGTCCCCCTCCGTGCTGCACGTGCTGTCGACGCACCACAGCCAGGTGCCGGCGCCCTTCCCTGTCGAGGTCGCCTCGCTGGCGGACCGCACCACGCCGGAGGAGCTGGCGGCGCTGGAGCGACTGGGCCTCGGGACCGCCCTCGTCGTCCCGCTGCGCGGCCGCGACCGCCACACCGGTGTGCTGGTGGTCGTCAGCGAGGACGAGGACGCGTTCTCCCGTGACGACCTCCACGACATCGTGGCGCTCGGAGCCCGGGCCGGGCTGGCGCTCGACAACGCCCGGCTCTACCACCGCGAGCACCAGGCGGCCCTGACGCTGCAGCGCAGCATGCTCCCGGAGATCGTCGCCGCGCCAGGGCTGGACTGCGCTGCGCTGTACGACCCGGCCTCCGACGGCACGGACGTCGGCGGCGACTGGTACGACGTGGTGCCGCTGCCCACCGGGCGCGTCGCCGTCACGGTGGGCGACGTCGTCGGGCACGACGTCCGGGCGGCTGCGTCGATGGGCCAGCTGCGTTCCGTCATCCGCACCGAGGCCTGGTCCGGCCGGAGCCCGGCCGAGGTCGTCGCGGGGATGGACGACCTCGTGCGCAGCCTGGGCATGGCGGACATCGCGACGTGCGTGTTCGCCCTCGTGGACCCGCCCGACGCCCACGGCACACGCCGGATCACCTACACGCGGTCCGGCCACCTGGCCCCGCTCCTGCTGCGCGTCGACGGGAGCGTCGAACTCCTGGACGGCGCGCTCACCACCCCGATCGGTGCACCGATCATCGGTGAGGAGGTCCCGCAGGCCGAGGCCCTCCTGCATCCCGGGGACGTCCTCGTCCTGTTCACGGACGGGCTGGTCGAGCGCCGGGACCGTCCGCTGCGCGCCCAGCTCGCTAACCTCGCCACCTGCGCCGGCGAGATCGAGCAGGGGATGGATGCGGCCGGCGTCCGGGACGCGATCGTCGAGGTGTGCGCAGACGGCAGGCGCGAGGACGACACCTGCGTGCTGGTGGTGCGCAACATCCCGAGCGGTGAGTCCACCGACTGACCACCCCTTCGGCGCCCGAACGACGTCCGATGAGTCCCGAGCGAAAAACAGGTCGCTCCCTGCAGTGGAATACCGCACCCTGGTGACGACTTGAGTTGACGGGTCAGTCCGTGCGCAGCGTCGCCCGCGGTCGGCAAGGAGCGACGAACCGGGAGAGGGACACATGTCTGTACGTACCACCGAGGCTGCGCCCGGTCCCACCGAGCGGAGCGCGGGCCGGTCGGGCGACGGGCTGGCACCCGAGCACTTCCGGGTCATCGCCCTGCTGCTCGTCTCGGCGTTCGTCGTGATCCTCAACGAGACCACCATGGGTGTGGCCCTGCCGGCGGTCATGGAGGAGTTCGACATCCCGGAGTCGTCCGGGCAGTGGCTCACCACCGGGTTCCTCCTGACGATGGCGGTGGTCATCCCGTCCACCGGCTGGCTCCTGCAGCGGCTGGGCACCCGCGGCGCCTTCATCCTCGCGATGTCCCTGTTCACGACGGGCACGTTCCTCGCCGCGATCGCACCGGTGTTCGGGCTGCTCGTCGCGGCCCGTGTGGTCCAGGCGTCGGGCACGGCGATCATGATGCCGCTGCTCATGACGACGGTGATGAGCACGGTGCTGCCGCACCGTCGCGGGCGCGTGATGGGCAACGTGTCGCTGGTGATCGCCGTCGCCCCGGCGCTCGGTCCCACCGTCTCCGGGGCCGTCGTCACCGGCCTGGGGTGGCGCGAGGTCTTCTGGGTCGTCCTGCCGATCGCGGCGGTCTCGCTGCTGCTCGGCGCGCTGCTGGTCCGGGACGTCGCGGACCGCGCACGCACCCGCCTGGACCCGCTCTCCCTGCTCCTGGCCGCGGTGGCCTTCGGCGGGCTGGTGTACGGGCTCTCGGCCCTCGGTGAGGCGGCGCAGCACGACCTTCCGGTCTCGCCGGCCGTCCCGCTGGTCGCGGGCGCGGCGTTCCTCGGACTGTTCGTGTGGCGCCAGCTCGTGCTGCAGCGCACCGACTCCGCCCTGCTGGACCTGCGGGTGTTCCGTGCGCAGGGCTTCACCGTGGGGCTGTCCGTGATGGCGGTCAGCATGGTCGCGATGTTCGGCATGATCATCGGGCTCCCCCTCGTCCTCCAGCGCGGGATGGGCCTGGACGCGCTGACGGCCGGCCTGCTCATGCTGCCCGGTGGTCTGCTCATGGGTCTGCTCGGTCCGGTCGTCGGCCGGCTCTACGACCGCGTCGGGCCGCGGCCGCTCGCGATCCCGGGGGTCGCCGCCGTCGGTGTCGCGATGCTCCTGTTCGCGTCCCTGTCGCCGACGTCGCCGCTCTGGGCGGTGGTGGTGGGCCACCTCGTCCTGAGCCTGGGTCTGGCGTTCATCTTCACGCCGACGTTCACGTCGGCGCTCGGTGGCCTCCGTCCGGGGCTCTACTCGCACGGCTCCGCCGCGATCACGACGGTCCAGCAGCTCGCGGGTGCCGCCGGCACGGCGCTCTTCGTCGCGCTGCTCACGCTGCGCAAGGTGTCGCTGGTCGACGGCGGTGCCACCGAGGCGCAGGCCACGACCGGGGGCGCACAGCTCGCGTTCACCGTGGCGGCCGCCGTCGTCGTCGGTGCGCTCGTGCTGGCCACGCGCCTGCGCAAGTCGGAGGCTCCCGAGGGCGTGTCCTCGCACTGAGGGTGGGACGACGCCCAGCGCGGTACGACCTCGCCGGGACGCGGAACTACCGCGCGGCGTCCCGCACTACCTCGGCGGGTGGCGGCCCGTGCTTCGTGGTGCGGGCCGCCACCCGGTACGCCGGGGCGAGTGCGACGACGCCCAGGGCGATCACCGCCGGCACGGTGAACGCCCAACGCAGGCTCGCGAGCTCCGCTACCCCGCCGATCAGACCCGCACCCAGCACGAAACCGACGTAGTTGAAGAGGTTCACGCGCGCGACCGCCACACCGGTCGTGTCGAGCGCCCCGGCCACGGAGAACGACAGCGGCACGACGACGCTGAGCCCCAGGCCGGTCGCGGCGAAGCCCAGGACGGCGACCCACGGCACCGGGGCGAGGGCCACGAGGCCGAGGCCGGTCGCGCCGATCAGCCCGCCGACCGCCACCGGCAGCACCGGGCCGAACCGGTTCACCTGGGCGTCCGCCGCGAGCCGGCCGACGAGCTGGCAACCGAGGTACGCGGCCAGCCCCAGCGGCGCCACCTCGGCCGTACTGTCCAGCGCGTCGGCGATGTACTTGGTCGACCAGTTCGAGACGGCGGAGTCCGCCAGGTAGACGATGGCGACGGCGGTGCCGACCAGCAGGACCGGCCGCCACGGCACCCGGGCCGGAGCGGCATCGGTGCTCGCGCCCGTGACCGACGGCGGCACGTCTGCCCGATGGTCCAGCAGCAGCGGCGCCGCCACCAGGTCCACCACGACCGCCACCGCCGCGACCAGTCCGAGCCCTGCCACGAGCCCCCAGTCCAGGGAGTGGGCGAGCACCGCCGCCAGCGAGCCGAGGACTCCGCCGACGCTCCAGGCGCCGTGGAACGAGTTGAGCAGGCTGCGCCCGTACCGACGCTCCACCGCGACGCCCTGCATGTTCATCGTGGCGTCGACCATGCCGAGCAGGAGCCCCACCAGCGCCACCACGGGGTAGAGGACCGCCGTCGACGGCGCGAGGCCGGTCGCGAGGACGGCCAGCGCGACGAGCGGGCCCGCGACGCGCAGCAGCACCGCGCTCCCCGTGCGCGGTGCCAGGTGTCCCGCGAGGACGCTGCCGAGGCCCGCCACCACCGGTACCACGAGCAGCACCAGCGTCAGCTCGGCGTCCGAGATCCCCAGGCCGTCCTGCAGGGTGGGCACCTGGGCCAGCAGCCCGGCGAAGCACAGTCCCTGGACGGCGTAGAAGGCGGTCGCTCCCGCACGTGCCCTGCGATCGGTCCCCATGGTCCGCCTCCGCTCGACAGGTCCCGCAGGACGCGGCGACCTCGCGCGCCCCACCCTAGGGGCGGGACCTCACTCCTGGCGAGATTCCCACCAGGCCGTCAGCTCCGCCGTCGCGCGCTCCGTACCGAGCGGGCCGTGCTCCATGCGCAGCGCGAGCAGGTGCTTGTACGCCGCGCCCACCGCCGGGCCCGGGCCGATGCCGAGGATCTCCATGATCTGCGTCCCGTCCAGGTCGGGTCGGATCGAGTCGATCTCCTCCTGCTCGCGCAGCGCCGCGATGCGGTTCTCCAGGTCCGTGTAGGCGTCCGCGAGCCGCTTCGCCTTGCGCCGGTTCCGGGTGGTGCAGTCCGCCCGGGTGAGCCGGTGCAGCCGCTCGAGCAGCGGCCCGGCGTCGGTGACGTACCGGCGCACCGCGGAGTCGCTCCAGGCCCCGTCGCCGTAGCCGTGGAACCTCAGGTGCAGCTCGACGAGCCGCGCGACGTCCTTGACCACCTGCTTCTCGAACTTCAGGGCCCGCAGCCGCTTGGCCACCATCTTCGCCCCGACCACCTCGTGGTGGTGGAAGCTGACACCTCCGCCGGACTCGAACCGGCGCGTCGGGGGCTTGCCGATGTCGTGCAGCAGCGCGGCGAGCCGCAGCACCAGGTCCGGCGCCGGTACGGGGCCTTCCGGTCCCGTCTCCTGCGCGACGGCCTGGTCGAGCACGATGAGGGAGTGCTCGTAGACGTCCTTGTGCCGGTGGTGCTCGTCGATCTCCAGGCGCAGCGCGGGCAGCTCGGGCAGCACCCGGTCGGCGAGGCCGGTCTCCACGAGCACCTGCAGCCCGGCCCGCGGCGACGGCGCGCACACCAGCTTCGTCAGCTCGGCCTGCACCCGCTCCGCCGAGACGATGTCGAGCCGCGGAGCCATGTCCACGATCGCCGCGCGGGTCGCCGGCTCGACGTCGAACCCGAGCTGCGCGGCGAACCGCGCCACGCGGAGCATGCGCAGCGGGTCGTCGTCGAACGAGCGCTCCGGGGCGATCGGGGTGCGCAGCACCTTCGCCGCCAGGTCGGCGAGCCCTCCGAACGGGTCGACGAACGTCAGGTCCGGCAGGCGCACAGCCATGGCGTTGACAGTGAGGTCGCGCCGGGAGAGGTCGCCGTCGAGCGAGTCGCCGAACGCCACGACCGGCTTGCGGGAGGCGGCGTCGTACTCGTCGGTGCGGTACGTGGTCACCTCGACGACGATGTCGTCTGCGGTGCCCGTGTCGGCGGCGCCCCGGCCGAACCGCCGGGCGCCGATGGTGCCGAACTCCTTGCCGATGTCCCAGTGGGCGTCGCCCCAGCGTGCCAGCAGCCGCTGCGTCTCATCAGGAGAGGCCGAGGTCGCGAAGTCGAGGTCGGCGCTCGCGCGGCCGAGGAACGCGTCGCGGACCGGACCGCCCACGAGGGCCAGCTCGTGCCCGGCCGCGGCGAAGGTCTCGCCGAGCTCGACGGCGGCGGGGGCCATCTGGGTCAGCACGCTCAGGGCCTGGTGGAGGAGCCGGGCGGGGGCAGGGTTCGCTGGGGTCGACACGACGTCCCATCCTCCCAGATCGCGGCCGCTCGCGCGTCGGCGTCGCACCAGAGTTCCCGTTGCGGATTTTGTCCCAGTTTGTGCCGGAGCGAGCGCTGGGCGATCTCTGGGCCGCGCGTCGTCCGGATGCCCCGACGAACTCGGTAGGGTGTGCGCATGTCTTCTGCGGCACCGGCGCCAGGCGCTTCCGACGGGCGCCCGCCCGTGCCGGTGCCCGTCCCGCCCGGCGGACACCCCCTACGGGTCGATCCTGCCCGTCGGCAGAGCGGCACGCCCGTCCCCGCGGCCGCGCCGGCCACCAACCTTCCCTCCGGGCACCTGCCCGTCGTGGACGAGACCTCGGCCGGCGGTCTCGTCGTCGAGCGCCACGTCTCCGGCCACCGGGCCGCGGTGATCCTGCGGCGCAACCGCGCCGGCCGGCTGGAGATGTGCCTGCCGAAGGGCCACCTCGAGGGGCGGGAGACGCCGGAGGAAGCCGCGGTCCGGGAGATCCGCGAGGAGACGGGCATCGTCGGGACCGTCCGCACCACCCTGGGCGTGATCGACTACTGGTTCAGCGGTGAGGACCGGCGCGTCCACAAGGTGGTGCACCACTTCCTGCTGCGGTCCGAGGGCGGGACCATCACCGCCGCCGGCGACCCGGACGGCGAGGCCGAGGACGCCTGCTGGGTGCCGCTCGACGAGCTTCCCGACCGCCTCGCGTACCCGAACGAGCAGCGTCTGGCCGCCACGGCCCTGCAGGCGCTGTCCGACAGCCCGGAGCTCGTCGAGTGAGGCCCACCGCGTGATCGACTCCCGTGCCGCGGTGGTGCTCCCCCGCGCTCTCGCCGTCGTCGTGGCCGCCCTCGTGCTGGCCGGTGCGATGATCGCCGTTCCGCTCGCCCCCGCGCCGTCGGCCGCCGCGGGTGGCGGCGTCGCCGTCGAGATCGTCGACATGTCGCCCACGGTGGTGGGCCCGGACCAGACCCAGGACGTCACCGTCCGCGTGACCAACGACTCGGAGACCGCCCTGACCGGGTTGGAGGCGAACCTGGGCGTCGGCTGGCGCGAGGTGTCCGCCCGGTCCACCGTGGCGACGTGGGCTGACGACGACTCGACCCGGACCGCTGCCCGCCAGCTCAGCCTGCCGATGGACGACCTGCCGGCGGGCGAGTCGGCGGAGGTGACGTTCGAGCTGCGCGTCTCCACGCTCCAGCTCGGCACCGACGCCGAGTGGGGCCCACGCCAGCTCTCCGTCGACGTGCGGGACGACGCCGGCCTGATCGACGTGCTGCACTCGTTCATGTTGTACGACCCGGACGGCGGGACCGGACGTGCCGGCCGGACCGCACCCGCACCGGTCGACCTCACGCTGGTGGCGCCGCTGACCGGCCCCCCTCTGGACCCGGCCGCACCAGAGGCGTACATCTCGACGATCACCGAACGTACATCGCCAGGCGGAGCCTACGACGCGCTGCTCGCGGCCGCCGGGGTGGCCGACGCGCCCCTCTCGCTCGCCGTCGACCCCGCCGTCGTCGCCACGGCCGCCACCTCCTCCACGGAAGAGCTGAGCGCGTGGGCCAGCCGGCTGCAGCGTCCCGGCGCGGCCGACGTCGTCACCCTCCCGCCGTACGACGTCGACCTCGCGGCCCTGGCGCACGCGGACGTCCAGCCGAGCGACCTGCGCACCGTCACCGCGCCGGCCGGGCGCCTGCCGAGCGGCTGGTCGACCCCCGACGCCTGGAGCACCCGGGTCGCCTGGCCGGAGGGGACCGCCGACCTCGACACCCTCGGCGCGGCCCGGTCCGCCGGGATGCAGCACGTCCTCGTCGCCGACGGCCTCGAGCCGACCGTCGGCGTCACAGCCTCCGCCACCGACACCGTGCCCACCGCCGCGGGCGACGTCCCCGTCGTCGTCGCCGACCGTGCCCTCGGCGGCGCCCTCGCCGCGAGCACCGCGAGCACCGCGGGCTCGGCACCGGCCGCCACCCAGCGCCTGCTCGCCGACACCGCGGTGCTCGCCATGGCCGCCGCCGACTCCGGCCGCCCCGTCTCCGTCGTCGCCGCGATGCCGCGGGGCTGGTCACCGGACGTCGAGGCCTACACCGCCGTCACCTCCGCACTCGTCGGCCGGTCCTGGGTGGACGTCGTCCCGCTCACCGAGGTCCTCGCCGAGGCCCCCGTCAGGGCCTCGCGCACCGCCCTCGAGAAGCGCGTCGTCGACGCCGCCGAGCTAGGGCCCCGGGCCGTGCGCACCCTCGTCGACGAGCTCGACGGCCTCGTGTCCTTCGCCTCCGTCGCCGCGGACCCCGCCACCCTCATGGCCAGCGTGGACCGCGATCTCGTCGCACCGCTCTCCATCGCCTACCGCGGAGACCAGGACGCACGGGACGCCGCGGTCCAGCTCGCCGGGATCCGCGCCGAACAGGTCCAGTCCGGGATCCGGGTCATCGGACGGGCCGACGTGCTCCTGATCAGCGACACCGGCAACCTGCCCGTCCGGGTCCGCAACGACCTGCCGGTCGACGCCACCGTCACGGTGACGTTGCAACCGGACGACCCCCGGCTCATCGTCGAGACGTCCCCCACCGTCGTCATCCCCGCCGGCGAGTCCCGCGACGCCCAGGTCCGCGTGCGGGCCATCGCCTCCGGCGACGCCAACCTCGAGGTGAACGTCCTCGCTCCGAGCGGTGCCGCCGTCACCGCCCCGGCCGAGTTCGCGGTCCAGGTCCGCGCCGGATGGGAGACCGTCGGCACGTCGGTGATGGCCGCCGGAGTGGGACTGCTGTTCCTCGCAGGAATCTGGCGTACCGTGCGACGCGGCCGGTCGGACCGCCGTACCACCGCCGACGTCGCCGAGACGGTGGTTCCTCAGGACGCACCGACGCACCAGCCGCCGACGCACTCACCGGAGGACACCCAGGCATGACCGCCGACAACCCCGAGCCGGCTGCGCCGGGCCCGCTCCCCGACGACGCCCGACCCGCGGGCGAACCGTCGGACTCCGGGGCGCGCAAGGCCAGCCTGGGCCGAGGATCGATCGCCATGTCCCTCGGCACGGCGGCGTCACGCGCCTCCGGCCTGGTGCGGTCCATGCTGCTCGTCGCGTGCGTGGGTGCGGTCGGTACCGTCGCGGACGCGTTCGACATCGGCAACAAGCTCCCCAACGTCCTGTTCGCGCTGATCTCGGCGGGAGTGCTGCAGGCCGTCCTCATCCCGCAGATCCTGCGCGCGATGAACGCGGAGAACGCGCGGGAGAGGCTCGACAAGCTCCTCAGCCTCTCCGGCCTCGGCCTCCTGCTGCTCACCGCGGTCCTCGTCGTCGCCGCCCCGCTCATCGTGTGGGCTTACACCACCAGCGACGCGTGGTCGACCGACGCGCGCCACCTCGCGACCGTCTTCGCCTACTGGTGCATCCCCCAGGTCTTCTTCTACGGGCTGTACATGCTGCTCGGCCAGGTGCTCAACGCGCGCGGCCGGTTCGGCGCCTACGGCGTGGCCCCGGTCGCGAACAACGTCGTCTCGGTGCTCGGGTTCGGTGCCTTCCTGCTGGTGTGGGGCACCTCGCCGGACCGTGGCATCACGGACCTGTCGGCGTGGACGACGCCGATGACGACGCTGCTCGCCGGTACCGCGACGCTCGGCATCGCCGCGCAGGCGCTGGTGCTGGTCGTCGCGCTGCGCCGCTCCGGCTTCTCCTGGCGGTTCCGCCTCGGGCTCCGCGGCATCGGGCTGCGCTCGGCGGGCAACGTCGTCGGCTGGACGCTCGGCGCCGTCGTCCTCGAACAGCTCGGCGTCCTGTTCCTCACGAACGTCCTGGGTCGCGGGGCGCGAGCCGTCGAGGCGACCGGCGCGGTCGCCGCCGGGAACATGGCCTACACGCAGGCCATGACCATCTACCTGCTGCCCCACTCCCTGGTCATCGTGTCGATCGTGACCGTCCTCTTCCCGCGCATGACGGCGGCGGTGCAGGCCGGGAACCTCCCCGCGGTCCGTGCGGACATGTCCCTCGGCCTGCGGTCGGCAGGCATCTTCTCCGTCATCTCCGCCGCGGTCCTCTTCGTGCTCGCCAAGCCGCTCACCGGGGCGCTCCTGCCGTCGCTCGGTGCCGCCGAGGTCGACGCGATCGCCCCCATCCTGCGTGCCATGTCGATCGGCCTCGTCGCGCTCGGCGCCACCGTGCTCGTCCGCCGCATGTACTTCGCCTTCGAGGACGGTCTCGGGCTGTTCCTCATCCAGATCGCCGCCACCGTCACCCTGGTGGGCGCGCTGGCCGGCGCCGTCGCCACCCTGCCCGAGACGTGGTGGGCGGTCGCCGCGGGCGGCGCCTTCGCGCTGTCCACCTGGGTCTCGCTGCTGCTGCGGCTGCGTGGCATGAACCGCAAGCTGCACGGCATGGACGGCGGGCGCGTGCTGCGCCTCTATGTCCGCGCCGCCGTCGCAGCCGCCGTCGCGGGAGTCCTCGGCTGGGGCGTCATCCAGCTGATGGACGGTGGCGCGGGCTCGTCATGGCCGCACGCCGTGCTCGTGACGGCAGTGGGCGGCCTCGTGATGGTCGGCGTCTACCTCGGCATGCTCAAGCTGCTCCGCGTCCGCGAGCTCGACGACGCCCTCGCACCGATTCTGCGACGCGTACGCCGGAGCCCGCGATGACGAGACCTCTGACCAGCACTTCGCTCTACCATGGTCCGATGGAACGGACCACCGGCTCATCCGGCCGGAGCCCACTCTCCCACCACACCCCTACGGAGGCGTCCAGGTGAGCACCGTCCAGCCCGGGACCGTCATGGTCGATCGTTATCGGCTGACCCAGCCCGCGAGCACGGACCTGGCGACGGCGGAGGCGTGGGAGGCCCACGATCAGATCCTCGACCGTCCGGTGCGCGTCACGTTCGTGGACGGCCCCCAGTCCGCGGCAGCCCTCGACGCCGCACGCCGCGCGGCGCTGGTCGCCGACTCGCGCCTGTGCAGGGTGCTCGACGTCGGCACCACCGACCTGGGCGCGGGCGAGCGTTCCTACGTCATCACCGAGCCCTTCGCCGGCGAGTCGCTCACGCAGATCGTCTCGCGTGGTCTCGTGGACGCCCAGCAGGCTCGCGCGCTCATGGGCGAGGCCGCGACCGCCCTCGAGGCCGCGCGCCGGCGCGGGGTGCACCACTGCGCCCTACGCCCCGAGGCCGTGCGCGTCGACGGACACCGCGTGGTCGTCACCGGCCTCGGCATCGATGCCGGTCTCGCCGGGATCGAACCTTCGGACACCGAGGCCGCCGCGATGGACGCCCGCGGGCTGGTCGCGCTGGGCTACTACGCGCTCACCGCACGCTGGGCCGCGGACAGCCTCGAGGTCCCCTGGATCGCTCCGGACGCCGTCCGGCCGCTGCCCGCTCAGACCGGGCCCGACGGTGTCGTCCCGGTCTCCGAGCTGGTGCCGCACGTCGACGACGAGATCGACGTCGTGGTCCGCCGCACCTTCACCGGGGACGACGCCGGTGCCCCGGCCACGCCGGCCGACATCGTCGCCGCGCTCGAGCCGTGGGGGCAGGTGTCCGTCGTGGCGGCCCTCCCCCGGTTCGTCCAGCCCCCCGAGCGTCCCGTGCGCTCGTCCGTGCTGGGAGCCGGCAGCCCGGCGGGTTCCGCGTCGCGCCCGGGCACACCCCCGCCCGCGCCCCCCGTGCGCCGTCCGTCCACCGGGAGGATCGCCCGGGCAGGTGTCGTCGGCGCCGGGGCGGGCGTCGCGGTCGGTGCCCCCTACGGGCAGCCTCCCGCGCAGGGCGCCGTTCCTCCGCCTCCCGGCCAGGGGGCCTACGGCCAGACGGCGGCCTATGGCCAGGCTCCCGCCTACGGGCAAGGACCTGCCTACGGCCAGGCGCCTGCTGCCGGGCAGTCCCCCGCTGCGGCCCCGGGCCAACCTGCACCGGCCGGCTATGCCCAGGCAGCGCCCGGGCAGCCCGCAGCGGCCCAGGGCGCCCCTCCGTCGGCGGCCGGCCCCACGACCGGCGGCTTCGCCTCGACCGCCGCCCCGAAGAAGCGTGGTGTCAACCCGACGCCGATCGTGCTCGGCGTCCTGCTCGTCGGCGTCGTGCTCGCCGCCGTCTGGGCGATGATCCAGGTCTTCACGCCGTTCAGCTTCGAACCACCGCCCGAGGCGCAGACCTCGCAGGAGGCCACCACCGAGGGTGAGCCCACCGAGGGAGCCGACGACGCTGCGGAGGAGGAGCCCACCGAGACCGAGGAGCCCGAGGTCCGGCCGATCATCGACAGTGGTGAGCAGCTCGACCCGGCGGGCGACGGTGAGCACCCGGAGGCCGTGGAGCTCGCCTATGACGCGGACCCCTCGACGTTCTGGTTCACGCTGACTTACCACAACAACCCTGCCTGGGGCGGTTTCAAGGAGGGCGCCGGCTTCGGCGTCGAGCTGCGTGAGCCGGCCCCCGTGTCCCAGGTCGACCTCAACACCAACGGCAGCGGCGGGGCGTGGCAGCTCCGTTCGACCAGCCTCGACGACCCGACGGGCGGCGACCTGCTGGCGGAAGGATCGTTCTCTGAAGACACGACGATCGAGCTCGACGAGGCCGTCATCGTCGACTCCCTCGTCCTGTGGATCACCGAGCTCCCGGGGACGGACGAGGCAGACCGCTACCGGCTCGAGCTCAACGAGATCACGCTGTCCTGACGCCCGGAACATCGCCGATGCCCCGTGTGTTGACCCCTGGTGCCGGTCCGCGCCGGTACCGAACCGAACCGCAGGAGTAGATGTGACCGACCAGCCGACCCCCCCGGCCAGCACGGACGCCGCGCTGCACGACATCGTCATCGTCGGTTCCGGCCCTGCCGGGTACACCGCCGCGATCTACGCCGCACGAGCAGGCCTGGCGCCGATCGTCGTGGCCGGGTCCGTCACGGCCGGCGGTGCTCTCA
The DNA here is from genome assembly GCA_947497265.1 of uncultured Isoptericola sp. Taxonomy (GTDB): domain Bacteria; phylum Actinomycetota; class Actinomycetes; order Actinomycetales; family Cellulomonadaceae; genus Isoptericola; species Isoptericola rhizosphaerae. The sequence continues at coordinate 15,165 of CANMFP010000016.1, forward strand.
TGAACACCACCGAGGTGGAGAACTTCCCCGGCTTCCCCCCGGGGATCCAGGGACCGGACCTCATGGACGCCATGCGCGAGCAGGCCGAGAAGTTCGGTGCGATGGTGCTCTGGGACGACGCCGAGACGCTCGACCTGACCGGCGACGTGAAGACCGTCGTCACGGGGGGCGGCGAGACGTTCCGATCGCGGACGGTCATCCTCGCCACCGGCTCGGCCTACCGCGAGCTCGGCCTTCCCGAGGAGAAGAAGCTGTCGGGGCGCGGCCTCTCGTGGTGTGCCACGTGTGACGGGTTCTTCTTCCGTGACCAGCACATCGCCGTCGTCGGTGGGGGTGACTCCGCGATGGAAGAGGCGACCTTCTTGACCCGCTTTGCGTCAAAGGTCACGATCATCCACCGCCGGGACGCTCTCCGAGCCTCCAAGATCATGGCCGACCGTGCCCTTGCCGATCCCAAGATCGACTTCGCGTGGAACAGCGAGGTGGCAGCCATCCATGGCGAGGACAAGGTCTCAGGGGTGCGCCTTCGAGACACGGTCACGGGCACTGAGCGCGACCTCGACGTGACCGGGCTCTTCGTCGCCATCGGCCACGACCCTCGCAGCGAACTGCTCGCCGGGCAGGTCGACCTGGACGACGAGGGCTACGTCATCGCGGAGGGTCGCTCCACCCGCACGAACCTCCCCGGGGTGTTCGCCTGCGGCGACCTCGTCGACCACACCTACCGTCAGGCGATCACCGCCGCAGGGTCGGGTTGCTCCGCCGCCCTGGACGCGCAGTCCTACCTCTCCGACCTGGCAGACCTCGCCTCTGAGCCCGACCCGGAGCAGCTCCCGGCCGCGCTCGACGCCGTCTGACCGCCATCACGCACATCGAAGGAGTCCGCATGCCTACCGTCGCAGTCACCGACGACACCTTCCAGTCCGAGGTCCTCGAGTCCGACATCCCCGTCCTGGTGGACTTCTGGGCTACCTGGTGCGGCCCGTGCCGCATGGTCGCCCCGATCCTCGAGGAGCTGTCGGAGGAGTACGAGGGCAAGGTCAAGATCGTCAAGCTCGACACGGACGCCAACCAGGCCACCACGATGGCCTACGGCATCACCTCGATCCCGACGCTGAACGTCTACTCCGGCGGTGAGGTGGTCAAGTCGATCATCGGTGCCCGCCCCAAGCGCGCGCTCGCCGAGGAGATCGACGGCATTCTCGTCTGAGGATTCATGGTTCGCTGGCGGCCGCCTCTGGTTCATCGGAACCAGGGGCGGCCGCTTCTTCGTCGTACCGGCCTGTTCCCGCATGGTCGGCGGGCCGGCACCGACCACGGTGAACCGGTGCTGTTTCACGTGAAACATCGAACCGCCGCTTCGTTTCACGTGAAACAGCACGTGCCCCGCATCGCGGCGTCGCGCATCACCCAAGGGGCCCAAGGCACGAAACCCGGACCCACAGCAACGGGCCCGGTCCTGTTTCACGTGAAACATGACCGGGCCCGGTTCTGTGCCCGCGGGGTTAGGACGGTGCGAAGCCGGGATCCTCCGGAGCCATGACCGTCAGGATCCTGTTCAAGTCCTCGACGGACGCAAACTCGACGGTGACCTTTCCCTTGGTCTTGCCCAGGTTGACCTTCACGCGCGTCTCGAACCGGTCGGAGAGCCGGGTCGCGAGCTCGTCCATCGCCTCGCTGCGTTGACCAGCTCGCGGAGCCCGTGCAGCGGGCTTGTCCTCGCTGCCCTCCGCGATCAGCGTGACCACCTCTTCCGTCGCCCGCACCGAAAGTCCTTCCGAGACGATCCGCTGCGCGAGCCGCTCGATCTCCGCGCCGTCCGTGAGCCCGAGCAGGGCACGGGCGTGGCCTGCGGAGAGCACGCCCGCCGCCACCCGCCGCTGAACCAACGGAGGCAGCTTCAGCAGCCGGAGGGTGTTCGAGATCTGCGGCCGCGAGCGGGCGATCCGCGTGGCCAGCTCCTCGTGGGTGCACCCGAAGTCGTCGAGCAACTGGCGGTACGCCGCCGCCTCCTCCAACGGGTTCAACGCAGCGCGGTGCAGGTTCTCCAGCAGTGCGTCACGGAGCATGTCCGAGTCGTCCGTGGAGCGGATGATCGCCGGGATGGTCTCGAGCCGCGCTTCTTGCGCTGCACGCCACCGCCGCTCCCCCATGATCAGCTCGAATCCTGCCGAGGCGTCAGGGTCCGGCCGGACGACGATGGGTTGCAGCACACCGATCTCGCTGATCGACTCGATCAGCTCGTCGAGCTCCCCCTCGTCGAAGACGGTTCGCGGCTGACGCGAGTTCGGCCGGATCTGGTCGACCGGCACCTCGGCGAAGCGAGCGCCGGGTACCGGGACCAGGGCGTCCTCGCCCTCTCCCGAATCGCCCGCCGCCGACGCCGCACTGCCGGCAGGGGTGCCGGGCGCCGAGTCTGCCGGCTCGGTCGCCGAGGCAAGGTCCTCCGGGGCGTCGTGCTCGGTGATCTCGATCGTCCCCAGCGATCCGTACCCGCCGTCGGCAGCCGCGCTGGACTCCGACTCCAGCCGGTCGGCGAGGCCCGCCAGCGCCGACACCGGGTCGATCGGGTCGTCCGTCCGGCCACTGCCGTTGATGCTCAGCCGACCGCCCGCGATCGCCGAGTCCCAGGACGCCGATCGCCGTCCGGTGCGTTCGCCAGCCGCTGCTGAGGTCTCGGCAGCACGCTCGGGTTCGTCACCACCATGGTCGTCGTCCGAGGCGGTCATGACCGTTCCGGGTGCGTCCTGTGCCTCGTCACGTTGTGGGAAGAAGACATCCACCGGCTTGTCCTGCGGTGGCCCCTGAGGAATCAGAGCCCCCAGCCCACGGCCGAGCCCTCGCTTCTTCTGGCTCATGATCCACCAGCCTCCTGGTTCCGTCCGGGTGTCGGACCGTCTTCGTCGGGTCTCGGTGCTGCGGCCGTGACCGATCGCGACTCACCGTACTGCTTCGATGTTACGCGCGTCATCGCAGGTCAGCGCGTTGAACTGAGTGCTCTGACATCTCGCGCGCCGCCTCCAGGTAGGCCAGGGCGCCGGTCGATCCCGGGTCATAGGTCATGACCGTCTGGCCGTAGGAGGGCGCTTCGGAGATGCGCACCGAGCGTGGGACCGTAGTCCGCAGGGTCTGGTCCGGGAAGTGCTGCCGGACCTCGGCGGCCACCTGCTGCGCAAGGTTGGTGCGTCCGTCGTACATCGTCAGGAGGATCGTCGACACCACGAGCTCGGGGTTCAGGTGCGCCTTGATGAGCTCGATCGTCTTGAGGAGCTGGCTCAGGCCTTCCAGGGCGTAGTACTCGCACTGGATCGGGATGAGGACCTCGCGGCCCGTGACGAACGCGTTCACCGTGAGCAGGCCCAGACTCGGCGGGCAGTCCACGAAGACGTAGTCGATCGGCTCCTCACCGCGCGCCGTGCGCTCGTCGAGATACCGGTCGAGAGCCTTGCGCAGCCTCGTCTCGCGGGAGACCAGCGACACCAGCTCGATCTCGGCACCTGAGAGGTCGATGGTGGCCGGCACGCCCCACAGCCCTTCGACGTCCGGGCATGCCTGGACCGCCGTCTCGATGGGCTCGTCCTCGACGAGGACCTCGTAGATGGACGGCGTCCCAGCACGGTGCTCGATGCCCAGCGCTGTGGAGGCGTTGCCCTGAGGATCGTTGTCGATCACGAGGACCTTCAGCCCAGCCCGAGCCAGGCCGGCGGCGAGGTTCACCGTGGTCGTCGTCTTGCCGACGCCGCCCTTCTGGTTGGCGACGGTGATGATCCGCGTGCGTTCGGGACGCGGGAACCTCCGTCCGTCCAGCTCGAGCCGGCGTCGCGCATCCAGCGCCAGCTGTGCGGCCAAGGGCGTGTCTTCGTCCACCTCCGGCACGGAGGAGATCAGCGCCTCCCGGTGCAGATCCCCCGCGTGCGAGGCTCCCGCGTGCGGAGCTCCCGGGTGCGAGGTGGATCCACCGCCGATCTCCGGCGAGGGGGATGTTTCACGTGAAACACCGGCGTCGCGCGCGTCAGGGGTGCTCCAGGTACCGTCCTCGGACGAGGCGTCCTGGCGGTCGGCGCTCATGCTCACGGGTCGTTCCTCCACGTCGCGTCGCACGTCGATGCAGTTCCGCGCTCACTCTACGGCCTCGCACCCACGGCCGCGGCGCTGACACCCGCACGTCATGCACCTCGCGACGAAGCGCCCGCAGCACGACGACGGCCCGGCATGTTTCACGTGAAACATGCCGGGCCGCGAGCCGTAGCGCTACTTGCGGCGGACGCGGAGGACCGTCGTCGACTCCACACCGTCGACCGTCCGGCCCTCCAGGATCTCCGGCTCTCCGACGGCGAGCTTGCGCAGGATCTTTCTCGCCGGCTCGATCTCCTGCGCGACATTGCGCCCCTTGAGGACGACCAACTCTCCGCCGGGCCTGACGAGCGGAAGGCTCATCCGTGCGAGCTTCGACAGAGCTGCCACCGCACGAGATGTCACCGCGTCGACCTCCAACGCGCCGTCATACTCCTCCGCGCGGCCTCGCTTGACCTCGACGTTCGTCAGCCCGAGGTCGTCGACGACCTCCTCGAGCCAGGTGGTCCGTCGCTCCATGGGTTCGATCAGGTGCACCGTGGCGTCGGGACGCAGGATCGCGATGACGACGCCGGGCAGCCCGGCGCCGGATCCGATGTCCGCCACAGTGTTCGCCGATGCGAGGAACGGCACGACCGCCGCGGAGTTGAGGACGTGTCGCTCCCACAGGCGATCGACCTCGCGCGGGCCGATCAGCCCGCGAAGCTCGCCTTCGTCCCGTAGCCGGGCGTGGAACCGGGCCACCGCGTCGTAGTGCTCGCCGAAGTAGTCGCGTACCGCCGCGCTCGTCCCGATCGTCTCGTCCGATTCCATGCGCACCATCCTGTCACTCACGTCGGGGTCCAGCATGGCTCGTCCCCTCCTTGGTCAGCATCCTCCAGACACGACGAGGGCCCGCTGTTTCACGTGAAACAGCGGGCCCCGTCGGCGGTCGTCACGCCGTGGTGTCCCCCGCCGGATGGATCACCACGTGCCGCTGCGGCTCGACTCCGGCCGAGTCGCTCACCAAGCCCGCCGCGGCCACGACGTCGTGCACCACCTTGCGCTCGAAGGCGTTCATCGGTTCCAAGGACTCCGTCTCTCCGGACTCCCGCACGCGCGTGATCGCATCGGTCGCGAGCGTCTCGAGCTCGGCGCGCCGCCCCGCGCGGAAACCGCCGACGTCGAGCATCAGTCGGCTCCGCTCCCCCGTGCGCGCCTGCACCGCCAGTCGCGTGAGGTCCTGAAGCGCCTCCAGCACCTCGCCGTTCCTGCCGACCAGCGCGTCGAGAGACCGGGGGGATTCCTCGGAGACCACCTCGACCGCGGCACGCTCATGGTGGATGTCGAGGTCGATGTCACCGTCCAGGTCGGCGATGTCGAGCAGCTCCTCGAGGTAATCCGCGGCGACCTCACCCTCCTCCTCGAGCCGTGCCACCAGCGTCTTGCCGTTCTCGGGCGTCGCGTCGCTCGTCATGGCTGACCTCATCTCTTCTTCTTCTTGCGGTTCTTCCGCACCGGCTGCTCACGCTGGCCGACAGGCTTCGGCGGCTCGATCTCGGTGGGCTCCTCGGCGACGATGCCCTTCTTGGCAGCCTTCGCGGCCTGCTTCTCCTTGAGCTGGCGCTCCGCCTCGGAGCCCGGCGCCGGCATACGCTTGATCGTGTAGAACTGCTGCCCCATCGACCAGAGGTTCGTCGTGGTCCAGTAGATCAGGACACCGACAGGGAAGTTCACGCCCGAGATCAGGAAGATCACCGGCAGCGCGTAGAGCATCATCTTCTGCGTGTTCGCCATCGGCCCCTCGAGCGCGGCCTTCGGCATGTTCTTCATCGTGAGCTGGCGCTGCGTGAAGAACGTCGTGGCACTCATCGCGACGATGAGGACCAGGATGACGATCCGGGCACCCCAGTCGTCCGTCTGCAGGAAGATGTCTGAGAGCTGCGCGCCGAAGAGCGAGGAGTGCTCGATGTCGGCGGCGACCGACTGGTCGATCGGCCCGATCGCCGAGTCGGTACCGGTCGAGATGTCGCCCAGGTTGTAGAGCAGCCGGAACAGGGCGAAGAAGATCGGCGACTGCAGGAGGATCGGCATGCACGAGGCCATCGGGTTGGTGCCGTGCTTGCGGTACAGCTCCATCGTCTCGCGGCCCATGGCCTCGCGCGACGACGGGTCCTTCTTGTTCTTGTACTTCTTCTGGATCGCCTGTAGCTCCGGCTGCATCATCTGCATACCGCGCGAGGCCTTGATCTGCTTGAAGAACAGCGGGATCAGCAGGATACGGATGGCGATCACCAGTGCGACGATCGACAGCACCCAGGCGAAGCCCGGACCGTCCTGGAAGCCCAGCAGGGTGAAGAACTGATGGGACCCGTACATGATCCAGGCCACGACCCACTGGATGGGGTACAGGATGGTATCGATCATCCCGAAATGTCTCCTCTGTCGGAAGCTGAGTCCGGGTGGCGCGACCCCGGGAGGTCAGTGCGTGTGGGCGCCGCGGTGCTCGTGCTGACGAGCCGGCGGCACGTCGTCGACGCCGCCGAGGCTCCACGGGTTGCACCGCAGGATCCGCCAGAGGGCGAGTCCGGTCCCCCGCAGCGGTCCGTGCGTACGGACTGCGACCAGCGCGTACTGCGAGCAGGACGGGTAGTACTTGCAGGTCGGACCGGTCATCGGCGACACGACGGCCTGGTAGACGCGGATCGCCCCGACGAGCACTGCCGTCGGGACGGCGCGCATCAGCTCTCGGCTGCGTCCGAGAACCGAGCCGGCCATCAGCCCGGCCCCGCGAACCGGGCGAGCGCCTTGTAGATGCCGCGGGAGACGTCGCGGGCGAGGCGCGAGTAGTCCGCCGCAGCGGACGCCGGCAGGGCGCGCAGGACCACGAGGGCGTCCGCGGGCAGCTCGGCGAGGTGGGCGGCTGCAATGCCTCGCAGGCGCCGCTTCACCAAGTTCCGGTGCACGGCGTTCCCGACCGCCTTGGAGACCACCAGGCCCACCAAAGGGCCGTCCACCTGCCCCGGTGCTCGGGTCAGGTGGACGACGACGGTCGAGCGCCCTGCGCGCGCGCCACCGCGCACCGCTCGTTCGAAGTCGAAAGAGCGGCGCATGCGACGCGCCGCAGGGAGCACGGCTCAGGCAGCGAGGTCGGCGCGGCCCTTGCGACGGCGGTTCGCCAGGATGGCGCGGCCGGCGCGGGTGCGCATGCGCAGCCGGAAACCGTGGGTCTTCGCACGACGGCGGTTGTTCGGCTGGAAGGTCCGCTTGCTCACGAGGTACTCCAAGAAAACGTCGGGGAGGCACACCGTCAGGTCCTCGACGATGTCGGTCAGGTTGCAGGTCGGTGTCCGCACGGGCAGTGTGTCGACCGGGCCGACCCGAGGCCGCTCGCCCGAAGGAGGGCGCGCGAAAGTACCTGGAACGGCTGTCCGACGTTACGCCGTCGGAGCCTCTCCGGTCAACCGGGCCCAGCGTGACGACGACGACACGACCACTGCCGGTCCGCCGTCGTCCACACCGATGTCCACAGGTTCCACAGGGTGTGGAAAACTATGTGGACACTGTCACCCGACCGCCCGGAGGAACCCCCGTGCCCCAGCCCGACGCCGACATCACCGAGGTCTGGTCACAGACCCTGGCGACCCTCGAGGCGCGGTCGGACATGACCCAGCGGCAGCTCGCCTTCATCAAGCTCGCGAAGCCGATGGCGATCCTGGAGGACACGGTCTTCATCGCCGTCCCGCACGAGCAGACGCGCAACTACCTCGAGACGAGCGTGCGCGACCAGCTCGTCTCGGCGATGTCCTCGACGCTCGGGCGCGACATCCGCTTCGGGATCACCGTCGACCCGGAGCTCAGCCACGAGGCGCTGGCCGGGCCCACGCAGGACTACAGCCCGCCCTCCGAGGAGCCCGAGCACGACATCTCCGCCCCCGAGCGGACCTCGGTGCCCCGCACCGCGCCGCCGGCGCGCAAGGAGGCAGCGGAGCCCACGCGGCTGAACCCGAAGTACATCTTCGAGACGTTCGTCATCGGCTCCTCCAACCGGTTCGCGCACGCGGCCGCCGTGGCGGTGGCCGAGGCGCCGGCCAAGGCCTACAACCCCCTCTTCATCTACGGCGACTCCGGGCTGGGCAAGACCCACCTCCTGCACGCGATCGGTCACTACGCCCACAACCTCTACCCGCACGTGCGGGTGCGGTACGTGAACTCCGAGGAGTTCACCAACGACTTCATCAACAGCATCGGCGAGGGACGCACCGGCGCGTTCCAGCGGCGCTACCGCGACGTCGACGTCCTGCTCATCGACGACATCCAGTTCCTGCAGGGCAAGGAACAGACGATGGAGGAGTTCTTCCACACCTTCAACGCGCTGCACAACGCGGACAAGCAGGTGGTCATCACCTCCGACGTCCCGCCCAAGCAGCTCGACGGGTTCGAGGACCGCCTGCGCTCCCGGTTCGAGTGGGGTCTCATCACGGACGTCCAGCCGCCCGACCTCGAGACCCGTATCGCCATCCTGCGCAAGAAGGCCGCGAGCGAGCGGCTCGACGTGCCGGCCGAGGTCCTGAGCTACATCGGCTCGCGCATCTCGACGAACATCCGCGAGCTCGAGGGAGCGCTCATCCGGGTGACGGCGTTCGCCAACCTGAACAAGCAGCAGGTGGACCTCGCCCTGACCGAGATCGTCCTCAAGGACCTCATCACCGACGACGACCAGGCCACCGAGATCACCCCGGCCATGGTCATCGCCCAGACCGCCGCGTACTTCGGTCTCACGATCGACGACCTCTGCGGCACGTCCCGGTCCAGGGTGCTCGTGACCGCCCGGCAGATCGCCATGTACCTGTGCCGCGAGCTGACAGACCTCTCCCTGCCCAAGATCGGCCAGCAGTTCGGCGGCCGCGACCATACGACGGTCATGCACGCGAACAAGAAGATCGCCGGGCAGATGGCCGAGCGCCGGTCGACGTACAACCAGGTCACGGAGCTGACGAGCCGCATCAAGCAACAGCATCGCGGCTGATCCACAATTCCACAGCCCTGTGGAGAACCTCGTGTTCACAGGGTTTCCCACAGAAGCGTGCCCGAGAACATGCGATTTCAGCCGGGCTGTCCCCATCCTGTGGACCGCATCGGTGGACAACTCCCCCGATTCCGGTCTCAGCCCGGTGCACACCTGTGGACAAATCTGTGGATGCCTGTGGAACACGCCGCAGAACCGGTGGACGAACGCACCCTCATCGGTGGACGCCTGTGGGTACAGAAACCACCGTCCACAGGGGCACCCTGTTGCCCACAGGTTCGCCCCCAACCCTCTCCACAGCCTTGCAAGCCCTCTGACCTGGGAAGACAGCGGTTTTCCCCATGATCCACAACCCCTACGACGACGATGAACGTGTTTATCCCAGGAGAGATCCACACGCCTTCGAAGCGCTGGACGGCAGTGACGGCACGCCCTTCCTCCCGGGCCTCGGCACGGTAGGGTTTGCACGGACGACGGCGCTGCTGCCAGGCACGTCGTCGCACCGCACGAACACACTGAGGAGTGGGATGAAGTTCCGGGTTGAACGTGACGTCCTGGCCGAGGCCGTGACCTGGACGGCCCGTACGCTCCCCACGCGGCCGCCGGCCCCGGTCCTGGCGGGTGTCCGCCTCGAGGCCGACGCCGCGGGGACCATCGGCCTGGCGAGCTTCGACTACGAGGTCTCGGCCCGCTCCGAGATCCCCGCCGAGGTCTCCGAGCCGGGCACGGTGCTCGTCTCCGGCCGCCTCCTCGCCGAGATCTCCCGTGCCCTGCCCAGCAAGCCGGTGGACGTCACGGTCGAGGGCAACAAGGTGGCGCTGACCTGTGGCGCCTCCCGGTTCACGCTGCTCACCATGCCCGTCGAGGACTACCCGGCCCTGCCGGCGATGCCCGAGCTCACCGGCACGGTGCCCGGCGACTCGCTGACGCACGCCGTCGCGCAGGTCAGCGTGGCCGCGAGCCGGGACGACACGCTCCCGCTCCTCACCGGTGTCCGGATGGAGATCGAGGGCGAACGGATCACGTTGCTCGCGACCGACCGGTACCGTCTTGCGCTGCGTGAGCTGACGTGGACGCCCGCCACGCCGGGCTACTCGGCCGTCGCGCTGGTGCGCGCCCGCACCCTCAACGACGTCGCGAAGTCGCTCGGCGCAGGCGGTGGCCAGGTCAACATCGGCCTCTCCACCGGCGAGGGGATCGATCTCATCGGCTTCGAGGCCGGTGGCCGGCACACGACGTCCCAGCTGGTCGACGGCGACTACCCGGCCGTGCGGCGGCTGTTCCCGGACGCCACGCCGATCCACGCCGTCGTCCCCACCCAGGCACTCATCGACGCTGCCAAGCGCGTCGCGCTCGTGGCCGAGCGCAACACCCCGATCCGCCTCGCGTTCTCCGAGGGCCAGGTCGTGCTCGACGCCGGCCAGGGCGACGACGCGCAGGCGTCCGAGGCCCTCGAGGCGGTCCTCGTCGGTGAGGACATCCAGGTCGCCTTCAACCCGCAGTTCCTGCTGGACGGTCTGGGCGCGCTCGGCACGGACTTCGTCCGGCTGTCCTTCACGCACCCCAACAAGCCGGTGGAGTTCACCGGCCAGGAGTCCCTGGACGGCGAGGACTCGTCCGCCTACCGCTACCTGCTGGTCCCGATCCGCTTCTCGTCCTGAGTCAGGGCGGGTTCTCCCCGAGGCCCGTACGCTCGCAGCACGCCTATCCAGGAGGTTCTCCACATGGTCACCCACATGGGACTGGTCGGTCTGGGCAAGATGGGCAACAACATGCGCGAGCGTCTGCGCCGCGCGGGTATCGAGGTCACGGGCTACGACCCGCGTCCCGAGGTGTCCGACGTCGCGTCGCTCGCGGCGCTCGTCGCCGCGCTGCCCGGGCCGCGACGCGTGGCGTGGGTGATGGTCCCGGCCGGTGAACCGACGCGCGGCGTGGTCCAGGAGCTCGGAACCCTGCTGGGCGACGGCGACATCGTCATCGAGGGCGGCAACTCCCACTACCCGGAGGACCAGGCGCGTGCGGCCGAGCTCGCGGAGCGCGGCATCGGGTACGTCGACGTGGGCGTCTCCGGTGGCATCTGGGGTCTGGAGAACGGCTACGGCCTGATGTGCGGTGGACCCGACGACCAGGTCGCGTACCTCATGCCGATCTTCGACGCGCTGCGGCCCGAGGGTCCGCGCGAGGAGGGCTTCGTGCACGCCGGCAACGTCGGGGCGGGACACTTCGCCAAGATGGTGCACAACGGCATCGAGTACGGGCTGATGCAGGCCTATGCCGAGGGCTACGAGCTGCTGTCCGCGAAGAAGGACGTCGTCACCGACGTCCACGGCACGATGCGCGCGTGGAAGCGCGGCACGGTGGTGCGTTCGTGGCTGCTCGACCTCATGGTCAAGGCCCTCGAGGAGGACCCGGAGCTCACGGCGATCGACGACTGGGTCGCGGACTCGGGCGAGGGCCGCTGGACGGTGGACGAGGCGATCGACAACGCCGTCCCGCTCCCCGTCATCTCGGCAGCGCTGTTCTCCCGGTTCTCCTCGCGCCAGGACGACTCCCCGGCGATGAAGGCCGTGGCAGCGCTGCGCCAGCAGTTCGGCGGACACGCCACGAAGCCCTCGGCCGAGTAGTCCGCGCGACACTGGGGTCATGTACGTCTCGCACCTCTCCCTGCTCGACTTCCGGTCCTACGAGGCAGCCGACGTCGAGCTCGAGCCGGGCCCCAACGCGTTCGTCGGCCGCAACGGCCGCGGCAAGACGAATCTCGTGGAGGCTCTGGGGTACGTCGCGACGCTCGGCAGCCACCGGGTCGCGAACGACACCCCGCTGATCCGTGCCGGCGCCCAGCGTGCGGTGGTCCGGACCCGCGTCGTCCGGGGCGAGCGAGCGTCGACGGTCGAGCTGGAGATCACCGCGGGCAAGGCGAACCGGGCTCGCGTGAACCGCGGCCAGCTCGGCCGCGCGCGCGACGTCCTCGGGATCCTGCGCACCGTCCTGTTCGCCCCGGAGGACCTGGGTCTCGTCAAGGGAGACCCGGACGGCCGGCGCCGCTTCCTGGACCAGCTCGTCGTGCAGCTCCTCCCCCGTGCCGCCGGCGTGCTGGCCGACTACGAGCGCGTGGTCCGTCAGCGGTCGGCGCTGCTGAAGTCGCTGCGCGGTCACCGGGCCGCCGGGCGCGACCCGGACCTGTCGGCGCTGGAGGTCTGGGACGCCCGCGCGGCCCAGCTCGGTGGGCAGGTGCTGGCGTGGCGCACCGCGCTCGTGCGCTCCCTGCAGCCGCTCGTGGCGACGGCGTACGAGCAGGTCAGCGACGCGGACAGCGAGGCGCAGATCCGGTACCGCTCGGCGGTGCTGCCCGACGGACCGTCGGACGCGGTGGCGCCGGAGGAGCTCGAGAAGCTGTTGGCCGCCGCCGTCGAGGAGCAGCGGGCGCAGGAGATCGAGCGGGGCCAGAGCCTCGTCGGGCCGCACCGGGACGATCTCGTGCTCTCCCTCGGCGATCTTCCTGCGAAGGGCTACGCGAGCCACGGGGAGTCGTGGTCGTTCGCGCTGGCTCTGCGCCTCGCGGCGTTCCGGCTGCTGGGCGGCGGGTCGGAGCCGATCGAGACCGAGGGAGTCTTCTGGGACCCGGACCACGGCTCGGACGCGGACCCGGTGCTGATCCTCGACGACGTCTTCGCCGAGCTGGACGTCCGCCGTCGCGAGCGGCTCGCGGAGCTCGTGGTCCCGGCGCGGCAGGTGCTGGTGACGGCCGCGGTGCCGCAGGACGTCCCGGAGGCTCTCCTGGGTGCCCGCTTCGAGGTCACGCCGGGGCAGGTACGTCGTGTCTGAGCAGGGGGCCGACGGCGGTCCCGCGGACCCGCTCGGCTCCCCGGACGAGCGGCGCGAGCGTGACCCGCGTCCCGTCGTCGAACGCACCGAGCTGACGCCGCGGTCCGAGGTGGCCCGCGAGGCGCTGAACCGCGCCAAGGCGGCCGCGCGGGCCAAGGGTCTGCGCCCGGGGAGCCCGTCGCGCCGGTCGGCCCTGGCGGAGCCGCGCAAGGATCCCGGCAAGGGGCCGAACGCCCGCGACCCGCGGCTGGTCTCGGACGTGGTGGCAAGGCTGCTGCGGGACAAGGGCTGGCACGAGGAGGTCTCGGTCGGTGGGGTGATCGGCCGGTGGCGCGAGGTGGTCGGGGACCAGGTCGCGGACCACTGCACGCCGGAGACGTTCGAGGACAAGGTCCTGGTGGTGCGGGCGGACTCCACGGCGTGGGCGACGCAGGTGCGGCTGCTCGTGCCGACGCTGATGCGGCGGCTCGACGAGGAGGTCGGCGAGGGCGTCGTGGAGCGGGTCTCGGTGCTCGGTCCGGCGGGGCCGAGCTTCCGTCGTGGACGCCGGTCGGTGCGCGGTCCCGGGCCGGGTGACACCTTCGGCTGACCAGGCTGGTGGTCGATGTGGAGAAACCTGTGGACAACGTGTGGGAGAGCACACGCTCGGCGGCCCGGTGGCCGCGATTTCCCGCGGATCTCCGGTAGACTCGGTGGGTGTCCCCGGGTGTCGATCCGGGTCCGTGGAGAACCGTGCGACCGGCCCGATCGGGCCGGTCGACGACTGCTCGGGCCTCGATGGTCCCCCGGTGGCGCACGGCACCGACCCGCAGCCGGCACACCCGTGCCCGTCCCTGTGCTGCGGCCCGGACCTCGGTCCGGGACACCCCGTCGCGTGCCTGGACGACGAGGAGTGCTACAGCCTGTGGCTCAGCGATCCGACAACAGCTACGACGCCGGGAACATCACCGTCCTCGAGGGTCTCGAGGCAGTCCGCAAGCGACCCGGCATGTACATCGGGTCCACCGGCGCGCGAGGTCTCCACCATCTCGTGTACGAGGTCGTGGACAACTCGGTCGACGAGGCTCTCGCCGGCCACGCGGACACCATCGACGTCACGCTCCTGGCGGACGGCGGGGTGCGCGTCGTCGACAACGGCCGTGGCATCCCCGTGGCGATGCACCCCACCGAGGGCCGGCCGACGATCGAGGTCGTCATGACGATCCTGCACGCGGGCGGAAAGTTCGGGGGCGGCGGCTACGCCGTCTCCGGCGGTCTGCACGGCGTGGGCATCTCGGTCGTCAACGCCCTCTCGTCGCGGGTGGTCACCGAGGTGCGCCGTGACGGCTACGCCTGGCGCCAGGAGTTCGCCGACGGCGGCGCTCCGGTCGGTGAGCTGCAGCGGCTCGAGGCCACGCAGGAGACGGGCACGACGCAGACGTTCTGGGCCGACGACACCATCTTCGAGACGACGGACTTCGACTTCGAGACGCTCCGGTCGCGGTTCCAGCAGTACGCGTTCCTCAACAAGGGCCTGCGGATCACGCTGACGGACGAGCGGACCGAGCACGTCTCCGGCCCGGACGAGATCACCGGCGTACCCGACGCCGTCGAGAGCGTCGCCGATGATGGCGACGCCGCGGCTGCGGCGTCCCCGGACGACGAGGTGCACGACGCCGAGTCCGAGGACGGCGCGGTGCGGACCGTCACGTACAAGTACGACGACGGCCTGATCGACTACGTCAAGCACATCAACGCGGCGAAGCGGTCGGAGATCATCCACCCGGAGATCATCGACATCGAGTCGGAGGACACGACGGCGAAGATCTCGCTCGAGATCGCGCTGCAGTGGACCAGCGCGTACAGCGAGTCGGTGCACACGTTCGCCAACACGATCTCGACGACGGAGGGCGGCACCCACGAGGAGGGCTTCCGTGCGGCACTGACCGGCCTGGTCAACTCGTACGCCCGGGACAAGGCGATCCTCAAGGAGAAGGAGGAGAACCTCACGGGTGACGACATCCGCGAGGGGCTCACCGCGGTGCTGAGCGTCAAGCTGGGCGAGCCGCAGTTCGAGGGGCAGACGAAGACCAAGCTCGGCAACACCGAGGCGAAGACGTTCGTCCAGCGCGTCGTGCGCGAGAAGCTGGTCGACTGGTTCGACGCCCACCCGAACGAGGCGCGGGACATCATCCGCAAGGCGATCTCGGCGTCGCAGGCGCGCATCGCGGCCCGCAAGGCACGCGAGGCGACCCGACGCAAGGGGATCCTCAGCTCGGGCGGGATGCCCGGCAAGCTGAAGGACTGCCAGTCGAACCGCCCCGAAGAGTGCGAGATCTACATCGTCGAGGGCGACTCCGCCGGCGGTTCGGCGGTGCGTGGCCGTGACCCGCACAACCAGGCGATCCTGCCGCTGCGCGGCAAGATCCTCAACGTGGAGCGGGCGCGCCTGGACAAGGCGCTGTCCAACGCCGAGGTCCAGGCCCTGATCACGGCGTTCGGCACCGGCATCGGCGAGGACTTCGACATCGCGAAGCTGCGGTATCACAAGATCGTGCTCATGGCCGACGCGGACGTCGACGGCCAGCACATCTGCACGCTGCTGCTGACGCTGCTGTTCCGGTACATGCGACCGCTCATCGAGCAGGGGCACGTGTACCTGGCGCAACCGCCGCTGTACAGGCTCAAGTGGACGAACGCCCCGCACGACTACGTCTACTCCGACAGGGAACGCGACGCGTTCCTCCAGGAGGGCATCGCCAAGGGCAAGCGGATCCCCAAGGAGAACGGGATCCAGCGCTACAAGGGTCTCGGCGAGATGGACTACACCGAGCTCTGGGACACCACGATGGACCCGGAGCACCGTACGTTGATGCAGGTCACCATCGATGACGCGGCCGCGGCTGACGAGATCTTCTCGGTGCTGATGGGTGAGGACGTCGAGTCTCGGCGCAGCTTCATCCAGCGCAACGCCAAGGACGTCCGGTTCCTCGACATCTGACCGGAGCTGCGCGTACGCCACAAGGTTGCGCAGTTGTACAGAACTTCAGCACTGATCGAGGCAGGACCCGCGCCCTGGCGGCGCAGGAAGAAACGGAGACACGGTGACGGACGAGACACCCGGCCCCGAGACGGACGGCCCCACGGGGGCACCGGCAGGCGACGACGTCGCGCTCGCCGCGATCCAGCACGGCCGCGTCGAGCAGGTCGACCTGCAGCTGGAGATGCAGCGGTCGTACCTGGACTACGCGATGAGCGTCATCGTCGGGCGCGCTCTGCCCGACGTGCGTGACGGCCTCAAGCCGGTGCACCGCCGGGTGCTCTACGCCATGTACGACGGCGGCTACCGTCCCGACCGCGCCTTCTCGAAGTGCTCCCGCGTCGTCGGCGACGTCATGGGCAAGTTCCACCCGCACGGCGACACGGCGATCTACGACACGCTGGTCCGCCTCGTCCAGGACTGGGTGCTGCGGTACCCGCTGGTCGCAGGGCAGGGGAACTTCGGCTCCCCCGGCAACGACCCGGCCGCGGCCCCGCGATACACCGAGTGCCGGATGGCGCCCTTGGCGCTCGAGATGGTCCGGGACATCGACAAGGACACCGTCGACTTCCAGGACAACTACGACGGCCGCACGCGGGAGCCGGTCGTCCTGCCGTCCCGCATCCCGAACCTGCTGGTCAACGGGTCGGCCGGCATCGCCGTGGGCATGGCCACCAACATCCCGCCGCACAACCTGCGCGAGGTGGCCGACGGCGTCCGGTGGCACCTGGCCAACCCGGACGCCTCCAAGGAGGAGCTCCTCGCCGCCCTGATGCAGCGCATCAAGGGGCCGGACTTCCCCTCGGGCGCGCAGATCCTCGGCACCAAGGGCATCGAGGACGCCTACCGGACGGGTCGCGGCTCGATCACCATGCGCGCCGTGGTGGACGTCGAGGAGATCCAGAACCGGATCTGTCTCGTCATCACCGAGCTGCCGTACATGGTGAACCCGGACAACCTCGCCACCAAGATCGCCGACCTCGTCAACGACGGGAAGATCGCCGGCATCGCGGACATCCGCGACGAGACCTCGGGCCGCACCGGCCAGCGGCTCGTCATCGTCCTCAAGCGGGACGCCGTCGCGAAGGTCGTGCTGAACAACCTCTACAAGCACACCCAGCTGCAGGACAACTTCAGCGCAAACATGCTCGCGCTCGTCGACGAGGTGCCCCGCACGCTCAGCCTCGACGCCTTCGTCCGGCACTGGACGCAGCACCAGATCGAGGTCGTGCGGCGCCGCACGACCTACCTGTTGCGCGAAGCGCAGGACAAGATCCACATCTACGAGGGCTACCTGCGGGCGCTGGACGCGCTCGACGAGGTCATCGCGCTGATCCGCCGCTCCCCCGACGCCGACGAGGCCCGCTCGGGCCTGATGGGCCTCCTGGGGATCGACGAGACGCAGGCGAACGCCATCCTCGCGCTGCAGCTCCGCCGTCTGGCCGCCCTGGAGCGCCAGCAGATCCTCGACGAGCACGCCAAGCTCAAGGCAGAGATCCTCGAGTACGAGGACATCCTCGCCAAGCCCGCACGGCAGCGGGAGATCGTCGCGACCGAGCTCGACGAGGTCACCGAGAAGTGGGGCGACGAGCGTCGGACCACGATCCTGCCGTACGACGGCGACATGTCGATCGAGGACCTCATCCCCGAGGAGGACGTGGTCGTCACGATCACGCGCGGCGGGTACGCCAAGCGGACCCGGACCGACTCCTACCGCGCCCAGCGGCGCGGCGGGAAGGGCGTCCGCGGTGCCACGCTGCGCGAGGACGACATCGTCGACCACTTCTTCGTCACGACGACGCACCACTGGCTGCTGTTCTTCACCGACGCCGGCCGGGTCTACCGGGTCAAGGGCTACGAGCTGCCTGAGCAGGCGCGTGACGCCAAGGGCCAGCACGTCGCGAACCTGCTCGCCATGCAGCCGGACGAGAAGATCGCCCAGGTGCTCGCCGTCCGGGACTACGACGCCGCGGACTACCTGGTGCTCGCCACACGCCGCGGACTCGTCAAGAAGACCCGGCTCGGCGACTACGACTCCCCGCGCAGCGGCGGCCTCATCGCCATCAACCTGCGCCAGGACGACGAGGGCATACCGGACGAGCTGGTGGCTGCGCGCCTGGTCAACATGGACGACGAGCTCATCCTCGTCTCGCGCAAGGGACAGTCGATCCGGTTCCCCGCCGACGACGACACGCTCCGCCCGATGGGGCGCGCGACGTCCGGCGTGACCGGGATGAAGTTCCGCGAGGGCGACGAGCTGCTCAACGCCGACGTCGTCACGCCGGGCACCGACCTGTTCGTGGTCACCGAGGGCGGGTTCGCCAAGCGCACCCGGATCGACGACTACCGGCTGCAGGGTCGCAACGGCTACGGCATCAAGGTGGCCAACCTCGTCGAGGCGCGGGGCGACCTGGTGGGCGCTCTGGTGACGGACGCGGACACCGAGGTCCTGGTGATCATGGAACGTGGCAAGATCGTCCGGTCACGGGTGGACGAGGTGAACCTGACGGGTCGTACGACCCAGGGGGTCACGTTCGCCAAGCCGGACAAGAAGGACCGGATCATCGCGGTCGCCCGGAACGTCGAGCGTCGCGAGGACGAGGTGTCGGTTAGCGTGGAGGAGCAGGCCGCTGACGGCGGCCCGGCCGGGGCCGCGGAGGCGACCACGCCCGAGCAGGACGAGACCGGGGACGGGAACATCTGATGGCCAGCGACAAGAACGCGGGGCAGGCAGGGACGAAGACGGCGGACGCTGCGGAGTCGACGCAGCAGATGGCGCCCGTCCCGGCAGCGCCGACCACGTCGGGCAAGGACCGTGTCTCGGCGCCGGAGAAGGGCGGCTCGTCCGCCGTCCCGGCGGCGGAGCCGGAGCCGACCGACAAGCCGGCGAACGATGCGCCGTCGACCCCGGAGCCGCCGGCCTCCCAGCCTGCGACGGACCAGACGCCGGGCGGAGGCCCGTCGACCGAGCAGGCTCCGACGGCGGCCGCCGCGCCACCGCCCGCCGCTCCGGCAGCTCCGGAACCGGCGAACGGCTCCTCGGTGAAGGACGGCGCCGTCAAGGCGGCGGCCGCTGCCCTCGCGGCGGCGCGCACCGCAGCCAAGAAGGTGCAGTCGGCGGCCTCCTCAAGCACCGGCGCCGAGCCGCCGGATGCGGCGTCGGCAGGGACCCAGAGCGCTCCCCCGCCGCCGCCCTCTGCGGGAGCGACGCAGAGCGCGCCGCGGCCCGAGATGCACTACTCCGTGGGCGGGGTGCACGGCGCGGCCCAGACCGAGGCCTCGCCGTCGGCCGCCGGTGGCCAGTACGGTGCGGCAGCGGGAGCCCAGCCCGTGCCCGCGTCGGCCGCCACCCCGAGCGAAGGTCTCGGTAGCCCGCGCCGCGTCCGGCTCGCCGTGTCGCGCATCGACCCCTGGTCGATCATGAAGCTCGCGTTCCTGCTGTCGGTGGCGATCGGCATCATGATCGTCGTGGCCACCGCCGTGGTCTGGTACTCGCTGAACTCCCTCGGGACGTTCGCGACGATCCAGGATTTCCTCATCGAGACGATGGGGCCACAGACGATCAACATCACGCAGTTCGTCGAGTTCGAACGGATGATCTCGCTCTCGACGCTGATCGCGCTGGTCAACATGGTGCTGTTCACGGCGATCGCCACCATCATGGCGATCCTGTACAACATCACGGCAGCGCTCGTCGGCGGCGTCCACCTCACCCTCACCGACGACTGACGAGGGGCGGCCCGGCGCGATGGACGTCACACCACGGGGAACCTCCCGCGGTTTGGGGCCGGAGCGCCGGGTACGGTAACGTTCCGTGCTGCACGCGTTCTTCGAACACGTGCGGAGGGGCTATAGCTCAGACGGTTAGAGCGCTTCCCTGATAAGGAAGAGGTCGGAGGTTCAAGTCCTCCTAGCCCCACTCCCTGGCAGACGCGGAGGTCCAGCATGAAGAAGTTGTTCATCGTCCTGCTCGCCGCAGCGGCAGGGTACCTCGTCTGGCGCCGCGTCTCGGCCGATGCGGCCGACCG
The DNA here is from genome assembly GCA_947497265.1 of uncultured Isoptericola sp. Taxonomy (GTDB): domain Bacteria; phylum Actinomycetota; class Actinomycetes; order Actinomycetales; family Cellulomonadaceae; genus Isoptericola; species Isoptericola rhizosphaerae. Next base: position 35,119 of record CANMFP010000016.1, read on the forward strand.
TGACCTCTGGACCGAGGTCACCGACTCTCTCGACTGAATCCCCCGGGGGCCATGGCGCAATTGGTAGCGCACCTGCTTTGCAAGCAGGGGGTTGGGGGTTCGAGTCCCCCTGGCTCCACCACACCTGACCAGGGCCGACACGTTCGGCCCTGGTCTTTTTTGTGCGTCGAGGGTGCTGATCCTCACCGGGTGATGGTCCCGACGCAGGTCAGCTCTGACGCAGGGCTGACAGGACGATGCCCACCGGCACGCTCACCCCGAGGATCGCGAGGAGCAGCCGGTAGATCGCCAGGTGCCAGGAGTGCGTGCGCGGATGGCGGACCGCTGCCAGGAACAGCGCGAGCGCAAGGAGCAGCAGGGCACCACCAGCGACCACCACGGCCACCGAGCTGATCAGGGTGCCGAGAAGAACTGCGGTGTTGGCGGCGTTGTAGACGACGAGCTGCCAGGCACGGCGTCTTCCGGAGGGAGGGACCGCGGCGAGCAGCGCCTGCCCCACACCGAGGCCGACCTGGGAGACGCCGGCGACCAGCACCAGGTACGCCGCGACCCAGGAGCCGTGGGTGAATCCGGTCGGTCCGGTGGCCGCAGCGACGAGCCCACCCGCGATCACGGCGATGACGCCGACGAGCGCGAAGCCGCTCATCGCGTGCCATCGCACGTCAGAGATCCGGCCCGGCATCTCACCCCCGCCGACAGGCGTCCTGTTCATGCTGATTCCTCTCGTCGGTCAGCGCGGGGGGCAGGGCGCCGTGATCGCCGGGCTCCGCCCCACCCAGCGATGATCTCATCGCTGCGGCGCGCCGGTCTCGGCCACGCTCACACCCACAGGCGCACGCGACGAAGGCCGCTGGCCCTCGGGTCAGCGGCCTTCGTCGCGGTGTGCGGTGTCCTGCTACGGGGTGCGCACGTCGGGCCAGGGGTAGCTGCTGACCTCGCTCCCGATGTGGAAGCTGGGGTGCGGCGGCTGGTTGTAGGCCGTGTTCTGCCACGCGATCGCGACCCGGTACTGCGGGTCGTGCATGAGCGTGGCGATTCTCAGGTCCGTCGCGTAGGGCGTGGAGTAGATGCGGAGCGCCGAGGAGTCGCTCGTCCGCCAGATGACCTCCTCGCGCCAGTCACCGAGCACGTCCCCCGAGAGAGCGGGATTCGACTTGGTGCCGTTGTTCGTTCCCACGCCGGACGCGGTCAGCAGCCGTCCGTCGTCGTAGTCGTCGACGTGGGTGCCGTCGAGCAGCTCGCGTTCCCCGTCGTCGTCCCACCACGCCAAGAAGTTCGCCGAGCTCGGCTTGGAGCCGACGGTGTCCCCCGAGGCGTTGCGCAGCCCCGAGACGTTCGACGACCAGAACTCGGCGCCAGGGTTGCTGGTGGTGACGTTGGCGGCCACGCCGCGGCCGTTGTCGCCGTCGGGGCTGGTCTGGAACAGGACGGTGCCGTCCGAGCCGAGCAGGCTGGAGGACGGGGCGCTCCCGCTCTCGTGCGGCATGTACACCTCCTGCCCCGGACGGCCGGGCACGAAGTCGGAGACGTGGAGCGCGTCGCCGTGGCCCATGCGGGAGTTCCACAGCGGGTCGCCGTCCGAGCCGATCGCCATCGCGCCGTAGACGACGTCCTGGCGGCCGTCGCCGTCGAGGTCGGCGATGGAGAGGCTGTGGGCGCCCTGGCCGCGGTACTGGGAGCCGCGGTCGTCGGAGTCGAAGATCCACCGCGTGGACAGGTTCTGCCCGTCGAAGTCGACGGCCCAGATGACCGAGCGGGTGTAGTAGCCCCGCGCGAAGACCATGGAGGGGGTCGCACCGTCGAGATAGGCGGTCCCGGCCAGGAACCGGTCGACGCGGTTCCCGTAGTCGTCGCCCCAGCTCCCCACGTTCCCACGCGGTGGCTGATAGTCGACGGTGTCGATCGCCGCACCGGTGCGGCCGTCGAAGATGGTCAGGAACTCGGGTCCGGACAGGACGTACCCGCCGGAGTTCCGGTGGTCGGCGCTCGCGCTGCCGATCACGGTCCCCTGACCGTCCCGCGTGCCGTCGGCGGTCTTCATCGCGATCTCGGCGTCGCCGTCGCCGTCGTAGTCGAAGACCTGGAACTGCGTGTAGTGGGCGCCGGAGCGGATGTTGCGGCCCAGGTCGATCCGCCAGAGGCGGCTCCCGTCCAGGGTGTAGGCGTCGATGATCGTGTTGTCGGTGTGCCCGGACTGGGAGTTGTCCTTCGCGTTGTCGGGGTACCACTTGACGACGTACTCGTAGTCTCCGTCGCCGTCCAGGTCGCCGACGCTGGTGTCGTTCGCGGAGTAGTTGCCTCCCGGACGGTCGATCGGGATGTCGAGGTAGCCGCCCGAGGTGAACCGGGCCTCGGTGCCGGACGGCGAAGCCTCGGTCCCGCCGGTCACCGCCGCGACCGAGTACGTCGAGCTCGAGGAGCCACCGGTGTCTCGGTAGTTCGTGGCGCCCGTGATCGGTGAGGAGTTGAGCTTCTGTCCGTCGCGATAGACGTTGAAGGCCACGTCCTGGTCGTCGGTGCCCAGCAGGCGCCAGCTCACGAGGTTGCCGCCGTCCGCCGGCCGGACGCTCACGCCCCGCGTCAGGGCCTCGACCTCGTAGGTGCCGTCACCGCCGCCCGGTTCCTCGGAACCGCCGGTCGTGACGTCCAGGTAGTCGATGTTCGCCAGCCCGTCCCCACCGGTGGCCTGCAGGCGGACGGTGTTGACCCCGGACTCGAGCTCGGCGGTGACGGTCTGGGTCGACCAGCTCGTCCAGGCTCCGGTGGCGTAGAACTGCGCGGTCCGCACGGCGACGCCGTTGACGAGGAACTCGCCGGGCCTGCTGCTCGAGCCACCGTTGGCGTAGCCGACGTCGAGGGTCATGGTGCCCGCGGCCTCGGCGTCGACCGAGAACTCGATGCCGGCACCGACGGCGTTGTCCGTGTTGCAGAATCCGGCGCCCGAGTGGCCGGCGTGGTTGGAGTCGATCGTGCCCTCGCAGACGGCCGGGCCGTCCTCGGCCTCGAGGCGGCTCTGCGTCGGCGCGGCGGCGACGTCGGACTCGACGTAGTCGATGTTCGCCAGGCCGCCTCCGCTGGTCGCGGCCAGGCGGATCGTGGTGGAGCCGGCGGTGACAGGGGCGGTGACCGTGCTGGTGGCCCAGGAGTCCCACGCTCCCGTCGGGCCCAGCGGGACGGTGCCGACAGCGGTGCCGCCGACGACGACGTCGGCCGGTCGGTCGGTCGTCCCACCGTTGGCGTACCGGATGCCGACGGTGGCGGTGCCGTCGCTCTCGGCCTCGATCGTGAGGTCGAGCGTGGCGCCGACAGCGTTCTCCGTGTTGCAGAATCCGGTGCCCGAGTGGCCGGCGTGGTTGGAGTCGATCGTGCCGTCGCAGACGGCGGGGGCCGTCTCGGCCTCGTAGCGTGTCGGATCCGCGTGAGCGGTGTTCAGGGCGCCGACGCCCGTGGCGGCGACGGCGAGTCCGGAGACTGCGGCCACGAGCATGGCCCTGGTTCTTCTTTGCCTGGACATTCTTCACTCCTTCGTGAGATGGCACGGCCATGCCGGGCACGGCCGATGGTCTGGCGCGTCGCGGCGATGGCAGGGGGATCGCACCGTCGCGACGTCCAACCCGCTTGAACCGATACATCCGGTGAGAACCGAGACTAGGGTAAGCGGTTCCCTGCCGTCACCGGCGGGGCCGACGCTTAAACGGTTCATCGGCGTACCGGGCGCGACGCCGCGCCCTACGGACGCGAACGCCCGAAGCTCACAGCGCGGCCACCAGCTGGGCGAGGCTGCCGACCTGCGCATCGAGGACGTCGTCAGGCCGGGGCGGGTCGCCACCCGGTCGGTGGACATACGCGGTGCGCATCCCCGCGGCCTGTGCTCCACGGAGGTCCCACGTGTGCGCCGCCACCATGACGGAGTCCTCAGGGCGGCCGCCCGCGACCTCGACCGCCCGCGCATAGAGGCGCGGATCCGGCTTGTAGGCGCGAACGTCGTCGCTGGACACGGCGTGATGCCAGCGCAGGCCCGCGTACCGACGCAGAGAATCGAGGTCTGCCGCGCCGGCGTTGGACAGCGCGACGACCGTGACGCGGTGGGCGAGGCGGGTCAGGGCATCGACGGTGTCCGTCCAGGCCGGGAGCCGGCGGCGGGCGGTAGCCAGGCGGTGCACCGCCCGCGGGTCGGCGATCCCGGCCCGCGACGCCACGAGCGCGGCCACCTCGGCATCCAGAGCACTGGCGTCGATGTAGCTCCGCCGACCTTCGACGACGAGCTGCTGCTGGTCCGTGACGTGCTCCTGCCACGTCGTGGCCAGCCGGGCGACGAACGCCCCGTCCGCCCTCGGCGCGGCGAACGAGATCTCGGCGTGCAGGCCGGTGCGTTCGTCAACCAGGGTGCCGAGCACGTCGACGACCACTGTCCGCGTCCGGTCGAGACCACGCACCGCGTCTTCCCTTCGTCACTGGTTCAGATACTGACGACCTTGCCATCGCCGTGCGTCACTGGTCAAGATGATGACGTGGAGATCATGTTCGTCAGCGGAAACCCCGCACTCGACCTCACCGGTACCGTGCTCCGGCGGCACGACGACCCGGTCGACCTCTTGATGACCCCGGCTGACCTGGTGCGGTGGACGGCACGGTGCGACGAGGTGCCGACCGTCGACGTCGACGCCGACGCGTTCACCGACGCCCTGTCGCTGCGTGAGGCCGTCTACCGGCTCGCGCAGGACCACTGCCACGACCGGCCGTTCGATCGCCGGAGCCTCGACGTCGTGAACACGGTCGCGGCCGGGCCGACGCCGTCGATCACCCTCGACGACGAGGGCGTGCACCGCGCGGGCGACGTCCGCGCGGTGCTGTCGTTCATCGCGCGCCGCGGGATGGTCGTGCTCGCGGACCGCTCCGCCCGGATCAAGGAGTGCGGGCGGGAGGGTTGCACCCGCCTCTACCTGGACCGGTCCCGCGGGGCGCGGAGGACATGGTGCGGCATGGCCGCGTGCGGCAACCGCGTCAACGCCGCGGCGTACCGGGCGCGACGACGTTCCTGACCCCGTCGACAACACGAGCCCCCGTCCTGATCAGGACGGGGGCTCGTGTCGTTCCGGCGACGCGACGTCGCGCGGACTACTTCTTGTCGTCGTCCGTCTTGTCGACGGCCTCGTCGGCTGCTTCCACAGCCTCGTCGGCCTTCTTCTGGGCGGCGTCGGTGGCCTTCTTGGCGCCGGCTGCGGCGTCGTCCACCGCATCCTTGGTCGTGCTCGCCGCCGACTTGCGGGTCCGGGAGGTCCGGGAAGCCGACTTCTCCTTCGCCTCCTCCTTGGCCTCCGAAGCCCTGCTCGAGAGCTTCTCGGTGGCCTCCTTGCCCTTGGCGACGGCCGCACCGGCGGCCTCGCCCACCGCCTCGGCCGCGTCACCGACGACGTGGCGCGCGTCGCGCGCGACGCCGTCGAAGTCGGGTGCGGTGGACTGTTCCCAGGGCTCGGCCCACGGGTCGTTCTGCGGCTGTGCACGGCGGTAGAACGCGTAGCCCGCGGCGGCGGCACCACCGAGCACCACCGTCCACACGAACGTGTTGCGACGACGCGACCTGCGTTGGGCCTTGCGCGCCGACCTCTCGGCCGCCTTCGCGGCCTTCTTGGCAACCTTGGCCGCCTCCTCGGTCGTCATCGCCGCCCGGCTGGCAGCGTCGTTGAACACGTCGACGAGCTTGGGCAGGTACTCGTCCACGATCTTGTCGTGAGCACTGTCGACGAGCGGGCCGGTCCTGCCGGCGGCCTGCTCGACACGCGGCGCGGCGGCCTGAACACTCTCGTTCCACGCCTGCTCGACGCGTGGCCGGAGCCACTCGACGAACGAGTCCACACGTGGGGAGGCCCATTGTCTGGCCTGGCCCGCGGCGTCCTTGGCGCTGTCCGCGGCACGGGATCCCGCGCCGACGAGCGCGGCCGTGACCTCCGCGGCGGAGTCCTTGACCTTGGCGGAGTCGATCTTCGGGGTCTGCACCATGCGACCACTGTGCCACTCGTCGCGTCGGGTCGCACCGCTACACGCCCGGTGGCGTTCATCGGGGTCACCGGTGCGATGATGGAGCAATGTTCGCAACTCTCCACACCTCTGCCGGTGACATCCGCCTCGAGCTCTTCCCGAACCACGCGCCGAAGACGGTCGCGAACTTCGTCGGCCTGGCCCAGGGCACGAAGGTCTGGACCGACCCGCGCACGGGCGCCGAGCGCACCGACCCGCTCTACGACGGCGTGATCTTCCACCGGGTCATCGACAACTTCATGATCCAGGGCGGCGACCCGCTGGGCACCGGCACGGGCGACCCGGGCTACACCTTCGAGGACGAGATCCACCCCGAGCTCTCCTTCGACCAGAAGTACCTCCTCGCGATGGCGAACGCCGGCAAGCGCCGCAACCCCGTCACCGGCGAGGTCGAGGGCACCAACGGCTCGCAGTTCTTCATCACCACGACGGTCACCTCGTGGCTGAACGGCAAGCACACGATCTTCGGCAAGGTCGCGGACGACGAGTCGCGCGCCGTCGTCGACGCCATCGGTGCGACCAAGGTGCGCCCCGGTGACCGTCCGGTCGAGGACATCGTCATCGAGCACGTCACGATCGAGGACTGAGGGCCCCACCATCAGCACCCCGCAGCAGCCGCCGGCCGGGCGGCCGGGCGAGGCACCGCCGGTCTGCCCGCGGCACCCTGACAGGGTCGCGTACGTGCGGTGTCAGCGCTGCGGCCGACCGACCTGCCCGGAGTGCCAACGCCCCGCCCCCGTGGGGGTCCAGTGCGTCGACTGCGTGGCGCAGACGGCGAAGGCCGCTCGGGGCACCAGGACGGTCTTCGGCGGAGCGGTCCGCGGCGGGCGTCCCGTCGTGACCCTGACGATCATGGGGCTGTGCGTCGTGAGCTGGATCCTGCAGCTCACGACGGGTGGCGCCTGGACGCAGCAGTGGGCGTTCTCCGCCGCGATCGGCGAGGTGGAACCGTGGCGCTTCCTCACAGCCGCGTTCCTGCACTCCACGAGCCCGTTGCACATCCTGTTCAACATGTACGCGCTGTGGCTCGTGGGACCGTTCCTCGAGCAGGCCTTCGGGCGCGGCCGGTACCTCGCGCTCTACGTGCTCGCGGCCGTGGGCGGCTCGGTGGGCGTGCTCCTGCTGGCCGACCCGCTGGGCGCGAGCTGGTACACCGCGGCGGTCGGGGCGTCGGGGGCCGTCTTCGGTCTGTTCGGCGCGATCATCCCGGTGCTGCGTCGCATGGGACGCGACGCCGGTCAGATCGTGGTCCTCATCGCGATCAACATGGCGCTGCCGTTGTTCGTGGACAACATCGCCTGGGAGGCGCACGTCGGCGGGCTCGTCGTCGGGCTCGCTGTCGGTGCCGGCTACGCCGCTGCGCCGAGGGAACGGCAGAAGCTCGTGGGCTGGGTGCTCCCGGCCGCGGTCGGCGTCGTCCTCGTCGCCCTCACGGTGTGGAAGTACTCGGCCGTCGCGTCCCTGCCGATGCTCTGACGGCAGGGACCGTACGAGTTATCCCCAGAGATATGCACAGGTGTGGAATCACACCTGTGGAACTTGTACAGCCCAGGTCACTTCCAGCGTGTGGTCAGGGAGAACCCGGCGATGATGAGGACGAAGCCGACCAGGAGGTTCCAGTTGCCGAGCTGCGGCACCGGCAGCCCGAGGCTCTGGCTCGTCAGGTAGTAGGTGACGATCCACACGAGTCCGGCGAGCATCAGTCCGAGCATCGTGGGGACGAGCCAGCGGGGATTGGCCGAAGACTTCCGGGGCACGGGATCGAACTTCTTCTCGGGCTTGGGCTCGGACACGGGGTGCACTCCTGTGAGGGTGTTCTGCGACGTTCGAGACGAATTCTCGACCGCCGACGACGGGATTTTCGTCTAGCGTAGTGGCCAGCCGCACCAGGACCGGCAACACGAGGGAGGAGGCCCGCGATGTCACCACGGATCCGCTCCGCGATCTCCGTCGCGGGCGTGCTCGCGCTGTCCGGCGTGCTCTTCACCGCCAGCGCCCAGCTCGCCGACGAGCGGGACAGCCGCCACGGCGACGACCTCGCGTCGGTGATCGCCGCCGAGTCGGCCCGTGTGGAGGAGCTGAGCGAGCAGGCGAGCCGCCTGGACGAGGAGGTGGACCGGCTCGGTGACGCGGTCGACGTCGACGCCCCTCGGCGTGATCCCGCTCTGCGTGCCCAGGAGGCGGTGGTCTCCGGCGCCTGGCCGGTGTCCGGGCGGGGCCTGAGCGTCGCGCTCGAGGACGCGCCGTCGTCGTCCCTGGAGATCCCCGACGCGCGGCCCGACGACCTGGTGGTGCACCAGCAGGACGTGCAGCACGTCGTCAACGCGCTCTGGGCCGGGGGTGCCGAGGCGATGACGCTGCAGGGTGAGCGCGTCACGTCGACCAGCGCCTTCCGGTGCTCGGGCAACATCCTGCTGCTGCACGGCAAGGTCTTCTCCCCGCCGTACGTCATCGAGGTCATCGGCGAGCCGGACGATCTGCGGGCCGCCCTCGAGGCCTCCCCGGGCGTCGCCACCTACAAGCAGTACGTGGACTGGATCGGGCTCGGCTACCAGGTCCAGGAGCTCGACGGCGTCGAGATGCCCGCCTACACCGGGGGCCAGGAGCTGCAGCACGCCACCGTGCCCGAAGGCACGGACGTGTTCTCGTGAGGCACGCGCGCGGGCGCCGGGGCGGCGCCCTCAGCGCGACGATCGGCGTCGTCGGCGAGCTCCTCATCACCGCCGGGGTGTTCCTCGGGCTGTTCGTCGTGTGGCAGCTGTGGTGGACCGACGTCCAGGCCGGGCGCATCCACACCCAGGTGCTCGCCGAGCTCGAGTGGCCCGAGCCGCCCCCGCTCCAGGTCGACGACGGCCCGGCGATCGCGAGCGAGCACCGGGACGAACCGCCCGTCATGGAGGAGCCCGCGGACGAGACGGTCTTCGCCGAGCTTTACGTGCCCCGGTGGGGCGACGACTTCGTGACCCCCGTCGCCCAGGGCGTGGACAAGGCGCGGGTGCTCGACCGGCTCGGGGCGGGCCACTACCCGGGCACGGCGATGCCCGGCGACCTCGGCAACTTCGCCACGGCCGGTCACCGCACCACGTACGGCAAGCCGTACCACCAGGTCGCGGACCTGAAGGAGGGCGACCCGCTCGTCTTCCGCACGGAGGACACCTGGTACGTGTACCGCACGACGACGCACGAGATCGTGTGGCCCCACGAGGTGGAGGTCATCGCACCCGTGCCCGGCCTGCAGGCCGGTGACCCGGTGCCGGAGCTGACCGAGCGCCTCCTCACCCTGACCGCGTGCCACCCGATGTACTCGGCGGCCCAGCGGTACATCGTCCACGCTGAGCTGGACTACTGGGCTCCCGTCGAGGAGGGCACACCCATCGAGCTCGTCGAGGCCGGCGTCCAGGTGCGCGGTATCGATGACGGGGAGGCGTGATGTACGGCGCGTTGTGGCGTATCCTCCCTGGACCCGCGTGGTTCCGGGTGCTGCTGCTGCTCGTGGTGTTCGTGGCCCTCGTGTGGGCCTGCTTCGAGTGGGTCTTCCCCTGGCTGTCCGCGTACGTCCCCATCAACGACAACACCGTCGAGGCGCACCCATGACCTCCATCCTCGTCGTCGACAACTACGACTCCTTCGTCTACACGATCGTCGGCTACCTCGACCAGCTCGGGGCGCGCACCACCGTCGTGCGCAACGACGCCGTGCCGGAGCCCGACGCGGACGGCCGCTTCTGGCACGACGACGGCACGCCCTTCGACGGCGTCCTCGTCTCGCCCGGGCCGGGCACGCCCCAGGAGGCGGGCTCGTCGGAGGACGTGATCCGCGCCTGCGCCCGCTCCCGGACGCCGATGCTGGGTGTCTGCCTGGGCCACCAGGCGCTGGCCGAGGTCTACGGGGCGACCGTGTCGCACGCCGCCGAGCTGATGCACGGCAAGACGAGCGAGGTGGAGCACGAGGGCCACGGGGTGCTCGACGGCCTGGGCTCACCCTTCACCGCGACGCGCTACCACTCCCTCGCGGTGGAGCCGCGCACGGTGCCGGCCGAGCTCGAGGTCACGTGCACGACGGCGACCGGGGTCGTCATGGGCGTGCAGCACCGCGACCTGCCGCTGCACGGGGTGCAGTTCCACCCCGAGTCGGTGCTGACCGAGGGTGGTCACCGCCTGCTCGCCAACTGGCTCGCGGTGTGCGGCGACCCGGCGGCCGTGGAGCGGTCCGCCGGGATGGCGCCGCTCGTCCACCAGGGCTGAGCGGCGCCACCTCCGGTCGCGTCCGGGCTGGGTCAGTCGTCGCCGAGCCCCAGGCCGGGGCCGTCGTCGTCCTCGGGCGGTGCCGGGGTCGCCTCGCCGGCGCTGCAGTCCTGGCCCTCGGCGCCCGTCGAGACGATGATCGTCACGTCGGACCCCACCTCCCGCTCGGTCCCGGCCGGCGGGTCCTGGTTGGCCACGAAGCCCGGGCAGTAGTCGGCCGACGACTCGGTCCGCTGGATCGGGTTGAGGTTGGCCTGGCCGCCCAGCGCGCCCTCGGCCTCCTCGGCCGTCATGCCGACGACGTCCGGGACGCTGACGGTCTCGGCCTCGGGCTCCTCGCCGATGGTCAGCTCCACGGTGGTGTCCTGACCGACGGTGCCCGCCTGGGGCGACTGGTTGACGACCTTGCCGACGTCGTTCGGGTCCTGCACGGGCTCGCTGGTGATGCGTGAGCTGAGCCCGAGGTCTGCCAGGGCCGCCTCGGCATCGTCCTGGTTCTGCCCGAGGAGATCAGGGAGCTCGACCTGTCCGTTGGACCAGACGATGTCCACGGAGTCGCCGGGGTTGACGGCGGCGCCGGGCGACGGGTCCGTCGAGATGACGTCCCCCTCGTCCACGCTCGAGCTGGCCTGCTCCTCGACCTCGCCGACCTCCAGGCCGGCATCGGCGATCTCCTGCTCCGCCTGCTCGAGAGTCCTGCCCGTCACGTCGGGCATCGCGAAGGTCTCGGGGCCGCCGGAGAAGTACACGAGGACGGTGGAGCCCTGCGCGACCTGCTCGCCGCTGGCCGGGTCGGAGCGGGTGAGCGTGTTCTCCGGCTCGTCGGACTCGTCGTCCACCCGTTCGGAGTAGACCAGCCCGACGTCCTCGATGGCGCGTTTCGCCTCTGTCGGGCTCATGTTCGCGGTCAGCTCGGGCACGGTGGCGAGCGTCGGTTCGTCCTCGCCGCTGCTGAGCCAGAAGAAGAGGATCGCGGCGAGGGCCAGGACGCCGACGCCGATGAGCGTCCACATCAGCCACTTGCGGTTGCCCTTCTCCTCCTCCTCGCCGGGAGGGACGGCGGTACCGGCCGCCGTCTGGTCGACGGGCAGCCCGGTCTGGCCCCAGGGCGCGGGCCCGCCGGCGGGCGACATGACCTGCGTGCCCTGGGGGTCGCCGAGCACCTGCGTCGCCCCGTAGGCGGCTGCGGCACCGGCTGCCGCGGCGCCGAGCGCCGGGGCCATGATGTTGCCCCCGCGCACGGCCGACTCGAGGTCGGAGCGGAACTCCCCTGCCGAGGAGTAGCGGTCGTTGCGGTCCTTGGCCAGCGAGCTGAGGACGATGCGGTCCAGGACCTCGGGCACGTCGTTGGCGATCTCGCTGGGCCGCTGCGGCTGCTGACCCACGTGCTGGTAGGCGAGCGCGACCGGCGAGTCGCCCACGAACGGCGGGCGCCCGGTGAGCAGCTCGAAGAGCACGCAGCCGGTGGAGTAGAGGTCGCTGCGGGCGTCGACCTGCTCGCCGCGCGCCTGCTCGGGCGACAGGTACTGGGCGGTGCCGATGACGGCCTGCCCCTGCGTCATGGTCGCGGCGGAGTCCGCCATCGCGCGCGCGATGCCGAAGTCCATGACCTTGACGGCGCCCGTGGGCGTGATCATGACGTTGGCGGGCTTGATGTCGCGGTGCACGATCCCGGCGTGGTGGGAGTACTCCAGCGCGCTGAGGATGCCGACCGTGATCTCGACGGCCTCCTCGATGGGCACGGCAGCGCCGTCGGCGAGGATGTCGCGGACCGTGTGGCCCTCGACGTACTCCATGACGATGAACGGGATGTGGACCTGCTGCCCCGCCGCGTCGGTGGAGGTGTCCTCCCCGGTGTCGTACACGGCGACGATCGCCGGGTGGTTGAGGGCGGCGGCCGACTGCGCCTCGCGTCGGAACCGGGCGAGGAACGACGGGTCGCGTGCGAGGTCGGACCGCAGCACCTTGATCGCGACGGTGCGACCGAGGCGGGTGTCGTGGCCGATGTGCACCTCGGCCATGCCACCGCGGCCGATGAGCTCACCGACCTCGTACCGGCCCGCGAGTACTCGGGGCGTGTTGTCCACCACTCAGACGTCCTTCTGGGTCGTTGTCGCACCGGCGGGGTGCGACGGGTCCTGGAGCATCATCCCAGAACCGGGGTCGGTCATCGTCCGCAATCTCGCGGGGCGTGTCACCAGCGCGCCGCCGGCGAGGAGCGGCAGGGCGGCAGCATCGCCGTCACCCCCGCCGAAGATTCCGCTCAGGAGCGTGGCCAGGAGGAGCACACCGAGCAGTCCGAGGAGGGCGAGCAGCGGCCAGGAGAGCCGGCCGAGCGGCCCGAGACGTTGTCCCGTCGTCGTCGAGCTGCGCACCGGGCGCCCCGACGACCGGTTCGACGACCGGGACGCAGGGGTGCGCGTCGGGCCGCTGCGGGTCGCGGCGCGGCCGGGTGGGCCGCCGCGCGGTGGCGTGGGGCGGGACGGCGGGTTCGTGCGCAGGTCGCGGCGCGCCGGGTAGCTGCGCGGCGCCCCGGGGTCGGGCAGGTCCGGGGTGGACGCCGTCGGCGCGGCCGTGGGGCGCTCCGCGGGTGTCGCCGGGTCGAGCGAGCGTGCCGACGTCGGTGCGTCGTCGGGCCGCGCGTGCCGGACGGGTGCGGGGCGGCCGGTGCGGGCGGCGCGGCGGGCGGCCCGGGACCGCGCTCCGAGGGGGTCCTCGGCGATCTCCTGGGCGAGCGCGTCCAGCTCGTCGGCCAGTGCGGCGCCGGAGGCGGGCCGCTTGTTCGGGTCCTTGGCGAGCATCCGCATGATGACGTCGTCGAGGCCCGGGTGGACGCTGGACGACAGGGGCGGCACGGCACTGTTCACGTGCGCGACAGCGATGTCCACCGGTGTCGACCCGGTGAAGGGGCGTCGGCCGGCGGTCGCCTCGTAGGCCACGATGCCGAGCGCGTAGAGGTCGGAGGCCGCCGTCGCGGGCTGTCCCACGGCCTGCTCGGGCGAGAGGTACTGGGCGGTGCCCATGACCATGCCCGTCGCGGTCATCGTGGCCTGGTTGGCGGCCAGGGAGACGCCGAAGTCCGTGATCTTGACGTTCCGCGTGTCGTGCTCGAGCAGGATGTTCCCCGGCTTGACGTCCCGGTGGACCACCTTGGCCCGGTGGGCGTGGTGCAGCCCGCGAGCGGTCGCGGAGAGGATCGGCAGCAGCTTGCGCGGCGCGACGACGGGCTCGCGCTCGAGCAGGTCGGCGAGGGGTTCGCCGAGCACGAGCTCCATGACGAGGTAGCCGGCGCCGTCCTGCTCGCCGTAGTCGTACATCTGCGCGATGTTCGGGTGCGAGAGCGCGGCGCTGTTGCGCGCCTCGGTGCGCAGCCGCTTGAGAAAGTCCTCGTTGCCGGTGAACTCCTCGCGCAGCACCTTCACGGCGACGTCGCGGCCGAGGTAGCTGTCGTCGGCGACCCAGACCTCGCCCATGCCGCCGACGGCGATCTGGCGGGTCAGGTGGTAGCGCTCGCCCAGCGAGAGCCCGATGGAGGGCCTCATCCGTTCAGCACCGCCTCGACGACGGCCTTGGCGATCGGGGCGGCCACGCGGCCACCCGTCGCCTCGGAGCCCATGGAGCCACCCTGCTCGACGACCACCGCGACCGCGACCTGCGGGTCGTCCGCGGGGGCGAACCCGGTGAACCAGGCGTGCGGGGAGACGTCCCGCGAGGTCTGGGCGGTGCCCGTCTTGCCGGCCACCGTGACGCCCGAGATCTGCGCCGCGGTGCCGGAACCGTCCTCGACGACGGAGACCATCATGTCCCGCAGCTGGGAAGCCGTGGACTCGGACACGGAGCGGCCCATGCTCGACGGTCGCGTCTCGGAGACCACCTCGAGCTCGGCGTCACGCACCGTCTCGACGGAGAACGGCTCCATCAGCTCGCCGCCGTTCGCGATCGCCGAGGTGATCATGGCGACCTGCAGGGGCGTGACGACGTCGTCGCCCTGCCCGATCGCGGACAGCGCGACCCTGTCGGGAGTCAGCGAGTCGGGGTCCGGGTACCGGCTGGCCACCGCGGGGAACGGGACGTCGACCGTCTCGCCGAACCCGAAGTCGGCGGACTGCTCGGCCAGCGCGTCGGCACCGAGGTCGACGCCGAGCTTCGCGAAGGCGGTGTTGCAGGAGATCCGCAGCGCGTCCGCCAGGCTCTGCTCGCCGCTCGGGGAGCACGCCGTGCCACCGTAGTTCGGCAGGTCGGTCCGCGTGCCGGGCAGCGTGTACGTGACCGGCGCGTCGATGACCGTGCTCTCGTCGTAGTCCCCGCTCTCGAGCGCCGCCGCGGCGGTCACCAGCTTGAACGTGGAGCCGGGAGGGTAGTGCGTCCCCGTGGCCCGGCTGATCAGCGGCTTGTCCTCGTCGTTCAGCAGGTCCAGGTAAGCCTTGTTGGCCTTGCCGGTGTCGTGGGTGGCGAGGTCGTTCGGGTTGAACGTCGGCTTCGCGACCATCGCCAGGATCTTGCCGGTGGACGGCTCGATCGCCACCACGGCGCCGCGCTGGTCACCCAGGGCGTCCCAGGCGGCGCGCTGCGCGGCAGGGTCGATCGTCAGCTCGACGGACGAACCCTGCGGGTCGGAGCCCGTCAGCACGTTCTGCACCCGCTCCACCCACAGGGCGTCGGCCGACCCGGCGAGGAAGTCGTTCTCGGCCTGCTCGATCCCGGACGTGCCGCTGACCAACGAGTAGTAGCCCGTCAGCGGAGCGTAGAGCCGGCCCTTGGCGTACTCCCGCTGGTAGTTCCACTCGTCGTCCGAGGGCACGGAGCTGGCGATCGCGTCGCCGCCCACCACGATCGGGCCGCGGTCGGTGCCGAACTGCGCGTAGAGCGCGCGGGCGTTGCGCGGGTCGTTGTTCAGCGTGTCTGCCGAGAAGAACTGGATCCACGTCGTGGAGACGAGGAGCGCGAGGAACATGACCATGACGATCCCGGCCAGACGACGCGTGGTCGTGTTCACGATCTCTCACCTCCTCGATGCTCGGGCGGGACGTCGGTGCCGATGTGCTCGGTGGGGGCCGAGTCGCCCGGGGTGCCGTGGGGGTCGCGGTCGGTGACCCGTCGTCGCGGCAGGTTGCTGCCTGCCGGGGGCGTCACGTCGGCCGGGGTGCCGCCGTCCGACCCGGACGAGCCGACGAGGATCGGTTCCGGTTCCGCAGCCGGGGCGCCGGCCGAGACCTGCCCGCGCACCGGCAGGTCGGAGGGCCGCCGGGCGCTGTCCGATATCCGTAGCAGCAGGGCGATCACGATCCAGTTGGCGAGCAGGGAGGAACCGCCCTGCGCCATGAACGGCAGCGTCAGGCCCGTGAGCGGGATGATGCGCGTGATGCCGCCGATCACCACGAAGACCTGCAGGGCCATCGCGAACGCCAGGCCGCCGGCGAGCAGCTTGCCGAAGCCGTCGCGCACGCTGAGGGCCGACTTCAGGCCGCGCTGCACGACGAGCAGGTAGAGCAGGACGATCGCTGTGAGGCCCGTCAGGCCGAGCTCCTCGCCGAGAGCCGCGTAGATGAAGTCCGAGAACGCGTACGGGATCTGGAAGGGGCGGCCCTCGCCCCACCCGGTGCCGAACAGCCCACCGTTCGCCATCGAGAACTGCCCCTGGACGAGCTGGTACGACCCGCCGGGGTCCCTCTCGTACTGCGACGCGTCGAACGGGTGCAGCCAGACGTCGATGCGGGCCCCCACGTGCGGGAACAGCCGCGCCGCGGTGAGCGCGCCCGCCCCGAACAGCGTGAGGCCCAGGACGATCCAGCTCGACCGGGCCGTCGCCTGGTACAGCATCGCGACGAAGAGCCCGAAGAACAGCAGGGACGTACCGAGGTCGCGCTGCAGGACCAGGACGGCGAGGGACGCCGCCCACACGAGCAGGATCGGGCCCAGGTCACGCAGCCGCGGGAGCTGCAGGCCGAAGACCTTGGGACCGGCGAGCGCGAGCGTGTCACGGTTGGTGACCAGGTAGCCGGCGAAGAACACGGCGAACGCGATCTTGGCGAACTCGGCGGGCTGCAGGGAGAAGCCGCCCACGTTGATCCAGATCCTCGCGCCGTTGATCTCCTGGCCGACGCCCGGGATCAGCGGCAGCGCGATGAGCAGCAGGCCCACGACCATCGCCGTGTACGTGTAGCGCCGCAGCCAGCGGTGGTCCTTGAGGACCCAGAGCAGGGCGAAGGCGACGATGGCGCCCAGCAACGTCGCCTGCATGTTGCCGGCCGCGTCCGCGGGAGCCATGCCGGTGGCGTCGGAGATCTCGAGGCGCCAGATCATCGACAGGCCGATGCCGTTGAGCAGCACCACCGCGGGCAGGATGACCTGGTCGGCCCACGGTGCACGCAGGCGGAGCACGACGTGCGCGACGAGTGCCGTCACGGCGAGCAGCATGCTGCGGAACCAGAACTGGTCGGGCAGCTCTCCACGGATCGACAGCCCGACCATCGCGAAGCCGCCGATACCGCCGCCCAGGGCGAGGACCAGGAGGAACACCTCGGCGATGCGCAACGGCCGGCGCTGCCTGGGTTCCACCGTGAGGTTCTGGGACGTCACGCCTCGGCCCCCTCGTCCCGCGCCGCCGGGCTGGACCCGGACGCGGGGCTCGACGACGGCGACGGACTGCCGCTCGGCTCAGGGCTGGGACTGGTGCTGGGGCTCGGAGTGGGGGTGGGCAGCGCGTCGTCGATGAGGCGCTCGGCGCGTTCGAGGGCCTCGGCCTCCGACGACGCGCGGATCGTGCCGTCGAGCCGGTCGCTCCAGTAGGCGGGCAGCTCGTCGACGGGCGTGCCCGTCAGCCGCACCGGCTGGGAGAGGGTCAGTGGGCCGGCGCTCTGCGGGATGCCGCGGTACACGGCGACCTGCCCGTCCGCGACGCCGACGTAGAACTGCTCCTGGGTCCAGCCGTACGCCCACCAGGCGCCGTATCCGAGGCCACCCAGCACCGCGAGGATCACGAGGACGCCGATCCAGGGGCGTCGCTTCGGTGCCGGGCGTGCGTCGTCGTCCTCGTCCTCCTCGTCGTCGTCATGACGGCGCGAGGCGTCCTCGGCCGCGTCCGGCGCGGGCCGGGCCAGCTCGGGCGACATCTCCGAGGCCGCGGCACCGACCACCTGGGTCGAGGTGGACACCCACGAGGCGTCGACGTCGTCCGGGTCGACGACGTCGGCGACCACCACGGTGATGTTGTCGGTGCTCGCGGCGGTCATCGCGAGGGTGATGAGCAGGTCCGCGGCCTCCTCGGGAGACTCGCACTCCGCGAGCACCTGCGTGATCTGCTCGAGGGGGACGAACCCCGACAGGCCGTCCGAGCAGAGCAGCCAGCGGTCGCCCGGACGTGCCTCCCGCACCGACATGTCGGGCGTGAGGTCCACGTCGAAGTCGCCCAGCACGCGCATGACGACGTTGCGCTGGGGGTGGGTCTCCGCCTCGTCCGGGGAGATGCGCCCGGTGTCCACCAGGTGCTGGACGAACGTGTGGTCCACGGTCACCTGGTTGAGCGCCCCGTCGCGCAGCAGGTAGGCGCGCGAATCGCCCAGGTGGGCCATCGCGAGGGTGTTGCCGGACCGCAGGAGCGCGGTCACCGTGGTGCCCATGCCGGCGAGGTCCGGATCCACCTCGGAGGCGTGCACCAAGTCCTGACGCGCCTGCTCGACCGTCCGCTCCAGGTCGGCCAGCGCCTCCTGCGGGCCGTGCTCCGTCTCGTCCAGCGGCGCCAGGGCGGCGATCGCGAGGCTGGACGCGATGTCGCCGCCGGCGTGACCGCCCATGCCGTCGGCCACCACCAGCAGGTTCGGCCCCGCATAGGCGGAGTCCTGGTTGTTCTGCCGCACGAGCCCGACGTCGGAGCGCGCGGCATACCTCAGGGCGAGGGTCACGAAGGCGTCACCCCTGCAGCTCGACGACGGAGCGGCCGATCTGCACGCCGACCCCCGGTGCGAGGGGGATCGGCGAGGTGACCTGCTGGTCGCCGATGAACGTGCCGTTCGTGGAGCCCAGGTCCTCGACGTACCACTGGTCCCCCTGCGGGAAGATGCGGGCGTGACGCGACGAAGAGTAGTCGTCGTCGAGCACCAGCGTGCAGCTCGGTGCGCGGCCGAGCAGGATCGACGACGTCGACAGCGGCAGGGTGGTCCCGCTCAGCGGACCCGCCGTGACCACCAGCCGTTGCGGACCGGAGCTGCGCGCAGGGGCCGGGCTGCTCGCCACCGCGGCCGGTGCGGCGGCCGGTGCACCGCCGTCGTCGGCACGCTTGCGCGAACGCGGAGAACGCAGGGCGAGGTCGCGGCGCAGCACCGCGACCGCCGAGAGCACGAACACCCAGAGCAGCACCAGGTATCCCAGCCGCAGCAGGGTGAACGTCAGCTCGCTCATCCTCGGTCGATCACCAGTCCTCGTTCGATCGGCCGGCCGACGTACCTGTCCAGAACATGATCCGGGTCCGGCCGATGGTCATGGTGTTGCCGTCCAGCAGCGTCGCCGCCGGGACCTGGTGCCCCTCGACGAAGAGGCCGTTGGTGGAACCGAGGTCCGTCGCGACCACGCCCTCGGGCGCGACGCGGATCTCGAGGTGCCGACGGGAGACGCCCGGGTCGTCGACCACGATGTCCGCCTCGGCGTCGCGGCCGATCACCGTGACCGGGCCGGTCAGCAGGTAGCGCTGCCCGTCGATGTCGATGAGCGGGTGCCGGGTGCTCGGAGCCGGGTTCGTCGCCGGTGCCACGTTGCCGCGCACCGTGGCCGAGCGGAGCTGGAAGCGGCCGCCGGTGAGCTCCTCGTGGTTCTCGAAGGACACGCTCACGGGGCCGACGAAGGCATAGTGCTGCGACGCCGCGTACTCGGTCAGGTTCGTCGCGAGCTCGTCGGCGAGCGTCTCCGCGCCCCACGACTGCACCTGCGCGAAGTCGGCAGGGCTCAGCTCGATGGTGAACTCGTTCGGCGCGACCGTCCGGTCACGGCCCACGACGGCGGCACGGTCGTCGATCTCGCGTCGCAGCCGGCTCGCCAGCTCCACCGCCTTGACCTCGCCGCCACGCCCGACCTTGGCGAACGCGTTGTTCATCAGCCGCTCGACGCTCTTTTCGAAGCGGTCCAGCGCTCCCATGCCACCTCCTCTCGTCCACCCGTGCCTGTCGCGGGCAGACTATCCAGATCGTAGGCAGGGGTGCACCACCCGCGCCCGTAAACCTGTGGATTTCGTGCGAATCCCTCGGGTAGACCCGCGTGCCGAGGTCACGAGCGTGTCACGGTGCGCAGGCCGGGGCGCGCCGGGTCGGAGCGGGCGCCGTCTCCCGTGCCGCCGGTGTGACACAGGTCCCTGCCGGGTGGGCCCGATCGGGTTGGGAACCGGGGGCCGCCGCGTGCTAATCTCCTACGGCACGCGCGAGTGGCGGAATAGGCAGACGCGCACGGTTCAGGTCCGTGTGCCCGAGAGGGCGTGGGGGTTCAACTCCCCCCTCGCGCACGTGAGGAGGGTTTCGGCTTCAGGGCCGGAACACCTTCGGAAAGTCCCGGTCAGGTTCTCCTGGCCGGGACTTTCTGCGTTCCGGGCGGTGTGGTCCGGGGGAGGGCGCCTCGGCAGGGCTCTGTTCCCGCCGTCGATCCTGGTGAATCCACGTCGTGTGGGCTGTGGGGACGTTCGCGGGCGCGGCGGGGCGTGGCGCGGGCGGGGTGCGCGATGCCGGTGGTGTCAGTTGTCGCCGGGTGCCTGGTGTCGCTGGGGCGGTCCTCGGCGATGTCGGCGCGCTGTTCGGGTGGCTCGGCCCATGGGTCGGGTGTCGGGTGGTTCGCCGAGCTGCTCGGCCCAGGGTTCGGGCTGGTCGTGGCGTTGGCTTGCGAGCACGCCGTCGTGGCGGCTGTGCGGGATGTAGCGGTAGGGCTCACGGGCGTCGAAGACGTCCCGGAGGCGCGCTTTCGCTGCAGCTGTGTCGCCGATCTTGGGTGGCGTGAGCTTGCGCAGCGGGAGTGGAAGTGCCACGGAGTAGAGGTGCCCGTCGAGCCAGAGCGTGCCGGGGATCGGGCCGGGATTCGTGCCGCGCTGGTTGGTGTGCAAGTCCATGGTCACGGCGACGCCGAGGTGGCGCATCGGCCTGGCGAAGCGCTCGGCGCTGGCCATCGTGTAACCGCGATCGAAGAGGCCTCCGTCGACCGCCCCGAACTTCTGAATCGCGCGCGTGAGAGCCACGGCCACACCGGCGCGGTCCTGCACACCCGGACGTAGCGCCATGCCGGCGCAGACACGTGGTCCTTCGTCCTCGCCCACCGCGGCGACGTAGGTCGCGAGGTGGAGCTCGTAACCCACGTAGTGCTCGCTCGGGCGGCGGTCGGTGGGGGTGCGCTTGCCCCAGCGCGCGTCGGGGTCGGCGCATACCTGGCCTTCAGGGGTGCTGTGCCCGAAGCGGTAGGGGACGGCGTACGACTCGACGTCAGTTCCGTCGACGGCGATCCCGCGAGTTCGACGGAACGCCCGTGGCAGGGCCGCCTGAACGATGGTGACCGCGAGCTCGTCAGCGCTCAGGTCGAGGAAGGGGCATCCGGAAGGGCAGGGGTCGACCTCGGCAGTGTCGAGGTTGACCCGTAGATCGTGGTTGTGGTCGACGTGCACGCCGTCACGGGTGGCGGTCGCTAGAGCGGTGAAGGCACTCCACAGGCGCCGGTAGAGCCGGCCCCGTTCGACGCCGTCGTTGATCCAAGCCTCGGGGACTCCGAGGCGGCGGCGAGACTCCGGCGTGAGCCCCAGCACGGTGTGCTCGACGCTGCCGAGCGTCATGCGGTGAGGGGTCGACATGGCGTGAAGAAAGAGGAGTCGGGCGACAAGGGGCAGGGACATGGCTCGTGGGCGGCCTCGGGTCGACGTGCTCGCATGCAGGATCGCGTGGATTCTCGGGCTATCGGCGAGAGCGATGGCGCGAGCGACGCGCTGCTTCTCGGTGAGCGGGTTGGGACGGTAGTGCACGACGCTTCGACCCGACGCTGTTCGCGTCGGTCGAGCGTTGCGGACTGCCGTCCGGCGGCTCATCGACGAGCGATCTCCGCGACGAGGGTGACTTCGTCGATGGGTGGAAGGAAGCCCATCAGGTGGCCGAACGTCTTCCAGGAGTTGACGCCCGCCAACTGCGCGAGGGCGTTGAGGTGGACCCGGTGCTCGAGGTGATCGAGGATCCACGTCGCTCGGAGGCGCGACATCTTGATCGGCGGGCAGTCAGCGGGAATGTCAGCCTTCTCGATCATGTGCCACAGCCGCGAGCGGTCCCACTCCCGGGCGACGAACCCGAGGATGGTCGACCCGGGATCGACGCGTCGGATCTGATCGAGGGTCGCGTCGTGCGGCGGCGTGATCGGGATGGTTCGAGGCGTGTCCCCGGGGACTTCGAGACACAGGTGACCATTCCGGAAGACAAGGTGCTCGGTGGTGAGGCGCCAGGTCTCTCGCGGGTAGATCCCCGTGCCCAGCCCGAGGGCGAGGGTGGAGGTGAGCCGGCGGCGCTGTGTCGGGGTGCGCTGCTGCTGCGCGACCTCGAGCAGGCGATCGACCTCGGCGCGGGTGTACGGCACGATCGCGTAGTCGGCGCGCATACGCGCCGGCAGTGGCGCCCATGGTGCGCGCCGGGTCACGGCTGTGGCGAACCGGCGCAGGTCGGAGCGACGGGTAGCTCGCGACGCGTGCGCGAGGTGGCTGCATCCGACCGCGATGTACCGCTCAACGACGTCGGGCGTGAAGATCGCCTCACGGTCCAGTGGGCTGCCCTGCCGGTGGGCCCAGACGATGAACTGGCTGAGTGTCCGCATGGCCTCGATCGCGCGGCGCCGGTCGACTGGACCAACATCGAGTGCGACCGCCCGGGTGAACTCGGCGACAGGCTCCCAGTCCTCGGGCCGCAGGGCCGTCGGAGCGTACCGGTGTACAGCTTCGCGGGCGGCCGCGGTGGCGTCGACGTCGGCGTGGCGGTTGACGCAGGGCTCCGGCAAAGTCGCTGGTCATGAGGTGAGTACGAGGTCTGCGGCGGGTTGGTCGTGTCGGGCGTGGTGGCGTAGCGCGGCGGCGATGTTC
>CANMFP010000017.1 GCA_947497265.1 uncultured Isoptericola sp.
GAGTACGGGGAACGACGAAGGGCCCCACAGCCGCAGAATCTCGCGGGTGGGGCCCTTCGGGTGGCGGTAGCGGTGGGATTTGAACCCACGGTGGCTATGAACCACACAGCATTTCGAGTGCTGCACCTTCGGCCGCTCGGACACGCTACCTCGCCGGACGAACCGGCCCACCGAGGATACCGAACGCGGACAGATCTGCGAAATCTGCGACCCTGCGACGTCGGTCACCGTCACCCGTGCCGCGAAGTAGTACGCCCGGCGGTGGTGGAGTATCCGCGGGGCACTTCACCAGCACGGGAGGTACTACTTCGCGGCGCGGGTGGGGCGGTGCAGCCTCAGACGCAGGGCGCTCCCGCGTCCCACGCGCCGGTGACCGACGTGCCGGGCACCTCGCCGCGGGTCCACCACAGCGCGGCGTGGTTCACACCAGCGCGCGAGACCACGTCGCCGGACGCGTATGTCGCAGCCGGGTCGAACGCCTCCCCGCACTCTTCGGCGGCCACGGGGTGGTCGCCGTGCACGCCGACCGCCACCCACGGGCCCTTCGACGCCTTGGCGGCAGCACCCGGCATCTCGCCGCGCGTCCACCACTTCGCCTCGTACTCGACGCCGTCGTGCGACACCACGTCACCCGCGGTGTACACCCCGGAGGCGTACCAGGGCGCGGCCCCGTCACCGACGACGAGCGGTCCCGGTGCCGCAGCCCGGAAGGTGTCGGCGAGCGCGCCGCCGAGCTCGTTGCGGTAGTCCCCGGCGATGTCCCAGAAGTAGGCGCCGCCGAACCCGTTCTCCGCCAGCCACTCGGCCTTGGCGGTCACGGACGTCGGGGTGTCGAGGCTCCACCACTGGTCGCCGTCCCACCGGTAGGCGGCGACGGCCTCCTCGTCGTAGTTCTCCTCGCCGACGGTGCGCAGCTCGGAGTAGTTCTTCACGCCGAGCGCTCCACCGGCCGGAGCGCCCGGAGTCGGGTCGTCGACCCCTTCCCAGCCCTGGCCGTAGGCGGCGAGCCCGAGCACGATCTGCTCGTCCCGGTACCCGGCCGCCCGGTAGGCGCCGAGCAGGCTGTCGGCCGCGAGACCCCAGTTCGCGTCCTGGTCCGGCGCGTCCGGCCAGGAGTACGGGTGCAGGTTCCCCTGGTGCCCGGTCCGGTCGGCGACCCAGGTGCCGTGGTAGTCGTAGCCCTGGATGTTGAGGAAGTCGACGACGGCGGCGAGTCGCGGGTCCACCCAGCCGCCGTCGGTGCGCGGGGCCCAGCCGGCCGGTGCGAACCCGGTCAGCAGGTAGTCCTCGCCGTCGGCGGCGGAGCGCTCGTCGAGCTCGGCGCGGAACAGCTCCATGAGGGCGAGGAAGTTCTCGCGGTCGGCCTCGGGGTTCGGCGAGGGGTGCTCGCCGGTCGCGGCCGGCCACTCCCAGTCGATGTCGAACCCGTCGAAGATGCCGGCGGCGACACCCTCGCCGCCCTGGTCGCCGACGACAGGCAGGTTGCCGTCGAGGTACACGTCGAGGCAGGACTCGACGAGCCGCGCGCGGCTCTCCGCCGTCGACGCGGCCTCGGAGAAGTTGTCCGACCAGGTCCAGCCGCCGAGCGAGACCATGATCTTCAGGTCGGGGTAGAGCTCCTTGAGCTTGCGGAGCTGGTTGAAGTTCCCGGCGAGCGCCTGCCCCGCGACGTCGGCGACACCGTCGACGGCGTCCTCGGCGCCGACGATCCGCAGATAGTCGTTCTCGGGGTCGCCCTCCGGCTGGCCTGGGTCGACGCCGTCGTCCGGGACGACGTCGTCGCTGATGTCGCACACCAGGTCGCTGGTGACGTTGCCGAAGGCGTAGGTGAGGTGGGTGAGGTCGGCGACGGCGCCGGTCTTCACGAGGTCGGCGACCTCGTAGTCGTGGGTGTCCCCGGTGCCCCAGGCAGGGAAGTAGCCGAGCGTCGTGTAGCCGTTGACGCCGTCGGCGTCGTGGGTGGAGCTCGCGTCGGGTGGTGCGGGGGCGGGCTTCGCCGCGGCTGCGGGCGCGGCGAGTGCCGCTGCGGTGAGTCCGGCGGCGGCGACGGTGGCGGTGAGGGTGGTCAGGACGGACGTGCGCTGTTTCATCGGGGAGCCTCGCTGCTTCCTCGGGATGCGACCGAACCCGGTTTGTTCGGTTTCCTGCACAATAGCGAGGCGTCGGCCGCAGCACCAGGGCCCGAGCCGCAAGAGCCTCCTTCGTGATGACTTTGTGAGAGACGGGCACGGGACGACCGCTCGGACGGCAGGTCCGCTCCGGCGGGGATAACGTCGCGGTAACGACCCACCGCTGAGACCCAGCGACGGACCAACGGACAGAGGAGAGCGCGATGAACCCTTCACCGGGTAGCACCGAGCACCAGCCGCTCGAGAACGTCCTTGCCCTGGGTGACCGCACACCGACCGGCACCTACCGCGTCGACCTCACCACCCAGGAGTGGTGGTGGTCCGACGAGACCTACCGGATCCACGGGTTCGAGCCCGGCGAGGTGGTCCCGACCACGGCGATGGTGCTCGCCCACAAGCACCCCGCCGACCGTGAGCAGGTACGCCACGTGCTCGAGGACGCGCGCCGCACCGGCGCCCCGTTCGCCTCGGTGCACCGCATCATCGACGCCCACGGCAAGAACCACGTGGTGTCGATCGTCGGCCGCGGCCGGACCGACGACCACGGCGACCTCGTCGACCTCGTCGGCTACGTGCTGGACCTCACCGGCAGCGTCAAGCGCTTCGCGTCCGAGGAGGCGAACTTCTCGATCCGCGCCGCCGCCCAGAGCCGCCGCGACATCGAGCGGGCCAAGCTGCTCGTGAGCCTCGCGCTCGGCGTGGACGACGACGAGGCCTTCGCCCTGCTGCGCCGTCGCTCCAACGACTCGAACGTCCCGCTCCGGGCGCTCGCCGAGCGGCTGGTGCGGCACGTGCGCACCGCCACCGTGCCCGGACAGCCCGTCGACCCGACGCGCGCCCTGCGCCACTTCGACGCGAGCCTCCGCACGGAGGGATGAGCCTCACTGCAGAGCGGCGAGCGGGCCGACGCGCGACGCCGTCAGGCGCCGACGCTGTCGGTCAGCTCGGCCCCGGTGCTGACCCGGGCGCAGTGGCTGCAGCAGAACGTCTCGTCGTCCACGTCGACGCCGTGCCCCAGCACCGCGCACCCGCAGTGGGCGCACCGCGGTGCCATCGCGTGGATGGCGCACTCGAACGAGTCGTAGACCCCGCTCGCGCCGTCGGCCTTGGTGATCGTGAAGGTGTGTGCGTACTCGTTGCCGCACATGTCGCAGGTTGCCATGTCGCCCCTCCGTCGATGAACGGGTCGGCCCGTGGCTGGACCAGTCGCGCGAGGTGCGCCCGGTCCCCCGGGCTCGCCGGCCCCGCCCTTTCCACGCTAGGGCGAAACCGGCGAGCAGGCCACCGCGGCGCTCGAACTGCCGACGTCGGTAGTCCGTGCCCAGATCGGTAGTTCGCACGACCGACCTCGAGACGAACTACCGACGTCGGTAATTCGGGGGCAAGGGCTGGGCGTCAGCCGATCCCGAACAGGCGCTTCAGCCAGTCGATCAGACTGTCGACGACGTCGCCGAGCCAGCCGCCGTGACCGCCCCCGTGCCGCTCGTCGACCGTCACCGGCTCCGACGTCGCGACAGCAGGTTCGCCGCCGCCCGCGGGGACTGCCGTGACCTCGACGCTCAGCTCGTGCCCCACGTCGGCCTTCTTGACCCGGTAGTCCTGCTCCGTGCCCTTGCGGCCGATCGGCTCGCCGTCGCGCAGCCAGCGGTACGAGAACTCCGCGTCCGCGGACCACCGGCCCGGGTCGGCCGTCAGGCGCGAACCCTTGACCGCGTCACCCACGATCGAGGGCGCCACCGTGTTCTCCAGCGGCGTGGTGACCTCCGGCAGCAGCTCGATCTCGGTGGGCCCCGGGTTCGCCACGAGGCGCGCCCCGGTGTCCGACGGCGCCACGTCCGTGAGCTCGTACAGCCCGTTCATCTCGATCGAGCCGTCCGCCGCGATCTCCGGCACCGTGGCCGCGGAGTCGGTCGTGACGAACCAGTCCTCGCCGACCTCGGCCGGCCGCCCGTCGGAGGCGTCCGCCGTCGTGCCGTCGAAGTAGTTGGACGGGTCGGTCAGCAGCGACGTGTCGTCCTGGGCGAGGCCCAGCACGTCCGACGCCGCGGCCCGCCACGACAGCACCCCGGCAGCCTCGTACGCCGTCTCGCTCGCGTTCGTCTCGAGCCGGACGCCCCGCTCGTTGTCGACGGAGGTGACGCGGTCGAGCCGGATGTCCGGACCGGAGTTGGACGTCACGCCCGTGGCGAGGTTGTCGAAGGCGACCGCGTTGCGCAGCAGGTGGTCGCCCGGCATGGACTCACCGCCGAGCTTGAACCCGTTGCCCTCGCCCGTCCGCGTCGGGTCCGCCTCGAGCCACCCGTTGCTGTACGCCACCGAGTCCTCGACCACCACGGTGCCGATCGGGCCGGTGGTGGACTTGGCGAACAGGTCCCAGCCGTCGTCGATGTTGTGGTGGGCGATGTTGTACCGGAACACGTTGCCCTCGCCGACAGTGAGCTTGGCCGCGAACCCGTCGGCGTCGTTGCCGCCGTCGTCGGCATTGTTGTGCGACACCGAGGAGACCACCAGGTTGTGCGACGGCCACATCGACGGCGGCTCCGCGGACCGGCCCGAGATCTGGATGCCGGTGTCCCGGTTGTGGTGCGACTCGACACGCTCGACCACGTTGTGGTGCCCCTCGACGAGCATCGGCTTCTGCTTGTCCGCCGAACCCGTGATCTCGAGGTCGTACACATGCCACCAGTCGCCGCGGATCACGAGGCCGCCGTCGGGCGACTCCGACAGGTCGAGCACCGCGCGGGTGCCCGGCTCCGACAGGATCGTGATCGGCGCGTCCTCGGTACCGTCCCGGCCGCGCTCGGCCACGACCGCGCGCTGCGGCGTGTAGGTGCCACCCGCCAGCACGATCTGCTGCCCGGGCTGGGCGAAGCCGACGGCCGTGTGCAGGTCGAGCGGGTCGGCCTGCGTGCCCGCACCGTCGGCCGAGCCGTCGGGCGCCACCCAGATCGACTCGCCCGGCTCGCCGTACGAGTCGACCGTGACCGTCAGGGGGACGTCGACCGGGTCGGTCGACTCGATCCGCTCGTACTCGCCGAGCTGCGGCTGCTCGGCGTCGGGCAGCAGCCGCGCGGTGAGTGCGTTCTCCCCCGGCGCGAGGTCGACGCTCACGAGCTCGCGCTCCCCCGGCGCCAGCTCGACGCCGTCGACGACGACGTCACCGGCGGCGTCGAGGATCTGGCCCTCGCCGTGCATGGTCGAGACGAGCGGCACGTCGATCTGGTCGTGCGGCGTGGTGGAGGTGACGTCGACCTGCAGGTCGGCCGGCACGTACTCGATCGGTCGCTCCTGCGCGGGCTCGTCGTCGTCCGGGTGGATCGTCGTGAGCTCCCAGTCGGTGACCGTGACCTGGATCTTGCGTGCCACGGCCATGCCGACGTAGAGCGCCTCGGGGTCCTGCTGGAGCAGCATCTCGGGGTCGTACTGGATGACCTCGATGTCCTCGCCGTTCTCCCCGGCGCCGTTCCAGATCGCGTGGAACCCGGTGTTGGACTTCCGCAGCGTGAGCTCGTAGACGTCGCCGTCGCCGAACTTCGGCCCGGTCGTGATCTCCGGCCGGTAGTCCGGGTCGAACACCACCGGGTCGCTCTGGTCGCGCGAGCCGGCCGTGTTGTCATCGGTGGCACCGGTGTAACCGTGCACGAACCGCGCGCCCGGCATGCCGTTGACCACGTTCTCGGTGCCGTCGCCGAACCGCGTGAGCAGCGCGCCCGCCGAGTTGAAGTAGCGGTGCGGCGAGGACTCGGCGACCAGGTCGTCGACCGCCACGACGCCGAACCCGGACTGGTTGTCCTTCGCCGCCGAGTCGTCCACGTGGAACGTGGCGGTCAGCGTGAAGTTCTCGGTGGCCGGGTCGATCCTCGTGAAGTAGTACTGGAACCCGTCCTCGGACGTGGCGAGCTTGGTGGAGCTCGCGCGGGCGTCGAAGGTGATGGTCCCGTCGGCGTTCTCGACGATCTCGCCGCCGGAGCCGGCGTTCGATCCGACGTCCGCCGACTGCCAGCGCTCGACCGAGTCCGCCACGGTCACCTCGAAGGGCGCACCGGCGGCCTCGTCCGTGCCGCGCTGCGCGACGACGCGCACCTGGTAGGTCTGGCCGACGGTCAGCCCGGCGATCTCCGCGCTCGTGCCGGTCACGCCGTCGACGGCGGTGGTGAAGCCGGTGCCGTCGGTGCTGGTCTGCACGGCGTAGGTCGTGGCCTCGGGCGTGGCTCCCCACTCGACGGCGACGGTGCCCTGACCGCCGGAGACCGCCGTGGTGAGCGCGCCGGTGATCTCGGGGCCGACGAGCGGTAGCGAGAACTCGCCGGTGGTCGCCCGCTCGGAGACCAGCGGGTCGGCCTCGCCGGAGCGGGTCAGCCGCACCTCGACCTCGTAGGTGCCGGAGGCCGGTGGGGTCAGGGAGACGGTGCCGGACGTCCCCTGCGCCGCGGTGAAGTCGCGGTCCACGATCTCGCCGGCCGCGTCGTACAGCAGGGCGTGGGCGATGTCGCCGCCGTCGGTGCCGACCAACCCGCTGTAGGCGACGGCGAGCCGGGCCGGGTCCTGCGGGTCGGGCGTGACGCCGTCGACCACCGGTGCCGCGACGTCCGCCCAGGGCGCGCGGGCGACGTCGTCGTCCATGCCGAGCTGGGCGTAGTAGACGTTGACGCCCGAGGACGGCGAGGAGAGCCAGTAGGTCCCCGCGGCCGGCACCTCGAGAACCTCGGTGGCGACGGGCACGCCGGAGTCGTCGGCGAGGGCGGGGGCGGCGTCGACGACGGTCCACGACTCGTCGAAGAGCGCGAGCTCACGGTCGCTGCTGCCGCTGCCGGAACGGGCGTGGACGAGGACCTCGGTCGCCTCGTCCACCGTGAACCGCAGCGACCGGTGGTCGGCCGTGCCGGATCCGTTGAGCTTGAGCCGCTGGGTGTACTCGTCGCCGCGGTCGGAGGTACGGCTGCTGCCGTCGACGTCGACGTCCTTGCCCTCGGCGGCCTTGACGGTGAAGTCCCCGGCGACGACGTCGCTCGTGTACTCCCCGGCGGTGAGGTCGTCGGCGCTGAACGCCGTCTCGGGGCCGGCGGCGACCGCCGCGACCGCCGGGCCGAAGGTGAGGGCCGCTGCCGCGACCACCGCCCACGACGCACGGAACCTGCTGCCTGTCGGTGTCATGGATCTCCTCGTCGAGATGCGCATCGCTCAGCGTCGAACGTGCGGGAAACCGGTTTCCGACAAGGTAGCCGCATCCTCGTCCCGGCGTCAAGGGTCGGCCCCGCTCGCGCACCGCGCCGCCGTCGTACGCTCGAACAGTGCAACCCGCCCCCCGGCCGCTCGCCCCCACCTACCAGCAACGCCGCTGGGAGCTGCCCCCCGACGCCGTGATCCACCACGGCACGGTGGACGACGCCGCCCGCCTGCTCGAGGGCCGCACCGTCACCGCCCTGACCGGCGCCGGGATCTCCACGGACTCGGGCATCCCCGACTACCGCAGCCCCGACTCGCCACCCCGCAACCCGATGACGTTCCAGCAGTTCACCGGCGACCCCGACTTCCGCCGCCACTACTGGGCCCGGAACCACGTCGGCTGGCAGCACGTCCGCCGCACGCACCCCAACGCGGGCCACCGGGTGCTCGCCGACCTGGAGCAGCGCGGCATCGTGCGGGGCGTCATCACCCAGAACGTCGACCTGCTCCACGAGGACGCCGGCTCGCGCACCGTCATCGACCTGCACGGACGCTACGACCGCGTGATCTGCCTGCAGTGCGGCCGCACCATCTCGCGCTCCCACCTGGCCGAACGCCTCGACGCGCTCAACCCGGGCTTCGTCGAGTCCGTGCTCGACGGCGGCACCACCGTCGCGGACATCGAGATCGCCCCGGACGCGGACGCCGTCATCGCCAAGACCTCCCACTTCCGCCCGGCGGACTGCGAGTTCTGCGGCGGCGTGCTCAAGCCGGAGATCGTCTACTTCGGCGAGAACGTGCCGCGCGCCCGCGTCGACGACGCCTACGCGCTGGTCGACTCCGCGGACGCCCTGCTGGTCGCGGGCACCAGCCTCACCGTGATGAGCGGTCTGCGGTTCGTGCGCCGGGCCGCCAAGGCGGGGCAGCCGGTCGTCATCGTCAACCGGGGCGAGACCCGCGGCGACCCGCTCGCCACGGTCAAGGTGGACGCGGGCGTGAGCGAGACCCTCGTCGCCCTGGGTGAGATGCTCTGACGCGTGCCAGCACCGTCCTCACCGCGGACCGACATCCAGGGCCTGCGCGCCCTCGCCGTCGCCGCCGTCCTCGGCTTCCACCTGTGGCCCGCCTCGGTCACCGGCGGCTACGTCGGCGTGGACGTGTTCTTCGTGGTGTCCGGGTTCCTCATCACCAGCCATCTGCTGCGCCGCCCGATCCACAGCGGCCGTGACCTGCTCGGCTTCTGGGCCCGGCGGGTGCGCCGCCTCATCCCGGCGGCGAGCCTCGTGCTCCTGGCCACCCTCGTGGCGGCGGCCGTGTGGCTGCCCACCACCACGCTCGTGCAGGTCGGGCGGGAGGTGCTCGCCTCGGCGCTGTACCTGGAGAACTGGGCCCTGGCGAGGTCGGAGACGGACTACCTCGCCGCCGACCAGCTCCACTCCCCCGTGCAGCACTACTGGTCGCTGTCCATCGAGGAGCAGTTCTACCTGGTGTGGCCGCTGCTCCTCGCGGCGGTCGCCTGGGCCGGCCTGCGGGCGCGGCGCCGGCATCGTGACCCGGAGCGCACGACGGCGGCACTGGCGGTCGCGCTGACCGGTGCGGTCCTGGTGGCCTCGCTCGGCTGGTCGGTGTGGATGACGCGCGCCGAACCGGCGGCCGCCTACTTCGTGTCCACCACGCGGTTCTGGGAGCTGGCGCTCGGCGGGCTGCTCGCCGCCGTGCTCGCCCTGCGGGCCGTCCACGCGCCCGCCCCGGAGGGGCAAATGGGTGCGGAGCCCGGTACGCCGCCCGCCGCGTCCGCCCTGCGCACCGTGGCCGCCTGGGCCGGGCTGGCCATGATCGCCGTCGCCGTGCTGACGTTCGACGACACCACCGCGTTCCCCGGGTACACCGCCCTGCTGCCCACCGTCGGGGCGCTGCTGGTGATCGCCGCCGACGCCGACCGGCTGCGCGGCGGGCCGGGTACCGCCCTGCGCTGGCGTCCCGTGCAGTGGCTGGGCGACACCTCCTACTCGGTGTACCTGTGGCACTGGCCGCTGATCGTCATCGTGCCGTTCGCGCTGCATCGTGATCTCGGCGACGTCGACCTGCTGGCGATCCTCGTCGCGACGCTGCTGCTGGCCTGGTTCTCGCAGCGGCACGTCGAGGACCGGCTGCGGTTCCACCCTCTGCTCACCCGCCGGCTCGGCGCGACCTTCGCCCTGCTCGGGGTGTGCGTCGTGGTCGTCGGAGGTGCCGCCGTCGGCG
Organism: uncultured Isoptericola sp.; assembly: GCA_947497265.1. GTDB lineage: Bacteria > Actinomycetota > Actinomycetes > Actinomycetales > Cellulomonadaceae > Isoptericola > Isoptericola rhizosphaerae. Next base: position 9,540 of record CANMFP010000017.1, read on the forward strand.
TCTGGGTGACCGCGAGCGCCGCGGAGCGGGAGGCCCTGACCGAGGCGCGCACCGCCGTCGCGCAGGCCGCGCCGTGCGTCGGTGCGGAGGTGGTGCGCGACCCCTCCTGCGAGGACCCCGGGCTCGTCCTGCCGCCCAACGCCGCCGCGCAGGACAAGCCCGTCGTCTACGCCGACGGCTGCTGGAACAACTCCCCGTTCACCACCCGGAACACCTGCACCTACGGCCCCGGGTCGACAGACGGCGCCGACGACCCCGACGGCCCGACGGCGCGGATCGCCCTGGTGGGCAACTCCCACGCCGGGCACTGGGTCCCGGCGCTCGAGGAGGGGATCGCCGACGACGGCTGGCAGCTCGACACGTACCTGCAGTCCGTCTGCTACACCGTGGACGCGCCGATCGAGCTCCCGGGCGACGGCGTCACCGCAGCGTGCCGGACCACGAACCGGTGGGCGGTCGGCAGCATCGTGGCCGGCGACTACGACCTGGCGATCATGTCGAACCGCACGCACCAGCCGCTGGCCGGCGTCGCGGAGGACGACCAGGTGGCGGCCGCCGAGGACGCCTACCGCGAGACCCTCGCGACGTTCACCGACGCGGGCATCCCGGTGCTGGTGCTGCGCGACACCCCGGCGATGCCCGAGAACGTCCCCGACTGCCTCCCCCAGCACGCCGGAGACCCGGACGCCTGCGGCGCCCCGCCCGCGCAGGCCCTGGAGCCGGACCCGCTCGCCGCGGCCGCGAGCGCCGACACCACCGGCCTGGTCTCCGTGACGAGCGTGGACCACCTCATGTGCGACGAGGTGTGCCACCCGGTGATCGGCGGGGTGACCGCCTACTTCGACCACGGGCACCTCACGGCGGCGTTCGCCCGGACGCTCGCTCCCGAGGTGACGGGCGCCGTCCGCGCGGCGCTCGAGAGCCCGCCGTAGGCTGCGAAGCATGCTGGACGCCGTCGTGGTGGGATCGGGGCCGAACGGGCTCACGGCCGCGGTCACGCTCGCGCGCGCCGGCCTCGAGGTCGTCGTCCTGGAGGAACAGCCCACGGCGGGCGGGGGCGCCCGTACCCTCGACCTCGGCCTGGCCGACGGGATCGTGCACGACGTCTGCTCCGCCGTCCACCCCATGGCGTGGGCCTCGCCCGTGCTGCGCGCGTTCGACCTGGCGACCCACGGCGTCGAGCTGCTGACCCCTGACGTGTCCTACGCCCAGCCGTTGCCCGGCGGCCGCGCCGGGATCGCCTACCGCGACCTGGAGCGCACCGTCGAGCGCCTCGGGGCCGACGGCGACGCGTGGCGCTCGCTGCTCGGCCCGCTCGCCGAGCACTGGCAGGCGGTCGTCGGGCTCGCGCTGTGCGACAAGCGCTCCTGGCCTCCGGGCCTGTCCGACGGCGGAGCAGCGGTCACGGCCGCCCGCTTCGGCCTGGCGGTGGCCGAGCAGGGCACCGGGCTGTGGGGGCGGCGGTTCCGCACCGAGGAGGCGGCGGCGCTCCTGACCGGGGTGGCCGCGCACGCCATCGCCCCGCTGCCGTCGACGGGGGCGGCCGGGACGGCGCTGCTCCTGGGGGCGTTGGCGCACGCCGGTGCGGGCTGGCCGATCCCGCGCGGCGGGTCGGGCGCCATCGTGACAGCGCTGCGGGCCGAGCTGGAGTCCCGGGGCGGCACCGTGGTGACCGATCATCCGGTGCGGTCACGCGCCGACCTGCCGCACGCCGCGACATACTTGTTCGACACCTCGCCCGGCACCCTGCTGGACGTGCTGGGCGACGACCTGCCGCCGTCACGACGCCAAGGACTGACGGGGGTCGCGCGCGGCGACGCCGCCGCGAAGGTCGACCTGGTGCTGTCCGGCCCGGTGCCGTGGACCGAGCCGGAGGTCGGCCGGGCGGGCACGGTGCACGTGGGCGGCACCCGTGCGGAGATGGCCCGGGCGGAGGCGGCCGTCGCGGCGGGCGACCACGCCGAACGGCCGATGTGCCTGGTCAGCGACCCGACCGTCGTCGACCCCTCCCGTGCGAAGGGCGGCCTGCGCCCCCTGTGGGCGTACGCGCACGTGCCCGCCGGTTCCACCCGCGACGTGACGGACGACGTGCTGGACCAGATCGAGCGCTTCGCGCCCGGCGTGCGGGACGTCGTCGTCGCCTCGCGGTGCACCCCGGCCTCCCGGCTGGCCGAGCACAACGCGAACCTGACCGACGGCGACATCGCGGGCGGGCGCGTCACCCTGTGGCGGATGATCGCCCGGCCGACCGCCCATCCCAACCCGTACCGGCAGGCCGGCGGGGTCTACCTGTGCTCGGCGTCCGTGCCGCCGGGCCCCGGGGTGCACGGCATGGCCGGCTGGCATGCGGCCCGGCACGCGCTGCGGGAGGTCTACGACCTGCGCACGGCGACCCTCTGAGCTCCGGTCGGGCTCAGGGAGCGAGGTAGGCCACGTCCCCGTTCGAGCTGCGGACCTCCACGGTGCGCTGCGCCGCCGGGTCCGTCGGGCCCTCGATCGTCTCGCTGCCGTTCGACGTATCGATGACCAGGTTCACCGGCTCACCGTCGCCGACCACCGTCGCCGAGCCGTTGCTCGTCCGGGCCAGCACGTCTCCGGCTGCACCCGCCACCTCGACCCTGCCGTTCGAGGACTGGGCCTCGACCTCCCCGCCGACGGTGGACACGTCGACCGACCCGTTGCTCGTGCGGGCGAGCACTCCCGCGCCGACGTCGGAGGCCGCGACGTCACCGTTGCTCGACCGCGCCGTCACCCGCCCCTCGACGCGGGACGCCTCCACGTCACCGTTCGAGGTCCGCGCCTCCACGTCCCCGCCCACGTCGGCAAGGACCAGGTCACCGTTGCTCGACGTCGCCAGCACGTCGCCACCGATCGCCTGCGCGACGACGTCGCCGTTCTCCGAGCGCAGCTCGGCCCCGTCGAGGCCCGACGCCTCCACGTCCCCGTTCGAGGTCCGCGCGTCCACCGCCGTCCCCGTCGGGACGACGGCGCGCAGCTCGCCGGAGCACACCCAGGAGAACCAGGCCCACGAGGGGCACTCGTGCGTCAGCACCAGCCGGTCGCCCACCTGCTCGACCCCGTACCGCGGGGAGACCAGACCACGGTGGGCGACGACCTCCACCTCGATCCCGGTGATCGCGTCGTCGGCCCGGACCTCGACGTCGCCGTCGGCCACGAGACCCAGGTCCGCCGAGGCGTCGTAGTCCTCGCGGGTGGTCTCCGTCGAGGACACGGCCCGGTCGACCAGGAGCAGCGCCGCCCAGGCGACCACGAGGACGCCGAGGCCGAGGCCGACGGCGAGCAGCACGCGCCCGGCCGTCCCGCGGCGCCGGTCGGTCGCGGGTCCCGGGGCGGGCGAGGAGCCCGGGGAGGATGTGGAGCCCGGGGAGGATGTGGTGTCCGGGGTGGGTGTGGTCATCGCAGATCTCCGTTCAGGTCGAGCCAGCGCAGGACGGCGAGGACGCGCCGGTGCGCGTCGGCGTCGGGCGGCAGGCCGAGCTTGCTGAGGATGTTGGTCACGTGCTTCTCCACGGCGGCCGGCCCGACGACGAGCCGGTCGGCGATGGCGGTGTTCGAGCGGCCCTCGGCCATGAGCGCGAGCACGTCGCGCTCCCGTGGGGTGAGGTCCGCCAGGTCGTGGCGTGAGCGGGCGAGAACCTGCGACACGACCTCCGGGTCGAGGACGGTCCCGCCGCCCTCCACCCGTCCGACGGCGTCCAGGAACTCGTCGACGTCCGCCACCCGGTCCTTGAGCACGTAGCCCAGGCCGCGGGTGCCGGCGGCGAACAGCTCGGCGGCGTAGCGCTGCTCCACGTACTGCGAGAGCACCAGCACCGCCAGGTCGGGGTGCAGGCTGCGCAGGTGCACGGCGGCACGCAGCCCTTCGTCGGTGTGCGACGGCGGCATGCGCACGTCGGTGACCAGCAGGTCGGGCAGCGGCACGCCCGGCGCGGTGAGGGCGGCGACCATCTCCTCCGCGGTGCGGTGGCCGGTCACCTCGTGCCCCTCGGACTGCAGCAGCCGGGTGAGACCGTCGAGCAGGAGGACCGAGTCCTCGGCGATCACGATGCGCACGGGAGCTCCACGATCAGTCGGGTGCCGGCGTCGGCCGGGCTGGTCAGGTCGAACGTTCCGTCGAGCGCGGCGACGCGTCCCCGCAGGCCCGCGAGCCCGCCGCCGGGCGCGGTCCCGGCACCGCCGCGGCCGTCGTCGGTCACCTCGACGCGCAGCACCGGTCCGGAGCCCGCGGCGCCCTCGGGGACGACGGCGGCACGGACGTGGGCGACCGACGCACCGGCGTGCTTGGCGACGTTCGTCAACGCCTCCGCGACGACGAAGTAGGCGGCTGCCTGCGCCGTCGTCCCCGCTGCCTCGAGCCCGGACGCCTCCACCCGGACCGGGACGGGGCTGCGGGCCGCGAGCGCCGACAGCGCCGCGTCGAGACCGCGGTCGGAGAGCACGGCGGGGTGGATGCCGCGCACCAGGTCCCGCAGCTCGGCGAGCGTCTCCTTGACCTCGCCGTGGGCCTGCTCCAGCGCGTCGACGGCGGCGGCGGGTTCGCGCTCGGCCACGCGCCGCGCGGTGCCCAGCGTGACGCCGAGGGCCACGAGGCGCTGCTGGGCGCCGTCGTGCAGGTCGCGCTCGATGCGACGCCGTTCGGTGTCCGCGGCCTCGAGGGCGGCCGCGCGGGTCTCGGAGAGGACGTCCGCGCGCTCCGTCGCCGCGGCGGCGGCCGACTCGGCGACGCGCGCCTCGGACTCCGCGAGGGCCTGGGCGGCCCGCGCCTGCGCGGCGGCCGACGGCCCGAGCAGCGTCCGCGCCAGGCGCACGATGGTCAGGGTGCCGGCCTGCGCGCAGCACGCGGCGAGCCAGAGGGCCACGACGACAGCGACGAGGAGGAGGATGGTGCCGGCGGCCGTGGCGAGGGGCCCGGCGTCGCCGCCGCCCAGGAGGAACCGGGCGGCCAGCACGACGCCTCCGACGGCGCCGGCCGCCATCGCGACGACGAATACGAGGTAGACGCTCGTCAGCAGCAGCGCGACGACGGCGTACGCCGTCGCGCGCCAGCCGACCGGGTCGCTCGAGGCCGCCCACAGCCGGGTGACCCAGTGCGGGCCGCCGGGCCGCCGTCGGGCCGGGGCGGGCACGACGGCGCCGGTCTGCGCGGCCAGGCGCGCCCGCTCGGCGCCGCCGAACGCCCGGGCGAGGGCGAGCGCCGGCGGCAGCACGAGCAGCCCCAGGCCGAGCACGGGGACCAGGGCGGCCGCCGTGACGACGACGATCATGACGGGGAGGCCCGCCGTCAGGGCCCAGAGCCAGCCGACGACGACCTGCGCGACGCCGTGGTAGGTCGCCGGGGCGAACGGGGCGCGCAGGAACCCGGAGGTCGTCAGCGCCGGTGCGACGCGGCCGGTCGCCGGCTCTGTGCTGGTCATGCCACCGACCCTACGGAGGCGGCGACCCGTGCGGAATGCGGCGCACCCACGGGTCGGCGTCGGGTTGTCCCTACCCTCGGCGGGCATCGAAGAAGGCGCGCAGCACGGCGGCGCACTCCGCGGCGCGCACGTCCGCCACGACCTCGACCGCGTGCAGCGCGCGCTGGTCGCGCACCATGTCCCAGACGGACCCCGTGGCGCCGGCCTTCGGGTCCCACGCGCCGAGCACCAGCCGGTCGACCCGGGCCGCGACCAGCGCACCCGCGCACATCACGCACGGCTCCAGCGTGACCACGAGCGTGCAGCCGTCCAGCCGCCACCCGCTGCGGGCCGACGCCGCCGCCCGCAGCGCCAGCACCTCGGCGTGGGCCGTGGGGTCGCCCGTCTCCTCGCGACGGTTGCGCCCGGTGCCGAGCACCCGTCCGTCCGGGCCGACGACGACGGCGCCCACCGGCACGTCGCCCGTGGCCGTCGCGTGCGTCGCCTCGGCCAGGGCCACCCCCATGAGCTCGTCCCAGACGGCGCGGCGGGCACCGAGGGAGGGCGGCGGGAAGGTGTCGTCCGGGGCTGACCGGTCGGCCGAGGGGTGGTCCACGCGGTCAGGCTACCGACACGTCCGCGGAGCCGGTCGTTGCGATGGGGGACAATTCATCCGGGGTCGGACCTTCCTCTCGAGGCCGACATGATGCTCTAATAGCATGCGTCCCCGTTTCCTGCCCGCTGAGCGCCTCGGTTCGCGCTCGCGCCCACCCGCTGAAGGGATCACACAGCCGTGAAGAGAATGCTCGCGAGCGTCGCCACCGCCGCGCTCGCACTGGGAGGGCTCGTCGCCACCGCGATGCCCGCCTCCGCCCACACGCCGAAGGTCAGTGCCGACTGCCAGAACCTCACCGTCGACCTCCGGGCCTACGCCGACGGCTCGAAGCGCAGCTGGTGGTACGGGAAGAAGCGTGGCGGCCAGCACGATTCCGACGGCAAGGTGAACACCGTGACGATCACGGTCAACGGTGAGGTGGAGATCGAGGAGGCCTTCGGCAAGTCCTTCCGCCGGACCCTCGAGCTGGACCCCACGCAGAGCAACGAGTGGACCGTCGACGTCGACGCGTGGGACAACGACGTCTACGACTTCGACGAGGCCGGCACGACCGAGCCCTGCGTCGCGCCGTCGCCCCAGCCGGAGCCGGAGAACGAGATCCAGACCGCGTTCTACGTGTACCCGAAGCTGCGCGCGCACGAGCCCGCCGCTTGGCACAACTCGGGCAAGCAGACGCGGATCGCCGTCCGGGACGGTGCCGAGTTCTGGGAGACGCTGCCCGAGGAGTACCCGGGTGAGTACTTCGACGTCGCGGACCTGCCGGCGGACGTCTGCGAGTCCTGGGGCGTCCAGCAGGACATCGTCGGGATCCACCAGGGCTTCGACTGGGCAGACTACGTGCACATCACGTACCCCCACGGGCCGCTCTTCCAGGACCTCATCGCTCACCGTCACACCGACCTGAGCGAGTTCCTGCCTGAGTGCGGCGACCAGCCCAAGGAGAAGGTCACCCTGCCCGCCCCCTCGTTCGTCGAGCAGTGCGACGCCGAGGACTCCGTCGTGCTCCCCGAGAGCGAGCACGCGACGTACACCGAGAAGTGGAACGACGACCGCACCGAGGTGACCGTCACCGCGACGCCGCACGAGGGCGTCGAGCTCACCGAGGACAGCGAGACCAGTTGGACGTTCACGTTCACCCATGAGCCCTGCGAGGTCGAGCTCGAGCCCGTGGTCGTGACGCCGGACCTCCCGACCGTCGAGGACCTGTGCGGCACGGAGAACGACGACGTCCGCCTCCCCCAGAACACGGACGAGGTCATCTACGAGACCACCGCCGACGGCATCGTCGCCACCCCGGCCGAGGGCTTCGCCTTCGACGAGAAGCTCCCCGCCGAGTACACGGCGCAGGACGACGGCACGGCGATCTACACGCTCCCCGAGGGTTCCTTCACCGACGAGCCCTGCGAGCTGGTCCCGGGTGACATCGGCGCCGTCTGCGACGCCGAGACGCCGTACCTGGTCTACGAGGTCTCCCTGCCCGAGGGCTCCGAGGCCACCGGCGAGAACCCGCTGACGGTCACGTTCCTCAACCCGGACGGTGAGGACCACGTCACCACCGACCTCCCGCTCGAGGGCCGCCTGCTGTGGCCGGGCGCCTCCGCCGAGGAGCCGCTGCAGTGGCCGGGCTGGGAGCAGCTCGAGGACGGCTCGTACGTCGAGACCGACGACAACTACGCGTGGACGCGCGACGGCGTCCAGGTCCAGTTCGAGGTCAACCCGGACTACTCGATGGTCGTGAACTACCCGCCGGCCTCCGAGGAGTGCGCCGACGCGCCCAGCGATCTCCGTGAGGCCCCCGCGCAGACCGTCGTCGACGTCCCCGTGGACGCCGAGGAGGTCGCCGCCCAGGAGGACGAGCTCGCGGTGACGGGTGCGACCATCGGTGTCGCCGCCGCCGTGGCACTCCTGCTGGTCGGTGGTGGTGTCGCACTGTTCGTCGTGCGCCGTCGCCTCCAGCAGAGCTGACCTGCTCACGACTGAGCACTGAACGGCGAAGGGCCCGACCGGCACGACCGGTCGGGCCCTTCGCCGTGCTGACGGCCGAGCGGTCATCGTGCCCCGGTACGGTGTGACCATGCGCCTGCACGTCACCGACCACCCGCTGGTCGCCCACAAGCTCAGCGTCCTGCGGGACGAGTCGACGCCCTCGCCCATCTTCCGGCTGCTGGTCGACGAGCTCGTCACCCTGCTCGCCTACGAGGCCACCCGTGACGTGCGGACCGTGCCCAAGGAGATCACCACCCCGGTCACCACGACGACGGGCGTCAAGCTGAGCGATCCCAGCCCGATCGTCATCCCGATCCTGCGCGCGGGCCTGGGCATGCTCGAGGGCATGACCCGCCTGCTCCCGACCGCCGAGGTCGGGTTCCTCGGTCTGCAGCGGGACGAGGAGACGTTCGAGGCCGTCACGTACGCCAACCGGCTGCCCGACGACCTCACCGACCGCCAGGTGTTCCTGCTCGACCCGATGCTCGCCACCGGCGCCACCCTGGTCGCGGCGATCGACTACGTGCTCGAGCGCGGCGCCCACGACGTCACGGCCGTGTGCCTGCTCGCCGCGCCGGAGGGGTTGCAGGTGCTCCAGGACGCGATCGGTGACCGCGTGGACGTGCAGGTCGTCGTCGCCGCCGTCGACGAACGGCTCAACGAGAAGAAGTACATCGTGCCGGGGCTCGGCGACGCCGGGGACCGGCTCTACGGCGTGGTGTGAGCGACCGCGTGGCGTGAGCGACGGCCGTCCCGCGTCAGCGGTACTCGCAGAGGCCCGTCTTCTCCCACTGCTTCCACTGGCCCATCCACACGCCGTCCCACTGCTCGGACTCGTACCAGCGCTTGCCGTGGTCGTGACCCTTGCCACGATCACGGCCCTTGCCGTGACCGTGCTCGCTGGCGGGCGGCGCGCCGTCCCAGCCGAGGTAGCGGTAGGCGTGGCCGTTCCACGACCGCACGTCGCCGCTGGCGTACTTCGCTCCCCAGGCGATCCGTTCGGCACACCACCCGGCCTCTGCCGCAGTGAACGTCTCGACCTCGAGCTTCGTCGACCAGTCGCCGGCGGTCACCGTCCACGTCCCGCCCTGACGGCCGTCGACGCGTCGGCTCTCGACCGCACCCGTCTCGCCGGCCGCCACGACGATCTTCTGGGCGTGGCCGTGCGGGCCCTCGACGCGGAAGGTCGTGCGCACGGTCGATCGGCTGTTGTCGAGAAGCACACCGACCTTCCGCCACGACGTGGCGTGATCGCCGTGCAGGTCCATCTGGACGTCACCCTCGTCGAGGCGGGCCCGGGGGTCACGGACGACGCACCGGGCGGAGTCGTGCGACGCCTCCCGCTCGGCGGTGAACTCGCGCCCCTCGATGGTGCGTGCGAGGCGGACGGTCACGCTCCCTGAGCCGGTGCGCCACGAACCGTCGTCGATCACGAACCGGGTGGATCCGCGTGCCGCGAGGGCCCGCGTCTCGACACCCTCCCCGCGGCGCAGCAGCATCGCCGCCCAGGCCCGGTGGTCGTCTCCGGCGACCTCCACGACGACCTGCGCGGTTCCCGCGTCGCACTGCGCGGCGGCGGAGACGTCGACGGCGGCCGGCCATCCGGGCGCCTCGGCACAGCTGTCGAAGCCGACGTCGATCCCCCGCAGCTCGACGCCGTCGGCGAGCACGGTGCCGGACGCCGTGCCCCAGGGGACGCTCAGCTCGAGGGTGCCCTTCGCCCCGGCGGCGAGGCGGACCTCGTCGGTGCTCCCGCCGGCCCGGGCCCTGAAGACCACCGGCAGGGTCGAGCCCGTGTTGTCGACCGGGATGGTGAAGGTGCGCGTCGACGTCTCGCTCGCGGCGTCGTAGGTGCAGGCCTCCGCCGCCTCGGCCCGGCCCGCGGCGGGGGCGATCCGCGCTCCGTCGTAGGCGGCGGTCGGGGCGACGGCCGGCACGACGCCGGAGGTCGGCTGGTCGCCGTCGGAGTCGGTCACCCATCGGTACAGGTTGAACGTGGCGGTGCCGGCGGCGAGATCGCCGCCACCGGTCGTGCGCCCGAGGTCGACCGACTCCCCCGCGCCGAGACGCACGGCGTCGGTGGTCCCGCCGGCGGCCGTCAGCGACGCCTGCATCGGTTCGCCCGTCCGGTTGGTGATCGTGCCCTCGATGCGGACCTTCCCGCCGTCGTTGAGCACGGTGGCCGCTGTCTGCACGTCCCAGCTCGGGTCGTAGCACTCGGCGGAGCCGTGGGTCCCGGCCGTGACCGTCCGGCTGTACGTGGTGCCGCCGACCACCGTCGACACCGTCCAGGTGCCGGCGCCGGCGGGGACGCGCAGCCCGTCGGGTGCCGTGAGCGTCGTCGACTCGCCCGGGGCCAGCGTCGAGGGGGTCGAGACCTTCGTGCCGGCGGCCTCGAGCGTGGCGGAGATCGTGCGGCCGGTGAGGTTGGTGTAGGTGCCGGTGACGACGGCGTCCGCCGTGGCCAGCCCGCCGGTGGCGCGGCACGACGCCTGCATCGACGACACCCCGGCGTTGGCACCCTGCCACCCGCGGGGCGCCGTGACGACGGCGACGGAGCGGACCGTCGGGACGCCATCCAGCGCGGGGACCACCGTGACGTCGTAGCTGCCCTGCGCGGTGGTGCCGTCGGCGACCACGGCGGCGCTGCCCGAGACGGACTCTCCGGGAGCGAGCCCGGCCCCCGTGCACAGCCACACCGAGGCGCCGTCGTCGGCCGAACCGTCGCGGGCGGTGCAGTCGAGTCCTCCACCGACGCCGTGCGGGACGAGCCCGGCAGGGACGCGGACCTTCGCCGTCCATCCGGCGTCGACCGGCTGGTCGCCGCTGTTCCGCACGGTGAAGGGGATCTCTGCCAGGCCAGGGTTGGCGACGGAGGTCGCGCCGGCGGCCGCTGCGGTGAGCTCCGGGCCGAAGTACTCGACCCGGACCGGATCGAGCGCGACGCTGCGGGCGTCCACGCCGTCGGCCCACGTCTGCGCGGAGACGGTGTACGAGCCGCCGTCCCGCACGACGAGAGGGACGGTCACGGTCCGCGCCTCGCCCGGCGCCAGCGTGCCCACAGCGCAGAGGGTGTCCTGCGGCCTCGTCGTCGGGGTGCAGGCCAACGACTCGGACGTCGGGCGATAGGGACCGACGGAGGCGCCGGACGGCGTCGACGTCGACGCGAGCCGGACGCCCTCGGGGAGCGTGAGGAGCACGTGCGATCCAGCGGCCGCGACCTCGCCGAGGTTCGTGACCCGCAGCGCCAGGTCGTTCGTGACCCGCGGCTCGAGGTCGGCGTCCGGTTCGGCGACGGCGACGACCACCTCGGCGGGCGTCGGGACGTGGACGTCGTCCGAGACCAGCTCGGCTTCCTTCAGGAAGGGGACGTTCGCCGGGTCCGTCGGGTCGTCGCTCGGTGCCGGCGTCGGGTCGCTCGGTGCCGGCGTCGGGTCGGCGGAGGGCCACGGCAGGCTCTCGGCGGAGTGCAGCGGAGGCTCCGGGACCCCCGGGGGTTCCTCGGAACCAATCGCACCGAGCACGCTGACCACCCCGGCGGCAGCGACGGCCACAGCGCCGGTGGAGGCCGCCACGGTCGCTCCCGAGACCCCGGCCGTGGTCGCGGCGACGGCAGTGGTCGTCGTGCTGGCGGTGACCGTGGTCGCTCCAGCGGTGGCAGCAGTCGCGGCACCTCCGGTCGCGGCACCACCTGTCGCCGCGCCCGCGGTGGTGGTCGTGCCGGCAGCGGCACCGACCCCGGCCGAGACGCCCGAGGTGGCCCCCGCCGTCGCGCCCCCGACCGATCCCGTGACGCCCGCACCGACACCACCCGCGGTGCCCGCGGCACCGGCGGCACCCGCAGCTCCGACCGCGCCTCCGGTGACGAGACCCAGCGGCAGCGCCCCCAGCACTGCCATCCCGGCCACACCGACGACCAGCGGCGCGACGACGCCACGCATGCCGTGCGCCACGTCGCCCAGCTCGAGGACCAACGTCCGGCAGTCGCCGCAGCCGTCGAGGTGGGTGTCGACCTGGGCGATCTCGCGGCGGGCGAGGCTGCCCCGGACGTACCCGCCGAGCAGCGCGTTGACCTTGCGGCACGAGTCGGCGGGCTCCGCCGTGAGGTGCTCCTGCAGGTAACCGACCCGCAGCCCTTCGCGCGCGCGGTAGGCGAGGGCGGAGACCCCGTTGGGCGTGAGCCCCAGGATCGGCGCCACCTGGGCGGGCGTGAGCTGTTCGATCTCGGTGTACCACAGCACCGCCTGCCACCGTTCCGGCAGCCCCTGGTAGGCCCGCGCCACGATGGTGCTCTCGAACCCGGCCAGCGCGGGGTCCTCGGGCGAGGCCGACGGGCCGAGGGCGGCCTCGAAGGTCCAGTCGTCCGCCGTCGGGCGCGTGCGCTGAGCACGGCGAGCGAGGTCGGCGGCGAGCCGACGCACCACGGTGAAGAGGTAGGCCCGGAAGTGGGTGTCGGGGCCGTCGCCGTGCTGCAGGACCCCCAGCACGCGGTGGAACGCCTCGGAGACCACGTCGTCCGCGTCGCTCACCGTCGTGACGTACTGGCGGGCGAGGACCCGCGCCGCAGAGGCGTGCCGCTCGTAGAGGGCGCCATAGGCGTCGAGACTGCCGCTGCGCACCTCAAGGATCAGCTCGCCATCGCTGGGAGCTGATCCGTCCGAACCCACGTAGACGTCGGTCACGTCGCAACCCGCTTCTTCGTCACTCCCCCGAGCGTGCCCGCACCCAGCAGAGCACGGACGGCGTCACTCTACGCTGGATCATGGCCGGCGGGGTGCTGGGCGGAGGGTGAATCATCAGTGGCGCGATTCACCCTCACCGGCTGGCGCGAACTGCGTCATGATGGAGACCTATGAAAGTCCCTCCACCATGAGTTTCCCACCCAGCGGTGCACCCGCCGCCGCCACCCGTGAACGCTGGCGCACCGCCAGCCTCACGGAGGTATGGCTGCGCCCCGGCGACTGGTACCACCCTGCCGTGGACGCGCTGGTCGAGGCGGTCGAGGCGGGGCGCAGCCCGGAGGCTGCCTCGCACCGGCTGGGCACGGCACGCAGCGCCGCGGGCATCGGCCTCGACGAGACGCTGGACGACGTCGCCTGCCTCTACCGGTCCGTCGGGGCGCCGCTCGACGTGGATGCGGTCCGCGGTGCCGCGCAGGGCTGGGTGCTGGTGCGCGAGCGGGACCCGGCACCCCGGGGCATCCGCGACCCTGCCACCGGGCTGCCGACGTCCGCCTACCTCGGCGAACGGCTGCGGGAGACGTACGGCCGCGCCGCCGGGAACGAGCAGGACGCCTCCGACTCGCACTGCCTCGTCGTCCTCGACGTGGCGGTGGACGAGCTGGACGCCTGGCAGCGCATGGGGCGGGCCGCGTCGGTCGGCAGGACGCTGGGACAGGTCTTCGGTGACGGCCACCCGATGGCGTCGCTCAGCGACGGCGTGTTCGCGGTCCTCTGTGAGCGGAGCGCCGCCACGGCACGGCTGGCGCAGTCGGTCCGCAAGATCGTCGAGCGCAACGCGGAGGTCCTGGGCGTCGCGGAGAGCCTGCGCCGCCCGGTGCGCGTGTGGGTCGAGCGGCTGCCGGAGTCCCACCAGGCCGCCCTGGAGCTGATGCGGAACCTGCGCCGCTGACCGGCCGTCCCATGACGAGGGCCCCGGACGCTGCCGTCCGGGGCCCTCGTCATGTCCGGCGACCTGTCATGCCGTGGTGAAGGTGAGACAGTCCGCGTGGCTCGGGTCCTGCGGTCCGGCGCCGACGCGGATGGCGCTGGCCGCACACTCCAGGTCCTCGTTGTGGACACAGTCCGTGCGCTGGCAGGCACCGACGTGCGCCACGACCTTCTCGAGCCCGCCCTTGGTGCTGAGCGGGATGAACGTCGCGCAGGAGGCGTCCCCGGGGACGCCCGCGATCGTCACGGCCCCCGCGTGGCAGTCGTGGTCGTGGTTGTAGCTGCAGCCGTCCACGGTGCAGCTGGTGACCTCGGGCATCTCCATCAGGGTGGTCATGATCTCGCTCCTCGCGTCAGGTCTCGCACTCGCCGATATCTCGATGATAGGCGTGAATGAGATTCCTGCACAGGAAAGCGAGATATTCACCAGCGGTAAGGAAAGCCTTACCAGAGAAGAATCTATTGACGAAAGAATGCCGTTCCTGAAAGCAGGCGCTCAGTCGCGGTGCGGCGCCGGGCGCCACAGCACGAGCGCTCCGCCCTGCTCGCGGCGCGACTCGACGTACAGCTCGGTGCGCCGCACCCGCTGCCCGCGCGGCACCGCCACCACGTCGCCACCGGTCCCGGCGGCGAACACGCGGCCCTCGGCACGCTCGCGCTCGGCCAGGAGGCTCGCGAGCTCGTCCAGGCGGTGCTCGAGCACCATGACGTGCTGCTCGAGGTCGAGGATGCGCTTGACCCCGGCGAGGTTGATGCCCTCGCTCTGCGCGAGGTGCTGCACCTCGAGCAGGCGGGCCACGTCGCGGCGGGAGTAGCGCCGTCCGCGGCCACGGGTCCGCCGCGGCACGACCAGTCCGAGCCGGTCGTACTGGCGCAGCGTCTGCGGGTGCAGCCCCGTGAGCTGCGCGGCCTGCGAGACCGTCAGCACGGGTGCGTCGTCGGTGACCATGTGGACCTCCTTCGCTCCCTGACGTGGTCCGGCGGACCAGCCCTTACTGTGCGGCCTGGGCGGCCAGCGCGGCGCGCACGTCCTCGCCGTCGGCCTCCGCGGCGAACTCCTCCAGAGCCTTCTTCGCTGCCCGGCTCAGCTTCTGCGGCACCACCACCTGCACGCTCACGAGCAGGTCGCCGGTACGCTTCGCCGTCGCCACGCCGCGGCCCTTGACGCGCAGCACCCGGCCCGACGGCGTGCCCGCCGGCACCTTGAGCCGCACCTTCTCGCCCGAGAGCGTCGGGACCTCGGCCGTGGTGCCCAGCGCGGCCTCCGCGAAGGTGACCGGGAGGGTGATGCGCAGGTTGACGCCGTCGATCGAGAACACCGGGTGCTCGCTGACGTGCACCGCGATGAGCAGGTCGCCCGCGGCCCCGCCGGCCGTGCCCGGACGGCCCTTGCCGCGCAGCCTGATCTTCTGCCCGTCGTGCACCCCGGCGGGTATGCGCGCGGTGATCTTCTTGCCGTCCACGGTGAGCTCGACCGTGGTGCCCTCGACGGCGGCGCGGAACGGGAGCGTGGCGCGCGTCTCGACGTCTGGCCCCCGGCGCTGCTGCGGGCCGCCGAACCCGGCCGGTCGGCCGCCGCCCGCGCCGCCGAACATCGAGCCGAGGATGTCCTCGAACCCCGCACCGCCGGACTGGTACTGCTGGTACTGCGACCCGGGGCGCGCTCCACCGCCGAACATCGAGCTGAAGACGTCCTCGAACCCACCGGACGCGCCGCCCGGGCCCGCGTTGAAGCGCGCGCCGCCACCGGCCATCGACCGCACGGCGTCGTACTGCTGGCGCTGCTCGGTGTCCGAGAGCACCGCGTAGGCCTCGCCGATCTCCTTGAACCGGGACTCGGCGGAGGCGTCACCGGGGTTCTGGTCCGGGTGGTACTGGCGGGCCAGCTTGCGGTATGCCTTCTTGATGGCCGCCTGGTCGGCGTCCTTGGGGACGCCGAGCGCGGCGTAGAAGTCCTTCTCGATCCAGTCCTGACCGGTCACGACGTCCCTTCCTCACCTTCTCCGACGGTTGTGGGCGCGATTTCTGGCCCGTTTTGCCCGTGATGGCCGGGTATGGAGCCCAGAAATCGCGCCCACAACGATCACTCGGGTCCGACGACGCCTACGCGGGCGGCGCGGACCACCTTGTCACCGATGCGGTAGCCCGGCTCGATCACCAGGTTGATCGTGGCGACCTCGACCTCGGCGTCCGCGTTGTGCATCAGCGCCTCGTGCAGCGTGGGGTCGAACTCCTCGCCCACGCGGCCGAACCGCTCGATGCCGAACTTCGTCAGCGACGCGTCGAGCTTCTCCGCGATGGCCGCCATCGGGCCCGACAGCTCGGCGTGCTGCTTGGCACGCTCGATGTCGTCGAGGACCGGCAGCAGCGCGACGAGCACGTCCTGCGTGCCCTGGGTCCGCGCGACCTCCTGGTCGCGCAGCGCCCGGTTGCGGTAGTTCGTGAAGCTCGCGCGCTCCCGCTGCAGGGCGTCGAGGTTCTCCGCCGCCTGGGCCTTGGCCCGCAGCAGCTCGGAGTCCTCGACCGCCTCGCCCGAGGGCTCGAAGTCGAGCGCCTCCAGCGGGTCGCCGGCGTCGGCCGCCGCACCCGCGCCGTCGGCCGCGTCCGACGGCGCGGCCTCCGGACGCTTCTCGCCCGAGGTGGGGTCGACCTTGCGCTTGTCCCGGAACTGGAAGGGGGTGTCCCCCGAGCGGCCCTCCTCGGGCTGCTCGGGGGTTCCCTGCGTCTCGTCGGGCGTCACTTGGCGTCCTTCTTGTCGTCCTCGTCGTCGACGATCTCGGCGTCGACGACGTCCTCGTCGGAGTTCTCGGACTCCGGCGTGGCGCCGTCCGCCGGCGCACCGTCCGCACCGGCGCCCGCGGCCTGCTCGGCCGAGTAGATCGCCTCACCGATCTTCTGCGAGGACGTCCCGAGCTTCTCGTAGGCGGTCTTGACGGCGTCGGCGTCCTCGCCCTCCAGGGCGGTCTTGACGGCGGCGATGTCCGCCTCGACCTCGGAGACGACGTCGGCGGGGAGCTTGTCGCGGTTGTCCGCGACCTGCTTCTCCATCGAGTAGGCGAAGGACTCCGCCTGGTTGCGGGTCTCGGCCTCCTCGCGACGCTTCTTGTCCTCCTCGGCGTGCTCCTCCGCCTCCTTGACCATCCGGTCGATGTCCTCCTGCGGGAGGGCCGACCCACCGGTGATCTTCATCGACTGCTCGGTACCCGTGCCGCGGTCGCTGGCGGACACGTGCACGATGCCGTTCGCGTCGATGTCGAAGGTGACCTCGATCTGGGGGACGCCGCGCGGCGCCGGCGCGATGCCGGTCAGCTCGAACGTGCCCAGCGGCTTGTTGTCCCGGGTGAACTCGCGCTCGCCCTGGAAGACCTGGATCGCCACCGACGGCTGGTTGTCCTCGGCCGTGGAGAAGATCTCGCTCCGCTTGGTCGGGATCGCCGTGTTGCGCTCGATGAGCTTGGTCATCACGCCGCCCTTGGTCTCGATGCCGAGGGACAGCGGGGTGACGTCGATGAGCAGGATGTCCTTGCGCTCACCACCGATGACACCGGCCTGCAGGGCAGCGCCGACGGCGACGACCTCGTCCGGGTTGACGCCCTTGTTGGGCTCCTTGCCACCGGTGAGCTCACGCACGACGTCGGCCACGGCCGGCATGCGGGTGGAGCCGCCGACGAGGACCACGTGGTCGATCTCCGAGATGGAGACGCCCGCGTCCCGGATGACGGCGTGGAACGGCTCCTTGGTGCGGTCGATGAGATCCTGCGTCATCTGCTGGAACTGCGCGCGGGTCAGCTTCTCGTCCAGGTGGACGGGCCCGTTCTCGCTCATCGAGAGGTACTGCATCGAGATGTTGGTGCTCGTCGCGGACGAGAGCTCCTTCTTGGCCTGCTCGGCCGCCTCGCGCAGACGCTGCAGGGCGATCTTGTCCTTGGACAGGTCGACGCCCGAGGAGTTCTTCACCTGCTTGATGAGGTGCTCGACGACGCGCTGGTCCCAGTCGTCACCACCGAGCCGGTTGTCACCGGAGGTGGCGCGGACCTGGATCGTGGAGAAGTCGTCCTCGTCCTTGCCCACCTCGAGCAGGGAGACGTCGAACGTGCCGCCACCGAGGTCGAAGACGAGGATGAGCTCGTCCTCCTTGCCCCGGTCGAGGCCGTAGGCGAGGGCCGCGGCGGTCGGCTCGTTGACGATGCGCTGCACGTTGAGGCCGGCGATCTGCCCGGCGTCCTTCGTGGCCTGGCGCTCGGCGTCGTTGAAGTACGCCGGGACGGTGATGACCGCGTCGGTGACGGGCTCGCCCAGGTACTCCTCGGCGTCGCGCTTCAGCTTGCCGAGCACGCGGGCGGAGATCTCCTGCGCGCTGTACTTCTTGTCGTCGATCTCCTGCGACCAGTCGGTGCCCATATGGCGCTTGACCGACGCGATGGTGCGGTCGACGTTGGTGACGGCCTGCCGCTTGGCGACCTCACCCACGAGGACTTCGCCGTTCTTGGAGAACGCGACGACGGACGGGGTGGTGCGAGCGCCCTCGGCGTTCGCGATGACGGTGGGCTCGCCGCCCTCCAGGACGGCGACCACCGAGTTGGTGGTTCCGAGGTCGATGCCGACTGCACGAGCCATGGTGGTTGCTCTCCTTCGTGACGTGGATTGAGTCGTCTGCACTCAACTTAGGACGCGGTGCCGCGAGTGTCCAGCCAGCGACGTCAAACTTGAGCCTGCCTGACTCAACCTTGCGCGCGGCGCGTATGTTCCCGCAGGCGGAACGGGCCGTTCGCTCTGAGCGAACTGTAGGTTTCCACCTAACGTGGCGAGTTTTCCATCATGGTGTCGTGGCCGTGGCGAATTTTCCATTAACGTGTCGTAGCCCTACGATTCGGACATGCCGGTCGCAACGGGCGAGGTCCAGGTCACCTACGTGACCGGCCCCGGCGACGACGTCACCGCAGACATCTCGAAGGTCGACGCGCGCCAGCTCGTCGAGGGCAGCCCCGTGCGCGACTTCCCGGTCTATGTCGGACGACGGAACTACTCGGGCTACTTCTGGTCGTCGACGATGAGCCGACACGTGGTCTACGAGAGCCTGCTCGAACTCTCCTGGCTCTGGCTCGCCGACTTCGACCCGTCCGTCGCGCGCATCGCCGCCCAACCAATGCGGCTGCGAGGACACGACGGGGACCGCGTACGCAACCGGATCCCCGACTTCATCAGCCTGCTTCGCAACGGCACCGTTCGTGTGGTCGACGTGAAGCCCAAGGCCATGCTTGCGAAGGATGAGGTCGAGACCTCGCTCGCCTGGACACGGGGTGTGTGTCGCTCACGCGGCTGGGAGTACGAAGTCTGGACCGGCCCCGAGCCGACCATCTTGCGGAACGTGCAATGGATCGCGGCCGCTCGACAGCCACACGTGTCGGCGTCACTCGACGTCCGGACGACGACCGTCATGGCCTCGGGAGGGTGCACTGTCCAGGAGCTCGAGGCCCGACTGCATGCTGAAGGCTGTGCCGCGCCCCGTCTGGAGATCCTCGGGGCCATGTGGAAGGGCTTGCTGACGTGCGATCTGTCCCTTCCTCTCGGCTCCCAGAGCTGGTTGGAGCCGGTCCATGAATGATCGCTCGGTCGTCCCCCTGACCGTCGGTTCGCGGGTGTGGTGGGACGGCGGATTCTGGGAGGTTCGAGGGCTCGGCGACGGCATGGCCCAGTTGACGCACCAGGGCCGTTCGGTCGCAATCACGATTAGCGAGTTGGCGCGACGAACGATCGATGACGGCGGCCGCGACGCACGCGCCGACACCGAGGAGGACGTGCGCTCCCTCGACGGGGCAGCGGCGCTGGCATCGTTGAACGCGGAGGAACGGAAGCGTCTCGAGGAGCTCGCCCGAATCGTCCAGCGTCTGCTGGACGATTCGTCGCCGCTCGCGCCGCGGGTTGCACGCGCCGCGAGGAAGCTCGGTATGTCACCCAGGTCGCTCGAGCGCCGCATCGCTGCGTACCGGCGTTCCGGAGTGGCCGGGCTCGTGGACTCACATGCCACGAGAACCCGCGCCTCACAGGTCGACCCCCGCTGGGACGAGGCCTGCGCGCGAGTGTTGCGGTCGTACACATACGCTTCAACCCCGACGCGATCAGCCGTACTGGCGAGGATCGCCCGCGAGCTTGATGAGCAGTACGGCCCTGATGTCGTACCGATTCCGGCGACCACCACGGCCTACCGGCGGCTGAACGCTCTGGCCAAAGGGAAGCAGAGCTTCGGCAGTGCGGCAGGCCGCCGATCGGTCGCTGAGCGGCCCCAAGGTGTCCTTGGCCGGCTCAGGGCGGATCGTCCGGGCCAATTCGTCGTGCTCGACACGAACGACCTGGACGTGTTCGCGATGGAGCCGGTGACGCTGCGTTGGGTAAAGGTCCAGCTCACCGCAGCGATGGATCTGTACTCGCGGTGCATAGTCGGTCTGAAGGTCACTCCGGTGTCGACCAAGGCCATCGACGTCGCGAGCGTGCTCTACCAGTGCGTGCGACCTGCCGAGGAACCTGATCCATCGGCCTCGTTCCCGTACCACGGTGTCCCGGACGCTGTGCTGGTTGGCACCGAGGTGCCGGACGAGCGGCTGCTATCCCGGCAGGGCGGACTCCCTGCAGTGTTCGCCGAGTCGATCGTCGTGGATCGGGGCAAGCAGTACGTCTCCTCGCACGTGATCAGCGCATGCGCGCGGCTCGGAATCTCGGTGCAGCCGGCGAACCCGAAGAAGCCGACGGACAAACCCACGATCGAGCGCTTCTTCCGCACGCTTCGCGAGAGTTTGCTTCAGCACCTGCCTGCGTACAAGGGCCCGAACGTCTACTCGCGTGGGAAGGACGTGGAGGGCCAGGCCTTCCTGTGGGTGTCGGAGCTCGAGCAGATCATCCGCGAGTGGGTCACGACGGTGTACCACCAGAGCCCGCACGACGGGCTCGCTGTCCCCGAGCTCCCGCGGGCGTCATTGAGCCCCGTCGAGGCGTACAACCTAGGGCTCACGCGGGCCGGCGGGATGGTGCTGCCTGCGCACGCTGGCCTTGGGTACGAGTTCCTTGACGTCCAGTGGCGCACGATCCAGCACTACGGCGTCGACATCGGTGGGCTGCGATACGACGGCAAGGCGCTGAACCCCTACCGCGGCAGGCGGTCGGAGTTCACTGGCAAGCACACCGGCAAATGGCCGTTCTACGTCGACGCGCACGACGTGCGGCACGTGCACTTCAAGGACCCTGCCGACGGCACCTGGCACTCCCTGCGGTGGGAACACGCACCCGCACTCGGGGCACCGATGAGCCAAGACGCCGTCGACTACGTCAAACGCCTTGCCCTGCGTGAGGACCGGCACGTCGAACCGCAGTCAGCACTCGACGACCTCCTGCGGCGGTGGTCCCGTGACGCTGTGACCGACCGCCGCGAACGCAATCTGGCGATCCGCCTGAGCGCGCAACGCGATGCCCCTCTCCCCGAGGAGCCGACGCCAGCCGAGAAGGTCGCTGCACTACCAAGCGTCGTGAACCTCGCCGACGAGCGCTCGGCACGCCGGCCCGAGATCGAGGAGGACGAGCTCAGCGTGTTCGAGGAGTTCCCGCCCGACGAGCTGGGCTACGCGGTGATCGACGAGTGAGCAACATCTGGGCCACGTGGCTGCGCCGCTACGACACCGACCGATTCACGCTCACCCGCAAGCAGGGCTGGGACCGCTTCGTCAACGCCGCGCCCCGCGAGGAGTTCGACACCCTCACGCGCCGCCAGATGGGAAGGCTGGGCGAGGACGAGCGGGTCGACTACGACGAAGCACGCATGGTGTGGAACGCCAACCTGCCTACGGTCCGCACGTCCCAGCTCGAGCACGCTAATTCTGTCATCGACATGGTCATGGCCTCTGCACGACGTGACGGCGACAAGCTGCGCGGCTCGGTCGTCATCGATGCCGAGCCTGGCCTCGGCAAGACCACGATCGCCACCCGCTACGGCCGCGCATTCCACCGCGCCCAGCACCGCCGTTACGGCACCGAGACGCCCGAGGGGCACCAGTTCCTCCCTGTCGCGTTCATCCCGATCGCCGCCCAGATCACACTCAAGGGGCTCAACCAGCGGCTCCTACGCTTCTACGGCCACCCAGCAGCGGAGACAGCGACCAAGGACCGGCTCGCGTCGCTGCTGGTCGACGCTGTCAGCAGCTGCCAGACCCGCCTGATCATCGTCGACGACCTGCACTTTGTGGACTTCACCAACCGCAACGGCACCGAGGTGTCCAACCACCTCAAGTGGCTGGCCAACGAACTGCCCGTGACGTTCGTGTTCGCCGGCGTCAACCTCGAGCAAAAACGCTTCTTCGACGAAGGGCTCGCCGGTGAGGAAGCCGTCCTCGCACAGACCGCCCGGCGGGCCACCCGCATCCCGGTCGCGCCGTTCTCCATCACCTCCAACGCGGGCATGGCCGCGTGGGTGGCGCTCCTACGAGCGTTCGGCGCTCACCTGAAGCTCGCCGACGGGGACAGCGAGATGCTCGTCCCGCTGGCGCAGGAGATCCACCGCCGCACGCAGGGACGCATCGCCTCGCTGACCAACCTGCTCGACCGCGCCTGCTACGTCGCGATCAAGTCAGGCACCGAACGCGTCACCGACGACGTGCTCGCCAAGGTCCGGATCGACAACGCCGGGGAGAACGGTGCCCGCCGCCTCTGAACCACGTTCACAGCAATCCAACCGGCCTCAGCGCGACGGCCACCGGGTACGGGGCGTTCCCGGTGGCTACGACATCGATCGTCTCCCAATCACCGTTGAGCGAGAAGACGGGGAGGCGTTGCAGTCCTGGCTACTCCGTGCAGGCCATCGGTACGGCATTCACCCGCGAGCGATGCTCTCCCAGCTCGGCGTCTCGATCACCCCGCAGGTGAACGTGGACCCGCGCCGCCTCCTCAGCGGGCAGACCGGTGTCGAAGCCGCCACCCGCATGGGCGTCGATGCGGAAGCCCTGGCGGCCATCGACCCGCTCTCGGCGGCGTTGGCCAGCACTCGAGCGCGCTTCCGCCACGAGTTCCTCGGGCTGAAGCAGGCGGTGAGGACCAAAGGATCGCGCTGGTGCACCCAATGCCTGGAAGAGACAGGCGTCTGGCAGGACTCTTGGCGCGACCCGCTCCACCTGTACTGCGCGCGACACCGCCTGGCCCTGGAGTCTCGCTGCTACTGGTGCTCGGCCATCCCGTTCGAGTCCTCGGCGTGGCTCACCAACCTGGAGGAGCCCGACGAATGCCCCGACTTCGTCGACGACCGTTACACCGACGGCTCCCGGTACCGCGGCCGCTGCCGACGCCCGTTCCGGCACCCGGACCCCACACCGGCGGCGGACAGCGACCTCGAGTGCCAGCGGATCCTCTTCGACTTCGCCGAGCAAGCCCACCAGACCCCGGCTCGGCTCGTGCGAGCGTGCGGCATCGAGGCCCAGGCGCTACCCGTGTTCGAGGCCGCCCTCGAGATCCTCCGCACGATCTGCCCGACCATCGGCACCACGCAGCCCTTCGACGACGACGAGAACCTGCGTTACGCAGCCCGTGTGGCCGTCAACGTCCTGATCGCGCCATCACCCGAGTCGGCCCTGCGCATCGCGCGACGCCACCACGCATTCGGAATCGACGACCAGAAGATCCCCGTCCTCGGGCCCCGCGGCGAGGTCCGGGACGCACCCCGCAACCCACTCCTCGTCGCAGTATGGCTCTCTGACATGCACGAACGCGTCGCACTTCCCTACGAGCTTCGCTTCCGCATGGGGTCACCGCGCCCGCGCTACCCGGACGGCTGGCAGGACCACGACAGGGTCCTGCAAGAGAAGGATCGTCGACCCGGCCTACCGCTCTCCGCGCTACCCCAAGTCGCCTGGGATCGGCTCCAGCTCCTACCGCACGCCGAGGACCTCGGCCTCGACAGCCGCACCGGGCGCACCTTCATCTCACTGTGCCTCGCGCGATACGGCACCACACGCTCGTTCAACGTCCTCGCAACCGGCCTCGGACTACCCGCCTGGAGCGCTCGCCTGTACGAGCGGCACTGGCAGGGGATCCACCAGTCCGGACGATGGCGCGAGTACCTCCAAGGACTCGACCAGCTCTTCCACCTGCTCCACGACTCGCCGCCACCGATCGACTACCAGAAGCGCCGAGCAGACGCCTGGAACCCCATCCACCTGCGCCCGGTCGCCGAGCACCTGCTACCGGAACTTCGCGACGGCGTCGCAGAGGGCATCACCGTGGGCTCGCTGACCCGAGCGCTCTGGGCCCTGTACACGAACGGCGATGCCACCATCGCGCCTCCCGACTACCGGCCCGGCCGCGACGGACACCCCGCGAGCAATCCGACACTCGATACCAAGCTGATCATCGACCTGTGGCCGCATCACCTGCTGCCGCTCGAAGGACCCCTGACCTGGAGTCCGCCTTGAAGAGCACCTCAACGGGAACGCAGCGCAGCGAACCACGGCCGCCTCCCGGAAGCCGTCCAAACCGACACGACGCTGCGCTGGCTCCTCGACGGCACACCACGGACCCTCGCGGCTCGTCAGCGGTCGCTCGCTACCGCGATGCGCTCCGCAACAGGGGCTCCACGCTTCCCGCATGCCCTGGTTGCCGACCTCGTCACGGCGGCCGGCGCTCTGCTACATCCCGAAACCCCCACCCAAGCCCTGCGGACCCCCGCTCCGCTGGCGGCGCACATCCGCAACACCCACGTGGACTCCACCGGGTCCCGGGCCAGGCTCGCGAACTGGGACTTCGACTTCTAGCCGCCGATTCACGCGAACCGGCGCCGCACACGGAAGTGCGCCTCTGACTGCCGAACGAGGCACGTCCGTCAGTCGGCTGCAGCCGAAGAGTAGAGACAGTAGAACTTGGTAAAGGAACCACCCGGCGTCGACGCCTCTGGCACGTGAACCAGAGCTAGCCTCCCGGCAGGCGCTGGGGGTCATCACTCGACGAGCATCACGCGTGGATCAGGGACTGCCCAGAGTTTTCGCGGCCACCGCCGGCGACCAGCCGTCAGCCGGACGACCCGCAATGGCCTCAACGCTGGAGTCGTGCCGCCTCCCGCGCTCCGAGGCTAGTCTCGGCGGTGGCCTGGCTCGAGTTCCACCAGGGAAACGGCGCCTTGCCTGAGCATGTCTGCAGCGACCGTGGCGACGTGGTCGCGGTCGTGACCGTCTGCGAGCAGGTCGGCCACCGTGCGCGCGGGTGTCGTCACGGGAAGCCCCTGGACCAGGGTGACCTCGTCTCTGTGCAGCGTTCCGCGATGAGCTCGCACCTCAGGACGTCGCGCCCGGTACCGCGACGGCAGCGTGACCTCGACCTGCCGATCGAGGATGTCCCCAGCGTGGTGAAGGGCTGCCGCCGTGGCGTGTGAGAGCACGCCGAATGGAAGGGTGTCCGCCAAGCGCTCGTACGCGAGTCGGCCAGGCTCCAGCGACAGCCACACCGCGCGCTTCTCCAGAAGCTCATCCCCCACCGCCGCCGGCGTGGCGTACACACCGTGCATGACCCGCTCCAGCTCACCCCACTCGGCCATCCGCGAGAGCATCATCCGCGAGACGCCGGCCGTGGTCGCCTGCACCGTGGTGAGCAGGCCCCACTGGCCGGCCGCGATCCTCGCGACCACGACACGTCCAGCAACTCCACCCATGGATCGATTGTAACGCCCAATGTTACATTCGATCCCAGGGGGCTTTCGAGGATCGGAGCCCCGTGGTGCGTAGCGCGCTCGCCGAAGCCGTCGACGCCGCACACGCGTCCCTGGCAAGAGCAAGTGGGAGGCCAGGGGCAAGACCCCGCAACCCGAGACAGGCAGCCAGAGCCGCAAGGCGACTGCCGCCATGGCCGAGCAGCTCAGACATGCTCGCCTCGACGCTGCAGGATCGCCGCCTGGCTCGCTACCTGGATTTCCCACATCTGAGTACTCGCAGGTGACCCACCGCCCGCCAGAGTAAAGACAGTGGAACTTAGTAAAGGAATCACCCGAGACGGACGCCCGTCACGGGCACGAGCACCGGTAGCCTCACAGCAGGTAGTCGCCGGAGGCAGCGCACGGACGGGCCGGCGCCGGCGAACTCGAAGGTGGAGGGAAGGGGACCACTCGGATGTCCAGGGGATCGTGGCCCAGCATCCGCCCCGGATTTCCTGCGCCCAGAAGCTCATCTACGGCTAGTTGTCATGTCTGGTCCGATGATGCCGCGACCGTGTGGTCAACGCCATGAGCACAACCGAACTCGCGATCAACACGGCCCGGACTCGATGCGAGTTCGTCCTGGACACTCTCAGCGACGATCGCGCACCCTGGCGCTGCACTGAAGCAAGCGAGTCAGGTGACGGCCACCCCACATCGTCGAGCGGAGTTTGAGGTGCCTGAAGTGACCCCGCCCGAGACAACGGAGAGCGCCACTGTCGAAAGCGGCAGCGGGCGTCTTCTGCGTGGGCTTCTTCATCGAGCGAGGCGCCGGACGACGCGAGATTCACTTCATCACGTGATCGCAGCCCGTCGTCCGCTGCGCTCCGGCAACACGATGCCCTTTGTGGCTCTGGGACCGAAGTACTTGGCTGAGCATCATCAGGTGTACCTGGATCTGCTCGAACGGGCGGTGCGCCATCCGGACACTCGAAGCGTCGCGCTCACCGGTTCCTACGGCTCTGGCAAGTCAAGCGTCCTCCGTGCCCTGGGGCGCCGGTACTGGAATAGCCGGTTCCCATGGCGGCACCGGCGGACGGTCATCCAGTTGTCGCTGTCGACTCTCGACCCCGAGCTGGCCCCAGTCGTGCAGGCGGAGAACCCCGCTGAGCGAGAGATGAGCAACCGGATTCAGAAGGAGCTGGTCAAGCAGCTCCTCTACCAGTTGCCTCCCAGAAGCACGCCTCACTCCCGGTTCCCGAGGGCATCCAAGCCGACGTGGTCAACAGGAGCATTGGTCGCCGCAGCCACCGCACTCATTGTGGGACTGGGCTGGGGCGTGGCGACCCTGGCGGGGTGGCAGGCCACGATCACAGGTCGTCTCGACGAGGTCGGCTGGACCGTAGCGTGGTTCTGGAGTGGGCTGGCCGGAGGATCCGCCATCTTCGCACTGGCGGCCTGGAGGATTCTTGCCGGTAGGTACGCAGTCAAGGCGGGGCTCAAAGCAGGAGCGCTGACGGTCAGCCTTGAGCCCACCTCGTCAAGCTACTTTGATCAGTATCTCGACGAGATCATGTACTTCTTTCAAGTCAGCAAAGCCGATGTCGTGCTGATCGAGGACGTGGACAGGTTCGACGATGCGATCGTGTTCGATACGCTGCGCGCCCTGAACACTCTGGTCAACGGCTCCGGACAGGTAGGGCGGCGCATCGTGTTCGTATACGCCATCCGTGACAGCGTGCTCGGGAAGATCGGTGCGAAGAAGAAGAATGAGCAGGGCGGTGAGCAGGGTGCCGCAGGCTCCGGCCCGGAGAAGCTTGCGATGGATCGCTCCAACCGGGCAAAATACTTTGACGTGATCATCCCGATCGTCCCGTTCGTAACCGCGGACAACGCCCGCGACCTTATGACGCAGGTTATGAAGCCCCACGTGGCGGACACGGCAGACGAGGAAGGAATCTCGCCGGCGCAAATCCGTCTGGCGGCCAGGCACGTGGCAGACATGCGAACACTTTGGTCGATTCGCAACGAGTATGAGGTCCACTTCGACCGGCTGATGACATCCGCCCGACACGTGATGCCCGAGATCAACGAGGACATCGTCCTGTCCCTGGTCCTGCTCCGAGCCACGAGCCCGGATACCTACGAGCGGATACGCCTAGCGACCAGCCCTCTCGACACCCTCACCAAGCGCTGGCTTGCACTGGTAGATGCCAACCTCGGCGCACAGACGAAGAAGCTCACCGAGGTGCGCACAAGGTTGGAGAACGGCGAATCACATGGCGTCCGTGCCACGCAAGCCGGCCAGCGACTCGATTCTCTACGCCCAGAGCTGCTGGCGATGGCCACGAGACCTGGTGCCCATCGGGTCGAGTTCAGCGGACCAGTTTCCGATAGCGACCTGGCCGACTTGGCAGGGTGGCAACGAATCGCCGACGGAACCCCGCTGACCGTCACGCTGTGGTCGCGGACCAGCGAAAACGTTCGGATTGGTCCACAGATGCTTGCTCGCCTCATCGGCATGCCGATGGACCCCCAAGCATGGCAAGAGGCAGACCTCGAGGACCTGAGGAGAGAGATCGAGAGGACCGAGAGAGAGATCTCCTTCTTACGCCACCACACGTGGAAACAGCTCTACGCACGGACCGACCTGACCGTCCAGCAAGATCCGGACGAAGAGGCCGAACTGATCACGGAGGATGCCACGGCAACAGAGATCAACTTTGCAGGCCTCGTCAGGGCGTACGCCCCCACGCCACTTGCCTGCGACCTCGTCGCGCACGGGCACCTGCCCCGCCACTACGCTCGGTACGCCTCGATGTTCTACGGCGAAGTCGTCGGACTCAACGCCGCCGAGTACATCTCCCGAGCGATCGAGCCGGGCGTCCCGATCCTGGAGTACGAGCTCGATGCGCAGGCCATCGGCCAAATCCTTTCCGAGCAGAACGCCGATGATGACGACGCCGACCTGTTCGGCGACCTGAGCGTCTATAACCTCGACATCGTCGCCTACCTGGTCGAGCACCGTCGGGGAGCAGCACAACGGGTGGCCGCTCACCTGGCTCGGAGGTGGGGAGACCTGGAGCGGAAGTTCGTGGATCGGTTCTTCCAGCGTGAGGACCAGGAGACGGTGGGGAATCTTGCCGCGCTGATGGCCCCAACCTGGGATCGGGCGTTCCTCTACACAGCAGTGGACGCCCCGGTCACCCCGGAGACCCGCCTTGGCCTTGTCGATGCAGTCCTAGGCACAATCGGCACTGACGAGCGTGAAGACCTCGACCAAGGCGTCGGCATATACTTCTCCGAGCACTACGCCGAGTTGCCCAGCCTGATCGATCCACCGGATGAGGCACGCGCGGACACCGTGATGGGGATCGTCGCAGCGGCAGCGGGAACGATCTACGACCTGACAAAGCTACAGCCGATGGCACGGGCGGCCGCCACCCAGGCCAGCATCTATCCGGTGACCTCGACCAACCTGGGCGCCCTCGGCGGGGCTGGGCGCGTCGCACTCGACATCCTGCGGGCGGAGACCGAGACAAAAGCGGTCCATGATCATGCCCTCGCCAACCTGGCCGACTACCTCGACGCCCTGAGACAGCTCGAACCTCCGGGTACGCCGGTCCTGGACCCTACGGAGTTTGCCAACACTCTGAACGACATCGCCGGCACGCCGCAGGAAACCCTCCTTGACCGGTTCATCGAAGCAACTTCCAGCGGGTGCCGGATCACCGATCTCAACGATGCCGTCCCGGGGACCTGGCCAGCACTCGTCGACGCCAGACGTGCCGATCCAACATTTGGCAACGTTCAACGCTACCTCAACGAACACGGTATGGACCATGCGCTTGGGAGTTTCCTGGTCGAGCACCCCGCAATCACCACACCAGAGGAAGCCTTGCAATCCGAGCGGTTAGCCGTCGCCACGAAAATCTTGGCAACTCGCGACAGGATCCCAGCGTCGGAAACCCGAGTCGCCCTCGCCGAATCTATTGCACCAGGTATCATTCCGATTGGAGAGATTGCACCCGAGGACGCCAACCTGGTCGGACCGCTTCTCAACGCTAACCTGCTGTCGGACGAGCCCGAGACCTTCGACCCCGACCTCCTGAAGGACTGGGGACACTTTGAGGCTGCTGTCGCAGCCTCGCGACAGTTCGGCGAGTTCGCGGACCCCATCACCATGCCGCCCCGCCACCTAGCCAAGACGCTCAAGAGCAAAGTCATCCCTAGCGAAACTAGGGATGCACTCATCCTCAAACTCGCGTCGCTGCTCACCGGAGCCACCGCGGCCGAAGCTACTGCAGTTGCGCGGGCGCTTGCCGAAGGGCACGAACACCTGGACATGCCGCGCATCAAAGCCCTCCAGGCGGCCGGACTCTTCGATTCATCGCTCACACGCCTCATCGCCACCCAGGGCGAGGTCCTCTCAGTCGCGGACCTCAGAGCGATCCTGCTGGCTATGGAAGGCGCCAACTACGTCAAGTTGTCAATGGGTGGCAGCGGTATCGTGCGATTCAAGGTAGACCCGGATCACCGGTTCCTCCTCGATCGTCTGGCAGGGGTGACCCACACCGGGGCCAAGGAAGTGATCACCAAAAAGTACGGCAAGAACCTCGAGGCTAGTCTCAAACAGGCTGCGCCGTGATTCGGAACTGTCGCAAGAATTGAGTTCCTAGGTCTACCGACTGGCCACTCCGACTCAGAGGTAGGTTCGCGCCTACCCGACGGCTATCCCACGCTTGTCAGCCCGCCGCGCCAAAAAGGTCTCGCGCCGAACGTTCACCGCCGTATCGCAGATACGGCTCTCAGCTTGCGTCACCTTTCCCTGGATATGAGAGAAATGCCTTAGAGGCGCAGACACGCCGCCGGTGACAAGGTAGTTGTCGCGGCCCTCCGAGCTGGCAGGATACCGAAGGTGAACAATCCCTGGCCTGAGTGGATGCTGTACCGGGTCGAAGCGTCGAAGTCCCCGGCCTTCGCTGAGGGGCGGAAGAACGCTGTGCGAGATGCGGCCCGGCAGGCAGGGCTCCGGCAAAGTCCGTTGAGCGGTGCGTGAGGAGCGGCGCTACTCATCTCGGGTAGCGGCACGGGCGTGCTC
>CANMFP010000018.1 GCA_947497265.1 uncultured Isoptericola sp.
AGGACGCCGCCGGACACCCTTCACAGCCAGGCCCCCCACACCACACGGTGCGGGGGGCCTCGCTGCATCCCCCCGACGGAACTTCCCACTGGATGGGACCTATCATGTTCGGGCAGGTCGTCGGCGTCCGTCGCTGATCGACCGGTGATGAGACCGATGGCGGAGCAGGCTGAGAGGCGGCACGGGTGAGGATCTCGGCAAAGGCTGATTACGCGGTGCGCGCGTCCGTGGAGCTGGCGGCCGCGACCGACGAGCATCCCGTGTCAGCCGAGGTTCTGGCGTCTGCCCAGCAGGTGCCGCACCGGTTCCTCGAGGCGATCCTTCGTGACCTGCGCCGTGAGGGCATCGTGGCGAGCCGCCGCGGCGCCGGCGGCGGGTACGTCCTGGCTCGGCCCGCAGCCGAGGTCTCGGTGGCCGACGTCGTCCGGGCCGTGGACGGTCCCCTGGTGTACGTGCGTGACCAGCGCCCGTCCGACCTGGGCTACTCGGGCTCTGCCGCATCGCTGCTGCACGTCTGGGTGGCGCTGCGCGCGAACGTCCGGGCGGTGCTGTCCCAGGTGACTCTCGCGGATCTCGCCACGGGGACGATCCCGGCGGAGATCCGTCTCCTGGTGGACGACGACGAGGCGTGGGAGAACCCCTGACGGAACGGCTCCGTCGGAGCCGCCCGGGTCACGCTCGGTGCGACGCTCCCGAGACACCCCTCGACATTAAACCGATTGGGCCGATAGGGTATGTCGAGTAACTCGTCGTTCCTACGTCGGAGGCTCTCGTGCCCACTCTCGTACTGCTCGCTCTCGTCGGCCTCGGGGCGCAGCTCGTCGACGGCAGCCTGGGCATGGCCTACGGGGTCACCTCCACGACCCTGCTGCTGATGATCGGCACGAACCCGGCCGCAGCCTCGGCCACGGTCCACCTGGCCGAGATCGGGACGACGCTCGCCTCCGGTGCATCGCACTGGCGCTTCGGCAACGTCGACTGGCGGGTCGTGGCGCGCATCGGCCTGCCCGGCGCGGTCGGCGCGTTCGCCGGCGCGACGTTCCTGTCCTGGCTCTCCACGGAGATCGCCGGCCCGCTCATGTCGGTGCTGCTGCTCGGCCTGGGGGTCTACGTCCTGTTCCGGTTCACCTTCCGCGGGCTGCGCACCGACCGGATCGGGCAGCCGCTGCGCCGCCGCTTCCTGACGCCGCTCGGCCTGGTGGCCGGGTTCATGGACGCCACCGGCGGGGGCGGCTGGGGGCCCGTCGGTACCCCCGCGATCCTCGCGAGCGGACGTCTCGAGCCCCGCAAGGTCGTCGGTTCGATCGACACCAGCGAGTTCTTCGTCGCGGTGGCGGCCAGCCTCGGCTTCCTCGTCGGCCTCGGGACGGCCGGGATCGACGGCTCCTGGGCGATCGCGCTGCTGATCGGCGGGCTGATCGCCGCACCGATCGCTGCCTGGATCGTCCGGTGGGTGCCGCCGCGCGTCCTGGGCTCCGCGGTCGGTGGGGTCATCGTGCTGACGAACACGCGCACGCTGCTCGGCACCGACCTGGTGTCGGTGGGCAGTGCCGCGACGACGGTGATTCTCGCCGTCGTGGCTGCCGTCTGGGTTGGTGCGGTCGTCTACTCGGTCCGGGCGCACCGCAGCGAGCGTGCTGCCGCAGCCGCCGAGTCGTCCGGGGCAGGGGACGAGGAAGCGTCCGACGCGGCCCCCGTCGGATGACGGAACGCCTCCTCAGGTGGCAGTTCTGGGCCTCGGGAGTACGGTGGGCGGCACACGAGTCCTGACCGGGTGCTGAGCCCGGAACCCGGGGGAGATGTCATGAGCGGTTCGTCGTCGCACCGCACCGTCGGGGGTGCCGGCCTGGCCGGCGCGGCCGAAGTTCTCGCAGCGGGTGTACAGCTCGTCGTGGGCCGGTACCGGGTCGAGCTCGACTCCGGCCGCACCTGGTGGTCCGACGAGGTGTACCGGATGCACGGGCGTGAGCCGGGCGAGATCGAGCCGAGCATGGACGCGCTGAGGTCTCGCACGCACCCCGACGATCGCAGCCGGGTCTCCCGGACCGCCGTGGTGGCGATGCGGTCGGGACGGCCGTTCAGCAGCGCCCACCGGATCGTCGACCCGCACGGGAAGGCGCGGACGGTCGTGGTGACGGGGCAGGCGCACCTCACCGACGACGGCGAGATCACGCACGTCGCAGGCTATGTGCTGGACGTCAGCCCGGTGACCCGTGAGGCGCTGGACCGCGAGTCCCAGCGCGCCGTGGGACGGGCCATGGTGTCGGCCTCTGCTGTCGAGCAGGCCAAGGGTGCGTTCATGGTGGTGCACGGCATCGCGGAGGCCGAGGCCGGCGACAAGCTCGGCGAGGCGGCTGCACGGGCCCAGATCCCGTTGCAGGCTGCGGCCGCTCAGATCGTCGAGGCGATGGCCGGCGCCGACGGCGACCCGGCGGTGCGGCTCGAGGCGGCCCTGGCCGCCGTCCACACCGTGGAGCGGCCTCGTGGGCACGAGGCGCAGCTGGCCCGACGGCGGCAGCGCACCCGCGGCTGAGCGCGCCTGCGCCGGTCCGGGCCTCAGACCACGGAGACCTGCTTGGCCCGCCGGTCCACGGCCTTGGTGACACCCTGCCGGGCGAGCCGCCGGGCGAGGACGGCGACGCCGCCGGTGACGGCCGCGAACGTGATCGCCTGCACGATCGGGATGTCGTCCGCGTCCAGGTCGATCGGGGCGTCGTTCCCCGTGGCCTTCTCCCAGATCACCTTGATGAGCTTCTGCGCGACCCACCCGGCCGCGAACGTCGCCGCGACCGTCCCGATCTTGAGGCCCAGCGAGGGCTCGGACTGCGGGGAGAGCTCAAGGTGATCCACGGATCCTCCAGTACCAGACGGCGGCATCGGGCGAGGCTCGCGAGGGGTCCGCCCGACGGACGTCACCACCGTAGCGTGCGCACGGTGTGTAGGCTCGGAGGGAACGACAGGGGAGCGCCACCGAGCGCTGAGAGTGCGGATCTCCGCAGACCCTCGAACCTGACCCGGTTAGCACCGGTGGAGGAAGTCGGGCTTCTCGATCCCGTCGTCCGTGGACATGGACGACGGCCCCCCTTCAGATCCGTCTGAGGAGGACGAATGATCATCCGTACCCGCCGCACCCTGGCGACGGTCGCCGCTGTCGGCCTGCTGCCCGCACTGGCCGCCTGCTCGGGCAGCGAGGCCCCGGGGGAGTCCGGTGGGTCGTCGACCGACGGCGAGCTCTCGGGCACCGTCACGCTGGTCACCCACGACTCCTTCGCCCTGAGCGACGGGCTGCTGGAGTCCTTCGAGTCGAAGACGGGGCTGCAGGTCGAGCACGTGGCCGCCGGCGACGCGGGCACGCTGGTCAACCAGCTCGTCCTGACGCAGGACAGCCCGCTCGGGGACGTGGTGTACGGCGTGGACAACACGTTCGCGTCACGCGCCGTGGAGGCGGGGGTGTTCGAGCCCTACACGCCGACGGACCTCGACCCGTCGGTGACCGCGCAGGCGGAGCCGGGCCTGGAGGCCCTGACCCCGATCGACCGTGGCGACGTCTGCCTCAACGTCGACACGGCCTGGTTCGAGGACGCGGGCATCCAGCCGCCGGCCACCTTCGAGGACCTCACCGAGGAGGAGTACGCCGACCTGACCGTCGTCACCAACCCGGCGACGTCGTCGCCCGGCTTCGCGTTCCTGCTGGCCACCGTCAGCGCGTTCGGCGAGGACGGATGGCAGGACTACTGGGCCGAGCTCGCGGACAACGGTCTGCGCGTCACGGACGGCTGGTCGGACGCGTACTACGTCGACTTCTCGGGCGGGGGCGAGGGCGGCGAGCGACCGATCGTGCTGTCGTACGCGACGTCGCCGGCGGCCACGGTCACCGAGGACGGCAGCGCCTCGACCACCGCGGCGTTGCTGGACACCTGCTTCCGCCAGGTCGAGTATGCGGGCGTCCTCGCGGGGTCCGACAACCCGGACGGCGCCCGGGCGCTGGTCGACTTCCTGACGTCGGAGCCGGTGCAGGCGGACGTCCCGGGCAGCATGTACATGTATCCCGCGGACGAGTCCGTGGAGCTGCCCACCGAGTGGGAGCAGTTCGCGCCGCTCGCCGAGGAGCCGCACGAGGTCGCCGCGGAGGAGATCGCGGCGCACCGTGACGAGTGGATCGAGCAGTGGACGGCCACGGTCATCGGGTGAGCCGGAGGCGACGCGAGGGTGAGGGGCGCAGCGGAGCAAGCCACTCGCCCGGAGCGGAGCCGCAGGGTCACCCGACGCAACTCCGGGTGAGCCTGCGGCGCCGGCCCCGGCAGGCGTGGCTGGGCTGGGGGGCCGCGGTCGGTGTCCCTCTGGTGTTCCTCGCCGTCTTCTTCGCCTGGCCGGTGGTCGCGCTGGTCGTCCAGGGCTTCTTCGCGGACGACGGCGCGGGCGGGCGCACGCTCGACCTCTCCGGCTTCGCGGAGGTCCTGGGTCAGCCGCGCACGTGGCGGGTGGTGGGGCAGACGCTCGCGCAGGCGTCCGTGGGGACGGTGCTGAGCGTGCTGCTCGGCATCCCGGGCGCCTACCTGCTGTACCGGTGCCGGTTCCCCGGTCGGACGTTGCTGCGTGGGCTGGTGACGGTCCCGTTCGTGCTGCCGACCGTCGTCGTCGGTGTCGCGTTCCGGCACCTGTTCACGCCGTCGGGGCCGCTGGGGTGGCTCGGGTGGGAGGAGAGCTTCGCGGGCGTGGTGGTCGCGCTCGTGTTCTTCAACTACTCGGTGGTGGTCCGCACGGTGGGCGGGCTGTGGGAACGGCTGGATCCCCGTGCCGAGCAGGCTGCGCGGGCTCTCGGTGCGACGCCGTGGCGCGCCTTCCGCACGGTGACGCTGCCGGCGCTGGGTCCGGCGATCGCCTCGGCGGCGTCGGTCGTCTTCCTGTTCTGCTCGACGGCGTTCGGCGTCGTCCTCGTGCTCGGCGGCATGCGGTACGGCACGATCGAGACGGAGATCTGGATCCGCACCACGCAGTTCCTGGACCTGCGTGCCGCGGCCGTGCTCAGCGTGCTGCAGCTCGTGGTGGTCGTGGCCGCGCTGCTGGTCAGCGGCCGCCTGCGTGCCCGGCGCGAGCGGGCCTTGCAGCTCACGGGCGAGCGGTCGGGCGCCCATCCGCTGGACCTGCGCTCCGTCCGGGACGTGCTGCCCGCGGTGGCGACCGCCGTCGTCGTCTGCGGGCTGGTCGCGTTCCCGCTCGCGGGTCTCGTCCTGCGGTCGTTCCGGGGGCCCGACGGCGCCTGGTCGCTCGCGAACTATGTCGCGCTGGGGACGACGGGCGGGCGCAACGCGCTGACCGTGACCGTGTGGGAGGCGACGGCGAACTCGTTGCGGATCGCGGCCCTCGCCACGCTGATCGCCGTGGTGGTCGGCGGGCTGGTGGTGCTGGTCGTCTCGCGCCGGCCGCGTTCGCACGGCCTGCGGCGCGCCGTCGGGGGGCTCGACGCGGTGTTCATGCTCCCGCTGGGGGTGTCGGCGGTGACGGTCGGGTTCGGGTTCCTCCTGACGCTCGACCGGCCGCTGGGTCTGGACGTCGACCTGCGCACGTCGGGGCTGCTGGTGCCGATCGCCCAGGCGGTCGTCGCCATCCCGCTCGTGGTCCGCACGATGCTGCCGGTGCTGCGGGCGATCGACCCGCGGTTGCGGGAGACGGCGGCGGTGCTCGGCGCGCCGCCGGGCCGGGTGCTGGCCAGCGTGGACCTCGCCCTGGCGGCGCGGTCGCTGGGGCTCGCCGTGGGGTTCGCCTTCGCGGTGTCGCTCGGGGAGTTCGGCGCGACGTCGTTCCTGGCCCGGCCGGACGCCGCGACGCTGCCGGTGGTGATCTACCGGCTCGTCGGGCAGCCCGGCGCGGAGAACTACGGGATGGCGCTCGCGGCGTCGGTGGTGCTGGCGCTGCTTACCGCGACGGTCATGATGGTGGCGGAACGGATGCGTGGCGACGGCGGCGGAGGGGAGTTCTGATGGCGGTCTCGCAGGAGCGTGGTGCCGGCCTGGCAGTGCGCGACGTCGTCGTCCGCTACGGGCAGCGGCGCGGGCACGCGGGCACGACGGCGGTCGACGGCGTCTCGCTCGACGTCGCGGCCGGCGAGGTGCTGGCGCTGCTGGGGCCCAGCGGCTGCGGCAAGTCCTCGCTCCTGCGGGCGGTGGCCGGCCTCGAGCCGGTGGCGGCGGGTTCCGTGGCGTTCGACGGTGCCGACCTGGCGGGCGTGCCCGTGCACCGTCGGGGGTTCGGGCTGCTGTTCCAGGAGGGCCAGCTGTTCCCGCACCGCGACGTCGCGGGGAACGTGGCCTACGGGCTGGCCGACCGGCCGCGGGCGGAGCGGGCCGAGCGGGTGTCCGAGCTCCTGGCCCTGGTGGGGCTCACGGGGTTCGGCGGGCGACCGGTGGCCGAGCTGTCGGGTGGGGAGAAGCAGCGGGTGGCGCTGGCGCGCGCCCTGGCCCCCCGGCCGCGGCTGCTGCTCCTCGACGAGCCGCTCTCGGCCCTCGACCGGGGCCTGCGCGAGCGGCTGGCCGTCGAGATCCGGGCTGTCCTGCACGCGACGGGCACGACAGCGGTGTTCGTCACCCACGACCACGACGAGGCGTTCACGGTGGCGGACCGGGTGGCGGTGATGTCGGCGGGCCGGCTCGCTCAGGTCGCGGCGCCGGAGGCATTGTGGCGGGCACCCGCCACGCGCGAGGTCGCGGAGTTCCTCGGGTACCAGACGTTCCTGCCGCACGCCGACGGTCTCCTCGCGGTCGGTCCGGCGGGCCTGCGGGTGGTCGACGGCGGCTCGGGTGGCGCTTCCGGTGGCGCGTCGGTGGGCGGTGAGGTGCGGCACGGCGTCGTCGTCGCGACCACGTTCCGGCGCGGTCGCACCGAGGTCACCGTGGACGCGGACCTGGGTGCGGGCGAGGAGCGGCTGGTCGCCCTCACGGACGGCAGCGTGCCGGCGGCCGACGACAAGGTGGGCTTGGTGCTGGACCCGCGGGGCTGCGCCGTCGTGCCCGGCTGAGGATGACGACGGGGCGCCGCGGCGCTCAGCCCTGCGCGTCGTGCACGAGCAGCGCCACCTGGGTGCGGTTCTCCAGGCCGAGCTTCTCCAGGAGCTGGGAGACGTGCGCCTTGACCGTGGGCACGCTGAGGTGGAGGCGGGTCGCGATCTCGGCGTTGGAGGCGCCCCGGCCGAGCTCCGCGGCGACGTCGCGCTCGCGGGCCGTCAGTGCCCCCAGGGCCGCGCGCGCCCGTTCCCGGGCACCGCCGGTACCGGCGACGGTCTCCATGAGCCGCCGTGCGACGTCGGGCGCCAGCACCGGCTCGCCCGCCGCGGCCGACCTGACCGCGGCCGCGATCCGGGCGGGCGGCATGTCCTTGAGGAGGTAGCCGGCGGCGCCGGCGTGCAGGGCGCCGCCGACCTCCTCGGCCGTGTCGAAGGTGGTCAGGACGACGACGGCGGGCGGTGACGGCCGCGCCCGGACGGTGCGCGTCGCGTCGATCCCCCCGACGCCGGGCATGCGCAGGTCCATGAGGACGACGTCCGCCGGGTGGGCGTCGAGCACACCGGGGACCTCACCGCCGTCCGCCGCCTCGGCGACCACCCGGATGCCGTCGGCGCCGTCGAGCATGAGGCGCAGACCGGCGCGCACGAGCGCGTCGTCGTCCACGAGCACGACGCGCACGCTGCGCTGCGGGGAATCGGTCATCGGTCCCACGGTAGCCAGGCCGCGAGCGTGAAACCTCCGCCGGCACGCGGGCCCGCGTCGAACCGGCCGCCGAGGAGCGTCACCCGCTCGTGCAGCCCGACGATCCCTGTGCCGCTGCCCGGTCCGTCGCCCGGTGCGCCCGGCCGTCCGCCGTCGTCGGCCACGCGCACCGTGGCCTCACCGGGTCCGATCTCGAGCTCGACCCGGACGGCCGCGCCCGCGGCGTGCCGGCGCGCGTTGGTGAGACCTTCCTGGACCACGCGGAAGAGCGTGGTCCGCACGGCCGGTGGCACCTCGGCGGAACCGGCTGCCGGCGCGTCGTAGGAGACGGCGCTCCCGGCCTCCCGCGCCTCCTCGACGAGGCCTGCGACGTCGTCGAGGTCCGGTGCGTGGTCGAGGCCGTCCGCGCGCAGCAGGCGGATCACCTGGCGGAGGTCCTCGAGCGCGTCGCTGGCGCCGGAACGCACGCGGCCGGCCGCCGCGGCGAGCGCTGCCGGGTCGGCGTCGGGCCGGTACTCCAGCGCCCCGGCGGTCGCCGCGAGCAGGGAGAGCCGGTGGGCCAGGGTGTCGTGCATCTCGCGCGCGATCCGGGTGCGCTCGGCCGTGCGAGCCTCGGCCACCCGCTGCTCCTGCTCGGCCTCGGCACGCCGGGCGCGGTCGCGCAGCGACCACAGCACGAGCGCCCGCTCCTGCCAGAACGCCCCCCAGCCGAGCAGCGCGGCGTGCACCGCGACGTCGCACAGCAGCCACCAGACGAGCGGGAGGGGGACGGGGTGCCACAGCGCCTGGACGGCGTGCCCCAGCGTCCCGGCGACGGCGACGAGCAGGGCGGTGCGGATCGGGCGGCTCCGGGCCACCTGCAGCGTCGCGGCCGTGGCGGCAGGCGTCGCGGCGGGAGAGAGCGCGGCCAGTGCCGCGAGCCCGAGTGCCGCGGCGACCGTGTGCCGAGTGAACAGCAGGGCCGTCAGCCCGAGCGCCGCCAGCGCGACGGAGACGTCGAGGAGCAGCCCGGTGCGGACGTCGAGGTTCGAGGTCACGACCACCACGGCGGTCAGCGCGGCGATCGCCAGCCAGGCGCCGATGAACAGGCGTCGCGGGAGGGTCGCGGGAGGGACGTGCATGGCAGGAACGCTACGGCTGCCCGCCGGGTCCCGACACCGACGAAGGTCGGGGGCGTCCCCGGCTCCGGTCGGGGTGCCCGACGACGGAGGTCCCGGCAGCGACCTCCCTCCGGCCGAGGCGCAGGTCGCCCCGGGGCTCGCACGCTGGGTACCGACAGCATCCGAGGACGGACCGGC
Organism: uncultured Isoptericola sp.; assembly: GCA_947497265.1. Taxonomy (GTDB): domain Bacteria; phylum Actinomycetota; class Actinomycetes; order Actinomycetales; family Cellulomonadaceae; genus Isoptericola; species Isoptericola rhizosphaerae. The sequence goes on from CANMFP010000018.1 coordinate 9,002, forward strand.
AGCGCCGGCGGGAGGAGACGGGACGATGACCCATCAGACGACGGGACGGATGATTCCGGACGGGAACGGGACCGGGCGGCGCGGCGGGGTGCTCCGCCGTCGGACCCCGGCGTGGGGCGTACCGCCGCTGGCCGCGGCGGTCGCTGCGGTGGTGTGGACGGTGGCGACCGTGAGCGGCGCGGAGCTGGTCGCGAGGACCGGTGGCGGCCTGCGCGAGGTGGGGCTGGTCGACGTCGTCGTGGCCGGGCTCGCGGCCGGGCTGCTCGGCTGGGGCGTGCGTGCGCTGCTGCGGCGGCTGCCCGGCGGCGGTGACCGGGTGTGGCTCGTGCTGTGCGGCGTGGTGCTGCTCGGCTCCTTGGCCGGTCCGCTGGGCGCGGCGACGCGGGAGGCCGTGGGGTTCCTGGTCGCCGAGCACGTGGCCGTCGGCGCGACGATCGCGCTCGGCCTCCGGCGGAGTGCCTCGGGAGGCGGGGTCGACCACACCGCGGGCTAGCGCCTGGCCCATCCATGATGCGGTGCACGCTGCTGAACGGCTGACTCGCCCTGACCGTCACCGCGTTCTCGGTGAAGCGACAGGCACGACGAAAGTCTCCTCCTGACCAGCGCGGGCGGTCAGCCTCGCCAGGCAGGACGCGGCAGGGCGGGCAGCGCGAACACCGCACGGGCATGGTGCATCAGGAGCAGCAGGGGGTCGCGGCGCGCGACGAACGCGTCGTCGGGCACCAGACCGAGGGCGCGTCGGCGGTGCAGCATGGCGAGCTCCGTCGCGGCCTGCTGGTAGTCCGCCAACGCGCGAGCGGGCCCGCGCCCGAGGGCGGCCCGGACCTGTTCGCGGGCCCGGCGTCTGCGGTGCAGCGACGACAGCATCCACAGGTCGGGCGGCGTGACGACGCCGGTCTCGCGGTACTGCGGCAGGTGGGTGCGGATCAGGGCGACGATGCGCTGCCGGTCGCGGTGCAGCACGACCGCCAGGGCGACGAGCACCCCGAGCCCGGCGAGGTAGGCCGCACCGAGGCCCGGCAGCCCGAACGCCGACGACGCGTTCCACGCCGAGTGCAGGGCGACCGCACCTGCCAGCCCGGCGAGCACCGGGACCGTCCTGCTCCGGCCGGGACGGCGCAGGGCCGCCGCCGCGACGCCGATGCCCATGAGCGACGTGCACAACGGGTGCAGGAGCGGGGAGACGAGTCCGCGCACGGTGAACGTCAGCGCCAGGGTGCCCGGTGGGGCGAAGGCGTAGTAGCTGATGTTCTCCACCACGGCGAAGCCGAGCGCCACCATCGATCCGTAGATGATGCCGTCCGTCGGACCGTTGAGCTCGCTGCGGCGGAACCACAGCAGCCCCACCAGCACCGCGCCCTTGAGGACCTCCTCGACCACGGGGGCGGTGACCGCCGCCATGGCGTACCTCCCGAGCTCGTTGCCGAGCATCGGTGCCCACACCAGGTCCAGCCCGGCGGTGTTGAGGAGCATCGCCAGGAGCACCGCGACCCCCGCACCCCACCCGAAGGCGGCGATCAGGACATCGGGCGGCTCCGGCTCCAGCCGGTCGAGCGCCAGGATGCCCGCGAGCAGCAGCGGCAGCGGGACGAGCGCGAGCACGACGGCCGCCGGGACGCCCGTGGCGCCGTCGTGCAGCATGACCGTCAGAGCGATGACCAGGCACAACGACGACACGGCGATCGTGACGACCGTGCCGACCGACGGGCGGGCCGTCGGCCGGTCGGCCAGGATCGCCCGCGGATCGAGTGGAGGCATGGCCCAAACCCTACTGAGGCCGCGCTCCCGCCCGCCGGGGCGTCCGTGCTCTCAAGCCCGCCGCTCCCGGTAGTACCGGATCAGCGCGGCGGTCGAGGAGTCCTGCTCGGCCAGTGTGGCGTCGTCGCCGGAGACGGCCGGCGCGATCTCCAGGGCGAGCTTCTTGCCGAGCTCCACGCCCCACTGGTCGAACGAGTCGATGCCCCACACGACACCCTCGACGAACGTGATGTGCTCGTACAGCGCCACGAGCTGGCCGAGCGCGGACGGCGTGAGGGCGGGCGCCATGATCGACGTCGTCGGCCGGTTGCCGGAGAACACGCGGGCCGGGACGATCGCCTCGTCGGTGCCCTCGGCGCGGACCTCCTCGGCCGTCTTGCCGAACGCCAGCGCCTTGGTCTGCGCGAAGAAGTTGGCGAGGAACAGCTCGTGCACGTCGGCGCCGGGCTGCACGGCCTTCCCGTCGCCCTCGCTGTCGGTCAGCGGGTAGGCCGGCGTCGCGAACGCGATGAAGTCCGCCGGGATGGTGCGGGTGCCCTGGTGGATGAGCTGGTAGAACGCGTGCTGGCCGTTGGTGCCGGGCTCCCCCCAGAAGACCTCGCCGGTCTGGGTGGTCACGGGCGAGCCGTCCCAGCGCACCGACTTGCCGTTGGACTCCATGGTGAGCTGCTGCAGGTAGGCCGGGAACCGGTGGAGCTGCTGGGCGTACGGCAGGACGGCGTGGGTGTGGGCGTCGAGGAAGTTCGTGTACCAGACGTTGAGCAGCCCCATCAGGGCGGGGACGTTCCGCTCGAGGGGCGTGGTGCGGAAGTGCTCGTCCATCGTGCGGAAGCCGGCGAGCAGCTCGCGGAACCGGTCCGGCCCGAACGCGATCGCCAGGGACAGGCCGATCGCGGAGTCCACCGAGTAACGGCCGCCCACCCAGTCCCAGAACCCGAAGGCGTTGTCCGGGTCGATGCCGAACGCGGCGACCTTGTCGAGCGCCGTGGACACGGCCACGAAGTGCTGTCCGACGGCGGCCTGTCGCGCCTCGTCGGTGTCCTCGATCGCGCCGGACGCGACGAGGGCCTCCCAGAGCCAGGCCCGTGCGAGGCGGGCGTTGGTCAGGGTCTCGAGCGTGCCGAAGGTCTTGGAGGCGACGATGAACAGCGTCGTCTCGGGGTCGAGACCGGCGGTCTTCTGCGCGACGTCGGTCGGGTCGATGTTCGAGACGAACCGGGCCTCCAGGCCGTCGCGCAGGTACGGGCGCAGGGCCTCGTAGACCATGACGGGACCGAGGTCGGATCCGCCGATGCCGATGTTGACGATCGTCTCGACGGGCTTGCCGGTCACCCCGGTCCACTTCCCGGAGCGCACCTGGTCCGCGAAGGCGCTGAGCCGGTCGAGCTCGCGGGCGACGTCCGCGTCGACGTCCTGCCCGTCGACGACGAGCGGCGGCTGGGTCCCCGGCGCCCGGCGCAGCGCGGTGTGCAGCACGGCGCGGTCCTCGGTGACGTTGATGTGCTCGCCGGTGAACATCGCCTCGATGCGTGCGGGGAGGTCGACCTCCCCGGCGAGGCGGACGAGCAGCTGGTAGGTCTCGTCGGTCGCGAGGTTCTTGGACAGGTCGACGAACAGGTCGCCGGCGGTGTGGCTGTGGCGCTCGGCGCGGCCGGGATCGGCGGCGAACCAGCCGCGCAGGTCCCCCCGGAACTCGTGGTGGTGCTGCAGCAGCTCGTCCCAGGCGGACGTGGTCGTGGCGTCGACAGGAGAGGTCGTCATGGCGCCTACGGTAGTGATCGCGGGCAGCGTGCGCGCGCCCGTCCGCGACCTGCTGCCACCGCGTTGGGCGGATCCCGCGCGCTCCGGGCCGATCGTGGTGAGGATGGGGTGATGAGAACCAGCAACCTCGAGCTCCTCACCGGCGACGACGCCACGGAGCTGCTCGCGACGGCCGTGTCCACCGCGGGTGGCGAGCTCGTGGACTGGTCGGTCCGCCAGGTCGACCACCGTCCGGGCCGCTCCACGACCGTCGCCTACCGGGCGCGCGTGCGCTGGGTGATCGGCGGCACGGAGCCGCAGGTGCGCACCGAGACGCTCGGGGCGTCGCTGGGGCGGCCGGGCGACCAGCACGTCCCGGGTGTGCTGACGCTGGACGACGGCGAGCACGCGGTCGCGGTGTGGCGGTTCCCGGGCGACCCCGGCCTGCCGGCGCTGGCCACGGCCTACGACGTCGAGGCGGTCAGCACGCTCCTGGGGGACCTGGGTGTGCCGGAGGTCGCGCGCGGGCCGGTGACGCTGCGGGTGCGCGCCTACCGCCCGACGCGCCGGGCCGTCATCGAGGCCAGCACGCCGGGTGCCCGGGTCTTCCTCAAGGTCGTCCGGCCGGAGAAGGGCGACGAGCTCTACGCGCGGCACGCACTGCTCGCGGGCGCCGGCCTCCCGGTGCCGAAGCCGTTGGGCCGCAACACCGACGGGCTGCTCGTCATCGCCCCGCTGCCGGGGGAGTCGATGCGCCACGCGGTGCGCGACGGCGGTCCGGTGCCGGCGGCGGGTGACGTCGTCGACCTCCTGGAACAGCTGCCCGACGGCGTCGCGGACCTGCCGTACCGGGCCTCGTGGAGCGAGAACGCGGCCCACTATGCGTCGGTGATCGGGGCGGCGATGCCGTCCGAGGCTGATCGCGCGGCGCAGCTCGCCGCCGTCGTCGCGGGCCGGATCGCCGGTCAGCCGGCGACGGAGCCGACCCACGGCGACCTGTACGAGTCGCAGATCATGCTCGGGCAGGACGGGCGCATCACGGGCCTGCTCGACGTCGACTCGGCGGGGCCGGGCCGGCGGGCGGACGACCTCGCGTGCCTCGTCGCGCACGTCGAGACGCTCTCCCTGCTGCGCGGCTGGGACGCCGACGGGTTGCACCGCCTGGCCCTGGAGTACGCGAAGGGGTTCGGGGACGTCGTCGACGCGGACGAGCTCTCCGCCCGCACCGCGGGTGTCCTGCTGTCCCTGGCGACGGGGCCGCACCGCGTCCAGGAGGCGGACTGGCCGCGGCAGACCTCGCGGCGGCTCGACGCGGTGGAGCGCTGGCTCGGCGGACGTCCGGCCTGAGGCCGGGGCGGACGGGTCAGGCGCCGACCGGGCCGGTGCTGCCGCGGGCGACGAGCGACGTCGGCAGGCGCAGGTGCTGCTCGCGCGGTGCGCCCTCGAGCAGGTCGAGCACCATGCGCAGCGCCTCGGTGCCCATCTCGTGCAGCGGCTGCGACACGGTGGTCAGCGCGGGCGTGGTGGTCAGGGACTCGGGAACGTTGTCGAAGCCCACCACCGACAGGTCTTCGGGGACGCGCAGGCCGAGGTCGTGCGCCACCTCGATGACGTGGATGGCGGACTGGTCGTTCGCGGCGAAGACGGCGGTGGGGCGTTCGCCGCGGGACGGCGCCAGCAGCTCGCGCGCCGGGGTGTCCGCGGTGTTGGGGCGGTAGCCGCCCACCCGGATCAGCGACTGGTCGACGGTGAGCCCGGCGGCCTCGAGCGCCTGGCGGTAGCCGAGCTCGCGGAGGCGTGCCGACTCGAGGTCGGGGCGGCCGCCGAGGTGGGCGATGCGGCGGTGGCCGAGGGCGAGCAGGTGTTCGACGGCCTCGCGCGCGCCGGTGGTGTTGTCCGAGTCCACGGTGTGCGTGCCCTCGGGGCCGGTGTGCGGGTCGATGGCGACCACCGGGATGCCGTTGGCCTCGGACAGCACCATGGTGGGGGTGACGACGATGGCGGCGTCGATGAGGGTCCCGGCGAGCCGGGAGAGCGAGCGGCGCTCCCACCCGGTGATGGCGCCGCCGTCGGTGCCGCCGGAGTACGCGAGGAGCTCGTAGCCGGTGCCGTCGACGGCGGAGGAGATGCCCTTGAGCAGCTCGGTGGAATAGGGCTCGAACTCGGCCACCAGGACGCCGACGACGTTGGTCGACTGCCGGCGCAGGCTGCGGGCGACCAGCGAGGACTCGTAGCCGAGCTCGGCGACGACGCCGAGGACCCGCTCTGCCGTCGACGGCGCAACTCCGTAGCGGTGGTTGACGACCTTCGAGACCGTGGCGACGGAGACGCCCGCGACCCGCGCGACGTCGGAGATCGTCACGCGACCCACGATGGGTCCGGACTGGGTTCCCGCGGGTTGCGGGTCGGCGGCGGTGCTCACAGGACGAGAGTATCCGGGAACCGGGGCGTGCGGCGCACCCCGTCCGGCCGTGTCGAAACCGTTATCGAAAACGATTGACGGATTTGCGGGTCGCCTGCCAAGGTAGGAATCGGACGGGCAGCCGCGACACCGAGTGCACGTGGCCCGCCCGTAGCCGCAGTACCAGAAGTACCACTGTCGACGACGACCAAGGGGTTCCACGATGACGAGGAAGATGCGAGGCGCGACCGCCGTCGCGCTCGGGGCGACCATCGCCCTCCTGGCAGGCGCCTGTGCCGGTCAGGGAACGGCTGACCAGGAGTCGCCCGACTCCGAGAACACCGCCGAGGGTGGCGAGGCCACCGTCGAGTGGTGGCACAACTCGAACACCGGCGAGGGCAAGGAGTACTACGACCAGGTCGCCGCGGACTTCGAGGAGGCCAACCCTGGCGTCACGGTCCAGATCGAGGCCATGCAGCACGAGGACATGCTGACCAAGCTCCAGGCTGCCATGCAGGCCGGTTCGGGCATCCCGGACGTCTTCATGAGCCGTGGTGGCGGCGAGCTGCAGAACGACGTCGACGCCGGGCTGCTCCGCGACCTCACCGAGGACGCCGCGGAGAGCGTCGAGAAGATCTCCGCGTTCACCGGTCAGTACACCGTGGACGACAGCGTCTACGCGCTGCCGTTCTCGATGGGCATCGTGGGCTTCTGGTACAACAAGGACCTCTTCGAGGAAGCCGGCATCAGCGACGTGTCGGACAGCCCGACGATCGACGAGTTCTACGGCTACGTCGACCAGCTGAAGGCGGCCGGGATCGACCCGGCCTCGGTCGGCGCCGGGGACAAGTGGCCCGCCGCGCACTACTGGTACTACGGCGTCGTCCGCGAGTGCACCTTCGACACCGTCGAGGCCGCCATCGAGTCCGGTGACTACTCCGACGAGTGCTTCATCAAGGCCGGTGAGAACGTCCAGGACATCCTCGACAAGGAGCCGTTCAACCCCGGCTTCCTGGCCACGGGCGCGCAGGAGGGCCCGACGTCGGCCTCCGGCCTGCTGGCCAGCGAGCGCGTCGGCATGGAGCTCGCCGGTCACTGGGAGCCCGGTGTCGTCGGTGGTCTGCGCGAGGACGAGACCGTGCCGGACTGGCTCGGCTGGTTCGCCTACCCCACCTTCCCCGGCCAGGCCGGTGACCCGAGCGACCAGATGGGTGGCGGTGACGCCTGGGCGGTCTCCAACGACGCTCCGGACGTCGCGGTCGACTTCGCCGAGTACCTGGTCTCCGACGAGGTTCAGACGGGCTTCGCCGAGCTCGACATGGGTCTGCCGACCAACCCGGCGGCGACCGACTCGGTGGCCAACGAGACGCTGGCGCAGCTCATCCCCGTCCGTGACGGCGGCGGTGAGGCCCAGCTCTACCTGGACACCCGTCTGGGTCAGTCCATCGGTAACGCGATGAACGACGAGATCGCCCTGCTGTTCGCCGGTGAGGCCGGCCCGCAGGACGTCGTCGACGCCATCGAAGAAGCCGCGGCAGCGCAGGGGTGACCGAGATGGCAGACGACGCGGCCGTCGCGACGGACGTCTCGCCTGCCACCTCCTCCGGTCCGGCTGCCGGTGCGACCCGCAAGGGTCGCCCGGCAGCCGGACCGTCGGCTGGAGGGCGGCGGGCGAAGCGCTCAGAACGACGCAAGTACCTCGAGATCGCGTTCTTCGTAGCGCCGGCTCTCGCGATGCTCATCCTCTTCATCGTCTGGCCGGTCATCACGGCCGTCCAGATGTCGGCGTTCCGGTGGAACGGCCGAGGTCCCATGGTGGACTTCGTCGGGCTCTCGAACTACGTCTCGATCCTCAACAACGACGTGTTCATCGGTTCGCTGATGAACAACCTCCTCATCGTCGTGCTGTCGATCGCCATCCAGCTCCCGCTGGGACTCGCGATCGCACTCCTGCTGAACCGCAAGATGTGGGGCCAGGGCGCGCTCCGCACGATCATCTTCGTGCCGTACGTCCTCGCCGAGGTCGTGGCCGGTGTCATCTGGTTCCAGCTCGTCCAGCCGCAGTACGGCGTGATCGACACGCTCCTGAAGTCGGTCGGCCTCGAGCCGCCGGCCCAGGGCTGGCTCGGCGACATGGACCTGGCGTTGTGGACCGTCGTCGCGATCCTGACCTGGAAGTACCTCGGCCTGGCCGTGATCCTCTTCCTCGCGGGTCTGCAGGGCGTGCCCGAAGAACTCTACGAGGCCGCCCAGCTCGACGGCGCCTCCTGGTGGCAGGTGCAGCGCCGGATCACCGTCCCGCTGCTCGGCCCCACGATCCGTACCTGGGGCTTCTTGTCCATGATCGGGTCGTTGCAGCTCTTCGACATGGTCTGGATCCTGACCAAGGGCGGCCCGGCGAACGCCACCAGCACGATGGCGATCTTCCTCGTCAACGAGGGCACCCGGAGCAACAACTTCGGGATCGCCGGTGCCGCCTCCGTGATCCTGTTCCTGATCGCGCTGGTCATGGCGGTGCTCTACCAGCGACTGATCCTGCGCCGAGACGCCAAGGGGGTGGCGTGATGACCACGTCGACTCAGACTCCAGCCGTGACCCAGCCGGCCAAGCGCCGCCGGGGCAGCGCGGGCAAGTTCCAGGGCGGCAACCCGGTCGTCTACGCGATCGCGTTCGTGGTCGTCTGCGTGACCCTCGGGCCCGTCGTCTACGGCGTGCTGGGCGGTTTCCGCAGCAACGGCCAGCTCACGCAGAACCCGGCAGCCCTGCCGGACCCGTGGATCTTCAGCAACTACGCGGGCGTCGTCACCAACCCGTCGTTCTGGCAGTACACGCTCAACTCGGTGATCGTCGCCGTGATCACCACCGCGATCGTCGTGATCTTCGGTGTCATGGCGGCGTACCCGCTGGCGCGGTACGCGTTCAAGGGGCGCGAGGCCCTGTTCATGCTGTTCGTCGCCGGGCTCCTCTTCCCAGCCACGGTCGCGGTGATCCCGCTGTTCATCCTGCTCACGCAGAACTTCGGGCTCGGCAACACCTGGTGGGGCGTGGCGCTGCCGCAGGCGGCGTTCGCGCTACCGATGACCGTGGTCATCCTGCGACCGTTCCTGCAGGCGCTGCCGCAGGAGCTGGAGGAGGCCGCGCAGCTCGACGGCACCAGCCGGATCGGGTTCTTCTGGCGGATCCTCATCCCGCTGTCCGGACCGGGCATGGTCACCGTCGGCGTCCTCGCGTTCGTCGGGTCGTGGAACGCCTACCTGCTGCCGTTGCTCCTGCTGCAGGGCGACATGAAGACCCTGCCGCTCGGTGTCGCCGACTTCTCCTCCGAGCACTCGTCCGACACCGCCGGTGTGTTCGCGTTCACCACGCTCGCCATGATCCCGGCGCTCGTGTTCTTCCTGGCGATGCAGAAGCGCATCGTCAACGGACTGCAGGGCGCGGTGAAGGGATGACCGCGCAGAGAGAGGACCGCATGCCGACCGAGACCGTGGTCGAGGGCCAGACCGGGCCGGCACCTGCCGCCCCTCAGGTCTCCGACAGGGTCGCCGCGCTGCACGCGGAGATGACCCTCGAGGAGAAGCTCGCCCAGATCGTCGGGTACTGGCTCGACCAGGGCGGGGAGGTCGTCGCGCCCATGCAGGGCGAGATGGCGGCAGGGCAGGCAGGATCCGACCGGCTCGGCGAGGTCACCCGGCACGGGATCGGCCACTACACGCGGGTGTACGGCACCCGCCCGGTGGAGCCGGTGGAGCGTGCGCGCTGGCTGTGGGACGAGCAGCGCCGGCTCAAGGCCTCGACCAGGCTGGGCATCCCGGCGCTGGTGCACGAGGAGTGCCTCACCGGTCTCGCCGCCTGGCAGGCCGCCACGTTCCCGACCCCGCTCGCCTGGGGCGCGTCGTTCGACCCGGCACTCGTCGAGGAGATGGGCGCCGTGATCGGCGACTCGATGCGCACGCTCGGCATCCACCAGGGCCTCGCACCCGTGCTCGACGTCGTGCAGGACCCGCGCTGGGGCCGTGTCGACGAGTGCATCGCCGAGGACCCCTACGTGGTCGGCACGGTCGGAACGTCGTACGTCCGGGGCCTGCAGGGCGCCGGGGTGCACGCCACCCTCAAGCACTTCGTCGGGTACTCCGGCTCGCGGGCAGGGCGCAACCACGCCCCGGTCTCTGCCGGTCCGCGCGAGGTCGCCGACACGTACCTGCCTCCGTTCGAGATGGCTGTGCGTGACGGCGGTGCGCGCTCCGTCATGGCGTCGTACAACGACCTCGACGGCGTGCCCAACCATGCCGCCCACGAGTACCTCACCGAGATCCTGCGGGACGAGTGGGGCTTCGACGGCGTCGTGGTGGCCGACTACTTCGGAGTGGCGTTCCTGCAGGTCATGCACGCCGTGGCGGCTGATCGTGGCGACGCCGCCGGGCAAGCGCTCGCCGCCGGTCTCGACATCGAGCTCCCGACCGGTGACGCCTACCTCGCCCCGCTCGCCGAGGCGGTGCGGGACGGCCGGGTCGACGAGGCGTTCGTGGACCGGGCCGTGCTGCGGGCGCTGGCGCAGAAGGAAGAGCTCGGGCTGCTCGACCTGGACGCCTTCACCGGTGAGCCGCCCAGCACCGTCGACCTGGACTCCCCGCGGCACCGCGCCGTGGCGCGGCGGCTCGCCGAGGAGTCCGTGGTCCTGCTGTCCAACGACGGCACGCTCCCGCTGAGCGGTTGGTCGGAGGCGCCGCGCCGGGTGGCGGTCGTCGGGCCCAACGCCCACCGGGCCGACGCGCTCATGGGGTGCTACTCGTTCGCCAACCACGTGCTGGCGCACCACCCGGAGCACCCGCTGGGCTTCGAGATCCCGACCGTGTTCGAGGCGCTGGGCGGTGCTTTCGCCGACGCCGGCGTGCAGCAGCCCACGCTCGTGCACGCCCGCGGCTGCGAGGTCGACGGGACGGACACCTCCGGGTTCGGCGAGGCCGTCGCGGCGGCGCGCTCCGCGGACGTCGCGATCGTCGTCGTCGGCGACCAGGCCGGCCTGTTCGGGCGCGGCACCGTCGGCGAGGGGAACGACGTCGAGTCGCTCGACCTGCCGGGCGCGCAGCGTCAGCTCGTCGAGGCGCTCGTCGCCACGGGGACCCCGGTCGTCATGGTCGTCGTCTCCGGGCGCCCGTACGCGATCGACTGGGCGCTCGACGGCGACCGGCGGCCGGCCGCGGTGGTCCAGTCGTTCTTCCCCGGCGAGGAGGGTGGCACGGCGATCTCGGGCGTGGTCGCCGGCGGCGTCGTCCCGTCCGGGCGGCTGCCCGTGTCCCTGCCGCGATCGGCCGGGGCGCAGCCGTACACCTACCTGCACCCGATCCTCGGCGGTCCGAGCGACGTCACGTCGGCCGACTCGACGCCGGCGCGCCCCTTCGGGTTCGGGCTGTCCTACACGGAGTTCGGCTACTCGGAGCTGGAGGTCGACGCCTCGGCGCCGACGCACGGCTCGTTCACGGTGTCCGTGCGCGTGACGAACACGGGCGACGTGGCGGGTGCCGACGTCGTCCAGCTGTACGGGCGCGACGTCGTGGGCTCGCTGCCCCGACCGGTGGTCCAGCTGCTGGCCTACGAGCGGGTCGAGCTCGCTCCGCAGGAGTCGGTGGTCGTCGCGTTCGCCGTGCCGGCCGCGCGGTTCGCGTTCACCGACCGTAGCCACCGGCGCGTCGTCGAGCCGGGCGACGTCCAGGTGTGGGTCGGCTCGCACGCCACCGCGACGGACGGGGCAGGTCTCGACGACCTGGAGGAGGCCACCGGGGGCGCGATCACCAATGAGAAGGCGGTCGCACGCCGGGACATCCCCGGGACCGCGACACCCCGAGCGACGCTCACCCTGACGGGCGAGGTCCACGCGGTGACGGCGGTGGACCAGCGGATCGCGACCGCCGCCGTCGCGAGGTAGTACCGACGTCGTCGAGGTAGCACTCGGCCGGGCGTGCGGTCGTGGGAGAGTAGGCGGATGCGGGTCGACATCTGGCTGTGGGCGGTGCGGCTCTTCAAGAGCCGCTCCGTCTCCGCCTCCACGCTGCGCGCCGGCCGTGTCCGGGTCAACGGCACGGTCGCCAAACCGGCGACATCGGTGGCGGTCGGCGACCGCATCACCTGGCGCGATCCCTTGCGGGAGCGCATCGTCGTCGTGCGCGAGCTGGTTCCCAAGCGGGTCGGCGCGCCGATCGCCGCCAAGGCCTACGAGGACCAGAGCCCGCCGGTGCCGACGCGCGAGGAACGTGCCGCCGTCGGGCTCCGGGAACGGGGCGCCGGCCGGCCCACCAAGCGGGAGCGGCGCGAGATCGACAAGCTCCGCGGACGACGGCGGTAGCGGGCAGCGCTACGACTTCGGCGACGGCGGTACCACCTCGGCGGGTGGGTCAGACACCGAGCGTCCGCGCGGACCAGGACAGGCCGAGCGCCTGCAGCACCTCGTGCGGGTCCCGCTCGGCGACGTCCGTGTAGGCGCGCAGGGACATCACGGACGCGGTGAGCATCGTGGTCATCACCTGACGGGCCAGCCGGGGGTCCCGGCTCGCCTCGTCGAGGAGCTCCTGGACGATCCGTGATCGGATCCCGAGGTCCGGATCAGTGCACGCCGTCAACAACGCGATGGTGGTCGCGCCCGCCTCGTTCTCCATGGCATCCCCCGATGTCCAGACCGATGCCTCCGGTCTACCCCACGGGTGATGGTCGCGCGAGCGGGGAGCGCTCCCTGTCTACATGTCGGGACGCCGACCGGTCGCCTGCCGGTACCGCTACGATCAGGCCCGACGACCGACGGGTCGTCGGACGAACGACACGACGGAGCAGACGTGGCACGCGCGGACCGGACCCGAACGATCACACCGGGGCGCATGTTCCGCCGAGGGACGACGGCGGTGCTCGCCCTCGCGCTCGGGCTGGGCGGCCTGCTCGTCGCACCGGCGGTGGCCCCGCCCGCTGCCGCCGCCAACGGGATCACCGAGGAGTCGCACGCCCGGTTCGTCGTCAAGGGCAAGGGCGCCGTGACGGCGAAGGTCACGACGACGATCACCAACGTGACGGCGGACCGCGGCAACACGTACTACTACTGGGACTCCTACGGCATCGGCGTGCCGACCAGCGCCAAGAACGTGCGGGCCACGAGCGGCGGCTCGTCGCTCACCGTGGACCTCAAGGCCGAGCCCGAGGACCCGAACGTCCAGTGGGCCACCGCGAAGTTCTCGCCGCTGCGCTACGGACGCAGCCGCACCATCGTGTGGACGTACGAGATCGGTGGTGCTCCGATCCGCTCCGACCGGTGGACCCGCGTCGGCCCCGGGTACGGCACCTTCGCCGCGCAGGCCACCGGCGACCCGGGCAGGGTCAGTGTCGAGGTGGTCGTGCCGAAGGCGATGACGTTCGACGCCACCGCCGACTTCACCGCCGAGCAGCAGGGCAAGAAGACCGTGTACTCGCTGGACGAGGCCACCGACGACTGGGGGGTGTGGGCTGCCGTGTCGGTGCGCGATCCCGCCAGAGCGGACGAGAAAAAGGTCACGGTCGGCGACGCCACCCTGACCCTGCAGAGCTTCCCCGGGGACAAGACGTGGCGGAAGTTCGCGGCCGACCGCGTGGCCGTCGGCATGCCCGTCCTGGAATCGTTCCTCGGCGCGCCGTGGCCCGGCCGCATCGAGGTCATCCGCGAGGACGTCTCCCCGCAGGTGCTCGGCTACGCGTGGTTCGACGACGCGGGGGACGAGATCGTCCTGGGCGAGGAGCTCGACGAGGCCACCCTCTTCCACGAGCTGGGCCACGCCTGGTTCGACGACGAGCGGTTCGACGGCCGCTGGCTCTACGAAGGGCTGACCGAGACCACGGCGTACCGCGTGATCGCCGCCGTCGACGGCGAGGGCAAGCCCCGCAAGGCCCCGAAGCGGCAGGCTGCCGGCGCCCTGCCGCTGCTCGACTGGACCGAGTCCACGCGCGAGCTCGACACCGAGACGTACGCCTACGCGGCCGCGTACACCGCCGTGCACGGGCTGTTGGGCGACCTCGACGACGAGCAGTTCACCGCGGTCGTCTCGGCCGCCTACGCCGGCGAGGGCGCCTACGAACAGCCGGGTGACACCCGCAGGAACCACGGGCGGGTGGACTGGCAGCGGTTCCTCGACCTCGTCGCCGAACGGGGTGGCGTGGACGGGACGAAGGCCTACGAGAAGTGGGTCGTCGACGGCGCCGGGGCGGCCCTGCTCGGTCAGCGCACCGACGCCCGTGCGGCCTACGCGGACCTCGACGAGGCCGACGGCGCGTGGCAGGTGCCGCTGGGCCTGCGGCGGGACATGACGGACTGGAAGTTCGACGAGGCCGCGGACGCGGTGGCTGCGCTCGACCCCCTCGCACCGCAGGCGGTCGCCGTCCAGCAGGCTGCGGAGACGACCGGCCTCGACGTCCCGGAGACGGTGCGCGCCGCGTACGAGGACGCCGGCACCGAAGCCCGCTACACCGAGCTCGCGACGCTGCTCCCGCAGGCCGCCACCACGATAGAGCAGGTCAGCGAGGCGTCCGGGGCCGTCGCCGCGGACAGCGGCCCGGTCACCGAGCTCGGCGAGTCGTTGCTCGACGCCGAGTCCACGGCGCAGAAGGCGCGGACCGCTCTCGCGGCCGGAGAGCTCGACCGGGCGGCGGCGCTCGCGGACGAGACCTCCGAACAGGCCGATCGCGCGCTGTGGATCGGCCTGGCCGCGATCGTCGCCGGGCTGCTCCTGCTCGCCCTCCTCGTGCTCGTGCCGGCGCTGCTGGTGCGGCGCCGCCGTCGTCGGCGTGCGGCACGGCTGACGGCGCCGCAGGTGGTGGCGGTCATCCCCGCCCCCGGCGTGACGACGGACGGCGTGACGACGGACGGTGCGGCGCCCCAGGACGCGGCGCCGGAGGACGCCGGGGTTGCGGAGGACGTGGACCAGACGGCCGACGACGGCACTGACGGAGCGAAGACGCCCGTCGGCAGCTGAGAGCGCGGGGTGCGGCGACGCTCTCTCGGCGCCCCGCGTGTCCTGATCGGGACCTTTGGCCCGCCGATCAGGGCCGACGTACCCCCAGGTGGGGGTCGTTTCCCCCTGCCAAGGTGTGGCGCACCGCAGCGATGCTGGTCTCGTCGCCCGGAGATGACCGGGCAGCGAGGGCCGGGCTCCCGGCCGAAGGAGGAACCATGACCACCACCGTCCGGGACACGCAGGGCGTCCCCACCGCACCGGCTCGCACCGGGCTCTCGCCCGTCGCTGCGATCACGTTCGCGGTGCTCCGGCTGCTCATCGCCTTCCAGTTCCTGTGGGCCTTCGCGGACAAGACGTTCGGTCTGGGACTGGCGACACCGGCCGAGAACGCCTGGATCTCCGGTGGTTCGCCGACGGAGGGCTTCCTGAGCCACGTCGAGGGCCCGTTCGCCGGGTTCTTCGGGGCGCTGGCCGGGGTCGCCGTCATCGACTGGCTGTTCATGCTCGGCCTGCTCGGCATCGGCCTGGCGCTCGCGCTCGGCATCGGGATGCGGGTCGCCGCCGTCTCGGGCGCGCTCCTGCTGGTCCTGATGTGGATGGCTGCCCTGCCGATCGACACCAACCCGTTCCTGGACGACCACCTCATCGAGGCCGTCGCCCTGATCGGCCTGGCCGCCGTCGCCGCCGGCGACACGTTCGGTCTCGGGCGCCGCTGGGCAGCGACAGACTTGGTCAAGCGTTACCCGGTCCTGCGCTGAGCGCGTCGCGGGATCGTCCGCGTCGACCGCCTCGAGGCCGTCCCTGGCCTCGAGGTCGTCGGTGCCACACCATGGAAGTACAGCGACCGAGGAGGACGTGATGAGCAAGCGTCACGGAGTAGTCGTCGGCGTCGACGGCTCGACGGACAGCAACCAGGCGCTCTACTGGGCGGCGGCCGAGGCCGTCCGCCGCAAGGCACCTCTGACGGTGGTGAGCGCGTACGACGTCGCGACCGTCCCGGGCGCCACGGGCTACGGCATCGGTCCCGACGCGATGCGAGAGGAGGCCGCCGCGGTCGTCGGACGGGCTGCCGAGCACCTGACGAAGGCCCGCGAGGAGTGTGCGAGCCAGGTGCCGGAGGCGGACGACATCAGCTGGGAGACGGTCAGCGGTTCGGCAGCGGGCGCGCTCGTCGACCGCTCGGCGACCAGCGCTCTCGTCGTCGTCGGCCGGCGCGGCCTGAACGCCTTCGACCGGGTCGTCCTGGGGTCCGTCTCCGGGGTCGTGTCGGCCAGGGCGAGGGGGCCGGTGGCCATCGTGCCGTTCGACCCCGTCGCGGCCGACTCGGACTGCCCGGGCGACGTCATCGCAGCGGTGTGGCGGGTTGTGGCGGCCGTCGACTTCGACGAGCACCTGGGTCGCGTCCTCGACGTCGCGTTCGAGGAGGCCCAGCACGCCGGCGTCCCGCTGCTGCTCGTCCACGCGCTGCGCTCGGAGTTCATCGCCGGACCGTACGCGATGGAGACCGCCTGGGCGCACGAGAACGCGAGCGACGTGACGGCTCGTCTGCGCGAGGAGCTGGACGCCTGGCAGCAGAAGTACCCGGACGTGCAGTGGACCGTCGAGACGGCACGCGGGTCGATCGTCGACGTGCTGGCCCGCCGGCTGAGCCGGCACGACCTGGCGGTGATCGGGGGCCGTCCGCACGCCCCGATCCTCGGGCGGATCTTCCGGTCGGACGCCGACCGTCTCGGCCGGGACGTCGAGTGCCCGATCATCGTGGCGCACGAGCAGCGCTGACCGCCTCGCACGCGTAGCGTGACCGCCATGAGCGAACAGACGGTGCGGGTCTTCCTCGTGGACGACCACGAGGTGGTGCGCCGCGGCGTCGCCGACCTCCTCGAGGCCGAGCCGGACCTCGAGGTCGTCGGCGAGGCGGGGTCGGCTGCCGAGGCGCTGGCCCGGATCCCGGCCCTGCGGCCGGACGTTGCCGTGCTGGACGTCCGGCTGCCCGACGGCGACGGCGTGAGCGTCTGCCGGGAGCTGCGATCCGGCACCGACGTGGCCTGCCTGATGCTCACGTCGTTCGACGACGACGAGGCGCTGTTCGACGCGATCCTGGCCGGGGCCGCGGGCTACGTCCTCAAGCAGGTGCGCGGCAGCGACCTGCTGTCGGCGATCCGGACGGTCGCGGCGGGCGGGTCGACGCTCGACCCGCGGGCGGCCCGGCTGGTCATGGAGCGCATGCGTGCGCAGGACCATCCCGCGGCGGACCCGCTCGGGGACCTCACCGCGCAGGAACGCCGCGTCCTGGCGCTGATCGGCCAAGGGCTCACGAACCGGCAGATCGGCGCCGAGCTGTACCTCGCCGAGAAGACGGTCAAGAACTACGTCTCCAGCGTTCTGGCGAAGCTCGGCCTGGAGCGCCGCGTCCAGGCGGCCGTGCTCTCGACCCGCCTCGAGCAGCACCCGTGAGCGCAGCACCCGAGACAGCGGCCGCCGACGGCGGAGCTACCGGTTCAGCGGGACGCGCCAGCGCAGCGTGGTGCCCGGCCGGGTCCGTTCGACGCTGAACGTCCCGTCCAGCTCGGCGGCACGGCGCTCGAGGTTCGCCAGGCCGCTGCGCGGGGCGTCAGCGGGGATCCCGCGGCCGTCGTCGGACACCGTGAGGACGACGTCGTCGCCCGCGACGAGCTCGACGCCGACACGGCGTGCCGCGGCGTGGCGGGCGACGTTGGACAGCGCCTCCCGCAGCACCGCCACGAGGTGGTCCGCCATGGTCGTCGGCACCAACGTGTCCACCGGCCCGGCCATGTGCAGCGCCGGGGTGAAGCCCAGGGTGCGGGAGGCGGCGTCGGCCTCGGCGACGAGACGGGCGCGCAGGCCGACACGCCGCACCGCGCCCGTGGAGGGCTGCAGGCCGCGGATCGTGGTGCGGATCAGGCTGATCGTCTCGTCCAGGTCGGTGACGGCACGGGTGACCCGGTCGGCGTCGGCCGCCGCGTCGGGCCGGTCCTGCAGCCGTCGGCCGACCCCCTCCAGCGACAGGCCGGTGGCGTACAGGCGCTGGATCGCCAGGTCGTGCAGGTCCCGCGCGATGCGGTCCCGGTCGCGGACGACGGCGAGCCGTTCGGCGTCGTGACGTCGTTCGGCGAGCTCCAGGGCGAGCGCCGCCTGGGACGCGAACGCGGACAGCGCGTCGATGACCACCCGGGGGAACGCCTGCGTGCCGAGCCGTCGCCCGACGGTCAGGACGCCGGACGTCCTGCCAGGGCCGCCGAGCGGCAGCGCGGCGAGCGGCCCGACGACGCTCGGCGGGTTGAACGAGAGCGTCTGCCGACGGTCGGACGCGGCGTCAGGAGTGACGACCGGCCGGCCGGAGGTGTAGGCCTCCGCGGCGAACGTGCCCTCGACGGGGACGAGCGTGCCCACCAGGCCCTCGGTGCCGGGACCGTGCGCCGAGCGCACCCGGAGGTGGCCGTCCGCGTCTCCGCTGACGGTGACCAGCACCGCGACGTCCGCAGCGGCGACCTGCAGCGCCTCCTGGGCGACGGCGTCGAGCACGAGCTCGGGCGGGTCGCCCTCGAGCACCCGGCGGGAGATCTCGTCGTTGCCGTGCGCCCATCGCTCCCGCAACGTCGCCTCGCTGTAGAGCCGGGAGTTCTCGACGGCGACGCTCGCGGCAGAGGCCAGGGCCTCGACGAGATGCTGGTCCTCGGGGGTGAACTCGCCCTCGCCCCGCTTGTCGGTGAGGTAGAGGTTGCCGAACGGGTTGCCGTGCACCCGCAGGGGGACCCCGAGGAACGACCGCATCGGCGGGTGGTTCGCCGGGAACCCGACCGAGCGTGGATCCGCGCTCAGGTCGGGCAGCCGCACGGGGACCGGGTGCCGGATCAGCTCTCCGAGGAGACCCTTTCCGCGCGGGTAGGGGCCGATGGCCTGGATCTCCTCCTCGCTCAGCCCCACGGTGATGAACTGGGCGATCTGGCCGTCGTCCCCGACGATGCCGAGGGCGGCGTAGCGGGCGTCGACCATGTCCGCCGCCGCCTGGACGACGCGATGCAGGGTCCCCTCCAGCTCGAGACCGCGGCCGACGGACAGCACCGCCTCGAGCAGGACGTCCGCGTCGTCGGTCATGGGTTCACGGTAGCGGCGTCCGAGCTGTCCGGCCCGGGACCTTCGGCCTCCCCGGAGGGGGCGGGTGCCCCTGCCGCGGACCCGTGCCGCCGTGGCGTACTGGAGTCCTGGAGCGGAGGAGGACGCCATGAGCACCATGCGGTACGGAGTCGTCGTCGGGATCGACGGATCGCCGGCGGGCGAGCAGGCCATGGAGTGGGCGGCTGCCGAGGCGGTGCGTCGCCGGACCGGGCTGACGGTGCTCACCGCCTACGAGGTCACCACGGTGCCCTACGTCGACGGCTACGGGCTCGGCCCCGCGGCTCTGCGCGCCGAGGCGCAGGACGTGGGCGACAAGGCGCTGGACCACCTGGCGGACGCGCGCCGGCAGCGACCCGGGCTCGTGCCGGACGCCGCCGACGTCGACGTAGAGGTCGTCGAGGGTGCGGCCGCCGGGGTGCTCGTCGAGCGCTCGGCCGCGGCCGAGCTGGTCGTCGTGGGCAGGCGCGGCCTGCACGCCGTCGACCGGCTGGTGCTGGGCTCGGTGTCCGCAGCGGTCTCGGCGATGGCGCGGGGAGCGGTCGCGGTGGTGCCGATCGATCCCGTCGCGCAGCGGTCCGCGTGCCCGGCCGACGCCGTCGGGCCGGTGTGGCGGGTCGTCGCCGCCGTGGACTTCGACGACCACCTCGGCCGGGTGCTCGACCTGGCCTTCGACGAGGCCCGGCACGCCGCGGCACCGCTCGTGGCCATCCATGCGCTGGCACAGAGCTTCGTCGCCGGGCCGTATGCCGCGGCGGGGGCCTGGGTGCACCAGTACGAAGACGAGGCGATCGCCAGTCTGCACGAGGAGATGCGGCGCTGGGCGGAGAAGTACCCGACCGTGCAGTGGTCGGTCGAGGTGGCGCACGGCACGACGATCGACGTCCTGACCCCCCGCCTCAGCCGCCACGACCTGGTCGTGGTCGGAGGGCGCAGGCACACGCCGATCACGGGCCGGATCCTGCGCTCGGTGGCCGACCGGCTGACCCGGGACGTGTCCTGCCCCGTCATCGTGGCGCACGGCTAGCGACGGCGCCGGCAGGACTCCGGCCTGGCGGTCCTCCTGCGGAAGTCAGGCGCGGTTCGTGCCGGTCGCAGGCAGGATCCGCTGGAACAGCAGGTGGTCCTGCCACTCGCCCGCGATGCGCAGGTACTGCGGAGCCAGACCGATGCGTTCGAACCCGGCACGCTCCAGCACGCGCTGGGACGCCGTGTTGTGAGGGAGCGTCGCCGCCTGCAGGCGGTGCAGCTCGAGATCGTCGCGGGCGAGAGCGACGGTGGCGTGCACCGCCGCGGACATGACCCCGCGGCCGGCCAGGCCGGCGTCGACCCAGTAGCCCAGGTGCCCGTTCTGGAACACGCCGCCGACGACGTCGTTGACGTTCACCCGGCCGACGATCTCACCGCTGCGTTCCAGGACGAGCGGCCACTGCCGCCCGGCCTCGTGCTCGCGGAGCCCGGCGAGGACCTGCGCGGTCTGGCGCTCGGCCGTGAAGAACGCCTCGGTCCGCGCCGGCTCCCACGGCGCCAGGTGATCGCGGTTGCGGGAGTAGGCGTCGGCGAGAGCAGCTCCGTCGCCGGGCCGCAGCAGCCGCAGGGTGACGCCGTCGTGCAGGGAGAACGGGAGCGGCATGAGGGCGAGCCTATCTACCCGCCCTCGGACTCCGAGCGCAGCCGCGGTTCGGTGCGCAGCTCAGGGTTGTAGCCGGCCTTGTCGGCGTAGAAGGTGCGGATGCGGTCCATGTCGGCGCCGACGTCACCGGTCAGCTCCAGCGTGGGCCCCAGCCCGGTGGTCATCGTGGTGCGGTCCACGTAGCCGAGGGTGACCGGCAGCCCGGCCTCCTGGGCGATGCGGTAGAAGCCGGACTTCCAGCCGTCGCCCGAACGGGTGCCCTCCGGCGTGACGACCAGGTGGAAGACCTCGCCCCGGGAGACGTGGTCCAGGACGTCGACCACCACGCGCGACGGGTCGCGGCGGTCGACGGGGATGCCGCCCAGCCGCCGCATGACCGGCCCCTTCCAGCCGCTGAACAGCGTGTGCTTGCCCAGCCAGCGGATGTCCATGCCGAGCCGCCACGAGATGGCGAGCATCAGCACGAAGTCCCAGTTCGAGGTGTGCGGAGCGCCGATGAGGATTCCCGCCCGGTCAGGGACCGGCTCGCTGCGGAGGGTCCACCGGCTGATCCGCCAGAAGAGGCCGGCGGCGGCGCGGCGCAACGAGGTGAGCATCGTCGAAGTTTAGTCGCGTCGCGCCGCCCCGGTGTGCCTACCGGGCTCGGAGCGAGCGCCAGAGGTGAGCCCAGTGCCCCGCAGCCAGGTCGCGCGGCAGCGCCCTGGCCGCCACGCCGCGGGACGTCAGCAGCGCGTGCGCCTCGCGGCGGGGAGTCCTGGTGGCTCCGGCGAGGACGTCGGCCAAGGTGCGACCCCGCCCGGTGAAGACCCGACGGACGAAGGCCTCGTAGGCGTTGCGCTCGCGGGCCGGGACGAGCGGTTCCGAGCGGCGGGCCACGGCCAGCAGGCCGCCGTCGGCCCCCGGGACAGGCCGGAAGTGGCGGGCCGGGACCCGTCCGTGCAGCGTGAACGTGAACCACGGCCCGGCTTGCGCCGTCATCATCGTCGTCCCGCCCACACCGGCCCGCTTGCGGGCCACCTCCCACTGGGTGAGCAGGACGGCGTGCTCCCAGCTGTCGCGGGAGAGGAGGCGCCGCAGCACGGGGGTGGTGACGTGGAACGGGACGTTGCTGACCACGACCGGCCGGTCGAGGGGGTGGCGCAGCACGTCCGCGTGCTCGACGTGCACGTCCGGCAGGCGGCGTCGCAGCCGGCGGACGAGGTGCTCGTCGAGATCGATCGCGGTCAGGTCGCGGCCGAGCCGGGCCAGCGGGACGGTGAGGGCGCCGTCGCCGGCCCCGATCTCGAGGACCGGGCCGTCGGTGGCGGCGACGAGACCGACGATGCGGTCGATGGTGGGGCGGTGGACGAGGAAGTTCTGGCCGAGCTCATGGCGGCCGCCATGGCGGGAACGGGTAGACACGGGTGCGCTCCGAGCGAGAGATACGGAGCACCCCGACGAGCGTCAGGGCATGACGAGATGACGCGCGGCCGGGGTGCGAGGACGTCCCGGACGACGGCGCGTGGCGTGGTGGACCCGCGGACGCGCCGTCAGGCGCGGCGGTCGCGGAAGAGCAGCGCCGTCGACGGCGCGCAGCAGAGAGTTCCCATGACGGGGACGGTAGTGCGGAGGCATCGACGGGATCGAGCGAATTTCCGGGGACGTCCGGGACGGCGGACCGGGTCGCGTGCCAGGATCAGGACATGGCTGCTGACGATGTGTGGACGACCGTCGACGACTACCTGGTGGGCGAGCTGGTCGCAGAGGACGAGGCGCTGGTCGCCGCCCGTGAGCTGGGGCGGGAGCGTGGCCTGCCGCCGATCGAGGTGGCCCCGAACCAGGGGGCGTTCCTCGCCCTCGTGGCGCGGATGGCTGGCGCGCGGCGGGTCCTCGAGCTGGGGACGCTCGCCGGCTACAGCACCATCTGGCTCGCGCGGGCCGTCGGGGCGCACGGGCACGTCACCACCGTCGAGCTCGACCCCCGGCACGCCGAGGTGGCGCAGGAGAACCTTGCGCGGGCCGACGTCGGCGAGCGGGTCGAGATCGCGGTCGGCCCGGCGCTCGACGTGCTGGCCCGTCTCGCCGAGTCCGGCACCGAGCCGTACGACCTCGTGTTCCTCGACGCCGACAAGGCGAACATGGCGGCCTACCTCGAGCTCGCGCTGCGGCTGACACGCTCCGGCAGCGTGATCGTGGGTGACAACGTGGTGCGCCGCGGCGCCGTCGTCGACCCGTCCAGCGACGACCCGAGCGTCCAGGGCTCGCGAGCGTTCCTGCACGCGCTCGGCAACGACCCGCGGCTGGAGGCGACGGCGCTACAGACGGTCGGCTCGAAGGGCTGGGACGGGTTCGCGATCGCGCGCGTGCGCTGAGGTTCGCCGGGGAGCTGCTCACGCGTGCCTCAGGCGAGGCCGCGCTCGATGACGCGCGCGGTGGCCGCGGCGCCGTCCTCGCCCGCGGAGGCCTCCCGGACCTCGGCTGCGGCGGCCCGTACGGCCGGGTCGAACAGTGCGCGGTGCACCCCCGTGCGGAAGTCCTGCGTGCCCACCCGCCGCGGCGGGACGGCGACGGCGTTGCCGCGCTCCTCGCAGCGGCGCACGTTCCACGTCTGCTCCGGCTGGAGGCCCATGCCGACGAACGGCACGCCCGTCGCGCACGCGGTCTGCACCGTGCCCTGCCCGCCGTGCAGCACGGCGGCGCCGACCAGCCCGCCGAGCCGGTGGGCGGGCAGCAGGTCGGTGACGTGCACGTTCGGCGGCAGGACGTCGTCGTCCCGCAGGTAGTGACGCACGGGCGCGACGACGTTCACCGGCAGGTCGCCGAGCGCTCGCGCCGTTCTCAGCACCAGCGCACGGCTCGCCGACGACCCGAGCCCGAGGTACACCAACGGCTCCGGGGCGGCGGCCAGCTCCTCGACGACAGCCGGCAGCGGCGCGTCGAGGTGGGCGAAGATCGGGCCGACGCGCTCGAAGTCGTCCGGCAGGTCGACGCCCTCGAGCTCCCAGGCCGTCTCGGTGAGCAGGTTGTGGTCGGCCCGGATCAGCTCGGCGACGGTGCGCGGCGCCGGGACTCCGTGCTCCCGGGCGACGGTCGTGAACGCCCGCGGGGCGAGCGGCGCGGAGGTGTAGACCCAGCGGAAGGCCGACGTCGCGACCCGGTCCGCCGCCCGGGCCAGGCCGCTCCGGCCGCGCACGAACCCCATCCGGCGGGTCTGCGCCACCTGCGGCCCGGTCAGCGCGAACGGGACCGGGTAGTACAGCGGGACGCCCTCGGCCCGGGCCGAGAGGAACGACGTGAGGTTCGAGCCGGTCACCATCGCGCGGGCGCCGGTCTCCCGGACGACGCTGCGCTCGACCCGCACGCGCTCGCGGACCAGATCGGTGGTGAACGGGCTGCGCACCGACCGTCCCTGGTCGAACGCGAGCGCCTGGTCCCGTTCGGCACGCGTCCAGGCGGGCTCGCACGCCCGGTAGGGGAACCCGGCGTCGCGGACCAGGTCGACGTAGTCGTGCTCGTAGCCCATGAAGACGGCCGAGTGCGCCGGGTCGAGGGCGCGGGCGACCTGGATCATGCGCGTGGTCTCGGCCAGGTTGAACATCACCGGGCAGAACAGGACGGTGCTCATGCATGCCTCTCGTCGAGGATCAGGTGCAGCGGCGGTGTGCCGGCGCTCTAGCATCGTCCTCGTGATCACTCGTGAAGAGATCCTGGCGCGCGCCGCCGATGGCGGCAACCGGATCCCGCTGCTCACCGTCGCCGAGTTCTTCGACGGCAACGACGTCGAGGACTCGATCGCGCCGAACCAGCACGGCTACGGACGGCCCGGCCTCGCCGAGATCGCCGCTCGGCTGCGGGACCTCGAGGCCGACGACGCCGTGGCGTGGGTGCGGGTGCAGCTGCACGAGGAGATGTTCGAGGACGGCTACGACGACGTCTCGGCGGAGTCGGTGGCGATCTGCACGGCGTTGCCCGCCGGCGTCGTGGACGCGCGCCTCGGTGTGGAGGAGCTGCAGGCGGAACCGGTCTGGGAGGGACTTTCCTACGACCGGGACGAGTTCTGCGAGCTGCCGCCCGTGCCGGACGGGCAGCGGGTGCTGACGCTGGTCTGGGACTGACCTCAGTTCGTCGGTCCGTCCGGGACGTCGAGCTCCGGGAGGTCGGGCACGACGATCTCCGGGATCTCGGGGACCTCCACGTCGAAGGTCGGGATGTCGACCGGCTCGCGCTCCTCCCACTCCTCCATCCGCTCCCGGTTCTCGCGCAGGACGCAGCTGATCCGGGTGTAGCGCGACCCGCTGCACGCCGGTTCCGAGCCACCGGAGCCGGGCGTCGTGACGTACCGACCGTCGGCGTCGTGCTCGTTCGGCAGGACGGGTACGTGCGCAACGGCGACCAGCCCGCCCGCGCCGAGGGCCACGGTGGTCACGAAGAGGACGACGAGCCCGACGGCGCGGCGCGCACGCCCGGCGTCCTCAGTGGCGGCGGGCTCGGCACCCTCTCGTCGCAGGGCGGCGCCGAGCGCTCGCAGCTGCCAGAGGAGCAGCAGACCCGGGAGCAGCCACACGACGGCGCCGAGAGCGGCGACGGGCAGAGCGTCCGGACGCGCTGCCTCCACCGCGGTCGCCGCGCTGATCAGTGCGACGACCGCCACCAGCACCGTCCGGCGCGTCGTCGCGGCCCGGCAACTGCCGCTCAGCGCGGCGGTGCGGGCCAGCCCCAGCTCGGAGGGCGTGAGGTACCCGGAGTCGCGGGCGTGCCGCAGCATGGTGCGCTGCAGCATCGCGCAGCCCGTCCCCGCCACGAGCAGGGCGAGCGCGAGGACGACGAGGGAGCACCGGACGGCGACGGCGTCGCGCACCACGAGGAGTGCGACCGGTGCGAGGACCGCGGCGGCTCCCGCCACGACCAGCCCGGTGGTGCCGAGGCGACCGGTCCAGGTGCCGTCGAGCAGACTGCGGCGCACGAACGTGCGCGGCACGTGGCGCAGCACCGACCATGACCGGAGGGCCGACACGACGAGCATCACGGCGAGGACCGCGGCCCAGATCGAGAGGAACCCGAGCATGCTGTTCCGCATGGTCCACGCCAGCAGGAGCGCGGCTGCGGTGACCACAGCGATCGCCGTGCTCAGCGGTGCGAGCAGGCGTTGCCACAGGCGCAGGAACAGCACGTACCCGGCCTCGTGCTCGGGGTTCTGCGCGAGGAGCCCGACGAGCGCCCGCGACTGCCGCCCCGCGTCCGAGACGAGCTGAGCGTCGGCGTGGAGCAGCCCTTCGTGCTGCGGGGCCACCGCCAGGCCCTGACGGACGAGTCCTCGGGCGGCGGGGATCTCGCCTAGCTGGGCGTAGACCGCCGCGGCACCGAGCAGCCGGCTCGGGTTCTCCGGTTCGAGCCCGAGGGCACGGGCGACCTGGCCCTTCGCCAGCTCGACGTCCTGGTCGCGCAACCGTCCGCTCGTCAGGACGTCGGCGTGCTGCACGAGGGCCGCGGCGTCGTCGGGCCGGAGCTCGAGCGCGCGTTCGACGGCGGCGCGCGCCTCGGCCGGCAGGCCGCAGCTCTGCCGTGCGACGGACAGCAGCACGTGGGCCTGCGGGGCGTCCGGCGAACCCGCTACGACCTGCTCGAGGATCCGCCGCGCTTCCGTGGGATGCTGCAGGCGCAGGTGCAGCCAGCCGTGGGTCAGCTGGAGCCTGGGGTCGTCCGGATGCTCGGTCAGCGCGGCCCGGATGCCGTCGAGCGCCCGCTCGGGTCGGCCGACGTCGACCAGCATCTCGGCGCGCGTGACGTGCCCCGCCACGGGGTCGGGCGCTGGCTGCGGACCGGTGCTCACAGCAGGTGGCGGGACCGCAGGTACGCCCCGAGCTCGTCGTAGCGTCCGTCGTCGTTGGCGAACGACACGACGTTCCGCGCCGACTGCAACCAGGACGTCGTCGACGGGCGCACCTCGGCCAGCGCAGCCCGGATGTCGTCCATGGAGATGGGGCGGATCTCGCCGCTGGCGATCGAGTCGGTCATCGCCTTCTCGGCGGCGGAGGCGCACAGGTGCTCCAGGTCGGCACCCGAGAACCCGTCCGTCTGGTCCACGATCGTGGCCAGCGAGATCCCCGCGACGGGACGGCCCTGCAGGTAGTGGCGGAGGATGGACCGGCGCGCGGGAGCGTCGGGCGGGAGCACGAGGATCATCCGGTCGAACCGGCCGGGGCGCAGGAGGGCGCCGTCGACGTCCCACGGGTGGTTCGTGGCGCCGAGCACGAACAGGCCGTCGTTGTCGGAACCCATGCCGTCCATCTCCTGCAGGAGCTGGTTGACGACGGTCCGCATCCCCGACGACCCCGCGTACTGGGCCCGCTTGCCCCCGATCGCGTCGACCTCGTCGAGAAAGAGGACGGCGGGCGCCAGCGACCGGGCCCGCTGGAAGAGCGCGTGCAGGTTCTGCTCGCTCTGCCCGATGTACTTGTCGAGGATGTCCGCGAGCGTCACGGTGAGGAACCGCGCGCCCAGCTCACCGGCCACCGCACGGGCCATGAACGTCTTGCCCGTCCCGGGAGGGCCGTACAGCAGCAGCCCGCCGCGCAGGGACTTGCCGAACGCCCGGGCTATCGACTGGTTGCGCATCGGCTCGAGGAAGGCCTCGCGGATGCGCTTCTTCACAGGCTCCAGGCCACCGACGTCGTCCAGCGTGATCGTCTCGCGAGACATCTCGAGCAGGCCCTCGGCCGAGGGGGCGTCGTCGTGCACGGGGACGGGGGACGGCTCGCCGCTCGTGCCGGCAGGAGCGTCCTCCACGAACGGTCGCGGGACGTCGACGCCCAGCTCCGCCTCCACCCGCTCCCAGTCGAAGCCGTGAGCCTCCGACGACGCTGCTTCCGGAGCGGGTTCCGGAGAGGGTGCCGGCTCCGGCGTGGCCGGCGACCGCTTCGTCAGAGCGCTCGCGGCCTCGGTGACGAGGGCCAGGGCATCACCGTCGGCGGGGTCGAGGCGCAGGGCCGTGCTGGCGTTCTCGAGCGCCTCCGCGGGGCGGTCGTGCAGGAGGAGGAGCCGTGCGTACTGGACGCGCAACGGTGCGTCGTCGGGGGCGGCCTGCACGGCGACAGCCATGTGCTCCAGGATGTCGGACACGGGAGGTCTCCTCGGCTGGCTGCAGAAAGCGGGGGCACCGGACAGTTGGGGATGCTACCGCTCACCTCCCGGCGCCGGCCGGTAGCATGCGTCGACCCGTCGCCGGGGCCGTAGCCTTGAAGGAGCACCCGTGCGCAAGAGCCGCATCGCGCTGATCGTCGTCGTCTCCGTCGTGGTCCTCCTGCTCGTCGGGGCGATCGTGGCGGGCCGCTCCCTGTTCGCCATGCCGACCGCGACCAAGGTCGACTCCGTCGTCGGCGAGCTGGACGGCGAGCGCGTGCTCGGCGTCTTCGCCCACCCGGACGACGAGCAGACCGTCAACGGCCTGTTCTGGCGTGCGAAGGACCTGGACGGTGCCTACACGGCGATGGTCACCGCGACGCGGGGCGAGGCCGGGGAGCAGGTGCCGGTCGTCGCGCGGCAGGGCGACCTCGGTGCCGTCCGCGAGGCGGAGGCGTTGAAGAACAGCTTCAACCTCGGTGTCGACGAGCACGAGGTGTGGGACTACCCGGACGGCGGGGTGCCCGACGTCGACGAGGAGGAGCTCGTCGAGCGGCTGGCCGCGACCATGCGACGCGTCCGGCCGGACGTGGTGGTCGGATTCTGGCCGGCGTCCGGCGCGACGGGGCACCTCGACCACAGGGAGATGGGTCGCGTCGCGGAGCTGGCGATCGCCCGGCTCGCCGAGGAGGGCGGCTCATACCGGGGGCCCGACCACCTCGTCTACACCATCAGCCCGACGAAGGCGCTCGAGATGTTCGGCGGCGAGCAGGGGCGGCTGGTCGTGGAGAACCAACCCGACCCCGAGTACGCCATGTCGGCCGAGGTCGGCAAGAAGAAGGAAGGCTGGAAGATCCACGCGTCCCAGGAGGACTACCTGCAGGCGTCGTACGGACTGCCCACCTGGTTGGTCTATCTGCTGTGGGACCAGGAGTTCTACCACGTGCGGGACCTCGTCGCGGAGCCTCTCGCCTGACCGGGCGCACCCGGCCGCGGCGCTCTCGGGGGACACTGGACCACAGCAATGTCTGTTGAGTTGAGGAGTTCTAGGTGCCCCAGGGGACAGTTCGATGGTTCGACGCCGACCGAGGGTTCGGCTTCATCGACCTCGGGAACGACGGCGATGACCTGTTCGTGCACGCGTCCGAGATCGTCGGCGACGACGGTCCGAAGCTGCTCCGAGAGGGGCAGTCCGTCGAGTTCGAGGTGGGCGAGGGCGACCGCGGCCCGCAGGCGCGCCGCGTCCGAGTCACGGGAGACCGGGCCGCCGACGCCCCCGTGGGCGTGCTCGGCACCGTCAGCTGGTACGAGCCCGCCAAGGGGTACGGGTTCGTCACGCCCGACGACGGGCGCGAGATCTTCGTGCACAGCTCGGCCATCGTCACCGGCGGTGTGATCTCGGAGGGTCAGCGGGTGGCGTTCCTCGTCGTCGACGGCGAGAAGGGGCCGCAGGCGGACCACCTGCTCCCGCTCGGGGCCCAGGCCGCCGCGGACGCCGGGACCTCTGACGGCGCGGACGGGACAGTGACCTTCTACGACGGCACCAAGGGCTTCGGGTTCATCGTCCCCGACGCGGGCGGTGAGGACGTCTTCGTCCACGCCAAGGCGCTCGCGGGCGGGCTGACCGAGCTGGTCGAGGGCGCCCGCGTGACGTACGACGTCGTCGCCGGCGACAGGGGGCCGAACGCCCGCCACGTGCAGCTCGTGCGAGGTTCCGGCGGTGCGCGCGGGGGCGCGGACCGGGGTCGGTCGAACCGTCCCGCGGGATCGGGCGCGCCGGTGCGCGGCGGCGAGGGCACGGTCGCGCGCTACGACGCGGACCGCGGCTTCGGTTTCATCTCGCCCGACTCCGGGGGCGCCGACCTGTTCGTGCACGTGTCGGTCGTGCGGGGCGACGAGGTCCTCGAGGAGGGCGACCGGGTCCGGTTCAAGGTGCGGCAGAGCGACCGGGGCCCGCAGGCCGACGGCGTCGAGCTGATCTGAGCGGGCGGTCGCGGCTCATCCCCGCCGCGGCTTCGGGAGGGCGGTGGGCTGGATGCCCGGCACGAGCCGGTCCATCATCTGCAGCAGCGCCGACGCCTGGTAGACCTCGGCGGAACCGTCCGCCGGAGGGGTCGAGGATGCCGACGTCTGCGCGTTCGTGTAGGTTCTCGCCGAAGCTGACGGAGGCGTGGGGCTGTGACCTGCACGTTCGCAGTAGCGTGTCGGAGCCAGATTGTCACCACGGTGGCGGATTCTTCAGCGGCGGCTTCGGACGTCATGCTGGGACCGCGTCGACGGAATCGGGCGGCCGTCGAACCTGTCGAGTTCTTCAACTTGTGTCATCGTGTCCGCGGAGGTGCGCAATGACGACGGCGTGGGTAGTGCGTGAGGGCAAGTACGGCGAGCGGGAAGCATGGTCGCTCGCAAATGGCCTCTCTGGCGGCGGCTGGCACGAGATTCCCGACCTGACACCGTGCAAGACCCGAGGAGACGTGGGCGAACTCGTTGCGGAGGCGCTGGGGGACGCCAAGCCGGGAAAGTTGGCGAACTACACGGGCCAGCTCCATGCGTTGCGGCATCGCATCAGCCCGGGGGACTTGATGGTGCTGCCGGCAAAGGACGGCACGATCGCTCTCGGATGGGTGACAAGCGGCTACGAGTTTCTGGAGCACGAGGAGCTAGACCGTCGCCACGTCGTGCACGTGGACTGGAAGGTGACCGACCTGCCGCGCAGCGTGGTCAAGCAGGACCTGCTCTACACGTTGGGGAGCGTGCTCACGGTGTTCGCACCCTCGCGACACAACGCCGTTGCACGCCTTGAGTCGCTGCTGGCGACCGGAACGGACCCAGGGCTCCGGCAAAGTCCGTTGAGCGGTGCGTGAGGAGCGGCGCTACTCATCTCGGGTAGCGGCACGGGCGTGCTC
>CANMFP010000019.1 GCA_947497265.1 uncultured Isoptericola sp.
GCACTTCCATCCTGCCGCCAGGGCCTACCCCTTCCTCACTCCCCGGCCCCGCGTCACCAACGTCATGACCCGCAACAACTAGCGCGGGCGCACTACCCTGCCTGGTATGGGAGAGGTGACGACGCCGCGCGAGCTGGCCGAGCGGCTCGACATCAGCCCTGAGGCGCTCCGCAAGGCGCTCAGGCGTCGAGGACTCACCAAGGCCGGCACCCGCTGGCAGATCACGTCGGAGCTCGCTGCCGAGATCGAGGCGTCCTACCGGCGCCCCCGGACACCGCTGCCCTGCCCTGTCGAGGGGTGTGAGCGCCAGGCCGGGGCCCGCTCGGGGCTCTGCCGGATCCACGCGCGACGGTTGCGGCGCAACGGAGACCTCGAGCGCAGGGACGGTGCCGAGCACCAGCGCGCCAAGACGCACTGCCCGAAGGGGCACGTACACCCCGCAGAACACCTACCGCTTCTCAGACGGCCAGTGCCGGTGCCCGAGTTGGGCAGATGCGGGCGAATTAGCTTCAGCGATAAGAAGGTCATATGCTCCAAGTTTAGTGGCAACCGGGGTAGATTAAACTCTCCGCGAACGTCGGGTTAAGTCAGCCCCGCTCTGTGAAGGGTGGAATGCCAAGCGCCTTGCTGATGCGGTCGTCGATTGTCCTATAGCTCGTCACGCCAAGCAACGCGCATGGCTCCGAGCGTTCCGCCAGCTCGTTCCCGAACTCGTCGTAGTAGCGATCAGGATTGGGCGTCCAGAAGCAGTGCTGATTTAGTTTATCGTCGTCGGTTAGCGTCGCAGACCAAATAGTCTCAAAAACGCCATCGGTCCAAGCTAGCCTGTTGGTGAATACTGGTGCGATCAGTAGTGCACTGGGGTTCAAATGGCCAGACTCAGGCAATTCTCCTGTGGTGGACCGGTAGGAGTAGATGTATATGAAGTATATAGGTCCGATTAGTGGCGCGTCAGTGTCTTCCGGCGTGCCGATCACCCTGCCAAACAGGTAGGTGTTATCCGGAAGTTGCATGCGGAACATGTCGCCACGCCGAACTTTCTTGCGCGACGGCTTGAGGACCTTGAGGTTGGTGCGAGTGTCTACCACTACAACCCTCTCTGCTGAAGCCATGATTCTCCCCATACTACAGCGTCGAGGTAGTAATCGTGCTTCGGTGATATTTCGTTTCTCTTGTTCTGGTAGTTCAACCCGCCCTCTCGGGCGCGGACAATGAGTGCTTGCTCGACTGAACGAGCCTCGCCACGCGTAAGAAGTTCGTCGCTGATCTTCGCGGGAGTGAAGTCTCGGTCGCGATGCTGATACGAGCGCTTTTCGAAGTTGTCGGTGATTCCGGCATAGACCTCGGTTCCGCTGTCAACTCGCGCGCCAGCTCATACTCGAGTCCCGACTCCAGGATCAGTGTCGAGCACGTCGTCTGACAGCTCATCTGTACAGGTGCATGGCGCGACATGGAGTCGGCCTTGGGCCGACGGACCGGCGCCAAGCTACGGAGCGCGGGAGGACCGTAGCTCCAGTCCCAGTCGACATCGCCAGTGGCGGCGGCCCGGACTCGCCACGAGGCCCTCTGGATCTCTGCGGAATCTGAAGCATTCTGGTTGACGGACCTCGTGTCCGAGGCGCATTCTGGACGTGCTGAAGGCATAGGAGTACCCCCAAGTGTGCGGTGGGTGTTCTTTGCAGCGGAGTCTCGAGTCCGCTGTAGCGAGGCGACCGGGTCCGTGAGCTGCAACTCGCGGGCCCGTTTCGCGTTCTCGACGCCCTGCGCCGATCGGCATCAGTCCATCGAGCCACCGTCCTCGGCGGCGAAGCCCTGCGTGAGCACGTCAGCGATGACGACTCGGACGGGGCGCCCGGTCTCCCGAGAGGTCTGATAGAGCCGCACAGCCAACGACGCTGGGATGTTGGTGTCAATGCGCACCGAGTCGCCTGGACGGTGCTCACGCAACCGTGTCGGGGGCCGGCCCGTGCGGGCGGACGGGATCACTATCGGATCTTCCGTCTGCTGCGTCATCTCTACCCACCTACTCGAACTCGCTGACACTGACCAGCGTTCGGTTGGTCAGTCCGAGTCAAGTCTCAGGTCGGTAGTCCGAGACCACGCGTCAGTAGACAGCAGCGCGTGGATACCCGCCGCTGGACGCGAGTATCGGAAACCAGTATGCCGAGCATCGCGCAACGACTCAAGAGGTTGCGTCAATTTTCGCCGCCACCCCGACCATCCCTTGCTGGTTAGCAATCCGCGGCCGGTCTGCCCCTTGCTAGGTGGCAACCAGCAGTAGATCACCGAAGGCAGAGCCGGTTCAGTAGCGCTCCATAATGTGTATAGCCATTCTTAAGCAACCTGGCTGTAAGAATCGGCAATCTAGGCTGCACATCGACAACAGTCTGTCGACGTGCAGCGCAGATTGCGCGGACATGCCGCTGTACCTTGCGCGACCTCGGGCGTGTCGAGCTGGTCGCGCAAACTAGGTTGCACGCCATGTCGCCTGGTCAGCCACTCGCATAGCGAGGCCGATAGCGGGAGCGGCCGGGCACCGGCCCGATAGCCTCGCGTCATGGACCTGGCTTCGGTGCTGATCTCCGGTGGCGCGCTTCTCGTGGCGATCTTGGCCGCCGTCTTCTCCGGCATCTCACTCGGCTACGGCCGCGGCCAGCGTGACGCCGCGATCCGTCAGGCGACTGCCGCCGAGGCCCAGACCGTGTACATGGGGCGCCAGCTCGAGGTGATGGAGTCCGAGCTCGAACTCGCCCGCGAAGCTTCCGCCAGTTCGGCACCCGCGTTCGCCGAACCGGCCAACTCAGAGCCGGCACGCACCAGGGTTCCGCCGTGGTCGCTGGCGTACTACCGCGGCGACACCTACACCCTGACGAACGGCTCGGACGAGACGGTCTACGACGTCCAGATCGAGATGCCCGAACACACGATCCACCGCGGGCCCTACCAATGGGAGTCGATCGACCCGCACGCCGGTGAGACCTTCCTCCTGGCCTTCTCGATGGCCTCCTCGTCACAGAAGGTCACCGTCACGTGGCGGTGGGCCCCCGACGGCGACGTCCAGTCGTGGAGCTCGAACGTTCCGCCGAAGAGGTAGCCAATCGGCGCTGAGCAACCTCACGACCGGTCGCCGGACCCGGAGCGCTACTGCTGATGTCAGGCCGCTGCGTTTCCCGCTGTGCGGATGCCCGGCGATCCGGGCCGTCTGCGATGACGAGCCACTCCGGTAACGCTCGATGGCTCGGCGGACATGTACTCGGTGTTCGTGTTCAGCGAGGGAAGGACTCACGATGGCGAGACAGCGGCGGGCCATACCTCCACCGCCTAGCGATCCCGAAGGACGGTTCGTCGAGCTCTTCCAGGAAAACCGCATCGCCCTGCTCGCGTTCGCCCTGCGACGTCTGGTCGTGGCAGGTGACGCGGCCGACGTCGTCGCCGAGACGTTCTTGGTCGCATGGCGTCGCATCGACGAGGTCCCCGCCGGTCGCGAGGCCCGCCCCTGGCTGTTCGGTGTGGCCCGGCGCGTCCTGGCCAACCACCATCGCGGCGAGGACCGCCGCTCCGCGCTGACTGAACGCCTGACGGCCGAGATCGACCGGCTCGATCCTCCGTTCCAGGCATCGTCCCGGGTCGACGAGGTACAGCGTGCAATGGCCCGGCTGAAAAAGGACGACCAGGAGGTCCTGCGCCTGGTGGCGTGGGAGGAGCTCGCCCGCGACGAGATCGCCACAGTCCTGGGCATCTCGCGCACTGCCGTGCGCGTCCGGCTCCACCGGGCCCGACGACGGCTGGCCGAGCAGTTGCAGGACCTCGCGGACGACGAAGGCGCGCCGGAATCGACCCCAGCCCAGCTCATGACGTCCAGCGCGCAGTCCGACACCTCGAACCGGCACTCACCGTCCGCACCGACGCCGCCCTGGACCACACACGTCCGAATGGAGGAGGCATGATGAACGACCCCATCGCGCGACTGCGCCACGCCGACCCGGCTCCAGAGTCGAACCTGGCCCAGATCAGCTCCAACGCCTGGGCCAGGATCCAGGACGGCACTACTGCCGAGCCACGCACCGTAACCGCCTCCGTACCGTCCACAGAGCCTGCTCACCGCGGGATCGGCAGGCGCGGCATCCTGGCCGCCGGGGCGGCCGTCCTGCTGGCCGGCGGGGGCGCTGCCTACGCCGCCATCACCTCCTACACCAAGGTGATGCAGGTGGTCTGCCTCCCGGACGGCCCCGGCGAACAGGAGATCATCACACCGGTACTGACCGGTGACCCGATCGCAGACTGTGCCAGCGCAATGGAGTCGCAGGGTCTTTCGCCGATCGCCGACCCCGTGGCCTATGGCAAGCCCAGCTACCTCTACGTGGTTCCCGGCGATGATGTCCCCACCGACGTCGAGCCCCTGACCACCCAGTACGCCATCGATCCCAAGATGGTCGAGCTTGAAGCCAGCGTGGCGGACTTCGTCGACGGCGGCATGGCACCCTGCCGAACAGTCGCCGAGCAGCAGGCCTGGGCACAAGGCGAGCTGGAGCGCCTAGCACTGCGCGATTGGTCCGTCCGCCTCGCCGACGGCGCGGTCAACGACCACGACAGCCCATGCTCGACCGTTCTGATCGACAACGACCAGAGTCTGCTGATCCATGCGACGCCCGCCGACGACACCTTCTCCGGTGGCACATGGGAACTCGCCGACGAGCTGCGTGCCCAGATCAGCGAATCCTGCCTCTCCCTCGAGGAAGCCCGAGCCATCGTCTCCAAGGCCCTCGCCGCACGAGATGCAGGCCCCAGCCACCTGACAACCATCGAGGACCAAGACGTCGACTGCGCACGCGTCGACGCAGAGATCGGCGGGGACATCCAGATCACCGTCTACGGCCCGTCGACCACCGGATGAGCCACCACCGGCTCGACTGGCGCCCCGTACTTCACGCCGCCAGGGTCGAGAAGGTGATTGTTGAGCCCAGAGACGAGGCCGCGTGGCCTACGGTGCTCCGGCCCGGGCGGCAGCACAGTCAAGGCGCTACCTGAATCTGGTCAGCGATCGTCCACTTTAAGTAGGCGGAGGATCGATCAATCTAGGTTGCACGTCGACAACAGTCCTCGTCACACCTGCATGTCAACGAACCGCGAGTAGTGCCCCTGGAACGCGACGGTAATCGTGTCGGTCGGGCCGTTACGATGCTTTGCAACAATCAGGTCTGCCTCCCCAGCGCGCGGTGACTCCTTTTCATAGGCGTCCTCGCGGTGCAACAGGATCACCATGTCGGCGTCCTGCTCGATGCTGTTGTGGACAGCGATGCCGTTCGCGACAAAATTATGAGTATCCAGGACCGTCGCGTCGAATACCTGCTTCTCCCCGACCGGCTCGATCTCGACGACCTCGTCCCACAGGAGATCGTTCACCGCCATCATCTCTAGCTCTTCGCTCTCGAGGACGGCCGCGATCTTCCCCAACCGCTGACGGGACGGCGAGCGCTTCCAGAGCGTGCTGCCGCAAAACTGGGTGCCGATCGCCTCAGCAAACTGGCGATGCGTCATTCCTCGCTCCACGAGAAGGTCCCGCACGTCGTCCCAGACCTGACGCGGCACGATGTCGATGTTGGTGTTCGCCTGCGTCTCGCGGATGATCTCCAGCAGTCTCTCTGCGATGTCCCCACGGTCGCCGTGCACACCAATCTCCTGGAGGAAGCGGCGCTGGTCGTCAACGCCGCTGACGTCCAGTGTGTAACCCTGCCGGTAGGCACCCTTCAGTGTCGTCCGGTGCAACCGCGTCGAGATCCCGAAGCGGAGCAGCAGCCGAGACAGGCCGTCAACCAGCTCGCGCGACGTCGACGCGTAGTAGATCCGCCCGCTGCGCCCGTTCTTGTTGATCGTCACTGAGCCGTCGGTGGCCCAGATGTGCTTGATGAACAGGGCGATCTGGTGCTTCGGCAGGTGGAAGACACTTGACGGAATGAACTTCTCGTGGCTTCGCGCACCGAACAGGCCCATGTCGTCGAGCCATTCGGCGATAGGATTCCGCCGGCCTCGAGCAAGACGGTAGGGCGCCGGCAGGCGCAGCGTCGTCACGCGTGCGGCGGCGTACTCGTCACGGATGGTTGCGATCCCAAAGGCTTCCGCCGCGTCCGTCACGGCCGAGAGGTTGCGCTCGTCGATCGATGCGTAGCGGATGGGCTGCCGCTTGACGAATGAACCGTCTCCGAGCAGGTGCGCAAGCATGACGACCTTGCGGTCGTCCCACTCGATGTTCTGCTCCGGCCCAGGCACATGGCGCGGCACTCCGAGGCGAGCGCCGACTTCGAGCTCGCCGAGCGGAGTCCAGCCCTCGTAGGTGAGGAACGGGTGGTTCGCCGTGGCCTCGATCTGCTTACCGGAGGCGAGACGCAGCCGGTAGACCTGCTTCACTCCCGTCGGGAAGACGTGCGTGAGGTGACGTCGCACGTACTGCAGCCGCTCATTGAGCGCCCAGACCGGGACGTCCTTCGCGTTCAGCGCGAAGAGCTCGCCCATCGTGGTCTCAGCGCCGGTGTCGGCGCGGAGGATCTTGGTGTCCTCGGTGAGACAGCCCGACTCACGAAGATCCGACATCGCCGGCTTCTTGTCCTGCCGCTGTTCCGGACCACGGTTCAGCTGCGACAACGCAATGACAGGAACCTCGATCTCCTTCGCCAAGAGCTTCAGCGCACGCGAGAATTCGGAGACCTCCTGCTGGCGCGACTCGACCTTCTTGCCGGACGTCATCAGCTGCAGGTAGTCGATGACCACCAGCTCGAGGTCGTGCTTCTGCTTGAGCCGCCGGCACTTGGCGCGGATCTCAGTTAGCGACATGTTGGGCGAGTCGTCGATGAACAGCGGCGCCTCGGACACCTTGCCCATGACCTTGGCGAGCTTCTGCCAGTCGTCGTCACCGAGCGATCCGTTGCGCAGCTTCTGCAGGTGCACGCGCGCCTCGGCGGAGAGCAGACGCATCGTGATCTCGTTGCGGCTCATCTCGAGCGAGAAGACGACGGACGTCTTCTGGTGCTTGATGGACGCCGAACGCGCGATGTCGATGGCGAGCGTCGAGTTGTGCGTCGGGATCTTCGCCGCCGACGCAAGGTACAGATGCTCCGGGTGGTCGATCTCCACGCAGCGCACGGGTACCGAGCCGACAGCCACGACGTCGACGATCTTCCAGGCGGCGCCGGGCCGCGCCACCGAGTGCGCAGCACCCGCACGCATCGACGCGAGGATGTCCTCTGTCGTCCGCACCGCGGCGTCAGCAGGCTTCCCCGACGTGCTCGTCACCCACTCGTGCCAGGCGTCCGCGACGATCGTCGTGCCGTCGTCGAACACGACCTCGTAGCAGGGCCTGCCGGTCATGACCTCGGTGGCGCGCACCACGCGCGTCGGTGTCCCGTCCACGGCGATCAGCTCGTCCCCGACGGCGACGTCGCCCATCGTGGTCCAGCCGGTCGGCGTCGGCAGCGGGGTGTCGAGGGCGAGCGCCTTACCCATGGCGGGCCGCGCCGCGACGACCACCATCTGCCCGGGGTGCAGCCCGTTCGTGAGCCGGTCGAGGTCCGCGAACCCGGTCGGCACGCCGGTCATGCCTTCGCCACGGTTCCCCGCGGCCTCGATCTCGTCCATGGTGCCGCCGATGATGTCGGCGAGCGGTGCGTAGTCCTCGGAGGTCTTGCGCTCGGTGACGGCGTAGATCTCGGCCTGGGCGTTATTGACGACCGTCTCGACGTCGCCGCCGTCGGTGGCGTACCCGAGCTGGACGATCTTGGTGCCGGCCTCGACGAGCCGGCGCAGCACGGCCCGCTCGCGCACGATGCGCGCGTAGTAGCCGGCGTTGGCCGCGGTCGGCACCCCGGCCATGAGGTCGTGGATGTAGGACGCCCCGCCGATCCGCCCGATCTCGCCGCGCTTCGTGAGCTCGGCGACGACGGTGATCGCGTCGGCAGGCTCCCCGCGCCCGTAGAGGTCGATGATGGCGTCGTAGATGGCCTCGTGCGCCGGGCGGTAGAAGTCGATGCCGCGGATCTGCTCGACCACGTCGGCGATCGCGTCCTTGGAGAGCAGCATGCCGCCGAGCACGCTCATCTCGGCGTCGACGTCCTGCGGAGGGGTACGGTCGAACCCCGCCCGCGACGGCGAGTAGTTCGCTTCCAGCTCCTCGATCGACATGTCCCCACCTCCCCCGGCTCCCACCGGCACCACGACCCGACCCGGGCTGATCGACCGGTCCTCACGACCTTGTTCTACAGTCCACCTCTGACACCCGGGACGACGCTAGGCGCGCCTGGAACCGTGCGCAAAAGACGCTGTGGACACACCTGTGGACAAGGGTGTGGAAGACTGCCGAGACCTGTGCACCAGCGGTGGAAAACCCTGTGCACAACTGGGGACATCTCCTGTGTACAACTCCAGATATCGCTGTGACCTGCAGCGATGTTGTTACCAGCCTGTGGAGGAAAGAAAGGTGGGGGTGAGTTGCGCCGCATCGACCGCGAGATCCTCGCGCTCGCATGGCCGGCCCTCGGGGCGCTCGTCGCGGAGCCGCTGTTCGTGCTCGTCGACAGCGCCGTCGTCGGCCACCTCGGCACCGCGCAGCTCGCCGGGCTGTCGCTCGCCTCGACGCTGCTCCTCACCCTCGTCGGCCTCTGCGTGTTCCTCGCCTACGCCACTACCGCCGCGGTGGCGCGCCGCCTCGGCGCCGGGGCAGAGCGCGAGGCGCTCCAGTCCGGCATCGACGGCATGTGGCTCGCTCTGCTCCTCGGCGCGGTCCTCGCCGCCGCCCTCCTCCTCGCCGCCCCGTGGGCGGTCAGCGCCATGGGCGCGTCCGACGACGTCGCCGCCCACGCCGTCACCTACCTGCGGTGGTCCGCCCCCGGTCTGCCGGGGATGCTGCTCGTGCTCGCCACCACCGGCGTGCTGCGCGGCCTGCAGGACACCCGCACCCCCCTGTGGGTGGCCTCGGGCGGTGCGGTCTTCAACGCGGTCGGGTCGGTCACGCTGGTGTACGGCGCCGGGATGGGGATCGCGGGCTCCGCGCTGGCGACGACGACGGCGCAGCTGCTGATGGCGCTCGTGCTCACCGCCGTCGTGGTCGCCGGAGCCCGCCGGCGCGGTGCGTCCCTGCGTCCGCACCATGCGGGGATCTGGGCCAACGCCGTCGCCGGTACGCCGCTGTTCGTCCGCACCGTGTCGCTGCGGCTCGCGATCCTGCTGACGGTGTGGACGGCGACCTCCCTCGGTGCGGTGGCCCTCGCGGGGAATCAGGTCGTCAACTCACTGTGGGGACTGGCGGCGTTCGCCCTCGACGCACTGGCGATCGCCGCTCAGGCGCTGGTCGGGCACGGTCTGGGGTCGGGCGACGTCGACCGGGTCCGGGCGGTGCTGCGACGCTGCCTGCAGTGGGGCGTCGGCGCCGGAGCCGTGATCGGCGTGCTCTTCGCGGCGTCCGGCTGGTGGATCGCGCCGCTGTTCTCCCCCGACCCGGGCGTCCGTCTCGCGGTGACGGCCGGGCTGGTCGTGTGCGGCGTCCTCATGCCGATGGCCGGCTGGGTGTTCGTGCTCGACGGTGTCCTCATCGGCGCGGGCGACGGCCGATACCTCGCCTGGGCCGGCCTGCTCACTCTCGCGCTGTACGTGCCGTGCGCGCTGGCGATCCGGGCCTGGGCCCCCGACGGCGCGGTCGGCCTCGCGTGGCTGTGGGCGGCCTTCGCGGGGGTCTTCATGCTCGCCCGCGCACTGACCACGGGCCTGCGGGCACGTGGCGACCGGTGGATGGTCACGGGCGCCTGAGCGCCCCGCTCGTTCGGCACTTGCTGCCTCGTTCGGCAGTTGGAACTGCCGAACGAGGCACAAGATGCCGAACGGGACGGCCCGACGGTGGAGTCATCTCGGTCTGGGCAGCAGCGGGTTCTTCCGTGCCGCGCGCCGGACGTCAGCGGGAAAGCGCGCCAGCAGACGATCGGCCACCCCCTGCGGGTCCGGAGCGTCCTTGGACGTCACGTGGAGCGGCTGGATGCCGGTGGACTCCGTGATGGCATCGGACCGGCGCTTCTCGTCGATCCGCGCCCGGTCCGGGTCGTGGTCCGTGCCGAGCGCGCCGGTCCGGTACTTCACGAGGCCGTCGAACTCGGCGAGCACCCGGTGGTCCTCCCAGCCCAGGTCCACCCGGAACCGACCGATCGCGGTGCGCACCGGCACCTGCGTCCGCGGGTGAGGTAGCCCTGCCCAGTGGGCCACGTAGCGCAACCACGACTCCCAGGGGCTCTCGGCTCCGGGGTCCGCCAGCTCGAGGACGAGGAGCGCACGCCGGCCGCCTCGAGCACGCGACGCGACGAGCTTCGCCGTCCGGTCGCGGTCGAGACCCCGCGCCACGGCGGCGTCGGCGACCACCAGGGCGTCGAGCGGTGGCAGCGTCGTTGCACAGTCGGCCACCGTCCGTTCCAGGGTGGTGACCGGCAGGCCGAGCACCTCGCAGCCGTCGGCCGGGCGCCCCTCGACGAAGTGCCGGCGCACGTCCCGGGCCGCCCGCGACGACGCTCGATAGGTCTGCAGCACGTGCGTCTGCGAGGGCAGGCGCCACAGGGGCAGGCCGTGCAGCATCGCCGCCGTCTGGTGGCTGAACCAGTGCGCCGACCGGAGCTGGCGCCCCAGGGCACGCGCTCGGTCGACCTGGAGCCAGCGCGCGGCCGACCACCTGTCCGGTCCGCGGCTGCCGTCGTCGGGGACCACGCGGTACGCGCCACGGCGGATCCGCTCGATCTCGCCCGCCCGGCGCGCGGTGCGCAGCGCGGTGGGCAGGTGCTCACGGGCGACGAGTATCTCGGACGGCATGCTCCCAGCCTGGCCTCGAGGCACGGTGCCCGTGCCGACTGTCCACAGGCTCGTCCCCTCATTCGGCACTTCGTGCCGCGTTCGGCAGTTGGAACTACCGAACAGAGCACGAAGTGCCGAACGCGCTCCCCCGCCTCACGCAGAAGGCCCCGGTCCACTCGCTGAACGAGCGGGCCGGGGCCCTCGGTGGTCGGAACCGGCGTCAGCCGGCGACGACCTCGAGCTCGATCTTGGCCGACACCTCGGGGTGGAGGCGGATCGACGCGGTGTGCACACCGGTCGACTTGATCGGCTGGCCGATCTCGATCTTGCGCTTGTCGACCGACGGGCCACCGGCAGACTTCACCGCGGCGGCGATGTCGGCCGTCGTGACCGCACCGAAGAGACGGCCGGACTCACCGGAGTGCGCCTCGATCGTGTAGGTCTTCGACTGGATCGAGGCTGCAGCGGCCTCGGCGTCCTCACGCGTCGAGATCTCGCGGGCCTTG
The DNA here is from genome assembly GCA_947497265.1 of uncultured Isoptericola sp. Lineage (GTDB taxonomy): Bacteria > Actinomycetota > Actinomycetes > Actinomycetales > Cellulomonadaceae > Isoptericola > Isoptericola rhizosphaerae. The sequence continues at coordinate 11,322 of CANMFP010000019.1, forward strand.
CGGGCCTTGCGGATCGCGGAGACCTGGGACTCGGCGCCCTTGGTCCACGGCGTGGCCAGCGAACGGGGGATGAGGAAGTTACGGGCGTACCCGTCCTTCACCTCGACGACGTCCCCGGGCTCACCGAGACCGGTGACCTCGTGGGTCAGGATCAGCTTTGCCATGATCTGGATCCTTTCCGGTCAGCGGGCCGACGACGAGTACGGCAGGAGTGCCATCTCGCGGGCGTTCTTGACGGCCTTGGCGATCTGGCGCTGCTCCTGCACGGAGACGCCGGTGACACGACGCGCGCGGATCTTGCCGCGGTCGGAGATGAACTTGCGCAGCAGGGCGGTGTCCTTGTAGTCCACCGTCTCGACCTTCGCCGCCTTCAGCGGGTTGGCCTTCTTCTTGGGCTTGCGCACCACAGGCTTGGCCATGGTGAGTGCTCCTTACTCAGGATCGTCCCGGCCGGTACGTGCCGCCGGGACAGGGATGATCTGGGGGGGTTGAGCGACGATCAGAACGGGGGCTCGTCGGAGAACCCGCCGCCGGACGACGCCGGGCCTGCCGTGGCCCAAGGGTCGTTCTGCTGCTGACCGCCGCCGGAAGAACCGAAACCGCCGCCCTGGCCACCGCCGGACTGGCCACCGGGGCCACCGGCGTTGCCGCCGTAGCCCCCGCCGCCACCGAAGCCGCCGCCACCCGAGCGCTGCGCACGGGTGACCTTGGCCGAGGCGAACCTCAGGGCCGGGCCGATCTCGTCCACCTGCAGCTCGACGACGGTGCGCTTCTCGCCCTCGCGGGTCTCGTACGACCGCTGCGTCAGACGGCCCTGCGCGATGACGCGCATGCCCTTCGTCAGCGACTCGGCGACGTTCTCCGCGGCCTCACGCCAGATGGAGCAGCGCAGGAACAGCGCCTCCCCGTCCTTCCACTCGTTCGACTGCCTGTCGAACGTGCGGGGCGTGGACGCGATCGTGAAGTTGGCAACAGCAGCACCCGACGGGGTGAAGCGCAGCTCCGGGTCCGCAGTCAGGTTTCCGACGACCGTGATGACGGTCTCACCAGCCATGCCAAGCTCCTTCGTTCGTCCGCGAGATTCGGCTGTACTCGACTTCCAGGGAAGATCCCATCACGAGCCTCCCACAGGGGGCAGCGACGGGCGCAGAGTGTTTCGGTTCAGCGGATTCAGCGAGCGCTGGGACGCAGGATCTTGGTGCGCAGCACGGCCTCGTTCAGACCGAGCTGGCGGTCCAGCTCCTTCGCGGTGTCCGGCGTCGACGTGAAGTCGACGACGGCGTAGATGCCCTCGGCCCGCTTGTCGATCTCGTAGGCCATACGGCGACGGCCCCAGATGTCCACGTTGTCGACGGTGCCGCCATCGGTCTTGACGACCGTGAGCAGCTTCTCGAGCGACGGGGCTACGGTGCGCTCCTCGACCTCCGGGTCCAGGATCACCATCAGTTCGTACTGACGCATGTGTTCAACCCACCTCCTCTGGTCTCGACGGCCACGGTCTGTCCGTGGCAGGAGGGTCTTGCGTGCGTCGGCCGCGCCAACGGGTGGCACGGCCAGTCCACCAGGGTACCCGTTGCGGGGACCGCGGTGGAATTCACGGGCCGGTGCTGTCCATCACGGTCAGCCGAACAGGCCGCCACCGCCGTCGTCGTCACCACCGTCGCCACCGCCGTCGCCGGGACCGCCGCCGTCGTTGCCGCCGCCACCGCCGCCGTCGTTGCCGTCGCCACCGTCGTCCTCGCCGCCCTCCGGGCCGCGCGAGACGACGATCGTCACGGTCGAGTCGGGTGCCACCTCGGCCCCGGCGCCGGGGTCCGTGCGGATGACGTTGCCGACCGGCACGTCGTTGCTGTACTCCTCCGCGGTGTTCGCGGACAGCCCTACTCTGCGGAGCTGCTGCTCGGCGGCGGTCCGCGGCTGGCCCGCCACGTTCGGCACGGCGACCTGCTGCGGTTCGACAGGCTGGCCCGTCGACACCACGAGGGTGATGGTCGAGCCCGCCGGGATCTTGCCGCCGCCGGCGTTGACGCTGATGACGGTGCCCTTGGAGGCGTTGTCGTTGGCAGCCTGCGTCGCCACCTTCAGGCCCATCCCCTGCAGCAGGCTCGTCGCCTGCGAGATGTTCATCCCGACGAGGTTGCCCGGCAGCTCGACCCACTCGGGCGTCGACTCGCTCGGTGTCGGGCTGGGCGAGAACGACGGCCGCGGCGGGGTGTAGGCCGGGAACTCCTCGACGTCCTTGCCGTCGAGCGCCACCTGCATGAAGTCGGTCCACGCCGAGGCGGGCCAGGTGCTACCGGTGATCTCGTCATAGCCGCCGAACGTGTCGATCGGTTCGTGGCCGCGGAGAATCCCCTGCTCGACGTCGACCTCCTTGAACTGGCGCACGTTCACCACGGTGGCGAGCTGCGGGGTGAACCCGGCGAACCACGCGGTCTTGTTGTCGTTCGACGTACCGGTCTTGCCGGCCACCGGGCGACGGGTGCCGTCGGGTCCGGTGAGCTCCAGCGCGGCGCGCCCGGAGCCCTCTTCCACCACCTTGGTCATGGCGTACGTCGCCTGGGTGATGTCGTCCCGTTCGAAGCGCGGGTCCGCCGTGGTGTCCGGCTCCCAGCGCAGTGACCCGTCCCGGTGCTCCACCCGCTCCACCACGTGCGGCTCGATGTAGTTGCCGCCCGCGGCCATGGTCGCGTAGGCCGACGCGAGGTCCACCGGGTAGACGTCCGCCACCCCGAGGACGTTCGAGAGGTAGGGAGCGATCTCGGTGTCCTCCCGGATTCCGAGTCGGTGGGCGACCTCGGCCGTCTTCTCCGGCCCGACCTCGTCATTGAGGATAGCGTAGGCGGTGTTGACCGAGTTGGCCGTCGCCTCGACCAGGTCGATCTCACCGTAGTCGTGGAACCCGAAGTTGTTCGGCCACGGCTCACCGTCCTCGGTGAAGGGGCCGGGCGAGTTCCCGTCGAAGGTCTCGTTGAGCTCGTGCCCCTCCTCGAGCGCCCCGATGAGCGTGAACGGCTTGAAGGTCGAGCCACCCTGCACCGGGTCGTCGGTCGCGGTGTTCAGGGCCTGCTTGAGGTAGTTCTTCCCGCCGTACAGCGTGACGATCGCACCGGTGCTCGGGTCGATCGAGACGACCGAGGCGCGGACCTTCTTGCTCGCGTCGTCGGGCATGTCCTTGACGATCTGGCGGGCCTCGCGCTGCAGCTTCGGCTTGATGGTGGTGTAGATCTGCAGACCCTTGGTCTCGATCTCCTCCTCGGTCATGCCGTTGTTCAGCAGCTCCTTCTTGACCGCGGCCATGATGTAGCCCTTCTGGCCGCCGAGGCTGTTGCCGCCCTCCTCCTTCTCCTTGAACTCGGGGAACTCGGCGGACTGCCGCTCCTCCTCGGTGATGTAACCCTGGTCGGCCATGCGGTTGATGCTGCGCTGCCACCGCTTCTCGGTCACCTCGGGCTGCACGGACGGGTCGTAGTTCACCGGGGAGGGGATGATGCCGGCCAGCATCGCGGACTCGGAGTAGGTCATGTCCACGGCGTCCTTGCCGAAGTACGCCTGCGAGGCCGCCTGCACGCCGTACGCGCCGCGGCCGAAGTAGATCGTGTTGAGGTACCGGTCCAGCACGAGCTCCTTGGACTGCTCGCGGGTGATCTTCAGCGCGATGATCGCCTCCTGCGCCTTGCCCAGGATGTCCGTGGTGCTGCCCAGGTAGTACCGCTCCACGTACTGCTGCGTGAGCGTGGACCCGCCCTGCGTGCCGCCGTCGCTCGTCAGGTTGGTCCACAGCGCGCGCGCCATGCCCTTCATGTCGACGCCCGGGTCGGTCCAGAACGACTCGTTCTCCGAGGCGACGACGGCGTCGCCCACGTGGGCGGGCAGCGCCTCGTAGTCGACGATCTCTCGCTTGATCGTCGAGTAGGAGCCGATCTCCTTGCCGTTGCCGTAGTAGACGGTGGTGGCCTGGTGATCGACGTCGTCGAGGTTGGCCGGGATCTGCGTGGAGGTCCACGCGGCGAAGAACACGCCGGCGCCCAGGGCGATGCCGCCGAGCATGCAGCCAACGACCACACGCCACGACGGCAGCCACCGCTGCACCAGGTTCTTACCCCGGCGCGGGTAGTTCCAGAAGCGACGTCTGCGCTTGCTCGCCACGTCCCAGCCTTTCGATTGCGGAGGTCCTCGGAGAAGTCCCGCCCCTACGGGCATGAAGAACCACAGGGAACACTAGGGGATCGACCCGAGGGACTGTCCAGGCTGACCCGCGTCTGACGCAGTTCCACGCCGACCGTCCCCAGACCCTCACACGGCGCTCCACCGTGCCTTCACAACCTTGTGCCCGACGGCGGACAGGCGCGTCCCGTTGCTCGCACCGGTCGGTACGTCCTATCCTCACGATGTATCGACTCGATACAACGAGTCATCATTCATGACCGGTCCGTGCAGCACGGAGCAGAGGAGGGCAGCAGGGTGCGCAGTCGCTCGAACGTCCTGGAGACGGCCATCCTCGGCCTGCTCAGCTCCGCGCCGCTGCACGGTTACGAGCTGCGCAAGCGACTCAACCTGCTCCTGGGGTCCTTCCGGGCGTTCTCGTACGGCACCCTCTACCCCGCGCTCAAGTCGCTGGTGGCCCGGGGCCTCATCGAGACGGTCGAGCCGGACCCCGAGGCCCTCCCCCGGGCCACCGCCCGCGCCGGCGCGACGAGCGCCGCCGGACGTCCGTCGTCGGGCACCAAGCCGTTGACCGGACGCCGCGGGCGTATCGTGTACCGGCTCACTGCCGACGGCAAGGAGCACCTCCAGACCACTCTTGCCTCCTCCGGCCCTGCGGCCTGGGAGGACGAGAGCTTCGACGTCCGGTTCGCGCTGTTCGCGCAGACGGACGCCGAGACCCGCCTCCGCATCCTCGAAGGCCGGCGCACCCGGCTGACCGAACGGTTGGAGGCGGTCCGGGAGTCCGCAGCCCGCACCCGCGAACGGCTCGACGAGTACACGCTCGAGCTGCAACGGCACGGGCTGGAGCAGGTCGAGCGCGAGGTGCGCTGGCTCGACGGGCTCATCACCACCGAGCGCGACCGCGCGAGCAGCCGCGACAAGACTGCCGGGACGCACGACGTCCCGGCCCCGAGAAACAAGGAGCGAGGATGACTTCCGTCCGCGTTGCCATCGTCGGCGTCGGAAACTGTGCATCGTCCCTGGTCCAGGGTGTGCACTACTACCGCGACGCCGACCCGTCCGACACCGTCCCGGGTCTCATGCACGTGCAGTTCGGTGACTACCACGTGCGCGACCTCGAGTTCGCGGCGGCGTTCGACGTCGACGCGAAGAAGGTCGGCTTCGACCTGGCCGAGGCGATCCACGCCTCGGAGAACAACACCATCAAGATCGCCGACGTGCCACCGACGGGCGTCCTCGTCCAGCGTGGCCCGACGCTCGACGGCCTCGGCGACTACTACGCCGCCACGATCGACGAGTCCGACAGCGAGGCCGTCGACGTCGTGCAGGCGCTCAAGGACGCCCGCGTGGACGTCCTCGTCTCCTACCTGCCGGTGGGCTCCGAGGAGGCGGACAAGTTCTACGCGCAGTGCGCCATCGACGCGGGTGTCGGCTTCGTCAACGCCCTGCCGGTGTTCATCGCCTCCGACCCCGTGTGGGCCAAGAAGTTCGAGGACGCCGGAGTGCCCATCGTCGGCGACGACATCAAGTCGCAGGTCGGCGCGACGATCACGCACCGCGTGCTCGCGAAGCTGTTCGAGGACCGCGGCGTCGTGCTGGACCGCACCTACCAGCTCAACGTCGGCGGCAACATGGACTTCAAGAACATGCTGCAGCGCGACCGGCTCGAGTCGAAGAAGGTCTCCAAGACCCAGGCCGTGACCTCCAACCTCACCGGCGCGCTCGGTGGCAAGACGGAGGACCGCAACGTCCACATCGGGCCGTCGGACTACGTGGCCTGGCTCGACGACCGCAAGTGGGCCTACGTCCGCCTGGAGGGCCGCGCGTTCGGCGAGGCCCCGATCAGCCTGGAGTACAAGCTCGAGGTGTGGGACTCCCCCAACTCGGCCGGCATCATCATCGACGCCATCCGTGCCGCGAAGATCGCGAAGGACCGCGGCGTCGGCGGACCGATCCTGTCGGCCTCGACGTACTTCATGAAGTCCCCGCCCGTGCAGATGGAGGACTCGCTGGGCCGCGTCCAGCTGGAGTCCTTCATCCGCGGTGACGTCGAGCGATAGTCCGGAGCGAGCGTGCGAGTGCAGGACGATCGCGACCATCCAGGTCGAGCGATAGTCCGGAGCGA
>CANMFP010000020.1 GCA_947497265.1 uncultured Isoptericola sp.
GAGGCCTCGACCCCTACCCCGACGTCATCACCACGCCCGGCGTGTCACCGGGGACCCCCCTCATCCGCGAAGAGCCCCATTCTCGTACTCCTTCTCAAACGCGAACGGGCGCCCAGCAGATTCGATGTTCGCGGGCCTGGCGCGTCGTACAGTGCAGGGCCAGCAGAAGTGGCTGCCCGTCTCCCACTTCAACATGGCGAATCGATTTGTATTCCCTCGTATACAATTCCGGGCTCTCGATCATCGCCCATGTCGATGGCGGTCTCGTACGCCCAGCCGCCGCCCGCGTCCACGCGCTCGAACACCATTCTCCCGCGGGTGCGAAGTCGGCGTCACGGTTCCCGCATACCGATCCTAGGACCGTCCCTCAGCGGACGTCCGCAAGCGGATCCGCTTCTGCGATTGGGCTGTGTCGCTGGAGGACCTGCTTCGGGCGCTTCGTCTCAATGAGTTCTGCTCTTCGGATGACTTGCGGGGAATCTGGCGCTCCTGACGTGCCAGGGTCACGCCATGAACGGCATGAGTTCGGGAGGCATGGTCACAAAGGGCCGCATCATATCGCGATCCTCGTGCTCGAGGATGTGGCAGTGGTACATGTAGCGGCCGCTGTAGGCGTGGAACCGGACGGCGATCTCGACGATTTCGTGGGGGTTGACGCGGACTGTGTCTTTGAGCCCGCGCTCGTTGGCGTCGATGACGTGGTCGAGCTCGTCGTCGGGGTCGCGACCGAGAGTGATCCGCGCGCTGAGGTCGAGATCGCCGATGCCGTCGTCGGGGATCTCCCAGCCGATGGGCCGGCGCGCGAGGACCTGGAAGGGATCGAGGTGGATGTGGATGGGGTGCGTGTCATCGGTGAGGTTGATGAGCTGCCAGATCTCGTACTGGCCGAGCATCGGGAAGAACGTGGCGGTGTCCTCGAAGTGGGCGGCAACCGCGCGGTAGCGCGTCGTGTGGTCGCCGTCGGTGAGGGTGATCAGCGGACCGGTCGTCTCGTCCTCGTCGTCGACAACGGCGAGCTCACGCATGGTCAGCATGTTGGGTACGTCCTCGAACTCGCGCTCGACAAGCGCGATCGCACGCCGCGGCGCCGCGTCCAGCTCCTCGGGTTTTGGCAGGGCGAAGTCGGTCGCCAGTTCGCGGGGAACCGGACGGTGCGCGACCGGGCCCGGGACGACACGGAAACGCATGACCTGGGGGTACGGCAGCAGCGCGTCGAGATCCGCGGCATCGGCGGCATCAGCGGCGGGAAAGGGCGCGCCATCGAACGGAGCGCCGGCGGTGTTGTAGAGCGTGAGCTCGGTGCCCGGTTGAAGGTCCGAGAAGTCGACGAGCAGGTCGGCGCGCTCGGCTGAGGCGAGGACCAGCCCGTCGGATGGCAGCGCGACGGGCTCGCGGAGTAGGCCCGAGTCGGTGCCGATCTGAGTGATGCGATCGAATTCGGGCACGCCGTCTCGCAGCAGCACGAGCCGGAAGGTGCGGGCGTTGGAGCCGTTGAGCACGCGGAAGCGGTACGTGGCGGGCTGGACGTCGAGGATAGGCCAGACTTTGCCGTTGACGACCGTGAACGGCGCGAAGGCCTCCATCACCCCAGGGTCGGTCTTGTGCACCAGCTGGCCGGTCAGCCGACCGCCCTCGTCGAGTCCGAAGTTACGGTCCTGCAGCAGCAGCGGCACCTCGTACGGTGGTCCCTCGGGCAGCCCGAGGTCACGTTCGCGCTGGTCGCGGATGATCCACAGTCCCGCCAGCCCGGCGTATACGTCGAACCGAGTGACGCCCATCACGTGGTCGTGGTACCAGAGCAGCGTCGCGCGTTGGTCCATCGGGTAGTCAAATACGGCGAGCTGGCCGGGTGCGAAGAGGTTCTCGGTCCAGCCGTCGTACACGGCCGGTGTCAGGCCACCGTGCAGGTGCACGACCGAGTGTCCCGTCAGCGCCGCGGCGTGCGGGTCCGGCGTGCCGCCGCTCAGACCGGGACTGCACTGCACAGGCACACCGTCGGCGTCGACCTCGTCGCCGGTCATCGTTACGATGACGGGCAGCCCGCCGTCAAGCTCGTTGCGCCACTCGACGCGGACCGGGTGGCCGCGCTCAGCCTCGATCGTCGGGCCTGGGAGCGTGCCGTCGTAGCCCCACACACGCGACCGGGGCAGATCGCGATGGAAGCTGTGCGAGCCGGTACGGATCCGCACCGTCAGACGGCCGTTGTGATCGCGCGCGAGCAGGCGCTCGGGCAACGGCAGAACGTCGACGAACGGCGTCAGAGGCATGCGCTGCGCGGCGGCCATGCGCTACACGCTACCAGCCCGCCCGACGTGTCGTGGGACTATGCACACACGGGTATAACGGATGGAGTTCCGCGCGCAGACGCGAGCGTCGAACAGAGGTCTCGCGGATGTCGCGGGCGCGGTCTAGATTCCCGGGTATGAGCGCTGGGGAGCGGATCTACTCGGCGGTGTTGCACCGGGACAAGCGGGCCGAGCAGGAGCTCGATCCTGAGGTGCGACGCAATCTCGCGCCCAATGGACTTCGACTGGTGGCCGCCAACGCGCTCCAGTCCTCGGGCGATCAGATCGTCAACGCCTCGACCGTGCTGCCGTGGCTGTTCAACGCCCTCGGCGTTCCCGTGGCGCTGACGGGCCTACTGGTGCCGATCCGCGAGTCGCTCTCGATGCTCCCGCAGGCGTTCCTCACGCCACTCATCGTCCGTGTGCGGTTCCGCAAGTGGGTGTTCATCTCCGGCACTCTGGTGCAGGCCGCTTCGGCGGGAGTGATCGCCGGAACCGCCGCGCTCGGGCAGGGCCTGGTCGCCGGGGTCGTGATCCTGGTCGGGCTGGCGGCGTTCGCGCTGGGGCGGTGCCTGTGCTCGATCGCCTCCAAGGACGTCCAAGGGAGGACCATACCCAAGGGCGAACGCGGGCAGATCAACGGGCTGGCGACCACGGCGTCCGGAGTGGTGGCCATCACCCTGGGCCTGGGCATCCGGATTCTCGGCGGCGAGGACTTGGCGGCCGAACAGCTCGCGTGGCTGCTGGCGGCAGGTGCCGCACTCTGGGTGCTGGTGGCGGCAGTGTACGTCGGCATTCGCGAACCATCCGAAGAACCTGTCGGCGCCGGCCGCGTCGAGAAAGATGTTGGCCCCGGGCCGAACTGGTTCGCAGAGACCATCGCACTCTTGCGCGGCGACCGCGACTTCCGCCGCTTCGTCGGGGTGCGCAGTCTCCTGCTCGTCTCCTCACTCGCCCCGCAGTTCGTGGTGGCCCTGTCCATCGCCTCCGGAGCGGGCGGACTGTCGGGGCTCGGCGGGTTCATCCTGGCCTCCGGGGTCGCCGCCCTGATCGGCGGCAGGATCTTCGGCCGATGGGCCGACCGCTCCAGCAGGAACGTGATGACGTTCGGCGCTGCCGCGGCATCCGCGATCATCGTGGCGCTCGTGGTGCTCGTCGCGCTCCCCGTCTTCGCAGGAGCATCGCTGGCAGGCAATCTGGTCTTCGTCGCCGCCTACTTCCTGCTGACGCTGACACACACGGGCGTGCGCGTCGGTCGCAAGACCTATGTGATCGACATGGCCGAGGGCGACCAGCGCACCACCTACGTGGCGGTGTCGAACACCGCCATGGGGTTCGTCCTGCTCATCGTCGGCGCGATCAGCGCGCTGCTGGCGACCCTCGCCCTGCAGTGGGCGCTGCTGTTCCTGGCCGCGATGGGCGCGGTGGGGGTGGTCGCCTCTCGACGACTACCGGATGTCTCCAGGCGCTGACAATGGATACATGGTCCACTTCTCTGATCCCCTGCTCGAAGCCATGGCGACTCGGCGCTCACTGGGCAAAGTGGGACCGGAGACGCCGACCGATGCGGAGCTCATGCACCTGCTCGCCGCAGCGACCCCGGTAGCCGACCACAAGTCCCTTCGCCCGTGGCGGCTCATCACACTCCGTGGCGAGGACCGCACCCGACTCGGCGAGGCACTGGACGCCGCCGGCAGCGTCGACCGCGAACCTGGGGAGCGCAACCCCAAGCCCTTCCGCGCGGAGCTGCTCATCGCCCTGGTCGCCAGCCCTCGAGAACACCCCGACGTGCCCGAATGGGAACAGCACGCCACCGCCGCCGGCGTCGGCCACCTGCTCCAACTGGCCCTCTGGCAGGCCGGCTGGGGCGTCAAATGGCGCACGGGACACCTGGCCAACTCGCCCGAAGTACGGGCCGCGCACGGGCTGGCCGATCACGAACTGCTGATGGGCTGGCTGTACGTCGGCAGCATCGACGACGCCCTGCGGGCCCGCCTGACGAGCTCGTCGCGCCCGATCCTCGACCCCGGGCCTCACTTCGGGCAGATGCCGCAGAGCCGTGACCGGGTATCCGTGCGCGACGCATGAGAACTCCCTGAGCCAGAACCTACAGGATCGCGACTGCACGATGACAGTGAACCGGCGGCCCGCTGAGGGATCCCCTACCGGGACACCCCGCGCACGCGCACGCGGCGAGGCAGCACCTTGATGTCGACTGTCTCGATAGACCCGCTCGAAAATCTGCCCGGTGAGGGCTGCCTATCTGCGACACTCACGGCATGACCGCGACGCTCATCGGGTACGCACGCTGCTCGACCGCCGAACAAGACCTCACCGCCCAACGCCAAGCGCTCGAGACGATGGGAGTCGACCCGAGACGCGTCTACGTCGACCAGGGCGCGACCGGCACCCACCGCGACCGGCCCGGGCTCCGCGAGGCCCTGGCCGCGACCCGGTCCGGGGACACGCTCGTGGTGACCAAGCTCGATCGCCTCGCCCGCTCGATCCGCGACGCGCGCGACATCGTCGACGAGCTCACCACCCACGGCGTCCGGCTGCAGATCGGAGGCACCGTCCACGACCCCAACGACCCGGTTGGCCGGCTGCTGCTCAACGTGCTCGCGATGGTCGCCGAGTTCGAGGCTGACCTGATCCGCGCCCGCACCCGCGAAGGCATGGCCATCGCGAAGGCAAAGGGCAAGCTCAAGGGCCGCAAGCCCAAGCTCACTCCTGCCCAGGAGCGTCACCTCGTCGACCTCCACCACGCCGGCAACCACACCTCCGCCGAGATCGCCGAGCTCTTCGGGGTCTCCCGCGCGACCGTCTACCGCGCCGTCGGACGTGCTCGACCTCTGGCAGCACGCTCGGGCGAGGCCTAGCCTCGATCCATGTGGAGACGTCATAAGCCGAAGCCGCTGGATGAGGTCGATCGCTGGATCAACGAGGGCCAGTCCGCCACCGTCGAGGACCGGCTCAACACCATCGCGCACCAGCACGCCGGACACTCGGAAGACGAGGTCCGAACCGCGCTGCAGTCCGCGAGGATCCCAGCTCCCGCGTCGGTGATCGACGGGCTCGCGTCCCGGATCTCTGTCCTCGAGCCCGCCCAAGGGACACGGGCCACGGTGCGCATGCGCACCCACGATCCCCGCTGAGCTCGACGCTAGAGTTCCTCGGAGTGAAGGTGGTGCGTTGATCGGTTGAGACCGCCACCGTTTGTCGGACGTCGCGAAAGAAGGTTCTGCGACGCCCGACAAACGGTCTGATCTACGCGAGCAGTGCCCTGGGGGGCACTGGCGTGCCCGAGATCTTCGCTTGACCCCGGGACCGCCCTGTCCCTTCTGCACCTTTGCTACCGTTCGGCCATTACAGCCGACACATCGGAGCGACGGTCGACACGTGGGCAGAGCGTCGCGCTCATCGTAGGAGGTGCGGTGCTCGTCACCACGCCGCCGACCGTGCTTCTGGGTTGGGCCGTCAGCGAGTACCTCTGGGAGCTGTGGTGGCTGAACGCTGGCTCGAGCGGACTCCTCGACGGAGTTCCCGAGCGACCGGTCGTCGTACGTGCTGTAGCCGGGCTCGTCCTGTTGCTCGTCGTAGTGCTGTTTGCCCTCGGCGTGGTCACACGCACCAGAACTCGTGGAGAGCTGACAGCGACGGCAGCGGTCCGATGGGCACTCCTCGGTGCGGCGATCCCCATTGCCGTGCTCGCGTTGGCACTCGTGCTCCAGTCATTGCTAGCCGGACCAGAGCAACCCCCGTTCGTGCCCTTCTCCTAGGGCGTGTCTCCCATATGGAGAGTGAGGCTCGCGGCAGTCTGGTCGGGTGAGGTCGACGGGTTCGCGGTATCGGGTATTCACGGATGAGCAGTGGGAGCGGATCGAGCCGTTGCTGCCGTCGAACGAGGGGCGTCGCGGTCACCCGTTCGGCGACAACCGTCGGGTCGTGGAGGGCATCGCGTACCGGTTTCGCACGGGGATCCCGTGGCGTGATCTGCCTCGCGATGAGTTCGGGCCGTGGCAGACGGTGTGGAAGCGGCACCGCCGTTATGCGGGGGACGGCACCTGGGACCGTGTGCTGACGCGGATTCTCGGCTCTTCGCAGATGAGGGGGGTCACGGTGTGATTCCTCCTGCGACAAGGAGCATGCGGAGGCGGTAGTTGTCGCGG
>CANMFP010000021.1 GCA_947497265.1 uncultured Isoptericola sp.
GCCACCACGCCCGACACGACCAACCCGCCGCAGACCTCGTACTCACCTCATGACCAGCGACTTTGCCGGAGCCCTGGCCCGGCAGGTGTTGGCAGCTGTCAACGGCATTTCGCTGCTCGGCCCCAAAGAGGGCGTCGTGTGGCGCGGTCAGGCCGACGCGCGTTGGCGTCTGCAGTCGAAGGCGTCCAGGCTCAAGTTCTCAGCCGACGACGTCGCGCGGCACGAGGCTCAAATGCTCGAGGAGGCTCGCCGAATCGGTATCGATGACGCACAGCACATGGGCGACTGGGAGATTCTGGCCCGTCTTCGCCACCACGGAGCTGCTACTCGGCTCATTGACTGCACGACTGATCCATTCATCGCCTTGTGGTTCCTGTGCGACGACGACGAGGCTGACGACGAAGGGAACCTGAGGGATCGCGACGGGCTCCTGCTCGCGCTTCAACGCAACCAATTCAGCCCGATCGCGAGGCCGTACGCATCCGACACCTACGCGGCGATGCTGGATAAGGACCCCGCGCCGCTGATCTACTCCACGCCGCCGATTGACCCGCGTATCGCGGCACAACGGGGCGTGTTCGTCCTTCACAGCCATCCTCTCGACATAACGGAGTCGCCCGAGTCAGAGCTCGGCGCGGTTGATGCCCCGACGAAGGCATGGACAGAGGACTACGCGAAGCACCTCGAGCACCTTTGTGGGACTGGCGAGACGGCTGCGAAGCGTGGCCGCCCCCGAGCCAAGTTCCCTGGAGCGTTGGGCGTCGTTGTACCTCCGGCAGTGAAGCCGGTGCTGCTGGAAATGCTGGGGCTGAACTTCGGATTCAGCCGGTCCACGATCTTCCCGGATTTCGCTGGCATCGCCCAGGTGTACGCAGCCAACCGAGGCGGACTTGGCTAGGACTTGTCTTCAAATGTGTGGTGACGGGCGCGGAAAATAGGTCCCACCATTTCTGGGCCTAGCAACTCGACGAACGGATGGTCGCCACCTGCCTCGCCACCACTCCACCCTGTTCGACGGATGTAGCCGACGACAGAGGGGTCCATCCGCCTAGTTGTTGCGGGTCGTGACGTTGGTGACCCCGGATTGCGGTGCCAGGCCTTGGGCGGCTGCTGTCCTACGGCTACTCGCGCCCCTCCAGTGGGTCTACTTCCAGCTCACCCGGTGCGAACCTAATCGGGCTCTTCGCCGATCCGGTGGGGATCAGGGTGTGAGTCCTCCGCCGGCGAGGAGCATGCGTAGCCGGTAGTTGTCGCGGTTGCGGTAGCCGCGGGCGAGGCGGCGGGCCAGTTCGATGATGCCGTTCATGGCCTCGGTGGGGCCGTTCGATGAGCGACCGGTGTCTGCACCAGTAGCCACGTCGACGCCGGCTGCGTCGCGCGCCCGACGAGCTCCCTCGGCCACAAGTCCGCTCCAGCCAAGGCCCGGGTGCAGGATCTGCAACGCACGCACGACCCTCCGGGCCATCGACGGCTCGACCTTCTGCCCGCCAAGTACTTCGGTCGCCTCAGCCAGGTTCCGCGCATGCGCGAGATGTCGGGGCGCGTTGTCAAGGACGGACTGGCCCTCGTCGCCCAGCGCCTTGGCGCGAGCCACGTCGAGGGTCGTCAGTGCTTCGCGGTAGATCGGCCAGATCTGCAGAAGTTCCTGCGCAACGGCTAGGTATGCACGCTCCTCGGCCCCCGGCCGTCGCGCAGAGGCGGCGCCGAGGACGTCGACGAGGTCGTCGAGGCGGCGCAGGGTCAGCGCGATGCCTGCCGACGCCTCGGTACGACCCACAGGATCGACCAGTGCGCCAAGGTGGGCTCTGAACGCGTCGGCGAACGCAAGCAACTCCTCCGGAGCCTGGTCGGTGCTAACTCCAGAGACCCCGCGAGACAGCGCTTCGAGTTCGGCTTCGACCACACCGACCGCCTGCCGACGTCTGACGACCGCGCTGTTCACCTCACCGGGGCGGGGCTTCAGCCCGCAATCAGGACAGGATGTCCCCATTACTCGTCGAGACTCGCAGCGTCGGCACGTGATGGTTGTGAACGGCATCTGGCCTTTCGGACGCACAAGGACTCCCGTGGACGAGATGACGACGGACCATGAGGCTACATGTCACGACTCCATCGCGCTCGGAGCCCGCGGCCCCTTGTCGCTAGCCATGGTTGCTACGCCAAACGGGATGGAAATCCCGTCCGCTGCATGTCGCGAACACGCCCCAATTCTCCATGCCCAGGGCGGCGATGATCTCGCCAGCAATGCGGTCAGAGTCTGCATTGCTGAGTCTCGTCCTCGAAGCCCTTGGCCGAGCGCCGCGCACGTCGTCAGCGCGCCCAGGTACGCGAGGCTCCCGCACACTGCACGGCTACGTCCTAAACGGGCCTGAGATGTCGTCCGGACTGGTGGCCTGATCGAGCGCTGCCTTCGCCGCGGTGATGAGGTCGTGAGCCTCGCGTGCAGCGCGCTCCTGCTCTGTCGTAAGTTCTGCTCGTTTCGGCCAGTCCGAGTGCAGCTCCTCAAGAGCGCCTTCGAGCAGACGCCGGACGCGCGCGCGGGCCTCGTCGAACGCCGACGGTGTGGAGGTGACCCCGTCGTGTGGTTCGTCGACAACGGTCGCCACCGCCACCTCGGTGGCCTCGCCCGCGACCTCGTCAAGCGATGTCTCTATGAGCCGCAGGCCCAGCACCTCGGGTATCAGGACGAGCAGCATCCCGCCGGGAACGTAGCGTCCCGGGATGTTGTACGACGGCAACTTAGCCGGCGCGTTCAGCCTCGTCGCCATCTTGTTGACCACGTGGGTCGTCGCCTTCCACGGCGGCATCCCGCGATTCGTTTGCAACGCGGCAGCACCGTCCTTCGTGCTCATCCAGGCGGCGGAGATGACCTTACCCAACGGGACCGACGGGTGACTCACGAAGATTTCACGGAGCCGATCGGCCTGTGTCTCGGTCAACTCTGGCAGGTTGCACCCGAGAATGTGGAAGTCGACGAGTTTGACCATCTCACGCAGGAGCGCCGCATGCGCCATGGCACGAATGTCCGGATCGGCCGCGAATCGAACGCGATCTGCGGCGAGCTGCCGATCAAGCACCTCGGCAATCCCCGGGGTGAGGCGTAGACGCGCCTTCCCCGGGCTCCATCGTTCGAAGGTCGGCTCAGTATCGACGTCATCCGATTCCCACACCACGACCTCGGCCGGGTTAACGATCGTCGCAACCCTCAGGGAGTCAAGCTCCAGAAGGACAGACCCATCAATTCGCCCCGCCGCACGAATCTCATCGTGATCGCTGGGGGACCGAGACAGACCAACGGCCTCGACAAGAGAGCCGGGGCGGAGCGCGGTAACACGCTCGGCCACCGTGTCATCCAACCGGTCCTGCTCAAGCCAAAGCTGGGCCGCCTCCTCCCGGCGTCGATCCCGCTCCGCGATCCGACGCTCCTGCGCCTCCCGCTCCGCAACCGCGAGGCGTTGGCACACCGAGCACAGTGCGTTCGCGCTCGTGTTCCGACGGTATTGCCAGCGCGGAGGAGCGAGGAACTCCCCGAGAGTTGCTCTCGTCGTGAACGACAACTGTGACTGGCACTGGGAACACCGAGCCGCCGGGTGCGACGCGGCGGCGAGTGCCGCAACTCTCCGGGAGACAACTCCCGACGCGACCCCGTGGCGAGCGCCGACGTCAGAGACCTTGTGGGTGTACGTCACCGACGCATCGCTCACCTCAGTCGTGTCCCAGTAATCAGCTGCAAGGGCTGCACCATCCGCATCGACACCGTCAGCCACGACGATCGTGAGTTCCATGAGAGAACCGTACGGGGTGGGGTACGCGGCGAGTTCGGCAGGCAGGTCCGGCCTGTGGTCATGTCGAGGGGGCAGGTGCAGCGACCCTTGTCGGCGCCTGCCCGTAGCGTGGTCGACATGGCCTACAGCGCGAACGTTCTCCGCGTCATGATCGCGTCCCCGTCTGACACCGCTGATGCTCGGGATGCTGTCGAGGCTGCGATTCACGGATGGAACGACGCGAACGCCAGGAACAAGCAGGTCATCCTTCAACCCTGGCGCTGGGAGGCGTCCTCGGTGCCTCAGTTGGGTGACCATCCACAGTCGCTCATCAACGCTCAGGGCGTGGATGACTCGGATGTAGTCTTCGCGCTGTTCGGCAGCCGGCTCGGCTCTCCCACTCCCGACGCGGTGTCTGGCACGGTGGAAGAGATCGAACGCGCCGTCGATCAAGGCAAGCCCGTTCACCTGTACTTCTCGACCGCACCTCTGCCCAACGACGTTGACACACAGCAGCTTGAAGGGCTTCGCGCGTTCAAGGAGCAGGTGCAGGATCGCGGCCTCCTTGGCGAGTTCAGCAACGTGTCCCAGCTCGGACACGAAGTCTGGAAGGCCATCGAGTTCGACATCGCGAAGCTCGACCTCGGCGTCCCTGTGCTGAACCGCCCACGCGGCGGAGTCCAGTTCCTCGTGCAGCCACAGCAGGAACGCGAGATCGGAAGCTACGACAACAAGGGCAAGCCGCGAGACACGACCCGTCACTGGATCGACTTGACGAACACGGGCGACGAAGACGCGCAGGACGTCACCTTCGAGGCAGTCGGCGACAAGCCCAGCATGTTCGTCCTCAGCAACTCCACACCGACGGTCGTCCACGCCGGGCAGACCCGTCGTGTCAAAGTCCAACACGCGATGGGCGGCGGAGAGCCGGACATCCTGCGCATCCGCTGGGTCGAGGACGGGGAAGCGAAAGAGCGCGACTTTCACGTCGGCTGACAATGCTCAGACCTTCCCGCTGGGCACCCGGGCTGCCACGCCGAACGCGGTTGCTCGCTGTCCGACGAGGCTCTGATGTACGCAGGGAGCCTGCCTGCATCGGGGCCAGCTCGATCTCCGGCATCCATCCGAGTTACTCGACGAGCATCCAGACTCGTTGCAGCGGCAGTCGCGATTGAACGTCGTCCGGGAGGCGATCGTAGACCCGCATCGTGGCGTCGACGATCTCGTCGGCCGTCCAGGCTCGAATCCTGAACTGTTGCTTGTAGATCGAGTCGCGTGCAGGCTTCGTGAGCCCACCCCAAGCAACGAGGAGACCGTGGTCTGCATCCTGTTCGTGCACGACGCCACTCAGGTCACGTACGACGATGTCAGACACCTGAGAACCGGACTTCACCTGCACCACGATCTTGGGTGACTCCATCCCCAGCACCCCTCGACCCGCAATGATGTCAATGCCGCGGTCCGCCCCGATCGCAGACTTACGGCAAGTGAATCCCTCCGCTTCGAGGATCGCCAGGACGAGTTGCTCAAGCCCGTCGCCCACGAACTCTTCAGAGATGCGCGTCATGATGCGATCGCGGGCCACCTGCACGATGTCCGTCTGCGTTTCAGGGTCATCGACCGAGTCCTCGCCTTGGGAAGAAGCCGCCGCAGTGCCGGGCCCTGCCGTCAATTGACCTGGGTCCGTTCCCAGGGCTCCGGCAAAGTCGCTGGTCATGAGGTGAGTACGAGGTCTGCGGCGGGTTGGTCGTGTCGGGCGTGGTGGC
>CANMFP010000022.1 GCA_947497265.1 uncultured Isoptericola sp.
CGCGACAACTACCGCCTACGCATGCTCCTCGTCGCCGGCGGACTCACCCCGTGACCCCCCTCAACTGCGAAGAGCCCCTTATCTGAACACTTCCGGCCATTCGGTGCAGTGGAGCCAGGGTCGCCGGTGCACTCCGCAGTGCCGTTGAAGATCCCGCTGATGACGCCGGCGGCGTATGGTCCTTGAGGATTGTACGGTATGTAGGCAGGCCCCCCGGAGTCGCCGCTACCAGCAGCGGGGCTTCCACTGAGTTGCTCTGTGAACACCAGGTTGAAGTAGCAGATACCCTCATCCGTGTAGCACACGCTGGCACCAGTTTGCGTAATCTCGTTCCCGCAGATGGTGTCCGTGCGACTTCCCGAGTAGCAAATATTGGTGCCTAATGTCGCTCCGACAGCACCGCGAATGGGGTAAACACCGGATCCTGCTACAGTGTGATCGCCGATGAAGATACCAGGCACGAAGTCCGACAGGCCCGCGCCCTTCCAAGAGGTGATGTCGCCGTAGTGGGTGCTCCCCGGGTAGAGTCCGCCTTGAAACTGGCCGAGCACATGATTTGTCGTCGAGTTGTAGTACCACTGCTCGCCGACTGTCACTCCGCAGTGGTGCGCGGACGCCATGGCAGGTTCAGAAGTCTCCTGGTCAACCATCCTGAAACCACTTGAGCACGATGATCCGCTGCGATGCATGTATGCGCCCGAGTATTTCTCCTGCCCGGGCGCATGATTCCGCACGACAGGGGATGCGTCAGGTCCATACTGCACAGACACTTCAGCGTCTACCTGCGGGAGGACTACAGATGAACGGAGCTGGACATCCTCGCTCAGCGTCACATCGAACCGGGACCCATCGATCGAAGGGGCAACAGACACTACCTGGTGACCGGAGGACAGTTTGCCGTCGTCACCGGTGATCTGCCGGACAACTTCGGCCTTCTCCGTGGCACTGCGTTCCGCGGTGCGCACATCAACTGACCGTGAAACGCCATACTTCTCGAGGATGTCACCGACGACAGCTGGATCCGCCGTTGCATAGACCGCGACTCGTCCGTCTTCCGGGTCCCATTCTGAGCCGGACAGCCCAATGTCGGGATGCTCCACCTCAATTCGAAGAAGGGCTTCTGCAACTGCCACGGGTACAGTCGCTTTGCCTGAGAAACGGTCAGGCAGGGGGCGGTCGACCACGTCTTTGGCTTCTGTGGGGACAAGATAGTCCGGCTCGTCATCGAGATCGGGCTGTGCCGCAGCCGAAGCGCCGCCAGCAATCAGTGCGCCAGCCAGAATGACAGCCACGCTAGTTCTGCGTCGATAATGAGTTGCTATCGGTGCATGTTCTCCCTGGGTTCAGAACTCGCTCTGTCGTTCACGTGCATGGCGACTGGTTTTCGTCACTCGTGATTCGCCGAGCAACATTGGCTTCTAGTCGATGCGGAAAGTCAGGTCCTCCGATTCCGGCTCGTCCGTGAGGTTCGTTTCAATATAAAGGGGGCGGTTGGTGATTTCATCAGGGACGACAAATAAGTGAGTGGTAGCGCTCATGTCAGCTGTACAGGGGTCGTTTTGTGAGTGCGTGAACGAGATGCGCACTGTTTGACTATCGAGTACCCGAAGAGATTCAGCGATTGGGGGGCAGCTACTACTGCCGATGGTAACAATGCCGAAACGTCCGTCACTCAACCATCCAGCCGACGTGGTCGGATCCACGAGATTGGGTGGCGGCCCTTGCCACCCTTCTGCAATGTCCGCAACGACTTCGTCTGCGACGGTTGACGTTTCACCCGGGTTTGCGCAAGCCGCGGCGATCGCAAGCACCAGGAGGGCTGGTATCGCTTTGCCAACTCTGGCTACCTTACCGTTCAACCCATTCGCCTCTCGCGCTCTGAGTTCGTCTCCCGCCCATCCGCGGGCCTCGTCGTCCAGGCTCATGGTGAGGCTATCCAGTGGTGTGGGGGGCGGCAACAGCTGGAGCGAGGCGAGGGCTCGCGGACACTTGCGGCGAGTCGTGAACGTTGGGACTGCTGCTCTCTGACTCGCTCCGTGCACGATGCGCCGAGCAGGAGCGCCGCGGCTGACATGGTGGCACGGCCCCCTGTATGCCAGAGGCAGCGGTGCAGCCAGGGACCTCCCGGAACCACCCCACAGTCCAGCGCATCACGCGAGGAACGTCCGCACCTTGCCGAGTTGGCCTGCTGTGAGGCCCACGCCCGGGTCTGGGCGCAAGAGGAGGACGTGCTCGGCACCGTACTTTCGGGCGACACGGCGTTGTTGCGCCTGGGTCAGGTCGTCGTCGATCCACACGAACCTGGTTCCCGGGACGACGTTGCGTTCGACGACGCTCAGCTTCGTCCAAGCGTGCCTTTGGCCCGTGCTCGTCAGTTCGCCGAGTACGGGGAAGTCGACGAGCCCAAGGACCGGCGCGACGTCGCTGCGAGCACCCTCACCCCAGCTCGTGAGCCAGCGCAGTTGCGCCGTTCCCTGCCGGTGGAGGTCGTTCAGGCCGGCGACGACTTCGGGCCGGTAGAGCAACCGGTACCCGCCGACCCGGGCAAGAGCCATACCGTCCGCGGGCTCTGTCCCGTAGGGGCTGATGACCCCGTCGAAGTCGACGATCAGCAGCGGCGGACCGCTCATGAGTCCCCCTGTCGTCGAGTTCAGGTCCGCATTCGACAGTACGGGTCGATCTGGGGCGTGGGGCCCGAACCCTCGCAGCTGATGGCCCTCTGCTACTTGTGGATCGTGCGGTATCCGCGGGAGTCCGGTGGCCGCAGGAGCAGTTGTGCAGCAGCCTGCTGCACAACTCGGGTCCATCGGATCCGCCTCATTCCGACGATCCCCGGGTCAGACCGAGCACCCGCGTCTGGCGGCTGGCCCCGCGCGTCCTCGTGACATCGGGGCGCGGGCGCCTATTCTGGAACTGCTGCCCGTACAAGGTGCGGGAGCTGGCTTGCGGCTCCAGACCGCGGCACGCGAGGTGCGGCTGACCACCGTCCTCTCAGTCGGCCCGACCACCCGACACGACGGATCCACGGATCTGGTGTGTGGGAGTGGACGAGGCAGACGAGAGGACGCAGCGATGGAGCCAAGAGACAGGGTCGAGGTCCGATCTGCGAGGACCGGACGCCCGTCGTCGCGCCCGCGCGTCTATCAGCCTGACGAACTCGTTCGCTTCGACGCGCGCATTCCCGCCCGCACCGCGCAGAGGTTGTACGAGGTTGCGCACCGGACGGGACGGCCAGTGACTGCCGTCCACGCAGACCTTCTCGCCAAGGCTCTCGACGACGATGCCGGAGCCGCGATGGTCTGAGCCGGTCGGCGCAGGGCGCCGAAGGCGCGAAAACGGGCCCAGGAGCGGCCACTCCCGAACCCGATCGCCTCGCATCAGCGGACATCCACTCCGCTGCCAGAACCACCCCGAGTACCGATTGGGGCCCTTCTATGTCTTCAGCCTGCTCTTCTGGAACTCCACCCGTCAACCGCCAGGGCTCCGGCAAAGTCCGTTGAGCGGTGCGTGAGGAGCGGCGCTACTCATCTCGGGTAGCGGCACGGGCGTGCT
>CANMFP010000023.1 GCA_947497265.1 uncultured Isoptericola sp.
GGGAACGTCGGGAAGTGAAACATCTCAGTACCGGCAGGAAGAGATATTCCGTGAGTAGTGGCGAGCGAAAGCGGATGAGGCCAAACCATATGCGTGTCAAGCTGTCAGGCGTTGCGTGTATGGGGTTGTGGGACCTTTCGAGGATCACTGACATGGTCCTGACCAGTAAGAAAGTCGTGTCATAGTCGAACCGCATTGAAAGGCGGACCGTAGAGGGTGGGAGTCCCGTAGACGAAATGGCGTGGCCTGGTGAAGGGGATCCCAAGTAGCACGGGGCCCGAGAAATCCCGTGTGAATCTGGCAAGACCACTTGCTAAGCCTAAATACTACCTAGTGACCGATAGCGGACAAGTACCGTGAGGGAAAGGTGAAAAGTACCCCGGGAGGGGAGTGAAATAGTACCTGAAACCGTGTGCCTACAATCCGTCGGAGCCTCCCTAGCAGGGGTGACGGCGTGCCTTTTGAAGAATGAGCCTGCGAGTTAGTGCTCGGTGGCGAGGTTAACCCGTGTGGGGAAGCCGTAGCGAAAGCGAGTCCGAACAGGGCGATGCAGTCGCCGGGTCTAGACCCGAAGCGAAGTGATCTAGCCATGGGCAGGTTGAAGCGCCGGTAAGACGGCGTGGAGGACCGAACCCACTTAGGTTGAAAACTGAGGGGATGACCTGTGGTTAGGGGTGAAAGGCCAATCAAACTTCGTGATAGCTGGTTCTCCCCGAAATGCATTTAGGTGCAGCGTCACGCGTTCCTTACCGGAGGTAGAGCTACTGGATGGCCGATGGGCCTCACCAGGTTACTGACGTCAACCAAACTCCGAATGCCGGTAAGCCAGAGCGTGGCAGTGAGACTGCGGGGGATAAGCTTCGTAGTCGAGAGGGAAACAGCCCAGACCACCGGCTAAGGCCCCTAAGCGTGTGCTCAGTGGGAAAGGATGTGGAGTTGCACAGACAACCAGGAGGTTGGCTTAGAAGCAGCCACCCTTGAAAGAGTGCGTAATAGCTCACTGGTCAAGTGATTCCGCGCCGACAATGTAGCGGGGCTCAAGTACACCGCCGAAGCCGTGGCACTCACACTTTACCCAGCATCCCCTTGAGGGGTGTTCAGGTGTGTGGGTGGGTAGGGGAGCGTCGTGTGGGCAGTGAAGCCGCGGAGTGATCCAGCGGTGGAGGCCACACGAGTGAGAATGCAGGCATGAGTAGCGAAAGACGGGTGAGAAACCCGTCCGCCGAATGACCAAGGGTTCCAGGGCCAGGTTAATCCGCCCTGGGTAAGTCGGGACCTAAGGCGAGGCCGACAGGCGTAGTCGATGGACAAGGAGTTGATATTCTCCTACCGGCGAAGAACCGCCCATACCGAGCCCGGTGATGCTAACCACCCCGGACCACCACCGTCACCTTCGGGTGACACCGGTGGCGAGGCGTGGGACCCGAACCGGTAGTAGGTAAGCGTGTTAACAGGGGTGACGCAGGAAGGTAGCCCGGCGTGGCGATGGTAGACCACGTCCAAGGCCGTAGCCGGCTTCGTAGGTAAATCCGCGAAGCACACACGGTGAGAGCTGACGGTGACCGCACAAGCGGGAATCGGGTGATCCTCTGCTGCCAAGAAAAGCCTCGACGCGAGGTTCTAGCCGCCCGTACCCCAAACCGACTCAGGTGGTCAGGTAGAGAATACCAAGGCGATCGAGCAAATCGTGGTTAAGGAACTCGGCAAAATGCCCCCGTAACTTCGGGAGAAGGGGGGCCCGAACTGTCCAACCCCTCGCGGGTGACGGCAGCAAGGGCCGCAGAGACCAGGGAGAAGCGACTGTTTACTAAAAACACAGGTCCGTGCGAAGTCGCAAGACGATGTATACGGACTGACGCCTGCCCGGTGCTGGAAGGTTAAGAGGACGGGTCAGCCTTCGGGCGAAGCCCAGAATTTAAGCCCCAGTAAACGGCGGTGGTAACTATAACCATCCTAAGGTAGCGAAATTCCTTGTCGGGTAAGTTCCGACCTGCACGAATGGCGTAACGACTTCTCCGCTGTCTCAACCGCGAACTCGGCGAAATTGCACTACGAGTAAAGATGCTCGTTACGCGCAGCAGGACGGAAAGACCCCGGGACCTTTACTATAGCTTGGTATTGGTGTTCGGTGCGGTTTGTGTAGGATAGGTGGGAGACTATGAAGCCCGCGCGCCAGCGCGAGTGGAGTCATCGTTGAAATACCACTCTGACCGCATCGACCATCTAACCTCGGTCCGTGATCCGGATCAGGGACAGTGCCTGGTGGGTAGTTTAACTGGGGCGGTTGCCTCCCAAAATGTAACGGAGGCGCTCAAAGGTTCCCTCAGCCTGGTTGGCAATCAGGTGTCGAGTGCAAGTGCACAAGGGAGCTTGACTGTGAGACCGACAGGTCAAGCAGGGACGAAAGTCGGAACTAGTGATCCGGCGGTGGCTTGTGGAAGCGCCGTCGCTCAACGGATAAAAGGTACCCCGGGGATAACAGGCTGATCTTCCCCAAGAGTCCATATCGACGGGATGGTTTGGCACCTCGATGTCGGCTCGTCGCATCCTGGGGCTGGAGTAGGTCCCAAGGGTTGGGCTGTTCGCCCATTAAAGCGGCACGCGAGCTGGGTTTAGAACGTCGTGAGACAGTTCGGTCCCTATCCGCTGCGCGCGCAGGAAACTTGAGAAGGGCTGTCCCTAGTACGAGAGGACCGGGACGGACGAACCTCTGGTATGCCAGTTGTTCCGCCAGGAGCACCGCTGGTTCGCTACGTTCGGAAGGGATAACCGCTGAAAGCATCTAAGCGGGAAGCCTGCTTCAAGATGAGGTTTCCATCCCCCTCGTGGGGTGAAGGCACCCAGCTAGACCACTGGGTAGATAGGCCGGAAGTGGAAGACAGGACCAACGACTGTCGCAGCTGACCGGTACTAATAAGCCAACAACTTCAACACAACACACATGCATGCACGCGTCCACTGTGCGGTTCCCGAGAAACGGGCACCACCCCACCCAGCCCCAC
>CANMFP010000024.1 GCA_947497265.1 uncultured Isoptericola sp.
GGGGGCCGGCTCGGGGCGCCGGTGGGGCCCGGCTTTGGTCACCGGCCCGGGGGGGGGGGGGGGGCGCCGGGGGCCGGGGGGGGGGGGGCCCCCGGGGCGCCCCCCCGCCCCACGATCGCCGCTGGACGGGGCGCCGGGCGTCCGACGGCGCGGTCCCGGCCCGGGGACGGTGCCGTCGGCCGGTGACCATCCAGCGGTAGGCCGGCCTCGAGCCGGCAGACCCTCGGCACAGGACGGTGCGCTCCGCTCCTGTGCCGAGGGGCCTCGGCGTCACGAACTCGAAGGAGCACGGCAGATGATCACCCAGCACGATCAACGGCGATGGACGACGACGGCGCTCGCCGTCCTCGCGACCCTCGTCCTCGCCGTCGTGGCGTGGGCAGCAGCTCTGCCGCCGGCCGCGGCGCACGGAGGTGACCTGCAGATCGACGTCGGGACCGACGGCTCCGGGGGTGTCGACGCCGTGGTCGTCTGGGCCGCGGACGGCCACCCGGTCGAGGAGACCGTCGACGTCACGGTCAAGGCCGTCTCCGACGACGGCGAGGAGGTCGGGCCTGTGCAGCTGACGTCCGCCTCGGAGGGTGTGGGGTGGTACCGGTCCGAGGCGGGCCTGCTCGGTGAGGGGCACTGGACTCTCACGGTGCGGGCGACGGAACCCTCGAAGTACAAGTCGAAGACCGAGCTCGACGTCGTCGCGCCGCCGACACCCACCGCCGAGCCTGCGGACACCGACGACGTCGACGAAGCCGCCGCGGAGACCGCGGCCGACGCCTCCGACCCGGCGAGCACCGCCACGGCCGGGACTCCGGCCTGGGTCTGGATCGCCGTCGGGGTCGTCGTCGTGGGTGCCGCCGTGCTGATCCTGGTCAGGCGACGTCGCTCCGCCTGATCTCTGTCACGACCTCGCCCCCGCAGAGGGGGCGACCGAAGGAAGGAACCGACATGACCCGACCGATCTCTCTCTTCACCGGCCAGTGGGCCGATCTGCCGCTCGAGGAGGTCGCCGGCCTGGCCGCGGGCTGGGGCTACGACGGCCTCGAGCTGTGCTGCTGGGGCGACCACATGGACGTGTCGCGGTGGGACGACGCCGACTACGTCCAGGGGCGCCTGGACCTGATGGAGCGGCACGGGCTGCGCATCGTCGCCATCTCGAACCACCTCACGGGACAGGCCGTGTGCGACGACCCGATCGATCGTCGTCACGAGGAGATCCTGCCGCCGCAGGTGTGGGGCGACGGCGACCCCGAGGGTGTGCGGCAGCGGGCCGCCGAGGCGATGAAGGACACGGCGCGCATGGCGGCGAAGCTGGGTGTGAAGACCGTCGTCGGCTTCTCCGGGTCTTCGATCTGGAAGACGGTCGCGATGTTCCCGCCGGTGCCGGCGGACATGGTGGAGGCGGGGTACCAGGACTTCGCGGACCGTTGGAACCCGATCCTCGACGTCTTCGAGGAGGTCGGCGTGCGGTTCGCACTGGAGGTGCACCCGAGCGAGATCGCCTACGACTACTGGACGGCGAAGCGCACGCTCGAGGCGATCGGTCACCGCGAGTCGTTCGGCCTCAACTGGGACCCGAGCCACATGGTGTGGCAGGACATCGACCCGGTGGCGTTCCTCTGGGACTTCGCCGACCGGATCTACCACGTGCACTGCAAGGACACGAAGAAGCGCCTGAACGGTCGCAACGGCCGGCTCTCCTCCCACCTGGCCTGGGCGGACCCCCGACGCGGCTGGGACTTCATCTCCACGGGGCACGGCGACGTGCCGTGGGAGGACGCGTTCCGCATGCTCAACGCGATCGGCTACGACGGTCCGCTCTCCGTGGAGTGGGAGGACGCCGGCATGGATCGGCTCGTGGGTGCGGCCGAGGCGGTCGAGTTCGTGCGCCGGTACGCGTTCGATGCGCCGGACGCCGCGTTCGATGCGGCGTTCTCGTCGCAGTGAGCGCCCCGGCGTGACTACCCGGCGGGGGACTGCAGCATGACGACGTCGTCGTGCTGCACCCCGCCGACGTCGTAGGTACGCCGGCCCACGACGTCGAACCCGTGGCGCCGGTAGAACGCCTGGGCGCGAGCGTTCTCGCCGTTGGTCCCGAGCCAGAACGGACTGCCGGGGGCGAGGCGACGGGCCTCGTCGGTCGCCTCCGACAGGATGCGCCCGGCCGTCCCGGTCCCGAGGTGGTCGGGGTGCACGTAGATCTTGGACAGCTCGACGTACGGTCCGGGCCCGACGGCGGCACGCAGGACCGCGAGCTCCTTCGTCCCGGAGGGCTCGCCCCGCACCAGCAGCGCGTAACCCACGGGGCCCCCGGCGTCCCCGGCGCCGGTCGGGGACTCGGCGACGAGCAGCACGTGCTCGGGGGAGGTGCTCCATCTCGCGAAGTGCCCGGGGGTCAGGTGCTGGGCGACGTGCGCTGCCATCGTGGGTACGGGGGTGCCCGGAGGGCACGCCAGCGGGAACGTCAGCGCGGCCAGCCACGCGATCTCGGCGGCCTCTCGCGCGCGGGCACGGCGGACGACGACGGGTTGTGCTGTCACCCGACGAACCTAGCGCGGGCGCGAGACTCCGGCATCAGGCGGTGGCAGCAGGCTGACCTGCATCGACACGAGAGGTCGCGGTGTGCCGGGCGTCACCCCGCGACCGAGTTGGCGCCAGGGCCGGGGACGTGTAATGTTCTCGAAGTCAGCCCGACAGGAACCGGACACCGCGAGGTGGCCGCCGGGGTCTGAAACTCTCACCGAAGGTCGTGGATCGCTTCGTGCGCCACGAGCCAGGAGCGGGAGACCTCGCCGCGAGATGCGGGCTTGGATCGGATCGCCAAGGCGGTTTGGACCGGGCCGGGAGATCGGGTAAGGTTGAAGGGTTGCCCCGGACGGGGTCGGAGCGGTTGTTCCGGTCTTGGATGGTGTGCGTCGGTTGTTTG
>CANMFP010000025.1 GCA_947497265.1 uncultured Isoptericola sp.
CGAGATCACCGCCGCGGCACTCGTGCTGCTCAACCTTCAACGCGGGACCCGACGATCACGCTGGTGAGAACACCTCAGAGCCTCCTGACCACGCGATCGGCCGGTCACGGGGTGGTTTGACGACGAAGATCCATCTCGTCTGCGACGGGAAGGCCCGGGCGCTGGCGTTCGTCCTCACTGGCGGGCAGGTCGCAGACACGAGCATGTTCACCTGCGTACTCGACGAGATCCACATCCCCGGCCGAGGGCCCGCGCGCACGAGACCGGACCGGGTGCTCGCGGACAAGGGCTACCCGTCGAAGAAGAACCGGGCCTGGCTGCGCGAGCGCGGCGTCAAGGCCACGATCCCCGAACGCGACGACCAGATCGCGCACCGTCGCAAGCGGCCGGGCCGTCCGATCGACTTCGGCGATGACCAACGGGAGCGCTACAAGGGCCGCAACGTCGTCGAGCGGTGCTTCAACTTCGTGAAGCAGTGGCGCGGACTCGCTTCCCGCTACGACAAGACCGCCCGGTCATACGCGGCAGGGATCTGCCTCTCCGCCGCTCTGCAATGGATTTAGCAACACGTCCTAGTGCCGCGGGCGGACCGGACGTAGTGAGCGACGCGGAGTACACTCATTATTGAGGCTACTCAGGGAGGTTGCAGCATGACGATGGCAGTCGCGGCAGCGAGCAGGCGCGACCGCAATATGCGCGACAAGCGCGACCGGATCTTCCGCGCCGCCGCCGAGTTGTTCGCGGAGCGAGGCTTCGCGGCGGTGACCACGCAGGAGGTCTCCGATCGGGCCGATGTGGCCGCCGGGACTCTCTTCCGCTATGCGGCCACCAAGAGCGAGCTGCTGCTCATGATCTACAACGAAGAGTTCCGCGCGGCGATTGACGAGGGCGAACGACGTGCGGCGCCTATCGCCGAGCCCGCGGCTGCGATCAACGCGCTCGTGGTCCCGACGATCGAGCGCAGCGTCCGCACGCCGGAGAATTCCATGGCGTACCAGCGGGAGCTGTTGTTCGGCCTCGCGGCAGAACCTTATCGGGCCGAGGGTGTGGAGCTCGTCTATCGACTGGAAGGCCTGATCTCGGCCCGGTTGCAAGCGCATGCGCGCGAACGTGGCCTGTCCGTCGATTCCGCCTCCGTCCGCCTGGCGGGCGAGACCGTGTTCGGTATCATCAATCTCACCATCGCGCGCCTCTCGGACGCGCCGGTCGAGCTGTCAGACATCGAGCGAAACCTTCGGGTCCAGATCAAGCAGGTCGTGGATGGCCTGCTCACAGAAAAGGAATGACATGTCAAACATCAAGAACGTGACGGTGCTCGGCACAGGGGTGCTCGGGTCCCAGATCGCCTACCAGACCGCGTTCAGCGGATTCAAGGTGACCGCGTACGACATCAGCGACGAGATCCTGGCGAAGGCGAAGGAGCGCTTCGAAGGACTCGCGTCGACCTATCAGGCCGACGGTGTCGCCGGTGCCGCCGAAGGCAAGGCGGATGCGGCGCTCACGCACATCACGTATTCCTCCGAGCTCGCGGCCGCTGTCGCGGATGCCGATCTCGTCATCGAGGCGATCCCGGAAGTGCTCGCGCTGAAGCAACAGACTTATGAGCAGCTCGGCAAGGTGGCCCCCGCGAAGACCATTTTCGCGACGAACTCGTCGACGCTGCTGCCGAGCGATCTGAAGGACTTCACCGGCCGCCCCGCACGGTTCCTCGCGCTGCACTTCGCGAACCAGGTGTGGAAGTTCAACACCGCCGAGGTGATGGGCACCGCCGACACCGACCCCGCCGTGTTCGACGAGGTTGTCGCCTTCGCGGGCGAGATCGGCATGGTGGCGATCCCGATCCACAAGGAGAAGGCGGGCTATGTGCTCAATTCGCTGCTGGTCCCCTTCCTCAACGCAGGCTACGCGCTCGCCGCGGGCGGCTATGCCGACCCGAAGGATATCGACAACGTGTGGCGCATCGCCACGGGGGCACCGATGGGACCCTTCCAGATCACCGACATCATCGGCCTCACAACGCCGTACAACATCCTGTCCCAGTCCGGCGAGGGCAAACAGCTGGGGCAGTGGCTGAAGGAGAACTACATCGATAAGGGCAAGCTCGGCGTGGCCACCGGCGAGGGCTTCTACACCTACGACGCCAAATAACCATCCACCTCATCACGACACGACAAGAAGCAGGAGCACACTCATGCGTTACACCGCGGGCAATTACGAGGCATTCGCGCGTCCCCGCAAGCCGCAAGGCGTCGATGGCAAGTCGGCGTGGTTCGTGGGAGCGGGGCTCGCCTCGCTGGCCGGCGCCGCCTTCCTCATCCGCGACGGGCAGATGCCCGGCAACAAGATCACCATCCTCGAAGAGCTCAAGCTGCCCGGCGGTGCGTTGGACGGCATCAAGGAACCGAAGAAGGGCTTCGTGATCCGCGGCGGACGGGAGATGGAGGACCACTTCGAGACCCTCTGAGGTGTTCTCACCAGGGCCAGTGATTTGATCGGCGCGACGACGCGCTGACCTGCAGGTTCGTCCGGCGGGTGGTTT
>CANMFP010000026.1 GCA_947497265.1 uncultured Isoptericola sp.
GGGTTGCCCCGGACGGGGTCGGAGCGGTTGTTCCGGTCTTGGATGGTGTGCGTCGGTTGTTTGAGAACTCAACAGTGTGCTTGATAGTCAATGCCAAATTTTGAACCTTTTTGGTTCCTTTGGACTGGATTGAACAGCTAGTCTGTTTGGTCTGGCCAGTATCGATAGGCGACTGGCGGCTCTTTCGGGGGTTGTTGGTTGTTTTCTCTCTTTTACGGAGAGTTTGATCCTGGCTCAGGACGAACGCTGGCGGCGTGCTTAACACATGCAAGTCGAACGGTGAAGCCCAGCTTGCTGGGTGGATCAGTGGCGAACGGGTGAGTAACACGTGAGCAACCTGCCCTCCACTTCGGGATAAGCCTTGGAAACGGGGTCTAATACCGGATATGAGCATCTGCCGCATGGTGGGTGTTGGAAAGTTTTTCGGTGGGGGATGGGCTCGCGGCCTATCAGCTTGTTGGTGGGGTGATGGCCTACCAAGGCGTCGACGGGTAGCCGGCCTGAGAGGGCGACCGGCCACACTGGGACTGAGACACGGCCCAGACTCCTACGGGAGGCAGCAGTGGGGAATATTGCACAATGGGCGAAAGCCTGATGCAGCGACGCCGCGTGAGGGATGACGGCCTTCGGGTTGTAAACCTCTTTCAGCAGGGAAGAAGGCCTTCGGGTGGACGGTACCTGCAGAAGAAGCGCCGGCTAACTACGTGCCAGCAGCCGCGGTAATACGTAGGGCGCAAGCGTTGTCCGGAATTATTGGGCGTAAAGAGCTCGTAGGCGGTTTGTCGCGTCTGGTGTGAAATCCCGAGGCTCAACTTCGGGCTTGCATCGGGTACGGGCAGACTAGAGTACTGTAGGGGAGACTGGAATTCCTGGTGTAGCGGTGGAATGCGCAGATATCAGGAGGAACACCGATGGCGAAGGCAGGTCTCTGGGCAGTCACTGACGCTGAGGAGCGAAAGCATGGGGAGCGAACAGGATTAGATACCCTGGTAGTCCATGCCGTAAACGTTGGGCACTAGGTGTGGGGCTCATTCCACGAGTTCCGTGCCGCAGCTAACGCATTAAGTGCCCCGCCTGGGGAGTACGGCCGCAAGGCTAAAACTCAAAGGAATTGACGGGGGCCCGCACAAGCGGCGGAGCATGCGGATTAATTCGATGCAACGCGAAGAACCTTACCAAGGCTTGACATGCACCGGACGCTGCCAGAGATGGTGGTTCCGCAAGGTCGGTGCACAGGTGGTGCATGGTTGTCGTCAGCTCGTGTCGTGAGATGTTGGGTTAAGTCCCGCAACGAGCGCAACCCTCGTCCCATGTTGCCAGCGGGTTATGCCGGGGACTCATGGGAGACTGCCGGGGTCAACTCGGAGGAAGGCGGGGATGACGTCAAATCATCATGCCCCTTATGTCTTGGGCTTCACGCATGCTACAATGGCCGGTACAGAGGGCTGCGATACCGTAAGGTGGAGCGAATCCCAAAAAGCCGGTCTCAGTTCGGATTGGGGTCTGCAACTCGACCCCATGAAGTCGGAGTCGCTAGTAATCGCAGATCAGCAACGCTGCGGTGAATACGTTCCCGGGCCTTGTACACACCGCCCGTCAAGTCACGAAAGTTGGTAACACCCGAAGCTCATGGCCCAACCGGTTTTCCGGGGGGAGTGGTCGAAGGTGGGACCGGCGATTGGGACTAAGTCGTAACAAGGTAGCCGTACCGGAAGGTGCGGCTGGATCACCTCCTTTCTAAGGAGCACATACTGCTCGCTGCGGGGCTTGCCTCGTGGTGGGTGGTCATGCACAGCTGCTGTAGGCGCCGAACGTGCGTCTGGTGGTTGCTCTGGGTGGAACATTGACGAACGTCGGTCCGCTGGTGCGGTCGGCTGCTAGTACGTCTGCTGCTCTTGGGTGGTGGTCTGGAACGTGGTCGGCGTGGCTGGTGGGTTGGTTGAGCACACTGTTGGGTCCTGAGGCAACCGGCCATGGAAGTGGTCGGGGCTTGTCCTCGGATGGATACGGGTCGTTGGTCTGGTGCAGACCGCTCCACGGTTGTGGGGGTGGGTGCACCGGTGGGCCGGCGGGACCGTCCGTTGCTTGAGAACTGCACAGTGGACGCGAGCATCCCAGATGTTCAAGTATTATTCTTGGATTTCTGTAGCATATTTGTAGTGTGTGTCGAAGTTTTTAAGGGCACACGGTGAATGCCTTGGCACTAGGAGCCGAAGAAGGACGTTGTAGCCTGCGTTAAGCCTCGGGGAGCTGGCAAACGAGCTGTGATCCGAGGATGTCCGAATGGGGGAACCCGGCCGTAGTCATGTGCGGTCACCTGTACCTGAATTCATAGGGTGCAGG
>CANMFP010000027.1 GCA_947497265.1 uncultured Isoptericola sp.
CCCACCGCTACCGCCACCCGAAGGGCCCCACCCGCGAGATTCTGCGGCTGTGGGGCCCTTCGTCGTTCCCCGTACTCCGTTTTCACGGTGCCTCCTACGTCGTTGTGGTGTGGTGATGGGTGGGGGTAGGGCTGTTGACGGCCGCTCCACCTCGATACGGTGGTCCGGAGCATCGATCTGGGAGGTCAGTGCATGGAAGCGGAGTCCCGACCAGGCGAGGCGAGCGCGTTGACGGCCGATAGACCCCGAATCCCGTGGGCCGGGTCGACCACGATCGCCGGAGTCGTCGTGCTCCTGCTGCTCCAGGCCCTTCTCGGAGCGTTCTTCGTCGGCGCTTGGCTGGAGAACCTCGGTGACCGGTCCAACGGGATCGGAACGATCCCGGTGTGGCTCAGCACGGTGACCGTCGCCGCGTTCGTCGGGGCAATCCTCAATGAACTTCACGCGGCCGTTCGGCGTCACGAGAACCTCCCTTTCGTCGTGTTCTCCTCCACGGTGCTGATCCAGATCGCCTGGACCATCGAGGCCTTCTACGACTCGTAGCCGCGTCAGTTCAGGCGCTGCGCCCTCCATTGCGCGTACTCGCGTGCTCGCGCGGCTGCGGCGTCGGCCAGGGCTTTGGCGCCGGGGTTGGTCCAGCCGGTGCCCTGGTAGGTCCAGGAGCCGACGACGAGCGTGGTCTCTTCCTCGTCGGCCAGCAGGCGGTTCTCGAGGTCGGCGGTGTCCATGGGAGTGCCGTCGCGGTCGGCGTCGGCCTTGAGCCGCTGGAACCGCATGCGGGCCCGGCGCAGGCGTCCGAGCGGGATCGAGTAGCGGCGCGACTTGCTCGAGAAGTGGCCGCGGATGCCGAGCATGTGAGCCCACTTCGCGAGGAGTCGGTACGGGCTGTCGACGCACTGACCGCAGACGCACCCGTCGTCGTCCTCAGGGTCCGGGCCGAGCAGGCTATCTGCTGGAGCCGGCGCCGGTCGGCCGATCCCACGCTGTGACGTCGTGCCGTGCTGCCGTTCGCGGTCGTGTACGTCCGCGTCCGTGTGCGCCCGCCCTGTGAGAACTTTCCTTACTGACTCAAGGCGCGGCTCCGCCGCGCTGGCCGGCGTGGCGGGCGGGGCCCCGCGCTTCGCTCGCTCCGCTCGCTGCGCGCACCCCACCCGACACCCCGTCCTGAGACGACGAAGGGCGGCCCCGGATCAGTTCCGGGGCCGCCCTTCGTTCGTGCTCGGGGTCGCTCAGTGCGACGTCAACTCCTGCTTGCCGTGCTGCGGGGTGTCCCGTCGGACCGCGGCGATGAGCGCGGCGAGTTCCGGGACCACGCTCGGCTCGGCGTCGAGTGCGCTGTCGACCTGATCGAGCTCGCGCGGGGTGAGCTGGAGGACGCGGTCCCGGAGCAGGACCTCGCGGGCGTGCTCCATCGCAGCCCCGAGCACGAACGCGGACACGTCCTGCTGCTGGGCGGCAGCGGCCTCGCGGATGGTCGCGAGAGCATCGGGTGACAGGCGCATGTGTAGGCGCTCTGACCGCGCGTTGGCGGTGGGCATAGTGGCTCCTCGGATCTGTGGTGTACGTCTACTGTACGCATGTGGTGCGTACGGCTCAACTTGGTTCTGCTGAAGCGAACGTCGCGCGCAGGTCCTTGGTCGTGAGGAAGAGGCTGAGATCGTGGTCGAGGAACCGGCGGAACCCGTGCTTGAGGTAGAAGCAGGCGGCGTCCTCGTGGAGCGCATGCACGACGACGATCTCGAAGCCGACGTTGTCGGCCGCTGCCAGCAGCCGCTGGAGGGCGTCGACGAGGAGCAGCTTGCCGACGCCTTGACCCTTGTAGTCGTTGTCGACCGCGAGCCGTGCAAGGAGCATCGCCGGCACGGGGTAGCGGCGTCTGCGTCCCATCGCTGACTCACCGTCGG
>CANMFP010000028.1 GCA_947497265.1 uncultured Isoptericola sp.
CCTCGAGGGCATCACCGGCATGATCGAAGCCACCACCGCCAAGATGCCAAACATCACCGGCGGGCTCATCGACACCGCACGCACAGCGACCGAAGGCGTCGAGAGAATCGCCGTTGCTCCCCTCGGTGCGTCCGCACTGCAGGTAGCAGACATGGATGACATGCACATGGTCGACGACCTAGCAGGGCCATACAGGCGGTCTCCAGGCATCACGGCGCCGGAAGACCGGCTCGGTCAGTTCGCGGCGCTGCGCGGACTCGTCGGGTGCCTATCAGTGGACGGAGTGTTCACGGATGATGAACTCAGGTTGGTCAGAAGCTTCGTGAACTGGTGGGTGGGATACGCGGCCTTCCTATACACCGTCGCTACCACCGCTTTCGGTCCGGACCTCTTCGCGCAGTACCTCAGTTGGAGTGCCACCATCGCAGTCTTTCCTGCTGCGGTAGCAACGAGGGCGTTCAGGAGAATCGAATAGCACTTTTCGGACATTACGCACTAGTTGTCATAACGTGCCTTATCGGCTTGGTGTCTCCGCAGCTCAGCGGCGCGCCCGCGCCCTCGCCAAGAGGCGAGCCCCCACCAAGCTGCAACCGTTCAGGCATGGGCGTCGCGCTGGGCGACCCGCAGACGCACTCCCGTCGGCCCGTCGATCTGCTTCACGAAGAAGTGCTGATCCGCCTCCGCGTTCAGCACCACCTGCTGCTGCCCGCGCCCAGCGACCGACACCTTGCGCTCAGACGCCAGGAGCCCGCCGACCGGGCCCACGGAGAAGCCGCAGGAGCGCCAGAACGTCGCGGCGGACTGGTACGCCTGGCCGTACACGGACACCACGCCAGCCTCACGCGCCTGGACCTCGATCATCTCCACGAGCCTGCTGCCGATCCCCTGACCGACGTATGGCTCGCCAACCGCGATGGCGTTGATGCACCACCAGGGCTCGTCCACGCCGTAGTCGTCGGCCAGTGCGGCGTCGACCCATGCGAAGGCGACGAGGTCCTCCGATCCGTCGGCGCGCGCGTCGTACACGACCGGGAAGTACCGGTCCTGCGGGTGGTCCCCGAGGCCAAATCGATCGGTCCGATCCCATGACGACTCGTCGTGCAGGTGACTCATAGTCGGCAACCGCCGCCGCGCGAGCTCCACGATCGCGGGCACGTCGCGTCGGCGGCCAACCCGCACATGCAACTGGGGCCCCGTGGGGGTCGCGCTCTCGCTCACGCGCCAGAACCTATCCCACCGACTCCACCGCCGGTCTTGGTCCATCGTGGGGCCATGGCGGATGGTGCATCATCGGATCCATGCCGCTGCGTCCGGGCAAAAGAGAACCCCGGCCGCTTCATGGCTCGTGTCCAGAGAGGCGGATCCGGGGAGTTCTCTTCGAAGGTAACACAGGCTGCAGAGGTTTCCGTCGCGATTTTCGAGGAGTGGCATGAACCACCAGCACGTCGAAGCGCTGGTGCGCGCGGTCGGACCGGACCGCTTCGCGTCGTACCTCGTGGCCTCGGGCGAAGATCGCGAGCTGGCCTGCCGCCTGTACGTGTGGGACCGGGACCTTGCTGCCGCGTTCCTGGCGGATATCGCGATCGTTGAGATCGCCCTGCGCAACTCCCTCAACCACCAGCTCATGACCGCGCACGGGCCCGAGTGGTACACGCAGGACATCGGACTCGATGCTCGGTCTCGCGGCAGCCTCACCACCGCATGGCGACGTCTGCCCAAGAGCCGCCGCACCCCAGGCAAGGTCGTAGCCCAGCTCATGTTCGGGTTCTGGACCGACCTCCTGGACACTGGCGGAGAGATTAGCGAGGCCCCACAGAGGTGTTCTCACCAGGGCCAGTGATTTGATCGGCGCGACGACGCGCTGACCTGCAGGTTCGTCCGGCGGGTGGTTT
>CANMFP010000029.1 GCA_947497265.1 uncultured Isoptericola sp.
CAGGGCTCCGGCAAAGTCCGTTGAGCGGTGCGTGAGGAGCGGCGCTACTCATCTCGGGTAGCGGCACGGGCGTGCTCTGACCTGGGAAGATGGAGGTTCCTACACCAATCCGTCTGCCAGGTTGGAGCACGCCCGCTTGTTCTCATCTTCCCAGGTGTCGTCCGCGAGGACGACGGCCACGCCGCGTCATCTGCATCTCCTTCACGTGCTGGAGCACCTTGCTGACCCGCGCGCGCGACGCGGGGTTCGCCACCGTGCCGCGGGGCTCGTGGCGGTAGCGGTCGCCGCGATGAGCGCGGGTATGCGCGGCTTCACCGCGATCGGGCAGTGGGTCGCGAGCGTGGACCTGGACGTGCTGGCCGATCTCGGCCTCGCGGGTCGCCCTGATGAGTCGACGTTCCGCCGCTTGTTCGCCGCGCTGGATGCCGACCTGCTCGACCGGTTGTTGGGCGTGTGGGCCGCGACCCGCACCGGTGTGGTCGACGGGCGCCGGGTGATCGCGATCGACGGCAAGACGGTCCGCGGCGCCCGCACCGCGGCGCGCACGGCGCCGCACCTGGTCGCTGCACTGACGCACGACAGCGGCCTCGTGCTCGGCCAGGTCGCTACCGCCGACAAAGGCGGGGAGATCGCCGCCGCGCGGGACCTGCTGGACGTTCTGGACGCCGCCGGTGACGGGCTCGCCGGTGCGGTGGTCACGATGGACGCGCTGCACGTCCAGCACGCCACCGCCGCCCAGATCGTCGCGGCCGGCGCCGACTACGTGCTGACCGTCAAGGGCAACCAGCCCACGCTGTTCAACCGGCTCAAGCGACTGCCATGGAAGGACGTCACCGCTACCACCCGCACGGAGCGTTCCCGTGGGCGCCAGATCACGCGCACCATCAAAGTCGTCGACGTGCCTGACTGGATCGAGTTCACCGGGGCGGCGCAGGTGGCCCAGCTGCGCCGCACCACCACCCGGGCCGGGAAGAAGACGGTCGAGACCGTCTACCTGATCACCAGCGCCGACGCCCGCGCCGCGCAACCCCACGTCCTGGCCGCGTGGGTGCAGTCGCACTGGCACATCGAGAACCGCCTGCACTGGGTACGCGACGTCACCCTCGGCGAAGACACCTCCCGCATCCGCACCGGCGCAGCCCCGCGAGTCATGGCCACCCTCCGCAGCCTCGTGATCGGGCTGCTACGCCTGGCCGGATGGACGAACATCGCCGCCGCGCTACGCCACCACGCCCGACACGACCAACCCGCCGCAGACCTCGTACTCACCTCATGACCAG
>CANMFP010000030.1 GCA_947497265.1 uncultured Isoptericola sp.
GAGTACGGGGAACGACGAAGGGCCCCACAGCCGCAGAATCTCGCGGGTGGGGCCCTTCGGGTGGCGGTAGCGGTGGGCTTTGCTGGCGCCTTCGGACGCGGTCACCCCGCCGTCCACGAAACCCGCCCTGACCTGCAGGTTCAGGACCCGGCTGGTCGCACGGTGTTGCACCCGATCAGGCACACCTCCACCGCAAAGCGGAGGGAATCTGGTGAGTCCTCGCTACCAGCGCCACCGACACCGCAGGTCCCCTCCGAGAGCTACCTAGGACGCCGCCACAACCTCGGCGCTCTCGGCCTCGATCCGGAGTTCCTGGCCGGGACAGATCGGTCCGGACAGGTCGACACTGTGGCCGCCCTCGTACGTCACGACGATCGGACCGTCGAAGCACTCGTCGACTCCGAGGAGGACCACACCGCCGCCTCCCGGGACTTCCTCAGGGCCGTCGCCCCCATACTCGACCGTGACGGTTCCAGCAGAATCGTTGATCAGTCCTACGTCTCCGGCGTTCGAGCACGCAGCGAACGTCAGCGCTGCAACCGTGAGTCCAACCGACCCGAGTGCTCGCAAGCTGGCACGGGCGGACCAACGTGGAGTGTTCTGAGCTTCGATGGCCCCAGATGCGGACATACGGGGACTCTACTGGCGTCAGGGCGAGTTCTGCGGGACACCTGCCGTACCTTCACTGGCCCACGTCGGGCTCAGCGACCTCAGCCCGACGTGGCGGGGACACTCCGAGGCGCCGTGCCGATAGCGGAGCACTGGAGGTCGGCGGAGGTCCGGGTCAAGGGTGGCCGCAGGCCATCGCGCAGCGACGCCGCAGGCGCCCTTGACGCGGGC
>CANMFP010000031.1 GCA_947497265.1 uncultured Isoptericola sp.
GCGCGGCCCGAAGGAACTGACCGGGATGGTCGACCTGACCCGCGATGAGCAGGGCCGCACCCACGCCCGGCTGCTGGACCTGGTGCCCGGACGCTCCGGCACCGTCTACCGGACCTGGCTGGACGCCCGCGGCAAAGACTTCCGCGACCAGGTCCAGATCGCGACCCTGGACCCCTTCCACGGCTACAAGAACGCGATCGACGACCAGCTCGACGACGCCATCGCGGTGCTCGATGCGTTCCACGTCGTCAAGCTCGCGAACCAGGCCATCGACGAGGTCCGCCGCCGAGTCCAGCAGGCCACCCTCGGCCACCGAGGCAGGGCCGGTGACCCGCTCTACGGGATCCGCAACATCCTGCGCGCCGCCCCGGAACGACTCACCGACCGGCAACGCGACCGTCTCGGGCGGGCGATCGCTGCCGACGACGCCCACGACGAAGTGCTCATCGCCTGGCAGGCCGCCCAGCAGATCCGCACCGCCTACCGCACCAAGAACCTGCCCGAAGGGCGACGCCTGGCCGAACGCGTCCTGGCGTCCCTGCCGTCGTGCCCGATCCCCGAGATCGCCCGCCTCGGCCGGACCCTGCGCAAGTGGCGCACCGCGTTCCTCGCCTACTTCACCACCGACCGCTCCTCGAACGGCGGCACCGAAGCAGTGAACGGTCTCATCGAACTCGCCCGCCGCATCGCCCGCGGCTTCCGCAACCGCGACAACTACCGCCTACGCATGCTCCTCGTCGCCGGCGGACTCACCCCGTGACCCCCCTCAACTGCGAAGAGCCC
>CANMFP010000032.1 GCA_947497265.1 uncultured Isoptericola sp.
GAGGTGTTCTCACCAGGGCCAGTGATTTGATCGGCGCGACGACGCGCTGACCTGCAGGTTCGTCCGGCGGGTGGTTTGGCAGCAGCAGGGTCCCAGGACCAGGATGCAAGTCGCCAAACACACAAACCGGACGACTGGGACCCTGCTTGATCACCTATCGTGCCACCCTCGACGTGCCCACCCACACCTGGAGCGTGGTGACCCGCTGGATCACCGCCCACCGCCGCGCCCACGACATCCGGCCCTGGCAACGCGCCGCCACCGCGAGGGCGCAGGCGCTGCTGGTGCTGCGCTGGTTCAAGGACGCCACCCGCGTGCATCTGCTCGCCCGCGACGCGGGGATCTCGACCGCGACGGCCTACCGGTACCTGCACGAAGCCATCGACGTGATCGCCTCCCGCGCCCCGGACCTGGGCGAGGTGCTGGCCACGGCACGCCAGGAGGACTGGCCGTTCGTGTGCCTGGACGGCACCCTCGTGCCGACGATGCAGCTGCACGGGCCAAGGAATCCCTCGGGTGCTGAGTCCTGGTACTCCGGCAAACACCACCGCCACGGGGGCAACATCCAGGTGCTGTGCGACCCGACCGGCTACCCGGTCTGGGTCTCTCCGGTCTCGCCCGGATCGACACACGACATCACCGCCGCGAGAGCGTTCGTGCTGCCCTTGCTCTACCCCGCCGCGGCCGCCGGCCTGCCCACGCTGACCGACAGGGGCTACCAGGGTGCTGGGATCGGGATCCGGC
>CANMFP010000033.1 GCA_947497265.1 uncultured Isoptericola sp.
GGCTCATCGCAGTTGAGGGGGGCCTCGGTGACACGCCGAGCACCAAGGTGACGTCCGGGTAGGGGTCGAGGCCTCCAGGATCGGGAGCGACCAAGCATCCTGTTCCAGAGAGGCCTCGACGTGTCCGAGCCTACGGCCTGTAGTTCGTCCTTCCCTGATGCGACATCTGCTCATCGGTACTGCATGCGCTGCGATCTGCTGGTCGGGCTCGAGTGGTTGCATGTGATCGACGTCGAGCGCGACGATGACGTCCTGATCGCGACCGTCGAGTCAGCGCCCGGGCTGATGGGCTGCCCGGCCTGCGGCGTGGTCGCGACGTCGAAGGGGCGCAGGACGGTCGAGCTGATCGATGCCCCGGCGTTCGGTTGCCCGGTCCGGTTGCGGTGGCGCAAGCGGCGCTGGGTCTGCCCGGATCCGGGCTGCGAGGTCGGCTCGTTCACCGAGCAGAACCTCGAGGTTGCCGTCCCGCGGGCCGTGCTGACCTGCCGGGCGGTCGACTGGGCGATCGGCCAACTGAGGGCCGAGAACGCCTCGGTCGCGGGCCTGGCCCGCCAGCTCGCAGTCTCGTGGTGGACCGTGTGGACTGCGGTCCGTCCCGCGCTCGTCGCCGCGGCGGCGGATGAGTCCCGGTTCGACGGCGTCACCACGCTCGGAGTCGACGAGCACGTGTGGCACCACGTCAGCACGAGGC
>CANMFP010000034.1 GCA_947497265.1 uncultured Isoptericola sp.
TCCACCCCGAGGGTCGTGACGCCGTCGAAGCGGTACTCGTCGTCGGCAGCGTCGGCGAGTACGGGACGGATCGCGTTCCAGCACGTCCACCAGGACACCCCGAGCTGGCGGGCCAACCCAGCGACCGACGCGTTCTCGGACCGCAACTGGGCGATCGCCCACCGGGTCGCACGCGACGTGAGCACGGCCCGCGGGGCGGCGATCTGGGCGTCTTGCTCGGTGAACGACCCGACCTCGCAGCCCGGGTCGGGACAGACCCACCGCCGCTTGCGCCACCGCAACCGGACCGGGCTCCCGAACGCCGGGGCGTCGATCAGCTCGACCGTCCGGCGGCCCTTCGATGCGGCGACCACGCCGCACGCCGGGCAGCCCATCACCCCGGGCGCAGACTCGATAACGACGATCACGACATCGTCGTCACGCTCGACGCCGATCACGTGCAACGACTCGAGCCCGACCAGCAGATCACAGCGGACGCAGTACGGATCGGCGGATCTTGGATCAGGGCAGCAGGACACACAGGCCGTAGGCTCGGACACGTCGAGGCCTCTCGGGAACAGGATGCTTGGTCGCTCCCGATCCTGGAGGCCTCGACCCCTACCCCGACGTCATCACCACGCCCGGCGTGTCACCGGGGACCCCCCTCATCCGCGAAGAGCCC
>CANMFP010000035.1 GCA_947497265.1 uncultured Isoptericola sp.
GGCTCTTCGCAGATGAGGGGGGTCACGGTGTGATTCCTCCTGCGACAAGGAGCATGCGGAGGCGGTAGTTGTCGCGGTTGCGGAAGCCGCGTGCGATGCGGCGGGCGAGCTCGATGATCCCGTTGATGGCCTCGGTGCCGCCGTTCGATGAGCGGGCGGTGTCGAAGTAAGCGAGGAAGGCAGTGCGCCACTTGCGCAGGGTGCGTCCGAGGCGGGCGATCTCGGGGATCGGGCATGACGGTAGAGACGCCAGGACGCGTTCAGCGAGCCGGCGCCCGTGGGTCGGGTCTTTGCTCCGGTAGGCGGTGCGGATCTGCTGGGCGGCCTGCCACGCGACCAGGACTTCCTCGTGGGCCTCGTCGGCGGCGATCGCCCGGTTCAACCTGTTGATCTGTCGGTCGGTGAGGCGTTCGGGGGCGGCGCGCAGGATGTTGCGGATGCCGTAGAGCGGGTCGCCCTTGCGGCCTCGGTGCCCCAGGGTCTGCTGCTGGACCCGGCGGCGGACCTCGTCGATCGCCTGGCCCGCGAGCTTGACCACGTGGAACGCGTCCAGCACCGCGGTAGC
>CANMFP010000036.1 GCA_947497265.1 uncultured Isoptericola sp.
GAGGCCTCGACCCCTACCCCGACGTCATCACCACGCCCGGCGTGTCACCGGGGACCCCCCTCATCCGCGAAGAGCCCTCATGCCTAGATGGTCGGACGCATCCCCAAGATGCCCGGGACCGCGGAGTTCTCTTCGAGCCATGCCGCCAGGTCCCGGTCGATCGTGCGCACCAGGAGGACGCAAGCGTCGTAGCCTTCCTGGACCGTGATCCGCCGATCCTGCCCCGGCAACGGGATACCCCGGATCAATGGCTCGTGGTGGGCGCATCGGTTGCGCACGGCATGCACCGTGGAGGCGATGGAGTGCGTCCAGGTGCGCGTGAACTGCTCGCCAAGCATCCCGGCTTCGGTCCGACCTCCTGGGAACGCCCGATGGAGAACAGCCCGCCACATCTGTTCGTAGTCAGCCTTGTAGGACTGTGAGGTGTTCTCACCAGCGTGATCGTCGGGTCCCGCGTTGAAGGTTGAGCAGCACGAGTGCCGCGGCGGTGATCTCG
>CANMFP010000037.1 GCA_947497265.1 uncultured Isoptericola sp.
GGGAGTGAGGAAGGGGTAGGCCCTGGCGGCAGGATGGAAGTGCGACCAACCGTCCTCGCCGAGAAAGACCTACCCCTTCATGACTCACGCTAACGCCCCGTTGACCCCTGCTGGCCGCCTGCGTCTGGTCCAGCGCTGCCAGGCGCGCCCGATCGCTCACGTCGCTGCGGAGGCCGGTGTCTCACGCGCCTGCCTGTCGAAGTGGAAGAACCGGTACGACCGGTTCGGTGAGGCAGGTCTGCACGATCGGGCCAGCATCCCGCACACCTCGCCGACGCAGACCCCGGCGAAGGTCGTCGAACGCATCGAGGAGCTGCGTCGCGAACACAAGTGGTCCGCGGCCCGTATCGCGCTCGAGCTCGCAGCCGAGGGCCACCACGTCTCGACCCGCACAGTGGGCCGCTGGTTCGAGCGCCTCG
>CANMFP010000038.1 GCA_947497265.1 uncultured Isoptericola sp.
AACGCGATCCGTCCCGTACTCGCCGACGCTGCCGACGACGAGTACCGCTTCGACGGCGTCACGACCCTCGGGGTGGACGAACACGTGTGGCATCACGTCAGCCCGAAGGATCGTGGGCCCAAGGAGCTGACCGGGATGGTCGACCTGACCCGCGACGGCGAGGGCAACACCCACGCCCGGCTGCTGGACCTGGTGCCCGGCCGTTCCGGCACGGTCTACGCCTCCTGGCTGGACGAGCGAGGGGCAGAGTTCCGCGGCCGGGTGCAGATCGCGACCCTGGACCCGTTCCACGGCTACAAGAACGCGATCGACGACCGGCTCGAGGAAGCTACCGCGGTGCTGGACGCGTTCCACGTGGTCAAGCTCGCGGGCCAGGCGATCGACGAGGTCCGCCGCCGGGTCCA
>CANMFP010000039.1 GCA_947497265.1 uncultured Isoptericola sp.
GCTCTACCCCGCCGCGGCCGCCGGCCTGCCCACGCTGACCGACAGGGGCTACCAGGGTGCTGGGATCGGGATCCGGCACCCCAGGCGCCTGCCCGCCAACCCCCACCCCGACGACGTGACCTGCAACAAGCTCCTCACCGGACTGCGGGCGATCGCCGAGCGCGGCAACGCGCTGCTGAAGAAGACCTGGCCCACCCTGCAGATGATCACCCTCGACCCCGCCCGCATCACCGAGATCACCGCCGCGGCACTCGTGCTGCTCAACCTTCAACGCGGGACCCGACGATCACGCTGGTGAGAACACCTCA
>CANMFP010000040.1 GCA_947497265.1 uncultured Isoptericola sp.
GGGTTGGCGAGCCACCGGTAGTACGGCGCTCTGGCGAGGTTGAGCACCCGGCACGTCACCGCGACGGGGATCCCGTCAGCAGCAAGTTCACGGACGAGCGGGTAGCTCATTTTCCCGGCAGGTGCGCCTGGGCGAAGTACGCCGCGGCGCGGCGCAGGACCTCGTTCTCCTGCTCAAGCACGCGGACGCGCTTGCGGGCCTCGCGCAGCTCGGTCGACTCGCTCTTCGTCACGCCGGGCTTGGCGCCGTCTTCGACGTCAGCCTGGCGCAGCCAGTTGCG
>CANMFP010000041.1 GCA_947497265.1 uncultured Isoptericola sp.
CCGGAGTTCGGGTACCGGCTGCTGGCCGACGAAGCCCGCGCGGCCGGCCATCACGCGTGCGACCGCACGATGTGGCGACTCGTGCGCGACGGGCGCTG
Organism: uncultured Isoptericola sp.; assembly: GCA_947497265.1. GTDB lineage: Bacteria > Actinomycetota > Actinomycetes > Actinomycetales > Cellulomonadaceae > Isoptericola > Isoptericola rhizosphaerae. Next base: position 99 of record CANMFP010000041.1, read on the forward strand.
GTGGTCCGTGTTCGGCAAGAAGCGTTCGAAGAACGGGAAGAAGCCCGGCCCGCCCGCGCACGACGACCTCGTGAACCGGGACTTCACCGCCTCGGCGCCGAACGAACTGTGGCTGACCG